>NZ_JBIATU010000008.1:0-425633 GCF_042892035.1 Nonomuraea sp. NPDC001831 | reverse complement strand
TTTCAGCCGTTCAAGTCTCTGTCAAATTGACCGGACTTGCTCGACCTGCTGGAATTAAGTCGCGCCCCGCTTCCGGGACAACCCCTCTAACTTACCAGCTCATTCAGACCGCTCTGAACCGTCTTGAATGAACCAGAAGGAAGTGGGATTTGCCGGGCTTCTGTTGAGGCTCTTGCGAGCCCCTCGGCCGCCCTGCGCGAAGCAACTCTAGCAGTCTCCCGCGCCTACTTCGCGCCACACAGGTAATCGTAGGGTCCTTCCCTCGCCACAAGATCGTCAAACCTTGGTCATCGCCGCCCGCACGACACCTGAAGTCAAGCCGTCAGCAAGTCATCCGCAATCGCCCCTCGGTACGAAGGTAGCCACGAGCAGACTGCGCTCTCGGAGGTGCCCGCCATGACCCGCTCGGAGTTCGACGACATCCGTGCCTTCCTCGCCGACCCGGCGACCCATGCGGGAGACCTCCTGCGCATCGCCCGGACCCTGATCGACGACCTCGAACAGGCACGGGTGCGCGAGGCCGTCCTGCGTACCCATTACCTGCGGCTGCTCACGGCGGCGCGGACGACCGTGGCCGCGGACATGGTCGACGCGCCCGACCCGCTCGCCTTCCTCACCCGCGAGCTGGCCGAGCGCGGTCAGCTGCCCGAGGACGAGGACGCCGTGCAGCAGATCCTGTCCGACGCCCGTACGGCTGAGACGCTGCTTGCCTGCATGCAGGAGGGGCAGCAGCCACCGCAACAGCCGCCGGTCGTGCGGATGCGCGGAATGCGCCTGCGTCGGTGCGTCGGTGCGCATCGGACCCTTCCCCGCTGAGCCGGCCGGCCCGGCCGCTGATCGCTCAAGGCTGATCCCCCAGGGGCTCAGGCTTCGACCGGATGACGACTGTGGCCATACCCGGCCTTGGCCACCCGACTGTAAGACTGCGCGTATGTGGCAACGTGGGCTGAACTGGTCGGCAATCATCCTGGTCGGGATATTTGGTCTGATGTGGATCGGTGTTGTGATCTATGCGGATCAGACGTCTTCCCTGTGGGTGCGTGCCGCTCAGGTGCTCTTCGGGGCCTTGCTGCTCGGGTGGGCCGTGCTCAAGGCGGTTGTCCTGGTCAGGGATCAGGAGGGCTGAAACCGGTATCCCATTCCGGGCTCGGTCAGCAGGTGCACGGGGTGGGCCGGGTCGCGTTCGAGCTTGCGGCGCAGTTGGGCCATGTACTGGCGCAGGTAGTGCGTCTCCTTCAGGTAGCCGGCGCCCCACACCTCCGTCAGCAGCTGCCGCTGGCTGATCAGTTTGCCGGGATTGCGAAGCAGGATCTCCAGGAAGTGCCACTCCGTCGGCGTCAGCCGTACGCCACCTGAGATCGTCTTGCCGGCTAGGTCGATCACGTGGTCGCCCAGCCGCACCGTCGCGGGTTCCTCTTCGTGCTGGTTCGTGCGGCGGGTCACCGCGCGGATGCGGGCCAGCAGCTCGTCGATGCCGAACGGCTTGGTGACGTAGTCGTCGGCTCCGGCGTCGAGCGCGTCCACCTTGTCCGTGCTGTCGGTACGCCCCGACAAGACGATGATCGGCACCTTCGTCCAGCCGCGCAGGCCCTGGATCACCTCGACGCCGTCGAGATCGGGCAGGCCGAGGTCGAGGACGACCAGGTCCGGGTGCCAGTCGGCGGCCTGGCGCAGCGCCGATGCGCCGTCGGGGGCGACCGCGACCTCGTAGTGCCTGGCCGCCAGGTTGATGCGCAGAGCACGCAGGATCTGGGGCTCATCGTCGACGACGAGCACGCGGGTCAAGGGGCCCTCCTCAGTGAGACCGTCATGGTGAGCCCTCCTCCGGGGGTGTCCTCAAGGAGCAGCGTGCCGCCCATCGCCTCGGTGAGGCCGCGCGAGAGTGCGAGGCCGAGGCCCACGCCGGTGTGGTTGTCGCGGTCGCCGAGTCGTTGGAAGGGCATGAACACCCTTTCATGCGCTTCCGTGGGGATTCCTGGTCCCCTGTCGATGACGCGCAGTTCGACGCGTTCGCCGTGCCAGCTCGCGGTGACGAGCACGGGCTCGCCTTCGGGGCTGTAGCGGACGGCGTTGGCCATCAGGTTCGCCAGGACGCGTTCGAGCAGCGCCGGATCGGCCTGGAACTCCGGCAGGTCGGCCGGGACGTCACTGCTGACCCGGTCACGCAGCGGGCCGAGGTCGTCGATGGCACGCGGCAGCACATCCTCGACGGCGACGGGCCGCAAGGTGACGCCCAGCACGCCGGCCTGGAGGCGGCTCATGTCGAGCAGGTTCGACACGAGCCGGTTCAGTCTGATCAGCGACTCGCCGGCGGTGGCCAGCAGTTCGGCACGGTCGTCGTCGGACCAGATGATGTCGGTGTTGCGCAGGCTCTCCACGGACGCCATGGCCGAGGCGAGCGGGGTGCGCAGGTCGTGGCCGACGGCGGCGAGCAGCGCGGTGCGCATGCGGTCGGCCTCGGCCAGCGGCTCGGCGCGCGCGGCCGCCTCGCGCAGGCGTTCCTGGCGCAGGGCGACGGCTGCCTCGGCGGCGAACGCCTCCAGGACGCGGCGGTCGCTGGCGTCGAGCAGCCGGCCGCGGGTCGCGAGCACCAGCCGGTCGTCGATGGTGACCACGTCGCTCCCGCCGTCCGGTCCGGGGTGGTTCGGGCTGGTGACGGGCGGGGTGGTGATCGGGGGGCCGCCGGACGTGGCGACGATGCGCCAGTCACCCGGCGGATCGTCCCTTTCGAGCAGGGTCACCGCGGTCAGCCCGAATGTCTCCCGCAACCGTCCGAGCAGGGAGGCCAGCGCGGACTCCCCGCGCAGCACGTGTCCGGCCAGTGTGGACAGGACCTCGGCGTCGGCCCTGGACCGGGCCGCTTCTCTGCTGCGCCGGGCGGCCAGGTCCACGACCGTGCTCACCATGACCGCGACCAGGACGAAGATGGCCAGCGACAACACGTTCTCGGGCTCGGCGATGGTCAGGGTGTGCACCGGCGGCGTGAAGAACCAGTTGAGCAGCCCGAACGCGAGCACCGCCGCCGTGAGCGCCGGCCACATCCCGCCCACGAGCGCGACGCCGACGACCAGCAGCAGGAAGAGCAGGATCTCGCTGGGCAGGCTCAGGTCGAGCGGCGCGATCACGGCGGTGAGCGCCGGCATGGCGGCCAGTGTCAGCGCCCATCCGGCCGACTTGCGCCGAGGCGTCAGCGCTCCCCCGGGCCGCGGCCGGCCGGAGCCTCGGGGGACGGCCTCGTGCGGGACCATGTGCACGTCGATCGAGCCGGACAGCGTGGCCGTCGTCACGCCCACGCCGCGGGTGAGCAGTTGCGCGAGCCGTCCCCGCCGGGAGGCGCCGAGGACGAGTTGGGTGGCGTTCACGCCGTCGGCGAACGCGATCAGCGCGCGTGGGATGTCGTCGCCCACGACCTGGTGGTAGGTGCCGCCGAGGTCCTCGACGAGTTTGCGCTGGCGTACCAGGTTGGCCGGGTCGCTCGTGGTGGACAGGGCGTCGGCCCGGGTGACGTGCACGGCGAGCAGGTCGGCGCCCTTGGTCCTGGCCGCGATGCGGGCGGCGCGGCGGACGAGGGTGTCGCCCTCGGAGCCGCCGGTGAGAGCGACGACGACGCGTTCGCGGGCTTCCCAGGTGCCTGCGATGTCATGGTCTGCCCGGTACGCGGTGAGCTGCCGGTCGACCCGGTCCGCCACCCAGAGCAGGGCAAGCTCCCGCAGAGCGGACAGGTTGCCGACGCGGAAGTAATTGGCGAGGGCGGCGTCGACGCGTTCCGGCGGGTAGACGTTGCCGTGGGCGAGGCGGCGGCGCAGCGCCTCGGGTGACATGTCGACGAGTTCGAGCCGGTCGGCCCGCCGGACCAGGTCGTCGGGGACGGTCTCGCGCTGCGGCAGGCCGGTGATCTGCTCGGCCACGTCGCGCAGGGACTCCAGGTGCTGGATGTTGAGCGTGGAGACGACGTCGATGCCGGCGTCGAGGATGTCCTGGACGTCCTGCCAGCGTTTGGCGTGCCGGGAGCCGGGCGTGTTGGTGTGGGCGAGCTCGTCGACCAGCACGGCCGTGGGACGGCGGGCGATGACCGCGTCGGCGTCCAGCTCGGTGAACGTGGCGCCGCGGTGGACGACGGTGCGGCCCGGCACGGTCTCCAGTCCGTCGAGCAGGCGGGCGACCTGGTCACGGCCGTGGGTCTCGACATGGCCCACGACCACGTCACGTCCGCGCTCCTTGGCCCGTCGCGCCTCGCTGAGCATGGCGTACGTCTTGCCGACGCCGGGCGCCGCGCCCAGGTAGACCCGCAGCCGCCCGCGCGACGTACTTCCCATTTCTCCAGGTTACGGCTGGTATGGCGGGGCGACTCCCCAGCCCCAGTGCGGAACCGGCGCCTTCGGGGGCGGGGTCGCGCCGGGCTGGGAGTTGTGCACGGCCAGCCGGGTGCCCCATTCGATGTAGCCGGCGAACGCGGCCCTGAACTCGGGGTCGTCGGGCAGGCCGACCTCGTCGGCGGCGTCCATGAGGAGGTTCACCCAGCGGCGGCGCTGCGGTTCGGTGATGGCCCGGCCCAGGTGGTGGGCCAGCATGTGGGGATATCCGCCGCGTTCGCGGGTGTACCGGTCAGGGCCGCCGAAGACCTCGCTGAGCCACATGGCGACGTATTTGGGGTGCTCGGGGTCCATGTGGGCGAACAGCGGCCCGATGAGGTCGTCCTTGAGGACGGTCCGGTAGAACGCCACGGTCAGCCGTTCGAACGCCTCGGTCCCGCCCGCCCACTCGTAGATCGTCGGGACGTCTTTTTCCGTCATGTAATCATGTAATCAGCACGTGAGTCGGTTCGACAAGGCCCGATAGGACGAGGTCCGGAAACGACGAAGTCCCCGGTCGCCGTGTGGCGACCGGGGACTTCGGCTTGGTAGCGGGGACAGGATTTGAACCTGCGACCTCTGGGTTATGAGCCCAGCGAGCTACCGAACTGCTCCACCCCGCGTCGGTGTGTCGTTATTAACTATACCGCCCTTCCGGACTCCTTCGACCCGGCCGGGCTTTGTCCGGGCGCGTCGGTGGCGTAATCACGGGCCTCACGCTGCTCGAACCCCCTCCACCACGGCGGCGAATCCTCCTGGCGTCACCCGGCGCGCCGGCCCCTGCACGTCATGGTGCCCGAATGGGCCGATGACCTTCGCTTGGCGGAAATGGAGGCAGGGGGTGCTTCCAGAACGGGGAGCCCGGGTTCCCGATGGTTTCGAGGTCCTGGAGACCGACAATGCGGATGGGACCTGCGGTGCCCGTGAAAAGCAACGAGGTCCTGGCCGTCGGCCAGGACCTCGAATCTTGGTAGCGGGGGCAGGATTTGAACCTGCGACCTCTGGGTTATGAGCCCAGCGAGCTACCGAACTGCTCCACCCCGCGTCGCTGTCTTGCTCCTCAAGACTATCGGCGACGGGGGGTGGGCGCAAACCGAAAGGGCTAGGTGGTGCCTCCCGCCTGTGTGCCCGAGGGTGTCGGCGTCGGTGTGGACGTGGCCGGCGGCGAGGCGGACGGCGTCGCCGACGGGGAGGCTGAAGGAGAGGCCGAGGGCGACGGGGTCGCCGCCGGCTTGGCGTTGGCGCTCTCGATCTGCTTCAGCGCCTCCTCCAGTCGCTTCTGGGCCTTGCCGTACTCGTCCCAGTTCGGGGGGCTGGCCTGGAGGGCCTTCTGGGCGTCCTCGTAGGCCTTCTGGGCGTTGGAGATGGCGGTGTTCATCGCCGACGTGTTCGCCTGGTTGGGCGTGGTCTGCTGGGGCTGGGTGTTCGGCTGTTGCTGCTCGCCGCCGAAGACCTGCTCCAGCGCCTGGTCGAGGGTGTCACCCGAGCCGACCTTGTTGCCGAACGCCACCAGCACCCGCCGCAGGATCGGGTACGGCTCCTGGCCGGTGCCGGCCTTGGTCTGCACGTAGACCGGCTCGATGTAGATCAGGCCGTTCGCGTAGGGCAGGGTCAGCAGGTTGCCGTACCTGACGTTGGCCTGGCCGAGGCCGAGGGGGCCCAGCTCGCCCGAGAACTTGTTCTGGAAGTTGTTCTGGGCCTGACCGGGACCGGGGACCGTGGTGTTGGACGGCATGCGCAGGATGCGCAGCTTGCCGTAGTCCTTGCCCACCGTGGAGCCCGCCGCCATGAAGGCCGCCAGGTTGGGCCCTTCCCGCGGGACGAAGGTCGTGGTCAGCGAGAACGACGGCTCGGACTCGTCGGGCATCGTCGCCGTCAGGTAGTACGGCGGCTGCTTGACCGACTGGTTGCCCTGCGAGGGGTCGCTGGGGATGTTCCAGAAGTCCTGGGCGCTGTAGAAGGCGGCCGCGTTGGTGACGTGGTAGCGCGACAACATGTAGCGCTGCACCTTGAACAGGTCCTCCGGGTAGCGGATGTGCGCCTGGAGGTCGGGGCTCATCTGCGAGGCGGGCTTGATCGTGCCGGGGAAGGCGGTGGACCACGTCTTCAGCACCGGGTCGTTGCCGTCCCAGGCGTAGAGCGTGACCGTGCCGTCGTAGGCGTCGACCGTGGCCTTGACCGAGTTGCGGATGTAGTTGATCTCGTCCTGCGGCTGCTGGGCGACCACTCGGCGGTCGGTGGCCAGGTCGCGGGTCATGTCGCCGAGGCTCTCGCTCTGCGAGTACGGGTACGCGTTGGACGTGGTGTACCCGTCGATGATCCAGGTGATGCGGCCGTCGATGATCGCCGGGTAGGCGTTGCCGTCGAGGGTCAGGAACGGCGCGACCTTCTCCACCCGCTCCCGCGGGTTGCGCACGTAGAGGATCTTGGAGTTGTCGTTGATGTCGCCCGACAGCAGGATGTTCATCTCGCCGTACTTGGCGGCGTAGACGAGCCGGTTGAGGGCCGAGCCGATCGGCACGCCGCCCTTGCCGGTGTAGGTGGTGTTCTGCTGGCCGGTCTGGCCGCCGGAGACCGGGTAGTCGAGCTCCTGCGGGGTCTTGGGGTTGCCGCCGGCGATGACGTACTCGGTGGAGCCGGGGTTCTCGCCGAAGTAGACGCGCGACTCCTTGAGCCCGGTCGAGGCCGCGAGGTCGCCGGTGACCGGCATGTCCTTGCTGTCGTAGGCGGGCAGGCCGCCCGCGTCGACCTCGTTGCCCGGCGCGGCGACGAAGCCGTAGCCGTGGGTGTAGACCAGCGCGCGGTTGATCCAGTTGTTCTGGGGCGCGGGCGGGCCGAGCAGCTCGCGGACGCCGACCACGTGGTCGACCAGCTTGCCGTCCTTGCCGGGGTAGCGGTCGACGTCGAGCTGGTCGGGGAAGCCGTAGAAGCCGCGGATGCGCTGGGTCTGCTCGAACGTGGACGACACCAGCGCCGGGTCGAGCAGACGCACGCCGGTCACCGACTCGTCGCCGCCGGCGCTGACCTTGGTCGGGTCGGCCTGGGCGTTGTAGTCGATCACTTCGGCGTTCTGCACGTCGTAGGCTGATCTGGTGGCTTGGATGTTCCGGTCGATGTAGACGGCTTCCTTGCCCTGCTGGTTGGGCTTGACCTGGAACTGCTCGACCAGCGCCGGGTAGACGCCGCCGATCAGGATGGCCGAGAGCACGAGCAGGCCGAACGAGACGCCGGGCAGCATGCCGCCAGGGCGCACGACGCCGGCGAAGAACAGCGCGGCGCAGATCAACGCGATGATCGCGAGGATGTTCTTGGCCGGGAGCACCGCGTTGACGTCGGTGTAGGACGCGCCGTGCACGTAGCCGCGGTCGGAGAAGACCAGACCGAACCGGTCGATGTAGTACGCGACGGCCTTGAGCAGGACGAACACGCCGAGCAGCACGGAAAGGTGGATCCGCGCGGCCCTGGAGGCGTGCACGCCCGGCGACTGCAGCCGGAAGCCGCCGTAGAGGTAGTGGGTGATCGTGGCCAGGACGATCGAGATGATCACGGCGGTGAACAGGAAGTTCAGCACCATCCTGATGAACGGGTAGTCGAACATGAAGAACGAGATGTCCATGCCGAACAGCTCGTCCTTCTTGTCGAAGGAGGCTCCGTTCACGAACTGCAGCCACGTCTTCCACTGCCCCGCGAACGAGGAGCCGGAGAAGAGCGCGAGCAGGCCCATGCCGACGATGAAGATCAGCTTGCGGTGGGGGTCGAGCGCCATGCGATAGCGGTCGGCCCCGCTGCCGCCGCCGAACACGGCGGGGCCGAACATCGGCCGGGTGCGGAAGGCCAGCAGCATGTTGCCGCCCGTGATGCCGACCATGAGCACCGCTCCGACGAGGAACAGCACGATCTCGGTCAGCAGCACCCCGGAGAAGACCGACGTGTAGTTGGTCGTGTCAAACCACAGGTAGTCGGTATAAATCCCAGAAAAGAGAAAAAACAGGGCCACGATCGCGACCAGCGCGATGGCCACAGGCAGAAGCAGCCGCGGCCGGCGTGGCAAGCGCATCGCCCTGCCGGCCCCTGGGGTCCGGAAGCTCAAGGCCAACCCCTCGTCGTGATGAAGAAACGGTCCGTGTCTGGCAACTTACACCGCAGCGCCAGCCGTACGGCTAACGCACGGCGCTCGCCGGAAGTTTCATCCGGCCTCACAAGCGGGCACATTGCCCTTTCCGGTGCGCAGCGCGTCGAGCGCGAGCACCGCGTCGTGCAACGTGTCGGCCTTGACCAGCCGCAAGCCGTCGGGCACGGCCTTCATGGCCTCCGCGCAGTTGTCCGCGGGGGTGAGGAAGATGGTCGCGCCGGAGTCGCGGGCCCCCACCATCTTCTGGGCGATGCCGCCGATGGGCCCGACCTGGCCCTCGGTGTCGATGGTGCCGGTGCCGGCGATGCGCTTGCCGCCGGTGATCTCGCCGGGGGTCAGCTTGTCGAGTATGCCGAGCGAGAACATCAGCCCGGCGCTCGGCCCGCCGACGTCGCCCACGTTGATCTCGACGTCGAAGGGGAACTTGAACTTCTCCTGCATGAGCACGCCGACGAGGGGCTTGCCGTCCTTGCTGGCGATCGGCTGCAGCGACACGTCGAGTTTCTGGCCGCCCCTGGTCACGTTGAAGGTCACGGTCTCGCCTGGCTTGTGCGCCTTGACGGTGTCCCCGACGAACTGCGAGTCGGTGGCCGGTTTGCCGTCGACCGCGTTGATCTGGTCGCCCTTCTGCAGCTTGCCGTCGGCGGGCTTGCCCTTCTCGGTGGACAACACCGTGACGACCCGGTCGTAGTGAATCTTGAGCTCGTTGAGCGCGGCGGCCTTGGCGGAGTCCTGGGAGTTGGTCATCTCGACCGCGTTCTCCTCGTCGACCTTCTTCGCGTCACGGCCGGGCGGGAAGATCGTCTCCTGCGGGACCACCGCGACGGTCGGGTCGAGCCAGCCGCGCAACGCCGTCAGCAGGTCGATCTGGGCGGCCGGGCCACCCTGGTAGGCCACCGTGACCAGGCTCAGCGCACCGCTCGTGGGATAGGTCTGCCGGCCGCTGATCGAGATTACCGGCTTCTTGTCGACCTCGCCGATGGTGTTCTCGGTGGGGCCGGGGCTCAGCACGACGTACGGGACCGGCCGGAACGCGCCCAGGACGCCCAGCGCGAGCACGAAGAACCCCGCGAGCAGCAGGGTGAGGACGCGTCGTGACATGGTGATGAGCTTATTCGCAGGCGCCGACCCACTCGGTCTCGCCATCGGCGAACACCTGGTGTTTCCAGATGGGGACCTCGGCCTTGAGATCGTCGATGAGCCTGCGCGAGGCCCTGAACGCCTCGTCGCGGTGTGGCGCGGCCACGGCGACGATCACCGCCGTGTCGCCGAGCCCCAGGTCGCCGACCCGGTGGACGGCGGCCATCGCGGTGACGGGGAAGTCGGCCGCGACCTTCTCGGCGACCCGGCGCAGCTCGTCCGGCGCCGAGGGATGGGCGGAGTAGGAGAGCCGGGTCACGGGTTTGCCGTGGTCCTGTTCGCGCACCGTGCCGATGAAGATCGCGGTGCCGCCCGCCGCGTGGTCTCCCACCGCGGCCAGCACCTCGTCCACGGACAACGGGGTGTCACGAATGCCGAGCAACCGGATGACGTCCACGGAAAGAGCCTAACCTCACGTTCCTACTGGCGACGCTTTTTGCGGACCTGCCGGACGATCGCCGCGGTGCCGATGACGGCCACCGTCGCGCCGGCCGCGGTGAGCGTGGCCTCCTTGACCGGCAACCGCCTGCCGACCACGGTGGTCCTGTTCTCACGGAGTTCGAGGAGCTGCCGGAAGGCGGCCTCGTTGGTCCACGCGGGCTTCCAGCCCGCCTCGCGCAGCGCCGAGCAGTCGACCACCCACGGATAGACGACATAGTGCAGGTCGGTGGCGGGCGCCGGGGTGATGCCGAGCCGGTGCAGACGCTGCGCGGTGCCGAACGTGAGCCCCGCCGGCAGCTCGAACCGCCGGATCCCGGACAGCTCCTCGACCTGTTCCTGCTCCAGCCAGCCGTCGGAGCCCACGGCCACCACGCCGGTGACGGCCCCCTTGGCGGCCAGCTCCAGCGCCGAGACGAGGTCGTCGATGTGGCAGAACTGCCAGTTGGGGTTGCAGCCCTTGACCGTGAGCAGCCGCGGCGACTCGAAGTGCCGGGTGATGACCGTGTCGACGCCCGGCCCGACGACCGCCGCCGGGCGCAGCACCGTGACGTCGAGGCCCGGGTGGCTGCGCAGCGACCTGCGGACCAGCGACTCGATCTCCAGGTAGTCGCCCACGACGCCGGTGTCGGGCTCGGCGGCCACCGGGGAGTCCTCCGGCAGGGGGACCTCGTTGTCGGGCGCGGCGCCGTAGACCATGGCGCTGGTGACCAGGATCACCCGCCGCACGCGGGCGGCGGCGCAGGCGGTGAGCACCGTCTGCGCGGCTCTGAGGTTGTACGCGCGCCGCTCCCCCGGGTCGGAGTCGACGGCGTAGTCACCGGCCAGATGGACCAGGACGTCGATGTCGGAGATCCGGTTCGCCAAGAGCGGATCCCGTACGTCGATCACTCTCCACGTGGCTTCCTGAACGTCGCCGCGCTCCTCGTCGATGGCCACCACTCTGCGGAAATCCGCGGCGGATGCGAGCCTCACGAGCAACTCGCGGCCGATGCCGGAGGCCGCGCCGGTGACGGCGACGACGGGTTGACGCGGGCGTTTCGAGGTAGGCACCAGGTCCTCACTTTGCACTGATCCGCCGTAGGACGACTAACGTGGCGGATGTGGACTCCTCCATCCTGCACGAGGTAGAGCGGTGACTGACCTGCCAGGTCGCGAAAACGACCCTAACGAGAACCCGTTCGCCATGTTCGGCAACCCTGAGCAAATGGCTCAGGCGATGCGCCAGTTCGCCGACATGTTGTCGGCGCCTCAGGGTTCAGGCCCTGTCAACTGGGACATGGCCAAGAACATCGCACGACACGCCGTGGTCGCCCAGGGCGATCCGAGCGTCATGGAAGGCGAGCGCCGCCAGATCGTCGAGGCGCTGAGCCTGGCCGACCTGTGGCTGAACGAGGCGACGACGCTGCCGAGCGGCGTGTCCAACCCGCAGGCCTGGAGCCGGTCGGAGTGGATCGAGAACACGGTCCCGGTCTGGCGCAAGCTTTGCGAGCCCGTTGCCGAACGCATGGTCGAGACCATGGGCGGCGCGCTCGGCGGCTCCGGGCTGCCGCCCGAGGCCCAGCAGATGGCCGGGCCGCTGATGGGCATGCTCAAGCAGATGGGCGGCATGATGGTCGGTCAGCAGATCGGCCAGGCGCTCGGCTCGCTGGCGCGCGAGGTCATCGGCACGACCGACATCGGCCTGCCGCTGTCCGGCACCGCGGCGCTGCTGCCCGGCGGCATCGCGTCCTTCAGCGAGGGCCTCGAGATCCCCGCCGACGAGATCCGGCTCTATCTGGCGCTGCGCGAGGCCGCGCACCACCGGCTGTTCCAGCACGTCCCGTGGTTGCGCTCGCACCTGCTCGGGGCCGTCGAGGAGTACGCCAGGGGCATCACCGTGGACACCTCCGCGCTGGAGGAGCAGATCCGCGGGCTCGACATCAACAACCCCGAGGCGATCCAGGAGGCGCTGAGCGGCGGCGCGCTGCTCAAGCCCGAGGAGACCGAGCGGCAGAAGGCCGCCCTGGCCCGCCTGGAGACGATGCTCGCCCTGGTCGAGGGGTGGGTGGCCACGGTGGTCGACCGGGCCGCCGACGGCAAGCTGCCCTCGGCGGTCGCGCTGGCCGAGACCGTACGGAGGCGCCGGGCGACCGGTGGGCCCGCGGAGCTGACGTTCGGCACGCTGGTCGGGCTGGAGCTGCGGCCCCGGCGGCTGCGCGAGGCCGCGGCGCTGTGGCGCGCGCTGGAGACCGAGCGCGGCGTCGACGGGCGCGACGCCCTGTGGGGTCACCCCGACCTCATGCCGACGGCCGAGGACCTCGACGACCCCGACGCGTTCGTACGCGGCGAGGCCGCCTGGGACATCTCCCAGCTGGAGGCCAAGCCCGCCGACGAGAACGCCGACGAGGACGGCGACCAGGACGGCGGCCGGTGACCCTGCACGACGACGCGGTGGCGGTGCTGTCCTCCTGGACCGCGCCGACCCCCGAGGAGGAGGCGCTGCGCGCCGAGTTCCTCGGCCACCTGCGGACGTACGACGACGCCATGTGGCGCGTGTGCGCACCCGGCCACCTGACGGCCACCACCGCCGTGCTCAGCCACGACGGCGCCCGGGTGCTGCTGACGCTGCATCCGAAGGCCGGGCAGTGGTTGCCCATGGGCGGCCACTGCGAGGACTTCGACGCCACGCTGGAGGCGGTGGCGCTGCGCGAGGCCACCGAGGAGTCGGGAATCTCCGGACTCGAGCTGCTGCCCGGCCCGCTGGCCGTGGACAAGCACAAGGTCTGGTGCCATCCGCCGTACAGCTGGCACCTCGACGTCGAGTACGCGGCCGTGGCGCCTCCCGGCGCCGAGGCCGTCATGAGCGACGAGTCGCTCGACCTGCGCTGGTTCCCCGTCGACGAGATCCCCGAGCTGTCCGACGAGGCCACGCGCCGGCTGGCCGCACGCGGACGCGCCGCGCTCAGCTCGCGCTCGCGTTCGCTGGGTTAGAGTCCTTCGCATCGTTCCAAGGGGGGCCGCGTGGAGACTTCTGCCGTTGGCGGCACGATCGTGACGCCTGCCCGCAAGCCGCGGAAGTTGCCCGGCAACGTCCTGACCTGGCTGGCCGTGACACCCTTCGCGGCCTGGGCCGTGGCCAGGGTGGCCGGGCTGGAACGAGGTTCGCTGCCCACGCAGCTGATGACGGCGACGCCGTACGCGGCGGCCGGGTCCCTGGTCCCCCTCCTGATCGCCGCGGTCGGGCGCAGGCGGGCCGCGACGGCCGTCGCGCTGCTCACCACGACCGCGCTCGGGTTCAGCGTCCTGCCTCGCGCGCTGGGCACGGCCGAGGCCACGACCGGCAGGCCGTTCAAGGTCATGACCATCAACATGTTGTTCGGCAGGGCCGACCCGCAGGTGATCGTGAACCTGGTGCGCGAGTTCCGGCCCGACGTGCTGAGCACGCAGGAGCTGACCCCCGGCGCCGTGGCCGACATGGACGCGGCCGGCCTGAAGGAGCTCATGCCCCACCGCGTGCTCGAGGACGAATGGGACGCCGGCGGAAGCGGCCTCTACTCCAGGCACCCGCTGCAGACGCTCGACGGCGTGGTGCCGCCGGTGGGGCACAAGATGCCCGCCGCCATGGTGGCGCTGCCGGGCGGGAAGCCGATCGAGTTCGTCGACGTCCACCCCTACCCGCCGCTCGGCCCTAACGTCGTCAACTGGAACGAGGCGCTCTCCAGCCTTCCTTCCGCCGGCGGCGAGACCGTGCGGATCCTCGCCGGCGACTTCAACGCCTCGCTCGACCACGCCTCGCTGCGCAGGCTGCTGGCCCGGGGGTACAAGGACGCGGCCGACCAGGTGGGCGCGGGGCTGATCCCCACGTGGCCGGCCAACAAACGGGTGCCGCCGATCATCACCATCGACCACGTGCTGGTGGACGAGCGGGTTGGCGTCAGGGAGGTCAGCGTGCGCGACGTGCCGGGCACCGACCACCGGGCCGTGCTGGCCGAGCTCACCGTGCCCTGACGCGGGGTCAGCGGCCAGCGATCAGGGCGCGGGTGTTGTCCCAGCCTTCGAGACCCGGGTCGAGGCGTTCGACGTCGTCGAGCGTGCGCAGGCGGTGCCATGCTGAGATGGTGGCGACCCTGCGCGGGCCCGGGGCCTGAGTTCGAAGGACGGCGACGACGTCGGGATGGTCGAGGTCGGGGTCGGCCCAGGCCGGCAGCGGCAGCGAGCAGGCCAGCGCCACCGCGCCGCCGTCCGCCGCGGGGCAGATCGTGATCTCGGCCCGGCCCAGCTCCCTGAACAGCTTGCCGACCAGCAGCGAGGGCAGGTCGGGCGCGTCGGCGTTGATCACCGCGACCTGGTCGCCGGACAGTCGGCCGAGGACGGCTCGCAGCGGCTCGTCCTCGTGGATGGTGACGATCTCCGTGCCGGGCCAGACGATGTCGTCGAGGCCGGGGACGGCCGTGATCAGAACCGGGGTGACGAACTCCAGGCCGGCGACCATCTCGTAGGTGTCCTCGGCCACGGCCTCCAGGAACTGCCGTGGATCGACGCCGGGGGGCGCCGCTTCGGCCATGCGGCCGCGTACCAGGACGGCGACAATGCGCGTCAACACTCCTCCGGTGCCGTGTGGGCCGCCGCGGAGAATCCTTCGAGGAACCCGCGCGCCCGCTCCGCCTTCGGATACTGTTCTACCAGCGCCCAGAACCCCGGGCCATGACTCGGCACGATCAGGTGCGCGAGCTCATGGATGATGACGTAGTTGATGACCCACTCGGGCAGGCCCTTGAGCCGGGTCGAGATCCTGATGGTGCCGTTCTCCGGGGTGCAGGAGCCCCAGCGATGCTGCTGGTTGTCGACCCATCGCACGCTCACCGGGTCGGGCCGGCCGTCGAGGTACTTCACCGACAGCTCCCTCGCCCGTTCGAGCAGGGCCTCGTCGGTCGGCCTTCGTCGTTCTTCCTTGGCGGCCAGCCGGTCGAGCATCCGGCTCACCCATTCATCCGCGTCTTCGCCGCTCAGCCAGGCGGGCAGGAGCACGATCGTCTTGTCGCCGTCGCGGTAGGCGGAGACCGTACGCCGGCGACGAGAACTGCGACGGACCTCGACTGTCTCGGGGGGCACATAAGCACGTTAGCCGAGACTGGCGAAATTCCACAGAGGGTGGACGTTGTTTTCGCTGGTCAGATGATTAAGAGCCGGTGAATTTGGGCATGCGCCTTTCCCGATGCGCCGCCAGGCCCTCCAGCAGGTCGGATGATGCCATGGTCACGGGCTGGGCCAAGGATTCCCACCTCAGAGCGGCTTCCAGGTCTTGATGGTCTTGGTTCAGCGCGACCTTTGTGAGGCGGGTGGCGACTGGAGCCATCTCCGCGATCTTCTTGGCGATGACCGAAACCTCGGAGAGAAGGTCATTCTTCGGGAAAGATTGATTTACCAAGCCTTTATCTGCGGCTTCCGTACCCGTAAGGAGACGGCCGGTCAGGAGCATCTCGCGGGCCAGTGCCGTACCGGCTCTTCTGGGCAGCAGGTAGGTGGCGGCCATGCCCGGGTGCAGCCCCAGCCGGGTGAAGGGGGCCAGCAGTTTGGCGTCGTCCGCGGCGTAGACGAGATCGCAGGCCAGGGCGACGCACAGGCCCGCGCCGACGGCGGGGCCGTTGACCGCGGCGACGGTGGGCACTTCCAGGTCGGCGATCATCAGCCAGGTGCGGTAGAAGGCGAGCATGCGGTCGCGCAGCGGCGGCACGGCCTCGGCGCCGCGCTCGCCGATCCATGACAGGTCACCGCCCGAGGAGAACGCGCTGCCCGCTCCGGTGACGACGACGCAGCGCAGGTCGCGGTCGGCGGCCAGGGTGGTCATGGTTTCGCGCCATTCGGCCGTCATGGTGTCGGTCATGGCGTTGCGCAGTTCCGGGCGGTTGAGGGTGAGGACGACTACTCCGTCGTCTGTGCGGTCGACCAAGAGCTCGCTCATGCGGCGAAGCGTAACGCTCTGCGGGACGCGGATGCGGATGCGGTTCCCGCTTGCCTCGGTGGTTCCCGCTTGCCTCGGTGGTTCCGGCTTGCCTCGGTGGTTCCCGGCTTGCCCCGGTGGTTCCGGCCTGCCCCGGTGGCTCCCGGCTCTCGTCGGTGGTTCCCCGCTCGCCTCAGGTGCGGATGTGGTCTCCGGCCTGTCTCGCGTGCGCTTCGCTGCGGGACGTTGTCCACAGGGTGGGCGTCGTGGTCGGAGGTTGTCCACAGGCGGCGCGGAACCGGCTCGGGATCTTGGTCGGACGTGCGAACCTTCCGGCCATGAGGCCACGTGTGAAGCCGGCCCTCCGGCGCATCCTCCGCGACGAGCACACCCTGCAGTACGGCGTGCATCCCCTCCGGGCCATCACGCTGACCGGCCTGACAAGATCGGTTCGTCAGTGGATCGAGGGGCTCGACGGCACCCGCGACCTGCGCCGGGTGATGCGCGACGCGGCGGCGGCCGGCCTCGACGAGCCGTGCGCCCAGGCTCTGCTCGACTACCTCGCCACGCGGGGCGCCCTGCAGGACGCCGGGCCGTTCCCGGCGCCGCTCCGGGAGCTCTCCCTCGCCGAGCGGGATCGGCTGAAACCCGATCTCGACGCGCTCGACCTGGCCTCGAACGGTCCCCAGGGCGGCGTCGAGCTGCTGCGGCGTCGGCGCGAGGCGAAGGTCAGGGTTTACGGAGCCGGACGCGTGGGGGCGCAGATCGTCGCCTTGCTCGCGGCCGGCGGGGTCGGCGACATCCGCGTGATCGATCCCGGGCCGGTCCGGCCTGGGGACATCACGCCGGGCGGCCTGACATGGGCCGAGGTGGGGCTGTCCCGGGAGGAGGGCGCGGCGGCGGTCGCCCGGCGGCTGCTTGCTCCCCCGCCGAAGAACGCGCCGGCCGTTCCGCCGCCGCGCGATCACGCCTCACCCCCTCGCCATGCGGGCCCGAACGCGACACCCGCTGGCGATGTCGCCGGCCGGCGCGCACGCGGGGCGCCGTCGCCGTCCGGCGGCACGACCGCACAACCCAGGCTGGCGGACATCACGCCGTCCCGCGGCACGACCGCACAACCCAGGCGAGGGGGCATCACGCCGTCCCGCGGCGCGACCGTACAACCCAGGCTGGCGGACATCACGCCGTCCCGCGGCACGACCGCACAGTCCAGGCGGCCAGGCGTCACGCCGTCCGGCATCGCCGCCGCGCAGGCCTCTCCTGATGTGCCACCTACTTCGGCGGAGGTGAGTCAGGACGTCGTTCCGTCGTCCAACGTCCTGGCCGGAGCTCCGCATCTGGGGGACGGCACGGCACGTCCCGACCTTGCCATCCTCGCGCCTGTAGGGCCTTTGGACGGGGTGCTGGTCAACGAGCTGGCCGACTTCGGCATTCCGCATCTGCTGGTGTCGGCCTTCGAGGGGCACGGGTCCGTCGGCCCACTGGTGATTCCCGGGGAGACGACGTGCCTGCACTGTCTCGACCTGACGCGCCGCGACCACGATCCCGCCTGGCCGATCGTCACCGCCAGGCTGGGCGGCTTTCCGCCCGGCGAGATCGCCTGCGACACGACTCTCGCCACGCTCGTCGCCGCCGCGGCGACCGGTCAGGCGCTTGCTCATCTCGAAGGCCGGGCGTCCTCTGTGACGAACGGCACAATGGACGTAATGCCTGATTGGTGCTGGAAAAGACGGTCGTGGAGCGGTCATCCGCAATGTCGTTGTATGCGAAACAATCCATATTCGCTAACAATGGACGTGTCACCTACCAGCGACTGACGTGCTCAGGGGACGACCACGAAGGGGGGAAGCGGCATCTCGGGCGAGGTTCCGCGCATGAGTGTGAGCGATCTTCCGCGCCGGGCAGTCACCCGCTCAGCCAAGTTGGCCACCCTTCCGCTCGGGTTCGCCGGGCGGGCCGCCCTCGGCCTCGGCAAGCGCATCGGCGGCAAATCAGCAGAAATCGTGGCCCAGGAGGTACAGCAGCGCACCGCCGAACAGATCTTCAAGGTGCTCGGCGAGCTCAAGGGCGGGGCGATGAAGCTCGGGCAGGCACTGTCGATCTTCGAGGCGGCGCTTCCGCCGGAGATCGTCGGCCCCTACCGGGCGACCTTGACGAAACTGCAGGACGCCGCTCCTCCGCTGCCGGTCGCCACCGTCCACAAGGTGCTCGCCGAGCAACTGGGGGACGATTGGCGCAAGCACTTCCTCTCGTTCGACGACCGGCCCACGGCCGCCGCCTCGATCGGCCAGGTGCACAAGGCCGTCTGGAACGACGGGCGCGAGGTGGCCGTCAAGATCCAGTATCCGGGGGCGGGCAAGGCGCTGCTCGGCGACTTCACCCAGCTGGCCCGGCTGGGGAAGATGTTCGGGGCGCTGCTGCCCGGCCTCGACATGAAGGCGCTGCTGGCCGAGTTGCGCGAGCGCATCGCCGAGGAGCTCGACTACCTGCGTGAGGCCGAGGCACAGCACGCCTTCGCGCTGGAGTTCAACGGCGATCCCGACTTCCACGTCCCTGATGTGGTGGCGGCCAACGAGATGGTGCTGGTCAGCGAGTGGATGGACGGCACTCCCCTGTCGCGGGTGATCACCGAGGGCAGCAAGGACGAGCGTGATCAGGCGGGGCTGCTGTTCGTCCGGTTCCTGTTCTGCTCGCCTGCCCGGGTCGGCATGCTGCACGCCGATCCCCATCCGGGCAACTTCCGCGTGCTGGCCAACGGCAAGCTGGGCGTCCTCGACTTCGGCGCGGTCAACCGCCTGCCCGGCGGCTATCCGAAGGTCTTCGGGCAGCTCACCCGCATCTTCAACCAGGGCGACATGGAGACCGTGATGACGGGTCTCCGTGACGAGGGCTTCATCCGTCAGGACATCGACATCGACCCCGACGCCCTGCGCGCTTTCCTGGCGCCGTACGTGGAGCCGACGGCCGTGGAGGAGTTCACCTTCAGCCGGGAGTGGCTGCAGGCCCAGGCGGCCAGTGTCGCCGACCTCCGCCCGACGAACGTGGTTCGCCAGCTCAACCTGCCGCCGTCGTACGTGCTCATCCATCGGGTGCACGCGGCCGGCGTCGGGGTCCTCTGCCAGCTCGGCACGACGGCGCGCTTCCGTGACGAGGTGATCCGCTGGGTTCCGGGCTTCGCCGACGACCCGAACGGCGAGGCGCTGGCTATCGGCTGATCGGGCCGGACGCGGGTCAAGGGACGGCCCGAAGGACGCATCCAGGGCGATGGATCCGAGCGCGGGTCAGAGGGCGTTCCTGAACGCGGGTCAGGGATGGCGTTCCCGGACGCCGGTCAGGGGTGGCGTTCCTGGATGCGGATCAGGTTGCCGGAAGGGTCGCGGACGGCGCAGTCGCGGACGCCGTACGGCTGGTCCATCGGCTCCTGGACGATTTCGGCGCCGCTGGCCTTCAGGCGTTCGAAGGTGGCGTCGAGGTCGGTGGTGGCGAGGTTCACGCCGGCGTAGGTGCCCTTGGCCATCATTTCGGTGATGGTGCGGCGTTCGTCGTCGGTGATGCCGTAGCCGTTCGCGACCGGTGGTTGCAGGACGATGGACGTGTCCGGCTGGCCGGCGGGGCCCACCGTGAGCCAGCGCATTCCCTTGTAGCCGACGTCGTTGCGTACCTCGAAGCCGAGGGCGTCACGGTAGAAGGCCAGGGAGGCTTCCGGGTCGGTATGCGGGAGGAAGCTGGAGTGGATGGTGATGTCCATGGAAGTCACGCTAATTGGGGTCAGGTAAGCGCGGTCTCTCGGTTCCTGATGGGTCTGGTCACCTGTTTCGACACGCACGACGGCATCCCCGCGGTCGCGCTCGCCGCGCGGCGACGATAGACGCTGGGCGGCACACCGACCAACTCGGTGAAGCGGGTGCTGAAGCTGCCCAGCGAGGAACAGCCAACCGCGAAGCAGACCTCGGTGACGCTCATGTCGCCGCGGCGCAGGAGCGCCATCGCGCGTTCGATGCGGCGGGTCATCAGGTAGCCGTACGGGGCCTCGCCGTACGCGCGGCGGAACTCGCGGCTGAGGTGGCCGGCTGACATGTTCACGCCGCGGGCCAGGGCTTCGACGTCGAGCGGCTGGGCGTAGTCGCGGTCGATACGGTCGCGGACGCGGCGCAGCAGGGCGAGGTCACGCAGGTGCTGCGCTTCGGCGGGTCTGCTGGTCACATGCGCCATCGTACGTCGGCCCATGGTCGGCCGGGACCGACGGCCACCCAGCTCACACCGCACCCTCCACCCCACGAACCCTTCCCGACCCGAGTCCGACATGCCGGAAAGAGCCAGGCACCGAAGACAAATGCATGGAAGGCCAGCTCCCTGGCCCCGCAAGAAGGCCACCCGAGGTCCGGATCGCGAATCACAGGAAGAGACAGACAGGCCAAGGCCCCCCGGTTGCAGGCTGCGCCGCGCCCCGAAGCGACCGGACCGCAGCTCATCCGGCAGAGCGCAGATGTCCCGCAACTCGCCAGACGCAGCGTAGAGGTCCCGCAGCTCAACTGGTCGAACGCAGAGGCCCGGCGACATACCCGGCAGGGCACAGACGTCCCGCTGCTCCCCAAACGCAGCACGCAGGTCCCACAGCTCACCGCGCCGAACGCAAGATCCCGCACGTCACCCGATCGAGCACAGCGACCCCGCGCTCCCCCGACAGAACGCAGATGTCCCGCATCTCGCCCACAGAGCGCAGAAGTCTGGGCATGGAAAGAGCCGGGCGCTGGGTGCGCCCGGCTCTTCAGATGCAGGTGGGGATCAGGAGATCCTGCGCCGGCGGCAGGACCTCCTTGATCACACCTGCCGGCTCAGCGCCTTCCGCAAGCGGTCGTTGGCCCGCTTGACCTCGCGTCGCGCCCGCTGTACGCGGCTTACGCGCAGGATGAGACGCTGCTCCTCCGCTTCGCGGTGGAGAGTTTGTATTCGGTCGTTGACCAAGTCATGAAACAGATACGGCACGGCCAGGCTCCTGGTGGAAGAAGTGCTCATCGGTGTTCTTGTTCTCTCTCGCTCGTCGGGCTGGTGGATGGTCAGGCAGCGACCGGGTGCTTGCGGGGACGCCCGCGCGGACGCTTGCGGGGAACAACCGTTCCCCTGAGGATCAGTTCGCCGCCCCAGACTCCCCAGGGCTCCTCGCGCTCCAGCGCGCGGGCCAGGCAGGCCTGCTGGATCGGGCAGCCGCTGCAGAGAGCCTTGGCGAACTCGACGTCCTCGGGTGACTCTGCGAACCACAGGTCAGGGTCGGTACGACAGGGGATCTTGGCTTCGTCGATCAGGTCCATGATCGTCTTGGCCCCCATCTGCTTCTCCTTTTGATCGAGCTTTTTGATCTTGGTCGGGCACCTCGGAGGTGGTCGGGGATCGCGGAAAAACAAAGAGGCCGCGGATCCTGTGTGCGGATCCGCGGCCTGGGGGCTGCTATGTGCCGGTCAGGTTATGACCGGAGCATCCCTCCAGGGTTGCGGACCGCACAGTCCACCCTTGGTGAGCTGGTTGGTCGGGGCAGCGATACCTGCGCCATAGACAGGAACGCCTTGCGGAGCGGCGACACCCGCGTGAGCCCTCGCACGGACGGCGGGGGCCTGGATACGGGCAGACTTCTCCTGCCGCAGCTTGGCCGGCCCATCGGCGAGCCTCACCGAGTCACGGCACGCGGAAGCGAGCCACTGCGTGGCCGACATCTGGATGCTCATCACCGGGGCTCACCTCCACTCATCAGATCGTCGGAAACAGGAGTGTCCGACTCGCTTGTCCATGACCCTAAACCGGGAAGCCGGGAAGGGGCAACATATTTTCTACCTGCGATTTTGTGACACAACCACGGTGTCACAACGTGCTGCGAACCGACTACTTCGCCACGCGGATCATCGCCTCCTGGACGACGGAGACCACGAGCTCGCCCGACGCGGTGAACATCTCGCCGCGCGCGAGCCCCCGAGCGCCCGCCGACCAGGGGGCCTCCTGGGCGTACAGGAGCCAGTCGTCGGCGCGGAACGGGCGGTGGAACCACATCGCGTGGTCCAGGGACGCGCCGATCACGTTCGAGGCTCCCCAGGCCATCCCGTGGGCCAGCAGGATCGTGTCCACGAGCGTGAAGTCCGAGGCGTACGCGGCCAGCACGACGTGCAGCAGCGGGTCGTCGGGCAGGTCGGCGTCGTAGCGGAACCACACGTTGGTCTGGGCGCTGCGCAGCTCGGGGTTCAGGTGCGCCTCCCACGTCAGGGGAGAGACGTAGCGGGCGTCCACGGGGCGCGGGCGCGAGAGCCACTCCCGCAGCTCGGGGTGGTCGCCCAGCACCTCCGACATCCTGTTCTGGAACGTCGGCAGCGTCTCGGGGGCGGGCACGACCGGCGCCACCGACGCCTGGTGCTCCACGCCCTCCTCGAAGATGTGGAACGAGGCCGACATCGTGAAGATCGCCTTGCCGTGCTGGACGGCGACGATCCGGCGGGTGGTGAACGACCGGCCGTCGCGCAGGCGCTCGACGTTGTAGACGATGGGGATGGACGGGTCGCCCGGCCTGATGAAGTAGGCGTGCAGCGAGTGGACGTGCCGGTCCTTGGGAACCGTGCGGCCGGCCGCCACGAGGGCCTGCGCGGCCACCTGGCCGCCGAAGACGCGCTGGATGCGCTCCTCCGGGCTTCTGCCCCGGAAGATGTCCAGCTCGATCTGCTCAAGGTCGAGCAGGTCGAGCAGCTCCTTCAGCGCCTCGTTCACAGGGCCCCCTCACGGACGAACATTCCACGGACAAGTCTGACGTGCCACGCCTGTTCCCCCAAACCCGCCCTGCCTTGCCGGGATGCGCCCGTCCTGCCGTTTCGCCCGGTGGGGAAGGGACTCACGCGCGAGGGGGCCGGCCGTACGTGAGGGATCTCACCCGCGGCACAGGCCGAGGACGGCCTCGCCGTAGCGGTCGACCTTGACCCGGCCGATGCCGGCGATCGACAGCAGCTCCTGCTCGGTGGCCGGCGCGCGTTCGGCGATGGCCTGGAGGGTGACGTCGGTGAAAACCACGTACGGCGGGATCTTGGCCTCCTTGGCGGTGGCCGTGCGCCAGACCTTGAGGCGTTCGAGCAGGGCCTCGTCGTAGTCGGCGGGGCAGGTCGCGCAGCGGCCGAGCTTCTGCTCGGCGGCGGCCACCAGCGTCTTGGCGCACACCCGGCAGCTCACCGGCGCGGCGACCGTGCGGCGTTCGCCCGCCGGGGTCGTCATGCGGGGCGGCGTCGAGGCGCGGCCGGTGAGCCCGTCGAGGAAGCGGGAGGGACGGCGGCTCTTGCGCCCGCCGGGCGCGCGGGCCAGCGCCCAGGACAGCGACAGGTGCTCGCGGGCGCGGGTGACGCCGACGTAGAGCAGCCGCCGTTCCTCCTCGATCTGCTCCGGGGTCTCGGCGTAGATGATCGGCAGCATGCCGTCGGTGAGGCCGACCAGGAAGACCGCGTCCCACTCCAGGCCCTTGGCGGCGTGCAGCGAGGCGAGCGTGACGCCCTCCACCGGCGGGGCGTGCTGCTCGGAGGCGCGGCGTTCCAGCTCGGCGACGTACGCGGGCAGGTCGGCGCCCTCGGCGGCCATGTCCTCGGCCAGGTCGGCCAGCGCCTTCAGCGACTCCCACTTCTCCCTGGCCTTGCCGCCGCCGGGCGGGGAGGGGGTCAGGCCGACGCCGGTCAGGATGTGGTGCACCTCCGAGGCCAGCGGCTCGCCGGCGGCCGACCGCGCGGCGCCGCGCAGCAGCACGACCGCCTGCCGCACCTCGGGACGCTCGAAGAACCGCTCGGCGCCGCGCAGCACGTACGGGATCTCGGCCTTGGACAGGGCCTCCTCGTAGGACTCCGACTGGGAGTTGACCCGGAACAGCACGGCGATCTCGCGCGAGGGCACCCCCTTGTCCAGCAGCTTCCTGATGGCCCGCGCGACGCCGGCGGCCTCGGCCGGCTCGTCGTCGTAGTCGGAGAAGACCGGTTTGGGGCCGTCGGGGCGCTGGGCGATGAGTTCGAGGCGGTTGGGGGTCCTGGACTTGGCGATGACCAGGTTGGCCAGGTTCACGACCTGCGGGGTGGAACGGTAGTCGCGGACCAGCCTGATGACGGCGGCCTTCGGGTGCTCGACGGCGAAGTTGGTGAGGTAGCGGGGGCTGGCGCCGGTGAACGAATAGATGGTCTGGTTGGGGTCGCCGACCACGCAGATGTCGTCGCGGCCGCCGAGCCAGGTGTCGAGCAGGAGTTTCTGGAGCGGGTTGACGTCCTGGAACTCGTCCACGACGAAGTAGCGGTACTGCTGGCGGATCTGGGCCGCGACCTCCTGGTGCTCGGTCATCACGGCCGCGGTCAGTTCGAGGATGGTCTCGAAGTCGACCAGGTGGCGTTCGCGGCGGATGCGCTCGTACGACTCGTAGAGCCGGGCCACCTCCTCCGGCGAGCCGGGCGGCGTGCGGTGGTGCTTGGCGGCGGCGGCCACGTAGTCTTCGGGGCCGATCTGGGAGACCTTGGCCCATTCGACCTCGGCCGCGATGTCCCGCAGCTCGGACCGGTCGGGATTTTTCCGGATCTGGCGGCAGGCTTCGACCAGCACCGGCAACTTCGACTCGATGACCGAAGGGGCCTCGCCGCCGATCACCCGCGGCCAGAAGTAGGTGAGCTGGCGCAGAGCGGCCGCGTGGAACGTACGGGCCTGTACGCCCGGCGCCCCCAGCGCCCGCAGCCGCTGCCGCAACTCCCCCGCCGCCCGGGTGGTGAACGTCACCGCGAGCACGCTGGGCGCGTCGACCACCCCGCTGCGCACGGCGTGGGCGATGCGATGGGTGATCGCCCTGGTCTTGCCCGTGCCGGCCCCGGCGAGCACGCACACCGGGCCGCGCACCGCCTCGGCGACCTCCCGCTGTTCCGGGTCGAGGCCGCTGAGGACGTCATCCACGCTGTTCACCCGATCTTCCTCCCCGCAAGTGGCGCCGAAGCACTTTATTCTGGCAACATGCGGCCCGACGTATGTTCATAGTCACCGAGATGCAAAGGAATGGTTGCTTCCCCCACAATGGGGCCGACCATGCCGCATGGGGGAAAGGAAGGCCGTGCGAACAGCGGTTTTCGCGGGCGCGCTGGTGCTCGCTGCCGTGGCGCTCACACCTGCCGTCGCGTTCGCGGCCGAGCCGCCCGTCCCCGTGGTGACCAATCCCACAGACCCCGACGGCCTCGGCGGGCTGGCCACGGAGACCCTTTCCTACGGTTCCCAGCGTCACCAGGACATGGACGTGTGGTGGACGCCCGACGGCCAGAAGCGCCCCGGCGTCTTCCTGATCCACGGCGGCTGGTGGTCCGGCGGCGACAAGAAGTACATGAAGGAGATCACCCGCAGCTACGCCGACCTCGGGTACACGGTCTTCAACCTGAACTACCGCCTCTCCGGCGAGGCTGCCTGGCCGGCGCAGCGCACCGACGCGCTGGCCGCCATCGCCCTGGCCCGCAAGCACGCCGACCGCTGGGCCTTCGACCCGAGCAAGTACGTCGTCGTCGGCTTCTCGGCGGGCGGGCACATCGCCGCCTCGGTCGGCACCTACGGCAACGGCATCGCCGGGCTGAAGGGCGTGGTCGGGCTGTCGCCGATCATCTCGCCGCTGCGCGCGTACGCCGACGGCGAGAAGACCGCGAACCCCGACAAGCGCAAGCTGCGCGAGGCCGCGATCCGGCTGGCCGGCGGCTGCGAGCCCAAGGGCAAGTGCTCGCGCGTGTGGGCGAGCATGGAGGTGGCCTGGCACGCCAGCGCCAAGGACGCCCCGATGCTCACGGTGCACTCCGAGGACGAGTTCGTGCCGCCGACGCAGAGCCAGCTGCTCAAGCAGATGCTCGGCCAGGTGGGCGTGCCGATGACGATCATGACGGCGCCGGGCACCAACCACAGCGCTCCCCTGTACCGGGAGCCCGGCGTGGCCGAGCGGGTGCAGGCCTGGATCGCCGAGCGCATCGGCTAGCGAGCCCCGGGCAGGGATTAAGCGGGCGCCTCCGCGTTGTTGCACCGAGCGCCTGATTTCCTGACCTTGGAGGGACAACCCGACATGGCGCTCACCGTCTACAGCACTACCTGGTGCGGCCCCTGCAAGCGGCTGAAGTCTCAACTCGCCCGCGAAGGCATCGCCTTCAAGGAGGTCGACATCGAGCGCGACCCGGCCGCCGCCGAATTCGTCATGAGCGTCAACAACGGCAACCAGACCGTGCCGACCGTGGTGATCGAGACCGACCACGGCCGGATCGTCCGGACCAACCCCTCCGCCCGGGAGGTCAAGGCCCTGCTCGGGGCCTGATCACCAGTCGCCGACGAGCTCGCCGCCGTACCACGTCTCGATCAGGCGGCGGGCTATCGACACCGGGGGCGGCAGGCGCACCTCGCCCGACCGGAGCGCGGCCACCAGCTCGTCGCGGGTGAACCAGCGCGCCTCGGCGATCTCGTCGGCGTCGGGGGTCAGCGCGGTCGTGGTGGCGTCGGCGAAGAAGCCGAGCATGAGGCTGCGCGGGAACGGCCAGGGCTGGCTGCCCAGGTAACGCGGGTTGACGACGTGGACGCCGACCTCTTCGGCGACCTCGCGGACCACCGCGTACTCCAGGGACTCGCCCGGCTCCACGAAGCCCGCCAGGATCGACAGGCGCCCCTCGGGCCACTGGGGGCCGCGGGCCAGCAGGCAGCGGTCGTCCTCGTCCCTGATCAGCATGATGACCGCGGGGTCGACGCGCGGGAAGTGCTGGCTCGCGTCCTGCGGGCACACCCGGACGTGACCGCCGGCCTGCACCGCCGTACGGGCGCCGCAGCGGGGGCAGAACTGATGGGTGGCGTGCCAGGCCTCCAGCGCCACCGCGTGGACCAGCAGGCCCGCGTCGCGGTCGCCGAGCAGCCCGCCCACCTGGCGCAGGCCCGCCGGCACCGGACTGCCCTCAGGCGTGTCGTTCAGGCTCATCGGCATCGTCACCCGGCCGTTGAGGTCGCCGGCCGACGTGCCGGGCAGCGGCGCGGCCACCGCGAAGTAGGCGGTGCCGCCCTCGACGCCGAGCAGGTAACGCTCGCCCGGCGGCGCCTGCGCGGGGGTGTAGAGCACCGCGTGCACCTCGTCGCCGGCCCGCCGCACCAGGGTGTGGCCGTTGTCGATCACCAGCACCCTGGTCCCGGGGTCGGCCCACGCCTTCTCCAGCCATCTGTCGTCGGCACGCAGCGCCGACGACCTGTCGATGGTCCCCCGTGCCAGGAGCAGTGGGCCGATGAGTTGCTCTTCCGCGGTCTTTTCCACTGGCCGCCCCTCCCCAAGTCGCTTGTCATCCTATGACCTCGCAGTTAGCCGCCGATTAGGGTGTGCGGGCCCCGGAACGATCACCCGCAGGCTAGGATCATCGAGTTAGGTTAGCCTTACCTGATCCTTTCGGGGGTGCCTTCGCGTTGCGGCTCTACCTGACCGCGCTCAAGCCGACGGACTCGGTGACGTACGGCTTCCTGCCCGCGGCGCGGGCCCTCGGGTGCGAGGTCACCGTCCTGACCGACCGGCCGGAGCGGCATCCCGGCTCGGTGCGTTGCGACGTACGCGACCCGCGCGCCCTGATCGACGCGATCGAGCACCTGGGCCGGCCCGACGCGATCTTCTCCAACTCCGACCACCTCCAGGCGGAGACCGCCCTCGCGGCGTCGTACTTCGGACTTCCGGGGAAGGACTGGCGGGCCTGCCTGGCCGCCAAGAACAAGTTCCTGATGCGACGCGGGCTCGCGGCGGCCGGCGTCGAGACGGTGCGTTCGCTGCGGCTCGCGCCCGCCGATCCGGTGCCCGAGCGACTGCCCCGGCCCGTGGTGCTGAAACCCCGCGAGGGGGTGGCCAGCGAGGACGTCGTGCTGGTCGAGGACGACCTTCCCCGGGCCGTGGCCGCGGCCAGGCGGCGGCGTCCGGGCGAGACGCTGGTCGTGGAGGAGTACCTCGAAGGGCCGCTGCGGACCCTGGAGACCCTCGGCGACGGCGCCGCGACGCGGGTGCTGGGCGGCTTCGCCACCACGCTGGGCCCGCTGCCGCACTTCGTGGAGGAGCGGCTCGACTGGGCGCCCGCCGCCGACGCCCACGTGCTGGCCGCGCTGCGGGCCCTCGGGGCGGGCTTCGGCGCCTGCCACACCGAGTACGTCCTGACGCCCGACGGCCCGCGGATCGTCGAGGTGAACTACCGGGCGATCGGCGACCACTGCGACTTCCTGCTGGCCGACGTGCTGGGCGTGCCGCTGTTCGAGTGGATCCTGCGCACCCATCTCGGGGACCCGGCGCCCGAGCCGCCGTCGGCGTCCCGGCACGGCTGCGCGGTCAGCGTGGTCGCCGACCGGCCGGGCGTCGTCAAGGACGGGCCGCCGGAGGAGGACGTCGAGGACGGCGGCGTACGGCTGTGGCACCGGCCGCTGCGGGCTGTTGGGGACGTCATAGAGCTGACCCACACGAACCGGGACTACCTGGGCGTCATCCGGGCCGTGGGACCGGACCGGGCCCGCGTGGACGCCGCCGTCGAGCGGTACCGGGCGGCCCGGCCGTGGGTGGTCGGGTGAGGTCCCGGGAGGCGTACCTGGCCGCCCGGGTGCTGGACGCGCTGGTCCGCGAGGACTACGGCGGGCTGGCCGCCCGGCTCGACCGGACCAGGTCCGGGGCCGGGCTGCTGCTGGCCGACGGGCGGTGGGTCCGGATGGTCGCCGGGTCGCCGTTCCAGGACTTCGTGGTGGCGCCGGACGAGCGGCTGGGCCTGGAGCAGGTGCTGGAGACGCTCGTGGAGGTGTCCGACGCGGCCGACGCCGAAGGGGTGGCGGCCTTCTTCGACGAGTGCCTGACCGCCCTGTCCGCGCTGGAGCTGCACGACGCGCACGCCGAGGAGGTGCTGCGGCGCGGGCCGTCGTACGAGTCGCTGGCGGCCTTCGCCGACCATCCTCTCTACCCCACCTCGCGGGCCAGGATCGGCGCCTCGGACCGCGACCTGCTGGCGTACGCGCCGGAGTTCGCGCCCTCGTTCGCGCTGCGGTGGGCGGTCGTCCCCCACACGGCGGTCGTCCCCCACGCGGCCGCGGAGCTTCCCGCGGACGTGCCGCGGCCGGCGGGCCACGGCGTGCTGTTCCCGGTGCACCCGATGACCGTGGGCGAGGTGCGGAAGATCGACGGGGTCCGGGTGCTGGACGAGGAGGCGGTCACCGTACGGCCCACCCTGTCCATGCGGACCGTCGAGGTGGGGCCGCGTACGCACCTCAAGCTGCCGCTGCCGGTGAGCACGCTCGGCGTGCGCAACCGGCGCTCGATCAGGGCGGGCACCCTGGAGGACGGCGCGCGGGCCGAGCTGCTGCTGCGCCGGCTCGCCGATCCCGGCGTGCTGCTGGCCGACGAGCAGACCTACGCGCACGCGGGCCACGAGTACCTGGCGTGGATGGTCCGGCGGCTGCCGGAGGGCCGGATCGTCCCGGTCGCGGCGCTGGCGGCGCCCGGGGTGCTGGACGGCCTCGGCCCGGACGTGCTGCCCCGCTACCTGCGCCTGCTGCTGCGCTGGAACGTGCGGCTGTTCGTCCGGTACGGCGTCGCGCTGGAGGCCCACCAGCAGAACCTGGCCCTCGTCCTGCGGGACGGCGACCTGCGGCTGCTGGTCAAGGACAACGACGGCCTGCTGGCCTCGCCGTCGCGGCTGGCGGCCGCCGGGTTCGACGTGCCGGCCTTCTCCGACGGGCGCATGCTCACCGACGACCCGCACGCGCTGGCCGACGTGTTCGTCACGATCACGCTGCACCTGGCCGCCGCGGCGGTGGCGTTCGCCGTGCTGCCGCCGGCGCGGGCGGCGGCCCTGGTGCGCGGCACGCTGGCCGAGGCGCTCGACGAGCACGGCGACCACCCCATGGCCCGGCTGCTGCGCGCCAGGACGCTCGACGCGGCCAGGCTCACCGGCAAGTCCATGGTCACCGCCGGGACGCTCGTGGCCAAGGAACGGTCCGGGGCGCGGGACGTGAACAAGTTCTACGGCATCACCGGGCCCAACTACCTGAGGAGAGCGTGAATGGACGTCCTGGCCATCGGGGCGCCGGCCGAGGAGGCGACGCTGGCGGCCCTGCTGCGGTGCTGCGTGCGCGAGGTGGCCGGGCCCAGGGGGCTGGTCTGGCCGGCGCCGCCGTACGTGCTGCTGCGGGTGGCCGGGACGCTGCTGCGCGCCCGTACGCACGGCGGGGCCGCGCTGCGCCTCGACGGGCCACCGGAGCGCCTGGAGGGCGGCTCCTGGCAGCCGCTGACGGTCGCCGAGCTGGTCCGGCTGGCCGAAACCGACCTGGCCGACCTGGCCGACCGGCCGGACGAGCCCGCGCGCCCAGGCAGGGGAGCGGCGCACCTCGGCGTCGAGCCCAACGGCGAGTTCGCCGGCCAGGTGGCCGCCAGCAGGGACGCCATCGCGGCGATCCGGGCGGCCAGGGCGCGGGCCGAGCCGCCCGCCGATCCCTGGCTGGCCTCGGAGCAGGCGCTCGTGTACGGGCACCCGTTCCACCCCACCCCCAAGGCCCGCGACGGCGCGGACTGGCTGCGCTACGCCCCCGAGGCCCATGCCGCCTTCCCGCTGCGGCTGCTCGCGGTACGCGACGACGCGCTGGCCGAGGAGGGCGACCTGACGGCCCTGGACGCGCTCGGCCCGGCGCCCGCCGGACACCGGCTGCTGCCCGCCCATCCGTGGCAGCTCGCCCTGCTGCGTCCCGTTCTCGGCGCCGAGCTGGCCGATCTCGGGCCGGGGCCGCTCGCGGTGCCGACCTCGTCGGTGCGGACCGTGTACGTGCCGGACGCCGAGGTGTGCCTGAAGTTCTCCCTGGACGTGCGGATCACGAACTGCGTGCGCAAGAACGCCTGGTACGAGCTGGCCGGGGCGGTCGAGCTCACCTCCCGGCTGGCCCCGCTGATCGCCGAGGTCGCGGCCCGGCACCCGGCCGTCCGCTGGCTCCCCGAACCGGGCTACCGCACGGCACTCGGGCAGCGCGAGGGCCTGGGCGTGATCGTCCGGGCGAGCCCGTGGACGGCCTGCGACCCCGGCGTCACCCCGGTCCTCGCCGCCGCCCTCGCCCTGGACGCCGCCCCCGCCGACCCCCTGGCCTGGTGGACGGCGTACGTGTCGGCGGTCGCGCTGCCGGTCGTGGACCTGTACGTCAGCCACGGCGTCGTCCTGGAAGCCCACCTGCAGAACGTGCTCGTCGGCCTGGACGCCGCCGGCCGGCCCGTCCAGGCGATCTTCCGCGACCTGGAGGGCGTCAAGCTCGTCGCGGGCCGCCACGACCTGGGCGGGCTGCACCCGGCCGTGGCCGCCGCGCTCACCCACGACCCGGCGCGCGGCTGGGCCCGCGTCGTCTACTGCCTGTTCGTCAACCACCTCACCGAGATCGCCGCCACCCTGGCGGGCCCCGACGACGAATTGCTGCGCGCGTTGTGGCGGGCCGCCCGCGACCTGCTCGCCCGACAGGCCGCCGAGCTCGGGCAGCCGCTCCCGCTGCGCGATCTGCTGGCCGGGGCGCCGCTGCCCGCCAAGGCGAACCTGCGCGTGCGGTGGGCCAGGGCGGCCGACCGCGACGCCGGTTACGTCCCGATCGCGAACCCGCTCGCATGAGCGGCGTGCTGAAGCGCGAACCGGCCCCCGCGCTGGAGCGCGAGCCCGCGGACCGCGTGCTGGAGGCCGCCGCGCGGCTGCCGGCGTTGCCCGCCTACCTCTACGACCTGCCCGCGCTCGACGAGCACGCCGCGTCGGTGCGCGCGGCGCTGGGCGAGGTCGAGCTGTACTACGCGGTCAAGGCCAACCCCGACGCCGAGCTGCTGCGGGTGCTGGCCCGGCACGTGGACGGGTTCGAGGTGTCGTCGGCGGGCGAGCACGCGCACGTCTCCGCGCTGCTCCCGGGCGCGCGGCTGGCGCTCGGCGGGCCCGGCAAGACCGACGCCGAGCTGCGCCTGCCGCACCACCGCCTGCACGTGGAGTCGCCGTACGAGCTGCGCCGCCTGCTCGCGACCGGGCTGGAGGCGGACGTGCTGCTGCGGGCCAACCCGGACCTGCCGGTCGAGGGGGCCGCGCTCACGATGGACGGCCCCTTCGGCATGGACGAGGCGGGGCTGGCCGAGTGCCTGCCGCTGTTCACCCGCCGCGTACGGCTGCGCGGCCTGCACGCCCACCTGGCCAGCGGCCTGGACGCCGCCCAGCTGCTCCGGCTGGCGGGGGCCCTGCTGAGGACCGGGCACCGGGAGGTCAACCTGGGCGGGGGCATGGCGGTGTCGTACACGTCGGGCGAACGCTTCGACTGGGCGGCCTACGGCGCGGGCCTGGCCGCGCTGCGGGCCGGGCGGCGGCTGCGGGTCGAGCCGGGCAGGTCGCTCACCGCCTACTGCGGCCACTACGTCACCGAGGTCGTGGACGTGAAGCGGGTGCGCGGCCGGGCGTACGCGATCGTGCTGGGCGGGACGCACCACCTGCGCACGCCGGTGACCAAGGGCCACGACCAGCCGTTCACGGTCCTGCCCACCGGCGGCGGGCCGGGGGTCGCCGGAGAGCCCGTGACGTTCGCGGGCCAGCTGTGCACCCCCAAGGACGTCTTCGCCCGGAACGTGGTGACCTCGGTGCGGGCAGGGGACCGGGTGGTGTTCGGCATGGCCGGCGCCTATGCCTGGAACATCTCCCACCACGACTTCCTCATGCACCCCCGCCCCGCCTTCCACCACCTAGGACTCTGACGCCGGCACCGCCTCGACGAGCGCGACCAGCCCGTCGGCGTCGAGCAGGTCGACCGGCCGCACGGTCTTGTTGGCCCGGACGTAGTGGAAGGCCGCGCTCACCTTCTCCAGCGGCACCCCGGCCAGGTGCGACCAGGCCAGCCGGTACGCGGCGAGCTGCACCGAGGCCGTGCGGGCCGCCTTCCCCCTGGGCGGGACGCCGGTCTTCCAGTCGACCACCTCGTAGCCGCCGTCGGGCAGCTCGAAGACGGCGTCCATCCGCCCGCGCACCAGCCGGTCGGCGATCATGGTCTCGAACGGCACCTCCAGGTCGACCGGCCGCCGGTCGGCCCACTCGCTCTCCTCGAACCGCTCCTGCAGCTCGGCCAGCCGCACGTCGGCCTCCTCCAGCTCCTCCAGCGGGTCGAGGTCGAAGTCGTCGATCAGCCGCTGCTGGTCCCACCGGCTCTCCAGCCACTTGTGGAACGACGTGCCCCGGCGGGCCAGCGGCGCGGGCTTGCGCGGCACCGGACGGCGGATCCTGCGGGCCAGCTCGGCCGGGTCGGTGGCCAGCGTGACCAGCGACGACACGGTCAGCTTGGCCGGCAGCTCGACGACGGTCGCCGGTCTGCGCCGGTTCAGCTCGCGCTCGCGCAGCAGCAGGTCGGTGTCGCGCTCCCAGGCGCGCAGGCGCTCCTCCTCGAACGGGCGCAGCGGCTCGTCGTCCTCGTCGGCCAGGTTGCCGGCCAGGGCGTCCTCGACCAGCCGGGCGCCGTCGAGCACCGACTCGTAGCGCAGGCCCTCGGGGGTGACCGGCCAGACGGCCTCGGCCGGCTCGGCGAGCAGCGGGTTCGTCGCGCCCTCGGCGAGGTCGCCGGCCCAGTAGGACACCCGGTCGGCCGTGTCGCGGATCTCCAGCAGGAACTCCGACGGCTCCAGCGGCTTGGTGGCGCTGCCCCAGCGGTAGCCGGAGGCGATGAGGTGGTAGTGGGCCCGGGTGACGGCGACGTACGCCAGCCGCCGCTCCTCCATCAGGTCGCGCTCCCGGCACTGCTCGTCGAAGGCGGCCAGCTCCTCCTTGCTCAGCCCGCCCAGCCGGGGCAGGTCGGCGGCGTCGCCGCGCAGCGGGTAGGGCAGCTTGCGCGGATTGTCGGTCCAGCGGCTGTTCATCACCGGCGTGGCCGGGAACACGCTGCCCGTCGCGATCGTGCCCTTCGAGCTGAGCAGCTGCGACAGGCCGGGCACGACCACGATCGGCCACTCCAGCCCCTTGGAGGCGTGCACGGTCATCAGCTTGACGCTGTTGCTCTCGCCGACCCGGCCCGCCTCCAGCCCGAATTCCTCGCTCTCGGCGGCCTGCAGGTAGGCCAGGAACGCGCCCAGCGTCGGGTCCTCGGCGTCGCCGGCGAACCTGGCGGCCGCGTCGATGAAGGCGTCGAGGTCGGCCCGCGCGGCGAACGCGCCGGCCGTGCCGCTGCGGGCGGCCACCTCGATGTCCAGGCCGAGCCGGCGTTCGATCTCGGTGACCAGGTCGGGCAGCGGCTGGGCGGTGTGGCCGCGCAGGTTGCGCAGCTCCTGGGCGAGCGCGACCAGCCGGGTGCGGGCCAGCGGCGAGAACGACTCCAGCCACTCGGGCCGGTCGGGCAGCTCGTCGAGCGCGTCGACCAGGCTGCCGCGCTCCTCGGCCAGGTCGGCGACCACCTGGTCGAGCGGGTCGTCGGCGCGGTGGCTCTCGCTCAGCTCGCGGGCCAGCTCCCTGGCGTGCTCCCCCAGCACCCGCAGGTCGGCCGGCCCGACCCGCCAGCGCGGCCCGGCCAGCAGCCTGGCCAGCGCGTCGCCGGCGGTGGCGTCGTAGAGCACGCGCAGGGTCGCCACGATGTCGCTGACCTCGGGCACGGTCAGCAGGCCGCCCAGCCCGACCACCTCGACCGGGATGTCGCGGTCCTCCAGCGCCTTGCGCAGCGCGGGGAACTGCGAGCGTTTGCGGGCCAGGATCGCGACGTCCTGGGGCTGGACGGCGAGCGTCTTCTTGCGTTCCTTCTCGCCCCAGGGCAGGCCGTCAGGGGCGGTCTCCTGGCCGAGGATCCTGGCCACGCCGTCGGCGATCCACTTCGCCTCGTCCTCGGCGGTCTCGTGGAAGGCGCAGGTGACGCGGCCCCGGTCGACCCGGTTGGGCCCCGGCACCAGCACGGGCACCTCGCGGGCCTCCATGCGCAGCGGTAGCTGGACGCGGGCGGCGACGTCGAGCACCCGGTCGCCGTTGCGGAAGCTGACGCTGAGCTGGCGGACCGGCGCCTCCTCGCCGGCGCGGGTGCGGAAGTCGCGGGGGAAGCGGCGCAGGTTGCCCGCCGAGGCGCCGCGCCAGCCGTAGATGGACTGGCAGGGGTCGCCGACGGCGGTGACCGGATGGCCGCCGCCGTAGAGCGAGCGCAGCAGGACGAGCTGGGCGTGGCTGGTGTCCTGGTATTCGTCGAGCAGGACCACGGAGTAGCGGGACCGTTCGATCTCGCCCACTTCCTTGTGGTTGGCGGCGATCCGGGCGGCCAGTGACATCTGGTCGCCGTAGTCGATGACCTCGCGGCGGCGCTTGAGCCGTTCGTACGCCTCCACCAGCGGCAGCAGCTGCTCCCTGGCCGCGTGCACGCCGACCGGCTTGCGCTGCGCCACGGTCGTGCGGCCGGGCAGCGCGGCCAGCCGGGCCTCCAGCCACTCCCCCACCCGCCGCACGTCGGCGGGCGCGCGCAGGTGCTCCGACAGCTCGCCGGCGAGTTCCAGCAGGGCGGCGGTGACCGAGGGCGGGCCCAGCTCGATCTTGTCCATCGGCCCGTCGTACAGGGCCACCACGCGCGAGGCGAGCTGCCACGACACCGCCGGGGTGACCAGGCGCATGGTGGGTTCGAGCGCCTCGCGCAGGGCGTGGTCGGTGACCAGGCGGGCGGCGTAGGCGTGGTAGGTGGAGACGGTCGGCTCGTTGTCGAGCGCGCCGGGCGCGACCAGGCCCGCCTCGGCGAGCCCGGCCAGGCGTTCCCTGACCCGGACGGCCAGCTCGGCCGCGGCCTTGCGGGTGAACGTCAGCCCCAGCACGTTCTCCGGTTTGACCAGGCCGTTGGCCACCAGCCAGACCACCCGTCCGGCCATCGTCTCGCTCTTGCCCGAGCCCGCGCCCGCCATGACGACCATCGGTTCGAGCGGCGCCTCGATGACCGCGGCCTGCTCGCTCGTCGGCGGCAGGATGCCGAGCTTGTCGGCCAGTTCGACCGGGTTCAGCACACCTGGCCCCCGTTGTCGTTGACCGGGCAGCTCGCCCGCGCCGCGCACGTGCGGCAGCCGTCGTTCACCTTGGCCTGGAAGAACGGGCCCGACATGCCCGTGGCGACGGTGTCGACCAGGTCGGCGGCCCAGCCGGGGTTCTTGTCGTCGGCCAGCGCGCCCTGCCGCTGCTCGGTGGCGGCGTTCTTGCCGGCCGCCTTGCCGAGCTGGACCAGCGCGGCGCCGCCGGGCTCGGTCATGCCGTGCCGGGCGAACGCGCCGAGCAGCGCGGCGAGCTGGTAGACGCCGAGCTGCGGATGGCGGTCGAGCTCGCCCGCCCTGGGCTTGGAGCCGCCGGTCTTCAGGTCGATGATCACCGCGCGGCCGTCGTCGTCGCGCTCGACCCGGTCGACCCGGCCCTTGATCTGCACGCCCTCGGAGACCGTGGCGACGAACGACTCCTCGATGGCGACCAGCTCGCGCGGGTTGTCCTTCTGCCAGCGCAGGAACTTGCCGATCATCTGCTCGGCGACCTGGCGCTGCTTGCGGTTGTACCAGACGCCGCCGAAGTCGAGCTCGTTCCAGACCTGGTCGAGCCGGTCGCCCAGGGCGTCCTCGCCGGGCAGGTCGGTGGCGGCCAGCATGGCCAGCGCGTGGATGACGTTGCCGAGGCCCTGGGCGGTGCTGGTGCCCGCGGCTCCGACCGCCGTCTCCAGGAGCCAGCGCAGGCCGCACTTGGTGAAGCTCTCGACCGCGGACGGGGAGATGTTGACGATGTTGTCCGGCCAGCTCAGCGGGCGGTCGTCGGTGATGGGGGTGAGGGCGTACCAGTCGTTGGGGTGGGCGCCCTGGACCCCGGCGGCGGCCAGGCGGGCGAGCTGCCGCGCGGCGCGCTGCCGGACCTTGGCCGGTTTGGTGGGGTCGGTCACCGCGCTGCGGAGGTCGGCCACCAGCGCCGACATGGTCAGCCAGCGCGCCCGGTCGTCGACCGTGGCCGACTCGACCTCGCCCGGCATCAGCTCCGACAGGAACCGGGAGGGCCGCTCGTCGGTGTCCTCGCCGCCGACCGCCGTGACCACCAGCCGCCGCCTGGCCCGCGTGGCCGCGACGTAGAACAGCCGCCGCTCCTCGGCCAGCAGCTTGGAGGCCAGGGACGCGGCGCTCGGCTCGGCGCCCTCGACCACCTCCACCAGGTCGTCGGCGCCCAGCAACGACCCGCGCAGCCGCAGGTCGGGCCAGACCCCCTCCTGGACGCCCGCCACGACCACGATGTCCCATTCCAGGCCCTTGGAGCGGTGGGCCGTCAGCACCCGCACGGCGTCGCCGTCGGGCGCGCGGTCGGCCAGCGTGTCGCCCGGGATCTCCTGGGCGGCCAGGTTGTCGAGGAACACCTCCGGGCCCGCCTTGGGCATGCGGTCGACGAACTTGGCGGCGTGGTCGAACAGCGCCACCACCGCGTCGAGGTCGCGGTCGGCCTGCGCGCCGCGGGAGCCGCCGGACAGGCTCTGCTCGGTCCAGCGCCCGCCCAGGCCGCTGGCGTGCCACACGGCCCACAGGAGGTCTTCGGCGGTGCCCTCCTGCGCGGCGGCCTCGCGGGCGGCGGCGAGCAGCTTGGCGACGCGTTCGGCGGGGAGGGCGACGTGCGGCTCGACGCGGGTGAGCTCGCGGGCGTCCTGGATCGCCGCCACCAGCAGCTCGCCGGACGACCGCGCCCCGGCCTTCCCGGCGACCGGCTCCTCCTCCGCGACCGGCTCCTCCCCGGGGGCCGGGCCCTCCTCCGCGACCGGATCCTCCCCGGAGGCCGGCCCCTCCTCCGCGACCGGATCCTTCTCGGCGGCCGGCTTCTCCGCGAGGGGTTCCTCCGCGGCCGGCTTCTCCTCCGCGGCCGGCTTCTCCTCGGCGGCGGGCTCCTTCTCGGTGGCCGGCTTCTCCTCGGCGGCGCGCTCCTTCTGGGTGGCCGGCCTCTCCTCGGCCGCGAGCGCCTCGTTCTCGGCTATCTTGAGCGCCCGGCGCAGGCGGCGTACGCCGATCATGTCCGTGCCGCCGAGCGGGCCGGTCAGCAGCTCCTCGGCCACCCCCTCGTCGAGCTGCGCCGGATCGAGCGCCACCCGCAACATCGTGAGCAGCGGCCGCACGCCCGGCTCCTGGGCGATCGGCACCTCGTCGCCGGCGATCATCGTCGGCACCCCGGCGTTGACCAGCGCCCGCCGCAGCAGCGGCACCTGGCGCTTGGCCGAACGCACCAGCACCGCCATGCGGTGCCAGGGCACCCCCTCGATCAGGTGCGCCCGCCGCAGCGTGTCGGCGACGATCGCGGCCTCCTGGCTGGTGCTGTCGGCCAGCAGGACGCGCACGTCGCCGGGCTCGGCGCCGGCCGCCGGGACCAGGTCGCGGTGGCCGTGCCGCTGGTCGTGGTCGGGGGCCGGGGCGATCGGCAGGCGGGCGGCGACCCGGCGCGAGGCCTCCAGCAGGTCGGCCCCGCTCCTGCGGCACACGCGCAGCGCCACCACCGGCGCCTCGCGCCCGTCGAGCGTCCTGAACCGCTCGGGGAACTTCATGATCCCCTGGACGTCGGCGCCCCGGAACCCGTAGATCGACTGGTCGGGGTCGCCCACCGCGACGAGGTCGCGCCCGTCGCCGGCGAGCTGGTCGAGCAGGTACTCCTGGGCCGGGTCGGTGTCCTGGTACTCGTCGACGAACACCACGTCGTGGGCGGCCCGCTCGCGCTCGCGCACCTCGGGCCGGGTCAGCAGCGCCGAGGCGGCCCCGATCAGCTCGGCGTAGTCGTAGGTCTCCTCGGGGTCGAGGTCGAACCGGTCCTGGTAGCGCTCGTAGAACCGGCCGGTGGCGATCCAGTCGCTCCTGCCGTGCAGCCGGCCGAGCGCGACCAGCCGCTCGCCGTCGAGGCCGCGCTCGGCGGCCCTGGACAGGAAGTCGCGCACCTCCTCGGCGAAGCCGCGGGTCTTGAGCGCCTCGCGCAGCGACGGCGGCCAGTCGAGCGCGCCGTTCTCCAGCTCGCCGTGGAGCAGCCGGCGGATCTCCAGAAGCTGCTCGGGGCCGGTCAGCAGGCGCGGCGGCGCCTTGCCCTCCAGCACGGACTCGCGGCGCAGGAGCGCGTAGGCGTAGGAGTGGAAGGTCAGCGCCAGGGGCGAGCGGGTGGTGCGCCGCAGCCGGCCGGTGACGCGCTGGCGCAGCTCCTCGGCGGCCTTGCGGCTGAAGGTGAGGATGAGCACCCGTTCGGGGTCGGCGCCGCGCCGTTCGATGCGCTCGACCACGCTCTCGACGATCGTCGTCGTCTTGCCCGTGCCGGGCCCCGCGAGGACGAGGAGCGGGCCGCTCCGGTGCTCGACCACGGCACGCTGGTGTTCATCCAGCACAGGAGGCTCGACAGGGCCTCCGCTGCCACGCCGCACCAACCGCCAGGTCTGACCACTCACAGCACTAGATTCCACCAGACCACACGGACAGATCGTGCCGACTTGCCCGCTCTCCCGCGCGATCCGCCTACGGTATCGAGGCAAATATCCGAATATCGTGCGACACGCCGAGGCCATGGTTTCGCCCTGGGCGTCGCGCTGCCTGCGGCGATGCGACGATCCGCACGATTGCCCCACACACGCAGCGTTGTCTCTTGTAACGTTGGGTTGATACCCGCGCCTTCGCTAGGGGGTTGGTCACATGCGCTGGCAGGTCCACTCCGAGACGTCGCTCTACGCCGACCAGTGGCTGGACATCCGGATCGCGGATGTGGAGCTGCCCGACGGGCGGCACCTCGATCACCGCCTGGTCCGCACCGCGCCGGCCGCGGGCGCGGTCGTCACCGACGACGCGGACCGGGTGTTGCTGATCTGGCGCCACCGCTTCATCACCGACAGCTGGGGCTGGGAGGTCCCGCTCGGCCAGGTCGACGAGGGCGAGATGCCGATGGCCGCGGCCGCCCGCGAGGTCGAGGAGGAGACCGGCTGGCGTCCGGGGCCGCTGCGCCCGCTGCTGTCGGTCCAGCCCACCAACGGCTTCACCGACAGCCTCAACCACATCTACCGGGCCGACGCGGCCACCCACATCGGCCCGCCCAGCGACCCGTGGGAGGCCGAGCGCATCGAGTGGGTGCACCTGTCGAGCGTCCGGCGCCTGATCGAGGCCGGCGAGATCGTGTGCGCCACCACCCTGTCGGCGCTGCTCCTCCTGCTCGTCGAGCGCCTTCCGGCCGCGCCGCGCCCTCTCGGTCACGCCCCCGGCAAGCCCTTCATGCTCTCGGACCTGCCGATCGACCTGTGAGGCCGCGCCCTCAGGAGAACAGGTGGTCGACCACGCGGGCCGTCGCCTTGCCGTCGTCCTTGGGCGCGTACGTGGCCCGGAAGGCCTCGTAGCGGTCGGCGTACGCGGCGGCCACCTCGTCGATGGAGCGCAGCGCGTCGATCACCTCGGCCGACGTCGGCAGCACCGGGCCGGGCGCCTGCTCGGGCAGGTCGAGGTAGAGCCCCCGCTTGGAGGAGTACTTCGCCAGGTCGTAGCCATAGAAGACGATGGGCCGGCCGGTGGCGGCGAAGTCGAACATGACCGAGGAGTAGTCGGTCACGAGGACGTCGGTGACCAGCAGCAGATCCGCCATGTCCGGATAAGTCGTGACGTCGTGGGCGATGTCGGGGACGGCGGGCATGGCCTGCATCGGATGGGCGCGTACCAGGATCTCGTGGTCGGCGCCCAGGGCCTCGCGGGCCTTGGCCAGGTCGAGCTTGACCATGGCGTTCTTGCGGTCGTAGTCGCGCCACGTCGGCGCGTAGAGCACCACCCGCTTGCCCTCGGCCAGCCCGAGCCGCTCGCGGACCGCGGCGGCCCTGACCTCGCGCTCGGCCGAGTTGAGCACGTCGTTCCTGGGCAGGCCGCTCTCCAGGATCTCGCCCTTGTAGCCGAAGGCCCGGCGCAGCACCGTGGTGGCCCACGGCGACTGCGACAGCAGCAGGTCCCAGCCGCGCACCTCGGCCGCCTGCCGGTACCAGATCGGCGGACGGGGGTCGCGGGCCATGTGCGGCTGGTCGTTGCCGATGCGCTTGGCCGGGGTGCCGTGCCAGGTCTGCAGCACGACCTGGTCCTCGCGGGCGCGGAACCAGGCGGGCAGGAACGAGTTGGTGACGATGTGGCTGGAGCGGGCCAGCGCGGCGTGGTGCTCGCGGCTGCCCGCCCGGACCGCCCGCGCGCCGCCCGGCGGCACGAACGCGGCGTCCTTGACGATCCAGATGTGCTCGCGGTCGTCGCCCCTGCGCAGCCGCTCCTCGTAGATGGCGCGCACGCTGTCGGCGTAGAGCCGGCCGTCGTTGACGACGTAGACGGTCGCGTCGTGCAGCGGCTCGGTGCGCTGGGCCGGGTAGAAGACGCGGCGCAGCACGTGGGTGCCGGCCACGCCCCGCTCGTCGTTGGGACGCCCCTCCTCGACCGTGATCACCGGCACGTCGAACCGGGTGGAGATCATCCGGTACGCCCGGCCGTCGACCGTACGCGGATCCTCGTCGAGCCCCGGCAGGGCGGCGTGGTCCATCCGGAACGGCACGATCTCGCCCGACGGATGCCGGAAGGACATGTTCCAGGTGCCCGAGGCCAGCGGCACGGACTCGCCGAAGCGGTCCATGGACGAGGGCGTCACCCGGACGGAGAAGTCGTCGCCCGACCGCTCCATGGGCAGCGAGTAGGACAGCCCCGACCGGTGGCGCAACGTCAGCACCCGGGGGCCGGGCGCGTCGGGGTAGTCGCCGCGCAGGACCAGCGTGGAGCCCTCCCAGACGGCGGAGGTGATCACCGGGCGGATGCGGTGGGCGGAGACCACGACGCGGTCGCGCCGGTCGCCGAGCACGGTGATCTCCCGGTCGCCCACCGGAGTGCGCGTCTCGACCAGGTCGGCGAGCATGACGGAGGCCGCCGGGTCGCCCTTGGGCTCGACCCACAGCCGCCGGCCGTCCTTCTCCTGGAGCAGCGCGGGCACGGCGAGCCCGATCGACACCTCGGTGCCGCCGCCGGACGGCGTGAAGTCGGCGGCGATGCGGTGGCCGCCCAGCCTGGCGTGGCCCTTGGTCACGCTGCGGCCGGGCAGGAAGATCTTGAGGTCGAGGCGTTCGTCCTGGACGGACACGCCGGTGAGCTCGGCCCTGTTGGGCTGGAGCACGACCTGCAGCGCGCGGTCGGACGTCCAGACCGGACGCACCCACCAGCCGGGCTTCAGCTTGAGGCCGGCAGGACGCTCGGGCCGGCCGATGGCCGAGCCGCGCAGCAGGCCGGTCGCCCGCGCGCCACGGCTCCAGAAGACGATCTCGGCCCGCCACGTCGTCGCGTCGGGCACCCCCGGACGGTGGCGCAACCGCCGCCGCACGGCGTGCACCATGCCGCGCACGGCCCCGCGCCAGCGCAGCGGCCACGGGCTCAGCTCGGCGGTGAAGCCGGACCAGTCGTAGTTGCAGCCGGGCTCGCGCGCGCCGTGGGTGGCCTCGGGGGCGAGCACCCGCTTGGTGCGCATGCGGATCGGCGGCAGCCAGCGCGGCCCGCGCAGCACCACGGTCGCCCAGTTGAACCTGCGGCTGCGCACCGACAGCCCGGCCAGGTAGGCGAAGCCGGTGACGCGCAGCCTGCCGTCGACCCACACGATGTCGTCGATGTGGGTCACCGGCACCATGTCGGCGCGGCGCAGCCGGTAGAGGCCGGGCGGCAGCTCGTCGCGGAAGGGCAGGTCGGCGTACCAGCTCAGGCCCTTGCGGATGCGCTTGGACGGCTCGGCCGCCGCGGTGACGACCTTGACCAGCGTCTCGCCGTCGACCAGCTCGTCGTCGGGACGGTGCTCGATCAGGTGGCAGATGACGCGGCGGGCGACGGGCAGGTCGCGCTTGACCTCCGCGGCCACGCCGGCCAGGTAGGGGCGGATCAGGGTGAGCAGCTCGCGGCGCCGGGCCGGGCCGCGCTTGACCGCGAGGTCGATGCGCGACCCCAGAGGCCCGCTGAGCACCTCGGTGTCGAACGCCGCGTCGCGGCCGCCGGGCCCGACGGCACGCATGACCGCCTCAAGAGGCTCGCCACGATCACAGAGATCCTGGACGACCTTGAGGCGGTCGGCGAGCGTGTCGCCGCTGTGGCGCTGGGCTGTGACGCCGGTGGCCATCGTGGAGGCACCGCCTTTCGGGCCTGTCAGTGTTCAGCCCATGGTAATGGGAGTCACATGTCACAGAATCGCCTCAACAGCGAAACCGCAGGTCAGGACCCTTACTGAAAATCGGCTGAACGCCCGTCCCAGCGCGCCCTGCTCATGTCCACCCGTTCGCCGCGCAGCGGGGTGCCCTCCTCGCGCCAGTGGGCCAGGCATCGTCGCAGGTGGTCGGGGGCGGCGCCGCTGCCGTCGGCGTGCACCACCCGCCACCACGGGACGCCGCCGCCCCAGGTGGACATCACCTTGCCCACCTGGCGGGGGCCGCCCTCGCCCAGGTATTCGGCGATGTCGCCGTAGGCCATGACCTTGCCGGGCGGGATGCGTTCGACCAGGTCGAGCACCCGCTCGGCGAAGGGGTTCAGGGGGTCCATGCGGCCGGGCCCGCGTCGATGATCTCGTCGAACTTGCCGATCTCCATCACCGTGCCGCCGGACAGGACCTCGATCACGCCGTCGCGCAGCGCGTAGAGCTCGCCGTCCTCGCCCACCAGGCGGGCGCCGAGTGCGGCCGACAGCCGCAGGAGCTGGGCCACCTGCCAGTCGGAGCCGGGCTCGCCCACGACCTGGCCCTGCCAGCGCGCCACCGCGTGCCGGCCGCCGTCGTGGCCGGCCACGATCTCCTCAGATCCGCGCAGCTCGAAACCGGCCGGCGCGATGGCCTTCGCGAGCTCCGCGAAGGCGAGTGGCGACTCGCGCACCACCCGCAGCTCGTATCCCATGACGCGCGACCATAGCGGATCTTTACCGTCCACGCGGGCGAAGTACGAGCGGTTCATCACTCCTTGCGCTGATTGAGAACGATGATCGCCCCGCAGAACGTCACCAGCGCGACCAGCACACCCCCTCCGTACAGCCACAACCGCCACGGATCGGCCCCCGGACGGGTCGGCACCGGGGAGTCCTCGCCCCGGCCGAAGTGCTCCTTTCCGGGCGTGGTCACGCTGCGCCGCTGACCGGCCAGGCGCTCGGCGGCGTTGAGCGCGGCCCCGGCGTCCACCACGCCGAACCCGGTGTTGTCGTCGTAGCCCGCGGCCGGACGGCCCCGCGCGCTGGAGGCCAGCGCCTGGGCCACCTGCTCGGGCGGCAGGCCGGGGAAGCGCGACTTGATCAGCGCGGCCACGCCGGCCACGAGCGCGGCGGCCGAGCTGGTGCCGTCGGACAGCTCGTACCCGCTGGGACGCTTGACCACGGGCACCTGCACGCCGGGCGCGCCGACGAGGACCGACAGGTTGTCGCTGCTGAACGTGGCCTTCCTGCCCTGCTTGTCGGTCGCGCCGACGCCGATCACGCCCGAGTAGCCGGCCGGGAAACTCCAGAACGAGGTGCCCTTCTCCTTGGCGTAGGGCGTCTGGCCGTCGTTGCCGACGGCGGCCACCAGCACCACGCCCTTGCTCAGCGCGTACGACACCGCCTCCCGCTCGGACCTGACCGGCCCGTAGGAGCCGATCGACATGCTGACGACCTGGGCGCCGTGGTTGGCGGCGTAGCGCAGGGCGCGGGCCAGGGAGCTCTCGGGCGACTGGAGGTCCGTGGGCGGCAGCAGGTCGAAGGCCGGCTCGTCGTCGGTGGCCAGGGGCAGCGACAGGATGCGCGCCGCGGGCGCGACGCCGATCAGCCCGCCGCCCGCGCCGGAACCGGCGATCAGCGCGGCCATGGCGGTGCCGTGCCGCCCCGGGCTGACCTCGCGGGCCACCGTGCCCGAGCTCATGTCCGGACCTATCGTGACGCGGCCCTTCAGCTCCTTGATCCCGGTGTCCACCGCGCTGTCCACGACGGCGACCGTGACGCCCTCGCCCTTGGTCACGTTCCACGCCTGCTCGACGTTGAGCGCGTCCAGCACCCATTGCTGCTGGTCCCTGACCGGGGCGGCCGTGGGCCCGACGAGGACGAGCAACGTGGCCGCGAGCGCGCGTACGGCGGTCAGCACACGTTCCCCTGGGTGCACGGCGGGACCTTGGGCGGGTCCGCCAGGAAGTAGGCGATCTGGTTGCCGACCGACTTGGCCGCCGGCCACAGCTCGCTGTGCAGGATCTCCTCCGGGGGGATGGCGGCCCTGGTGCGCCCGTCGGCGTACCCGGCGGTGGAGAAGACGATGTACGGCCCGGCGCCCACCCAGCCGGTGCGCTGGCGCTGCTCGGCGCCGAAACGTTCGGTCACGGTGCCGGGGAAGGCCACGGGCAGCACGCCCACCCGGTCGTCCTGGCCCAGCTGCTCGCCCGCCGACACCCTGGACTCCTCGTCCTTCAGCACGGCCACGCCGACGGTGATGACGAAGGTGGAGGTCTGGTCGACGTACGTGGCGCGCAGCAGCGTGACGCACCCGTGGCTGTCGAGGACCCCGGCGACGGAGGCGTCCACGCCCTTGCCGCACTCGGTCTCGGGGGCGATGCCGACCCGCCTGGCGTACTGCTGGGCGCGGTCGAGGCCGAGGTACTTGACCTCCTCGGGGAAGACGCCCGTGGCCGGCCACGCCTGCCAGCGCCGGGCGATCTCCTCCTGCTTGTACTGGTTCTGCTCGGCCGGGGTCAGCGGGCGCGAGCGCGTCTCGTTGAGCAGCCCGATCGTGCCCAGCAGCACCACGAGGGCCGACACGGCCACGACCGCGCCGACCAGCACGACGAAGATGCGCCGAAAGCGCACGCCCTGCTGGAGGGCCGCCAGCTCGGCGCGTTCCCTGGCCGCGGTGCGCGTGCGGGAGTTCGCCGCCGGCCAGGCGCGCACGCGTGAGCGGCGGCCGGTCGACGCCCCGAGCGGGTTGCTGCGTCCCGATGTGGCCTCGCCGGCGCGCGGTAGCCCTGAGGTCGACCTACGTGCCTTCACCACCCTGGCCTCGTTCCCGCGTTCGGTCGGTGTCTCTTTCGTCCCCGTTAGCAGGCGGATCATGCGTCGTGTGTGCCGTGGTCCCGTCGTACGCGTCTGACCAGGAAGAAGATGACCGCCAGCGAGGCCAGCGCCCCGCCGGCGGCGACGGTGGCGACGGCCGCGTAGATCGTCACGCGCCGGTGGTCCCTCGTGGTGACCCTGATGGGCCCGGCCGGGCCGCCCGCCAGGGGCCGGGCGGGGTCCTGGGCCTGCGGGCCGGTCGCGGTCTCGGTGTGGGTGGCCAGGCGGGCGGCCTCGGCCAGAGCCCTGCGGGCGTTGACGACGCCGAAGCCGGTGCCGGTGTCGTAGCCGCCGGGCGGGCGGTCGTCGGCGCTGTCGGCGAGCGCCTGGACGACCAACGGCGGCGACATCCGCGGATATCTCGCCTTGATGAGGGCGGCGACGCCCGAGACGAGCGCGGTCGCCTGCGAGGTGCCCCGGCCGACCCAGTACTCGTCGCCCGGCCCCGCGCCCATGATGTCCACGCCCGGCGCGGCCACCAGCACCGAGGAGTTCCAGTTGGAGAACGTGGCCCGCCGCAGCCGCCGGTCGGTCGCCCCCACCGACACCACGCCGGGGAAGGACGCCGGGTAGGAGTAGGGCGCGAAGTCGCCGGCGGTCTTCCTGTCGCCGTCGTTGCCGGCCGCGGCCACCAGCACGACGCCCCTGGAGATGGCGTACCGGATGGCCGCCCGTTCCTCCCGGGTCGCGAGCTCCTTGGAGATCGACATGTTGACGACGTCCGCGCCCTGGTCGACCGCGTAGCGGATGCCTCTGGCCACGACGTCCTCGAAGCGCTCGGCCGAGTTGAAGGCGCCGAACCCCGGCTCCTCGTCCTCCAGGATGACCCGTACCGACAGGACGCCCGCCTCGGGCGCGACGCCGATGACGCCCTTCCTGCCGCCCGGCCCGTGGCCGTGCCCGGCGATCAGGGAGGCCATGTACGTGCCGTGCAGCCGCGGCGGCGTGACGCCCGGCGGGTTGGCGCCCGCGGTGAAGTCGCGGCCCACGGTCACCGAGCCGGCCAGGTCGCGGTGGGCCGGATCGACCCCGGAGTCGAGCACGGCCACCGTGACCCCCGAGCCCTTGGTGACGCGCCAGGCCGCGGGCAGGTCGAGCGTCTGGATCACGGCCCGCTGGCCGTGGCGCACGTCGTCGTCGGCGTGGGCGGGCAGGGCTGCCGGAAGAATGGCGAGAAGGATCGCGGGGGCGGCGGACAGCGCCTTCGCGGCGCGCCGGCTCAGCACCGCCACCCCTCGGCCGCGCAGTCGGGCATGCGGGGCGTGCTGAGGTCGAGCAGCACGCGTTCGGACAGCTCGGCGGCGAAGGCGAAGATCGCCGGACGGGACTCGCCGGACGTGGTCGCGGGCCGCCCGTCCACCTGGCCCGCCGTGGTCAGCACGACGTACGGCCCCGCCTGGCGCACCGAACCGGCCTGCCGCATGGAAGGGGTGAAGCGTTCGGCGACCGTGCCCGTGAAGCTCAGCGGCCGCAGCCCCGGCACGGGCTTGCCGTTGTCGGCGAACGCGCTCCTGGCCCGGACCGCGCGTGCCTCATCGGGCAGCGCCACCACGCCCACGGTGACGAGCACGCCGCGCAGCGCGTCGATGTAGGTGGCCCGCAGCACGCCCCTGCATCCCGCCTCGCGCAACGTCCTGACCGCCTTCGCGTCGACGGACCCGGCGCCGCAGCCGGTGTGCGGCGAGATGCCGATGCGCTCGGCCCGCTCCTGCCCGCCCTGCTCGGCCGCGTACGGCAGAGCCGCGGGGAAGACGCGCCCGGCGGGCCAGGCGCGCCAGCGTTCGGCGACCTCGCGCGTGGCGGCGGCGCGCAGCTCGGCCGCGCTCGGGCCGCGGGTCAGCTCGGTGCCCGCCGCGCTCCCGGCCACCCCGGCGGCCACCGCGCAGACCAGGGTCAGCGCGGAGGACACCACCAGGGTGGGCCAGGGGCGGGCGTGGTTCACGACACCGACCTTAAGCGCCTCGGCGGGAGGTTCCCCGGAAAACGCCTCAGTAGCTGGGCAGGCTGGGGTCGACCGTCTTGACCCAGCTCAGCACCCCGCCGCCGACGTGCACCGCGTCGGCGAAGCCCGCGTTCTTGACGATCGCGAGGGCCTCGGCCGAGCGCGCGCCCGACTTGCAGTGGAGCACGATGCGCTTGTCCTGGGGCAGCTTCTCCAGGGCCGAGCCGTTGAGGAACTCGCCCTTGGGGATCAGCGTGGCGCCCGGGATGGAGACGATCTCGTACTCGTTGGGCTCGCGGACGTCGACCACGTAGATGTTGTCGCCCTTGTCCATCATGGACTTGAGCTCCTGCGCGGTGATCGTGGAGCCGCTGGCGGCCTGCGCGGCCTCGTCGGAGATCGCGCCGCAGAACGCCTCGTAGTCCTCCAGCAGCTCGGTGACCGTCGGGTTCTTGCCGCACAGCACGCACTCGGGGTCCTTGCGGACCTTGACGTCCCGGTACTTCATCTCCAGGGCGTCGTAGATCATCAGCCGGCCGACGAGCGGGTCGCCGATGCCCGTCAGCAGCTTGATGGCCTCGTTGACCTGGATCGAGCCGATCGACGCGCACAGCACGCCGAGCACGCCGCCCTCGGCGCACGACGGCACCATGCCGGGAGGCGGGGGCTCGGGGTAGAGGCAGCGGTAGCAGGGGCCGTGCTCGGCCCAGAACACGCTGGCCTGGCCGTCGAAGCGGTAGATCGAGCCCCAGACGTACGGCTTGCCGAGCAGCACCGCGGCGTCGTTCACCATGTAGCGGGTGGCGAAGTTGTCCGTGCCGTCGACGATGAGGTCGTAGCCGGAGAAGATCTCCATGACGTTCTCGGTGGTCAGGGCCGCGTTGTGGACGACGACCTCGACCAGGGGGTTGATCTCGCGGACCGACGCCGCGGCGCTCTCGGCCTTCAGCCTGCCCACGTCGGACTGGCCGTGGATGATCTGGCGCTGCAGGTTGGACTCATCGACGACGTCGAAGTCGATGATGCCGAGGGTGCCGACGCCCGCCGCGGCCAGGTACATCAGGGCGGGCGAGCCCAGGCCGCCGGCGCCCACGCACAGCACCTTGGCGTTCTTCAGCCGCTTCTGCCCGGCCATCCCGACATCGGGGATGATCAGGTGGCGCGAGTAGCGGCGCACTTCGTCTACGGTCAGCTCTGTGGCCGGCTCGACCAGCGGTGGCAACGACACGTTCTACGCTCCCGTTTCAGGGGGTCACATCTCTAGCTGAAACCTACTCGGCGAGTGGGGCATTCCCCAATCTCGTCTCACCGATCAGACGGCGCGCCTCCGCCGCCACCACGCGGGGCATCTCCATCATCGCCACGTGCCCCGCCGTCGGCAGCAGCACGAGCCTGACCTGCCGGAACGTACGGGCCGCCTTCGCCGCCATGGCCGGGCGCACCAGGCGGTCGTGCCGGCCGTGGACGATGAGCGTCGGGGCCTCCACCTTGGCCGCCTGGCGCCACAGGTTGTCCTCGCCCCGCCGGAAGTACTCGGCCACGATGCCCCGCGCCGAGCCGATCATGGCCTCCCCCGCGTACGGGACGTCGTCGCGCCGGCGCTGCTCCTCCACGGCGTCGGCCAGGCGTACCGGGTGGACGGCGTTCATGTTCGCCCAGACCATGGCGAAGGAGGCGTTGATGCGCTGCTCGGCGGGGAGCAGGCGCAGCTTGTCGGCGAACCACTCGCCCACCCTCGGGACGGCGGCGGCGGCCACGCGGACCGGGCCGTACCGGGGAAGCAGGTCGGGCAGGGCGGGCGAGACGAGGGTGAGCGAGCGGACCAGGTCGGGCCTGGTCGCGGCGACGCGCACCGCCACCGCGCCGCCCAGCGAGTTGCCGAACAGGTGGGCCGGGCCGGTGTGCTCCATCAGCCCGATCACCGCCGCGGCGTGGCCGGCCACCGTGTAGTCGCCGTCCGGCGGCGCCGGGGAGAAGCCCGCGCCGGGCAGGTCGAGGGCGTGGCCGGTGACGGTGTCCTTGAGCTCGTCCATGAGGTCGGTCCAGTTGGTGGCCGAACCCGCCAGCCCGTGGACGAACACGGCCTGCTCGGCCGGGCCGCCGTCGGGGGTGGATCGCACGTGCACCGGGCCGATCATGCGTCCCGGCCAGTGAGGGACCGGCTCCACCGCTGTCATACGTCCTCCTTGTCGCTCTTCCACGATAACCAGCGCGCTCAGGCCGGGTCTGCATTCCGTACAGACGCCACCTTCGCCGACCTATCAGAGCAGCAGTGGACATACGGGGCGCACAGGGGGGCGCACCGGCGGGCGGACATGGGACAGGCCCGACATTTCCGCTCATAGATGTCTAATGGATCTCTTGGCGGCTTAAGTGTGCGGCAAAAGCTGTCTGTCCCCGTTTACCAGGTTCGATACGGGTAACCATGAGGAACGGATACAGTGCGCAACCTACCGGACACTCCTGGTTAGCGGCCGGAAAGTCGTGGTCACTGGAAATCCATCGGGAAGGCGTAACGGCATTTCCCGAACGATCCCGACGACAGCATCGTCCAGCATTTCTCAGCCTGGCGCACAGGTGTGCCGGCGAGCATTTCCTGCGAGCCGTAAATACCCGCATGGCCGCCGCCTTCCGGCGCATACGGCCATGCCGTCATTTCCCGAGAAAAGCACGGCCGACGCTGTCGGAACCCGATGTGATGGGCACTCCGTCATATGTACATAATCGGACATATCATGGCATTTCATTCGATAGAGCTGTAATGCAAGCAATAAGATTGCTAATGCATAGCAAAATAGGGCCACTCCTGTTTGCTGTAGCTCTGTCTCGGAAATGACATTTCACGGATGGCTCATCAGCTAGTCGTTCAAGACCTGGTTCCCGGCCTCTCGGGAACGTCGAGAACGGGGCAACCAATCCTTTAGGGGGAAAACGCAATGCCCAAGCTCAAAAGTGTTATCGCAGGTCTGGCCGTCAGCACCGCGCTGACCGGCGGCGTGGTCAGCCTGGGCGCGACGACCACCGCCAACGCCAGCACCGCCAACAACGTCACCAGCCCGACGACCCTCAGCTGGGGCGATGGGGACGGCCACGGCTGGTGGCACCGTCGCCACCACCGCTGCAACCGCAACCGCCACGGCTGGGGCGGCGGCTGGGGCGGCGGCGGCTGGGGCTGGGGCGGCGGCTGGGGTGGCGGCTGGCGCCGGCACCACCGCGGCGGCGGCGTCTGCGTCAAGATCTTCAACGAGAACACGAACGACAACACCGAGACGAGGACCAGCAACGAGCTGCGCGAGGACCGCCGGGCGCGCGGCGACCGCGACGACTGATCGCGGGGGAATGGTGCCCGTAATCCATGGATGGTCGCTCTTCACGGCGAAGTGAATCCGACCGGCGAGTACTGGGCTCTCAGGAAGTGACCGCACCCGGACCTTGCGGTCCTGCCTGAGAATCCATTCTCCTCTGTCACCGCGGCAATTCCCGGTGAGGGCTCCACTGGCATTCTGCCAGTGGGGCCCTCACTGCGTTCCACCGGCATTCCGCCGGTGGGCCCTCACTGCATTCCACTGGCATTCTGCCGGTGGAGCCTTCACCGCGTTCTCCCTTGAATGCGGGATCCCTCTTCCCCTGACACCGGACCCATGACCCCTGACAGCCCGAAATGTCAGATTATGCACCATGATGCTCCATAGTGTCGGACAAGAGAGGACAATGTCCGTTTGTGGGGCATTCGGACGGATATATCCCTGGCATGGATGTTCGCTAGCGAGCATCCACGCCGCTCCGCAGAAATTCAGAAGGCTCGGATTACGCGGAGCGTCGAGTACGGGGCAATCAATCCTTTTAGGGGGAAACACAATGCCCAAGCTCAAAAGTGTTATCGCAGGGCTCGCCATGGGCACCGCGCTGACCGGCGGTGTGGTCAGCGCGGGCGCGGCGACCACCGTCACCGGCGCGAACGCCGCCAGCGTCACCGGCTCGGCCACCGCGGCCACCCTGGCCGGCTGCTTCCGGGAGGTCCGGTGCGGCTGGGGCGGCTGGGGCCGCAGCTGGGGCAACCGCTGGGGCGGCGGCTGCCACCGCCGCTGCGGCGGCGGCTGGGGCTGGGCCCGCGGCGGCTGGGGCTGGGGTCGCGGCGGCGGCTGGGGCTGGCGGCGTAACAACGCACCCCGGGTCCGCGTCGTCATCCACAACTCCAACCACAACAGCAACCACAACAACACCAACGTGCAGCGGCACGACGAGCGCGAGCACCACGACGACTAGGCTGCGGCCTCACCCGGGGAAGGCCCGCCCAGCGAGAGCCTGCCTGAGGAGTGAGACCACGCCGACGTAGAGGAGTGCCCGCATCCGGCCGACCGGCTCTCTTGATGGAGAGCGAGGATCGCCTCCCGGATGCGGGCACTCGACGTGTCCCACGTCCTTCCCGAGCCGGCCCGCCCTCTCGGCGCCGCACAGGACCGTCACCCCGCGCCAAGACCGTACGGACAAGAAGGTGAAACGAATGAGTGCCCGCATTCCCTGCCAGGAGCCCGTTCTCGACGAGAACGAGGGTCCGGCGGGATGCGGGCACTCAGTTGCGCGATCGCGGTTCGCGCCCCGGGTTCAGAACCTGCGGTCAGCTCCACTCACGCTCGTCGTCAGCGCGAACCCGCTGGCGAACGTCATGCGCGATCGCGTCGCGGTTCCGGTTCCTGTTGACGATGATGATCTTGATCCTGGGGAGCCGGTGGCGACGCCAGTTGTTGCGCCAGCCCCAGCCGCCGCCGCACCACGAGCGGCGGAAGCAGCCCGACAGAGTGGTGGTGGTCGCCCCGGTGGTGACGTTCGTGGCCGCTTCGGCGCTGGTGGTCGTGGTCGCCGCGCCGAGGGCGATCACTCCGCCGCTCAGGGCCGTGCTCATGGCGAGCCCTGCGACAATACTCTTGAGCTTGGGCATTGCGTTTCCTCCTAAAGGTTTGGATGCCCCGTTTCTCGACGCTTCCGGATTCCCAGGAAACGACGTGGACGGTATGGCTTGCCGGGCCTGCCATCCATGACCTTGATATATCCCCATGAATAGCCAGCAAACCGCAATTGTCCTCTTTTGCCGGTAGGCACAGATTCGCATGGCGACTCGCACGCAAACGCAAGTGAGGGCTCCCCGGCCGATGCCGGTGAAGCCCTCACCAGAATTTCCGAAGGCGCGGAGAGAATGCCCCCTCCGGCGCGCCGGGCCGTAATTCAGACCGTTTTCCGAGCCCGGTACCCGATGGTCGAATTCAGCGCGGCGCCGCCTTCACGAGGATGACGGATCCGTCCGCCGTCAACGCCAGTCGCGGTCGTGGTCGCGGTCGTGGTCGCGGACCGTCGGGCGCGTGGTTTCGTTGTCCGTCACCCGGTTGCGGTTGAAGTTGCGGTTGTGGATGGTGACCTTCACCTTGCCCACGCGGTTGTGGTGACGGCGCCAGCCCCAGCCGCCGCCCCAGCCGCCCCAGTTGTTGCCCCATCCCCAGCCACCGCACCGGGACCTGCGGAAGCAGCCGGCCTGGAAGCTGGTGGACGTGACGACACCGGCGCTGGTGGCGGCGTCGGCGCTGGTCGCGGTGGTCGCCGCACCGAGTGCCACGACACCGCCGCCCATGGCCGTGCTGACGGCGAGGCCTGCGAGAATACTCTTGAGCTTGGGCATTGCGTTTCCCCCTAAAGGATTGGTTGCCCCGTTCTCAACGCTCCCCGGTTGCCAGGGAACTGCCCTTGGACGACCTGTGACGAGCCATCCGTGAAATGTCATTTCCTGGACGCGGGCACGGCAACACAGAACCGCCGCCTTTTTGCTATGCATTAACAGCCTTATTGCTTGCATTAAACATTTATTGACTGATATGCCATGATATGTCCGAATCTATCATGATCGCCTGGCGGGGGCTTCCAGCAAGGATAGGTGGGCCCCGGAAACCCGGGCACCGGCTCTCGACCGACACAGTGTGTCGGTGATCGTCCGATTTACCCGGGGGCAGTTGACATGGCTTATTGTGATTTGAAGACAATGTCCGCTTTATGGCTAATGGCCGTTATGTGAGCCGGAACGCGGACGGCCGTCCCTGGCGCACCGTGAGAGGCCACACCTTCTGTGCCCCTCGGGCCAAGCAGGCAGTGCGACCTGTGCCACTCTCAGGCCGAGCGGAAAGTGCGACTCCTTTGCGACGCTGAGCCCGGCCGGCGGCCCGCGCACGCAGGTGTATACGTTCGCCCACTCCGGCACGTCGGCCCCGGGAACGCCCGTTCACCGCCAACGAGCGCGACCTGCTCGGCCTCACGCTCGCTGCGCCGCCCGGCTGTCGAGCGCGAACCTGACGTTGGCCATCTCACCCGACCAACCGCCTCGCCAACTCCCGCGCAGTGATGACCTCACGCCAGTGCACCTGGCTGGTCCGCCAGGCGTTGTACGCAACCCGATCGGTCACCTTGATCCGGAAGTGGCCAGGCCTCCGCAACGAGATCATCCGGGCCGGGATCGGTGGCTCGTCGCCCTCTCCACCACCGCAACGGTCGCCTTCACCAGCCTTCGTGCGTACCTCGGCGCCGTCCACAGCTGTATCCGGCCATGCGGTTCGTCACCGGCACGATGAGGGGTGCCCTACGTCGCCATGGCGGTCCAGGTCGCCGGTGAACGGCGTCTCCCCCTTGGGTGACGCCGGGCCTCAGCGTGGGGATGGCCGTCGGCACCCCGCTGGATACCCAGCACCAGGACGCACGGGCGCCTGACCGGCGGAGGTGGTCACGCGGGTCGGCGGGCAGCAGGTCTTCGCCACGGTGTCCGGTTCGAACGTCCTGGGAAAGTTCGAACGTCCTGGGTAAGTCGTCGCGCGAACCGCCGTGGCGGAGCGGTTCAGGCGGACTTGCGGGCCTTGCGCTTCGGCGGGGCCTTCTCCTCCTTGGCCTCCTCCTTGGCCTCCTCCGCCCCCTTCGACGCCTTGGCGGACTTGCCGCCGGCCGCCGCCTTCTTCGGTTTGGCCGGTTCCCCGGTCCGCTCCCGTTTCGCGGCCTCGACGCTGGCGCGCAGAGCGGCCATGAGGTCCACCGCCGGCCCCGCCTCTTCCTCCTCCGGCGCCGCGACGACCTCCTTGCCCGCCACCTTCGCCTCGATCACCTGCTGCAACGCCTCGCGGTACGTGTCGTGGTACTCGCTCGGGTCGAAGTCCGACTCCATGGTGGTGATCAGCGACTCGGCCATCTTGAGCTCCTGGGCCCGGACCTCGATGTCCTCCTCCAGGAACTCGAAGTCGGGGGCGCGGATCTCGTCCGGCCACAACATGGTCTCCAGGACGAACACCCCGTCCCGTACGCGCAGGGTGGCCAGCGACTCCCGCTGCCGCAGCGCCACCTTGACCACGGCCACCTGTCCCGAGCTCTCCAGGGCGTCCCGCAACAGCACGTACGGCTTCGCGCCCTGCGCGTCGGGCTCCAGGTAGTACGACTTGGCGAAGTAGATGGGGTCGATCTGCTCAGCCGGGGTGAACTGCAGGACGTCGATCCTGCGCGACGTGCTCAGCGGCAGGTCCTCGAAGTCCTCGTCGGTGAGCACCACCATCTCGCCCGTGGCCAGCTCGTACCCCTTGGCGATGTCCGCGTACGGGACCTCCTCGCCGTCGACCGTGCACACGCGCTTGTAGCGGATGCGGCCGCCGTCGTCCCGGTGGACCTGGTGGAAGCTGACGTCTTTCTGCTCGGTCGCCGAGTAGAGCTTCACGGGGATGGTGACCAGCCCGAAGGAGATCGCACCTTTCCAGATGCTGCGCATGGGCACTCCTCAGCAGTAGCGGGCTCACCATATGGGCACATACCCGTCATGGGGCAACCAATGCCATACCCGATTGAACCAATGCTGGCCGTACCTGGGGAACTACCCTCCGATCGCGACCGGTACGGCCTGGAGGTCAAGTGGGACGGCATCCGCGCGCTCGTGCACCTCGACGGCGTCCTGAGGGTGACGGGACGGCACGGCGTGGAGTACACCCGGCGTTACCCCGAAATTTCGGGATTCGGGGTCAAGAACGCCGTGCTCGACGGCGAGGTCGTGGCGCTGGACCGGCGCGGCAGGCCCAGTTTCGTCCGGCTCCAGCACCGTATGCACCTGACCGACCCGGAACCGGCCGTGCTGGAGCTCTACCCCGTCACGTACATGCCCTTCGACCTGCTCTGCCTGGACGGCCGGCCGCTGTTCGACCTGGCCTACCGCGACCGCCGCGCGCTCCTCGACGAGCTGGACGTCGGCGCGCCCCCGTACTTCCCCGGGGACTCCGACCTGCTCACCGCCACGCGCGAGCAGGGCCTGGAGGGCGTGGTGGCCAAGCGCCTCGACTCCCCGTACCGGCCGGGCGTGCGCTCGCCGTGGTGGATCAAGGTCAAGCACCTCAGCACGCGGGACGTCGTGATCGGCGGCTGGAAGCCCGGCAAAGGCCGCAGGGCCGGCGGGATCGGCTCGCTCGTCATGGGGGTCTTCACCGGTGAAGGACTGACGTACGTCGGCCACGTGGGAACCGGGTTCACCGACGCCATCCTGGACGACCTCCACCAGGCGCTCCGACCTCTGGAGATCCCGCGCAGCCCGTTCACGAACGCCGTCCCGTGGAGAAATCGGTGGGTTAGGCCCGATCTCGTCGGGGAGGTGGGCTACACGATGTGGACCGACGAGCTGCGGCTGAGACATCCGGTGTGGCGCGGGCTGCGCGCCGACAAGCTCCCCGCGGAGGTGACGCTGTGAAGAAGGTGCCGGTCAGGGTCGACGGGCGCGAGCTGACGCTGAGCAACCTGGACAAGGTGCTCTACCCGGAGATCGGCTTCACCAAGGCCGAGGTCATCGACTACTACAGCCGCGTGGCCCCCGTCCTGCTGCCGCACCTCGCCGGCCGGCCGCTGACCGTCAAGCGGTACCCCAACGGCGTCACCGGCCAGTTCTTCTTCGAGAAGAACGCGCCCGAGCACACGCCCGACTGGGTCAGGAAGGTCAACCTGCCCGCCCCCGGCAGCACCAAGAACCGTGAGAGCATCGACTTCGCCGTCGTGGAGGACCTGCCGACGCTCGCCTACTACGCCAACCTGGCCGCGCTCGAACTGCACGTGCCTCAGTGGCGCGTGGACGACGACGGCGCCGCGCTGCCGCCCGACACGCTCGTGTTCGACCTGGACCCGGGCGCGCCGGCGACCATCGTGGAGTGCTGCCGGGTGGCGCTCACGCTGCGCGAGGTGCTGAAGGGCGAGGGGCTCGACGCCAGGCCCAAGACCAGCGGCAACAAGGGCATGCAGCTCTACGCCGACTGGGACTGCCGCGAGGAGCCGTCCGCGTACGCCAAGAGGCTGGCCCAGGTCCTGGAGAAGGAGCACCCGAAGGAGATCGTCAGCGTCATGGCCAAGAAGGCCAGGCCAGGCAAGGTGTTCATCGACTGGAGCCAGAACAATCCGGCCAAGACGACCGTGGCGCCGTACTCGCTGCGGGCCAGGGAGCGGCCGACGGTCTCGACGCCGCTGCTGTGGAAGGAGGTCGAGGACTGTGCACACCCCGAGGATCTGGTGTTCACCGCCCCTGACGTACTCGCCAGAGTGGAGAAGCACGGTGACCTTTTCGGCCGGGCGTAGTCTGGACCCGTCCACACCAAGAGGGGGGCCGAAGATGTCGGAGATGGACACCCGCGGGGACGAGAACGTCTACGACGAGGAGGAGGAAGAGGAGTTGTCGCCGGAGACGCCCGAGGCCGACGCCGCCGAGCAGCATCGCGAGATCCGCCAGGAGACCGCCGGGGCGCGCCGCGAGGTTCCGCTCGACGCCGACCCCGCCGACGCGGCCGACCAGGACCGCGTCGTGGACTACGACGACGACGACTACCGCTGAGCAGGGGCCGCCCGCCAGACCGAGCGTGTATGACGATGACCGCCGAGGTGTCGGCTGCCCGCACGTAGGATGTCGGCACAGTTCGCTGAGAGACCAATGGAGACCCGCGTGACCGCAACCCCGGACGCGAAGCCCCGGGGCACCCGGCTGCCCCGACTGGCCCGACGCCGGCAACTGCTGAGCGCCGCGCAGGAAGTGTTCGTGGAGAACGGCTACCACGCGGCCGCCATGGACGAGATCGCCGATCGGGCCGGGGTCAGCAAGCCGGTGCTCTACCAGCACTTCCCCGGCAAGCTGGAGCTCTACCTCGCGCTGCTCGACCTGCACGTCGACGACATGGTCAACCGCTGCCGCGAGGCCCTTGCCTCCACCCACGAGAACAAGCTGCGGGTGCAGGCCACGTTCAGCGCGTTCTTCGACTTCGTCTCCACGCAGGGGGAGGCGTTCCGGCTGGTCTTCGAGTCCGACCTGCGCAACGTCGCGCCCGTGCGCCAGCGGGTGGAGCGGTCCCTGCAGGAGTGCGCCGAGATGGTCAGCGCGGTCATCCAGGAGGACACCGGCTGCACCAGCGACGAGGCCCACCTGCTCGGCGTCGGCCTGGTCGGCATGGCCGAGGTGAGCGCCCGCTACTGGGTCACCGCGCAGGGCTCGATCCCCAAGGACGCGGCCGAGCAGCTCATGGCGCGGCTCGCCTGGCGCGGGATCAGCGGTTTTCCGCGTACGGCATAACCCGTTCGCTGGGCGCGATCATTCACTGCCTGCGGGCCTTCGAGCGGCGACGATGGAACCGAGCGCTAACCCAGTCGACTAGGGAGCCACGATGGAAGTCAAGATCGGCGTACGCTCGGTACACCGCGAACTCGTTGTCGAGACCGACCTCTCCGCCGAGCAGGTCGAAGAGGAGATCAGGAACGCGCTGTCGGTAGATCGCGGCGTCTTCGCCATCACCGACGTCAAGGGCCGGCGCGTGGTCGTGCCGGTGGCCTCGCTCGGTTTCGTCGAGATCGGTGAGGACGAAGCCCGGCCGGTCGGCTTCGGCGGCACCCTCTAACCACCCTGAAGGCCCACAACGAGGGTACGGCCCAACCAGCCGTACCCTCACCGCCGTGCCCTCGCCAGCCGAGCCGTGCCCTCACCACCAGTGCCCTCACCAGCCGAGCCGTGCCCGCCGCCCAACGCCTCCGCCAGGTCACGCGAGGGAACGCACCACCAGCCGCAACGGCATCACGGGCCACATGGCTCGCGGTCGCCCGGCCGTCCGAGGCGGCAGCCCCGGACGTGGGGGCGGCGGTTCCCGCCGGGGTCTGCATACAGGTGGTCGGCGTGATCCCGTCGCCGGTCGTTCGTCGGGCATCCCGCGCTTCCCCTCCGCAACACGACGCGCGAGGTCCAGCGATTCGGCCCACATCTCGTCCAGGAACTGCCGTAGCGGCGCGAGCCCCTCATGTCTGGGACGGTACATCCGTTTCGTCCCCTCGCACCGCCCCACGGCCAGACCGGTCTCCTTTCAGTCCTGGCAAGATCCAGCCCCGGCAAGATCGCAGATGGCCCGGCTCCCCACGGTCGCGCCGGGGCTAGATGCCGAGGGTGGCCATGCGCTTGTTGTGGGCCTCCGTCAGCGTCGCGAACAGGCGTGAGATGTCAGGCGTCTCGCCCCCCGCCGCCCTGGCCGACTCCACCAGCAGCAACGCCAGCTCCGGCCGCGCCGTCGCCACCTGCTGCCCCTGGCTGAGCGCCTCGCCGACGAGCCGCCGGGCCCACAGCGCCAGCCGCCCGCCCGCCGTCGGGTCGGCCTCGATCCCGGCCCTGACCCGCTCGACGGCGAACTGCGAGCGGGCCTCGTCCACCAGCACCTCGTCCACCAGCTCGACGATCGACGGCTCCAGGTGCCGGGCGGCCTCCCGGTAGAAGTCGAGCGCGATCCCGTCGCCCACGTACGTCTTGACCAGGGCCTGCAGCCAGTCGGCCGGCCGGGTCTGGGCGTGCCAGGCGTCGAGGGCCGCCACGAACGGCGCCATCGCCTCCTCCGGATCGGCCCCCAGCTCGGCCAGGCGGTCGCGCAGCAGGCGGAAGTGGGCGTACTCGGCCACGGCCAGCTCGCTGAGCGCGGCGCGGTCGGCGAGCGAGGGCGCCAGGGTGGCGGCGTCCTCGGTCATCCGGGCGTAGGCGCTGAGCTCGGCGTAAGCTAGAACCCCGAGCAGGTCGACGACTCCAGGAGACTCGTTCATGGAGGCAGCGTACTTCCCGAAATATGCGGGAACATAAGCGAGCTCGGCCAGCGTTGTGGTATCGAGTACACTGCTCTGTGAAAGTGCGACCGCACTGTGTTAGTTCGGGGGATTCCCCCGATAACCCCCGATTCCCCGGGTGCGCGGTCGCTGATGACGCGAGAGGGCTGGCTCTACCGCGAGGACCCACGTAACGGGGGCTGTTTTCCGCCCGTCGGTCCCGGCAGGCCCGCCTTCATTTGAGACTGAGGCAGGCCACGCTGACGACTTTCCGAGACCTCGGAGTCACACCAGAGATCGCCGATGCCCTCGAGACCGAGGGTATCGTCACACCGTTCCCCATCCAGGAGATGGCGCTCCCGCTCGCCCTGAGCGGCCAGGACCTCATCGGCCAGGCGCGCACGGGCACGGGCAAGACCTACGCGTTCGGCATCGCGATGCTCCAGAGCATCGGCAAGCCGCGCAAGAACCGCAAGAAGCCCCGCGGGCTGGTCGTCGTGCCGACCCGCGAGCTGGCCGTCCAGGTCAGTGAGGACCTGGTCACCGCGGCCGGCAAGCTCGGCTCCCGAGTCCTGACCGTCTACGGCGGCCGGGCCTACGAGCCGCAGATCGAGGCGCTCAAGGCCGGGGTCGACGTCATCGTCGGCACCCCGGGCCGGCTGCTCGACCTGGTCAAGCAGAAGCACCTCGACCTGAGCCAGGTCACCTCCCTCGTGCTCGACGAGGCAGACCGGATGATGGACCTGGGCTTCCTGCCCGACATCGAGCGGATCTTCAAGCTGATCCCCGCGGAGCGGCAGACGATGTTGTTCTCGGCCACCATGCCGGGCGAGATCGTCTCGCTGTCCCGCAAATACCTCAACCGTCCCACCCACGTACGCGCGGAGATGGAGAGCGGCGAGGGCGAGACCACCCCGCAGGTGCGCCAGATCGTCTGGCGCGCCCACCGGATGGACAAGATCGAGATCGTCGCCCGGCTGCTCCAGGCCGAGGGCCGCGGGCTCACCATGGTCTTCTGCGAGACCAAGCGGGCCTGCGACATGGTCGCCGAACAGCTCGACACGCGTGGCTTCGCGGTCGCGGCCGTCCACGGCGACCTCGGTCAGGGCCAGCGCGAGCAGGCGCTGCGGGCCTTCCGGGCGGGCAAGATCGACGTGCTGGTGGCCACCGACGTGGCGGCCCGCGGCATCGACATCGACGACGTCACCCACGTGGTCAACTACGACTGCCCCTCCGACGACAAGACCTACGTGCACCGCATCGGCCGTACCGGCCGGGCCGGGCGCACGGGCATCTCGGTCACGTTCGTGGAGTGGGAGGAGCTGACCCGCTGGAAGATGATCAACCAGATGCTCGGGCTCGACTTCGCCGAACCCGAGGAGACCTACTCCACCTCGCCGCACGTCTACACCGAGCTGAACATCCCCGAAGGCACCAAGGGCGTCCTGCCGCACGCGAGCCGTTCGCGCGCCGGGCTGTCCGCGGAGCGCATCGAGGACCTCGGTGAGACCGGCCGCTCCCGCACCCGCGGCGGCAAGGGCCGGCGCGAGGAGCGCGAAGAGCGCGAGCGCCCGGCCCGCGCCCAGCGCCAGCGTCGCCGCACCCGCGGCGGCAGGGAACTGGCCGAAACCGCACCCGCCGAGACGCCGGAGGTCGAGATCGTGGCCGCCAAGACGGAGGAGACTCCCGCCATCTTCACGCCCGACGAGGTCCAGACGGCGGCCGCCGAGCCGAAGCGCACGCGCGTCCGCAGCAGGGGGGCCGCGTCGTCGGCCATCGAGCAGGCGCTGGCCGAGGCGCCGGAGACCCCGGTGAAGCGGACCCGCTCCCGCAAGGCCGACCAGCCCCAGGCCGCCGACCCGCGGCCGCGCGAGGAGGCCGCCGAGGCGCCCGCGCGCAGCCGTGCGGCCGAGGCCGCTCCGGTGGAGCAGCCGGTCCGGAGCGGGGCGGCCGAGGTCGCGCCCGAGCCGGTCGTGGAGTCCGTGCCGCAGCCGAGCTTCCTGGCCACGCCTCCGCCGCCGGCCCGCAAGGAGCCGGAGCGGATCATCCCGCCGAGCCCGTTCGCGGTGATCTTCCAGTCACCCGACCTGGCCACGGACGACGATGACATCGCGCCGTCCGCGGCGACCGAGCGCAAGCAGCAGCGCCGCCAGTCCCGTGGCGGTGGCGGCAACCGCCGTCGCGCGGGCTAGCGACGACGAGAAGAGGGCGCGCATCCCGTTCGCGGGGTGCGCGCCTTTTCGTCGGTACGGCACCGGCGCGCGGAGGGAGCCGTAGGCCCCCCTCACGGCCTCACGGCGGCACCGGCCGACATATGCGCCGTCCGGGCACCGCAGAACCCCAGAGGCCGCCTCAGGGCCCGCCACGGCCCACCGGGGACGAGGAGGCCGCCACCCGCCTCCGAAGCGCGAAAGCCGCAAACATCACAACTCGCCACAACTCGCATCAGGGTCGCAGCTTTGCCGGTGTCGAGGCGCTGACCTCTGGGTATTGTTGCCCCACGTGAGTACGCCGCGATTCCTCGACCTGCCACCCGGTGTGACGCCGCAGAAGCTCGAAACGCCCCATGGCGCGTTCGCGGCTCTGGAGGCGCTTCCGGTCAGCGGTGTGGTCGAGCGCTGGCCCGCCCTCCTGGTCCCCGGCCTGACCGGCAGCAAGGAGGACTTCATCGCGGTCCTGATGACCCTGGCGCAGTCCGGCCGCCGGGTGGTGGCCGTCGACCTGCGCGGCCAGTACGAGACGCCGGGCCCCGACGACCCCGCCGCCTACACCTGCGCCGCCCTCGGGGCCGACGTCGACCTGATGGCCCAGGCCATCGGCGGCGGCGACCCCGTCCACCTGGTGGGCCACTCCTTCGGCGGCCTGGTCGGGCGGGAGGCCGTGATCGACGGGCGCACCCGGTTCGCCTCGTTCACGCTGATGAGCTCGGGCCCGGCGGCCATCGAGGGCAGGCGGGCGCGCAACGGCCGGGAGATCATGGACGAGATCCCGGCCCTGGGGCTCGAACACCTCTGGCACCACCGGATGGAGCCCGAGGCGCTGGCCGCCGACGTCTCCGACGAGATCATGGCGTTCCTGCGCAAGCGGCTGCTGGCCAACTCCCCCACCGGCCTGGCCCGCATGGCCGAGCAGGTGCTGCACGCCCACGACCGCACCGACGAGTTGCGCCAGATCGAGATCCCCACCCTGGTCCTCTACGGCGAGCACGACGACGGCTGGTCGCCCGAGACCCAGTCGGAGACGGCCGCCCGGCTCGGCGCCGACTGCGTGGTCGTGCCCGGCGCGGTCCACTCCCCCGCCGTCGAGGCGCCGGAGACGACGGCCGCCGCGCTGGTCAGGTTCTGGAACGCGGCTGAGAAGCACTATTTGGACACAAGGTCCAATGCCATGTAATCATTCACTTACTATGACGGACGAACTCGTCGTCCAGGTGCCGCGGAGCGCGACCTGGCAGGTGCATCTCGACCGTTCGATGTGGGTGGGCGGCGTGCGCGGCCTCATGTTGCAGGCGTTGCACCCGCTGGCCATGCTCGGCGTCTGGCAGAACTCCACCTTCCAGGACGACCCTTTCGGCCGCCTGCGCCGCACTGCCGACTTCGTGGGCCGGGTGACGTTCGGCAGCCCGGCGGAGGCCGACGAGATCGGCCGGCGGGTGCGCGGCATCCACAAGGCGCTGCGCATCACCGACCCGCGCACCGGGCGCACGCACCGGGTGGACGACCCGGAGCTGCTGCTGTGGGTCCACTGCGCGGAGGTGTCGTCGTACCTGGAGGTGGCCAGGCGCGGCGGGCTCGGGCTGAACGAGCGGCAGGCCGACCGCTACCTGCGCGAGCAGCGCAGGAGCGCCTCCTACGTCGGGCTGCACCCCGAAGACGTCCCGGGCTCGTGCGCCGAGATGGACGCCTACTTCAAGCAGGCCCGGCCCGCCCTGCGGGTGACCGAGGAGGCGGCGGCGACCGTGCGGTTCCTGCTGTGGCCCCGGCTGCCGCGCGAGCTGCGCATGTTGTCGCCGGGCAAACCGGCCTACTTCCCCTTCGGCGCGCTCTGCTACTACACGCTCCCGGAGTGGGCCCGCCGCATGTACGGCGTGCTGCCCGAGGTGCCCCCGGCGACGGTCACCGCGGCGCTGAGGGCGTTCCGGCTGGGCATGAACGCGCTGCCGGAGCCGGTGCACGACCGGGCGTTCATGCCCTCGACGCGGGCGATGCTGGCGGCCGCGCGGGCCCGGCTCGGCGCGGCCGGCTACGACGTGAGCAAGGGGCTCAAGGGCCTGACCGACCCCCGTCGCTGGCCGGCGGCGCGGGCCGCCTGACCGCTTCGCGGGGGTCAGTCGGCCAGGCCGTCCCAGGGGTTGCGGTCGGAGCCGGCGGCCTGGCCCTCCGGGCAGTGGCGGCGGAAGTCGCACCACGAGCAGAGCGGGCCGGGGCTGGGGGCGAACACCGTGTCGAGCTCGGCGGGGACCTGGGCCGGGCCGACGACGGGACGCTCGCCCGCCCCCCGGCCCGCCGCGGAGCGCTTGGTCGCGGTGGGGGCGCCCATCACGGCGCGGTAGCGGTCGTCGGCGGCGGCGGCCTCGACCGCGATCTCCTCGGCGCGGCGCAGGTGCCGGCCCAGCGACTCGTCGGTGTGGCGCCACTCGACGACCTCGCCGGTGGGCAGGTGGTGCAGCTCGACCGCCCGGCACGGCGTGCGCATCATCGTGGAGGCCGCGATGGCGTACGTGGCCAGGGCGAGGGACGAGCGGGCGTCGTCCTGGGTCAGCGGGCGGCGGCCGGTCTTGTAGTCGACCACGACCAGCTCGTCGCCGCGCCGGTCGAGCCGGTCGATGCGCCCGGACAGCGCGACCACCTTGGTACGCGTGGCGACCGTGCGCTCGACGCCGACCGGATCGTCCGCGGGATCTAAGGTCGTGACATATCCGGACACGAGGTCGCGGGCCCGGCCCAGCCACTCGGCCGACTGCTCGGCGTCCCTGAACCCCTCGGTGATCCACCCGTTCGTGAGCAGGACGGCGGCCGTCAGCGGCGTGCGCCGCTCGTACGGCTCACGCCACCACGCCGCCAGCGCGTTGTGCACGCTGGCCCCGACGCTGTTGTGGGCCCAGGCGGGCCCCTTGGAGGGCTGCGGCCGGTCCAGGTAGGTGAACCGGTAGCGGCGGCGGCAGTCGAGCCAGGTGTTCAACCGCGACGGCGTGCACGCGTAGAGCCGCCGCGGCATCCCGTCCAGCGGAAGCTGGTCGTACACCTACTCGTCGCCGGGGCCGAGCTTGATGCCGGAGACCCTGGTGCCGTCGGTCAGCGGGCCCTCGTCGTCGCGGGGGGCGGCCGGGTCGCGGGTCAGCGAGCCCGACACCCAGTCGTCGAAGTGCGGCTCCAGGTCGCCGACGGTGACCTCGTCACCGTGGTTGGCCAGCACCCGCGTGTCGGGCGGCAGCGTGAACAGCCGGCCGCCGATCGAGGTGAGCTGGTCGGCCAGCGCCGGGTACTCGCCGCCGAGCTTGCCCGGCCCGTCGGCCTGCAGGGCCTTGCCGGTGAAGACGGCGCCCAGCGCCTCGCAGTAGAGCGAGATCCCGCCGGGCGTGACGCCGGGCGTCTCCATGACGTCGAGCTGGACGTCGGCGACGCCGAAGACGCCGTCGTCCTCCATGTCGATGTCGGGCCAGGTCTCCCGCCAGGTCTCCCGCCACAGCGGCTTGTCCTTGGGGTGCAGGGCGACGACCGCCTCGTCTCTGCTGGCCACCTCGATGGCCGCGCCGACGTGGTCGGGCAGGCCCGCGGTGCAGATGACGGCCAGCACCTCACGCTCGCCGACCTGCTCAAGGATCTTCTCGGCGTCACGCGCCGCGTCGATGACGATGACTTCGTCGTCGTCACCGATGATCCAGGTGTTGTTCTCGACCTTGTGCTCGGTGCCGTCGATGTCGACGACGCCCTCGGTCACCACTCGCTCGATACGCGCTGTCACGCTTCCGAACTTTAGCCCGTCTGCATGAGAGCGCGAATCGCGTTGATGATGAGTTGCACGGCGAGCGCCGACAGCAGCAGGCCGGCGATCCTGGTGACCAGCTCCACGCCGTTCTCCTTGATGACGCGGATGATGCTGACCGAGAAGCGCATGAACAGCCACAGCAGGATGTGCACGGCCGCGATGGCCAGCATCAGCGCGGCCAGCCCGTCGGCGCGTCCCTCGGCCTGCTGGGCGAAGACGATGGTCGCCACGATCGCGCCGGGCCCGGCCAGCAGCGGCGTGCCGAGCGGCACCAGGGCGACGTTGACGTTCGAGCGCACGGTGTCGGTGCGCGGCTCGGCCGTGCCGCGCAGCAGCTCCAGGGCCACCAGCAGGAGCAGCAGGCCGCCCGCGATCTGCATGGCGGGCACCTCGACGTGCAGGTACGACAGGATGGCCCGCCCGAACACCGCGAACACCACCACCAGGCAGAACGCCGTCACCGCGGCCTGCCAGGCGATGCGCCGCCGCTCGGCCGGGGTGCGGCCGAAGGTGTAGGCGAGGAAGAGCGGGATGACGCCCGGCGGGTCCATGATCACGAACATCGTCACGAACGCCTCGACGAAGAACCTGACCCCGGACACCGCTCCCCCAACCGGCCGCCCGGGGGAGGCGATCCTTGCTCAGCCCCGCGCCCGGCCCGCCGGGCGCTCGATTTCCGGCCCTCAGTCTTCCAGCAGCGGCGAGAACCCGCCGAACGGCACCTCGAACTCGCGGTCGCGGGCGTCCTGGAGGGACAGCTCGGCCAGCGCGATCATGCAGCCCGCCTCGGCGGGCCAGGCGATGGTCCACAACCAGTTGCCCAGCGCCTCACCGGCGTAGACGGCCCGGTCGTCGATGCCGGCCAGGCACCACATCGCCGTAGGATGCCCCAGCACCTCGATCTTCGCGTTGGGCGGCCCGGAGTCGAACCCCTCACCGGGGTCGGGCCCGTCGAGCCCCGCGAACGTCGCGCCGAGCCCGACGCCCGGCTCCTCGGCGATGACCAGCAGGTCGGCCGGCCCCTCGATGGGCGAGGGGCCGCTCAGCGCGACCACGCTGGCCCGCGAGCCGGTGCGTTCGTCGCCGACCTCACCGAACCCGGTCACCGTCCAGCCGGGCGGCAATGGCCAGGGCAGCCACACGGGCACCACCGAGCGTTTCCGCAGGGCCTCCAGCGATTCGCCCGTGGGCGGTCGCGGAGGCTGGTACGGCAGGACGTCGCCGTGCGTGTCGCAATGGAACGCACTGGACAGGGCGCTCGACCCGTGAAGCGGGCCGAAGCACCTTGGGCAGGTAGGAGCCGCTCTCACAGCTACCCACGGTGCTTCCTCCGGCACGGCCGCGTCAAGACCGGGACCCGTTATCCCGTCGTAATCTTGGTCATGTGCGCGTAAATTGTGTCGGCGCGATCATTTTCGACGCCTCTGACCGGCTTCTTCTCATCCGGCGCGGCCGCCCGCCGGGCATGGGCCTGTGGTCGCTCCCGGGCGGCCGGCTGGAGCCCGGCGAGAGCGACGCGGCCGGCCTGCGCCGCGAGGTCATGGAGGAGACCGGGCTGCGCGTCGAGGTGGGCCGCCTGGCCGGCACGGTGGAGCGTCCCGGGCCGGGCGGCGTCACGTACGTGATCCGCGACTACCTGGCCACCTGCGCCGGCGGCGTGCCCGTGGCCGGGGACGACGCCGCCGACGTGCGCTGGTGCGGCCCCGGCGAGCTGGCGCTGCTCCCGCTCACCGAGGGGCTGCTCGGCTGCCTGACCGAGTGGGGCGTGCTCACCGGTTGGCGGTGAGGCTGGAGGTCCACAGGATCAGGTGGTCGGTGTCGTACGTCGTGGACCGGCCGAGCGCCACCACCTCCGTGCCGCTGATCGCCACGGCCGTCAGGGCCTGCATGCCGAGGCCGGAGAGCCGGTCCCTGGTCAGGGCCATGCGGTTCCACGACAGGCCGTCCTGGGACACCCAGGCCGCGCTGTCGCCCTCGCCGGGGACGCCGTGCCAGCCGACCGCCACCAGGCCCTGGTCGCCCGCGGCCAGGTCGTGCACGGCCGCCGCCTGGTCCGCGGGCAGCCAGGCCGTCGTCCAGCTCTCGCCGTCGTCGTCGGAGACGGCGGAGAAGGCGCGGCGTGCGCCGTCCGTCACGGCCGTGCCGATGGCGACGAGCTTGTCGTGGTACGTCGTGACCTGCCGAAGCCCGGCCGACGTGGCGTCCGGCGGGGTGAGCCGTTTGCGGGCGCTCCAGTTGACGCCGTCGTCGGAGAACCAGACCACGCTGTTCTCCCGGTCGCCGCTCCCCGACCCGCCGACCGCGACGTAGCCGCCCTGGGTCGCGATCACGTCGTGGACGCGGACGCCCGAGCCGCCCTGGGGCAGCTTCCTGGACCGCGTGTACTTGCGCAGGTCGGGCGTGAACCACATGGCGGCGGCCACCGAGCCCGCCTGGTCGTGGGACTCGCCGGCCAGCACGTACCCCTTCTTGCCGGCCGCGACGGCGTGGGTGTCCAGGTAGGGCCGGTCGCGATCGCGGGCCAGGTCGCCGGAGACCGGCACCCGCCGCCAGTTCTCGCCGTCGTCGGAGGTGACGAGCAGGGGGTCGGTGACGGCCAGGTTCGTCTGGGTGCTGCCGGCCGCCAGCCAGCCGCGAGCGCCGTGGGCGACGTCCTCCAGGATCTGCCTGCCGGGGCCGCCGAGGCTCATCGACTTCCAGCGCTGCCAGTTGCTGATCGTCCACAGGCCGGCGTCGCCGGAGGCCGCGCCGACCGCGACGTACCGGCCGCCGGCGGCCGCGAGGCGGGTGGTCTCGCGCGACACCCTGGTCAGGCCCTCGACCTGGCCGAGCTGGACGCGGGAGGCGGCGCCGCGCGGCGGCGCGGTCATCAGCACGAGCTGGTTGTCGACGTCGGAGGCGGCCTGGTCGCCGCCGGCGAACAGGGTGCCGCCGTCGGAGATCGTGAAGCCGCGCAGCGTGGCGCCCGCCAGGTCGCCGAGGTCGGCCCGCTTGGTCCAGCCGCGCCCGTCGGCGCTGGTCAGGACCGAGTACTTGCCCAAGGTGGCCTGGCTGATCGCGGCCACGCCGGACCGGTAGGAGACCAGCGACTCCACCCCGGGGCTCTCGCCGCTCAGGCCGCCGATGGAACCGCACTGCGACCACTGGGCGCCCGTGGGCGAGCAGTAGACGCGCACGCCGCCGTCAACCGTACGCTGCCTGGTCGGCACCAGGACGAACCGTTTGGGCAGCACGGCCACCGTGCCCGTGCGCGGCTCGGCCTCGGGCAGCTGGAAGCCGGTCGCCTGCCAGTCGCGTCCGCCGTCGGACGAGCGCAGCACCCGTGAGCCGCTCCCGTCGGCCGGGCGGCCGACGGCCACGACCGTGTCGCCCTGGGCGACGACCGCCCTGATCTCCTGGACGTCCAGCCCCCTGGTCTCCACGCGCTCCCAGGCCCGGCCGTCGGACGAGCGCCAGGCCGCCGGGCCGGGGCCGCCGTCCCCCGGCGTGGCGCCGACGGCGACGAAGCCGGAGGCCGTCCTGGCGATGTCGTAGATCTGGTCGCCGGGCCGGAAGGCGGCCATGCCGGTCGCGTTGACCGTCGTCCAGCTGAAGCCGTCGACGCTGGTCCACAGGCCGCGCTCGCCGGACGGGCCGTCGCCGCCGCTGGCCAGCCAGCGGCCGTCGCCGCCGACCACGCGCTGGACGATGGGCGTGGAGGCGCCGCTCACCTGGCCGAGCTGCCAGTGCTTGCCGGCGTCGGGCGAGAACAGGAAGAGCGGGCGCGGGGTCGGGCTGGTGGTGTCGCTGCCCACCGCGACCACCGCGCGGCCGACGGAGACGATGTCGTTGAGCTTCTGGTTGGTGCCGACGCCGGCGGCCGGGACGGTGAACAGGTCGTCCCCCGAACGGCCGGTGCCGGCCTCCAGGCGCAGTCCGGGGGCGTCGGTGTCGCTCCAGCGCCAGACGAGCACCCCCGCGGCCACCAGGAGCGCCAGGGCCATGGTGAGGGCGATGGGGGCGGCCCTGCTGCCCCGGTGCACGGGGCTGGACCGGCGTACGGCGGCCGGGGCCGGGCCTCTGTGGTGCCTGCCGCCGGCGCCGCCGGGGCGCGGCGGGCCGGTGGCGACCAGCAGGTCCGGTCTCGTGGGACGCCCGCCGGGCGGCCGTCCGACCCGTCTGACCTCGGCGTCCTCCTCACCGGCCACCGCGGCCTCGGCATCCCGGGCCTCGGGGTCGCGGACCTCGGCGTCGCGGACCTCGGGGTCGTGCGGTCCGGAGGTCTGGGATCCGGGGTCGTGCGGTCCGCGGTCGTGCGGTCGGGGGGTTTCGGGCGGCGCGGGCGGGGGCTGGGTGGCGGGGGCCTCGTCGGCGGGGAGCGGCAGGTGGTAGGGCGGCTCGCGGTAGGGGACCGCGGGGGCCGTGCCCTCCTGGGGGCCGGCGGCGGGCGGGGCCGGGGGCTCGGACGGCGGCGCAGTGGGCGGGGGCGCGGCGGGCGGTTCCTGGCGGGGCGGGCCGCCGGCGACGAGCTTGTCCGGGCGGTTGACGATGCGCCGGGGACGGCGGCGCGGCTCGACCTCGGGCTCGGCCGTCGGCGAGCTGTACGGTCTGCGCCCCTTGGGCGGTTCCTGCGGCGACTCCTCCGGGATCGGGGACGCGAACGGCGGCATGCCCCAAGGGGAGGTCAAGGGTAAGCCCCGGGCCCGGTCGTCGGTGGGCCCGGGCGGTGAGTGGCGGATCCTGGGCTCCCCGGAAGAGGCCCTGGCCTCCCCGGAAGAGGGCCCGGACTCCCCGGAAGAGGCTCCGGGCTGCCCGGAAGAGGCCCTGGCCTGCTCGGACGCGGCCCTGGGCCCGGGAGAGGTGCCGGGCTCGTCGGGAGAGGGGGGTTCCGCGGCGTCCTCAGGACGCGGGTCGTCGTCGTCCGGCGGTCGCCGTGGCGGATCGCTGGGGCCGGAGGCCACGCGCCGCACCTCCTAGTCGAACTCGTCGTACAGGTGGAACCCGTCGAATCGGACCTGGTCAACCGGGTTGCGCGGGGAAACGGTGAGCGAACGGGCCGTTTCCTACGGACCGTTCCACAAATCCCGTCCCACCTTATGCGCCTATTTTCTACCCCGTCCCACCAAAACGATCACCTCCGTGACGCCCTCGCCTGTCCCACAGGAACCAGACCAGCATGCCTGAGCCGGATTGGCGAGACCTCTCTAGCGAGATTTCCGGAACCTCTCGCCTGATTTATCCAGAAATAGCACTAATTGCCCGCTTTTTGGATATATAGAACACACCAATCGCATACACCGCGAGCTGCACCACCGTTCCCGACAACGCCTGCCACGGGATGGGCGTCTTGCCCTGGTCCAGCGCGTCCTCCAGGCTGCCGGAGGCCGCGCTGAGCCCGAAGGCCAGCATGTTGTTCATCACGTGCAACGCGATCGGCGCCTCCAGCCCCCCGGTCCGTACGGCCAGCCAGCCCATCACCGCGCCGAAGGCGAACACGTCGAGCAGCCCCACCCACGAGTAGCCGTGCAGCGACGCAAACAGCAGGGACCCGATGAGGATGGCCCACACCGGATTGCGCACGTGCACGCCGACCGCCTGGACGAACCAGCCGCGGAAGATGTACTCCTCGGTCGCCGCCTGGAACGGCACCAGCAGCACGATCACCACGAGGGCGGGCAGGAACCGTCCCCAGCCGACCCAGCCGAACAGGTCGGAGTACCCCTCCCCCGACAACGACAGGGCCGTGACCTGCGCGATCTGGCCCAGCACCAGCGCCAGCACGGCCAGGCCGAGGCAGCGCAGCAACCAGGACCAGCGCAGCCGTCCGGCGACCGACGACAGCGTGCCGGGCCGGCGGCGCTGGACGAGCGCGGCGGTGCCGAAGACGAGCGGCAGCACGGCGGCGATCGACAGCAGCACCATCACCAGCCCGAACACCGGATCGCCGAAGATCTGCCCGGGGTCGGTCGGCGCGGGCAGGCCGAGGATCAACTCGGCGACCTTGCCCACGAGCAGCACACCGGTGCCGACGACGAAGAACCCGACGCCCACGAGGATCGTGCCGACGACGGCCCGCCACGGCTCGTTCGCCGCGGTGCGGGCGAGATGGTCGTAACGAGCCCCCCGCGGCGTCGGTAGGAACCAGGACCGCGGCTGCGGCACGGGCGGCGGCCCATAAGGATAGACGGGCGGCCCAGGCGGCTGACTGCCATATGGCGGATTCGGTCCAGGGTTCTCCTGCATCCATACATTCTGTCTGCCGGGTGAGCATTAGTTCACAGACGACCCACCCCTTTGGGCGGATGCTCGGAGTCGTACGGCATTTCGCCCCTTCGGAGTTCGGGAGCAGTCCATGTCAAGGCTGGGACCTTTCATCACCCTGGCGGCGGGCGCGGTCCTGGCCGCGGGGCTGGGCGTCGCCAGCGTCACCGCGGCACCGGCGGCCGACGATCCCACCGGCACCGTGGCAGCCGGGTCGCCGACCCAGGCCGCCGCCACACCGTCGCCGTCCGGGTCGTCGCCGTCGGTGTCGTCGTCGGCGTCGCCCGCGCCCACCGAGGCCGCGAAGATCCCCAAGGCCGACTACGGCGGGTACGTCAAGGGCAACGGCGGCCTGATAGCGATCTCCGTCCGCGACGGCAAGGCCGTCGGCTACTTCTGCGACGGCAGGTCGGAAGCCTGGTTCAAGGGCGGCGAGGCCGGCGGGAAGGCCGTGCTGAAGGGCCCGGGCACGGCCCGGCTGACCGCCACGCTCGGCGGCGGACGCGCCAGGGGCAGCCTGTCCGTCGGCGGCGGGAGGTGGACCTTCATCGCGCCCGCCGTGGTCCGGCCGTCCGGGCTGTACCGGGCGACCGCGCAGGTCAGAGGCGCGAGGCTGCGAGCGGGCTGGATCCGCGTCCCGCGCCCCGGCGGCGGCTACGACCAGGTCGGCGCCGCGTTCCTGGGCCAGGACCAGGTGGACATCCCCCGGCTGGACGCCGGCCGGCCCACCACCCCCGTCACCGTCGCCGGCGCCACGGTCCTTCCGAAGGACGTGGACGGCTTCATCGAGGAGATGCAATGACCGCCATCCACCGTCCCTCGCACCGGCCCGCCCACCGCACGGCCGCCGTGCTGCTGATCCCGCTGCTGGCCGGCGGCCTGGTGGCGCTGGGGCTCGGCGTGTACGGCCGGGCGCACACGCCCACGGGGTTCGCGATCGGCCCGGCCGGGTTCTCCGGCGCGCTGCCGATGAAGGCGTGGCTGACGACGGGAGCGTTCGCGCTGGCGATCGTCCAGGTGGTCTCGGCGCTGTCGATGTGGGGAAGGCTGGGGATCGAGCTCCCGGAGGGCGTCCACCGCTGGTCGGGGCGGCTGGCCTTCCTCCTCACGATCCCCGTCGCCTTCCACTGCCTGTACGCCCTGGGCCTGCAGTTCGACGTGCCGCGCGTGCTGGCCCACTCGCTGCTCGGCTGCTTCTTCTACGGCGTGTTCACGGCGAAGATGCTGGCGCTGCCCAAGCGCGACGCGCCGGGCTGGACGCTGCCGGTGCTCGGCGGGCTGGCGTTCACGGCGCTGGTCGGGCTCTGGCTGACCTCGTCGTTGTGGTTCTTCACCGCGGTGGGCGTCAAGGTGTGAACGTCTTCGTCCTCGCCAGACCGGCCGCCCTGCCCTTGGCGGCCACGACGAGCGCCATCTTGCGGGACGCCTCGTCGATCATCTCCTCGCCCAGCATGACCGCGCCGCGCCGCTCGACGGTGGTGTAGTGCTCGTACGCCTCCAGGATCAGCTCGGCGTGGTCGTAGTCCTCCTGGCTCGGCGAGAACACCTCGTTGGCCGCCTCCACCTGCAGGGGGTGCAGCACCCACTTGCCGTCGAACCCGAGCGCGGCGGCCCGGCGGGCGACCCGGCGGTAGCCCTCGACGTCCTTGATCTGGAGGTAGGGGCCGTCGATCACCTGGAGGTCGTGCATCCTGGCGGCCATCAGCAGGCGCATGAGGATGTAGTGGTAGGCGTCGCCCTCCTCGTAGCCGGGCGGCTGCTCGCCGACCACGAGGGTGCGCATGTTGATCGAGGCCATGAAGTCGGCCGGCCCGAACACCAGGGCCTCCAGCCTCCTGGACGACCCGGCGATGGCGTCGACGTTGACCAGGCCGCGGGCGTTCTCGATCTGGGCCTCGATGCCGATGCGGCCCACCTCGTAGCCCATCGACCGCTCGATCTGGGTCAGCAGCGTGTCGAGCCAGACGACCTCGGTCGGGTCCTGGACCTTGGGCAGGATCAGGCAGTCGAGGAACTGCCCGGCGCCCTCCACGACCTCGATGACGTCCCGGTACGTCCACATCGTGGTCAGGTCGTTGACCCTGACCGCGCGGGTCCTGCCGGTCCAGTCGCCCTCGCGCAGCGCGGTCACGACGTTCTTGCGGGCCTCGTCCTTGGCCAGCGGCGCGACGGAGTCCTCAAGGTCGAGGAAGACCTCGTCGGCGGGCAGGGTCTGGGCCTTCTCCAGGAAGCGGGGGTTGCTGCCCGGCACGGAGAGCACGGAACGACGTGAGCGCATGCGCCAACGCTAACGGCTGCCGGGCCGCCCGCGGCAGGCGTCCCCCGTCTATGGGCACGATCAGCTGTTCCAGTAGCGCTGCTCGCGCCAGGGGTCGCCGTAGTTGTGGTACCCGGCCCGTTCCCAGAAGCCGGGCCGGTCGCGGTCGAGCAGGCGCAGGCCCTTGACCCATTTGGCGGACTTCCAGAGGTACAGGTGCGGGACCAGCAGCCGGGCCGGGCCGCCGTGCTCGGCGGGCAGCGGGTCGCCGTCGAAGGTGTGGACGATCCACGCCCTGCCGCCGCGCAGGTCGGCCAGCGGCAGGTTGGTCGTGTAGCCGCCGTGGCAGTACGCCTCCGCGAACTCCGCCTGCGTGTCCACGTCGTCGAGCAGGACGTCGATCGACACGCCCTGCCAGTCGGTGTCGAACTTCGACCAGCCGGTGACGCAGTGGAGGTCGGTGTGCGGGGCGCTCTGGGGCAGGTCGAGCAACTCGTCCCAGGTCCAGACGCGTTCCCGGCCGGCCTCGGTGACCAGGGTGAACGTCCAGCCGGCGGTGTCCACCCGGGGTGTCGGGCCCGCGGACAGGACGGGGAAGCCGGGCGTGAGGTACTGGCCGGGCGGCAGACGGTCGTCGTGCCCGCCGCGCCCCTTGAAGCCCTTCGAGACGACGGCCACGGTCAGCCACCTCCCTGCACGGGCGTCTCCAGCAGGCCGAGGCCCGGCATCGCGGCCATCATCCGGCCCGGCGCCTCCACCAGGGTCATGAGCACGTTGTCGCAGTTCGGGCAGCGCAGCACGGTGCCGGGGGCGGGGCCGTACACGGTGGCCTCCCCCAGCGGGCCGTTCATGCCGCACTGCGCGCAGACGCCCTGGGCGGCCGTCATGTCCCGGCCGAAGAACTGGGCCAGCGGGCCTGCCGCGGCGTTGCCGTCCACGGGTTGTTGCATGGTGTCTCTCCTAGCCGTACCGCTCGGTGCGGACGTCGGTGGGCGGGTAGCCCAGGGCGGTGAGGATGGCGGCGACGTGCTCGACGAACGCGGTCGGGCCGCAGACGTAGGCCAGCGGCTCGTGGGCGGGCGGCCAGGCCAGCCGGACCAGTTGCGAGCGGTCCACCCGGCCCACGGGCTCGGGCCAGTCGGTGGGGGCCGAGCGGGTGTAGACGAAGGTCACCTCGGCGCCGGCGGACTCCAGCTCGTCGCGGTAGATCACCTGGCCGGGGTCGCGTACGGAGTAGACGAGCCGGACCGGGGTGCCGTCGCCCAGCCGGGCGCGGTGGCGCAGCATCGAGCGCAGCGGCACCACGCCCGACCCGCCCGCGACCAGCAGCAGCGGCCGCCGCTCCGGCATGGGCTCCCACACGAAGTAGCCGCCGATCGGGCCGCGCACCTCCAGTTGGTCGCCGGCCTCGGCCACCTCCACCAGGTACGGCGACACCTCGCCGCCCGCCACCCTGACCACGGTGATCGAGGGCCGCTCGCCGGGCGCGCCGGCCAGCGAGTACGCCCGGGTCGCCTGGTAGCCGTCGTCGGCCGTCAGCCGCACGTCCACGTGCTGGCCGGCGCGGTGTCCCGGCCAGCCGGGCACGTCGAGCAGCAGCGTACGCGTCTGGTCGGTCTCCGGGACGACCTCGGCGATCGTGGCCGGCTGCCAGGTCAGTCGTCGTAGTACCGCTGTTCCCGCCATGGGTCCCCGAAGTTGTGATAGCCGGACCGCTCCCAGAAGCCGGGGCGGTCTTCGTCCATGAGCCACAGCTCGTGGATCCACTTGGCGCTCTTCCACAGGTAGTGGGCGGGCACCAGCATCCGCACCGGGCCGCCGTGCTCGGGCGGGATCGGCGCGCCCTCGTAGGCGTAGACCAGCCACGCCTTGCCGTCCACGATCTCCTCGACCGGCAGGTTGGTGGCGTAGCCGCCGTAGCTGACGGCCAGGGCGTACCCGGCCGCCCGGTCGGCGCCGGTCAGCAGCCGGTCGAGGGACACGCCCGTCCAGGTGGTGTCGAGCTTGCTCCAGTGGGTGACGCAGTGGATGTCCACGGTGATCTGCTCGGCGGGCAGCGACAGCAGGTCCGTCCACGTCCAGGTGGGCTCGCCCGCGCCGCCCCTGACGGTGAACGACCACCGCTCGGTCCGGATGTGCTGCGTCGCCCCCGCAGTGAGCACCGGGAACCCCTCAGCCAGGTACTGGCCCGGCGGCACCCGCCCGGCCAGCTCCGGCCGCGGCCGCCGGAAGTGTTTCCCGGCGAAGCCGCGAGAGACGATCCCCATGAATGCGGTTCTCCCCGACAGAGCACCCGGCGGACACCAGAAAAGGGCAAAGTGTTCAGCCGGTGAATCCGTGGGCGCGCAGGCGGGCGATCAGGCCGTCGATGCCGCACGGCTGGTTCCAGCCGGTCGAGGAGAAGATCTCGTCCCTGCCGCCGACGGCCCGGCCGCCGGGGTCGTCGGTCACCTCGTGCAGGATCACGCCCTGCGGGGGCGTCGACCAGGCGACCGGGCGTCCCTCGACGACCTTGCCGGTCGCTCTGGCGCGGTTCATGAACAGCAGCACCCGGGTGCCCGGGGGCGCCGCGCGGGCGAAGTCGGCCACGCTGTGGACGGGCGTGCCCGCGTCGTCCACCGCCGCGCCTTGGTGGAACGCGACGTCCGCGACGTCCGCGGCGGCGCCCTTGAGCCGCTCTTCGACCTGGGCGCGCATGAGGACGTAATGGGTGCGGTCCCCCGGGATGCCCTCCTCGACCACGGGCCCGGCGACCCAGCCCGTCAGGTGGCCGGTGACGACGGCCTCCACCGTCCCGGCGAGCGCTTCAGGCGTCGGGGAGGCCGGGTAGTCGTACACGGTCTGCCGCAGGACGCGCGTGTCCAGCGGCCCCGTACGGGCGGAGGACCGGCACGCGGACGGCGGCTCAGGACCGGCGGCGCCGCAGCCCGCGACGAGGACGAGGACGAGGATGAACGACCGCATACCGGTGAAACGCGCGCGGGCCCCGAGCGGTTCGGGGGTTACAGTCTGAACGTGAGCGACGACATCGCGGCCATCGAGGAGGGCGCCAAGAAGTCCGGCATCCTCTGGCTCGCCCTCGACCGCCCGCGCCTGGCCTGGCACGCCTGGCACGACGGCGCCATCTACCTCGTGACCGGCGGCGGCGAGCAGGACCTGCCGGGCCTCGGCGCGCTCGACCGGGTGCGCGTGACGCTGCGCAGCAAGGACAACGGCGCGCGGCTGGTGGAGTTCGACGCGGCGGTCTCGGTCGTCGACCAGGCCGCGGCGGCCGACGCCGTGGCGGTGCTGGCCAAGGAGCGGCTCAACGCCCCCGACAGCGAGCACCTGACCGAGCGCTGGGCCCGCGACTCGACCGTCCTGCGCCTCACGCCGGAACGCTGACCCCCGGCGCGCCCGGCTCCGCGGCGGCCGGGCTCACACCTGAGCGGTGACCTCGGCCGGGCTCACACCTGGGCGGTGACCTCGGCCGGGCGGTCCGGGGCGGGGGCCGGCCCGCCGCCCGAGGTGGCGGTCTGGGCGAGCAGCGCGCCGCCGAGCACGATCAGCCCGCCGACGATCTGGAACACCCCCAGCGTCTCGCCGACCAGCGCCCACGCGACCACCGCGCCGCCGATGACCTCCAGCGAGGCGACCGTCGCCCCCACCGCCGCCGACAGCCGCCGCACCATGTTCATGCTGAGGATGTACGCCAACGCGGTCGCCACCAGCACCAGCCACAGGTACGCCCCCAGCACCGGCAGCGTCGTGCCGCCCTGCGGGGCGACGGAGAGCGTGAAGGCCTCCCAGGGGATGTCCCAGGGCTGCGCGAAGGGGATGAGCACGACGGCCGAGCCGACCATGCCCCAGGCGACCAGGCCGAGCAGGTCGATGTCGGGGCCCATGCTGTCGCCCATCAGGAAGTACCCGGCGCAGCACGCCCCGGCCAGCAGGCCGAGGAGCAGGCCGAGCGCGTCCAGGCGCATGCCCTGCCACGCCTCGACGACGATCGCCAGGCCGACGAACGCGATCACCGCGCCGACGTAGGCGGCCCCGGCCAGGCGTACCTTGCGGACGAGCCTGACCCAGGCCACCACCATCACCGGCGCCATGAACTCCAGCAGCAGCGCGATCCCCACCGGCAGCCGGGTGATGGCGACGAAGTAGAGCGACTGCACGCCCGCGACGGCCATCACGGTGTAGAGCCCGAGGAACGGCAGCCGGGCCCGCGGGATGCGCAGGGCCCGCGGCTTGACCACCGCCAGCACCGCGACCAGCAGCAGCCCGGCGCCCGCCATCCGGGTCCAGACGGCCTCGACCGGCGCGAGCCCGGCGGTGATGAGGTACTTGGCCATCGGCCCGGAGAACGCGAAACAACACGACGACACGAATGCCAGTGCGAGCCCCGCCAGCCTCATGGTGTACCCCTAGTGCCCAGTAATCAGCGTTAAATGCGTTTGATACTGACATGCCAGGCAACCGGGGCGCAACGGCGTCTCACTGTTAGCCTGGCCCACGTGCAGATCTTCGTGGCCCGGCTGGCGGGGACCCCCGTCTTCGACCCCACGGGCGATCAGATCGGCCGCGTCCGCGACGTCGTGGTGGGCCTGCGCATCACCGGCAACCCGCAGGTGCACGGCATGGTCGTCGAGGTGCAGCCGCGCCGCCGGGTGTTCCTCCCGATCACCCGCGTGCGCCGCATCGAGGCGGGCGCGGTCGTCTTCACCGGGCGGCTGAACATGCGCCGGTTCGAGCAGCGCGCCTCGGAGACCCTGGTCATCGGCGAGGTGCTCGACCTGTCCGTACGCGTCGGCGACGAGCCCATGACCGTCTACGACGTCGCCATGGAGGAGACCCTGCCGTCCCGGTGGGAGATCACCAAGGTCGCGCTCTTCAAGGGCCGCCGGCGCGAGCCCAGGACGGTCGGCTGGACCGAGGTGTCCGGCTTCGACACCCTGCAGAAGGACCAGGGCGCGGCCGGGCTGATCGCCGCGTTCGAGTCGCTGCGCGCCGCCGACATGGCCAGCGCCCTGCACGAGCTGCCCGCCAAGCGGCGCATCGAGATCGCCCGCCAGCTCGCCGACGACCGCCTGGCCGACGTGCTGGAGGAGCTGCCGCCCGACGACCAGATCGGCATCCTCGGCACCCTCGAACCCGAGCGGGCCGCCGACGTCCTGGAGGAGATGGGCCCCGACGACGCCGCCGACCTGCTGCACGACCTGCCCGAGGAGCAGGCGGCCAGGCTGCTGGCGCTCATGGAGCCCGGCGAGGCGGCCCCGGTGCGGCGGCTGCTGACCTACGCCGACGACACCGCGGGCGGCGTGATGACCAGCGAGCCGGTCGTCCTGCCGCCCAACGCGACGGTGGCCGAGGCGCTGGCCCACATCCGCCAGCAGGACCTGCCGCCCGCCGTCGCCGCCCAGGTCTACGTGACCAGGCCGCCCACCGAGACGCCGACCGGCACGTACCTGGGGGTCTCGCACTTCCAGCGGCTGCTGCGCGAGCCGCCCTCGACGCTGCTCGGCCGCGTGCTCGACCCCTCGCTCGACCCGATCAGGCCCGACTTCACCCTGCGCCAGGTGCACGCCTTCCTGGCCAACTACAACCTGGTCGCCGCCCCAGTCGTGGACGAGCTGGGCAGGCTGGTCGGCGCGGTGACCGTCGACGACGTCCTCGACCACCTGCTTCCCGACGACTGGCGCGAGGGGGACCACCGTGACCACTGACCGGCTCGACCAGCCGCGGGCGCTGCGCCGCTCGCTGCGCCCGCACTACGACCCCGAGGCGTTCGGCCGCCTGTCCGAGCAGATCGCCCGTTTCCTCGGCACGGCCCGGTTCATCGTCTACATGACGGTGTTCGTGGCGATCTGGGTGATCTGGAACGTCGCCGCTCCCCCGTCGCTCAAGTGGGACCCGTACCCGTTCATCTTCCTCACGCTGATGTTGTCGCTCCAGGCCAGCTACGCCGCGCCGCTCATCCTGCTCGCCCAGAACCGCCAGGACGACCGCGACCGCATCCAGTACGAGCAGGACCGCGAGGCCGCCGACCGCAACCAGGCCGAGATCGAGTACCTCACCCGCGAGATCGCCGGCCTGCGCCTGGCCCTCAACGAGGTCGCCACCCGCGACTACCTGCGCGCCGAGCTCGGCCGGCTGCTGGAGGAGCTCAACAAACGTCAGTGACGTCGAGCCTGGCCAGCAGCGCCCGCACCGCGCCGACGTCGCCCGCGCCCAGCAGGTCGAGGAACTGGTCCTTGACCCCGCGCAGGTAGGTCGGCGTGGCCTCGGCCAGCCGCGCGGCGCCCGGCTCGGTCAGCACCGCGAACAACCCGCGGGCGTCGTCGGAGCACGCCTCCCGCCCGACCAGCCCGTGCCGCTGCAACCGGTCGATCAGCCTGGTCAGCCCGCTGCGCGAGAGCAGCACGCGGTCGGCCAGGTCGTTCATGCGCAGCCGCCGCCCCGGCGCCTCGGCGAGCTGGGCCAGCACCTCGTACGAGGCCAGCGGCAGATCGTGGGCCACCAGCAGCTCGGCCTCCAGGCGGCGGGCGATGCGCACCTGGGCCCGCTGCAACATCCGCCAGACCGCCAGTTCCTCGGCGGTGAGCCCCTCGTCGCGCAGCAGAGTCACGCAGTAACCTTAGACGTTGTTGCACAGACACCTAACAGCGCGGATTAACCGAGCGGCCCCCCGGGTTCATACCATGGAGGGGCATTTCTCACTGGCTTTCAGCGCCTGTCACACATAGACCGACTAAGGAGGGACGGCACTCCCTCGTGCCGAGACTTCGATGGCACCAACCCAGGAACAGGTGACGGCCGCCCTCGCCACCGTCATCGACCCCGAGATCCGTCGCCCGATCACGGACCTCGACATGGTCAAGAACATCGAGATCGCCCCCGACGGCGCGGTCCGGGTGGGCGTCTACCTCACCGTGTCAGGCTGTCCGATGAAGGACACCATCACCCGCGACGTGAAGACGGCGGTCGGCAAGGTCGGCGGCGTGACGGACGTCCAGATCGAGCTCGACGTCATGAGCCCCGAGCAGCGCAAGACCCTGCAGACCAAGCTGCGGGGCGACCGGGGCCCGGAGAAGGAGATCCCCTTCAACCAGCCCGGCTCGCTGACCCGCGTCTTCGCCGTCGCGAGCGGCAAGGGCGGCGTGGGCAAGTCGTCGGTCACCGTCAACCTGGCCGCCGCGATGGCGTCCAACGGCCTGAAGGTCGGCATCGTCGACGCCGACATCTACGGTCACAGCATTCCTCGCATGCTGGGCGCCGCCGAGCGTCCCACCAAGGTCGAGGACATGATCATGCCGCCGTCGGCGCACGACATCAAGGTCATCTCCGTCGGCATGTTCAAGCCCGAGGGCAACACGCCGGTCGTGTGGCGCGGGCCGATGCTCGACCGGGCGCTCCACCAGTTCCTGGCCGACGTCTACTGGGGCGACCTCGACGTCCTGCTGCTCGACCTGCCGCCGGGCACCGGCGACATCGCCATCTCGGTGGCGCAGCGGCTGCCGTCGGCCGAGATCCTGGTCGTGACCACGCCCCAGCAGGCCGCCGCCGAGGTGGCCGAGCGGGCCGGCTCGATCGCCGCCCAGACCCACCAGCAGATCGCCGGCGTCATCGAGAACATGTCCTGGCTGCCCTGCCCCCACTGCGACGAGCGCGTGGCCGTGTTCGGCGAGGGCGGCGGCCAGACCGTCGCCGACGCCCTGACCCGCACGCTGGGCGCCCGCGTCCCGCTGCTCGGCCAGGTGCCGATCGACCTGCGCCTGCGCGAGGGCGGCGACGAGGGCAAGCCGCTGGTGCTGACCGACCCCGACTCGCCGGCCGCCGCGGAGCTGCGGAAGATCGCCGCCGGTCTGAGCAAGCGCTCCTCCAGCATCAAGGGCATGCAGCTCGGCCTGTCGCCCAACCGTTCCTGACCCTCCCACGCGAAGACGGGCCCGCCCAGCGAAAGCTGGGCGGGCCCGTCGCGCGTCTGCAGGGTGTGTCAGGTGGCCTCGGAGTCGTAGGGGGGCAACTCGCCATAGGCGAGCTCCGACGGCGGCTCAGCGGCGTCGTAGGACGCGACGGCGGCCGGCTCCAGACCTCCGGGACGGCCGTTCCAGTCGTCCTCCAGATCGTCGAGGAGGTGCTTGCGGACGAAGTTCTTCGGGTTGAGGTCGGCGGGGTCGAAGTTCTGGAACTCCGGCCCGAGGCCCGCCCGCAGGTCGTCGCGCGCGTTGTTGGCCATGCGCCGCAGGTTGCGCAGCGTCTTGCCCGCCTGCGAGGCGGCCTGCGGCAACTTGTCAGGACCGAAGACCAGGAGCGCGATGACGATCAGCGCTCCGACCTCCATCCACCCGAGTCCGAACACCGTACGCTCCTACCCGCAGTCCGCAATCCTCTCCACAGACTAAAGGCTCCAGCCCGTGGCTGAACCGTCCCCCATGGGTCATATCACTCAGGACGGGCTGGGAGCCGGCTGATCGTCCGCGACGACGGTGAGGGTGGCGGTGCGTTCCGCTCCGGCGCGCTGGTACTTGATGGTGATCTTGGCGCCCGGCGCCTTGCTGCGGATCAGGGCGATCAGCTCGTTGCCGTCCTGCAGCGCCAGCCCGTCGACCTCCAGGATGACGTCGCCCGCCTTCAGCCCGGCCTTGTCGGCGGGGCCGTTGGCGTCGACCGGCTGGCGGCCCTCGGCGGGCTCGGAGGCGATGCGCACGCCCTGGCCCTTGTAGTCCTTGTCCAGCACGATGCCGATCTTCGGACGCTTGGCCTTGCCCGTGGTGATCAGCTCCTCGGCCACGCGCCGCGTCTGGTTCACCGGGATCGCGAAGCCCAGGCCGATGCTGCCGCTCTGGCTGTTCACCGAACGGCTGAGGGTGGCGATGGCCGAGTTCACCCCGACGACCTCGCCCCTGCCGTTGACCAGCGGGCCGCCGGAGTTGCCCGGGTTGATGGCGGCGTCGGTCTGGATGGCGCTGATGTAGGCGGGCTCCTCGGTGGCCGCGCCCGTCTCGTCGCCGGCGATGACCGGACGGTTGAGCGAGCTGACGATGCCCGTGGTGACCGTGCCGCTGAGGCCGAGCGGCGAGCCGATGGCGATCACCGGGTCGCCCACCACGACCTGGTCGGAGTTGCCGAGGGTGATCTCCGGCGTGCCGAAGGTCTCCTCGGGCTTGACCACGGCCAGGTCGGAGCCCGGGTCGCGGCCGACGATGCGGCCCGCGGTGGTCTTGCGGTTGTTGAACATGATCTTGATCTCGCCGCCCTTGGCGGCCATGGCGACCACGTGGTTGTTGGTCACCACGTAGCCGTTCTTGATCAGGAATCCGGAGCCGGAGGCGCCCTCGGTGTTGGTGCCGTTGCCGACCTCCAGCGAGACCACGCTGGGCAGGACCCGCGCGGCCACGCCGGCCACCGAGTCGGGCGCCCTGTTGGTCGCGCCCGTCGGGGCCGGGCCGAGGCTGTAGGACGGGTCGGTGCCGCTGCTGCTCGACCTGGTCAGCAGGTACGTGCCGAGGCTGCCGAGCACGGAGGCCACCAGCGCGATGGCCACGGCGATCGCGATCAGCGCGCCGGCGTTGAGTCCGCGCCTGGGCAGCGCGCCCGCGCCGGGCCCGCCCTGCGGCGGCGGCGCCCATCCCGGGCCCATGCCCAGGGCCTGCCGCGGCGGCGGCGGGTGGTTGCCGCCGTACGCGCCCATGAAGGGCGGCGGCTGCATCGGCCGCGGCCCGGTCTCCGCCGGCCCGAAGGACGGGGTCTCGTACGCCCGCGTGCCGCCAGGGCTCTCGAAGGGGCTCTCGAACCCCCGTGGCCCGGCGGGGCTCTCGAACGACGGACCCTCGTACGCCCGCGTGCCCCCGTCGTGCGGCGGCACGCCGCCGGAACGGCCCGGCGGCTCGTACGGCGACGCCTGGCTCTCGGAACGGCCCGACGGGTCGTACGGCGACACGCCCGGACTGTCGGAGCGGCCCGACGGGTCGCCCCAGGACGCGCCGAACGAGGCGGGCGGGTCGGACCGGCGGTCCGCCTGCTCGCCCTGCTCGTCGGCGGGCAGGAACTCCGGCCGCCCCTGTGGCTCGGGGAAGTCCGACGTCGTGCGTCCTTCGCCCGGGCGCGTCTCGTCGGTCATCTACGTCTCACCACTCCTTGCTCGGCCACCGCAATCTTTGCTCTGGCGGCATACGAGGGTCATAAAAGGCTTTGTTTGCGACAAATCCCGAACCCAGATCGTATGCCCCTGGCATCGTCGACTACGCCACCCGAGTATCCCAGGCGAGCCCCCGGTTCAAGGCGTGGCGGTGGGCGGCGCGCTGGTGGCCGGTGAGTGCTGCACCCGCCAGAGCTCGACCGGCGGCGGCGAGGTCTGGGGTCCTGTGCCCGAGACCGCGAAGAAGGTGCCGAGTGCGACGGCGGCGGACACCACGCCCACCGCGACGTACGCGCCGCGCCGCCTACCGCCCCGCCCAGGGCCCGAGGCCCCAGCGGTGGCGTCCCTGCGCGGGCGGTTGTCCAGGGGCGCGATGCTGTGGGGCCCAGGGATGGGCACCCCCCCGAACGTACGGGTAGGGAAAGGGCGCTCCCTCGGCGGCAGCGGCCCACCCGGCTCCGCCATGCGCAGCAGCGACATGGTCAGATCGGCCGGCATCGCCGGGCCGTCGAGCGAGCGCAGGCGCGACTTCAGCGCCCGCATCGACTCGACCTCCCGCCGGCAGTCAGCACAGAAGGTCAGGTGGGCGAGCGCGCGATCGCGCTCGGTGTGGTTCAGCTCTCCGTCGACGAGCGCCGAAACGCGTTCTCCTAGATGAGCCATATCAGACTTCCTCCCCACTGATCACGGTCGGGGGGAGTTGGGTAGTACGGGGGGCTCGATGGTCGAGCGCCTCCCGCAACTGCGCCCGGCCACGGTGAATACGGCTTCGGACCGTACCCAGCTTGACGCCGAGCGTGGCCGCGATCTCCTCGTAGGACAGGCCCTCGATGTCACACAGCACGATCGCGGCCCGGAACTCCGGGGCGAGCGCGTCGAGGGCGGCTTGGATATCGGGCTCCAGGTGGGCGTCGTCGAACGCCTGCGCCGGCGACGGCTCACGACCGCGCAGCCGCTCGGCGGCGTCGTCGGCCAGCCCCTCGAACCGGATGCGCTGCTTGCGCCGCGCCATGTCGAGGAACAGGTTCGTCGTGATCCGGTGCAGCCAGCCCTCGAACGTGCCGGGGGTGTAGCTCGACAGCGACCTGAAGACCCTGACGAAGACCTCCTGCGTGAGGTCCTCGGCATCGTGGACATTGCCGGTAAGCCGGTACGCCAGCCGGTACACGCGTGCGGAATGAGTCCGCACCACTTCCTCCCACGTGGGAGGCGTCCAATCAGACGACACGGGAGTATCCGCCTGGTGGTCGCTTTCGTCCACCAGCACTCCTCTCTCTGGGACCACCGCTACCGTCATAGTGCCTGGTTTCGTCCCTTCGTGCGCACTGCCTGCCTTCCGGACCGGCAAAGCCCGTTTAAACCTGCAACGCCTTCGGACCGTCCTGAGTTCCCGTCCAGGCGTGACTCCCCTAGGCTGCGATCGGTGACCAATCGCACGAAAGTGGGGGGAGGAGGCCGATGACCAGTCCGGTGGAGGCCACTCTGGCCTATGCGGAGCAGTTCCATCACGAGGATGAGATCCTGCACGCGGCGCGTCAGCGCGGGCTGGAGATGGGTGCGGTGCCCATCCTTCCCGGGGGCGGGGCCGCGCTCTGCTTCCTCGCCACCGTCGTCAACGCCAAGTCGGTCGTCGAGATCGGCACCGGCTGCGGCGTCTCGGGCCTGTGGCTGCTGCGCGGCATGCGCGGCGACGGCACGCTGACCAGCGTCGACGTCGAGCCCGAGCACCAGCGGCTGGCCCGGCAGGCGTTCGCGGAGGCGGGCTTCTCCGGCGGGCGGGTGCGGCTGATCTCGGGCCGGGCGCTCGACGTGCTGCCCCGGCTCTCCGACGGCGGCTACGACATGGTCTTCGCCGACGGCGCCAAGCAGGAGTACGTCGACTACCTGGCCGAGGCGGTGCGCCTGCTGCGCGTCGGCGGCGTGGTGGCCTTCGACAACGCGCTGTGGCACGACCGGGTGGCCGACCCCACGCAGCGCGACCCCGACACGGTCTCGCTGCGCGAGCTGGGCAAGCTGGTGCAGGGCGACGACCGGCTGCGGTCGGTGCTCATGCCCCTGGGCGACGGCCTGCTGGCCGCCGTGAAGATCGCCGACTAGCCCGTCGACTCCGGGCCGGCCCGGTCTCAGCCCCGGGTCAGCCACTCCAGCAGCACGCGCACGCCGAACCCGGTCGCGCCCTTGGTCAGGGTGCCCTCGTCGACCGTGCTGCGGCCGACCCCGGCGATGTCGAGGTGCGCCCACGGGCGCTTGCCCGCGAACTCCCGCAGGAACAGCGCCGCCGTGATGGACCCGGCGCCGTAGCGGGAACCGCTCTCGACGTTGGCCAGGTCGGCGATCGACGACTCCAGGGCCGGGGCGTAGTCGTCGATCAGCGGCATGCGCCAGAGCCGGTCGTCGCTGGCCTGGCCGGCGGCCAGGAGCTGGGCGGCCAGGTCTTCGTCGGAGGCGTAGACGGCGCCGACGTTCCGGCCGAGCGCCACGGAGATGGCCCCGGTGAGGGTGGCGATGTCCACGACCGCGTCGGGGTCGAGCTCGGCGTCGGCGTAGGCCAGCGCGTCGGCCAGCACCAGCCGGCCCTCGGCGTCGGTGTTCAGCACCTCGACCGTGCGACCACCGTAGTGCCTGATGACGTCGCTGGGACGCTGGGCGGTGCCGGACGGCATGTTCTCGGCGGCGGCGATCAGGCCCGTCACGCGTACGGGGGCGCCGAGCCGGGCCAGCGCGGCCAGCACGGCGATCACCACCGCGCCGCCCGCCATGTCGGTCTTCTGCGTCTTCATGTTCTCGGTCGGCTTGAGCGACAGGCCGCCCGAGTCGAACGTGATGCCCTTGCCCACCAGCACGACGTGCCGCTCGGCCGGCTGCTCGGGGACGTAGGAGAGCTGGATCAGCCGGGGCGGCCGGACCGAGCCGCGCCCGACGGCCAGGATGCCGCCGAACCCCTCGGCCTGGAGCTGCTCCTCGTCCCACACCCGCACCGGCAGGCCCTGCTCGGCGGCGCGCTCGGCCAGCCAGGCGGGATGCTTGACCGAGGACGGCATGTTGGCCAGGTCGCGGGCCAGCGCGACGGCCTCCGCCACGACCTCGGCCCGGCGCACCGGCTCGGCGTCGGCGCCGGCCAGCTCGATCGCCCGCACGCCCTTGCGGCCCTCTTTGCCGATCTTGAAGGTGTATCCGGCCAGCAGCGCGGCCTCGGCGAACGCGGCGACGTCGCCCTCGGGCGGCACCACGGTCAGCGTGTCGCGGCCCTTGACCTTGCGCGCCAGCGCCGCGCCGGCCCTGCGCAACGCCCGCGGCGAGCCGTCGCCCACGCCGTACAGGAGCACGCGCCCGACCCCGCCCGCCCGCGCCACCGGGACCTCGACGATCTCGCCCGCCTCGCCCTTGGCCTCGTAGTGGGCCAGCAGGTCGGTGACCGGAAGGTGCAGCTCGACGTACGGCTCCACAGCGGGACGCAGGTCGGAGGCGTAGGGCAGAGCCAGCAGCTCGGCGCCCGCGGGCACCTCGGCGACCGCGGAGACGGTGGTCTCGATGGGCACGGAACCCTCCAAACGTCAGCGACCCTGGCGCCGGACTTACGCCAGGGTCGGAGGATCAGGTTGTCTCGGGAGCGCTCAGCCGACGACGTTCTTCAACGCCTCGCCGAGCGCCTTTGCCTCGTCGGCGGAGATCTCCACGACGAGCCGGCCGCCACCTTCGAGAGGGACCCGCATGACTATGCCGCGCCCTTCCTTGGTGACCTCGAGCGGACCATCGCCGGTCCGCGGCTTCATCGCCGCCATGCGTGCATCCCTTCCTGCCTTGGGCTCCCGCGGCCCGCGATTTCCGACCGCCCGAGGGGGTGGTCGGCGCATTCACGTCTTCTGTGATGTCCTATTCTCCCGCATCGAGAGCCCTCATGGGTAACGATCTCCTCCCAGAATGCGTTGTCGAGCCAGGCGATGGCGTCCAAACTGGACTTCGTGCACGCTCGCGCCGCTCTCTTCGACCTGTACGGAGACCACCTGCGTGCGCGCGGTGGGCAGGCGACCGTGGCCGCGCTCGTACGGCTCATGAACCCCCTGGAAATCGCCGCTCCGGCCGTCCGCACGGCGGTCTCGCGGATGGTCCGGCAGGGCTGGTTGCGCCCGGTGCGGCTGCCTCAGGGAGCCGGCTACGGGCTCACGCCGAAGTGTGTCAGGCGCCTTGATGAGGCAGCGCTGAGAATTTACCGATCAGGGACACTCGCCTGGCACGGCCGCTGGCACGTGATCGTCATCGAGCCGGTCAGGGAGCGCCAGCGCCGGGAGCGGATCAGGGCCGACCTGACCTTCCTCGGCTACGCCTGCCTGTCGGAGACCACGTGGATCGGGCCGCGCTCCTCCATCGAGCTGGACAACCTGCTGGACGGCGAGGGCGTGCGGGCCGACCGGTTCGACGCGGCGCTGGAGGGCGACCCGCGCGAGCTGGTGGCGCGGGCCTGGGACCTGGCGGCCATCGGCGAGGCGTACGAGCACTGGCACGCCGAAGCTGTCACGCTGATCAGCACCCTGCCCGAGGACGCCCCGCCCGACCAGGTGTTCGCCACCAGGAGCAGACTGGTGCACGGTTGGCGCAACTTCCTGTTCCGCGACCCCGGGCTGCCGGCCGAGCTGCTGCCCGCGGGCTGGCCGGGCGAGAAGGCCCGCACGTTCTTCGAGCAGGAGGCCACCAGGCTGCTGCCCGCAGCCGCCGCGTTCGTCGACAGGGAGCTCATGTGATCCGTTACGACATGTCCGACGCCGTCGCCACCGTCACCCTCGACCGGCCGGAGTCGATGAACTCGCTCACGGCCGAGGTCAAGGCCGCGCTGCTGGCGGCGGTCGGCAGGGCGGCGGCCGACCCCGAGGTCAGGGCGGTGCTGCTCACCGGCTCCGGCCGGGCCTTCTGCGCGGGCCAGGACCTGCGCGAGCACGCCGCCAACCTGGCCGCGGGCCGCGGGCTGGCCGACACCGTGCGCGAGCACTACAACCCGATCGTGGAGCTGATCGCGACCATGCCCAAGCCGGTCGTGGCGGCGGTCAACGGCGTCGCCGCGGGCGCGGGCGCGGCCCTCGCCTTCGCCTGCGACCTGCGCGTCGCCTCCGACAAGGCCAAGTTCGCGCTGGCGTTCGCGGGCATCGGGCTGGCCCCCGACTCCGGCGCGTCCTGGACGTTGCAGCGCCTGGTCGGCCGGGGCCGCGCGACCGAGCTGCTGCTGCTCGGCGAGCCGCTCGACGCGGCCGCCGCGCTCGACCTGGGGCTGGTCACGCGCGTGGTGCCCGCCGACGACCTGCCGAAGACCGCTCACGAGCTGGCCGTACGCCTGGCCGCCGGCCCGACCACGGCCTACGCCGCCACCAAGCGCGCGCTGGCCCACTCCGCCACGCACTCGCTGGCCGACTCGCTCGCGCTGGAGGCCGACCTGCAGGACGCGTGCGTGGCCACCGAGGACCACCAGGACGCCACCCGCGCCTTCCTGGCCAAGGAACGACCGGTGTTCAGGGGCCGCTGAACCGGCCGGCGCTGAGGGGCCCTCAGCGGGCCAGGCAGCCCTCGATGTGGTCGTTGACCAGCCCGATCGCCTGCATCAGCGCGTACGCGGTGGTCGGGCCGACGAACCTGAAGCCGTGCTTGCGCAGCTCCTTGGCCAGGGCCTTGGAGCCGGGGGTGATGGCGGGCACGTCGGCCATCGTCCGGGGCACCGGGGCGTCGGGGTCGGCGAACCGCCACACCAGCTCCGACAGGCCCTCGGGCAGGTCGAGCGCGGCCCTGGCGTTGCCGATCACCGCCTCGATCTTGGCCCGGTTGCGGACGATCCCGGCGTCGCCGAGCAGCCGTTCGACGTCGCGCTCGGTGTAGGCGGCCACCTTGACGGTGGAGAAGCCGTCGAAGGCGGCGCGGAAGTTCTCCCGCTTGCGCAGGATCGTCAGCCACGACAGGCCCGACTGGAACGCCTCCAGCGCCACGCGTTCGAAGACCTCGTCGTCGCCCTTGACCGGGCGGCCCCACTCCTCGTCGTGGTAGGTGATGTACAGCGGGTCGCCCATGCCCGGCCAGGTGCACCGGATGAGTTCGGTCACGGGCGCTCGTCCTTGTCCTCGTCCTTGTCCTCGTCCTTGTCCTGTTTGCCCAGGGACGCGCGCACGGAGTCGTCGTCCTTCTCGGGCTGGTCCTTCTCGGGCTGGTCCTGCTCGGGCTCGTCGGGCTTGGGCTCGTCGGGCTTGGGCTCGTCCTGCTCCGGGAGGCGCCAGTCCGGCTCCTCCGCCGGGTCGCGCAGCTCCGGCTCGCCCGCCCACTCCACCGTCGCGCCGCTCGACGTGACCGGGTCGCCGGACTCCGGCAGCTCCCTGGGCGCGGCGGGCGCCTCGGGCTCGTGGTCGGTGCGCAGCCCGGCCCCGGGCGCGGCGTAGATCTCCTGGCGCGCGTGCAGCCGGCTGGACAGCAGCTCCGACACCCGCTGCTCCAGGACGGCGATCCTGGTGTCGCGGGCGCTGATGGCCTGGGCGGCCCGGCGCAGGGTCTCGTCGACGCTCTGCGTGTGGTAGCCGACCAGGTTGACCGGCAGTTGCAGCGCCATGAAGTCGACCGCCGTGAGCTGTCCGGCCTCGGGCAGGTCGAGCGGCGGGACGTCCGGCGGGAACTCGGTCAGCTCCCCGCCTCTGCCGAGGGAGACCAGGACCACGCAGGCCAGGATGGCGATCGCGGCGATGGCGAGTATGACCAGCACATTGGCATCGTACTCATATGGACGAGCACGTTCAGCGATCTACCACAAGTGCGGGCAATCGGGGCAGCCTGCTCAGCCGGTGGCCTCACCCAGCTCGGCGACGCTCGGACGGACCGGCTGCGGACGCGCTTCGAGATGGGCGAACGCCTCCTCGACCGTGGTGGTCCAGGAGATCGCGTCGAAGACGTCGGCCCGGGTGAAGCCCTCGGCGTGCATGCCGGAGACGAGCTGCCGCAGCGGCTCGTACAGACCCCAGGGGTCGAGGATGACCAGCGGGCGGTCGTGGATGCCGAGCACCCGCGCCGTCCAGATCTCGAACAGCTCCTCCAGGGTGCCGATGCCGCCGGGCAGCACGAGGAAGGCGTCGGAGCGGGCGTCCATGACGGCCTTGCGCTCGCGCATGCCGTCGGTGACGATCAGCTCGTCGGACTCGGTGTCGGCCACCTCGATGTCCACCAGCACCTGCGGGATCACGCCGACCGTGAACCCGCCCGCGGCGCGGGCGGCGGAGGTGACCGCGCCCATGCACGAGACCGTGGCGCCGCCGCTCACCAGGGTGTGACCACGCCTGGCGAGCTCGGCGCCCACCTCGTGGGCCAGGTCGACGTACTTCCTGTCGATGCGGAGGCTGGAGGCGCAGAAGACGCAGATGTTCACGGGCCGACAGCCTATTGGGGCTCCGCGGTCTGGGCGGCGGCGGCCTCCAGCTCCTCCTCCCGCTGGCGGGAGCGGGCCCGGTCGGAGTCGGCGATGATCCGCACGGCCTCGTCGGGGTCGTCGGTGACGGAGATCAGGTCGAGGTCCTGGGCGGCGATCTTGCCGGTGCCGAGCAGGGTGTTCTTGATCCAGTCGAGCAGGCCGCCCCAGAACTCCGAGCCCATCAGCACGACCGGGAACGAGGTGACCTTGTGGGTCTGGACCAGCGTCAGGGCCTCGAAGAGCTCGTCGAGCGTGCCGAAACCGCCCGGAAGGGCGATGAAGCCGCGCGAGTACTTGACGAACATCGTCTTGCGCACGAAGAAGTAGCGGAACTCGATGCCGAGGTCGACGTAGTCGTTCATGCGCTGCTCGAAGGGCAGCTCGATGCCGAGCCCGACCGACACCGCGCCCTCGACCTCGGAGGCGCCCCGGTTGGCCGCCTCCATGACGCCGGGGCCGCCGCCGGTGATCACCGCGTAGCCGGACTCGGCCAGCGCCCGGCCGAGCCGCCGGCCCATCTGGTATTCGGGGGTGCCCTCGGGGGTGCGGGCCGAGCCGAAGACCGTGATCGCCGCGGGCAGCTCGGCGAGCTGGCCGAACCCCTCCACGAACTCGGCCTGGATGCGCAGCACCCGCCACGGGTCCATGTGCACCCAGTCGGACGGACCCTGCCGGTCGAGCAGCCGCTGGTCGTGGGTGGAGCTGGGGACGAGACTCCCGCGCACGACCGCCTGCCCCTGACGGCGTTCGGCTCGTTGCTTCTGTTCCATGGTGGTCACGCTAGTCCTCTCCGTACCGGCCCGCGGCGCCGTTCCCGACCGGGGCCGCGCCCGCCGAAGCGGGCACTTCGAGGATGAATGCCCAGGTCGAAGGCCAGATGAAGGCGCCGAAAAAATCTTGGGAAAAGCAGGGAACCGAATTTCGACCCCCCTGCGTCTAACTGCCGAGGGTGCTGCTCGGGACTGAAAGTGGCTTTCCCCGCCAAATGGCCGGCGAGGAAAGCCACTTTCATTTTGTCAGCCAGTTGAGCAGGGCCTGCTCGCTCTCCGTGATTTTCGGCAGCGACACGTACTCGCCCTGCTGGTGCGCCAGGTTGGGGTCGCCGGGGCCGTAGTTCACGGCCGGGACGCCTAGCGCGGAGAAGCGGGAGACGTCCGTCCAGCCCAGCTTGGCGCGCGGGGTGCCGCCGACCGCGGCGGCGAAGGCGGCGGCCACCGGATGCGTCAGGCCGGGCCGCGCCCCGGGCGCCGCGTCGAGGAAGCTCACCTCGTAGCCCTCGAACACCTCGCGCACGTGCTGCTCGGCCTGCTCGACCGTCAGGTCGGGGGCGAAGCGGTAGTTGACGGTGACCACGCACTCGTCGGGGATGACGTTGCCGGCCACGCCGCCGCTCACCGCGACCGCGTTGAGCCCCTCGTGGTACTCCAGGCCGTCGACCACCGGCAGCCGCGCCTCGTAGGCGTTGAGCCTGGCCAGCACCGGCTCGATGCCGTGGACGGCGTTGACCCCGAACCACGACCTCGCGCTGTGGGCCCGCTTGCCGGTCACGGTGACGTCGGCGCGCAGGGTGCCCTGGCAGCCGCCCTCGATCACGCCGTCGGTCGGCTCCATCAGCACCGCGAAGTCGGCCGCCAGCCACTCGGGGTGGTCCCTGGCGACCCTGGTCAGGCCGTTGCGCTCGGCCTCGATCTCCTCGCAGTCGTAGAAGACGTACGTGACGTCGCGGTTGGGGGCCGGGACGGTGGCCGCCAGCCTCAGCGCGACCGCCACGCCCGCCTTCATGTCGGAGGTGCCGCAGCCGTAGAGCAGGTCACCCTCCACCCGGCTGGGCAGGTTGGCCGCGACCGGCACCGTGTCGAGGTGGCCCGCGATCAGCACCCGCTCGGCCCGGCCGAGGTCGGTGCGGGCCACGATCGTCTCGCCGGAGCGGTCGACCTTCAGGTGCGGCAGCGCGGACAGCGCCTGCTCGACCGCGTCGGCCAGGCGCTTCTCGTCGCCGCTCACCGACTCGATGTCCACGATCGCGGCGGTCAGCGCGCGTACGTCCTGTGTCAGGTCCAGCATCAGGTGTTCACTCCATGTTCGCGCAGCACCTCGTTGAGTGCCGCCTTGTCGTGCCGCTGCTCCGGCTCCAGACGTTTGATCACCAGCACGCACGGCAGCCCGAACGTGCCGCCGGGGAACTCCTTCTGCCGCGTGCCGCCGACCGCCACGCACCAGTCGGGCACCCTGCCCCTGGCCAGCTCCTCGCCCGTCTGGACGTCGATCACGGGGATCGTGCCGGACAGGATCGTGCCCGCCCCGATCACCGCGCCCCGGCCGACCCGCGCGCCCTCGACGATCATCGAGCGGCTGCCGATGAACGCGTCGTCCTCCACGACGACCGGCACCGCGCCCGGCGGCTCCAGGACGCCGCCGATGCCCACTCCGCCGGACAGGTGCACGTTCTTCCCGATCTGGGCGCATGAGCCCACCGTGGCCCACGTGTCGACCATGGTGCCCGAGTCCACGTACGCGCCGATGTTCGTGAACGACGGCATCAGCACCACCCCCGGCGCCAGGTACGAGCCCCAGCGCGCGATGGCGCCCGGCACCACCCGCACCCCTTCGAAGGAGGTCTTGAGCGGCACCCTGTCGTGGTGCTGGAAGTCGCCCACCTGGGAACGTGCCATGCCCAGCAGCCGGAAGGCGAGCAGGATCGCGCGCTTGGCCCGCTCGTCCACCACGACCTCGCCGCCGACCAGGCGGGCGACCCTCGCCTCGCCCTTGTCCAGCAGGTCGACGGCGCCGACCACCTGGATGCGCGCCTCCACGTCGGCCGGGGACAGCTCCGCGCGTCGTTCCCACAGCTCGTCCACCACCGGGGACATCACGTGACTCATGGCCACGGAGCTTATCCGGCCGGGTAGGTTCTTCAGGGTGCGCCTGCGCTTCTCCCGTGGAGTCATCACCATCGCGATCATCGTCGTGGTGCTCGCCGTCGGCGTCTCCGTGGGGCTCTATCTCCTGCTCAAGCGGGCGACGCCGCTGGTCCTGCCGGAGGCCTACTGCATGGTGCGCACCCCCGAGGGCGTGCTGACCCTCGATCCGGAGCAGGCGCAGGTCTCCGCGACCATCGCCGCGGTCGCGGCCCGCCGCCGCCTGCCCGAGCGGGCGGTCGTCATCGCGTACGGCACCGCGTTGCAGGAGTCGAAGCTGCGCAACCTGTCCTGGGGCGACCGCGACTCGGTGGGCGTGTTCCAGCAGCGCGAGTCGCAGGGCTGGGGGCGCAAGAAGCAGCTGATGGACCCGGTCTACGCCAGCAACAAGTTCTTCGCCGCCCTGGTGAAGGTCAAGAACTACCGCAAGCTGCCGCTGGCCGAGGCGGCCCAGGAGGTGCAGCGGTCGGCGGGCGGCTACGCGTACGCGCAGCACGAGCAGGACGCCAAGATCCTGGCCGCCGCCTTCACCGGCCGGGTGCCCAAGTCCGTCCACTGCTGGTACCCGCCGCCCAAGCAGACGCCCGCGCCGCAGGCCAGGACCGCTGAGGCGCGCAAGCAGCTGGCCAGGGCGCTGGGCGACCCGGCGATCACGACGAAGAAGCGGGGCTGGCTGGTGGCGTCCTGGTGGGTGGCGTACGCGGAGAAGTACCAGCTGCGGCGCGTCGGCTACAGCGGCGCCACCTGGGTCAACGACGTGGACGCCGACGGCTGGAAGAAGGGCGGCCAGGCCGGCGACGGCGAGGTCGAGCTGTCCTGACCCCGGCGCGGCGCCGGCGGCGCGGACGTCAGGTGGCGCGGGTGACGATGGTGATCGAGCCGGGCGGCAGCGGCTGGGCGTAGCTGGCGCTCCAGGCGTGGCCCTGGATGCGGTCGAAGGAGAGCAGGCGGCCGTCGGAGGCGTGGTAGTCGGCGAAGTCGAGCAGGCCGCGTTCGGGGTTGCCGGTCTCGCCCTCGCTCCTGAAGGCCGCGGTGCCGCGCTGGATCGGGAAGAACTCCACGCCTTCCATGATCAGCATGCTCTTGGCCGGGACCATGCCCTGCGTCGGCACCTCGGTCCAGAGCAGCACCTCGAGATGGGACGCCTCGCCCGCGGCCTTGCCCTCGCGCACCTCGACCGAGAGCCACAGGCGGCGGCGGGCGACGTCGCGCAGCAGGTACTCGACCCACTGCCGGCCCTGCCAGGAGACGTGCATCGCGCCGAGCACCCGGTAGGGCGAGCCGTGCACCTCGATCCGGTCGGCGACCTGGATGGTGCGAGGGTCGGCGTAGTCGGTGCCGGCGTGCCCGGGGGCCTCGACCGGCGCCGGCAGCGGGGTCTCGACCGGAGCGACCTCGGCCGGTGGCGGCGGCGCGCTCGACCGGCCCCTCCTGTCCTGCCGCATGGTGGCCAGGAACGCCCCCAGCAACAACAGGACGGTGGCGATGCTCAGCCCGAGTACGACCATGGAGGTCATGCTCATCCGTCAGCTCGCTCCACTCGCGGTCTGTCTCGGCAGACGCCTTTTTCAATTTGTCCGTGCGCTACGACGGGCGATCCTACTGGAGGCGGCGCACGGCCGCACTGATGCGTTCGTCGGTGGCGGTCATCGCGACGCGGATGTGCCGTCCACCAGCCGATCCGTAGAAGTCTCCCGGCGCGACCAAAATCCCGATTTCGGAAAGCTTACTCACTTGATCCCACGCGTTCTGCCCGTTCGACGCCCATAGGTACAGACCGGCGGTCGAATGGTCGATCGTCCACCCCGCCCGCTCCAGCGCGGGACGCAGCACGGCGCGCCGCGCGGAGTACAGCTCGCGCTGGCGTTCGGCGTGCGCGTCGTCGCCGAGCGCGACCGTCATCGCGTCCTGGACCGGCTTCGGCATGAGCATGCCGGCGTGCTTGCGCGTCTCCAGCAGCCGCTTGACCAGGACGGGATCGCCCGTCACGAACCCGGCCCGGTAGCCGGCCAGGTTGGAGCGCTTGGAGAGCGAGTGGACGGCGAGCAGCCCCTCGTGGGAGCCCCCGCAGACGTCGGGATGGAGGACGGAGACCGGCTGCTCTTCCCAGCCGAGCTCGATGTAGCACTCGTCGGAGGCCACGACCGTGCCGCGCTCGCGCGCCCAGGAGACCACCTTGCGCAGGTGCTCGGCGGGCAGCACGCGCCCGGTCGGGTTGCCCGGGGAGTTGATCCAGAGCAGGTCGACGTGCTCGGGGCCGACCGACAGCGTGCTGTCGGAGGCGGTGGCGGTCGCGCCGGCGAGCCGGGCGCCCACGTCGTAGGTGGGGTAGGCCAGCTCGGGGAAGACCACCCGCCGGGCGCCGAGGTAGGTGGGCAGCCAGGCGACGAACTCCTTGGAGCCGATCAGCGGCAGGACGTCCTGCTGGTCGACGGTGACGCCGTGGCGGCGCCGCAGCCAGCCGGCGGCGGCCTCGCGCAGCGCCTTCGTGCCGTGGGTCAGCGGGTAGCCGGGGCTGTCCGCCGAGTCGCGCAGCGCCTGCTGGACGGCCTCGGGCACCGGGTCGACGGGCGTGCCGACCGAGAGGTCGACGATGCCGTCGGGATGCGCCAGGGCACGTTCCTTGTACGGTTCGAGCCGGTCCCAGGGGAAGTCGGGCAGCTTGTTCACGGTTCTCCAGGGTCGTTCGGGGCCGTACACGCCTGCCGCGGACACGGGCGCGCGGGGCCCGCCCGACGTGGACGGCCCCGGCGCACGCGACTCGCTAGTGGTCCTCGCCCTGCGGCGGCAGCGCGGCCACCACCGGGTGGTCCTTCTCGATCTTGCCGACCTTCGAGGCGCCTCCGGGCGAGCCCAGGTCCTCGAAGAAGTCCACGTTCGCCTTGTAGAAGTCCTTCCACTGCTCGGGAAGGTCGTCCTCGTAGAAGATGGCCTCGACGGGGCACACTGGCTCGCACGCGCCGCAGTCAACGCACTCGTCGGGGTGGATGTAAAGCATGCGCTCGCCCTCGTAGATGCAATCGACGGGGCACTCCTCGATGCACGCCTTGTCCAGGACGTCCACGCAAGGCTGCGCGATGACGTAGGTCACCTCGAGCTCCTTTTTCTCCGCACCATGGCATGACTCTGACCGCGGTTTGCTACGCCCTAGTATTGCCGTGCTTGCCAGCTGGCCGAAACGGAGGGTGGCAAACTCATGGCCGCACGCCTCGTCGTCGCGATCACAACTCAGGACATAGGCGCACGGATCACCACGCGAAGACGCGTCCCAGAAGGCTTCCGGGACGCCGTCGGCGTGCTCGAATCCTGGACGGACGGCGTGTTGCGCGTTCGCAAGCGGGACGGCACATTGGTGGAGATCGACGAGGAATCGCTGGTCGCGGCCAAGGTCGTTCCGGTCGCGCCTCCTCGACCTCGGGCGAAGTAACGGTAAGTATTCGTTGTGTGACCGTACGTATCTGCGCCGCCGTAGCAGCCGTTCTCGCCAGCGCCGGATGCGGCGCGTCAACGTCCCAGACCGCGTCCGAGGGGTCAAAGGACCTTCCGGTGCTCAACGTCCGGGCCGCCTCGCTGAAGCAGGGCTTCGGCACGATGGCGCGCCTGGCCGAGGCCGCCAAGCGCGAGGGCCAGCTCACCGTGATCGGCCTGCCGCACGACTGGGTGAACTACGGCGAGATCATCGACACCTTCGCCGACAAGTACGACATCAAGGTCAACGAGCTGGAACCGGGCGCCAGCAGCAAGCGTGAGCTCGACGCCGCCGCCCAGCTCAAGCCGGACGTGTTCGATCTCACTCTGGACATGGCCGTCTACGGGGCCGACAAGTTCGCGCCGTACAAGGTGACGGGCTGGCAGGACCTGCCCGACTACGTCAAGGACCCCAAGGGGGCCTGGTACGGCGCGTACGGCGGCTACATGTCGATCGGCTACGACCCGCGCGAGGTCAAGGCCCCGGCCTCCTTCGCCGACCTGCTCAAGCCCGGCTACCGCGTCGCCCTCGACGGCGACCCGCTGCGCTCGGCGGCGGCGTTCGGCGGCGTGATGGCGGCGTCCATGAAGGCCGGCGCCAAACCGGACGCCAGGCAGGGGGTGGAGCTGTTCGCCAAGCTCAAGCAGGCCGGGCAGCTCGTCGAGCCGGCCAAGGCGAACGTGATCATCGACTGGGACCACCTCAACGCGACCCGCAGCGCCGACCACGCCGACTCCTGGGAGGTGACGATCCCGCGCGACGCGCCGTTCGGCGCGTACCACGTCCAGGCGATCAGCAAGACCGCCCCGCATCCGGCCGCCGCCCGGCTGTGGCAGGAGTTCCTGTTCTCCGACGAGGGCCAGAACCTGCTGCAGAAGGGCTACGCCCGTCCGGCGCGCGGCGAGGCCATGCTCATGAAGGGCAAGCTCGACACCGAGCAGGCCGCCCGGCTGCCCAAGGCCGCCGGCCCGCCCGTGCTCATGACGATCCCGCAGACGGACGCGGCGAAGGCGTACCTCAGGCGGGAATGGAGCAAGAGCGTGGGATGAGTCCGTTGTGACTTGATATGTCGTAGAGACGATCAGGCTCTAAAGTGAACGGACAGCACGGCCACGGGGGCCCGATGTCTGACGAATGTGAGCTGATCGTCTTGCGATACGACGCACCGAGCTTGGAGCGGTGGAACAGTCGCGCCTACGACAGCAGTTTCGGGTACGTCTCCACCCAGGGCGCGCCGCTGGTCGACCTCCTCGACCCGCAGCCCGGGGAGCGCGTGCTCGACCTCGGGTGCGGCACCGGGGTGCTGACCGCGCAGATCGCCTTCAGGGGCGCGGACGTCCTGGGCATCGACGGTTCCGCCGCGATGATCGAGAAGGCGCTGGCCCAGTACCCGGGGATCGACTTCATCATCGGCGACGGCCACGACTTCACCGTGGTGGACCCGTACGACGCTGTCTTCTCCAACGCGGCGCTCCACTGGATGAGCCGCGACCCCGCCGCCGTGATCGCCAGCGTCCGCGAGGCGCTGAAGCCGGGCGGCCGGTTCGTCGCGGAGATGGGCGGCGCGGGCAACTGCGCCGAGCTGACCGCCGCGATGCTGACCGCCTGGCGCGAGTACGGCCTGCGCGAGCCCGATCTGCCGTGGTACTTCCCCACGCCCGCCGAGTACGCGCGCCGGCTGGAGCAGGAGGGCTTCGTGGTCCGGCTGCTGGAGTACTTCGACCGGCCGACGCCGCTCGACGAGTGCCCCGGCGGGGCCGCCGACTGGGTGCGCATGTTCGCCTCGTCCGTGCTCGAAGGACTGCCGCCGGAGATCGTGGAACCCCTGCTCGGACGGGTCAACGAGCTGGCCGCGCCCGCCCTGCGCAGGGAGACGGGCTGGATGGCCGACTACGTGCGTCTACGCTTTGCCGCTGTTCGGCGCTGATGCGTAGTGCATGATGCGTAGGGCTGTTTTGCCGGACTATGGTCTGTTCCGTGGGCGGCGAGATGTTGGCTGCGCCGCTGCGGCGGCGTGAGGGGCTGGTGAACGGAACGGGATGAACTTCTGCCTGAGCGACCTCGTGCCACCGTTGAGGTGGAGCGACGCGTCGACGATCACGCTACTGACCGGGCAGCCGGATCTGCCGGACGCGTGGTGGCGAAGCCTGCCCATGCCGCTGGTGCTCGCAGCCATCGGCCCGGAGTCGCTGGGCGAGCTGCTGACCGAGATCGCGCTGGAGCACTGGCCGGCCGCCGCCGTCGGTGACGTCCTGCCGGCTCTGCACGTCCTGGACCCGGACGAGGCCGACGAACCCGCCGTCGCCATCGCGCTCGACCGCGCCGGGTCGTGGACGGGGCTGCTCTCGCTGACCGGGCGGGAGCTGGTGGACCAGCCGTTCATCCAGGCCCGGCCGGTGCTCAACACGTTGTTCGGGGCGGTGCTCGTCCGGCTGGCGCATCCGTACGCGGGTGGGCGGCAGGTCGAGGCGCACGCACCGGCGGCTCTCGCGGCCCCCGCGGCCCCCGCGGACGCCGTCGTGGCGGCGGAGCTCGCCCCTGAGCCCGCCGCGTTCCCTGCGGGCGCGGCCGCTGCGGAGGCCGTCGAGGAGACGGCCGGCCGTGACGGCGAGCGGGTGCTGGACGCCGACTCCGAGCCGGTCGTCGAGGAGGTGCCGCGGCCCGAGGCCGAGCCCGTGCTCGACGCCGCCGAGGAGCCCGCGCCCGAACCCGCTGCCGCGGAGGCGTCCGCGCTGGAGGCCGAAGGGGTCGGCGGCGAGCCCTTCTCGCCGGACGACCACGACGAACAGGCTGAACGGCACGAACCCGCCGACGTGCCTGAGGTCCCTGAGGTCGTTGCGGGGCAGGACGAGGATGAGCCGGTCGAGGCCGCACCGCCCGCGGCATCCGCCGATCACGCCGATCACGCCGAGCCCGAGGCGCACGCCAAGCACCCCGAGCACGCCACCGAGCCCGAGCCCGAGGCCGACTTCGAGCACTCTCGGGCCGACGCCGAGCACGCCGAGCCCGACGCCGAGCAGCCCGAGCACGCCGAGCCCGACGCCGAGCAGCCCGAGCACGCCGAGCACCCTGAGCCCGAGCACGCCGCGCCCGACGCCGCGTACCCCGAGCCCGAGGCCGACGCCGGGTACGCTCAGCCTGAGGCCGGCGCCGCGCACGCCGAACCCGACGAGGCGGACGCCGAGCACGCCGAGTCCGCCGAGGCGGGCGGCGAGGAGTTGTCCGAGCTGATCGAGGCCGCGTTCGCCGGGCTCGACGACAAGAGCTGGGCCGTGGCGCAGAACCGGGTCTTCACCGACGAGCCCTCTGCGGTCGACCAGCTGGCCAAGCTGTTCGCCGTCCCCCCGGCCGACATCTCCGCCACCGAGCAGGAGCTGCGCGTCCGTCTCGACCAGTGGCTGGCCAGCGAGGAGGCCGCGCCGTACCGCGCCCACCTGGACGAGCTGCGCAGGACGCTGGGCCCGGCCGCGCCCAAGGAACAGCTGATCGGCGCGGCCGACTGGCACGCCAGGGAGATCCGCGCGCTGGAGGTGCCGGCCTGGCAGTTCGTGCTGGCCACGCTGCCGGCGCAGTCCGCGCAGCCGAATCCGCCGGTGGAGTTCCAGCAGCCGCACTCGGCGTTCGCCGCGATGCAGCCGCCGCCTCCCATGCCCCCACCGCCTGTGCCGTCACCGCCCGTGCCGTCACCGCCCACGCCGTCACCGCCACCGCCTCCCATGCCGCCGCCCCCGGCCGTTCCGGTCGGTCCGCCGCAGTTCCAGGCGTTCACGCCGGTCGCGCCGCCGCCCGCGGAGGGCAACGGCGGGGCGGAGCAGAACAAGCCGTACCAGCCGCTCAAGGACGTCTCCCAGACCAGGCGCTGCTTCCGCCAGCCGGACGGCCGCTGGTGGCTGCGGATCGACGTGACCGCCGAGCAGCTGGCCGGCGGCGAGTGCGCCCTCCCGACGGGCTTCGCGGCCTACCTGGGCCTGTCCCCCGGTGAGAGCCGGGCGGTCAGGAGCGCGGCGGGCGAGCTGACCATGACCTGGCACGGCAGGCCGGTGCTGGAGTCCATCGAGCGCCTGCTCGTGGACGTCGGCGCCAAGGAGGGCGGCCACCTGTTCCTCACGCTGTCGGACGAGGGCGTGCTGCGCGCCCGTCACCTGCCGGTCGCCGCCCAGAACGCCGAGAGCATCACCAAGGCGCTGCGCCTGGTCGGCTACACGGCGCCGGGCGGCACCCGGGACCAGGCGGCCAGGGTGATCGCGACGAGGATCGGGCTCACCGGCCCCGTCGGACTGCCCGACCTGCTCACCAGGCTCCGCGAACGCGGCGACCGCGACCTGCTCGCCCTCTTGGACTGACCTCCCGTGCCGCGGCTCGCGATCGGCCCTGACTTTCCAGGGGAGCTCGGCGCACTGGCTCAGCCGGTGCGCAGGGACGCCGTGGTCGCGCTGCGCCGGTTCCTGCTGAACGTGTCCGGAGCCCCGCACCCCGAGCGGGTGCGGGGCTGCCGGGACGCCAAGGTCGCCACGCTGCGCCTGGCCGACGGGCATCGCGGCGTGGTGGTCCGGCAGCGCGACGTCTACTGGCTGCTCGCCGTGCGGCCCGACCCGGAGGCGTGGTCGTACGCCCAGCGTCACCGGTACGGCGTCAACCCCGTGATCGGCGTCGTCGAGGAGTGGGACGCCGAGACCCTGGAACGGGTCGAGCCCGCCTTACGCAGGTCGGCCCGCCCCACGCGGCTGTTCGACCAGATCTGCGACGGCGACCTGCTCGCCCTCGGCATCGACGTGCACGTGCTGCCCCTGGTCAGGCTGATCTCCACCGAGGCCGACGTGGCCGCGCTCGAACCGCTGCTGCCGCCCACCCAGTACGCGCCGCTGGCCGTCCTGGCCAGGGGCGGCACGCTGTCGGAGGCGTGGCGCGAGCTGGACAACTGGCGCGCCCGCGACGAGGAGACGGGCGCGATCGACCCCGACGACCTGCACGCGGCGCTGCTGCGCAGCCCGGACCGCGCGGTGTTCGCCGCCGACAAGGTGGAGCTCGACCGGGTGCTCGGGGCCCCGGACTGGTGCACGTTCCTGCACCCGACGCAGCACCGGCTGGCCACGGCCGGACGGTACGAGCAGCCGGTCCTGGTCGTGGGCGGCGCGGGCACCGGCAAGACGATCATCGCCCTGCACCGGGCGGCCCACCTGGCGGCGCGGGGCAGCGGCCCGGTGCTGCTGGTGACGTTCTCGCAGAGCCTGGCCGAGGAGCTGGCCGGCCGGCTGGACGTGCTGATCGCCGACGAGAGCGTGCGCAAGCGCGTCGAGGTGGACAACGCCGAGCGCCTGGCCGTGCGGATCGTCGCCGACGCGGAGGGACGCCGTCCCGCCCTGGTCGGCCCGGGGGCCCGGACGCTGGCCCAGCTGACCGACGAGGCGATCAGGCTGCTGTCGATCACGACCGGCGACCTGCTGGACGACGTGGAGCCGGGCCGCAAGCCGTACCGGCACATCGTGGTGGACGAGGCGCAGGACGTCAGCCCGGCGCAGTGGCGGCTGCTGCGGGCGGCGGCGCCGCACGCGCACGACGACCTGTTCGTGGTGGGCGACCCGCACCAGCGGGTGACCGACACGCGGGTGGCGCTCGGCGCGGTGGGCATCCCGGCCGTCCAGCACGACCTGCGCATCTCCTACCGGCTGCCGCAGGAGATCCTGTCCTACGTGGTCCGGCTGCGCGGCGGCGGCCCGGCGAACGGCCTGGTCAAGGGCGTGGCCGAGCTGTTCGGCTACCGCGCCACGCACAACGGCCGGCGGCCCGTGGTCCGGGCGTACGACACCCCCGAGTCCGAACTGGCCGGGCTGCGGGCCACGGTCGGCGGCTGGCTGGCGGACGGCGTGCCGGAGGGCGAGATCGCCGTCGGCGCGCGCACCTCCACGCTGGCGCGCGCCGCCCGGGAGGCCCTGGACGGGCTGGACGTGCGCGTGGCGACCTTCCAGCACCTGAAGGGGCTGGAGTTCGACCGGGTGGCGCTCGTCGGCGTGGCGGAGGGCGTGGTGCCCGGATCGCTGCCCGAGGAGCCGGCCGCGCGGGCTCGAGCGCTGCAACGCGAGCGGAGCATACTGTTCGTCGCCTGCACACGGGCCCGAACGATGCTCTATATCTCGCATTCCGGAAGGGGGAGCCCATTTCTGTCCCCCTGATCACATAGTCTGAACTGCGGATATCTTCCCTTTGCCGGTTGGACCTCAATGAACCTCAGCCTGAGCGACCTCGCGCCACCCCTGCGCTGGACCTCCCCTGGTCAGATCGCGCCGATCGTGGAGGAGCCCCAGCTGCCCGAGGCCTGGTGGCAGGCGATCCCCCTCGACCGCGCGTGCGCGATCGTCGGGACGCAGACCGTGGCGGGTCACCTGGCCGAACTGGCCGTGGCCTGCTGGGGGCACCTGCTGCTCGGCGACATCCTGCCGCTGCTGCGTTTCTCCGACCCCGCCGAGGCCGAGCGCACGCCGGAGTCGCTGGGCAAGGACGTGGTGCAGAAGCTGTTCACCGGTGTGTTCGAGCGGCTGCTCGAACCCGCGCCCGCCGCCCTGCCCGTCCCGGCCCGGCCCGACAAACCCCTTCCCGAGCTGATCGACGCGGTGTTCGCCGCGCTCGACGACCGGCAGCGCGCCATCGCCCGCGACCGGCTCTACGCGGCGCAGCGCGCCACGCTCGACGAGCTGGCGCAGCGTTTCTCGGTCACCCGCGAGCGGATCAGGCAGATCGAACGGGACCTGCGCGACCACGTGGAGGCCTGGCTGGGCTCGCCGGAGGCGGCGGCGCTGGTGGCGCACGTGACGTGGCTGAGGGGCAGGCTGGGATCGGCGGTCCCGGCCGACGACCTCGCGGCCGCCGTGCCATGGCACCGCGGCGAGCTGCGCACGCTGGGCATCCCCGCGTGGCGGTTCGTCCGCACGCTGCTGACCGGCTACGAGCAGGCCGACGGGTGGCTGGTCTCCGGCGGGGCCGACGAGCTGCGGGAGAAGACGCGGCAGTTGTTCACCGACGGGCCGCGACCGCTCGGCGAGGCGGTGTCCATGGTGGCCCAGCTCGGCGTCCGCGAGGACGTCGCCGAGCGGTGGATCCTGGCCGTGCCGCAGCTCCGGGTGCTCGGCCGGCATGTGGTGCCCTGGCCGCGCAGCATCAACGAGAAGGCCGAGGCGGTGCTGGCGGTGGCGGGCACGCCGCTGTCGCCCGAGGAGATCCAGGAACGCATCGGCGAGGACTACAGCCTGGTCGGCATCCGCAACCAGCTCACCGCCGACGAGCGCTTCCGCCGGGTGGACCGGAACAAGTACGGGCTGACCAGGTGGGGCGGCGACGAGTACCTGGGCATCAGGGAGATGATCGCCCGGGAGATCGAGCGGGCCGGCGGCGAGGCCTCGGTGAGCACGATCGTGACGAACCTGACCTCCCGCTACGACGTGAGCGAGAGCTCGGTGCGCGCCTACTCGGGCGGCCCCGGGTTCGAGCGCACGCAGCGCGGCTGGATCAGGGTGGCCGGAACGTCGCCGACCGGCGAGTCGGAGCCGTACCAGCCGCGCAAGGACGTCTCGGAGACGCGGCGCAGCTTCCGCTCCCGCGACGGACGGTGGTGGCACCGCGTGGACGTCAACGCCGAGCACCTGCGCGGGTCGGGCTCGCCCCTGCCGACCGGGTTCGCCGCCTACCTGGGCATGGCCCCCGGCGGGTCGCTGACCGCCTCGACGCCCTCGGGCGACGTGGTGATCAGCTGGCACAACCAGCCGACCATGGGGTCGATCCGCAACGTGCTGGCCGACTTCAAGGCGAGCGAGGGCGACCACGTGTTCCTGACCGTCTCCGACGGCGGCGAGCTGCTGACCCGCTACCTGCCCGCGGCCGCCGTGGCGATGCCGCCGCTGAACCGGGCGCTCTACCTCATCGGCTACACCGCCCCGGTGCACTCCGAGATGGAGGGGCTGCGGCTGATCGGGGCCCGCATCGGGCTGCCCGACACGGCCACCCGCGAGGAGGTGCTGGCCAGGCTGCGCGAGCGCGGGGACCGGGACATCCTCGGCTTCCTCGGCGGGTGAGGGCTAGGCTCGGGTGATGTTGCGGATCCACGACACCCGGGCCAGACAGGTCGAGGAGATCTCGGGCGGGCGGGCGGTGCGCGTGTACACGTGCGGGCCGGCGCCGCACCGCCGCGTCCATCTGGGCGACCTGCGCACGTACGTGCTGTCCGACCTGGTCAGGAGGGTGCTGGAGGGGCGGCGTACCCGGGTGGTGGCCTGCCGGCACGTCGCCGACCTCGCAGGTCCCGGCGGGGAGGCCGGGGGGGCGGCCCGCGCCCACGAGGACGCGTTCGTCCACGACGCGGCCGCGCTCAACCTGCGGCCGCCGGAGCACGCCCCGCGCGCGGGCGAGACGGTCGACCTGATGATCGAGCTGATCGCCGGGCTCGTCGAGCGGGGGCACGCCTACGCGGCGCCGGACGGCTCGGTGTACTTCGACGTACGGACGTTCCCGGCGTACGGCGAGCTCTCCGGCGCCGGCCTGGACGACCTCAAGCCCGCCGGCCCGGCCGGCGCCGCCGATCCGTACAGACGTTTCCACGCCGACTGGGCCCTGTGGCGGCCCGCCGACGGCGACCAGGGCCGGGACGCGCCCTGGGGCCGGGGCCTGCCCGGCCCGCACGTGGCGTGCTCGGCGCTGTCGCTGCGTTTCCTCGGCGAACGGATCGACCTGCACCTCGGCGACGCCGCCCGGCGCTTTCCGCACCACGAGGCCGAGCGCGCCCAGTCGGACGCGGCCGCCGGCCACGAGGTGGTGCGCCACTGGGTGCACGGCGAGCGTCCGCTGTTCGACGGGCGCGAGATGGCGGAGTCCGCGGGCAACGCGGTGCTGCTGTCCGACGTGGTGGCGGCGGGGCTCGACCCGCTGGCGGCGCGCCTGGCCTTCCTCGGGCGCCGCTACCGGGAGCGGCTCGACCTCGGCTGGGACGTCCTGCGGGCGGCCGACCGCACGGTGCGGCGGTGGCGGGCGCGGGTGGCCGAGTGGTCGGAGTCGCCCAGCGCGCCCATGGCCGCGTCGTACGCCGAGCGCGTCGGGGCGGCCCTCGACGACGACCTCGACACCCCGGCGGCGCTGGCGATCCTGCGGGAGCTGGAGCTGGACGAGTCGGTCGCGCCCGGGTCGAAGTTCGAGACGTTCCTGCACCTGGACCAGGTGCTGGCGCTCGACCTGTCCACGGAGATCGGAAAGCCGCGGGTGCCGCCCGCCGGGGCCGCCGAGCTGCTGGCGCAGCGGGAGCGGGCGCTGGCGGCCAACGACTGGGCGGCGGCCGACCGGCTGCGGGACGAGCTGGCCGACCTGGGGGTTCGCGTCACCGACACCCCGGAGGGACAGAGCTGGTCCCTCTGACCGGGAGCCCTGCGCGCGAGGCCGCTCCGGCCACCTGAAACGGCCGGAGCAGTGAGCCGGTACTGCCAGACTTGTTCAAGTTCGGCAAGATGGAGGTATCGGTGAGACCCTTTGCGTGGATGCCGTGGCCTTTGCGGTGGTTCGCCCGGGTGTTGACCGTGCTTCTCGCGCTGGCGCTCGTGCTGGCCGGGGTCCTGGTGTACACGGTACGGAAGTCGTTCCCGCAGGTGGACGGGGCGCTGCGGCTGCCCGGCCTGACCGGGAAAGTCGAGATTTATCGCGATAAATCGGGGATTCCGCACATCTATGCCGACAGTGCGGCCGACCTGTTCATGGCGCAGGGCTTCGTCCACGCCCAGGACCGGTTCTTCGAGATGGACTTCCGCCGCCACACCACCGCCGGACGGCTCTCCGAGCTGTTCGGCAAGACCACGCTCGGCAACGACAAGGCACTGCGGACCATGGGCTGGCGCCGGGTGGCCGAGCAGGAGCTGCCCGGCCTCGACCGGCAGACCCAGGACTTCCTGGCCGCGTACGCCAAGGGCGTGAACGCCTGGCTGGAGGCCAACCCCAACGCCTCCGACCGCAGCCTCGAGTACTCGGTGCTCAAGCTGCAGAACGGCGAGTACCGGCCGGAGCCGTGGACCGCGGTCGACTCCGTCGCCTGGCTCAAGGCCATGGCGTGGGACCTGCGCTCCAACATGGAGGACGAGATCGACCGCGCCCTGGCGCTGACCAAGCTGCCCAAGGAGCGCGTCGAGCAGCTCTACCCCGGCTACCCCTACGACCGCCACACCCCGATCGTCGGCGAGGGCGCGCTCGCCCGGGGCCGCTACGACCAGCAGGCCGAGCCGCGGATCGGCGGCGTCCGCGCGCTCTCCCAGGCCGCCGCGACGCTCGACGCCGTGCCGAGCACGATGAGCAGCGAGGAGCGCGAGGGCATCGGCTCCAACTCGTGGGTGGTCTCCGGCGCGCACACCGCGAGCGGCAAGCCGCTGCTGGCCAACGACCCGCACCTGTCGCCGCAGATGCCGTCCGTCTGGTACCAGGCCGGGCTGCACTGCCGGACGCTGTCCGAGCAGTGCCCGTACGACGTCACCGGGTTCACCTTCTCCGGCGTGCCCGGCGTGATCATCGGGCACAACGACAAGATCGCGTGGGGGTTCACCAACCTCGGGCCGGACGTGGCCGACCTCTTCCTGGAGAAGGTGGACGGCGACACGTACCTGTACAAGGGCGAGCAGGTCAAGCTGGAGACGCGGCAGGAGCAGATCAAGGTCGCCGGCGGCGACCCCGTCACGATCACCGTGAAGAGCACCCGGCACGGCCCGCTGATCAACGAGGTGATGACGGACGCCCGCCCCAGCGGCGAGGCGAACGCCGTGGCCCTGCAATGGACCGCCCTCACCCCCGGCAGGACCGTGGACGCGATCTTCGCGCTCAACAAGGCGGGCGACTGGGCCGAGTTCCGCTCGGCGGCGGCGCTGTTCGAGGTGCCGTCCCAGAACCTGATCTACGCCGACACCAGCGGCAAGATCGGCTACCAGGCGCCCGGGCGCATCCCCGTACGGGAGAAGGGCGACGGCACCTGGCCGGTGCCCGGCTGGACCGGCGAGTACGACTGGAAGGCCGCGCCCATCCCCTACGACCAGCTCCCCACGATGGAGGACCCGGCCGAGGGGTTCATCGTCACGGCCAACAACGCCGTCATCGACCCCCGCCGCTACCAGCCGCTGCTGACCAAGGACTGGTCCTACGGTTACCGCTCCCAGCGCATCCGCGAGCTCGTCGAGTCCGCGATCGCCAAGGGCAAGGTCGACGCCGGGACGATGTCGGACATCCAGCAGGACACCTCCAACGAGTTCGCCGGCACGCTGGTGCCCGCGCTGCTGCGGGTGGACCTGGCCGGGCCCGCCCGCCAGGCCCGCGAGCTGCTGCGGACGTGGAACCACGCCCAGGGGCTCGACTCCGCCCCCGCCGCCTACTACAACGCGGTGTGGCGGCACCTGCTCATGCTCACGTTCGACGACGACCTGCCCGAGCAGGTGTGGCCCGGCGGCGGCGACCGCTGGTACGACGTCGTCGCCAACCTGCTCACCGCCCCCGACGACCCCTTCTGGGACGACGTGACCACCAAGAACCTCACCGAGACCCGCGACGACATGCTGCGGCAGGCGATGGCCTCGGCGTACCAGGAGCTGTCGGAGCTGTTCGGCGCCGACGTCAAGTCCTGGAAGTGGGGCGACCTGCACCAGCTCGAACTGGTCAACGGCACGCTCGGCACCTCGGGCCTCGCACCCGTGGAGGCGCTGTTCAACCGCGGCCCGTTCGCCGTGCCCGGCAACAAGGACGCGGTGAACGCGACCGGCTGGAACGTGCAGAAGGGGTACGGGGTCACGGCGGTGCCGTCGATGCGCATGGTCGTCGACCTGTCGGACCTGGACAAGTCCCGCTGGATCAACCTGACGGGCGCCTCGGGGCACGCCTTCCACGACAACTACTGGGACCAGGCCGAAGCCTGGGCGCGGGGCGATCTGCTCCCGATGTACTCCAAGCCCGAGGCCGTGAAGAACGCCGCCGTCCACACCCTCACCCTCACCCCCTGACCCCCACCCCTGCCCTCGTCCCCGACCCGCCCCCTCCCCTCGGGCCGGTTCGTGACGGAGGCACGGCCCTGCGCCCTCGCCCCCTCTGAGGGCGCCTCCTTGCCCTCTGAGGGCGGGTCCTGGCTGGAGGGTTGCCTGGCCGGGGGTAGGGCGGCGTGCCCGGTGTACGACCGTGGTTGTAGGCGAAGGCCAGACCGTGGTCCGACGCGCCGGGGCCCCGGCCGCTGTCAGCATGGCCGCATGACTCGCCTCCGGTACTCCGATCGCCTCTGGTACTCCGTCGGGATCTTCCTCCTGCTCGTGGGCCTGGCGCACCTGGGCGTGCTCGTCGTGGCCGGCGGCCCGTGGGAGGGGGCCGTGTCCTGGCGCAAGCCGTTCACGTTCGGGGTGTCGTTCGGGTTGAGCGTGCTGACCCTGACGTGGGTGTCCCAGTGGTTACGCCTGCGTGCCCGCGCGTTCGTCCTCGGGGCGTTCGCGGTGGCCTCCACGGTCGAGGTGGCGCTGATCACCCTTCAGGCGTGGCGCGGGGTGCCGTCCCACTTCAACATGGAGACCCCTCTCGACACGGCCATCGCCCGCACGCTGGCCGCGTTCGGCATCACGCTCATCGTCATCGCGATCATCATGACGATCGCCGCCTTCCGCCCGGCGCCGGAGGTCGCCCCGAGCACCCGTCTGGCCGTACGGGCGGGCTTCGCCACGCTGCTGGCGTCCATGGTCTTCGGCGGCGTGATGATCGCCCGTGGCGTCGTGGCGGTGATGACGGGCGACCAGCAGCTCGCCTACACGGTGGCCACCGCCCTCAAACCGGCCCATGCCGTGCTCATGCACGGGGTGCTCCTCCTGCCGGCCCTGTCCTGGCTGCTGTCCCGCACGCTCCCGTCCGAGGGCGCGCGGCTGCGCGCCGTACGCCTGGCCACCTGGGCGTACGTCGCGGTGGCCGCCCTGGTCTCCGGCCTGGCCGTGGCCGGGGTGGCGGTGGTGGGGCCGTCCACGGCTTCGGTGGTGTCGGCCGGGGTGATCTCGGCCCTGGCCATCGCGGCGGTCGTGCTGGGCCGGTTCAGCCCCCGCCTCGGCCAGGCGAAACATTGAGGCCGGGGTAATGGGTCAGCCGTTAAGCCGTCGCCGCCGCCACCACACGGGCGCGCGCGGATAACCACCGTCGTCCAGGTCGGCCAGCCGCTCGAACACGTTGTACGACGCCTGATGCCCGCACACGACCACCGACACGAGCATGGCCAGCAGGTAGAGCGGGAGCATCGGCAGCCCGGCGCAGCAGGCCCACTGGGTGGCGTGCCGTGCTTCGTGCCGGATGAGCCGGTCGTCGAGCGCGTCCTGCCTGGTCAGGACGACATTCCCCACCGTGAACGCGCCCGCGATGGGAAAGCGGTAACGGTAGCCGAAGGCGAGGATGAGCCCGTCGGGGCCGGGCCGGCGGGCCGCGCCGCCGACGATCGAGATGAGGAGGCCGAGCGGAGTGGCGAGGTTCACATAGTTCACCGCCCGCCGGAACCGATGGCGCCTGTTCATGCGTCTCAGTCTTGACCAATCTTGACAAGTCGGAATAATGATCTGCGTCCTGAAATCTCCCACAAGAGCAGGATTATGAGATTCTCCATCCTGGGCGCGCTGCTCGGCGCTGTTGCACTGGCCGGAGCCGGCGGAGTCGCGATCACCCAGACATCAGCCACCGATCCCCTACGTTCTACCGATTCTCCTTCCGGCGCGCAGGTGGCGTTACCCGTCGCCGACACCCCGACGGCGACGCCCACGGCAACGCCCTCGGTCGGGGATTACACCGCCACGACGAAGGTGGTCAAGAAGAAGGGCGTCTCGTACTTGAATGTGTCCGTCAAGTACGACGGAGCGGCCCGCTTCACCGTGAAGCAGAAGGTGTGCAGGAGCAAGTCCTGCAGGAGCGCCACCGCCCAGTTCCCCGTCACCACCGGAACCGGGCAGACCACGAAGAAGCTGGGCAAGGGCACGTACAAGGCGAGGGGCAAGCCGGCCGTCAAGGTCAAGCCGCTCCCCTGGCCGACCCGCACCGTGACGGTCTCGCCGACCGCCACGGCCGCGCCGAGCGCGACGGCGACCGTGACGTCCACGGTGACCGAGCAGGCCACGGTGACCGCCACGGTGACCCAGCCCGGTCCGACCGTGACCGTGCCCGGCCCGACGGTGACCGTGCCGGGGCCGACGGAGACGGTGACGTTCACCTGTCAGCCGGCCCCGCCGACGTCCCCGCTCCCGCCGTCCGAAACGCCGACCGCCACGCCGTCGACCTCGGTCTCGGAGTCCCCGGACGTCCCGGACGCCCCGGCCCAGGCCCCCGCCCCACCGGCGAGCGACACCCCGACCCCCACTCCGACGCCGACGCCGACGCCGACGCCGACCGCGACGGACGTCCCGACCGACAACCCCACCAGCGCCCCGACCGACGTCCCCACGGACGTCCCGACGTGCGCGCCCCCGACGGATGTCCCCTCCGAGACCCCGACCCCGACCCCGACCCCGACCTCCACGGACACCGGCGCCCCCACCGACACTCCCACCCCGCCGGAGCCCCCCACCCAGTAACCGCCGACCGACACCACGCATGACCAAGGGCCAGGCCCCCAACGCCTGGCCCTTGGTCATGCCCGCCTGCCCCCATGACCCACCGCGGCCGCCCTCTCACATCACGGCCCGCCGCCGCCCTCGACCGGCACGACCGCCGCGCCGGCGGCCGGGCATAGCCGCGGGGTCAGAGGTTGTCGCGGGGTCAGAGGTTGCCGCGGGGTCAGAGGTTGCCGCGGGGTCAGAGGTTCTTGTAGCGGCCGTCGTGGTAGAGCAGCGGCGAGCCGTCCGCGGGGGTGCCGAGGGCCGTCACCTGGCCGAGCACGATCGAGTGGTCGCCGCCGTCGTACACCGCCGTCGTGGCGACCTCGACCGTGGCCAGGGCGCCCGTGAACAGGGCCACGCCCGACTCCCCGCGATGGTGCTCCCACCGGGCCAGTTGCCCGTTCAGCGGACGGCCGCGGTGGGCGAAGAAGCGGGAGGCGTCCTCCATCGAGGCGTGCAGCACCGACACGCCCCACACCCCGGCCTCGATCACGGCGTCGTGGAAACGGGCCACCTTCTCGGCGCAGAAGAGCACGAGCAGGGGGTCGAGGGACACCGACGTGAAGGAGTTGACGGTCATCGCGTGGTCCACGCCGCCGAGCCGGGTCGTGACGATCGCGACTCCCGTGGCGAAGCGGCCGACGACCTTACGGTAGTTTCCCGGGTCCACATGCCGCTCTATGGAATGCACGACGTTACTTTATGCCTCTACGTCGGATTCTTTGGAGGTGGGTATCCCCGCAACAACCACGAACCCCCACCGGATGAGGGCGAGCACATGAACGCCACCACGAGAGCCAGCAAACCGCCATACAGGTAGACGTACCCCGCCGCACCCTGAGAGATCACCAGATCTCCGGCATTGAGTTCGAGCGTGAACGGCATCGTCACCAGCAGCCAGCCGAGCCCGACCGCGAACGCGGCGAGCTTCGTCCGCATGAGCCTGGCCGCCCCCAGCGGGAGGAGGAACAGCGCGAGCACCCACCCGATCGCCACCCACGGAACGCCGCCCTGCTGGTCGAGCGCATGCGTGAACCCGCCCACGACGCCGAGCACGACACCCAGCACGAACAGCATGCCGTACGCCGCCCCGCCCAGCGCCGACTCCGCCTGGCTGCGATGTTCCATGGGGAACGAGGTTAGTGGATGCCCGCGAAGAGATCGTTCTCGCGGTTGTGCGGCTCGCCGAGCCCCCCGGCGTCGACCGGCGGCCCGGGCACCGGCCGGCCGGGCACGCCGATGGCCAGAATGAAGTGCTCCACGCCGAGCACCTCCTGCCCGATGTTGTTGGACAGGGCGTACCACGGGCCGTCGACGGTGATCTGGGTGGCGTGGGCGCGCATGGCCTCCCGCTTGTTGCCGACCCAGGGGCGGGCGTCGATCTCGGTGGTGATGTCCTCGTCGGGGCTGCCGAAGGGGATGTCGTCGACGTCCTCGACGAGGAAGCCGGTGCCGGAGCCGGGCAGCGCCTCGGCCGTGCGCCGCATGACGGACCTGGGCACGGCCGTGTGGTAGAACTTCGCGATCTGCCACGGCTCGTCCTGGCGCGGGGCGGGCCGGCCGCCCGGGACGTAGTCGGGTTTGGCGGCCAGCTCGAAGGCCCGGCGGGCCACCCGGTGGGCCTGGATGTGGTCGGGGTGGCCGTAGAAGCCGTTGGCGTCGTAGGTCACCAGCACCTGTGGGCGCACCTCGCGGATGACCTTGACCAGCTCGCCGGCCGCCTCGTCGAGGTCGGCCTGCCAGAAGGCGTTGGGCCGGTCGTTGGTGGCGACGCCCATCATGCCGGAGTCGCGCCAGCGTCCGGGCGAGCCGAGGAAGCGGTGGTCCTCGACGCCGAGCGCCTGGCAGGCCGCCGCCAGCTCCCCGATCCGGTACGGCCCGAGCAGGTCGTCGCGGTCGGCCGCCAGGTGGGCGAGGTCGGCGGGGATGACCTCCCCCTCCTCTCCCAGCGTGCAGGTCACCAGCGTGACGTGGGCGCCTTCCGCGACGTATTTGGCCATGGTCGCGCCGGTGCCGATCGACTCGTCGTCCGGATGGGCGTGCACGAGCAGGAGGCGGCGATCAGTCATAGTCATGAGCGTAACAATGGCTGGATACTGGCAGGATTGAGCCCATGAGTGAGAGCTTCCCGCGACTGTCGGCACGGACCCGCCGGTTCACCCTGGGAGTGCCCAGGGGGTTCACGATCTCCCCCGACGGCGGACGAGTGGTCTTCCTGCGGACGAGGTCCGGCACCGACCCGGTCACCTGCCTGTGGGAGCTCGACACCGAAACCCACGTCGAACGCCTGGTGGTCGATCCCCGCACCCTCCACGCCGACGACGAGGACCTGCCGCCGGAGGAGCGCGCGCGGCGCGAGCGCAGCCGCGAGGCGGCCGGCGGCGTGGTGGCCTACGGCGCCGACGCCGCGCTGACCAGGGCGGCCTTCGCCCTGTCCGGCGCTCTCTACGTCGTCGAGCTGGGCAGCGGCGAGACCCGCAAGTTGGAGACGCCGGGCGCGGTCATCGACCCCCGGCTGTCCCCCGACGGGCGGCAGGTCGCCTACGTCACCGGCGGCGCCCTGCACGTCCAGGACCTCGACTCGGGGCGCGGCGAGGTGCTCGCCACGCCGGAGTCGCCGACCGTCACCTACGGCCTGGCCGAGTTCATCGCCGCCGAGGAGATGGACCGCATGCGCGGCTACTGGTGGTCGCCGTCGGGCGACGCGCTGCTGGTCGAGCGGGCCGACGAGGAGCCGGTCGGCACCTGGTACATCGCCGACCCGGCCAACCCCTCCCGTCCGGCCGTCGCCCAGCGTTACCCGGCGGCCGGCACGCCCAACGCCCGCACCGAGCTGTTCGTGCTCGGGCTCGACGGGTCGCGGGTGGCGGTGCCGTTCGAGGAGGAGTACCTCACGACGGCCGCCTGGGACGACCACGCGCTGTCGATCGTGACGATGACGCGCGACCAGAAGACGCTGCGGCTGTTCTCCGTCGATCCGGCGACCGGCGTGTCCACGCTGGTCCGCGAGGACACCGACCCGGCCTGGGTGGACATCGTCACCGGCGTGCCGGCGCACCTCGACGACGGCTCGCTGGTGTGGGTGGCCACGTCGGAGGGCGGCCACCGGCTGTTCGTCGGCGACCGCGCGGTCACGCCGCCCACCCTCCAGGTGCGGTCGGTGCTCGACGTCGACCACGACAGCGTGTTGTTCAGCGCCAGCGGCGGCGACCCGACCGACATCCACCTGTGGACCTGGGACGGCCACTCGCTGCTGCCGGTCTCGACCCGGTCCGGGGTGTTCTCGGGGCGGATGTCCGGCGGCGTCGGCGTGTTGTCGGAGCAGAGTCTCGACGCCGAGGGCGTCTCGACCACGGTGGTGCGGCGCGACGGCATGGCGGTCCCGATCCCGTCGTACGCCGAGCGTCCGGGGCTCGACCTGCGGGTGTCGCTGGGGCGTTCGGGCCGCCGGGAGCTGGCCACGGCCGTGGTGCTGCCGTCCTGGTACGAGCAGGGCTCGGGCCGGCTGCCGGTCCTGATGGACCCGTACGGCGGCCCGCACGCGCAGCGGGTGCTCAACCGGCGCGGCGCGTTCCTGGAGAGCCAGTGGTTCGCCGAGCAGGGCTTCGCCGTGATCGTGGCCGACGGCCGCGGCACGCCGGGCCGCGGTCCGGCGTTCGAGCGGGCGGTGCTGGGCGACCTGGCGACCCCGGCGCTGGAGGACCAGATCGACGCCCTGCAGGGCGTGGCCGAGCAGTACCCCGACGACCTCGACCTGTCGAGGGTGGCCATCCGCGGCTGGTCGTTCGGCGGCTTCCTGGCCGCGCTCGCCGTGTTGCGGCGTCCCGACGTCTTCCACGCGGCGGTGGCCGGCGCGCCGGTGACCGACTGGCGGCTGTACGACACCTGCTACACCGAGCGCTACCTGGGCCACCCCGACGAGCAGCCCGAGGTCTACGACAACTCCTCGCTGTTCGCCGACGCGCCCAAGCTCGAACGCCCGCTGCTCCTGGTCCACGGCCTGGCCGACGACAACGTGGTGGCCGCCCACACGCTGCGCCTGTCCTCGGCGCTGCTCGCGGCCGGCCGCCAGCACAGCGTGCTGCCGCTGTCGGGCGTGACGCACATGACGCCCCAGGAGGTCGTGGCCGAGAACCTGCTCCTGCTCCAGGTCGACTTCCTGAAGAAGGCGCTGGGCTAGGCGGTCCGCAGGGCGTCGAGCAGTCTCGACGCGCCCAGGCCGATCAGCACGACCAGCCCCATGACCAGCAGGAACACCCACAGGGGGGCGCCGAGGTAGGCGAGCAGGCCCTGCGCCACGGCCAGGATCAGCACGCCGAGCACGGTGCCCGCCACGCCGGCGCGCTCGCCGTACGGACTGGTGCCGCCCAGGAGGACGGCGGCGAGCGCGAACACGGTGCTGTAGAGCCCCTGGTCGCCCTGGGGCGCCGCGCCGAGGCGCAGGAGCAGCGCGATGCCGCCCGCGGCGGCAAGCATGCTCGACCCGGCGAGGCCGAGCACCGCGCCGGGCCATCCGGCGCCGAGCTCCTTGCGCACCTCCTGCCGGTTCCACAGCAGGCCGCCGGCGATCGAGACGACCGCGAACACGGCGAACCCCAGCGGGCCGGGATAGAGCGCGGCGGTCTCCAGCGGGATCGTCCCGTCGCCGAGCAGCGCGATGGCCACGGCCTCGCACACGACGGCGGCGCCGAGCGTGACGGCCCAGGCCGGGGCCGTCAGCAGCATCGTGAACATGCTCATGGCGGCCCCCAGGAGCCCGGCGAGCACGAGCGCGAGCAGCATCGCCAGCGGCAGCGGCAGCCCGGCGCCCGCCGTGGACGCCACGAAGGCGCCGCTCGCGGCGGCGACCGCGCCCACGGCGAGATTGGGCGTGCCGGTGCGCAGCGACAGGCCGAACCCCATGACGATCAGGCCGAGCTGCCCGGCGTGGGCGAGGATGTCGAGCAGGCGGTCACTGACCGTAGTGATCAGGACGAGTGCCAGGCCCAGCAGGGCGAGGAGTCCGAGCACGCCTTCCCAGGCGCGCTGCCAGGTGCTCACTCCGACGATGCTGACAGCGCCGGACGATCATCGCAACCCCCGCCGGCGCTACCGCGGCGCCGCCCGCTCCAGCAGGCCCTGGAGCACGGACTGCTCGTCGGGCGTGAGCGCGGCCAGCGGCGAGCCCTCGGTCAGCAGGCCCAGCAGGCGCTCCCGCAGGCCGGCGCCCTCCTGGGTGAGCATGAGCAGCTTGGCCCGCCGGTCGCTGGGATGCGGGCGGCGCTCCACGACGCCCTGCTGTTCCAGCCGGTCGATGACGAACGTGGCGTTGGAGGGCTCGCAGCCCATGCGCCCCGCCAGGTCGCTCATGGTCATCGGGCCGGTCAGCTCGCGCAGCGCCACCGCCTGGGCGGCGGTGAGGTCGAGCGCGGCCGCGCGTTCCCTGACGTGCCCCTCGATCTGCCTGGCGAGCGCGCCCACCAGGCCGCAGAGGTTCCGCTCGGCCGCGGCCCGCGCTTCGGCTTCGGACGTTGTCATACCGCAAAACTACCTCAAGCTTGGATGTTTGCAACTTGAAAGGTTCTAGCTATAAGTTTCCGCCATGAGCACATCTGAGAGCCTTCGCCTGCGCCGCCCGTCCACCCTTCGCTCGCTGCAGGTGGGCGACCTCAAGGTCACGTTCGTGCCCGACGGGAGCGTGCGGCTCAAGCCGTACGGCTGGCTGCCGGGCACGACCGAGCGCGACTGGGCCGAGCACGCCGACCACCTGGACGAGACCGGCAACCTCGTGGCCGGCATCGGCGGCCTGCTGGTGGAGGCGGGCGAGCGGGCCCTGCTGATCGACGCGGGGGTGGGCCCCGTGCACCAGCCGGACGACCCGGCCGACCCGCTGATCGGCGAGCTGCGCGGCGGCGACCTGCTGGACAACCTCGCCCGGCTGGGCCGCCGTCCCGAGGACGTCGAAGCGGTGGCCTTCACCCACCTGCACATCGACCACATCGGCTGGGCCTGGCACCCGGCCGCCGGCGGGCCCGCGTTCCCGTCCGCCGAGTACCTGTTCGCCGAGCCCGAATGGGCCGAGCGCCACCGGACGCTCGACTTCGGCACGCCGGAGGAGGCCCTGACGGCCATGGCCCCCCGGGTCAGGACGTTCGGCGACGGCGAGGAGATCTTCCCCGGCGTGCGGGCCACGTTCGCGCCCGGTCACACCGCCGGGCACACCGCCTACACGATCACCTCGGGGGGGCAGCGGCTGCTGGCCTTCGGCGACGCCCTGCACTCCCCCGTGCAGGTGCGCCGTCCCGAGTGGCCGGCCGGCTCCGACCTGGACCGCGTGGAGTCGACCGTGCACCGGCGGCGGCTGGTCGAGGAGCTGCTGCGGCCGGACACGATCGGCTTCGGCATCCACTTCGCCGACGTGGTCTTCGGCCGCGCGCGGGACACGGCCGAAGGACCGGTCTGGGAGCCCGTGGCCTAGGGAGTGGCGGCGGGGGTGCCGTGCCAGCTCGCCCACAGGGCCGCGTACGAGCCGCCCTCGGCGACCAGCTCCTCGTGCGGGCCCAGCTCGGTGATCCGGCCGTCCTCCACGACGGCCACCCGGTCGGCGTCGTGCGCGGTGTAGAGCCGGTGGGCGATGGCGATCACCGTACGGCCCTCCAGGACGGCGGCCAGCGAGCGTTCCAGGTGGCGCGCGGCCCGCGGATCGATCAGCGAGGTGGCCTCGTCGAGCACCAGCGTGTGCGGGTCGGCCAGGACCAGCCGGGCCAGCGCGAGCTGCTGGGCCTGCGCGGGCGGCACGGCGGTGCCGCCGGACCCGACCTCGGTCTCCAGCCCCTCGGGCAGCGTCTGCACCCAGTCGAGCGCGTCGACGGCGGCCAGCGCCGCGCGCACCGCCGCGTCGTCCGCGCCGGGGCGGGCGATCAGCAGGTTGTCGCGGACGGTGCCCTTGAACACGTGGTGCTCCTGGGTGACCAGCGCGACGTGCCCGCGCAGGTCGTCGAGCGGCAGGTCGACCAGCGGCACGCCGCCCACGCTGACCTCGCCGGTGCGCGGCCCGTGGATGCCGGCCAGCAGCCGCCCGAGCGTGGACTTGCCGGCCCCCGACGGGCCGACCATGGCCAGCCGCTCGCCCGGCTCGACGGTCAGCGACACGCCGTGCAGCACGTCGCGGCCCTCGCGGTAGGCGTACCTGACGTCGTCGGCGCGCAGCAGCTCGCCGGCCGGGCGGGCGGCGGTGGGCCGGCGGTCGTCGGGCACGTTGGCCACGCCGAGCAGCCGGGCCATGGCCGCGCCGCCCACCTGGAGCTCGTCGATCCACATGAGGAAGCGGTCGAGCGGGTCGATGAGCTGCTGGGCGTAGACCAGGGCGGCGGTGACCTGCTGGACCGTCACCCAGTCGTTGGTGTAGAACAGGCCGCCGACCAGGAGCGTGGAGACCACCGGGATGACGTAGCCGAGCTCGACCGCGGGGAACCAGAGCGTCCGCAGGCCCAGGGTGTAGCGCTCGGCGGCGTAGGAGCGGCGGATGTCGCCGTCGGTGCGCTCGCGCCGGCGTTCCTGGAGGCCGAGCGCCTCCACGGCCCGCGCGCCCTCGACGGTCTCGGCCAGGCCCTCGGTCATGTCGGCGTACGCGGCGTTCTCGCGCAGGTAGCCGTCGCGCGCCCGCTTGAGGTACCAGCGGGTCGCGAACCAGATCAGCGGGCCGGCGACCAGCATCGGCAGCATGAGCTGCGGGCTGACCAGCACCAGCGCGCCCATGGTGATCACGAAGGTGACCAGCGCGATGAGCGTCTCCGGCACGGCGTGCCGGACGGTCCTGGACAACGAGTCGACGTCGCGGGAGGTACGGGTGATCAGGTCGCCGGCGCCCGCCCGCTCGACCGTGGACAGCGGCAGGCCGAGCACCCGGTCGACGAACTCCTCGCGCAGCTCGGCCAGCACCTTCTCGCCCAGCCTGGCCGAGGCCAGCACGGCGAAGCGGACCAGCAGGCCCTGGAGGAACAGGAACGCCCCGATGACGACGGCCACGAGCAGCCCGTCGACCTCGCCGCCGTCCTGGACGGTCTGGACCAGGCTGCCGAGCTGCCACGGCACGACGAGCCCGGCGACGGCGGCCAGGCCGTGCAGGGCCAGGGCGACGATGAGCTGCCGCGGGTACTTCAGCGTCAGCCTGCGCGCGTAGGCGCGCACCTGTCTCCGGTCGGCGACCGGCAGGATCTCGCGGGCCACGGTCAGCCCTCCCCTCGGGTCACGGTCGCGGCGTACTCGGGGGACGCGTCCAGCAGGTGCCGGTGTGTCCCCTCGGCCAGCACCCGGCCGTCGGCCACGTAGACCACGTGGTCGGCCCGGTCGAGCACCAGCGGGCTGGTCGTGCAGATCATGGTGGTGCGGCCGGCGCGCGCCTTGGCCAGCCGCTCGGCGATGCGGGCCTCGCTGTGGGCGTCGACGGCGCTGGTGGGCTCGACCAGGATGAGCACCTCGGGGTCGGCGACCAGGGCCCGCGCCAGGCGCAGCCGCTGCTGCTGGCCGCCGGAGAACTCGCGCCCGGCCTCGGACACCTGGGCGTCGAGGCCGTCGGGCAGCGCCTCGACGATGTCCTCGGCGCAGGCGGCGTGCAGGGCCGCGCGCACGTCCTCGTCGGTGGCCGCGTCGCGGACGTCGAGCTCGTTCCTGAGCGTGCCGGTGAACAGGCGGGCGTCGTTGCCGGCGACCAGGATGCGCGCGCGGATCTCGGCCATGGGCAGCGCGGCCAGCTCGACGGCGCCGAAGGTGACGTCGCCCGGCGCGTACCGGCCGAGGCGGTCGGCGATGGCGGCGGCCTCCTCGGGCGCGTCGGCCGCGACCGCGGTGAGCGTGCCGGGCTGGAGGGTGACGCCGCTGTAGCAGTCGCGCAGCACGCCGCCGGCGCTGGTCTCGGTGCCGCCGGCGACCTCGGGCTCGATCGCCAGGATGCGGATGACGCGGCGGGCCGCGACGTGGCCCTTGGTGAGCTTGTCAGCGGCCTCGGTCAAGGTGCGCAGCGGGCCGATGAGGAAGGCGGCGTAGCCGTAGAGCGCGACGAGGTCGCCGGTGCTGATCTCGCCGCCGACCGCGAACGTGGCGCCGATGCCGGTGACGACCGCGATGAGCAGGCCGGGCAGCAGGATCTGGGCGCCTTCGAGCAGCGACTCGACCCGGGCCACGCCCACTCCGGCGTGCCGCACGCGCTGGGACTCCTCGCCGTAGCGGCCGGCGAACACCTGCTCGCCGCCGATGCCGCGGAGCACCCGCAGGCCGGCCACGATGTCGGCGGCCCTGGTGGACAGCTCGCCGGTCAGCTCGCGCTGCCGCTTCTGCCGCCGGTGCAGCGGCTTGAGCAGCGGCGAGACGGCGACCGCCATGAGCGGCACGCCGAACAGCACGAGCAGCCCGAGCGGGACCGACGTCGTCAGCAGGATGACGGTGACCGCGACGATGGCCACCACGGACCCGGTGCCGCGCAGCAGGATGTCCATGGAGCTGCCGATGTGGGCGATGTCGGAGTTGCCGACGCTGACGACCTCGCCGGTCGAGACCTTCTTGGGCAGCGTGGCCCCGAGCCTGGCGGCCTGCCGCGCGGTCACCTGGACGGTGCGGTAGGCCGCCGACAACCAGTTGAACACCGCCATCCGGTGCCGCATGATCCCGGTGAACGCCTGCAGCAGCCCCAGCCCGAGCAGGATCGACGCCCAGGTCAGCAGCGCGCGGGTGTCCTTGGCGGTGACCGCGTCGATGCCCTTGCCGAGCACCGCGGGCACGAGCGCCTGCACCAGCCACCACAGGGTGGCGAAGCCGATGCCCGCCAGCAGGGAACGCGACTGACGCCGCGCGTTCCACCACAGGTAGCGGAGCGGGCTGCGGATGTCGGGCAGGCCGGGATCGGCCTCAGGAAGGGAGCGCATGACCTGACAAGGTTGACAAGCCGGCGCCCGGCCCGGCAAACGGTTTTTCGCCTGGCTAACGATCGGGCACGTGCCGGAACGTGCGCACGGTGTAGAGCAACGTGACCAGGGCGGTCAGCGCGAGCAGCAGGTAGCCCACGGTGTACGACCCGGACGCGCCGTAGACGGCCCCCATCACCAGCGGCGGGAAGTACCCGCCGAGCCCGCCGGCCGCGCCCACGAGCCCCGTCACCGTCCCGACCTTCGACGCCTCGACGAGCTCGGCCACCAGGGCGAAGACGCCGCCCGTGCCGAGCCCGAGGAAGAAGGCGATGAGCACGAAGCAGGCCCCGGCGGGCACCTCGGCGGGCGGCCGGAACGACAGCGCGACCGCCATCACGACCGTCCCGGCCAGCGAGATGAGCAGCACCCTGACCGGCCCGATCCGGTCGGACAACGTGCCGCCGATCGGCCGGGCGGCGACGGCGGCGATCGAGAAGCCGGCCGTGCGCAGCCCGGCGCCCGTCTGGGCGAAGTGGTAGACGTTCTGCAGCAGGGTCGGCAGGTACGTCGAGAACGCCACGAACCCGCCGAAGGTGACGGCGTACAGGAAGGCGCACTGCCAGGTGGCCCTGAGCTTCGTCGCCTCGCGCATCCTGGGCAGGGCCGGGGCGGTGGCGGGCGACCAGGCGGGCGAGTCGCGGCTGCCGCCGATCATGATCACGCCCATCAGGGCGAGCACCGCGGCCATGAGGAGGTGGGTCGCGAACCGGCCGAACTCCTCCACCAGGCGGGGGGTGAAGAACGCCGACAGCGCGGTGCCGCCCATGCCGGCGCCGAACACGCCGGTGGCGAACCCTCTGCGGGCGGGCTCGTACCAGGCGTTGACGAACGGGATGCCGATGGCGAACGACGTGCCGGGGACGCCCAGCAGGAACCCCCAGAACAGCAGCCACCCGTACGACTCGGACCAGCCCACGAACAGGACGGGCACGATCGACACGAAGCAGATGACCGCGAACATGCGCCGCCCGCCGAGCCGGTCGGCCAGCACGCCCACCGGGATGCGCCCGAGCGAGCCGACCAGCACCGGGATCGCGACCAGCAGCGAGGTCTGTGTCGCGGACAGGTGCAGCTGCCTGCTGTAACTGCCCGACAGGGGGCCGATGAGGTTCCAGGCCCAGAACGTCACGGCGAAGGCCGCCGTGGCCAGCGCCAGGTTCCGCACCTGACCTTTACGAAGCACAGACATACACCCTGTGTAACAGAGGGTCACCTTCTGTGATGAAGTGGGGGTATGAGCGCCGAGGATCTCCTGCTGAAGACCGGTCGGTTCCTCCGCAGATCGGCCACCAGCGGTGACCTGCGGACTCTCTATCTGAAAGGCGGCACGGAAGGCGACGCCTTCTACCGCGACCGGTGGAGCCACGACAAGGTGGTGCGCTCGACGCACGGCGTGAACTGCACCGGTTCGTGCTCGTGGAAGGTGTTCGTCAAGGACGGCATCATCACCTGGGAGACGCAGGAGACCGACTATCCGGGCGTGGGCCCCGACCGGCCGGAGTACGAGCCGCGCGGCTGCCCGCGCGGGGCGGCGTTCTCCTGGTACACCTACTCGCCGACGCGGATCCGCTACCCGTACGCGCGGGGCGTGCTGGTGCAGCTCTACCTGGAGGCGCGGGAGCGGCTGGGCGACCCGGTGGCCGCCTGGGCCGAGGTCACCACCGATCCGGAGAAGCGGGCGAGCTACCAGGGCGCGCGCGGCCGGGGCGGGCTCGTCCGGGTGAGCTGGGACCTGGCCGTCGAGATGATCGCCGCGGCGCACGTGCACACCATCCAGGCGTACGGGCCGGACCGGGTCGCGGGGTTCTCCCCCATCCCGGCGATGTCGATGGTCTCCCACGCCGTCGGCTCCCGGTTCGTGTCGCTGATCGGCGGCACGATGCTCTCCTTCTACGACTGGTACGCCGACCTGCCGGTGGCCTCGCCGCAGGTGTTCGGCGACCAGACCGACGTCCCGGAGTCGGCCGACTGGTGGGACGCCGCGTACCTGATGATGTGGGGCTCCAACGTCCCGGTCACCCGCACGCCGGACGCCCACTGGATGGCCGAGGCGCGCTACCGGGGCCAGAAGGTCGTGGTGGTCTCGCCCGACTACAGCGACGCGGCCAAGTTCGCCGACGAGTTCCTGAGCGTGCGTCCCGGCACGGACGGCGCCCTGGCCATGGCCATGGGCCACGTGCTGCTCAAGGAGTTCTTCGTCGACCGCGAGGTGCCCTACTTCACCGGCTACGTCAAGCGCTGCACCGACCTGCCCTTCCTGGTCACGCTGCGCGAGCACGAGGACGCGTACGTGCCGGACAAGTTCCTCACGGCCAAGGACCTGGGCTCGGCGGAGGAGGCGGCCGAGTGGAAGACCGTGCTCATGGCCGCGTCCGGCGAGCCGGTGGTCCCGAACGGCTCGGTCGGCTTCCGCTGGACCGACTCCGGCGAGGGCCGCTGGAACCTCGACCTGGACGTCGACCCGAAGCTCACCCTGTACGGCGGCGAGTGCGTCCAGCTCCTGCTGCCGCGCTTCGACGGCGAGGGCGCCCTGCGCCGGGGCGTGCCGGTCGCCCGCGTCGGCGGACGGCTGGTGACGACGGTGTTCGACCTGCTGCTCGCCCAGTACGGCGTCCCCAGGCCGGGCCTGCCGGGCGTCTGGCCGGGCGGGTACGACGACGCGGCCGAGCCGTACACGCCGGGCTGGCAGGAGCCGGTCACCGGCGTCCCGGCCGAGCGGGTGGTCAAGATCACCCGCGAGTTCGCCAGGACGGCGGAGACCACCCGCGGCCGCTGCATGATCATCATGGGCGCGGGCGCCACCCAGTGGTTCCACGGCGACACCATCTACCGGGCGTTCCTGTCGCTGCTGCTGCTGACCGGCTGCCAGGGGCGCAACGGCGGCGGCTGGGCCCACTACGTCGGCCAGGAGAAGTGCCGCCCGCAGAGCGGCTGGGCGGTGCTGGCCGGCGCGCTCGACTGGTCGCGCCCGCCGCGGCAGGCGCCCGGCACGCCGTACTGGTACCTGCACACCGACCAGTGGCGGTACGACCGGTTCGACGCCGGCGCGCTGACCTCGCCGCTCGGCCCCGGCGCGTTCCGCGGCAGGCACACGGCCGACCTGGTGGCCGAGGCCGTGCGCAACGGCTGGATGCCGATGTCGCCCGCCTTCGACCGCAACCCGCTGGAGCTGGGCGAGCACGAGGACCCCGTGGCGTACACGCTGGAGGAGCTGCGGCAGGGCAGGCTCCGGCACGCCGCCGAGGACCCCGACGACCCGGCCAACTGGCCGCGGGTGCTGACCCTGTGGCGGTCGAACCTGCTCGGCTCGTCGGCCAAGGGCAACGAGTACTTCCTGCACCACCTGCTCGGCGCCACGTCCAACCTGGAACACCCCGACCCCGAGGCGCCGAGGGGCAAGCTGGATCTGCTGCTCACGCTCGACTTCCGGATGACGTCCTCGACGGTCTACTCCGACATCGTGCTGCCCGCCGCCACCTGGTACGAGAAGTACGACCTGTCCTCGACGGACATGCACCCGTTCGTGCACGCGTTCAACCCGGCCATCTCGCCGCCCTGGGAGACCAGGACGGACTTCGCCGCCTTCCACGCCATCGCCAGGGCCTTCAGCGCGCTGGCCAAGGAGCGGCTGGGGGTGCGCAGGGACGTCGTGGTGGTCCCGTACCAGCACGACACGCCGGGCGAGACCGGGCAGCCGGGCGGGCGCGCGCCCGGCGCGCCGGAGCCGACGCTGAAGGTGGTCGAGCGCGACTACGGCGCGGTCGCGGAGCAGCTGGCCGCGCTCGGCCCGCTCACCGAGCGGCTCGGCCTCCAGGTCAAGGGCGTGACCTTCATGCCGGACGAGGAGGTCGCCTGGCTCGGCCAGCGCTGCGGCCTGGTGCCGCGCGGCGTGGCGAAGGGCCGTCCCGAGCTGGACACCGACGCCAAGGCGTGCGAGACGATCCTCGCGCTGTCCGGGGTGAGCAACGGCAGGCTGGCCGCCCAGGGTTTCCGCCAGCTCGCCCGGCGCACCGGCCGCAGCTTCGACGACCTGATGGACGAGGGCCACCGCATCGTCTTCGCCGACACGCAGGCCCGGCCCACGCACGTCGCGGCCAGCCCGGAGTGGTCGGGCAAGGAGGCGCACGACCGCCGCTACTCGCCGTTCACGATCAACGTCGAGAACGGCAAGCCCTGGCACACGCTCACCGGCCGCATGCACTTCTTCCTCGACCACGACTGGATGCACGAGTACGGCGAGGCCCTGCCGGTCTACCGGCCGCCGCTGGACATGGCCGAGCTCTTCGGCGAGAGCGCCACCCTGCGCTACCTGACCCCGCACTCCAAATGGTCGATCCACTCCGAGTACCAGGACAACCTGCTCATGTTGTCGCTGTCGCGCGGCGGCCCGACCATCTGGATGTCCACCGAGGACGCGACCCGGCTCGGCATCGCCGACAACGACTGGATCGAGGCGGTCAACCGCAACGGCGTCGTGGTGGCCCGGGCCATCGTGTCCCACCGCATGCCGAAGGGCACGGTCTACATGTTCCACGCCCAGGACCGGCTGATCGACGTGCCGAAGTCGGAGGAGACCGGCCGCCGCGGCGGCATCCACAACGCACTGACCAGGGTACTGATCAAGCCTACGCACATGATCGGCGGCTACGCCCAGCTCTCGTACGCCTTCAACTACCTCGGCCCCACGGGCAACCAGCGGGACGAGGTCACCACCATTCGCCGCAGGTCGCAGGAGGTGCGCTACTGATGAAGATCATGGCTCAGATCGCCATGGTGATGAACCTGGACAAGTGCATCGGCTGTCACACCTGTTCCGTCACCTGCAAACAGACCTGGACGAACCGTCCCGGCGTCGAGTACGTCTGGTTCAACAACGTCGAGACCCGCCCCGGCCAGGGCTACCCCCGCCGGTACGAGGACCAGGAACGCTGGCGGGGCGGCTGGAAGCTCGACCGCAGGGGCCGCCTGACACTCCGCGCCGGAGGCCGCTTCCGCAAGCTGGCCACCATCTTCGCCAACCCGCTCATGCCCTCCATCCAGGACTACTACGAGCCCTGGACCTACGACTACGAGAACCTGACCCGCGCCCCGCTCTCCGACGACGTCCCGGTGGCGCCGCCGAGGTCGCTGATCAGCAACGAGCCCATGAAGATCCGCTGGAGCGCCAACTGGGACGACAACCTGGGCGGCGACCCGTCCCCCGACCCGGTGCTGGGCAAGGTGTCGGAGCAGGTCAGGCTGGACTTCGAGCAGGCGTTCATGTTCTACCTGCCGCGCATCTGCGAGCACTGCCTGAACCCGTCCTGCGTGGCCTCGTGCCCGTCGGGGGCCATGTACAAGCGGGCCGAGGACGGGATCGTCCTGGTGGACCAGGACAGCTGCCGGGGCTGGCGGATGTGCGTGACGGGGTGCCCGTACAAGAAGGTCTACTTCAACCACCGGACCGGCAAGGCCGAGAAGTGCACGTTCTGCTATCCGCGGGTCGAGGTGGGGCTGCCGACGGTGTGCTCGGAGACCTGCGTGGGCCGCCTGCGCTACCTCGGGGTGCTGCTCTACGACGCCGACCGGGTGAGCCAGGCCGCCTCGGTGGCCGACGAGCGTGACCTGTACGAGGCCCAGCTCGGCGTCTTCGTCGACCCCGACGATCCGGCCGTGGCCACGGCGGGGCTGCCGGCCGACTGGATCGAGGCGGCCCGCAGATCCCCGGTCTACGACCTGATCATGAAATATCGCATAGCGCTCCCCTTGCACCCGGAGTACCGGACGTTGCCGATGGTCTGGTACGTCCCGCCGCTCTCCCCCGTCGTGGACGCCCTGGCGAACACCGGGCACGACGGCGAGGACGCGGACAACCTGTTCGCCGCCATCGAGTCGCTGCGCATCCCCGTGGAGTACCTGGCCGAGCTGTTCACCGCGGGCGATCCCGTGCCGGTGACGGCCGCGCTGCGCCGGCTGGCCGCGATGCGCTCGTACATGCGGGGGGTCAACCTGGGGCAGGAGCCGGTCCTGCCGGACACCGGCCTGACCGAGGACGACATCAGGGCCATGTACCGCCTGCTGGCCCTGGCCAAGTACGAGGAGCGGTACGTGATCCCGACCGCGTACGGCAACGTGCCCGGCGTGGTCGAGGAGGCCGGCTGCAGCCTCGACTACTACGGCGGCCCCGGCATGCAGGCCCCCTTCGGGGAGGCGTCGGGCAGGCCGCTGCCGGTCTCCGTCGAGTCCTTCCACGGGCTCAAGGACCGCCAGACCAGCGACGAGATCACCCACGACCGGGTGAACCTCCTCAACTGGGACGGCCGGGGCGTCCCAGCAGGACTCTTCCCCCCGAAAAAGGGGAAATCATGAACAAGGCCGTGATCTGGCAGGCCGCCGCGCACCTGCTCGCCTACCCCGACGAACGTTTCCACCGCCGCCTGCCGCTGATCAGGCAGGCCGCCGAGCCGCACTTCGCGGCGTTCCTGGCGCGGATCGCGGACCTGGACGCGGGCGACCTGGCCGCGCACTACGTCGACACGTTCGACCTGCACCGGCGCTGCTGCCTCTACCTGACCTACTACACCGACGGCGACACCCGCCGCCGCGGCGCGTCCCTGGCCGCGCTCAAGCAGCGTTACCGCGTGGCCGGCTGGGAGCTGATGGACGACGAGCTGCCCGACTTCCTGCCGGTCGTGCTGGAGTTCGCGGCGCTCGACCCGTCCGGCGTGGCGCTGCTGAGGGAGCATCGCGTCGGGCTCGATCTGCTGCTGTCCGCCCTGACCGAGCTGGGCTCGCCGTACGCGGAGGTGATCGGGGTGGTGTGCGCGGCGCTGCCGCCGCCCACGGCCGCCGAACGCGCCGCCGCGCACCGCCTGGCCGCCGGGGGGCCGCCGGCCGAGACCGTGGGAGGGTACCGGTGAGCTGGGGCGAGAGCATGTTGTGGGTGGTCACGCCGTACGTCACCCTGGTGATCTTCATCGGCGGCCTGATCTGGCGGTACCGCTACGACAAGTTCGGCTGGACCACCCGGTCGTCGCAGCTCTACGAGAGCCCGCTGCTGCGCGTGGCCAGCCCGGTGTTCCACTACGGCCTGATCTTCGTGATCATCGGGCACGTGACCGGCCTGCTCGTCCCGCTCTCCTGGACGGACGCGATCGGCGTGTCGAACGAGGCGTACCACGCCAACGCCCTGATCTGGGGCGGCCTGGCCGGGCTGGCCACGCTGGTGGCGCTGGCCCTGCTGGTCTACCGCCGCCGCACGAACGGGCCCGTCTTCCTGGCCACGACGAAGAACGACAAGACCATGTACGTGGTGCTCGCCGCGGCGATCGCGGCCGGGGTGGTGACGACGGTGGCGGGGTTCGTGCCGAGCGAGGTGAGCTACCGCACGACCGTCGCCCCCTGGTTCCGCGGCATCTTCGTGCTCGCCCCGGACGCCACCGCGATGGGGCACGCGAGCGTCCTTTACAAGGTGCACACCGTGATCGGGATGGCGTTGTTCGTGCTTTTCCCGTTCAGCCGCCTCGTGCACGCCCTTTCGGCGCCGATCACCTATTTGTTCCGCCCTTACATCGTGTATCGGGCCCGGTCCCGATAGCGCGCCGCGCCGCCCGGAACGGGGGCGGGTGCGTCAGAATCGTTGGCTGTGGAGCACGGGTACACCAACAGCACGGTCGGCGACGGCGCTCTGGTCGTCAAGTGTTACCAGGGCCCGGAGGCCGCCTTCAGGCTGGGCACGGAGAGCAGATACCTGCGCCGGCTGCGCGGCCGGCTGCCGGTGCCGCGCGTGCACCAGATCACCGCCACGAGCCTGACCACCCGCTTCGTGGCCGGCGCCCACGGCCAGGACCTGCTGGACGAGGGCCGCGCCGCCGAGGTGCTGGCCGAGTGCGGCCGGGTCCTGGCCCGCATCCACCGCCTCGGCATCGTGCACGGCGACTACGGTCCCCAGAACCTGCTGTTCGACCCCGCCACGTTCGAGACCACCGCGATCCTCGACTGGGAGTGGGCCCATCCGGGCCGGCCGGTGGAGGACCTCGCCTGGTGCGAGTGGATCGTCCGCAGCCACCACCCCGAGCACGTGCCCCTGCTGCCGCGCTTCTTCGACGCCTACGGCGGGCCGGTGCCGTCCTGGGCCGAGCGGCAGGCGTCGATGGTGGCGCGCTGCCGCGACCTGCTGGAGTTCTGCGGCCGGTGGGAGCCGGGCGGGGGCGGCGAGAAGTTGTGGCGCGAACGCCTCGACCTCACCGCCGCCTGGAGCGCCTGACGCGTCGCGCGATGCCCGAGCCCCGGGGGGCGAGGCCCGGACGTCCTCGACCGGGATCAGCCGCAGTGGCTCCAGCCGCTGGTCCACACGTACGGCGACTCGTCCCAGGCGCCGCCCCACTTGACGCAGGTGTTCACGGCCGACAGGATCACCGGCCCCGCGTACGACTTGAACTCACCGGCGTCGGTCTTGGTCGCGCCGCCCTGCACGCTCAGCGTCGCCCGCATCCATCGCGTGTACGGCGTCTTGTTGACCGTCACCACGCAGTTCTTGCCGGTGCCGGAGTTGTAGGACAGGTAGATCGTGCCCAGCGCCGTGCTGCCGGACTTGAACGGGTGCGAGTCGATGACGCGGAACCCGGACCCGCACACGCCGGCCGGGTCCACGGCGGCGACGGCGGCCTGTGCGGGCAGGGCGCCGGCCAGACCGCAGGCGAGCACGCCCGCGGCGAAGAGCGTCTTGGTGATCGTGCGCATGTTCATCCTTACTGTCGCTCCTGAACGTCCGTCAGCTTCGCGCAGCAAGTGATCAAGAAGGCGAACGGCAGGCGAACAACACACAAATGCGATTTCGGTTCCCCGTAATACACGGCCTTCCGGCCCGGCCGGAGGACGGCCACCCCGGTGCGGGCGGGTCTCCGGCGACATGCGGGCTGCTTTGGGGCAGGATCCCAGCCATGGTGTCGGTATTGCAGAATGTCGCGATCGACTGCGCGGATCCGTACGAGCTCGCCCGGTTCTGGAGCGAGGTGACCGGCTGTCCCGTCCACCCGGAGGACCGCCCGGGCGACGAGGAGGTGCGGGTGATGCTGAAGGAGGGCCCGATCCTGCACTTCAACAAGGTGCCGGAGCCGAAGGCGGCCAAGAACCGGCTGCACCTGTGCCTGCGCCCCGACTCCACGCGCGACGAGGAGGTCGAGCGCCTGGTGCGCCGGGGCGCCACGCTGATCGCCGACCTGCGCGAGCCGGACGGCACGGGCTGGGCGGTGCTCGCCGACCCCGAGGGCAACGAGTTCTGCGTCCTGCGCAGCGCCGCCGAGCGCGCCGGGACGGCCCCGCACCCCTGAGCCGTCCCGCGTGACCGCGCCCCGCACGGCCCGTCCCGGGGCCGTGCGGGCCTCAGCCCTTGATGGAGATGAGCTGCCGCAGGTGCGCCACGACCTCCACCAGGTCCCGCTGCGCGGCCATCACCGACTCCAGGTCCTTGTACGCCCCCGGGATCTCGTCGATCACCCCGGGGTCCTTGCGGCACTCGACCCCGAACGTCTGCTCCTCCAGGTCCTTGACCGTGAACGTCTTCTTGGCCTTGGTCCTGCTCATCTTCCGCCCGGCCCCGTGCGAGGCCGAGTTGAACGCCCGCGGGTTCCCCAGCCCCTTCACGATGTACGTGCCGGTGGCCATCGAGCCCGGGATGATCCCCAGGTCCCCGCTGCCCGCCCGGATCGCCCCCTTACGGGTGACGAGCACGTCCACCCCGTCGTAGCGCTCCTCGGCCACGTAGTTGTGGTGGCAGGAGATGGGCTGGTCGAAGCCGATGCCCGGCAGGTGGCGGCGCAGGACGTCGCAGACCAGGCCCATCATCAGCGCCCGGTTGCGGCGCGCGTAGTCCTGGGCCCAGTACAGGTCGCGGCGGTAGGCGTCCATCTCCGGGGTGTGGCCGAGGAACACCGCCAGGTCCCGGTCCACCAGGCCCTGGTTGTGTGACAGGCCGCGGGCCACCCCGATGTGGTGCTCGGCCAGTTCCTTGCCGATGTTGCGCGACCCCGAGTGCAGGACCACCCACACCCAGCCCTCGTCGTCGGCGCACACCTCCAGGAAGTGGTTGCCGCCGCCCAGCGTGCCCATCTGCGCCTCGGCCCGCTCGCGGCGGGCGTGGACGGCCGGGGCAAGGTCGTCGAACTCGCGCCAGAACTCCGCCCACCCGGCCGTCCGCATCCCGTGCACCTTGGCGGGATCGACGGGCCGCTTGTGGTGCTGGAAGCCGACGGGGACCGCCTGCTCCAGCTTCCCCCGCAGGTAGGCCAGGTTGTCGGGAAGCTGCGAGGCCTTGTACGACGTCTTGACGGCGGTCATCCCGCAGCCGATGTCCACCCCGACGGCCGCCGGCGACACCGCGTCCTTCATCGCGATGACCGACCCGACCGTCGCCCCCTTGCCGTGGTGCACGTCGGGCATGACGGCGACGCCATGGACCCAGGGCAGGTTGGCCACGTTCCGCAGCTGCTGCATCGCCTGCGGGTCGACCGTCTCCGGCTCCGCCCACATCCGCAGCGGATGCCTGGTCCCGCTCACCTCGTTGTACGCCATGTCGCCTCCTCCCGTCCGCCTGAAAGAACATGATCTATCTGGCCAGACACGACATACCCCCTGCAACCGAATTAGCACGGCCACCGCGACCGGAGATCTTGGCAAGGCCGGGCCGGGTCCGCGCTTCATTGGCTATGGTGACCGTGGTGTGCCGACATACACCCTGTATGCGCGCACCCGGGAGATATACCGTTGAGAACGGCCCGACCCCTCCAACCGATCGTGGCCGGGCGCCAGCTCGCCGTCGCGGAGAAAACGGGGCGCACATGATCGCCGTCGCCGACCAGCCGGACGAGCAGCCGCTGGTCCACCAGGCGCTCGTCTACTCCAGCGACGCCGGCTTCCTGGCCGCCGCCGTGCCCTTCTGCCGCGACGGGCTGGCCGCGCGCGACAGGGTGCTCGTGGTGACCACGGCCGCCACCATCGACCTGCTCACGCGGGCCCTCGGCGGCGACGCGGGCGACGTCGAGTTCGCCGAGGCCGGCGGCTGGTACGACGCCCCCGGCCGCACCCTGGCCGCCTACGGCCGCTACCTCGACGCCCATCCCCGGGCCAGGGTGATCGGCGAGCCCGTCTGGCACGGCCGCACCCCGGCCGAGGAGGCCGAGTGGACCCGGTACGAGTCGGTGGTCAACGCCGCCTTCGCCGCCCGCGCGGCCTGGATGGTCTGCGCCTTCGACACGCGCGCGGTGCCGGACCGGGTCGTCGGCGGCGCCCGCCGGACCCATCCGGGGCTGCTGACCGGTGACGGCCCCCGTGCCAGCACCGATTACGTCGAGCCCGAGTCCTTCAGCTTCGCCTCCGACCACGACCCGCTGCCGCCTCCGCCGCCCGGGGTCACCGGGCTGCGCTTCGACGGCGACCTGCACCGCGTGCGCCGGCACGTGCGGGCGACCGCCGAACGGCTCGGCCTGTCCCGCGCCCTGACCGACCGCCTGCTGCTGACCGTCAACGAGGTCGCCGCCAACGCCGTCGAGCACGGCGGCGGGCACGGCGACCTCGCGATCTGGACCGACGGGAACGCCGTCGTGTGCGACGTGACCGACCCGGGCAAGCTGACGGCCGTCCTGCCCGGCTACCTGCCGCCCGCCCCGACCGCACTGCGCGGGCACGGCCTGTGGGTGGTGCGCCAGCTCTGCGACCTGCTCCAGGTGCGCTCGGAGCCGGCCGGGACCCGCTTCCGCCTGCACCTGCTGCGCGACTGACGGCGCGGGCCGCCGCAGGGCTCAGCGCTTGGGGCCGGCGTCCGTCCAGCCGGCCTCCAGGACGGCCTCCGAGCTCGACACCGTGCCCGGCTCGAAGCTCTTCCACAGGCCGCGCGGCTCGACCACGACGCTCTCGGTGCCCAGCGCCCGCCCGGTGGCCTCGTCGAAGAGCAGGCGGCTCTCCCGCACGCCGGTGCGCTCGTCGCTCTGCCGGATGGCCGCGGCCGTGCCGGTACGCCCCTCGGCGTCGGTGACGTTCTCGATGACCTTGACGGAGTCGAGCCCGGCCAGCATGCGGAAGGCGGCGCCGCGCACCTGCGGCGTCACCGGCATGGAGACGATCAGCCCCACGCTGACCGTGAACAGCCAGGTGTCGGCGGCCATCTCCACGCTGGACGACTCGGTCGAATGCCCGTCGTAGGAGTCGAGCAGCCACTTCTTCAGCTTCGCCGGCTCGTCCGGCAGGCCGCGCAGGTCCTTCATCGTGACGTTGCGGCCGAGCCAGAACACCTCGCCGTCGACCAGGGGGCTGTGCGAGGTCGTGGCCTTGTCCGGGGTGGTCCGCAGGGTCAGCGGGGCCACCTTCTTCACCGGCACGACCACCTCGACCCCGGCGGGCGAGCCCGCCTGCTCCCAGGCCAGCCGGTCGGCCTCGCTCGCGGGCAGCGCGCCGAGCCGGCGAGTGCGGCTCCACTGCTCGCCGCCGGTCGCGCGCGGCGTCCACTCCTCGTTGCGCTCCCGGTCCACCATCAGGTACCCGCCCTTGACGGCGGGGTAGGCGTACCTGCTCACCGTCACGGTGTACCACCAGTCGCCGGTACGGTCGGGCTGCCGGTCGGCCTTCTCCGCGGCGGCCAGCAGCACCTCCCTGGCCGACAGCGTGACCTTGCGCGGCGTCGCCGACGCGCTCTGCCCGGCCTGCGGAGCCTGCTTCCGGGGCGCCGGAGCCGCGTTGCCCGCCACCACGACGGCCACCGCGGTGGCCCCCGCCGCGAGGGCCGCGAGCCCCCACACCGGCCGTACGGCCGGGCGCCGGCGCCGGGACCCGCGCGGCCCGGACATGGCGTGCGCGAGCTCGGCGGCCCTGGTGCGCTCGTCCACCGGCCGGTCGCCGAGGTGCGCGGGCCGCGCGGCCCGGAGTTCGTCCATCGGGTTCATGACCACTCCTCGCTGAGGTTGCGCACGTAGGGACGGGACGGTTCGGCGGACTCCATGGCTCGCGCGAGCCGCTTGCGGGCCCGGTGCAGCCGGACGCGGAAGGCCGCCGACGAGCAGCCGACGACCCGGGCGCCCTCCTTGGGCGACAGCCCGTGCCAGGCGACCAGCATGAGCACCTCCCGGTCGTCCTCGTGCAGCTCGGCCAGCGCCCGCAGCACGCCCATGCGCTCGGTCACCTGCTCGGCCACGTCCGGGCGGCCGTCCTCGGTCCACGAGCTCAGCTCGGCGGCCAGCGCGTCCCTGCGCGCCTGCGAGCGGGCGTCGTCGCGCAGGAGGTTGCGCGCCACGCCGAGCAGCCACGGCAGCGGCGGCTCCGGCACGTCGTCCAGCCGCCGCCACGCGATGGCGAACGTCTCGCTCACCACCTCGTCGGCCACCTGCCGGCCCGCACGACTGACCGCGTAGGCCCACACCCGTTGTCGGCATTCGTCGTACATGCCGGTGAAACGGTGGGAATCATCCGTCACCGCGCAGCCCCTTCGTCCCTGATGCGTTCTTCTGACACCGGGAAGTGGGGCGAACGCCCCTGTTGTTACAGCTCGTCCTCCGCGTTGTTACAGCTCGTCCTCCGCGGAACGCGAAAAGCCCCGCCCCGGGTGGCGTTCCGGGACGGGGCTCCGCGACAGGCGCTACTTGGCGTTGGCCTTGAGGTAGTCGCTGTTCATCTGGGCGATCGTGTCCAGCGGGATGCCCTTGGGGCACACCGCCGTGCACTCGCCGGTGTTCGTGCAGCCGCCGAAGCCCTCGGCGTCCATCTGGTCCACCATGGCCTTCGCGCGGCTCAGGCGCTCGGGCTGGCCCTGCGGCAGCAGGCTGAGGTGGGTGATCTTGGCGGCGGTGAACAGGGAGGCCGAGCCGTTCGGGCAGGCGGCCACGCAGGCGCCGCAGCCGATGCAGGTCGCGGCGTCGAACGCGGCGTCGGCGTCCTCCTTGCGCACCGGGACGCTGTGCGCGTCCGGGGCCGAGCCGGCCGGGACCGAGACGAAGCCGCCCGCCTGGATGATGCGGTCGAACGCGCTGCGGTCCACGACCAGGTCCTTGACCACCGGGAACGGCGCGGCGCGCCACGGCTCGATGGTGATCTCGGCGCCGTCCTCGAAGTGGCGCATGTGCAGCTGGCAGGTCGTCGTGGCGCGCTGCTCGCCGTGCGCCACGCCGTTGATCACCATGCCGCACATGCCGCAGATGCCCTCGCGGCAGTCGTGGTCGAAGGCGATCGGGTCGTCGCCCTCCAGGATCAGCCGTTCGTTCAGCACGTCCAGCATCTCCAGGAACGACATGTCCGGGGACACGTCCTCCACCCGGTACGTCACCATGCGCCCGGCGTCCGAGGGGGCGCTCTGACGCCAGACCTTGAGGGTCAGGTTCACTTGTAGCTCCGCTGGGTCATCTTGACGTACTCGTACTCGAGCGGTTCCTTGTGCAGCACCGTCTCGCCGGAGGGCGTGCGCTCCCAGGCCGAGACGTGCGCGAAGTGCTCGTCGTCGCGCAGGGCCTCGCCGTCGGGGTCCTGCGACTCGGCGCGGAAGTGGCCGCCGCAGGACTCGGTGCGGACGAGGGCGTCCAGGCACATGAGCTCGGCCAGGTCGAAGAAGTCGGCGACGCGGCCGGCCTTCTCCAGGACCTGGTTCAGCTCCTCGGCGGTGCCGGACACCTTGACGTTCTTCCAGAACTCCTCGCGCAGCTCGGGGATGCGCTCCAGGGCCTTGCGCAGCGACTCCTCGGTGCGCTCCATGCCGCAGTAGTCCCACATGAGCTTGCCCAGCTCGCGGTGGAAGGAGTCGGGGGTGCGGGTGCCGTTCACCGACATCAGGCGGTCGATCCTGGTCCGGACCTTGATCTCCGCCTCGGCCACGGCCTCCTCGTCCACCTCGCCGTACGGGCCGTTGGCCAGGTAGTCGCCGATCGTGGTGGGCAGCACGAAGTACCCGTCGGCCAGGCCCTGCATCAGCGCCGAGGCGCCGAGCCGGTTCGCGCCGTGGTCGGAGAAGTTGGCCTCGCCGATCACGAACAGGCCGGGGATCGTGGACTGCAGGTCGTAGTCCACCCACAGGCCGCCCATCGTGTAGTGGACGGCGGGGTAGATGCGCATCGGCACGTCGTACGGGTTCTCGCCGGTGATGCGCTCGTACATCTCGAAGAGGTTGCCGTACTTCTTCTCCACGGCGTCGCGGCCGAGCCGGCCGATGGCGTCGCGGAAGTCGAGGTAGACGCCGAGCCCGCCGGGGCCCACGCCGCGGCCCTCGTCGCAGACGTTCTTGGCGGCGCGGGAGGCGATGTCACGCGGGACGAGGTTGCCGAAGGCCGGGTAGATGCGCTCCAGGTAGTAGTCGCGCTCCTCCTCCGGGATGTCGCCGGGGGCCCGGTCGTCGCCCTTGCGCAGCGGCACCCACACGCGGCCGTCGTTGCGCAGCGACTCCGACATCAGCGTCAGCTTCGACTGGTACTCGCCGGAGACCGGGATGCAGGTCGGGTGGATCTGCGTGTAGCACGGGTTCGCGAAGTACGCCCCGCGCTCGTGCGCCCGCCAGATGGCCGTCGTGTTGCAGCCCTTGGCGTTCGTGGACAGGAAGAACACGTTGCCGTAACCGCCGGTGGCCAGCACCACGGCGTCGGCCAGGTGCCGCTCGATCTCGCCGGTCACCATGTCGCGCACGATGACGCCGCGCGCCCGGCCGTCGGAGACGATCAGGTCGAGCATCTCGTGGCGGGTGTGCATCTCCACGGTCCCGGCCGCGATCTGCCGCTCCAGCGCCTGGTAGGCGCCCAGCAGGAGCTGCTGGCCCGTCTGGCCGCGGGCGTAGAACGTGCGGGAGACCTGGGCGCCGCCGAACGAGCGGGTGTCCAGCAGGCCGCCGTACTCGCGGGCGAACGGCACGCCCTGGGCCACGGCCTGGTCGATGATGTTCACCGACACCTGGGCCAGGCGGTAGACGTTCGACTCGCGGGCGCGGAAGTCGCCGCCCTTGACGGTGTCGTAGAACAGCCGGTAGATCGAGTCGCCGTCGCCGCGGTAGTTCTTGGCGGCGTTGATGCCGCCCTGGGCGGCGATGGAGTGGGCGCGCCGGGGCGTGTCCTGGTAGCAGAACGACTTGACGTTGTAGCCCAGCTCGCCCAGGGTCGCCGCGGCCGAGCCGCCCGCCAGCCCGGTGCCGACGACGATCACGTGGAGCTTGCGCTTGTTGGCCGGGTTGACCAGCTTGGCGCTGAACTTCCGCTTCTCCCACCGCTCCTCGATGGGACCGGCGGGCGCCTTGGTGTCCCGGATCTCCGAGCCTTCGGTGTACTTCACTTCACAACTCCGAACGTGATGGCGAGGGGCGGGGCCAGGAAGCCGACGACCAGGACCGCCGAGACGAGGGCGGCCGTCAGGCGCAGGCCCCGGTAGCGGCTGCGGTTGGCCCAGCCCAGCGTCTGGAACGCGCTCCAGATGCCGTGCCGCAGGTGCAGGCCGACCATGACGACGGCCACGAGGTAGATGAGGGTCACCCACCAGCGGGACGGGTCGAAGCCGGCGACCATGCGCTCGGCGGGCTCGGAGTCGAAGCCCTTGGGGTTGACGACGCCGAAGGTCAGGTCGAGCAGGTGCCAGATCACGAACAGCAGGATCGTCAGGCCGCCGAACCGCATGATGTGCGTGGCGTAGCCGTTGGCCTGCGACTTCTTGGCCACGTACTTGACCGGCCGGGCCTTGGCCGCCTTGCGCGCCAGCGAGATCGCGGCCCACATGTGCAGCACGACCGAGACGACGAGCCCGATCTCCAGGATCGTCAGCACCGTCCGGTACGGCGCGATGGGCTCGAGGAGCGTGCGCAGGGCGACGGCGTACTCGTTGAACGAGTCCTTGCCGAGGAAGATCTTGAGGTTGCCCAGCATGTGCAGGACGAGGAAGGACACCATCACGGCGCCCGTGACGGCCATGACGACTTTCTTGCCGTTCGACGAGCTCAGGAACCGGCTCGGCTTCTTGGACGTCGGTGCGGGCGAGGCACCCTTGGGGGCGTTAACAGGCGCGGTGGCGGCGCCGCGCTCTATCGTGGCAGTCACGTTTGAACGCTAGGTATCCAGCAATGATCCGTCCAAGTCATCGCGGATCTGGTTTCCATAGCTTCCGGCTATGATGCTTGGTTTATACGGTCGGCATAAGGAAAAATGCTCGGCCGGTGCGAGGAAAATCACATGCAGTTGCAGCAGCTCGCCTACTTCGTCGCGGTCGCGGAGACGAGGCACTTCACCCAGGCGGCCGAGCGCATGCGGGTCGCCCAGCCCTCGCTCAGCAAGCAGATCAAGGCCCTGGAGAACGACCTCGGCGCCCCGCTGTTCTCCCGCGCACGCGGCAACGTCACGCTGACGGCCGCCGGCGAGGCGCTGCTGCCGCTGGCCCGCCGGATGCTGGCCGACGCCGACACCGCCCGGCAGGAGGTGGCCGAGCTGGCCGGGCTGCGCCGGGGCCGGGTGCGGCTGGGGGCCACGCCGTCGTTGTGCGCGGGCCTGCTGGCCGACGCGCTGGCGCGCTTCCACCGGGCCTACCCGGGGGTGGAGCTGCTGGTGGAGGAGGGCGGCTCGCGTGACCTGGTCAGGGCGCTGGCCAGGGGGCAGCTCGACCTGTCGCTGATCATCATGCCGCTGCAGAGCGACGACCCCTCCCTGGTCACCGAGGAGATCCTGCGGGAGAACCTGGTCGTGGTCGCGCCCTCGCACGAGCGGGCGCGGGGGCCGTACCTGCGGATCGAGGACCTGCGCGGCCGGCAGATGGTGATGTTCCGGCGCGGTTACGACCTGCGCGAGGCCACCCTCGCCGCCTGCCGCCAGGCCGGGTTCGAGCCCAGGTTCTCGGTGCAGGGCGGCGAGATGGACGCCGTGCTGCGGTTCGTGGAGGCGGGGCTGGGCGTGGCCGTGGTGCCGTCGATGGTGCTCGACGGGCGGCCCGGCCTGTCCGGCACGCCGCTGGCCCCGCCCGGCCTGAGCCGGACGATCGCCCTGGCCCACCGCAAGGACGTCGAACCCACCAGGGCCGCGCAGGCGTTCCGGGAGACCCTGCTCGCCTTCGTGGTCGAGGCCGGCCAGGAGGGCACGCTTCCGCAAGGGGTCGAACTCATCGCAGAATGAGCAGCAACAGCCCGACTCCCCGGGAAGGCGTGTGTGTGACGGCAAACCTCAACGAGCCGCTGACACTGCTCCTCATAGAGGACGACGACGGCGACGCCTTCCTCGTCGAAGAACTGCTCAACCAGGCCGAGAGGCCACCGACGATCTTCTGGGCGCGCAGCCTCCAGGAGGCCAAGGCCAAGCTCGACCCGACGATCCAGTGCGTCCTCGTCGACCTCACCCTGCCCGACGCCAGCAGGCTGGAGGCCCTGGAGGAGGTGCTGGCGCTGGCGCCGCACGCGGCCGTGCTGGTCCTCACCGGCCTCAGGGACGTGCACGTCGGCGTGACCGCCGTGCAGGCGGGCGCCCAGGACTACCTGGTCAAGCAGGACATCGACGCCCGCCTGCTGGCCCGGTCGATCAGGTACGCCATGGAGCGCAAGCGCGCCGACCTGGCCCAGCTCAGGCTGTTCGAGGCCGAGCTGACCGCCAAGGAGAACGCCCGCCTGGAGAGCGGCCTGCTGCCCGTGCCCCTGCTGCGCACCGAGGCGATCACGCACCAGATCCGCTACCTGCCGGGCAACCAGGGAACCCTGCTGGGCGGCGACTTCCTCGACATGGTCCAGACCCCCGACGGCGCGGTGCACGTCGTGGTGGGCGACGTCTGCGGCCACGGGCCGGACGAGGCCGCGCTCGGCGTGGCGCTGCGCATCGCCTGGCGCACGCTCGTGCTGGCCGGGCAGACCGACGACACCCTGCTGCGCACGATGGACGCCCTCCTGCGCGCCGAGCGCAAGGCGCCGGAGATCTTCACCACGCTCTGCATGGCCACCCTCACGCCCGACCTGCGGCACGCCCGGATGCGCGTGGTCGGGCACCCGCCGCCGGTGCTGGTCCGCGACGGCGTGCCCGCGGTGGTGGACGGCACGCCCTCGGGGCCGCCGCTCGGCATCTTCCCCGACGCCGAGTGGACGGTCATCGACGTGCCCCTGGGCGAGGAGTGGTCGATCATGCTCTACACCGACGGCCTGATCGAGGCGGCCGTCGGCGGGCGGAGGCAGCTGCTCGGCGTCGAGGGCCTGATCGGGCTGGTGCGCGAGCACGGCGTGATCGACCTCGACCGGCTGATCCGGCACGCCGGCACGCTCAGCGACGATCTCGCGGTGGTCGTGGTGTCGAGGAGGAAGGCATGAGCATCCATCCGCTGCCGCCGCCGAAGCTGCCGACCGGGCTCGGCCGGCTGCCGGCGGCCCGCTGGTTCCTGGCCATCGGCGTGCTGGGCGCGTTCGCGTTCGCGGCCGGCGTGGTGGTCACCATGTCGATGATCGCGCACGCGCGGGCCCTGCGGCCGAGTCCCGAGCTGGCCGCCCAGCTCGACCGGCTCAACGTGGCGCTGATCGTGCTGTTCGGGGTGCTGCTGGCGGGCGGGGCGGGCCTGGCGTTCGTCATCAGGTACGCCGTGCTCAAGCCCATCGACCAGCTCACCGAGCAGGTCCGCACGGTCGCCGCCGGCGACTTCGACCACCGGCTCGGCGTCGACCGGCCGGCCGAGCTGAGCGAGCTGTCCAGCCACGTCGACTCCATGCGCCGCCGCATCGTCTCGGCCTGGCGCGGGGCCGCCGACCAGGCCGACGAGCTGCGCAGGTCCAACGGCGAGCTGGAGCAGTTCGCCTACGTCGCCAGCCACGACCTGCAGGAGCCGCTGCGCAAGGTCGCCAGCTTCACCCAGATGCTGGAGCAGCGGTACGGCCCGCAGCTCGACGACCGCGCCCGCCAGTACATCCACTACGCGGTCGACGGCGCCAAGCGCATGCAGCTCCTGATCAACGACCTGCTCGATTTCTCCCGGGTGGGCCGGGTGAGCGGCGAGCGGGTGCCCACCGACTCGGGCGCGGCCCTGGACCGGGCCCTGGAGAACCTGTCGGCCACGATCGAGGACACCGGCGCCACCGTCACCCGGGAGAGCCTGCCCGTGGTCGAGGGCAACCGGATGCAGCTCACCCAGCTCTTCCAGAACCTCGTCGAGAACGCGGTCAAGTTCCGCTCCGAGGCCCCGCCGCGCGTGCGCCTGACGGCCGAGCGGAAGGGCGACATGTGGGAGTTCAGCTGCTCCGACAACGGCATCGGCGTCGACCCCAAGTACGCCGACCGCATCTTCCTGATCTTCCAGCGGCTCCACCCCCGCGACGTGTACCCCGGCACCGGCATCGGCCTGGCGCTCTGCCGGAAGATCGTCGAGTACCACGGCGGGCAGCTGTGGCTCGACCCCGAACCGGCCGGCCAGGGCACGACGTTCCGCTGGACGCTGCCGGCGGCGGGAGGCGACGCATGACGGACTGGCGCCCGATCGACGTGCTGCTCGTGGAGGACGACCAGGGGGACGTCCTGCTCACCAGGGAGGCGTTCGACCTCAACAAGGTGCGCAACAGGCTCAACGTGGTCAACGACGGCGAGCAGGCGATGGCGTACCTGCGGCGGGAGGGCGCCTACGCCGGCGCGCCGCGGCCCGACCTGATCCTGCTCGACCTCAACCTGCCCCGGATGAACGGCCTGGAGGTGCTGAGCGAGGTCAAGGCCGACGCCGTCCTGCGGACGATCCCCGTGGTGATCCTGACGACGTCGGAGGCGGAGGAGGACATCCTGCACAGCTACCGGCTGCACGCCAACGCCTATGTCGCGAAGCCGGTGGATTTTGAGCAATTTATCCGTGTTGTCCGGCAAATAGATGATTTTTTCGTGACCGTAGTGAAGCTGCCGGCGCCCGGCCCGCGGCCCTGACGCGGATACGTGACAGGAATCACAGTAGGTCATCGAAAAAGTGAGTGACCCCGCTCACAAAATCGTATGCGGTCGTCGTAACGTATCCCCCACCAATACGCGCCCAGAGCGGTACCGCACCCGCCGTACGCGCGCCCAGTGAAACGACCCGGACCCCCCTGTGTGCAGGGTCCGCGGGAGGTGGAGAGGTCCGCGATGACCCAGACGACGCCCGAAGCCCCGCTCAGAAGGCAACGTGCCCAGGTGAGGGTGCGCACGCTGCGCACCGACAGGTGGTGGCTGGTCCCGCTGCTGACCTTCCTCGGGCTCAGCTCGTTCCTCGTCTACGGCGTGTGGGCGATCATCGACGGCAGTTACTTCGTCGATCCGTACATCGCCCCGTTCGCCTCGCCCTGTCTGACCACGGCGTGCCCCGAGGGCGCGCGGCTGTTCGGGTGGGCGCCGATCGGCGACTGGTTCACCCTGCCGCCGGGGCTGCTCATCCTCGGCCTGCCGGGCGGGTTCCGGCTCACGTGTTACTACTACCGCAAGTCGTACTACCGGTCGTTCTGGCTGTCGCCGGCCGCGTGCGCCGTCCAGGAGCCGCACGGCAAGTACACCGGTGAGACCCGGTTCCCGCTGATCCTGCAGAACATCCACCGGTACTTCTTCTACGCGGCCATCGTGATCGGCCTCGTCCTGGCCTACGACGCCGTCCTGGCGCTGGTGCACAAGCCGCAGGGCCTCGGCACCTGGATCCTGGTGGTCAACGCCGTGCTGATCAACACGTACACGTTGTCGTGCCACTCCTGCAGGCACATCACCGCGGGCCGGCTCAACCACTTCTCCCGTCACCCGCTGCGCTACAAGGCCTGGACGTTCGTCTCCAAGCTCAACGCCAAGCACCAGCAGCTTGCCTGGGCCTCGATGTTCTCGGTCATGATCGCCGACTTCTACGTCCGCATGGTCGCCAAGGGCGTCATCGCCTTCCCGTTCGCATAAAGGACTTCTTCCAGTGGAAATCGAGCGTCACGAATACGACGTCGTCGTCATCGGTGCGGGCGGCGCCGGGCTGCGGGCCGCCATCGAGGCCCGTCAGCAGGGCAAGCGCACGGCGATCGTCTGCAAGTCGCTGTTCGGCAAGGCCCACACCGTCATGGCCGAGGGCGGCGCGGCCGCCGCGATGGGGAACGTCAACCCCGACGACAACTGGATGGTGCACTTCCGTGACACCATGCGGGGCGGCAAGTTCCTCAACAACTGGCGCATGGCCGAGCTGCACGCCAAGGAGGCCCCCGACCGCGTCTGGGAGCTGGAGGCCTGGGGCGCGCTGTTCGACCGCACCAAGGACGGCAAGATCAGCCAGCGCAACTTCGGCGGTCACGAGTACCCGCGGCTCGCACACGTGGGCGACCGTACCGGCCTGGAGCTGATCCGCACCCTCCAGCAGCGGGTCGTCGCGCTGCAGCAGGAGGACTTCGAGACGCACGGCGACCACGAGGCCTACATCAAGGTCTTCGCCGAGTGCACGATCACCCGCCTGCTGAAGGACGGCGACCGCATCTCCGGCGCGTTCGGCTACTGGCGCGAGACCGGCAACTTCCTGCTGTTCGACGCCCCCGCCGTGGTCCTGGCCACCGGCGGCATCGGCAAGTCGTACGTCGTCACCTCCAACTCCTGGGAGTACACCGGCGACGGCCACGCCCTGGCCCTGCTGGCCGGCGCCAACCTGATCAACATGGAGTTCATCCAGTTCCACCCCACCGGGATGGTCTGGCCGCCGTCCGTGCGCGGCATCCTCGTCACCGAGTCCGTCCGGGGCGACGGCGGCGTGCTGCGCAACTCCGAGGGCAGGCGCTTCATGTTCGACTACATCCCCGAGGTGTTCAAGGACAAGTACGCCACCACCGAGGAGGAGGGCGACCGCTGGTACACCGACCAGGCCAACAACCGGCGGCCGCCGGAGCTGCTGCCGCGTGACGAGGTGGCCCGCGCGATCAACGCCGAGGTGAAGGCGGGCCGCGGATCCCCCCAGGGCGGCGTCTTCCTCGACGTCTCCACCCGCCTGCCGGCCGAGGAGATCAAGAAGCGGCTGCCGTCGATGCACCACCAGTTCAAGGAGCTGGCCGACGTCGACATCACCGCCGAGCCCATGCAGGTGGGCCCGACCTGCCACTACATCATGGGCGGCGTCGAGGTCGACGCCGACACCGGCGCGGCGGCCGTGCCCGGCCTGTTCGCGGCGGGCGAGGTGTCCGGCGGCATGCACGGGTCCAACCGGCTGGGCGGCAACTCGCTGTCCGACCTGCTGGTGTTCGGGCGGCGCGCGGGCGCGGGCGCGGCGGCCTACGTCGACGGGCTCAAGGCCCGTCCCAAGGTCGTCCAGGAGCTCGTGGACGCGGCCCGCGAGGAGGCCCTGGCGCCCCTCCAGCGCGACGGCGAGAACCCGTACGAGGTGCACCACGAGCTCCAGCGGACGATGAACGAGCTGGTCGGCATCATCCGCAAGGCCGAGGAGGTCTCCGAGGCCATGGAGGTCGTGGAGAAGCTCAAGGAGCGCGTCCGCCAGGTCGGCGCGGCCGGCTCGCGGATCTACAACCCCGGCTGGCACCTGGCCATCGACCTGCGGAACATGGTCCTGGTCTCCGAGTGCGTGGCCCGCGCCGCCCTCCTGCGCGAGGAGAGCCGCGGCGGCCACACCCGCGACGACTTCCCGGGGATGAACCCGGAATGGCGTCGCAAGCTGCTGGTGTGCTCCACCGCAGACGGAAACAGCGTCCAGGTCGTGGAGAAGGTGCAGCCGTCCATGCGCGACGACCTGATCACCCTGTTCGACCGGGACGAGCTGAAGAAGTACCTCACCGACGAAGAGATGGCCGAGTTCGACGGGATTGCCAAATGAGTTACAAGGCGAAGTTCAAGGTCTGGCGTGGTGAGGGCGGCGAGGGCAAGCTCGAGGACTTCACGGTCGAGGTGAACGAGGGCGAGGTCGTCCTCGACATCATCCACAGGCTGCAGGCGACGCAGGCCCCCGACCTGGCGGTGCGCTGGAACTGCAAGGCCGGCAAGTGCGGCTCGTGCAGCATGGAGATCAACGGCAAGCCGCGCCTGGGCTGCATGACCCGGATGTCCACCTTCTCCGAGGACGAGACCATCACGGTCACCCCGATGCGGACCTTCCCCGTCATCAAAGACCTGGTCACCGACGTGTCCTTCAACTACCAGAAGGCCCGCGAGATCCCCTCGTTCACCCCGCCGGCGGGCGTCCGGCCCGGCGAGTACCGCATGCAGCAGGTCGACGTCGAGCGCTCGCAGGAGTTCCGCAAGTGCATCGAGTGCTTCATGTGCAACAACGTCTGCCACGTGATCCGCGACCACGAGGAGAACAAGCCGGCCTTCGCCGGTCCGCGTTTCCTCATGCGGATCGCCGAGCTGGACATGCACCCGTACGACGTGGCCGACCGGCAGGAGTCCGCCCAGGAGGAGCACGGGCTCGGCTACTGCAACATCACCAAGTGCTGCACCGAGGTCTGCCCCGAGCACATCAAGATCACTGATAACGCGCTGATCCCGATGAAGGAGCGCGTGGCCGACCGCAAGTACGACCCGCTGGTCTGGCTGGGCAACAAGATCTTCAAGCGCGCCAAGTAGGCGGGGAAGCGGAAGCGGGGGCCGGATGGATCCGGCCCCCGCTTCCGCTTTGTGCTACTTGCGGCCCCAGCGCTTCTTCCGGTGCTTGGGGTCCTGCATCTCCTTGGTGGCGCCCTCCGGGGGCTGCGGCGGCAGCGGCTGGACGACCGTCGCGGCGTCCCCCTCCGGCGGCAGGTACGGCGACGGCTGGTACCCCTCCGGCGGCCCCGGCTGCTCGGCCTGCGGCTGCACCGGCGGGCGGGGCTGGACCGGCTGCTTCGGCTCGAACAGGGACGGGCCCTGCTGCCAGGGCTCGGAGTCGCCGCTCTCGGCCGCCGCCGCCGGGGCGAGCGGGAACTCGCGCTCGTCCTCGTACGGCTTCCCGCCGCCCGGCGGGATGTCGCCCGGCGGCTGCTCGGCCGGGATCAGCGGCTCGAACGGGTCACGGTAGTCCTGGGCGGGCTGCGGCGGCTCGTTGTAGGAGTCGAACTCGTCCGGGTGCAGGACGACGGGCTCGGGTGCGGTGGCGGGCATGGTGGCGGGCACGGTCGGCGCCGGCTCGTGCGGGTAGCCGCCCTGGGGCCCGTACGGGTCGTGGTAGGCCGGGTCGTGGTGGGCCGGGCCGTAGCCGGGCTGACCGGCCGGGTACGTCTGGATCGGGACGAAGCTGATGATCGGCGCGTACGCCGTGCCGCCGGGGTAGCCGGGGGCGGGGAAGGACGCCGTGGCGTAGCCGGGTCCGGCCGGGTAGCCGGGCGGCGGCGCGTCCGGGCGGCCCATCGGCGAGCCCATCGGGGGGCCCGCCTTGCGCACGGCCGCCGCGTGGGCCATGCGGCGCAGCCGTCCCTCGAAGATGAGCACCGCGAACAGCGCGAGCAGGACCAGCACCAGCGCCGGGATGCTGAGCTTCTGCGTCAGCGACTTCTGGTCGAACTCCGGCGCGGCCGCGCGCACCTCGAGCTGGACCGAGTCGGTGCTCGGGCCGGTGTCGGCCGTCAGCGGGGCGGCCGTGGTGGGCGGGTCCGTCGACGCCACGGACGGCATCTGGACGGACGGCTCCGTCGTCTGCTCCGTGGGCAGCGGCGCGGCCGTGGTCTGCGCGGTGGGCAGGGGCGCCAGCGGCTGCTGCGTCGTCTCCTGGACGGGCGGCGGAGGCGTGGGGGCCGTGGTGGTCTTGGGCGGCTTCGGGGCCTTCGTGGTCTTCGTCGGCTTCGCGGTGACGGTGTGGGTGATCGTCGTCTCCGGAGCCTCCTCCGGCGTGGGCGTGCCCAACGTCGTCGTGACCGTGACGGTGGTCTGCGGATCGCAGGTCTGGCCCGCGTCGCAGGGCTCCACCGCCGGGTCGAACGCCGCGCCACTGACCGAAGCGCTCGCGCTCTGACCGACGAAGGGAGCCACGCCGACGCCCGTGAGCCCGAGCGCTAGGACGATCGCGGACACGGCCGTCGCTCGCGTGCGTGCCACCGGAGCCCTCCGCATAGTCCCGGAACCATGGTCAAGGGAATACTAGTCGGGTCAAAGCAACAGTAAAGACGGAATTACTATACGTTTCGCGGCTTATGGCTGCGTTTTGCTCGCGTCACCAGCCACAAGGCTCCCAGCAGGACGCCGATCGCCCCGATGACCAGCGAGAAACCGCGCGGCCCGTCCAGCGGGCTGGCGTACGCGACCGGACGAACCGGTTTCCGCGCCTCCACGACCTGCACCGGCCACGGCGCCCCGGCCCCCGACTCCGGCGCCAGACTCACCACCCCGCCGCCGGGAACCACTCCCCCTTGCACCCCACCACCGACGCCCCCCGACGCCCCACCCCCGGCGACACCTCCTGGCCCCATGCCCCCGGCGACGCCTCCCGGGGCCACGCCTGCGGCGACACCTCCGGGCATCATGCCGCCGGCGACGCCCCCCGGAGCCACACTCCCGGCAGCGCTCCCCGGCGCCACACCTCCGGCCACACTTCCCGACGACACACCGCCGGGCAGGGTCCCCGACGTCATGCCGCCCGGCGAGCTCTGGTGCGTCATCCCCGGCCCCACGCCCTGCGCCGCCCCTGCCGCCCCGGACAGCCCCTTGTGCGCCGTACCACCGGGCACGCTTCCCGTCGTGCCACCCGGCAGACTCCCGCTCACACCGCCCGGCAGACCGCCCGCGGCACCCCCAGGCAGTCGCCCTGTCAGTCCGCTCGACAGGCTGCCCGCCGCGCCACCCGGCAGGCGTCCGGTCAGCCCGCTCGACAGGCTGCCCGCCGCGCCGCCGGGCAGGCTGCCCGCCGCCAGGCCGCCGGGGAGGCCGTTTCGGGCCGTCCCTCGAGCGCCGGCGGGCGCCCGGCCGGTCCTGCCGGGGGCGACGCCCTGGCCGACGCCTCCCGCACGCGGGAACGCCCCCAGAGTTCCGCCCGTGCCTCCCTGTCGCGGTGCCCGCGCCACGCCCCCGCCGCCGCTGACGCGCGGGAGCGCCCCTTGGGCTCCACCGGTGATCGGCAAGCCTGCGGCTCCTCCGGGGAGGCCGCCCCTTCCCGCCGTCGTACCGGTCAGGCCGGGGCGGCCGCCTCGCGCCTTTCCTCCGGCCCCGGGCACCAGCCCGGCGACACCTCCGCCCGTCCCGGGCACCAGCCCGGCGACGCGTCCGCCCGTCCCCGGCACCGGCCCGGCGGCACCTCTGCCCGTCCCCGCGAGGAGCCCGGCGGAGCCCGGCTGCTGCCCTTGTGCGCCTGCCACCTGCCGGCCCGGCCGCCTCCGCTTGTGGGGGGCCGTGGCCGGAACGGGCACCGCCTGACCGCTGATGGTGGCGGCCTCGCGCGGCATCTCCTCGGCGACCTGCATGGACGCGGTCCTGTTGATGGTGGTCAGCCCACCGGAGGGCGTCCGCATCCTGGCCACCGCCGCGAGCACCACCTCCTTGGCCCCCTCGGGCGCCTGAAAGGTCACGTCCAGCGCCCGCTCCCCGAAGATCGGCCCAAGAGCGCAGACCCGCGCGCCGGGAAACGTACCGCCACCGGAAGCCGTACCCTCCACGCCGGCCAGCGCCCGCGCGGCCAGCACCCCGGCCGCCTGCCGCCCCCCACCGACCTGCCCCCCACCCGGACCACCCTCAGCCGGAAACATCCCTCGACCACCTTCAGCCTGAGAGATCCCTTGACCACCCTCACCCCGAGGCACGCCCTGACCGCCCTCAACCCGGGACATCCCCCGACCGCCCTCAACCAGAGGCACGCCCTGACCGTCCTCGGCCCGTGACACTCCCCGACCGCCCGCAGCCCACGACGCGCCCTGACCGGCCTCAGCCCATGGCGCGCCCTGTCCCGCCTCGGCACGCGGCATCCTCCGGCCGGCCTCGGTCTGCGGGTCGCCGCGACCGGCCTCCGCGCGGGCCAGGCGCCGGCCCGGCGCCGGCCGCCACGTTTCGGATTCCTCCGGGAACGCCCCGGCATCCGGATCCGTCGCACGCCCGGCGCCCCACGACCCCGCCACGGGATCCTCTTCGGACGCCGGAACCCCACCAAAAGCCTCCGAAGCCTCCGAAGCCCCGAAAGCCTCGGAATCCTCAGCCCCGTCGGCCGACAGCCGGGAAGCCCCGGAGGGCGACGGGCAGGCCAACCCCGACAACGCCGCCGCCGGGCTGGTCGCCACCGCGACCTTGGCCCCCTTGCCCATCCCGTTCAGCCGGACCCTGAAACGCTGGACGTCACCCGTCCTGATCCACTGACCCACACCCTCGGGGCCGCTCACGCGTTCGAGCACGAGCGTCACCCCCGCCGCCGCCACGGGCACGGAGGGCAACGCCACCAGGATCAGCGCTCCAGAAAGGATCCAGCCACGCCGCATCACTCCACTCCCCCACTGCGACAAATCACGTGTAGTAATCGTTATGTCACAGAGAGAGACGGTCTAATCCTGCTGGAGCAGACTCTCCACGGTCTTCATGATCGGCAGGTCGGCGCCCAGCCACTCCACGTCGTAGTACTCCCCCGGCCCCAGCCAGCGAAGAGCCAGGTGCTCACGGGCCTCGGGCGTGCCGGAGGTGAGCGTGGCCAGCCAGACACGCATGACGTACCCCTCCGACAACGCCCAGTCCTCGCCCACGCGCGCGCCCACTGCGATCTCCACGCCGAGTTCCTCGCGGCACTCCCGGACCAGCGCGGCGACCTCGCTCTCCCCCGGGTCCACCTTGCCGCCCGGGAACTCCCAGCCCCCGGCCAGCGCGGCGGGCGCGGCGCGCTGCGCGGCCAGCACCCTGCCGCCGGGGGCGACGATCACCGCCGCGACCACGATCGTGCTCATGCGTTCGTCATCCTCATAGTGCGGGATTCTGCAGCTTCTTGAGCTGGTCGAGCACATCGGGGTTCTGCAGCGGACGGGTGAAGCCCACCTTGTTGTCGCGCGCCTGGTAGCTCGTGACCTTGATCGGCCCGCAGAGCGTGCACCGGGCCTCCAGCATCTTGCCCTTCGACACGACCAGCCCGACATGCCCCGGACTGTCGGCCGAGGTGCCCGGACCGGCGTTGAAGAACACCAGGTCACCGGGCTGTTCCTGGCCCGCTGACACCTTCACCCCGAACGGCCACTGCGTGAACGTGGTGCGCGGGATGCTCAGCCCGGCGGCCCGGTAGGCCGCGTAGATGACGCCCGAGCAGTCGAACGCGTCCGGCCCGGTGCCGCCCCACAGGTACGGCTTCCCGCGCTGCGCCAGCGCGTACTGCAGGATCTTGGCCACGACGTCGCTGGGCGCGGCCGCCACCAGGGGGTCGTCGCACTCCTCCGAGGCCTGCGGCGGCACCTCCACCGCACCCGACTTGGCGTACTTCCTGGCGATCTCCTCGACCTGGTCGACGTACCACCAGGCGCGGTTGTAGGTGAACAGGGCCCGCCGGACGTTCTCGGGGGCGCCGTTGCGCTTGAGCATCTTGGCGGCCCCGAGGATGGCGTCGGCGGGGTTGTAGACGTCGCCCACGCCGTCGCCGTCGCCGTCGGAGGCGTATCCGTTGAACGTCGAGGAGATCGGGATCTGCGCCTTGCCGCCCCAGGTCGAGATCAGGAACTGCATCGGGCCGGCCGCGCCCGCGTAGTTGGTGCCGCTCTTGACGCCGGGCAGGTCGGAACGGCCGTGGTCGGTCTCGCGCTTGCCCACGGCGGCCAGGATGGTCCACTGGACGCCGATCTTCTTGCCCCACTTCTTGTACAGGTCGAGGTAGTCGCCCGGGATGTCGGCGGCGCCCGAGTCGGACACCTCCTGCACCTGGGTGCCGCCCTCGCAGTCGACCGAGCCCTCGCCGCCGCCGTTCAGGAAGGACGGCATCGTGACCAGTAACATCGGCGAGACGATGATCGCGGCCAGGAGCAGGATCCCGGCGAGGCCGAGCAGCAGCGCCAGGCGGGTTCGGGAGGGCTTCACCGCTAGCTGTCCCCGTCCTGGCCCTCGGTGGCGGGCAGCACGTCGAAGATCCGCCAGTCGGCGCCGAGCTGGCTCACCGTGACCGCCAGGTCCTCGACGTCCTGCCGGTTGCCGCTCTTCGCGGTGACCTGCCTGGTCTCGGTCACGACGAAGACGATGGAGGTCTTCTCGATCTGCCTGATCTCCTTCAGCCTGGCCGTGGCCTGGGAGACGATCTGGTCGTCGCGGTTCTGCTGAACGGTGCCCGCCGAGGTGAGCGTCCGGGCGAGGATGTTGCCCAGCTCGGCGGTGGTGAACGTCTTGACCCTCGTGGCGTACGCCGCCGGGTCCTCGTCGTACCTGAAGGTGCCGTAGACGGCGGTGAAGCGCTCGGCGAGATCCGCCGCCGCGGCGAGCTGCTCCTTCTTCATCGGCAGGTACGAGTAGACGTCGAACGGCGCGGCGCTGGCGGTGGCCAGCGGCTTGCTCGCCGCCGTGGGCGCGGACGCGGACGTCGAGCCCGCGGCCGGGGCCTGCTCGGGCGGATCGTCCGAGCTCGGCCACATCGTGAGGTAGACGCCGACCGCGGCGATGACCACGACGATGGCGGCGAAGGCCAGCCCGCGCTTGTCACCGGACTGAGCCATGGTCAGTCCTTGCCTCGGTTGGGCTTGAGCCAGAACGGCACCGAAGGATCGTCACCCGACCCGCCGTTGCCGCTGCCGCGCAGCCACAGCGGCGGCGCCTCGGACGAGCGGGACGACGGCTCGTCCGAACCGAAGATCCTGGACCCCGACGACGCGCCGGACGGCCGCGGCGCGGACCCCCCGGACCGGGACCCGCCGCCGTTCCTGGACCCGCCGCCGTTCCCGGATCCGCCGCCGTTCCCGGATCCGCCACCGCCGAACAGCCCGCCGCCGGAGCCACGCGACCGCGACCCCGAGGACGGCGAGCCACCCGACCCGCCGGACGCGCCGAACCGGGAGCCCCGCGAGCCGCCCGACGACCCGTTGCGCGAGCCACCCGAACCACCACCACGCGAGGCCCATCCGCCGCCCGACCGCCCGCCGAACCAGCCACCACCGCCGCCACCGCCGCCGGAGCTCCCGCCGGAGCCGCCGGAGGTCGTGGCTCCGGCGGCCATGCCACCGGACGGGGTGCCGCCCGCCGCCGCGCCGCCGGTGCCGCCGCGGGCGCCGCCCGCCGCCGCGGGGCGCGTCCTGCCGGCCTGGCCGCCGAGGTTGAGCGGGGGCGCGGTGCCCCTGCGGGGTTCGAGCGGAGGCCGGGCGCCCGCCTTCCCGCCGTGCTGGTCGGTGTCGAGCGGCGCGGCCGCCACCGGCATCCGGGTGCCGGCCGAGACGCCCTCGCCCTCCTCGCCGCGCATCCGCGCCTGGGCGACGGCGGCGCCGGCCGCCGCGCCCGCGCCGCTGCCGGCCGCCGCCGCCCTGATGAGCGGCTCTGCCTTGCGCAGCCCCCACCGGCCGAGCTTGGCCCCGGCGACCGGCGGCAACACGTTCGCGGCCCGCTCCAGGACGGGCGAGCTCGCGGCGTCGCCGAGCATGCGGGTGGTGACCGTGTGGCCGCTCAAGGACGCGAACAGGTGCTGGAACGGACGCCGGTAGAAGAACACCGCGATCGTCAGCAGGGCCATGAACAGCACCTGGAGCCCCCAAGGCATGGCCGTGGAGATGATCAGCGCGTACCCGTAGACCAGGACGCTGAGCACGAGCGTCAGCACCGCCTGCCTGAGCAGCGTGCCGACGAGCATCTCCACCCACCGCATGGCGATGATGCGCCCGCTGCCCGGATGCACGCCGACCAGCAGGAACACCGGCCCGAGTATCAGCAGCAGCAGGAAGCCCACCTTGAGCACCAGCAGCGAGACCGCCACCAGGAAGATCAGCAACCCGGCCACCACCGCCGCGATGAGCGCGCCGACGGCCACGCCGAGCCTGCTCGACCAGTCGCGGCCGGAGAAGACGGTGTAGCGGGAGTCGTTCTTGAGCAGCTCGGCGACCTTGGCGTACTCGGCCTGGTGGGCGGCGATGTCGGGGGCGGGCTGGCCGGCCACGGCGGGGGCGATCGACTGGGTCTCCAGCATCTTGCGCCCGAAGTCGCGCACGATCGGCTGCTGCGGGTCGGCGGTGCCGAACATGCCCACCAGCCACGGCTTGCAGACCAGCGTGGACCACAGGGCGTCGGCGTTCTGGTCGACGCCGGCCGTGCCGACCTGGCCGTAACCGCCCGGTTTGACCTGCGGGTTCGTCTGGCCGGGTGGCGGCAGGCAGGACGCGCCGCCGGCGCCCGGCAGGCCGGAGAAGGCGGAGTTGACCACCTCGCCCGTCTTGTCGGTCACGACCTTGCCGAGCCCGGTGAAGTCGCCGGGCCTGCTGAAGAACCACACGGCCACGGTGACCGCGAGGACCATCCAGATCACGCCTTCGGCGGTGGTGGTGGCCCGCTTGCGGATCAGGCCGTACCAGGCGAGCCAGATCGCGCCGAGGATCACGATCGGCCGCAGGAACGGCCAGTACATGGCCTCCGACAGGTTCTGGACGATGTCGTCGACGACGTCCTTGATCGACTGGAGCGGTCCTTCCGTCGCCGCGGCCTGGTACGTCGTGATCGTCAGCCGGTCGATGGCCTTGGCCGCGGTGAAGACGCCGTTGGCCCACATGTTGCCGAGCACGGCGACGTAGTCGGAGCAGCCGAGCCCGTGGGTCTGCCAGAACTGGCCGGCCATGCCGAACTGGCCGTAGTTCGTCGTCGGGGCCTGGACGCCGCCCGCGGGAGGCGGCGGCTGGATCATGCCGTCGGTGCCGCCGCCGATCATCTCGGGGTTGAGCGGCCCCGACAGGTCACAGGGCGCCGCGGCGACGGGCGTGGAGAGACCGCCCACCACCAGCGGAATCACCAGGACGGCACTCACGAGCGCGAGCGCCAGCGCCAGTCGTCGGGATAGTCGGATCTTCATGACCGTACCTCCTGCGCCCTGCCCACGCCCCCTCGAAGATCATCATGCCCGCCACCGTCTGGTTTGTCGTGTGTCGGGTTCGTGTCGAGCCAGCGGAGCAGTTCTTCGGAGATCAGGTCTACTCCGATGCGCCCGGCTCTGCCATCCAGATCACGGAATACGCATTCGCCGTTGCCGAGCGAGCGGAGCACTGCCTTGTGCTCCTCCGACGGCTCCACGCCGAGCAGCGACATGACGTGGTCCACCTCCACCCTTTCGGTGGAACGGAACGCGAACACCGAGGACAGACAGTTGGTCACCTGCTCGTTCAGCAGGTCACCGGCGTTCTGGGAGACCAGGACGAGCGCGGTGTTCCTGGACCGGCCCATGCGGCTGACCTCGGGGACCAGCTTGGCGCCCTCCGGTGTGGAGGTGATCGCCCAGGCCTCGTCCAGGAAGATCGCTTTGGGGGCCCGCCGGTCGAGGCCGTTCATCAGCCTGCGGGCGAACTGCGAGACCAGGTAGAGCAGGGCCACCGACAGCCGCTGCTCGTAGGAGTAGTCGTCCCTGGTCGTGGCGACGTCGGGCAGCGTCAGGCCGCCCAGGGTGAACACGGTGGTCCAGCCCTCGCTGTCGATCTGGTCGCCGCCCGAGGGGTCGAAGCAGAGCCTGGCCAGGTGCATCTCCGACATCGAACGCAGCACCGCGCCCAGGTTCTTGGAGGCCGGGTCGTCGGCCTGCTCCAGGTAGTCGACCACCTTGCCCAGCGACGGGTCGGGACCGTTGGAGACCGCGGCCACGGCCTGGATCATGGCCGACTCGCGCTCCTCCGACATGCGGGGCAGCAGCAGCCGCAGCGTCTCGGTCGCCATGGTCTTCTTCGCCGCGATGTCGTCGCCGAAGGAGAACGGGTCGAGCAGCCCCGGCGCCGCCGAACCCAGCGGGATCACCCGGGCCTTGCGCCCGCGCTTCTCCAGGAGCTGGACCAGCGACTCGGCGTCGCCCTTCGGGTCGATCACCGCGACCGTGACCCCGCGCAACGCCATCTGGTAGATCATCAGCAGCGCGAGCGTGGTCTTGCCGCCGCCCGGCTCCCCGGTGATCGCGATGGCGGTCGGCCGGTTGCGGCTCGCGGCCAGCAGCGGGTCGAAGTGCACGATGCTGCGCGCCCTGCCGACCGTCTCCCCGATGTAGGGCCCGAGCCAGCCCTCGCTGCCGTCGTCGAGCCGGTCGCCGAGGTCGACGGTGGCCGTGGCCATGCCGCCCGCGATCGTCCGCAGCGGCTGGCGCTGGGCGTAGGCGTTGACGCGCACCTTCTCGCCCGGCAGCGCCTCGCAGAACAGCGAGAACTGGTCGCCGGTCGAGTTCACCACGTCGATGCCCATGTCGCGGTAGTGCTCGACGACTGCCTCGACCCGCTGCACGCAGATGTCCTCCGTGGGGGCCGAGACGATCAGGCGGTGCCAGCCGTACACGAAGGGCAGCCGTTCCTTGGTGATGCCGTGTTCGAGCATGCGGGCCGCGTCGATCTGCTCGGCCAGCGCGATCGGCGCCTCGGCGCCCGCCTCGCGGATGTGGTGGTCCATGTCGCGGGCGTGGGCCAGCTTGCGCGCGACGTCCTTCGACGCCTTGACCGGCGGGATCAGCCGCATCCTGGACGAGATCTCCACCGGGAAGGGCAGCTGGTCGGCGAAGTGCATCCACGGCTCGCCGTCGGGGAACGGCATGAGGTCGGGGAAGCGGGCGAACGACAGGTGGGCCACGTACGAGTCGCCCTGCGGCTGCACGATCCGCAGCAGCGACCTGCCGTTGTGGATCTCACCCTCGACCAGCGACTCGATCTCGCCCTTGCCCCAGCGCCGCTTCGGGCTGGCCGAGGGCGGCGGGTCGCCGACCGCTCCGGCGGCGGAGTGCTGGAACAGCCAGGCCACCTCGACGGACGTGGCGTGCCTGGCGTACAGGGCGCTGGAGGCCAGGGCCCGGCCCAGCCGTTCGGCCGACTCCGTCCAGCGGCTGATCTCGCTGTCCGGGACGTGGTCGTCCTCCATGCCGAGCGCCTTCTCGGTCTTCTGGTAGAAGCCGAGGAGCTGGGCGAGCACGCCGCTGCCGAGCTGCTTGCCGCGCGGCCCGAGCCGGACGCCCAGGTAGACCTCCTTCGACCAGAAGTCCTTCGCCCAGACGTGCCGGTACATCTCCTCCAGGTAGTCGCGCCAGCCCGGCCCCTCGTCGGAGGTGGCGTTGAGCGCCATCGCCCACTCGGCCGCCGGGTAGGTGCGGTGCGCGACCCGCAGGTGCACCTCGGCGTCGGGCATCCTGATCGCGGCCAGCGCGATCGTGACGTTGGTGGCCAGCGCCTCGCGCTCCTCCGGCGTGACGAACTCGTAGCTGACCGTCGGAAGCCGGAAGTACGCCCACGCGCAGGTGTCCGTGAGCAGGATGCGGTCGTCGAAGTAGCGGACCGCGAGACGCTGGTGCGCTCGGGACGCCCTGCTCATGCCGCCCCCTCGGCGCATGAACGGGCCAGACCTGCTCGCATGTTCACTTAACGCTCACCGATTCTCGTGCCCGGGGGGTCACTCGCCAACTCCTCTTCGCTCGGTCGGACGGCCTGTCCGTGTGCCTGTACCGCGAAGCCTGCAACCACGACGCCGGCGAGGGCGAGGTAGGCCCGCCGTCCGGCCGCGCGCAACTGACCGGGGTCGACGATCTCCGCGCCGCCGGGCGCCAGTCCGTCCTCCCACGGGACCCTGACGATGGCCCGGCATCTGCCTCTGGCCACCGCCTCCGCCTGCTCGACGTCGGCCATCGACCGCCTGCTCACGCCGTTGACGACCATCACCGCGCGCCTGCGCAGCTCGCCGCAGCCGTGCCCGTCGAGCCATTCGTACGTCATCGCCACCGCCTCGGCCGCCTCCTCGCTCGCCGGGACCACCAGCACGAGCTGGTCGGCGTACGGCAGGATGCGGGCCGCGAGCGCGGCGGCCGGGTCGATGACCGACAGCTTGTAGTGGCGGTCGAGCAGGCGCATCGACTCGCCCAGGCGGTGGTCGGAGAAGAAGCTGCGGTCGGCGAGCCGCTGCTCGGCGCCCGCGTCGGTGTCGGCCGAGATCACCTCAAGGCCGGAGGAGGTGCGGGTGGTGAAGCCCCGCATCGTCAGGTAGCCGCTGACCTGGTCGAGGCCGGACAGCAGCGACGTGAGGGTCTCCGGCGTCTCGGGCTCGATCCTGCTGGTCAGCGTGGTGCCGCCGGTGTTGGCGTCGACGGCGACGATCCGGTCGTCGCGGTAGGTGGCGAAGGTGTGGCCGAGCATGAGCGCCGTCGTGGACTGGCCCGCGCCGCCGGTGCAGCCGAGCACCACGATGCGCCGGCTGCCGCCGAACACGGCCCTGGCCCTGGCCTCGTCGATCTCGGACCCGTCGGTGCGCACGCCGCCGCCGCCCACCACGACCTGGGCGATCCGGCGCCATCCGCCGGAGTCCCGGCCCACCACGGACTCGACCCTGCGCACCCGCCCTTCGGCGGGCCTGCCGCCTTCACCGGGCCTGGGCACCGGCACGGGCGCCACGAACCCACCAACCCTGTCCCCTGGCCGGCCGCCGGACCTGTCCGCCGGCCTGCTGCCGGCCCCGTCCCCAGGCCGGCCGCCGGCGGGGCGCTGCCGCGCGTCACCGGAAACCTCCACGGCAGCCGCCCTCTGCTCGGTGGCGGCATCCTCATCCTCGGCGGGGACTTCGGCGGAGGCTTCGGCGGCGGCCTCATGTGCGGTTTCGAAGGGCCGTTCGGCGTCGGGAGCGGCGGGCGCCGGAGCGTCCGTGCCGGCGGCAGGAGCGGTCTCCTCGACGGGAACGCCTTCGCCTGCCGACTCGCCCTCGGCCTCGGCCGTCGGGACACCTGCGCCGGTCGGCCTCCCCGCGTCCGGAGGCGCGCTTTCTCCTACGTGCGTGCTTTCTTTCAGATGCACGCTTTCTCCCGCGTGCGTGCCCTCGCCCGCATGCCCGGCTTCGCCCCCGTGGCCGGGTTCGGCCGGGGGTGAGGTGTCGGTGGGGGGCTGAGAGGTGGGGATCTGGTCCTCAAGGCGGAGGGACGGGCCGGAGAAGGGCTTGGCGTCGGGGTCGACCGGGGGCCAGGAACGCTGCGCGCCCAGGATCACCGTCCCGGGCGCGACCCGCGGCGGCTGCCCCTTCCTGTGCTGGTCGCGGGCGATCGTGGTGTCGTCCTCGCGGCCCGCGCCTTCGGGACGCCCGGTGACGCCCTGGCGACGCTCGTCGGTGCTCTCACGACGTCCGGTGACGTCGTCGCGGCGCTCTGTGGCGCCGCGCTCGCCTTCCACGCGCGCCGCCTCACCGGGCGCGTCGGCGGTGGCGGCGAGCCGGCGCAGCCGGCGCAGCGCCTCGGTGTCGATCGGCTTGCCGGCCACGGGCTTGAGCCCCTCCGCCGACCGGCTCGGCACGACCGCCCCACGGCCACCCTGCACCTCGCCCACATCGGCGTCCGCACGCTCCCCCGACACCGTGCCGGAGTCCGCAAGCCCACCCGACACCGTGCCGGAGTCCGCACGCTCAGCCACCGCCCTGCTGGAGTCCGTACGCTCTCCCGACGCCCTGCTCGTGGAGCTACGGCGCTCGCTCGGGTGCGCCTCCTCCGAGGCGGCTCGCTCCTCCGGAACGGCGGGCTCGGGAACGGCGGCCTCGTGGCCGGGCGCGTCCCCTGGCTGGGCCGCGGCGTCGCGTTCGGGGCGGTGGTCAGGGGCGGCGCGGCGGGGACGGGCCGGGAGGGCGCCGCCGGTGAGCTCGCGGCTGGCCAGCTCTCCGGCGGCGACGTCGTGCTCGACCGGCGGCAGCGCCGGTCCGTTCTCATCCCCCGGGACCAGGACCATCGGCACGTCCCGGCCGAACGCGGGGGCGGTACGGCGGGCCTGCGGCGCCAGCGCGGGCGCCGTGCCTCGCCTGGTCCGCGACCCCCACCCGGTACGCGCCTCCGCCACCGGCGCCTGCTGGGCGGCCGCCGCCGCGGCGGCCACGGCCGGACGGACCTGGCGCGGACCGGTGATCCGCTGCCCCTCACGCTTGCGCTGCGGCTGGCGGGACTTGCGCGCCGCCTTGGCCTTGACCCGGACCGGAGTGGTACGCCAGATGCGCCCCGAGAACGTGACCGCCTCGGGCTCGGAGGTGGGGGCGAGCCGGTACCAGGCCTTGGGCTGGCCCAGGTAGCGCAGCTGGGACTCCAGAAGCTCGGTGAGCCGCTTCCCCTCGATGACGGGACGCGTGGACAACCACGTCACGATCCCCGGCGGGACCAGGAACAACACGTGCCACGGCATGGCCACCGGCACGCCCACCAGGATCAGCAGGAGCGACCACGGCACGAACACCCCGACGAACACGCCGATCCAGACGATGGGGAGCGGCATCGGGAGGCGAAGGTCGTAGAGCTTGTAGAGCCGCTTCTCGATGCGCCAGATGTTCGTATACGTGGGCAGGTCCACGCAGTCCTCCTCTCCACCCGCTCGTACATGACCGCCCTGGAGCGGTCTCAACCCTTTACTTGATGCCGAGAGCGCCCGCGATCGCCTTCGCCGTCACCTCGATGATGTTGGGAACGTAGAAGATCACTCCGATGGCCACAGCCAGGATGAGGAACTGGACGAAACGCGTGATCTCGCGGGTGAAGAGGAAGAAGAGCGCGACCACGGAGACGACTACCAGGAACAACGGGGCAAAGAAGGCACGCAGGAAGTTGGCGAGCCCTCCAGTGTCAATGCCGGTCGGCGACGGCGACGGCGACATTTCGATCAAGGTGAGCACTACGGTCTTCAACGTCACTTCTTGTCCTCCCGGGGGGTACCGAACAACAGCGCGGTCGTGCGTCTATCCAACGGCCCGACCAGCGCCGCGGATGTCGGCGACGTACCACTTGTCGCCCTGCTTCTCCACGGTGAGGCGGTAGGCCTGCTCCAGCCGCCCGCCGACGGCGGCCGGGTCGGTGGCGCTCGGCGTGGCCGGAGCGTCGCCGTTGGGCACGATCCACACCACGACCGCCTGGATCTCTCGGGTGGCACCCCCCACAGGCACCACGATGTCCTTCAGCTCCGCGAAGGTGAAGGCGCTGCCGAAGCTCGGCAGGTTCTTCCCGGCGGCCACGTAGCGCTGCAACCCGGCGGTGTCGCCGGAGGCGTAGTCCTTGAAGAAGCCCTCCAGTTGCGGCTTGAGCTCGGCCGCCGCCGCGTCGTCGGTCTCCGGCTTGGCCAGCTGCGGCAGGTCGGCGGGGGCCGGCGCGGGAAGGATCGCCGGACGGCCCGCGACGACGAACCGCCTGCCGTTGTCGTCGCCGGAGTAGTAGATCGGGACCGACAGCATGAGCCGGCGAGGCCCGGACTGGAAGGCCACGCTCACCACGGCGTTCTGGGCGTCGGTCGCCTCGATGTCGTACGGCTGGATCGCGACGGCGGCCATCTTGCCGAAGCCGTCCCACCACATCTGCGCGTCCATGCCCTCGGCCAGGAACGCGGCGAGCTTCCTGGTCCGGCTGGCCGCGTCTTCCGGGCTGAAATTCAGATAGACCCCCGCGAACTGGGCGGCGAAAGCCATGCCCTGGTCGGCGGGGAATCCCTTGTGCGCCACGGCGGCGCCATTCGTCGTCGTGGGCTCTTGCTGGGTAAACCGCTCAAATGGGGCACGAATCCCATTCACCACGATAACCACAATAAGCGCCCAGAGAATGATGCGGCCGGCCCAGACCAGCCACCGTCCGCCGCCACCGGACCAGCCGCCCCGACGCGGCCTGCGCGAGGGCGGCGCGTCGAAGTCAGCCATGTCCGGGCGCGCGGAAAGCTCGGGCTCGCCAGCGATCCGAGGATCGTGCTGGACGGTAGACCTACGAGCCATCACGCCTCCGCTCGCGCCGATCCCCCCGGTTGGCGCGGTGTCGTCCGTTGCCGATCCCCATCATCCGCGGTGAAGTAGTCACCCTATCCGGTCCCGCCATTCTTCCAGGAAAGCCACGCCCATGCTGCAGGCATGACCGCCCTGACGGCAAACCGGATCCGTATGGCAGACGTCAGCGCCGCTTCCCGTCACTTACTGGCGGAATCACCATTTGACCAGGCCAGACGCCCATTTCCGCCTAGCGCGGCAGACATGGATTCCTGTCCAAAACAGGCATAGATGCTCACGACCTGCGCATTTGGCATGAGAGGAGGACAGAGGGTGTTACGCACCACTTCTGGGGGTAGGACAGCCTCGGCTCAGGCGGGCTCGGGGTCCTGGCTCGCGCGTGCCCGGCGACGGCTGTGCAGGTCGACGACCGTGGGCGACACCGCGCGCTCCAGCGACCCCCGCAGGTCGGCGAGCATCGAGGCGGCGTCCCGCTCACGCATGCGGCTGGCCAGCTCGTTGCGTTCGTCGACCTTCCTGCGCAGGTACGCCTCACGGTTGACGCGCAGCCCGTACATGAGCTCGACCCTGATCAGGGCCAGCTCCTCCTCCAGGCTGATGCCCGCGAGGGTGGGCGCCGGACGTCGTTTCCGGATGATGCGTCGGATCATGAGGGCCTCCCGAGTCAGCGTGAACGCCGTGACGATTCGACGCGTAGGGACCCAAAGTGGTTGACGCGTCAGTTGTCCCGGAATCACATAATCCCGGCAGGGCCTGCGCGTTCGTCATCCGGACGATGGGCTTTCGACGGCGATCCGCCGGTAACCTAGCGTAGCGAAAGTTAGCCCACCGTGATTGGACTGATGTGATGCGTCGCCTCGCCGCCGCCCTCCTGCCCGCCGCCGCGCTCGCCGCGTTCGCCCTCTGCGCGCCCTCCCCGGCCACCGCCGCGCCCTCCTGGGTCACCGACAGCGAGTGCACCGAGGCGGGCGGCAAGGTCGCCCCCGTCGGCCGCGGCAAGGCCGTGTGCCAGGGCGGCACGTACGCGAACGAGATGATCCACTTCGACAAGAAGCCCGCCGTCAAGGGCGGCGGGGGCCCGCTCAGCGGTGGCGGCCCGCTCAGTGGCGGCCCCGCGGCCCTGCTCGGCGGGCTGCTCGGATAGCGCGGGCCGGCGGATCAGACGTTGAAGCGGAACTCCACCACGTCGCCGTCGCGCATGACGTAGTCCTTGCCCTCGATGCGGGCCTTGCCCGCGGACCGGGCGCTGGCGATGGAGCCCACTTCGACCAGGTCGTCGAAGGAGACCACCTCGGCCTTGATGAAGCCGCGCTGGAAGTCGGTGTGGATCACGCCGGCCGCCTCGGGCGCCGTGGCGCCCTTGCGGATCGTCCAGGCCCTGGTCTCCTTCGGGCCGGCGGTCAGGTAGGTCTGCAGGCCCAGCGTCTCGAAGCCGACCCGGGCGAGCTGACGCAGGCCCGACTCCTCCTGGCCGACCGACTGGAGCAGCTCCAGGGCCTCCTCCTCGTCGAGCTCGACCAGCTCGGACTCGATCTTGGCGTCGAGGAAGACGGCCTCGGCGGGCGCGACGAGGGCCGACAGCTGCTCCTTGAGCGCGGTGTCGGTCAGCTCGTCGGCGTCGAGGTTGAAGACGTAGAGGAAGGGCTTGGCGGTGAGCAGGTGGAGCTCGCGCAGCTCCTCCCGGTCGAGGCCGCTCTCGAAGATGGTCTTGCCGGTCTCCAGGACGGCCAGCGCGGCCTCGGCGGCCTCCAGCGCGGCCTTCTTGTCCTTGTTGTTGCGCGCCTCCTTCTGCAGGCGCGGCACGGCCTTCTCGACCGTCTGCAGGTCGGCCATGATCAGCTCGGTGTTGATGGTCTCGATGTCCCGCTTGGGGGAGATCTCACCGTCGACGTGCGTGACGTCGGGGTCGCCGAAGACGCGGATGACCTGGCAGATCGCGTCGGTGTCGCGGATGTTGGCGAGGAACTGGTTGCCCCTGCCCTGCCCCTCCGAGGCGCCCTTGACCAGGCCCGCGATGTCGACGAACTCCACCTTGGCGGGCAGGATGCGGGCTGAGCCGAAGATCTCGGCCAGCTTGGGCAGGCGGTCGTCGGGCACGCCCACGATCCCCACGTTGGGCTCGATGGTGGCGAACGGGTAGTTCGCCGCGAGTGCGTTGCCGGTCTTGGTCAGCGCGTTGAAGAGCGTGGACTTACCGACGTTGGGCAGGCCGACGATGCCGATGGAAAGGCTCACGGACAGCGAGTTTACTTGCTGAGCAGGTGCAGGCAGGTCACCGGACGATAGGTCCCGGGCGCCGCGCGCAGGTAACGCTGGACGCCGGCCGGGCAGGCCGCGGGCGTGGTCTCGAAGGAGACGACGCGGGCCCAGGCCGCGGACGAGTCGCAGGCGGCCCTGGTCACGGCCGATCTGGCGACGACGTCGGCGGCCGGTCTGGCCACGCACGCGCCCGCGGCGAGCACCTGACCGCCGGGCCCCAGGCAGACGACCTCCGCTCCGCTTTCGAGCGTGTCCAGGGTGGCCGAGGGGCATTCGCCGGCGGTCGAGGCGATCGCGATGGATCTGCCGTACCAGCCGGTGCCCGCGCACGGGCGTTCCCGGCCGTCGAGGGCCACGCAGTCGCCGGGCCTGAGCACGCCGCCGCCACCGCCGGGCACGCCGGCGTGCGGTCCCAGGAAGGTCCGTACGCAGGCGGTGCGGCCCAGGCCGATGCGCAGCACGTCGTCGGTGTCGTCGGGGCAGTCGGCGGGCCGCGGCGGGTCGTGGGCGATGGTCAGCACCTCGAAGTCGCCGCCGTTGCAGGGGATCAGCGCGTAGCGGTCGGTGACGCAGGCGCCGGGCGTCCAGCGCAGGGTCGGGCGGGTGGCCGCCGGCACCTCGGCCCCGGGACCGGTGATCACGGCTCCGGCCAGGGCGATCAGGGCGACCGACGCCGCGGACACGGCGACGGCGAGCCTCGTACCGGTAGCCATTCCAATACTGTGCGTGACGGATCGGTCGGCGCACAAGCGGATTCCGCAAGCGTGTCGGGAAGATCCAGACGCGATGTGCTGCAATCATCGTTGGAGTGGATGTCGTCTCGCTGCTCATCGGACTCGCCCTCGGACTCCTCGTCGGCTTCCTGGTCGCCAGGACCCGCGCGGCGGTGCGGGTGGCCGAGGCCGACGCGCGGGCCAGGTCGGCCGCCGAGAAGCTGGTCTACGTCGAGGAACAGCTCGCCGAACGGTTCCAGGCCCTGTCCACGCGCGCCCTCGACGTCAACAACGTGCGTTTCCTCGAACTGGCCGAGACCCGGCTGTCGGCCAGCCGCGCCGAGGCCGCCGGCGATCTCGACCAGCGCAGGCAGGCCGTCGAGCACCTGGTCGAGCCGCTGAAGGACGCGCTCGCGCGGGTCGAGTCGCAGCTTCGCGACACCGAGGCCGGGCAGCGGGCGGCGCGGGCGGAGCTGGTCAAGCAGATGGAGTTCGTGCAGCAGAGCAACGAGCAGCTGCGCTCGCAGACGACCGCGCTGGTCAGGGCCCTGCAACGGCCCGAGGCGCGCGGACGGTGGGGTGAGCTGCAGCTGCGCCGGGTGGCCGAGATCGCCGGGATGCAGCGCCACTGCGACTTCGAGGAGCAGGTCGTCGAGGGCGCGATGCGTCCCGACATGGTGATCAGGCTGGCCGGCGGCAAGAACATCGTGGTCGACTCCAAGGTCTCGCTCGCGGCCTACCTGGAGGCGGCCGAGGCGGGCGACGAGTCGCTGGCCACCGTCCGGCTCGACGCGCACGCCAGGCATGTGCGCGAGCACGTCGACCGGCTGGCGGCCAAGGCGTACTGGCAGGGGTTCAACCCCTCGCCGGAGTTCGTGGTGCTGTTCATCCCGGGCGAGGCGTTCCTCGCGCCCGCGCTCGAACGCGACCCCTCGCTGCTGGAGTACGCCATGGCGCGGCGGGTGCACATCGCCACCCCGACGACGCTGATCACGATGCTGCGCACCGCCCACTACGCCTGGCAGCAGGCCGCGCTGAGCGAGAACGCGCGGGCGGTGTTCGAGCTGGGCAAGGAGCTGTACGAGCGGCTGTCGTCCCTCGGCAGGAACGTGGAGTCGCTGGGCAAGGCGCTGACGCGGGCGGTGGAGGCGTACAACAAGTCGGTCGGTTCGCTCGAAAGCCGCGTCCTGGTCACCGCACGCAAACTTAACGATCTGGGCGTCGTGGACGGCGACCTGGACGCCCCGGACATGCTCGAAGGGCTGCCGAGACCCCTGGCCTCGCCCGAACTGCTCGAAACCACGTCTCTGATTTCGCACTCGAACGGTAAGTTGGCAGGCGGGTCGCCGTAAACGGGGGTGGGACAGTGGCAGAGAAGGGCAGGCGTTCTGGCGTCAGGCTGACCGCTCGCGGCGCCATCGCGCTCACCTTGGTCGCCACCCTGGCGGGCTATGTCCTGACCGCGGTGCTCGGCCTGTCCTACCTGGTGGGGGCCGCGTTCGTGGCGTCGAGCCTGCTCGGCGTGCTGCTGGTCAACAAGCGCGAGCTGCTGTCGCTGGTGGTCACGCCGCCGCTGGTGTTCTTCTGCGCGACGCTCTTCGTCGAGCTCGGGCGCGCCTTCGGCTCGGTGTCGATCATGCAGTCGCTGGCCCTCGGCCTGTACGGCTCGCTGACCCGCGGCGCCCCCTGGCTGTTCGCCGGCTCGGCGGTCGTGCTGGCCGTCGCCTGGCGGCGCGGCCTGCGCGACAACGTGCGGGAGCTGCGCGAGGAGCTGAAGGCGGGCGCGGAGATGCCGCGCCCGCGCCAGCCGTTCGTGCCCGAGCCGGAGGGCTACTTCGAGCCCAAGGTCTACGGCACCCCGCGCGGCGACGACTAGCCGACGCGAAGGTCCTTGCGCAGCTCGTGCGGGAGCGCGAAGCGCATGCTCTCCTGCACCGACTCGACCTCGCGCACGTCGCCGAAGCCGTGGCCGGCCAGCCGCGCGAGCACCTCGTCGACCAGTTCCTCCGGCACCGACGCGCCGCTGGTCACGCCGACCGTGGTGACGCCGTCGAGCCATTCGTCCTGGATGAAGCCGGCGTTGTCCACCAGGTACGCGGCCTCGGCGCCGTAGTCCTTGGCCACCTCGACCAGGCGCTTGGAGTTGGACGAGTTCTCCGACCCCACCACGATCACGAGCTGGGCCTCGGCGGCGATCTCCTTGACCGCGACCTGCCGGTTCTGGGTGGCGTAGCAGATGTCGTCGCTCGGCGGGTCGAGCAGGGTGGGGAAGCGCTCCTTGAGGCGGGCGACCGTCTCGGTGGTCTCGTCGACCGACAGGGTGGTCTGCGACAGCCACACGAGCTTGTCGGGGTCCTTCACCTGGACCTTCTCCACCGAGTCGAGGCCGTCGACGAGCTGGATGTGGTCGGGGGCCTCGCCCGAGGTGCCCTCGACCTCTTCGTGGCCTTCGTGCCCGATGAGCAGGATGTCGTAGTCCTGGGCGGCGAACCGCTTGGCCTCGTTGTGCACCTTGGTGACCAGCGGGCAGGTGGCGTCGATCGTGCGCAGGCCCCGCTGCCTGGCCTCCTCGTGCACGGCCGGCGAGACGCCGTGGGCCGAGAACACCACGATCTCGCCCTCGGGCACCTCCTCGGTCTCCTCGACGAAGATGGCGCCCCTGGCCTCCAGCGTCCTGACGACGTGGGTGTTGTGCACGATCTGCTTGCGGACGTAGACCGGCGCGCCGTACTGCTCCAAAGCCTTCTCGACCGCTACCACGGCTCGATCGACTCCGGCACAGTAGCCGCGCGGCTTGGCTACGAGTACTCGGCGGGAAGTGGGGGTCTGGGGCTCCATACTTCTTATGCTACGTGGAGCGGCCATCAGGGCTGCGCGTGCGTGGTCGCCCGCCGTTTGCCAGACTGGCCGTCCAATACAGACCTCCCAGGGAGACGTCATGTCCCTCAGCGACGTGATACGCAACATCGCCAGAACCGTTACCAACAAGGACGAACTCAAGGAGAAGGCCAAGGATCTGCCGCTGCTCGTCGTCCAGACCACGCTCAGCGCGGCCGGGCAGGCGCTGCTGGTGGTGGACCGGGTGAAGAACTCCATCAAGGGGCTCGGCACGAAGGAGGAGCAGGAGGAGGAGCAGGAGTCCCGTCCCTCCGCCGCCGCGCAGGTGGCCGCTCCCCCGGCCGAGGAGGAGAAGCCGGCGCGCAAGGAGCCGGTGATCTTCACGCCGCGTCCGGAGGCCGCGCCCAACGGATCGGCCAAGAGCAAGCCGGACCCGGTCATCTTCGCCCCCGCGGGCAAGACCGCCGCCAAGCCGGAGACCGAGCCGAAGACCGAGCCCAAGCCCGAGCCGAAGGCGACGACCGCGCCCGAGCCGTCGACCGGCTCCAAGGCGACGGCCGCGCCCGAGCCGGAAGCCACCGCCAAGACGGAGGCCCCGGCGCAGGCCGACGCGCCCGCCAAGGCCGAGGTCAAGACCGAGGCCCCGACGGAGGCCGAACCCGCCGCCGAGACCAAGGCCGCCGAGGTCGAGCCGGCCGTGGCTGAGGTCGCGCCCGCGGCCGAGCCCGCCGCCGAGCCCCAGCCCGCCGCGAAGCCCGCCAAGCCCGCGAAGGCCGCGAAGCCCGCCAAGAGCGCGAAGGCTGCCGCGACCACCACGGCCGCCAAGCCCGCGAAGGCGACGAAGGCGACGAAGGCCGCCGAGCCCGCCGCCGTCACCGAGGTCACCGAGGAGCCCGCGGCCGCCGCCGCGCCCCAGGACGGCGTGCTCAAGGCCGCCGCGGAGGCCGTCACCGAGCCGGCCGCCCCGGTGGCCGAGCCCAAGGCCGTCCCGGACGACCTGGCCGAGCCGCTGCCCGGCTACTCCGAGCTGACCGTGGCCTCGCTGCGGGCCAGGATGCGCGGCAAGTCCGCCGAGCAGATCGGCGACTACCTCGCCTACGAGCGCGCCACCCAGGCCCGCGACGAGGTCGTGCGCATGTTCGAGAACCGGCTGGCCAAGCTGCAGACCGGGGAGTAGTCGCAGCGAACCCGTAGTCTTCCGCCATGACCTCGAAGACCACACCCGAGTCTCCCTTGCCGATCCGCACGGTCCTGCAGATGGTGGGCGGCTGGATCGGCAGACTCGGCACGGTGTGGGTCGAGGGCCAGATCACCGATCTGAGCGCGCGCGGCGGCACGGTGTTCCTGACCCTGCGTGACCCGGTGGCCAACGTCTCGGCCCGGGTCACGGCTCCGCGCGGCGTCTACGAGGCCGCCGAGCCGCGTCCCTCCGACGGCGCGCGGGTCGTGGTGCACGTCAAGCCGGACTTCTGGGTCAACAAGGGCTCGTTCGCCTTCACGGCGATGGAGATCCGGCCGGTCGGCGTGGGCGAGCTGCTGGCCAGGCTGGAGCGGCTGCGCCGGCTGCTGGCCACCGAGGGGCTGTTCAACGCCGACAGGAAGCGGCGGCTGCCGTTCCTGCCGGGCACGATCGGGCTCGTCTGCGGGCGCGACTCGGCCGCCGAGCGCGACGTGCTGGAGAACGCCCGCCGCCGCTGGCCGGCCGTGCGGTTCAAGGTGGAGGAGGTGGCCGTCCAGGGGCCGTACGCGGTCGGGGAGGTCACCGAGGCGCTGCGCAAGCTCGACGCCGATCCCGAGGTCGAGGTGATCGTGGTGGCCCGGGGCGGGGGTTCGCTGGAGGACCTGCTGCCCTTCTCCGACGAGACGCTCGTGCGCGCCGTGGCCGCCTGCCGCACGCCCGTGGTCAGCGCGATCGGCCACGAGCAGGACAGCCCGCTGCTCGACCTGGTGGCCGACGTACGCGCCTCCACGCCCACCGACGCCGCCAAGAAGGTCGTCCCCGACGTGGGCGAGCAGCTCGCGCTGATCCGCCAGCTGCGCGACCGCGGGCGGCGGGTGCTCAACGGCTGGCTCGACCGCGAGATGTCCTGGCTGACGTCGGTGCGCTCGCGGCCGTCGCTGGCCGATCCGGTGCGCGAGCTCGAACGCCGGGCCGAGCAGGTCGACGCGCTGCGGGAGCGGGCCAGGCGGTCGCTGACCGGCTCGCTCGACCGGGCCGCCGATGACCTCACGCACCTGCGGGCCCGCCTGGTGGCGTTGTCGCCCGCGGCCACGCTGGAGCGCGGCTACGCGATCGTGCAACATCCGTCGGGCGAGGTCGTGCGCCTGGCCAAGGACGTGCCGCCGGGCACCCCGCTGACGATCAGGCTGAGCGACGACCGGCTCACGGTCCGTACGGAGGACTAGGGCCCCCGCACGACGGCGGCGGCCAGGTCGGCGAGGCCGGCCTTGACGCCCTCCACCGTCAGGCCGCGCTCCTCCCGCTGGAACTTGATCAGCCAGGCGGTGGCCGGCGCGAGCAGCGCGTCGGCCAGGTAGGCGGCGTCGGCCCCCGGCCGGGCCGCGGCGAGCAGGCTCGCCAGATGCACCTGGTGCACCTTGTACGGCCCGCTGTAGCGCGCCTTGCCCGGCCCGTTCTCCAGCAGCAGGAACAGGTCCTGCTGCTCGACGATGCGATCGACCAGCGCGTGCAGGAACGCCGTGATCCGCTCGGCCGGCGGCGCGCCGGGCCCGAGCGGCGGCGGGCCGCTCAGGAAGGCCGCCTGGAAACGCCGTTCCCGCTCGTCGATCAGCGCGAGGACGAGCCCCGCGCGGTCGCCGAAGCGCCGGTAGACGGTGCCCACCCCGACGCAGGCGGCCTTGGCCACCTCGTCGAGCGAGAGCTCCTCGGCGCCGCGCTCGGCGATCATCGTGGCGGCCACCTCGATGATCTTCCGGCGGTTGCGCGCGGCGTCGGCCCGCTCGGGCTGGGGCTGCCCGACGACGGGCAGCGATGGACGTGCGCACACGCCTGGAGCATAACTCCGCGGGAACGGAGAGCTCTCCGGTATTCTCCGAATCGGAGAACTCTCCGATTATGAGGAGCTGAGGATGACCAACTCGTTCAACCAGCAGGTCATTGACGAATTCCGGGCCAACGAGGGCCGGGTGGGTGGCCCGTTCGAGGGCGCGTCGCTGGTGCTGCTCACGACGACGGGCGCCAAGAGCGGCCGGCCGACGACCACGCCGGTGATGTACCTGGCCGACGGCGACCGCTACGTGATCATCGCCTCCAACGCGGGCGCCGACAACCACCCGGCCTGGTACCACAACCTGCGCGCCAACCCCACGGCGACCGCCGAGATCGGCACCGAGACGTTCGAGGTGAAGGCGGACTTCATCGAGGGCGACGAGCGCGACCGGCTCTACGCCCGCATGGTCGAGATCGCCCCCGGCTTCGCGGAGTACGAGGCCAAGACCAGCCGCCGCATCCCGGTGGTGGCGCTCAACCGCACCGCCTCCTGACGGATCAGAAGGGGGCGTCGTCGGCGCCCGGCTCCGAGCGCCTCGCCATGGCGGCGGCGAGCTTGACCCGGGCGCCCTGCAGCCACTCCTCGCAGACGGCCGCGAGCCGCTCGCCGCGCTCCCAGAGCTCGATCGACTGCTCCAGGGTGAGCCCGCCCGTCTCCAGGCGGCGCACCACCTCGGTCAGCTCCTCGCGGGCCTGCTCGTACGAAGGTGTCTTCTCGTCTGCCACGGCCACCACCCTAGACGCCGCCGCGCCCGCCCAGGGTCACCCCTTGGCGCGCTGCTGCAGGAGCCCGGCCAGCTCGGTCAGCTCGGGCCAGTCGGCCGTGCCGGTGATCACGAGGGTGACGTCGGGCAGCACCCGCACGAGCGAGCGCTGGTTCTTGTCCTCGCGGAACCGCTTCTCCCACGTCACCCCGCCCACCTGCTGGCTGCCGGACGGCTTCGCGATGCCGGTCATGCGGTTGGCGAACTCGGCGGCCGGCTTCTCGTCGCTCTGGGCGAACATGGCGTGCTGCCGCTTGGCGGTGGCGTAGCCCAGGTAGAGCACCTGCGCGCCGTTCTCGCCCTTGGCGATCCTGTTGCTGTTGGGCACCCAGCCCGCCGGGTCCTGCTGCGGGGACCACACCTGGTAGGGCACGCCGTGCCCGAAGTTGGCGACGGTGATGGAGTAGTCGAGCCGCGGGATGTGCTCCTCGCGGCTCTGCGGGGCGACGAGCATGAAGAGCCCCACGCCCGCCAGGCACACGAAGAGGGCTACCGCGTAGCCGTAGAAACTTTGGCTGAACCGTCGCACACTTGGCGAGGTTACCCGCTGGCGGGCGCGGTCGCCGAAGCGGCGGGCCTGATCTGGCCGATGATCGCCAGCACGTCGTCGACCATCGCGCGGTCGCCGGAGAAGACGATCTCGCTGACGGCCGCGGCCAGGGCGCCGGTGACCACGACGACGAGCGCGGGCTCGTCCTCGAACAGGGCGGCGTTGCGCTGGGCCCAGGTGCGCAGCCGGTCGCGCATGACCACCTCGAAGCCGGGCGGGCCGTCGCCGCGCAGGAACAGGGCGGCCAGCTCGCGTTCCTCCAGGCAGCCTTCGAGGTAGGCGCGGGCGGCGTCGATGAACACCCGCATGGGGTCGCCCTCGGCGGCGGCGCGGGCCGTACGGGCGGCCTGCTTGGTGCGCTGGGCCTGGCGGGCCTGCCATTCCTCCCACAACGTGAGGTAGAGGTCGGCCTTGCCGGAGAAATGGTGGTAGAGGCTGCCCACGCTGGCGTCGGCCCTGGCGACGACGTCCGTCACGCCGGCCTCGGCGAACCCCTTGGAGACGAAGACCTCCCGCGCGGCGGCCAGCAGCGAGCTCCGCGTCGCAGCCCCCCGCTCGGACGTGCGAGGCTGGGTCACCGCGTGTTCCACTTCGCTCATTCGATCTCCTCCACGGCGGGGGCGCATGTCCATGGTGGAGGCGAGATCTCCTACGCGCACGCGATATGGCGCAAAATCCGGTCTCCGTCATGCGGGGCACCCATATAGATATCCCTTTTCGCCGGTCCCTGACCATCGCGTGGCGGCCCTTGCGCAGAGGGCTGAGCCGGACTGGGCAGATTATCCCCCTCTGACCGGGAATAGACCGGCAACTACGATCGAGAGAGTTCTCAACGAGGAGGCTCATCATGTCCGATCAGACGTCGGTACCGGCAGCGCTCGCGACGGGCGAGCACGCCCCCGACCGCAACCTGGCGATGGAGCTGGTACGCGTGACGGAGGCGGCCGCCATGGCCGCGGCCCGCTGGGTGGGCCGCGGCGACAAGAACGGCGCCGACGGCGCGGCGGTCAACGCCATGCGCCAGCTGATCAACACGGTGTCGATGAACGGCGTGGTGGTCATCGGGGAGGGCGAGAAGGACCACGCCCCGATGTTGTACAACGGCGAGCGCGTCGGCGACGGCAGCGGCCCCGACTGCGACGTGGCGGTGGACCCGATCGACGGGACCAGGCTGACGGCGCTCGGCATGCCGGACGCGGTGTCGGTGATCGCGGTGAGCGAGCGCGGCTCGATGTACGACCCGTCCGCGGTGTTCTACATGGAGAAGCTGGTCACCGGGCCGGAGGCGGCCGACGTGGTGAACATCGAGGCGTCGGTGGCCGACAACATCAACGCCGTGGCCAGGGCCAAGCACTGCTCGCCGTCCGACGTCACGGTGGTCGTGCTGGACCGGCCGCGGCACGAGAAGCTGGTCAAGGAGATCAGGGAGACGGGCGCGCGGATCAAGTTCATCGTCGACGGCGACGTGGCCGGCGCGATCATGGCGGCCCGCGCGGGCACCGGCATCGACCTGATGCTGGGCATCGGCGGCACGCCCGAGGGCATCGTGGCCGCGTGCGCGCTCAAGTGCCTGGGCGGCGTGATCCAGGGCCGGCTGTGGCCGCGCGACGACGCCGAGCGCGCCAAGGCCGTCGACGCCGGGCACGACCTCAGCCAGGTGCTCACCACGAACGACCTGGTCAGGTCGGACGACGTGTTCTTCGCCGCGACCGGCATCACCCAGGGCGAGCTGATGCAGGGCGTGCGGTTCAGGTCGGGCGCGGCGGTGACCAGCTCGCTGGTGATGCGCGGCCGGTCGGGGACCATCAGGAAGATCGAGAGCGAGCACCAGCTCTGGAAGCTGCGCGCCTACAGCGCGATCAACTTCGACACGGCCGGCTGACCCGCCTCAGCGGCGGCGTCGGCGTCTGGGCGGTTCCTTGACCTTGATGTCGCCGGCGAAGTTCGTGGTGCGCACCTCGACCACGGGCCCGCCGGGCTCGACCGGCTGCCTGGTGAGGCGGACGGTCTCGCCCTTGGCGACCCTGATCACCTCAAGGTCCTCCGGCACGTGGATCTCCAGGCCGCCGAAGACCAGGGTGGCGTTGATGACGATCCGGCTGTTCTGCAGGATCGCGTCGCGGAAGTCCAGCTTGGTCGTGCCGAACATGGCCGTGACGTCGAGCTCGGCGGGCACCACCCAGCGCCCGCCGCGCTGCTCCTTCTTGAAGATGGCCGACACCGGCCGGCCGTCGAGGTTCAGCGGCTGCTCCTCGGCCGGGAGCAGGTCGGCGGTGAGCCCGGCGAGGTCGCCGAGCGTGCGCGCGGAGTAGACGACGCCGAGCCGCTCCTCCAGCTCGACGAGGTCGAGCCGGCCGTCGGCGTGGGCGTCCTGGAGCACCTGCGCGATGCGTTCGCGGTCGGCGTCGGAGGCGCGCAGCTCGTGCGGCTGCGGCAGGCCGGACGCGGCCGGTGCGCGCCGGGACGTCACGAACTCCTCAGCAAGCCGCTCTCCGACTTCCTGCAGCTTCGGCAACCACGATCCCGCGCGTTCGTTCACACTTCTGACGATATCCGGCGGCCCGGGTATTCGCTCGCCCAAGAACGGACCAACAGGGCGCACATCGGCGAATCCGCCCGAGCAACGCGCCGATCTCCCGACCTGGCTCTCCGTTCGCCTCGGCGTGCCGGTGGCGGTACGCCGGAATCGTCCGGCGTTTTCCGCCGTTGATCCACGCGACAGGCTTCTGACGGCTGATCCTCGGGAGGCGGGCGTGCATCAACCGGCGCGATGGGGGCTCGGGGCGGCGGGGGTGGGCATCGCCGTGATCGTGGGCCTGGAGCTGACCAGCCTCGACGGGACGAACCCGTTCAGGCGCACGATCAGCGAGCACGGTCTCGGCCCCGACGGGTGGATCTTCGGGCTCGCCGTGGGGCTGCTCGCGGCCGGGTCGGCGGCCATCGGCGTCTCGCTGGCGCGCAAGCGGCTGGCCGGGGCGGTCGGCACGGTCGCGCTCATGGCCTGGAGCGTGGGGCTGCTGCTGACGGCCTCGTTCCAGAAGCACGACTGGGCGGTCGGGCCGAGCACGAGCGGCAGCATCCACCGGGTCGGCAGCTTCGTGGCCTTCCTCAGCCTGCCGCTCGCCGCGCTGGTCATCGCCCGGCCCTGGCGGCAGCGGGAGCGCAGCAGGCCGGCGACGGTGGCGTTCGGGCTGGGGGTGTGCTCGGCGCTGTGGGTCGCGGGCATCGGCGCGGCGGTGCTGATCGGCGCCGGCCACGGGCTGCCGTGGTACCGGGTCGTGCCCCTCGGCCTGGTCGAACGGGGGCTGGCGGTGACCGAGGTGGCCGCGTTGCTGGCCCTCGGGGTGTGGGCGGCCGGGCGGCTGGCGGACGCCGAGCCCGTGCGGGCGGTCAGCCGGGCCGTAGAGCGGCGATGAGGTCCTCCACGTAACCGCGGAAGACGGCCGCCATGTCCACCTGGCCGGGGTCGATCAGCCACTGGGTCTGCAGGCCGTCCATCATCGCGATCAGGCGGTCGGCGTGGGCCTCGGCGTCGAGACCGGCCCGGAACTCGCCGCGTTCGGCGCCCGCGCGCAGCGCGGCGGCCACGTCGGCGCGCAGCCGCCGGTAGCGCCGCCTGGCCCACTCGTGGCCGGGGTGGCCCGGGGTCACCGCCTCGCCGCTGATCACCGAGAAGAGCTGGACGAGGCCCGGCACCCGCGCGTTGTGGTCGACGACGTCGGCCAGCGCGCGCAGCGCGGCGACGCCGCCGCCGCCGTCGTGGCCGTCGGGGCCGTCGCGCCCCGGCCCGAACCTGCGGCGGTCGAGCTCGTCGCGGTGGTCGAGCACCGCGAGGAGCAGACGTTCTTTGCTCCGGAAGTGGTGGAGCAGCCCGGCCTGGGAGAGCTCGACCCGCTCGGCGATGCGGGCCAGCGAGGCGCCGCGGTAGCCGTGCTCGGCGAACTCCAGCAGCGCGACCGCCAGGATGCGCTCCTTGCGCGCCTCGCCGGTCGCATAGCCCCGTTTCACCCAGGCACCCTATCCGGCGCCGGATCTGACGCTGGCGTACGGCCCTGACCAGCCGCTAACCTGACTCCGCCTCACGTTTGATTCCCCCCCGATCAGGAGGCCGTCGTGCCGTCCCCGCGTGATCGCCAGGCCCGTACCGCCACGTACGTCGTGTACGGCGTGCAGGGCCTCTCCTTCGCCACCCTGCTCGTCCAGGTGGCCAGCCTCCAGACCGAGCTGGAGCTCACCGACGGGGCGCTCACGCTCCTGCTGCTGATCGTGCCCGTCTTCGCCGGCGTGGGCAGCGTCGGCGCGGGCACGTTCGCCGCCCGGTACGGCAGCAAGCTGCTCCTGCGGGTCGCGCAGCCCGCGGTGGCGCTCGCCGTGGTGCTCACCGGCCTCGCGCCCTCGGTGCCGCTGGCCGTGCCCGCCCTGCTGCTGTTCGGCCTCGCGGTCGGCGCGGTGGACGCGGGCATGAACATGCAGGGCGTGGCCGTCGAACGCCGGTACGGCACCGCCGTGCTGAACGGCTTCCACAGCGTGTGGAGCGTCCTCAGCCTGGCGGGGGCCCTGTGGGCGGTGTTCCTGGCCGGCCGGGTCTCGCTGGCGGTCACGATGGCGATCCCCATGGTCCTGGCGGTGGCCGGCTCGCTCTACGCCGGGCCGAAGCTGTGCACGATCGCCGAGGAGAAGGTCGAGAACGTCGTCGAGGCCGCGACCGGCAAGTTCCCCTGGCGGCCGATCATCCCGCTGTGCCTGGCGATGGGCTTCCTCTACATCGGCGACGCGGCGGTGTCGAACTTCGCGACCGTCTTCATGGGCAAGGCCCTGCTGGCCCAGGACAGCGTGGCGAAGCTGGCCTACAGCGTCTACCAGGGCGCGACGCTGGCCGTGCGGCTCGGCGGCGACGTCGCGGTCCGCCGCTACGGCCCGGCCGCCATCGTCCGGCTCGGCGGCGCGCTGGCCACGCTGGGCTTCCTCGGCGTCGTGGTGGCCCCGAACCAGCCGCTGGCGATCGTCGCGTTCGGGCTGACCGGGCTGGGGTTGTCGGTGGTCGCGCCGCAGTCGTTCTCGGCGGCGGGCAAGCTGGACCCGGCGGGCACCGGGGTGGCCATCGCCCGGGTGAACCTCTTCAACTACGTGGGCTTCATCGTGGGGGCCGCGCTGATCGGCGGCATCGCCGACGCCGCGGACTGGCGGGTGGCGTTCGTCGCGCCGCTGCTGCTGGCGGGCGTGATCATCGCGCTCGCGCCGGGCTTCGCGCCCAGGCGGGCCGCCGCGCAGGCGTGACCCGCGAGCCTCCTCAGCCGCGCACCTCGGCGACCTGGACGGGACGCGACTCGCGCAGCGACAGGTCGGCGGCCTCGGCGACGTACAGGGCGGCCAGGGCGTCCTCGACCGAGCACAGGCCCTCGCCGTCGCGCAGGAAGGCGTCGAGCTCGGCCGCGTAGGCCGGGCCGAACCTGGCGACGAAGTCGGGCCAGGGCGGGCCGGGCGGCTGCAGGCCCTCGGCGCTGCGCAGCGGGGCGCGCGGGCCGAGCCCGGCCACCTGGGTGCCCTTCGTGCCGGCCAGCTCCATGCGCACGTCGTATCCGGCGCCGTTGTAGCGGGAGCCCTGGAGCGTGGCCAGCGTGCCGTCGTCGAGGGTGAGCAGCGCGGCGCTGTTGTCCACGTCGCCGGCCTCCCCGAAGAACGCCGCCCCCCGGTTCGCGCCGACGGCGTGGACGGACACGACCTCGCGCCCGGTCACCCACCGCAGGACGTCGAAGTCGTGGACGTGGCAGTCGCGGAACAGGCCGCCGGACAGCGGGACGTACGCGGCCGGCGGCGGCGCGGGATCGGCCGTCACCAGGTGGACGCGGTGCAGCTCGCCCAGCTCGCCGGCCCGCAGCGCGGCGCGGGCGGCCCGGTAGCCGGGGTCGAACCTGCGCTGGAACCCGACGAACACCCGCCGGCCCGCGCTCGCCTCCAGCACCTTGAGCGTCTCGGCCACCGTGCCCGCCACCGGCTTCTCGCACAGGACGGGGACGCCTCGCTCGCACGCCCTGATCAGCAGCTCGGCGTGCGTGCTCGTCGGCGTGGCGATGACCACGACGTCGGCCTCGAACGGATCCCCCGGCCTGCCGTACGGCGAGGTCCTGACCGGGTCGGCCACGATCAGCTCGTCGACCAGGGGATGCGCGGCCAGGTTCGCCGCGTGGAACGCGCCGATCCGGCCCAGGCCCAGCAGTCCTGCCCGCATGCCGCCTCCAGTGCCGCTTTCCGTCTCAGTGCATGATATGTCCAGACATACGGACTTTTAAGCCTTGTACGGCCTCCGCCGCCTGATGCACCGGCAGCCGGGCGAACCCCACCACGACCGCCGGCGGGCCGGGCGAGAACCGCATCGGCGCGACCGGCTCGGCGGCCAGTCCGACGCCCTCGGCCGCGCGGACGACCGCGAGCTCGTCCCAGCCGTCCGGCAGGTCGAGGTAGACGTGCAGCCCGGCCTGGATGCCCCGGACGCGGATCTCCGGCAGCTCCTCGGCCAGCGCCCTGACCAGGGCGTCCCGGCGGCGGCGGTACTCCCTGCGCATGCGCCGCAGGTGTTTGTCGTAGCCGCCGGTGCGCAGGAAGTGGGCCAGCGCGTACTGCTCGATGACCGGGGAGCCCAGGTCGAGCTCGCTCCGGGCGCGGCGGATCGCCTCGGCCAGGTGGGCGGGCGCGGCGACCCAGCCGAGCCGGAGGCCGGGGGCGAGCGACTTGCTGACGCTGCCGGTCAGGATCACCCGGTCGGGGGCCAGCCCCTGGAGGCAGCCGACCGGGTCGCGGTCGTAGCGGAACTCGGCGTCGTAGTCGTCCTCCAGGACCGTCCGGTCGCCCGCGCAGGCCCACTCCATGAGCGCGGCCCGCCTGGCCGGGGAGAGCACGACGCCCGTCGGGTACTGGTGTGCGGGCGTGACCAGCGCCGCGTCGCCGTCCATGGCCCCGGCGATCAGGCCCTCGCAGCCCACGGGCACCGGCACCAGGCGGGCCCCGGCCCGTTCCAGCAGCGGGACCTGGCGGCGGCTGGTGGGGTCCTCGACGATCAGGCGCAGGCCGCCGCGCCGGGCCAGGACGTGCAGCGCCAGGCTCAGCCCCTGCGCCACGCCGCCCACCACGACCAGGTTGTCGGGATGGACGTCGGCCGCCCTGACCCGCCGCAGGTAACCGGCCAGCTCCTCGCGCAGCTCCGGGACGCCGCCGGGATCGCCGTAGTCGAGCGCGTCGGACGGCACGGTGGCCAGCACGTGCCGCACGGCCGACGACCACCGCTCCCGGGGGAAGTGCCCCAGGTCGGGGGACGTGGCCCGATGCCCGTGGTACGGCCCGCAGACGCCGCCGTCGGCCACCGGCCAGGGACGCGCGGACCGGACGGCGCCCAGCGGGGCCACCTCGGTCCCGGCCCCCACCCGCGAGACCAGGAACCCCTCGGCCACGAGCTGCTCGTACGCCTCCACCACCACGCCCCTGGAGACCTGGAGGTCGGCGGCGAGGTCGCGGGTGGCGGGCAGGCGCGTGCCGGGCGCCAGCCGCCCGAGACGCACGCCCTCGCGCAGCTCGGCCGCGATCTGCCCAGCGATCCCTCCCGCATCCCGATTGATCTGGATGTGCAGGTCAGCCATATTGGTCCTGTCATATAGCGGCCCATTGGTCTGTTTATGCGAACCATTGTCTCCCTACGATCCTGCCCATGAGAAACGGAATCGCCGGAGCCGCCACCGCCATGTTCCTGGTGGGCACCCTGGCCGGAGTGTCCGGCCTGATCGGCTCCTATCCCGTGTACGGCGGCCAGGCCGTGCGCTACCTCGCCGCCGCGGTCATCCTGCTGGTCGTCACCAGGGCGCTCGGCCTGCGGTTCGTCCGGCTGACCGGGCGCGAGACCCTGTACCTGGGCGGGCTCACCCTGCTCGGGCTGGTGGTCTTCAACGTCTGCGTCGTCGAGTCCACCCGGGCCTCGGGGCCGGCGCTGGTGGGCACCGTGCTCGGCACCGTGCCGCTGGCGCTGGCGCTGGCCGGCGGGCGTCCGGCGCCGCGCCTGCTGGTGGGGGCGTCGGTGGTGGTGGCCGGCGCGACGCTGGCGACCGGCCTGGGCAGCGGGAACCCGACCGGCCTGCTGTGGGCGCTCGGGGCGCTGGCAGGCGAGGTGAGCTTCTCCATGCTGGCCATCCCCCTGCTGCCCAAGCTGGGGGCGATCCGGGTGTCGGCGTACTCGACGGCGCTGGCCGTGCCGATGCTGGCCGTGGTCGGCCTGGTCCAGGAGGGCTCCGCCATGTTCAGGACGCCGACCGCGGCCGAGACGCTGGGCTTCGCGTACCTGGCGGTCGTGGTCACGGTCATGGCCTTCTTCCTCTGGTACACCTCGCTGCCCAGGCTCGGCCCAGGGACGGCCGGGCTGTTCGCCGGGCTCATCCCGGTCGGCGCGATCGTGACGGGGCTCGTGCTCGGCATCGCGACGCCGAGCGTCTACGACCTGGCGGGGGCCGGGCTGGTGATCGTCGGCATCCTGGTGGGGCTCACCGCGCGGCGCTCGCCGGAGCCCGTGCCGGCCCCGGGATGACCACCTGACGGGGGGCGTACCCTCTATGGACATGGACTTCGACTACACCGATCTGCTTCCCCTGGGCGCCGATGAGACCGAGTACCGGCTGATCACGTCGGAGGGGGTGCGGAAGGTCGAAGCGGCCGGGCGTACGTTCCTTGAGGTCGACCCCGAGGCCCTGCGGCTGCTCACCGAGACCGCGGTCCACGACATCTCCCACTTCCTGCGCACGTCGCACCTGGCGCAGCTGCGCAAGATCGTCGACGACCCCGAGTCCAGCGGGAACGACCGGTTCGTCGCCCTCGACCTGCTGAAGAACGCCTCGATCTCGGCCGGCGGCGTGCTGCCGATGTGCCAGGACACCGGCACCGCCATCGTCATGGGCAAGCGCGGCCGCCACGTGCTGACCGACGGCCGCGACGCCGAGCACATCTCGAAGGGCGTCTACGACGCCTACACCAAGCTCAACCTGCGCTACTCCCAGATGGCCCCGCTGACCATGTGGGAGGAGAAGAACACCGGCAACAACCTGCCCGCCCAGATCGAGCTCTACGCCGAGGACCCCCACGGCCACGCCGACGAGTACAAGCTGCTGTTCATGGCCAAGGGCGGTGGCTCGGCCAACAAGTCGTTCCTCTACCAGGAGACCAAGGCGGTGCTCAACGAGAAGCGCATGCTGGCCTTCCTGGAGGAGAAGATCCGCTCGCTGGGCACCGCGGCCTGCCCGCCGTACCACCTGGCCGTGGTGGTGGGCGGCACCTCCGCCGAGTTCGCGCTCAAGACCGCCAAGTACGCCAGCGCCCGCTACCTCGACTCCATCCCCACCGAGGGCTCGCCCTCCGGGCACGGCTTCCGCGACCTGGAGCTGGAGGCCAAGGTCTTCGAGCTGACGCAGAAGCTCGGCATCGGCGCCCAGTTCGGCGGCAAGTACTTCTGCCACGACGTGCGCGTGATCCGCCTGCCCCGGCACGGCGCGTCCTGCCCGGTGGCCATCGCGGTGTCGTGCTCGGCCGACCGCCAGGCGCTGGCCAAGATCACGGCCGAGGGCGTGTTCCTGGAGAAGCTGGAGACCGACCCGGCCCGCTTCCTGCCGGAGACCACCGACGAGCACCTGTCCGACGACGTCGTCCGCATCGACCTCAACAGGCCGATGCCGGAGATCCTGGCCGAGCTGACGAAGTACCCCGTCAAGACGCGGCTCTCCCTCAGCGGCCCGCTCGTCGTCGCCCGCGACATCGCGCACGCCAAGATCGCCGAGCTGCTCGACGACGGCGGCGAGATGCCCCAGTACCTCAAGGACCACGCGGTCTACTACGCCGGCCCGGCCAAGACCCCCGAGGGTTACGCCTCCGGCTCGTTCGGCCCCACCACGGCCGGCCGCATGGACTCCTACGTCGAGCGCTTCCAGGCGGCGGGCGGCTCGATGGTCATGCTGGCCAAGGGCAACAGGTCCAGGCAGGTCACCGAGGCGTGCCAGAAGTACGGCGGCTTCTACCTGGGCTCCATCGGCGGCCCGGCCGCGCGGCTGGCCCAGGACTGCATCAGGAAGGTGGAGGTGCTCGAATACCCCGAGCTGGGCATGGAGGCGGTGTGGAAGATCGAGGTCGAGGACTTCCCCGCCTTCATCGTCGTCGACGACAAGGGCGACGACTTCTTCACCGACCGCACCGGGCCGGTGCTGAGCATCGGGCGCAGGTAGGGCCCGAGCGCGTCGAAGGGTGCCGGGCGGCGGTCGAAGCCCCTCGGCACCGGACGACGGGGGGTCGCCCTCGGGCGTCTCGGGCGTCTCGGGCGTCTCAGGCGGCGACGGGGGCTCGGTGGGGGGCGACGACGCTGCCGTCAGGCAGGAGCAGACCCGTGTCCTCGAACAGCACCACGCCGTTGCAGAGGAGGCTCCAGCCCTGGTCAGGATGGGCCGAGATCACGTGCGAACGCTCACGGTCGGGCGAGTCCGCACTGGGGCATACGGGAAAGTGACTGCACATCATCGCGCACCTCTCAGATGGCGCTCCTGCTTCCTGATGGTCAAAAGGGCAACTGTCGCCCCGACGGCGTGCGAAGGTCCAGGGTGGCGCCGACCGGCTTCCTCGGCCGGCGGCGAACCTGTGTCTGGCGCATCTCCATCACGTCCTTCAACTTCTGTCGTCAGTGGTGGAACGTCGGCGTCCTACCCAGTCTCGGGGCCGGCACCGACAGTTTCAGCTGCTCGCGGGTTCTCGCCTGGTCTCATGTCCTAACCATGCCCCCGTCCCCTTTCGGCACCCTTACAACTTGCTGACGGCGTGCCATGGTTCCTGTCAATCAGCCTGCCGTACGCGGGAAAGTGCCCTACTAGGCATCATGCACATTTATCGGGGAGAGAGGTGTGCCGAGCGTCACACTTGCTCTGACGTGCGGTAATACAACAAAGCGCGCATCCCGGACAGGAATGCGCGCTGTGTCGATGTGTCAGGCGGCGTAGGACGGGTAACCGTAGCCGACGACCTGCGAGGTCGGCCGGACGCGCTCCTCGACCTTGCCGTTGCCGGTGTTGCCCTCGATCGTGGAGATCGTGCCGTCGCCGTTGTCCTTGACGACGAAGCCGACGTGCTGGATGTCGTTCAGGCTCTTGCTGCCGCTCCAGGAGAAGAAGACGACGGCGCCCGGCCTGGCCTCGGTGCCCCAGCGGTCGTTGGCGGCGAACCACTTGGCGTGGGTCACGGTGTAGGCGTCCCAGCCGACCTGCGGGCGGGCGCCGGTCTGCTCGCCGACCCAGGAGACGAACATCGAGCACCAGGCGGCGTTCAGGTAGTCCTGGCGGCTGCCGCCGTCGCGGGCGACGGTCTCGGCGGCGCGCTGGGAGTCGGCGTACCACTTCTGGAACTTGGTGCCGCCGCCGTTGGCGTCCTCGGAGGTGCCGACCTGGGCGCGGGCCGTGGCCAGCACCTGGGCGGCGGTGACGTTCACCCGGCCCTGGGCCGAACCCTGCGCGGCCGACTGCTGCGCGGCGGCCTGGGCGTCGGTCCGGTGCGCGGTCGCGGCGCTGACGGCGGCAGTGGCGCCGAGTGCGCTCGCGGCGATGGTCGCGCCGAGGGCGAGCTTGGCGATGTGGGACGTGGTCATCATGGCGTGCTTGGCCATCGGGGGGTGCTCCTTTGCTCACCGTCCGCGCATGAGGCACGGCGGGTCACAGGTGTGAATCCTGCGATGGGTGATGACGACAGATCTGCGGGGGCGCCTCGACACGGCTGCCCTGCCGTCGCGTACAAACAGGTACAACAGCGCCCTGACCTGGGTAATTCCCACCCCAAGAAATCCCCACAGGACGCCTGTGCGCGGACGGCTCATGCCGTCCGCGCACAAACTGGACCTAACTGACTCCCGCCACGATGCCAAGGCGAGACCTAGGTCGCAAGTCTGATGCACTTGCGAACTACTTGCAATAGTGTCCTCCAGAGATCTACTTCGAGAGGACGGCCCCATGGGCGACTACACCCTTCCCGACATGCCGTACGACTACGGCGCGCTGGAGCCCGCCATCACCGGCGAGATCCTGGAGCTGCACCACGCCAAGCACCACGCGGCCTACGTCAAGGGCGCCAACGACACGCTCGACCGCCTGGCCGAGGCCCGCGACGGCGGCGACTTCGCCGGCCTGGTGGGCCTGGAGAAGACCTTCGCCTTCAACCTGTCCGGCCACGTGCTGCACTCGATCTTCTGGGAGAACCTCTCCCCCGACGGCGGCGACCGCCCCGACGGCGCGCTCAGGGCCGCCATCGACGAGCATTTCGGCACGTTCGAGGCGTTCCAGAAGCAGCTCACCACGGCCACGGCGTCGGTCCAGGGCTCGGGGTGGGGCGTGCTGGCCTGGGAGCCGCTGAGCCGCAGGCTGGTGGTCGAGCAGATCTACGACCACCACGGCAACGTCGGAATGAACACCACGCCGCTTCTCGTGTTCGACGCGTGGGAGCACGCTTACTATCTGCAGTACCGCAACGTGCGTCCGGACTACGTCGAGAAACTGTGGGGCCTCGTCAACTGGGCAGATGTGGCCCGGAGGTTCGCTGACGTAACGAGTCAGGCGGGTTGACTTAAGTTCGCAACAATTTATCGGCCCCGCCTCTACTGGTCGGTTTACACAAATAGGTAAGCTGCCTGGCATGCGTGCGCCCTCCGGTTACCTTCTCGCCGCGCGCTATCGGCTTGTGGAGCCGGTTGGTCGCGGCGGCATGGGCACCGTTTGGCGGGCGCATGACGAGTTGCTCGACCGCGACGTGGCGGTGAAGGAAGTACGGCTGCCCACCGTCCTCGACGAGGAGCTGCGCGCGGAGTTGTGCGCCCGCACCGAGCGCGAGGGCAGGGCGACCGCGATGGTGGCCCATCCGTCGGTCATCACCGTGTTCGACGTCGTGACCGAGGACGACCGTCCCTGGATCGTGATGGAGCTGCTCCGGGCCAAGTCCCTGGAGCAGCTCATCCAGGAGCACGGACCGCTCCCTCCGCGCCGGGCCGCCGAGATCGGCCGGCAGATCCTCGGCGCGCTGCGGGCCGTCCACGCCAAGGGCATCCTCCACCGCGACGTGAAGCCCAGCAACGTCCTGGTGACCGAGGACCGCGCGGTGCTCACCGACTTCGGCCTGGCCGCGCTCGAAGGCGACGTCTCCATCACCCAGGCCGGCATCGTGCTCGGCTCGGCCGGTTACATCGCCCCCGAACGGGTTCTCGGCTCCAAGGCCAGCCCCGCGGGCGATCTGTGGTCGCTCGGCGCGACCCTCTACACCGCCGTCGAGGGCCGGGGGCTGCACGGCCGCCGTACGGCCGCCGCCGCGCTGGCCGCGCTGACCAGCGGCGAGCCGATCCCGATGAGCAAGGCGGGCCCGCTGGCGCCCGTGCTCGACGCGCTGCTCAGGATCGATCCACAGACCCGGCTCGACTCCGTACGGGCCTCGCTCATGCTGGCCCGGGTGGCCGCGGGCGGCTCGGCGGAGGAGCCGCTGGCCCCGCGCCGGCCCGTACGCCCGGTTCCCGTGGTCACCTCGCCCCCTTTCGCGCGCAGGTCCGCGCACCGCGGGCTGCACAGGGCGGAGGCCGCCGCCGCCGCGCTGTCGGTCCCGCCGCCGCGCCAGGAGCGCAGGCCGGGTGAGGGCGTCCACCGCAAGCGGGTCGACCCACGTCCGAGCCCGTCTACTTATGTCCGTTTCAAGGCGGCGGTGATAAAGTTGTTCCTTCCTCGGCGGTTCTGGCCAAGAGAACTTCGCAAGCGAGGGTAAAGCACTTCCCAAGCGAGAATCGATATCTTCTTCTCATGCCGGAACAGCAGACACGCCTGCTCGCGGAGCGCTACGAGCTCATCGCCCCGCTCGGCCGGGGCACGATGGGGACCGTGTGGCGCGCCCGCGACCGCGCGCTCGGGCGCGAGGTGGCGGTCAAAGAGATCCGCCAGGACCAGGGGCTCACCGAGGACCAGCGGGCCGAGCTGCGCGAGCGCATGGTCCGCGAGGGCCGCCTCGCCTCGCGGATCAACCACCCGTCCGTCGCCGCCATCCACGACGTGCTCATCCAGGACGACAGCCCCTGGATCATCATGGAGCTCATCGAGGCGCGCTCCCTGGAGCAGGTGATCGAGGAGGAGGGCCCGCTGCCGCCCCGGCTCGTGGCCGAGATCGGCGTCGACCTGCTCGGCGCGCTGCGCGCCGCGCACTCCCAGGGCATCACGCACCGTGACGTCAAGCCGGGCAACGTGCTCATCACCGAGAGCGGCCGGGTGGTCCTGACGGACTTCGGCATCGCCAAGGCCGAGGGCGACTCCCGGCTCACCAAGACGGGCATGGTCATCGGCTCGCCCGGGTACACGGCGCCGGAACGCGCCAGGGGCGAGTACACCGGGCCCGAGTCCGACATCTGGTCGCTGGGCGCGACGCTGTACTTCGCGGTCGAGGGGCGGCCGGCGTACGAGCGGGCCACGATCGCCGAGACGCTGGCGGCGCTGCTCAGCGAGAGCGCCGACCCGCCCACGCAGGCCGGGCGGCTGCGGCCGGTGCTGAACGGGCTGCTCAACAAGGACTACCGGCAGCGGCTCAGCGCCGCCAAGGCGGAGACCCTCATGCGGATGGTCGCCGACACGCCCACGAGCGAGATGCCGGCGCTCACGGCGGAAGCCCTGATGGCCCAGGAGGCCGCGTTGCCCGACCCCTTCACCGACTCCGGCCCACGGCGTCCCGCCGGCCCTCAGGGGCGCCCCTCAGGGGCTCAGGAGGCGTACGGGGCCGGTGCGCCGCCCGTCCCGGGCCCGCAGCCGACGCGTCCCGCCGGGGCGCGGCCCTCAGAGCCGCAGGGGCCTTCCGGGCCGCAGGAGGCCGCGCGGAGCCCGCTGGGGGCGCCGACGATGCCGCAGAGCACCGCACCGGGCCGGCCGCCGCAGGCCGCGCGTCCCGCGCAGCCGCCGCAGGCGGCTGACGCCGGCGACGAGAGCGGCTTCGACCCCGACCAGACCGTCAGCGTCATGCGCCCCAAGGGGCCGTTCCCTCCGGCGCCCGAGCAGGGCGGCGGCCGTCCGCCGCAGCGCCCCGACGACGAGGGGACCGTCACGACCAGGCACATCGCCGCGCCGCGGAGCGGTTCCCCCGGCCACCAGGTCTACCCGCCGGCGCAGCAACCGCCGCACGCCGCGCGGCAGCAGGGCCCGGCACCGCAGGGCGCAGGACAGCAGGGCGCAGGACAGCAGGGCCCGGGACAGGGCGGCCCGCAGCAGGGCGGGCCTGGACAGGGCCGGCCGGTGCCGCCCGCCGGTGGCCCGCACCAGGGCCAGGGCCTCGGGACCGACCTGTTCGCCATCGCGGGGCCGCCCGAGAAGCCGCAGGCGGGCAACCGCAACGGCATGCTCGTGCTGATGGCCGTGGCGGCGGCGGCCGCGGTCGTGATCGCCGTCCTCATCGTGGCGCTCATCTCCAGCTGAGCGAGCCTTTCCCGGTACGACGGCCCGTCCCCGCCCGGGGCGGGCCGGCCCCGGACTGATCGCCCGGCCGTGGGACAGACTGGAGTCATGAGCGAGTTCAGAATCGAACATGACTCGATGGGCGAGGTCCGGGTGCCGGCGGGAGCGCGGTGGCGGGCCCAGACCCAGCGGGCGGTGGAGAACTTCCCGGTCTCGGGGCGGCCGCTCGAACCGTCCCACATCGCCGCGCTCGGCCTGATCAAGGCGGTCGCCGCCGAGGTCAACGGCGAGCTGGGCGTGATCGACAAGGATCTGGCCGAGGCGGTCGCGCAGGCCGCCGCGGACGTCGCCGACAACGAGCACGACGCCCACTTCCCCATCGACGTCTTCCAGACCGGCTCCGGCACCTCGTCCAACATGAACGCCAACGAGGTGATCGCGACGCTGGCCGAGGAGCGACTGGGACGGCCCGTGCACCCCAACGACCACGTGAACGCCTCCCAGTCCTCCAACGACGTCTTCCCGACCTCGATCCACGTGGCCGCCGCGATCGAGGTGACCTTCCACCTGCTGCCCTCGCTCACCCACCTGGCCGACACGCTGCACGCCAAGGAGGCCGAGTTCGCGCAGGTGGTCAAGTCGGGCCGGACCCACCTGATGGACGCCACGCCGGTGACTCTCGGGCAGGAGTTCGGCGGGTACGCCGCCCAGATCGACCACGGCGGCACCCGCGTGCGCACGGCGCTGAACCACGTACTGGAACTGCCCCTGGGCGGGACGGCGGTCGGCACGGGCATCAACACCCCGCCCGGCTTCGCGCAACGGGCGATCACGAAGCTGGCCGAGGCGACCGGCATCCCCTTCCGCGAGGCCGCCGACCACTTCGAGGCCCAGAGCGCCCAGGACTCCATCGTGGAGCTGTCCGGGCAGCTCAAGGTGGTGGCCGTGTCGCTCAACAAGATCGCGAACGACCTGCGCTGGATGGGCTCGGGCCCGCGCGCCGGGCTCGGCGAGATCAACCTGCCGGACCTGCAGCCGGGCTCGTCCATCATGCCGGGCAAGGTCAACCCGGTGGTCCCGGAGGCCACGGCCATGGTCGCGGCCCAGGTCATCGGCAACGACGCGGCGATCACCTTCGCCGGGGCGTCGGGCAGCTTCGAGCTGAACGTGCAGCTGCCGGTCATCGCCCGCAACATCCTGGAGTCGATCAGGCTGCTGGCGAACGTGTCCAGGCTGCTGGCCGACCGCTGCGTGGCCGGCATCACGGCCAACGTCGAGCGCCTGCGCGAGTACGCCGAGTCCTCCCCCTCGATCGTCACCCCGCTCAACAGGCACGTCGGCTACGAGGAGGCGGCCAAGATAGCCAAGCAGGCGCTGGCCGAGCGCAGGACCATTCGGGAGGTCGTCGTCGAACGCGGCCACGTCGCCGACGGCACGCTGACCGAGGAACAGCTCGACGCCGCCCTCGACGTGCTGTCCATGACCCGGCCGCCGGCGGAGGGGTGATCCACATAGGCGGGCTCGGATCTATGTCGGCCGCACCCATGCGTCCCGGCGCGGCCAGCGCCTAGGGTTTCGGGTATGGCGAAGGAGCTTACTGGGCGGACCGCGCTGGTGACGGGGGCTGGGGGCGGCATCGGCGCCGCCTGCGCCCGGCGACTGGCCGCCGCGGGGGCCAAGGTCCTGGTGGTCGACAGGCAGGGCGAGGCGGCCGGGAAGGTGGCCGCGGAGGTCGGCGGGGTCGCGGTGGTGGCCGATCTGAGCGATCCGGCCTTCGCGGCGTCGCTGCCTGACGAGCCGGTGGACATCGTGGTGAACAACGCCGGGTTCCAGCACGTGGCGCCGGTCGAGGACTTCCCGCCGGAGGTGTTCTCCACCATGATGCGGGTGATGGTGGAGGCGCCGTTCCTGATCGCGCGGCGGGTGCTGCCCGGCATGTACGCCCGGGGGTGGGGGCGGTTCGTGAACATGTCGTCGGTGCACGGGTTGCGGGCCTCGCCGTACAAGTCGGCGTACACGACGGCCAAGCACGCGCTGGAGGGGTTCTCCAAGGTGGTCGCGCTGGAGGGGGCGGCCCACGGGGTGACGTCCAACTGCGTGTGCCCGGCGTACGTGCGCACGGCGCTGGTCGAGGCGCAGATCGAGGACCAGGCCCGGGTGCACGGCATCGGCAGCGACGAGGTCGTCGAGAACGTCATGCTCCAGCCGGCCGCCATCAAGCGGCTGATCGAGCCGGAGGAGGTCGCCGAACTGGTCGCCTACCTCTGCGGCCCCCACGGCTCCTTCATCACCGGCACCTCCCTCCCCGTAGACGGCGGCTGGACGGCTCACTAGTGACCACCCACTTTCTGGAGCTTTTGGCGCGGGAGGCGTCGGCGGTCGAGTTCGAGGGGCCGATCGTGGAGGCCAGGGCGCAGGGCGCCGATCCGGCCACGATCGAGGAGCTGGAGCAGGCCAAGATCCAGGCGCTGAAGGTCAGGGCGCTGCTCAGGCGGCGGGCCAGGCGCGAGGCCGAGCTGTCGGCGCTCTACGACACCGCCGGCGACCTGGCCGCGCTGCGCGACCTCGACGCCGTGCTCGAAGCCATCGTCCACCGGGCCAGGCAGTTGCTGGCGACCGACATCGCGTACATGACGTTGCACGACCCCGAGCAGGGCGACACGTACATGCGGGTCACCGACGGGTCGATCTCGGCCAAGTTCCGGGCGCTCAGGCTGGCCATGGGCGCCGGGCTGGGCGGGCTGGTGGCGCAGACGGCCACCCCGTACGCGACCGCCGACTACTTCGCCGACGCCAGGTTCCGGCACAAGGGCCACATCGACGAGGCCGTCAAGGAGGAGGGCCTGGTCGCGATCCTGGGGGTGCCGCTGCGGCTGGGCCAGCGGGTGATCGGCGTGCTGATGGCGGCCAACCGCAGCGCCAGGCCCTTCCACCAGGAGGAGGTCTCGCTGCTGGCGAGCCTGGCCGCGCACGCCGCCGTCGCGATCGACAACGCCCGGCTGCTGCAGGAGACCAGGAACGCCCTGGAGGAGCTGTCCCAGGCCCACCGCACCGCCCGGGCGCACGGCGAGGCCGTCGAGCGGGCCGCGCTGGCCCACGACCGGATGACCTCGCTGGTGCTGCGCGGCGGCGGCATCGAGGACGTCGCCGCCGTGGTGACCGAGGTGCTCGGCGGGTCGCTGGCCGTGCTCGACGACCTGGGCCGCCCGATCACGGGCGACGTGGGCGAGCTGGACGCGGGGGTGTTCGAGGCGGCGCAGGCGTCCAGGGCGCTGGGGCGTACCGTGCGCAGGGGCGACCAGCTGATCGCGTCGGTGGACGTCGGCGGCGAGCCGTTGTGCACGCTCGTCCTGCGCAGCGACGACGCCGACGAGCGCATCCTGGAGCGGGCGGCGCTGGTGTGCGCGCTGCTGCTGCTGTTCAGGCGGAGCGTGGCCGAGGCCGAGGGCCGGGTCAGGGGCGAGCTGCTGGAGGACCTGATCTCGCGGCCGGACTCGCCCGGCCTGGCCGACCGGGCCCGGCGGCTGGGCGTGGACCTGCGGGCGCCGCACGTCGTGGTGGTGGCCAGGCACGGCGGCCAGCGGGAGCGGGCGGCGTTCTGGGCCTCCTCGCACGCCACGGTCCGGCACGGGCTGGCGGCGGGGCGCGGCGACGAGGTGGTGCTGCTGCTGCCGGGCGTGGACGCGGGCGGTCTGGCCCAGCGGGTGGCGGCCGAGCTGAGCGCGTCCCTGCACAGCCCGGCGACGGCGGGCGCCTCCCCGGCCCGCCTCCCCGAAGCCGCGCCCGGCGGCCCGCCGGGCGGCCGGGACGTCGCGGAGGCGTACCAGGAGGCGCGGCGGTGCGCCGAGGCGCTGCTCGCGCTCGGCCGGGCCGGTGACGGCGCGAGCCCCGCCGAGCTGGGCTTCGTCGGGCTGCTCGTGGGCGACGGCCGCGACGTGCGCGGCTTCGTCGGCCGCGTGGTCGGCGCGGTGATCGACTACGACGCCCGCCGCGGCACCGCGCTGACCGACACCCTGTCGGCCTACTTCGGCACGGGCGGCTCACCCTCCCGTACGGCCGAGGCCATGCACATCCACGTCAACACCGTCACCCAGCGCCTCGACCGGATCGGCAAGCTGCTGGGCGACGGCTGGCTGGAGCCCGAGCGCGCGCTGGAGATCCAGCTCGCCCTCCGCCTGCACCGGCTCGGCCACACATCCTCCCCGCAGACTGTGGGTCCCGGCCCCATATAAGTGACGCCGGTCACTCTTTACCGTGACCGGCATGGCCACTTCCATCAAGAGGATCGTCGCCGCGAGCCTGATCGGCACCACCATCGAGTGGTACGACTTCTTCCTGTACGGCTCGGCAGCCGCTCTCGTGTTCAACAAACTCTTCTTCCCCGAGTCCGATCCGCTGACCGGCACGCTGCTGTCGTTCCTCACCTACGCCGTCGGATTCGTCGCCCGCCCGCTCGGCGGCCTGATCTTCGGCCACTTCGGCGACCGGGTGGGCCGCAAGACCCTGCTGGTGGTCAGCCTGCTGATGATGGGCGCCGCCACGTTCCTGATCGGCTGCCTGCCGACGTACGCCACGCTCGGCTCGTCGGCGGCGCTGCTGCTGACCGCGCTGCGGCTCGTACAGGGCTTCGCGCTCGGCGGCGAGTGGGGCGGCGCGGTGCTGATCGTGTCCGAGCACGGCGACACGAAGCGCCGCGGGTTCTGGGCCTCCTGGCCGCAGGCGGGCGCGCCCGGCGGGAACCTGCTGGCCACCGGCGTGCTGGCGGCGCTGGCCGCCTGGCAGTCCGACGCGGCGTTCCTGTCGTGGGGCTGGCGCGTCCCGTTCCTGCTGTCGGGGGTGCTGGTGCTGATCGGGCTGTGGATCCGGCTGACGATCAGCGAGTCGCCGGTGTTCCAGCAGGCCGAGCCGGAGCCGACCGCGCCGATCGTGGGCGTGCTGCGGAACCACTGGAAGGACGTGCTCACCGCCATCGGCGCCCGGCTGGCCGAGAACATCTCGTTCTACCTGCTGACGGTGTTCGTCATCACGTACGCGAAGAACGCCAAGATCGACAACTCGACGGTGCTGACCGCGGTGCTGCTCGCCTCGGCGATCCACTTCGTCACGATCCCGATGTGGGGCGCGTTGTCGGACCGGGTCGGCCGCCGTCCGATCTACCTGGCCGGGGCCGCCGGGATCGGCGTGTGGATCTTCGCCTTCTTCCCGCTGGTGGACACCGGCAACTTCCTGGCGATCACCCTCGCGGTCACCGTCGGCCTGCTCTTCCACGGCATGATGTACGGCCCGCAGGCGGCCTTCTTCTCCGAGCTGTTCGGCACCAGGACGCGCTACACCGGCGTGTCGATCGGCGCCCAGCTCTCGGCGATCGTGGCCGGCGCGCTGGCCCCGCTGATCGCGGTGGCGCTGCTCAAGAGCTACTCCAGCAGCGTGCCCATCTCGGTCTACCTTGGCCTGGCGGCGGTGCTCACGCTGGTCGCCGTCTACACCGCCCGCGAGACCCAGGGACGCGACCTGGCCGAGAGGATCCACGCGCGATGAAGGTCACCACCCCCCGCCTCACGCAGCACGTCCTGACCGTCGAGGGCCGGACGTCCGGCGAGCCCGTGCTGTTCGTGCACGGCAACGTCTCCTCCGGCGCCTTCTGGCGCGACACCATGGCCGCGCTGCCCGCCGGCTACCGCCCGCTCGCCCCCGACCTGCGCGGCTTCGGCGACACCGACCCGGAGCCGGTGGACGCCACCAGGGGCCTGCGCGACTGGTCCGACGACCTGGCCGAGCTGGTCGAGGCGCTCGGGCTCGACGGCGTGCACCTGGTCGGCTGGAGCCTGGGCGGCGGCGTCGTCCTGCAGCTGCTGCGCGACCGTCCTGAGCTGGTCAGGAGCGTCACGCTGGTCAACCCGATCTCCCCGTACGGCTTCGGCGGCACCGAGGGCCCGGACGGCACGCTCACCCACCCCGACGGCGCGGGATCGGGCGCCGGGGCGGCGAACCCGGACTTCGTGGCCCGGCTCAAGGCGGGCGACATGTCCGACGAATCCCCCACGTCCCCCCGCAACGTGCTCCGCACCGGCTACGTCAAGCACCCGCGGATCCCCGACGAGGACTTCTACCTGCGGTCCATGCTCACCACCCGCGTGGGCGAGGCCAACTACCCGGGCGACGCCGCCGGCTCCCCCGCCTGGCCCGGCGTGGCCCCGGGCAAGCACGGCGTGCTCAACGCGTGCGCCCCCACCCACTTCCGCCTGGACGACCTGCACGAGATCGGCCCCAGGCCGCCCGTGCTCTGGATCAGGGGCGCCGACGACGTGATCGTCTCCGACACCTCGCTGTTCGACCTGGCCCATCTGGGCGCGATCGGCGTCGTGCCCGGCTCCCCCGGCACCCCGGCCCAGCCGATGGTGACCCAGACCAGGGCGGTCCTCGACCGCTACGGCCGCTACCGCGAGGTCGTGCTGGACGACTGCGGACACAGCCCGCACCTGGAGCGGCCCGCCGAGTTCGGCCGCCTGCTGGCCGAGCACCTGGAGGAGGTCTGATGCTCGTCGCCCTGACCCTGGTCGCGAGCCTGCTCACCGCCCCCGCCGCGGGCGAGCTGACCGTGCCCGGCGCGGAGAAGCTGATCAGCGCCACCCTCGACGACCTGACCACGGCCGGCACCACCCTGACCGGCCACACCGACCCGGCCGACTGGGCCGGCCTGCACTCCAAGGCCACCGTCAACCCGACCGGCGTGCCCGGCACCCAGCTCGACGGCTACTTCCCCGACACCTCCACCGGCAACGCCACGCACGGCTGGAACCACGACTCCCAGTTCGTGATCAGGCTGCCCGACCGCTGGAACGGCGGCCTGGTGGTCAGCGGCACCCCGGGCAACCGGGAGCAGTACGCCAACGACTACACGATCTCCGACTGGGTGCTGTCCAAGGGCTACGCCTTCGCCGCCACCGACAAGGGCAACGTCGGCGTGACCTTCCACGAGGACGGCCGCCGCCCCGGCGACGCCATCGCCGAGTGGAACGACCGCGTCACCCAGCTCGCCGTGGCCGCCAAGTCCGTGGTCAGGCAGCGGTACGGCCGCCCGCCGGCCCGTACGTTCATGGCCGGCCTGTCCAACGGCGGCTACCTGGTCAGGTGGCAGCTGGAGAACCGCGGCTGGCTCTACGACGGCGGCGTGGACTGGGAGGGCACCCTGTTCCGGGTCAAGGGCGACAACCTGCTGACCTTCCTGCCGCCCGCGCTGAAGGCGTACCCGGACGAGGCGGGCGTGCGGGCGGCCGGGTTCGCGCCGGGGTCGGAGTTCCTGTGGCCCTTCCACCGGCAGTACTACTGGGAGCTCACCCAGCAGCTCTACCAGAAGGAGCTGGACCCGTCGTACCAGGGTGCGGCGGCCGACTACGACTACGACGCGCGCCGGCCGTACGCCGCGATGGCCAGGATCGGGCTGACCGGCCGGATCACCAAGCCGCTGATCACGATCCACGGGACGCTCGACTCGCTGCTGCCGATCTCCCGCGACTCCGACGTCTACGCCAGGATGGTCGGCCCGCACCGCCCGTTCCGCTACCACCGGATCGAGGGCGGCAACCACCTCGACAGCCTCGTGGACGTCTATCCCGACCGCCTGCGGCCCATGCTCCCGGCCTTCAGGGACGCCTTCCAGGAGCTGGAGGGCTGGGTCACTCCTTGAGGTAGCGATGCCTGCCCGCGCGCGCCCAGCGCACGATGTGCCGCGCCCCGGGCAGGCGCCTGCCGAGGCGGTGGAGCGCGGTGTCGCGGCCCATGGGCGAGCGCCGCTGGGGGTTCACCGCGACGGCCGGGCGCGTCTCGACCCGGCCGCGGCGCACCTGGAGGCCGAACCGCAGCCCGATCTCCTCGTCGGCCGAGCGCAGCGACGACAGCCAGGCGCCCGGCCCGAGCTGCTCCTCGCTCGGCATGTGCCGCTTGACCGGGATCTTCGCCACGAGCTGGCCGGCGAGCTTGCCCGGCACGCCGGCCTCGACCAGCGCGGGCGCGCACACCTCGCGTTCCCTGCGGCCGGTGCTGCGCAGCACCAGCTCCAGGGGCGGCCCGCCGCTCGGCGGCACGTACGGGACCGGCAGCACGACGTACACGTGGCCGTCGGCCTGGCGGACGGTCACCCCCGGCGACACCAGCGCGATCGACTCCGGGAACGAGCGCGGCTCGACGGCCAGGCCCAGCTCCCCCTTGTCCGACCAGCACGGCACCACCAGCCGCATCCTGGGCCGCTGGGCCAGCACGCCCAGGCAGTTGAGCGGCCCCTCGGCCCGGCCGACCCGGCTCCTGGCCTGGTTGGCGCCGCTGAACATGCGGACGTGCACCTCCCACTGCCCGGGGCTGAGCGGCCGGCCCATCGCCGCGCTGGTCACGTCCAGGCGGGCCTCGCCCTTGATCTGCACGCGGATGCGGCGGCGGCCGTCGGGCCCGCGCTCGACGTGCTGGGTCATCGGCAGGAAGTGCACCACGCCGGTCTCGCTGTGCCGGACGTAGACGTCCACCCGGGCCCGCTCGACGTCGGCGGTGATGTCGGTGACGTCGTCGGACAGCAGCTTGGTGTCGACCGAGCGCGGCGGGATCCAGTGCAGGCGCTCGCCGTCCACGCGGTACCGGTCGGGCAGGCCGTCGCCGGACATGACCTCCACGGTCAGGCCGAGCACCAGGATGTGGGCGTCCCAGCGCATCTCGGTGAGCTCGGCGCGCAGGCCCGCGCGCCGGGTGGAGTTGGCGAACATGACGATCTGGTCCAGGCGTCCGCGCCGGACGAACGCGGCCACCGCCCGTAGCTGGACCGGCAGGTAGCGGTCGATCCGCTCGGGGAAACGCTCGCCGATGAGCTCCTGGACGACCCGGAAGTGCATGCCCCGGTCCACCGAGGAGTCGGCGAACCTGGCGGTCAGCAGCGGCCTGAGCACGGCGGAGCGGAACCAGTAGGCGTACATGCGATCGCGCTGGCGGCCGGCGCCCACGTAGGTGTCGATGTCGGCGAGCAGCGTCCTCAGCCCGGCCACGATCACCCGGGGGTCCTCCTCGGGCGCCTCGGGCCGCGGCCCGAGCCGGCAGCAGACCTCCTCGGCCAGGACGGCGATCACCTTGGCCTGCAGGTAGGCCCGCATCACGAACGCCTGCTCGGCCAGCCTGCCGCCGGGCATCGCGAAGCCCAGCTCGTTCTCCTCCAGGAAGGCCCGGCGGTAGAGCTGCTGCGGGACGAGCAGCGTCATCAGGCGCTCGCGCAGGATGTCGGCGCGGGCGCTGCTGCGCTCGAACGCCACCATGGGCGGCCCGTAGTCGCGGGCCAGCCGCCCGATCAGCACGTCGGCGTCGGTCTCGACCGCGCGCTCGTGCATGCGGGCCAGCGCGTCGCGGGCCAGCCGGTCGGTCTGGTCCAGGAAGTAGACGTAATCGCCCTCCGCCGCGGCCACGCCCATGTTGCGGCCGCGAGCGGGCGATCCGGTGTGCGGCAGGTGCAGCACGCGGACGTTCTCGCGGAGACCGGCGATGGTGTCCAGCCGTTCCGCGATGCCGTCCGTGGAGCCGTCGTCCACGAAGATCACTTCGTAGTCGGCGGCGGGCAGCGTCTGCTCCAGCGCGGAGCGGATGCACGCGTCCGCGGAGTCACCCGGGTTGTGGACATTGACGATCACACTGACCTTCACACCCATGCGGCCAGCGTGCGCCGCTCATACACGATCGGGTGAGACGGCTTGCCGATTACGGAAGAAGAGTTTGAGCTGTCAGTACCAACCTGTGGACTGCGAGTGCCCCCATGCGCCACAGGGCGTGCCGTAGCGGCCCTTGATGTAGCCGAGGCCCCACGCGATCTGGGTGGCGGCATTGGTCTGCCAGTCGCCGCCCGCGCTGGCCATCTTGCTGCCGGGCAGGGCCTGCGGGATGCCGTACGCGCCGGAGTAGCGGTTCATCGCCCGCTCGTTCCAGCCGCTCTCCTTCTGCCAGAGCAGCTCCAGGCAGCCCCACTGGTCGGCGCCCCAGCCCTTGGCGGCGAGCATCGACTTGGCGACGGCCTTGTTGCTGCCCGGCGAGGGGTTGCTGCCCGGCGGGAAGTTGGCGGGCGGGAAGCCGCTGCCGCCCGGCGCCTTCTTCGGCACGACCCAGTCGAGCTTCTTGGCGCCGCCGCCGCGGCCCTTCTTGAGCTGGTCGGCCCGGTACGCCTGCTCGGCGGCGTTCTTCAGCGCGTCGGTCTCGGGGTCGGGGGCGAACAGGTTGCCTCCGGCGAGCGCGCCGAGCTGCTCGGCCGTGAACGGGTCGACCGGCGGCTTGCTCGCGTTGTCGACGGCGCGGTAGGCGACGTAACCCCCGCCGCCCACGACCACCACCAAGGACACGACGGCGACGGCGATGCGCTTGGGGGTGAAACGCGAAGGCCGGCGACGCGCCGAGCGAAGGTCATCCTTCGGGGGGCGCTCACTCAACTGCGGACCGGGGCTCACGATCCATGAGCTTGCCCTGTCATGGGGGGTGGTCCGCAACCGGAACGCGGGATTCGGTTGACGTTCTCTTGGCCAACCAGCAGGTAACAACCTTTTTCACGAAAAATTGTGAATTTCGTCACAGGCTGTCTGGCGCCTCCCTTCGAGCGCCCGCACCGAAGGGAGGCCGCTTTCAGGCTTCCGCCCCATCTTCAGGATCTGATCCGCACCCGGTCACAGTTTGATGACACAACCCGGGTATAGGGGACATGGAATAATAATGTGCGCGTGGCCGGCATCCTCCTTGTAGAAGACGATCCCTCCGTCCGCACAGCCTTGGAGCTGGCGTTGACGCGGCAGGGACATTCCGTCACGTCCTACGCGACGGGCGAGGAGGCTCTGGACCACATCCGCGCCCGCCGCCCCGAGATCGCGATCCTCGACGTCATGCTGCCCGGCATCGACGGCGTCGAGGTCTGCCGCCGCATCCGCAAGCTCGACCAGCTCCCCGTCATCCTGCTCACCGCCCGCGGCGACGACCTGGACGTGGTGGTCGGCCTGGAGGCGGGCGCCGACGACTACGTGGTCAAACCGGTCGAGCCGCGGGTGCTCGACGCCCGCATCCGGGCCATCCTGCGCAGGGCCGAGTCCGCGACCTCCGACCGCATCACCTTCGGCGACCTCGTGATCGACCGGGGGGCGCTCAAGGTCACGCTGGCCAGCAAGGAGATCCACCTGACGCCGACCGAGCTGCGGCTGCTGCTGGAGCTGGTCCGGCATCCCGGCCAGGTGCTCAACCGCCGCTACCTGCTGCGGGTCGTCTGGGACCACACGCACGTCGCCGACTCGCGGCTGGTGGACGCCTGCGTCCAGCGCGTCCGCGCCAAGATCGAGCCGAGGCCGGCCGAGCCCGTCTTCATCCACACCGTGCGCGGGTTCGGCTACCGGTTCAGCCCTCCGTGATCCCGCTGCCCACCGGGCTGCGGGCGCGCCTGGTCATCACCTTCACCCTCGTCGCGGTCACCGCGTCGACGCTGGTCGCCACCATCGGCTTCGAGCTGGCCAAGACCGCGCTCGTGACCAGGGCCGAGACCACGTCCCTCGACCTGGTGACCCGCGAGCTCGGCCGGATCACCTTCCCCGTGGGCAAGCTCAGGCCGGGCGAGGCGGCGCCGTCCATGAAGGAGCTCGACCAGGTCGTCCGGACGCTGTCCAGCCCCGGCCGCAGCGTCCTGGTCGAGTACGGCAACCTGCTGTCCGCCGACGGCCCGATGACCATGAAGGACGTCCCCAACGAGCTGTACGGCCGGGCCAAGCAGAACGTCGTCACCCAGCGCAAGGTGATCGGCAACGAGCTGTGGCTCATCGTCGGCGCCGAGGTCCACCGCTACGAGCCCGGCGTCGCCCCCGAGGCCACCGGGCTGCGCGCGTTCGTGTTCTTCCCGCTGCACGACGAGGAGAGCCAGCTCACGACGCTGCGCAACACGCTCACCCAGGGCGGCGCGGTGATCGTGCTGATCGCGCTGGTGGTGGCGCTGCTGTCGGCCCGTCAGGTGCTGCTGCCCGTACGGCGGCTCAGCGCGGCGGCGCAGGCGCTCGGCCAGGGCCGGCTGGACACCCGCCTGCCGGTGCACGGCCAGGACGAGCTGGCCGAGCTGACCGCCAGGTTCAACGACGCGGCCGCGGCGCTGGAGCTCAGCGTGTCGGAGCTGCGCTCGCTGGAGGCCATGTCCCGCAGGTTCGTGGCCGACGTCTCGCACGAGCTGCGCACGCCGCTCACCGCCATGACGGCCGTGGCCGACATGCTCTCGGAGGAGGCCGGCCGGCTGCCCGACGCGCCCGCGGAGGCCGTACGGCTGGTGCTGCGCGAGATCGAGCGCCTGCGCGAGCTGGTCGAGCACCTGATCGAGGTCAGCAGGTTCGACGCCGGCACCGCGACGCTCAACGTGGAGCCCGTGAACGTCGCCGACGCCATCCTGGACTGCCTGGAGGTGCGCGGCTGGAGCGACAAGGTGGACGTGACCGCCTCCCAGGGCCTGACCGTCAATCTCGATCCGAGGAGGTTCGACGTCATCGTGGCCAACCTGGTCGGCAACGCGCTCAAGCACGGCCTGCCCCCGGTGGAGGTCACCGCGCGCGGCACCGAGAACGGCCTGGAGGTGAAGGTGCGCGACCACGGCAAGGGCATCCCGGCCGAGGCGCTGCCGCACGTCTTCGACCGGTTCTTCAAGGCGGGCGCGGGCCGGGCCCGCAGCCAGGGCAGCGGCCTCGGCCTGGCCATCGCCCGCGCCAACGTGCACCTGCACGGCGGCACGATCTCCGTACGCGCCCAGCAGCCGGGCACCCTGTTCACGGTCTGGCTGCCGCACCAATGACGGCACCGATGACAGCGCGCCGGGCCTTCGTGGCCGCCGCCGCCGCGGCCCTGCTGGCCGTGGCCGCCTGCGGCATCTCGCCGACCGACGTCCAGACCAAGGGCGCCGCCCCCACCATCAAGCTCCCGCCGCCCTCCAAGACCATCTACCTGATCAGGAACAAGCAGCTCACGCTCGAACCCGCCGACGTCGAGAACGGCACCGTGGGCAGCCTGCTCGGCGCCCTCTTCGCCGCCTCCGACCAGCCGCTCGGCGACCGCACCACCGAGCTGCACGGCCTGGAATACGTCGGCATGAAGGACTCGCTCGACCCCGTGCAGCGCGACGAGATGCAGCTCCCGCGCACCTCCACGCTGACCGTGTACTTCAAGGGCGACCGGCCGCTGAGCAGGCTCGGCAAGGCCCAGATCGTCTGCACCGCGCAGCAGGACGCCGCGTTCGAGCAGGTCAAGATCGTCCGGGAGAACGACGGCCGTCCCCCCAAGGCGGAGGGACGGCCGTACACCTGCCCGGAGCTCAAGTAGGCCCGCCGAGCCTCACATCGTGATGTCCTCCAGCATCTCCGTCACCAGGGCGGCGATCGGGGAACGCTCGGACCTGGTGAGCGTGACGTGCGCGAAGAGCGGGTGGCCCTTCAGCTTCTCCACCACCGCCACCACGCCGTCGTGCCGGCCGACCCGCAGGTTGTCGCGCTGGGCGACGTCGTGCGTGAGCACCACCCGGGAGTTGGCGCCGATCCGGCTCAGCACCGTGAGCAGCACCCCGCGCTCCAGCGACTGGGCCTCGTCCACGATCACGAACGCGTCGTGCAGCGACCGGCCGCGGATGTGCGTCAGCGGGAGCACCTCCAGCATGCCCCGGTCGAGCACCTCCTCGATCACCTCGGGCGAGGTGATCGCGCCGAGCGTGTCGTAGACCGCCTGCGCCCACGGGCCCATCTTCTCGCCCTCGGTGCCCGGCAGGTAGCCGAGCTCCTGGCCGCCGACGGCGTACAGAGGGCGGAAGACGACCACCTTGCGGTGCTGGCGGCGCTCCAGGACGGCCTCCAGGCCCGCGCAGAGCGCCAGCGCCGACTTGCCGGTGCCGGCCCGGCCGCCCAGCGACACGATGCCGATCTCCGGGTCCATCAGCAGGTCCAGCGCGATGCGCTGCTCGGCCGAGCGGCCGTGCAGGCCGAAGACCTCGCGGTCGCCGCGGACCAGGCGGACGGATTTGTCCGGCGCGACCCTGCCCAGCGCCGATCCCTTGGCCGACAGCAGCCGCAGGCCGGTGTGCGCGGGCAGCTGCCTGCCCTCCTCCAGGTCGACCGTGCCCTTGTCGAACAGCGTCTCGACGTCCTCGGCCGTCACCTGCAGCTCGGCCATCCCGGTCCAGCCGGACTCGACCACCAGCTCGGCGCGGTACTCCTCGGCCGCCAGGCCGATCGAGGCCGCCTTGACCCGCATGGGCAGGTCTTTGGAGACCAGCACGACGTCGCAGCCCTCGGCCGCGAGCGAGCGCGCGACGGTCAGGATGCGCGTGTCGTTGTCGCCCAGGCGGAACCCGACGGGCAGGATGGACGGATCGCTGTGGTTGAGCTCAACCCTGATCGTTCCATCCCCTGTCGGCATCGGCTCGTCTAGCCTGCCGTGCTGAACCCGCAGGTCGTCGAGGTAGCGCAGGGCCTTCCTCGCGAAGTAGCCGAGCTCGGGATGGTGCCGCTTACCTTCCAGCTCCGTGATGACCACGATGGGAAGGACGACGTCATGCTCGGCGAAGCGCGTCAATGCCGCCGGGTCGGCCAGCAGGACCGAGGTGTCGAGCACGTACGTGCGCTTGGCCGGCTGGTGAGTAGGGTTGCTCGAGGACACTGCCACACGTTCTCCCCCGGGCGCCCATAGGTGCGGGCACCCTGCAGACGAGGTGGGAACCGGACCGGACCCGCGTCCCCGACCGCAACCTGCCGGCGGAGCCGGACTCCGGCCCCCCTCGGCAGATGTCGGTGCAAAGGCGGGCCCTCTCCGGGATGCCCGGCCTGTGGCCGGACACTTTCAACGTTACGTCCTGGATACCCGAATGTCGCATCAAGAACCGTAACGCCGGTGTCTCGCAGCGTAATCGCGCAGCGCCCGCAGGAAATCGACCCTGCGGAAGTCCGGCCAGTAAGCCTCGTGGAAGTAGAACTCTGAGTGAGCGCTCTGCCACAACATGAATCCGGACAGACGCTGCTCGCCCGACGTACGGATGAGGAGGTCCGGGTCGGGTTGGCCGCGAGTGTAGAGATGCTCCGCGATGTGTTCGACATCGAGGACCTCGACGAGGTCCTCGATGCTGGCGCCCTTACTCGCATGCTCCTGGAGGAGTGAGCGCACCGCATCGGCAATCTCACGTCTTCCTCCATACCCAACTGCAACGTTCACAATCAGGCCCGGACGGTGTGATGACGCTTCTTTTGCATTTTTCAGGACATTGGCCGTGCGGTCGGGGAGGAGGTCGAGCGCGCCCACCGGGCTGATCCGCCAGCCCTCGGCCACGAGCTCCTGGACCACGTCCTCGATGATGCGCAGCAGCGGCTCCAGCTCCTCGCGCGGCCGGTTGAGGTTGTCGTTGGACAACATCCAGACGGTGACGACCTCGACACCCGTCTCCCGGCACCAGCCGAGCAGCTCCGATATCTTGTCCGCGCCCTTGCGGTGGCCGGTGGCCACGTCGCGCATGCCCATGGCGCGCGCCCAGCGGCGGTTGCCGTCGATGATGACCCCGACATGCCGGGGAACGCTGTCCTTGGACAGCTTGGTCTCCAGCCTGTGTTCGTACAGCCGGTAGACCAGGTCGCGCAGGCCCACGGAGTGCCTCCCCAGCGGTGCTGTGCCTTTGGTCGAATGACCCAACAGGCAATTATCACCGCGTTTCGCCCGTGCCTGCTCCCCCAATGGGATTCCTGGCGAGATCTCTTCCACCGAGGCACCCCTCGGCTTCATGGACCAGTTCGCGGACGAACTCGGACAACTCCGCGGACGTCAGGACGGCCCTCATGCCCACGCCGGTGGCCCCCCACGCCTCGACGTAGGCCCTGCGGGTCAGCCGCCACTGACCCGGCGCGGGCTGCCAGATGGGGATGGTGCGCAGCTGGCAGCGCAGCTCGCCGCCGCCCACCAGCCCCGAGCGGGTGCGGTAGCGGAAGGAGAACAGCTCGCTCTCCGGCTCCTCGTCGGGGAAGCGGTCGTCGGGGTCGTTCCACCGCCGGGCCGCCCCCCTTCCCTGCCGCGCCTCGTCGACCCCGCGCGCCAGGCGCGCGAGCAGCCAGCCGCACCGCTCCCCCACGCTGCCGTACGGCGTGCCGTCGCGATGAAGCTCAAGGGTGATCTCGTACGGCGTGCCGACGGTGTCCGTGCACGCGACGGGCGTGACGGTCAGGTACGATCCATCGACACAGCGTAGTCCCCCCACGCCCTTCCCCGTTTCCGGCCCCAAGTCAGCTAAACCCGTAGAAACCCCTGGCTGTGTCCCCGAGCACCCGGTCCCGGTCGGTTCCGCCGAGCAGCGCGCCGGTGACCTCCCAGACCGTCCGGTAGTCGGCCGCCTGCAGCGCCACCGGCCAGTCGCTGCCGGCCATCAGGCGGTCCGGGCCGAACAGCTCGACGGCGTGCTCCACGTACGGCCGCAGGTCCTCCACCGTCCAGTTCCGGTGGTCGGCCTCGGTGACCAGGCCGGAGACCTTGGCGTACACGTTGGGGAAGCGGGCGGCGCGGGCCAGCCCGCCGGCCCACGGCTCCCACTCGTGGTCCTTGATGCGCGGCTTGGACAGATGGTCGATGACGATCTTCAGGGACGGATGCCGCCCGGCCAGCGTGACCACGTGGTCGAGGTGCCTGGGCAGCAGCGAGACCACGTCGAACGTCAGCCCGGCCGCCGCGAGCAGGCCCAGCGACTCCAGCACCTCGTCGCGGACCAGCCAGTCGGGATCGGGCTCCTCGTGGATCAGGTGCCGGACGCCGCGGAACTTCGGACGGGCCGCGTACCGGGCGATCGCCTCGGCGGCCTCGGCCGGGCGCAGCAGCGGGATCCATCCGACCACCGCGCCGACGAAGTCGTGGGCGTCGGCCAGGGCCAGCAGGGCGTCGGTCTCGGCGCATGAGTCGGCGGCCTGCACCAGCACCGTCCGGTCCACGCCGGCCCGTACCAGCTCGGGGGCCAGGTCGTGCGGCGCGTAGGTCCGGTAGAGCACGCCCGCCTCGGGGGTGAGCCAGGGGTAGTCGCCGGTTTCGAGGTCCCAGAAGTGCTGGTGCGCGTCGACAATCACCCCACAAACCTAGGATGTCTCGATATTTCAGAGCAAGGGGTGCCAGCCATGCCGGCGCCAGCCCGGCGGCTGGTGCCACTCGGTCCAGCCGAAGCCGGTGCCGCCGTCGTCGGACTCCAGCTCGCACAGCGCCCTCGGGAACTCGGCCACCGCCCCGTCGGGCGAGACCAGCGTCACGGGGGCGAACGCGACCGGCCGCACGGTCACCGCGCGGCCCGGGAAGCTCAGCAGCGTCTCCGCCGGGCGGTCGCCGTCGAACCGGGTGCCGGCCGCGAAGCCGTCCGCGTGCTCGATCCCGCCGCCGGGCGGCACCGTGAACGCCGGCCACGGCAGCGGCATGCCCAGGTTGACCTGGGTGCCGTGCAGGTGGGTGCCGTCGGAGAGCCGGCCGCTGCTCCACGTCCAGGACAACGACCACCAGTCCCTGACGCCCCAGCTGTGGTCGCGCTCGCCGTGGCCGTGGAAGGGGCGGCCGTCGACCGTCCCGGTCACCTCGCAGGGGATCTCGTAGCGGGGGGTGAGCTGGTAGCCGTACACGCCGCCGCGGGTGTGCCATTCGAGGTCGAGCGACAGGCCGGGGGCGACCAGGCGCAGCCGCGCGGTGCGCAGGGGGCCGGGCGCGGCCAGGTCGGCCTCGTAGCCGTCGGCGGAGATCGTCAGGCCGGTCGGCGGGGCCTCGTGGTCGGTGATCTCCACCAGGCCGCCGCCGCGCCGGACGAGCCGGGCCCAGAACCAGGTGCGCTTCCAGTTCGGATAGAGCCCGATGCGGACGTATCCGCCCAGTTCGCCGTCGTCGGCGACGAAGTCGAGGTAGTAGGACTCGTTCCACAGCGGGTCGTCGCCCGGCGGGTGGAGCTGCTCGTCCTGCTCGCCGAGGGGCCAGTCGCCCATGTTGACGATGCGCATGCCAGACCGCCTCCCAAGCGCTTGCTACGGGCAAGCCTAGCGGCGATCACGGCGGAACACGAAGAGCAGCCGAGCCCACCCGCGCGGCCTGGCGGTCGGCATGAGACCGCGGGCGCGCAACCAGGCGGCGAAGTCCTCGGCGTCGGCCCGGTACCCGGGCGGCGGGACGGCACGGGCCGCCGCGTAGGCGGCGAACTCCGCGGCCAGGGCGGGCCCGGCGGCACGGGCGGCGTCCGGGCGGAGCCTGGCCACCACGCCGCGCCGCTTGGCGAGCAGGGCGGACGCCTGCACGCGCAGCCGTCCGGCGTCGAAGCCGGCCGGCGGGTCCGCCCCGGCCACCAGGCACGCGACGACCCGCCCCTGCGCCTCCGCCAGCCGCGCCCGCGCCTCCTCACTCACCGCGCCCCCGCGCCGCACCCGCGCCCCGTCACTCACCGCGCCCCCGCGACGCTCCCGCGCCTCCTCACTCACCGAGCCCGCCTACGGTCTCCCTGGGCGCGTCCACGGGCTCCCCGCGCCCGCCCACGGTCTGCGCGGCCGGGGACATGGCGGCCCGGATGCGGGCCAGTTCGCCGGCGAGCGCGGCGTCGCCCGGGTAGTCGTCGTCCCACTCCAGCAGCACCCCGGGCGGCCTGGTCCGGGCGCACAGCTCGGTCAGCAGGCCGAGGACGGCCGGCGGCACGGCGGCGGTGTGCGTGTCGTGCCAGATCCCGTGGTGCTCGTGCCCGCCGGCCACGTGCACGTACGCCAGGTGCTCCAGCGGCAGCGCGTCCAGCGCGTCCACGGCCGACAGGCCCAGGTTGACCTGGGCGGCGTACAGGTTGGCGACGTCCACCAGCAGCCCCACCCCGGTACGCTCCACGACCTCGGCCAGGAAGCCGGCCTCGGTCAGCTCGTCGTCCGGCCAGCCGAAGATCGCCGCCACGTTCTCCAGGGCCAGCGGCACGGGCAGCGCCTCCTGGGCCAGCCGCACGTTCTCCACGACGACCTCCAGCGACTCCCGCGTCCGCGGCACAGGAAGCAGGTGCCCCGCCTCCACGCCGCCGCCGCGGACGAACGCCAGGTGCTCGCTGACCAGCGGCGCGTCCAGGGCCCGCGCGCAGGCCGCGAGGTGGGCGAGCCGGGCTGGGTCCGGCGGCTCGGCGCCGCCGACGCCCAGCGAGACGCCGTGCGGGATCACCGGCACGCCCCTGGCCCGCAGCACGCACAACGACTCGGGCAGGTCGCCGGGGTCGATGTTCTCGGCCACCACCTCGACGAACCCGACGCCCGCCATCCGCTCGATCGTCAGGTCGAGCTCGGGCCGCCACCCGATGCCCACTCCCAGGTCCGGCAGGTCCGGCATGTCAGCTCCCCCCGCAACCGCCCCCGCAGCCGCCGCCTCCGCAGCCGCTTCCGCCGCCGCACCCCGCCGCGCCGCAACCACCGGCGCCGGCGCTGTGCGACTGGTCGCCGCCGCGCCGCCGCCGGGTGGCGACCGTACGGGCCGGGGAGCCGTCGAGGGCGAGGACCAGGTTGGCGTCGTTCAGCTCGCCGAGGCCGTACAGCGCGACGGCCACCGGGCCGGCGGACGTGCCCGGCGGGTGGTCCAGCTTGGCCCGGTCGAGCGCGGCCTGCCCGGAAGCGGTGAGATCGGTGGGGAACGTACGCCGGTGTCCGGCGATGGCGCCCGGCGCGCCCACGACCGTCCCGGCCAGGACGCCGAGCGCGGCCAAGGGGAGCGGCGACGTGCCCTCGACCGCCACCGACAGCGCCTCCACGGCCGCTCCGGCGAGCGCCAGCAGCGCCAGCACCCGTAACCGCACGATCAGCCGGTTCACCTGGGTGAAGGAGCCGGTGGGGTGGACGGCGCCGATCCTGCCCAGCCGGTGCCTGAGCCCGTCCAGGGTTTCACCCTGGCTCACGCGCTCCCTGATCGTGCTCGCCCACGCGCCGGGGTTGCGCTCGACCTCGTCCAGGACGGCGTCCTCGACCGGCTCGCCGGTGCGGCGGGCGCCGGCCACCTGGTGCACCCGCCCGTCGCGGGACACGCGTACGGCCCCTGAGGCCGCCAGCAGCCCGACGGCGGTGTCGGCGACGCGCCTGGCCCCGCCCGCCAGGAAGGCCAGCTCGTAGAGGCCGAGACCGTGCGGCCGGAGCTCGACGGCGGCCGCCCGGATGGCGGCGTGCTCACGCCGGACCGCGAGAGCGGTGACCCCGGCCGCCACGGCCAGCGCCACCGCGAGGATGAGAAGGAACAGATCCATACGCCCTCCCCTCGTGCGGCCCGTCGGGCCGCGTACCGGGAAGACGTATAAGCACGGCATAAAGGTTCCGGGCCATCAGAACGCCCCCGCGCGGTGCGGCGGCCAGCACCGTCGCACCGCGCGCGCCCGCTCAGCCGAGCCGGTCGAGCAGGGCGTCGTACTCGTCCCACAGTTCCTTCGGCAGGTGGTCGCCGAACTTCTCGAAGTGGGCCGGGATCAGGGCCGCCTCCTCGCGCCACACGTCGCGGTCGACCGACAGCAGCGTGCGCAGGTCCTCCTCGGACAGGTCGAGGCCGTCGGTGTCGAGCTCGGCGGGCAGCAGGCCGATCGCCGTGGGGTTCGCCTTGGCCTCGCCGTTGAGGCGGTCGACGATCCACTTGAGCACGCGGCTGTTCTCGCCGAAGCCGGGCCAGATGAACTTGCCCTCGTCGTTCTTCCTGAACCAGTTGACGTAGTAGATGCGCGGCAGCTTCGCGCCCTTGACCCGGCCGATCTCGAGCCAGTGGCCGAAGTAGTCGCCCATGTTGTAGCCGCAGAACGGCAGCATGGCGAACGGGTCGTAGCGCAGCTCGCCCACCTTGCCCTCGGCCGCGGCGGTCTTCTCGGAGGCGACGTTGGCTCCGAGGAAGACGCCGTGCTCCCAGCTCAGCGACTCCGTGACCAGAGGCACGGCGGTGGCGCGGCGGCCGCCGAAGAGGATCGCCGAGATGGGCACGCCCTTGGGGTCCTGCCACTCCGGTGCGATGGTCGGGCACTGGGAGGCGGGGGTGGTGAAGCGGGCGTTCGGGTGGGCGGCGGGCTCGTCGCTGTCGGGCGTCCAGGAGCGGCCCTTCCAGTCGGTCAGGTGCGCCGGGGGCTCCTCGGTGAGCCCCTCCCACCACACGTCGCCGTCGTCGGTCAGGGCGACGTTGGTGAAGATGCTGTTGCCCCAGAGGGTCTTGATCGCGTTGGCGTTGGTCACCTGGCCGGTGCCGGGCGCGACGCCGAAGAAGCCGGCCTCCGGGTTGATGGCGTACAGGCGGCCGTCGTCGCCGAAGCGCATCCAGGCGATGTCGTCGCCGATCGTCTCGACCTTCCAGCCCGGGATCGTGGGCTGGAGCATGGCCAGGTTCGTCTTGCCGCACGCGCTCGGGAAGGCGGCGGCGACGTAGCGGGTCTCGCCGTCGGGCGGCGTGAGCTTGAGGATGAGCATGTGCTCGGCCAGCCAGCCCTCGTCGCGGGCCATGACGCTGGCGATGCGCAGCGCGTAGCACTTCTTGCCGAGCAGCGCGTTGCCGCCGTAGCCCGAGCCGTAGGACCAGATCTCGCGGGTCTCAGGGAAGTGGCTGATGTACTTGGTGGAGCTGCACGGCCAGGCCACGTCGGGCTGGCCCGGCCGCAGCGGGGCCCCGACGGAGTGGACGGCCTTGACGAAGCCGCCGCGCTGCTCGATCAGGCGCAGGGCCCGGTCGCCCATGCGCGTCATGATCCGCATCGACACGGCCACGTACGCGGAGTCGGTGATCTCGACGCCGAGCTGCGAGATCTCGCCGCCGAGCGGCCCCATGCAGAACGGGACGACGTACATGGTGCGGCCGCGCATGCAGCCCGCGAAGAGCTTGGAGAAGGTCTCGCGCATCTGCGCCGGAGCGATCCAGTTGTTGGTCGGGCCCGCGTCCTCCTCGCGCTCCGAGCAGATGTAGGTACGGTCCTCGACCCGCGCCACGTCGCTGGGATCGGACTTGGCGTAGAAGCTGTTCGGGCGCGCGGCGAGCCGGGTGAGCGTGCCCTGCTCGACGAGGAGGTTGGTCAGGCGGGTCCACTCCTCCTCCGAGCCGTCGCACCACTCGATCCGGTCGGGCTGGGTCAGGGCTGCGATCTCGTTCACCCACGCGACCAATTCACGATTGCTCGTCGGCGCGGGCACTTCCACGGAAACGGACACGACTGCGACTCCTCCACTCTCTCAGGGCCCAGTCATCATTAACGACGAAGGCGCATGAAAGCCAATTGGCATAGACCTGTTGGCGCGACCGTCGCCGCAGGCAGCGGCCCTGACGATCCGGGGAGCCTACCCAGGTCTCCGAGATTTAAAAGAGGAATTCGCGGGGGTGGTCCAGGCCAATTCGCGTGGTCTAAACCAATTACCGCAGTGGTTTAGTCCAATTTCCCGAGCCGTTTCCGCCGGTGTTCTCAGGAATTGACGTCGGGGCCCGCGTTGCGCACTCTGTCGACGTGCTGGAGGGCGTCGCGCAGCTCGGCCAGCCAGGTGTCGGTGTTCTTGCCGACCAGGCGCACGCACCAGGCGAGCGCGTCGCTGCGACTCCTGGCCACCCCGGCGGCCACCAGCGTGTCGAGCACCTGACGCTCCGACTGACGCAGACGCGTCATCACGGGCACGGAGAGTGTGGTGAACATCACAGTCTCGCCCCCGCACCGCACGCCCCAGGAGACCTTCTGGCGGAACCGGCGCTCCGCCTCGCGGGCGATCTCGATGCGCCGCTCGCGGGTCTCCTCACGGAACCGGCGGGCCAGCCCCTCGATGAGGGCGAGCCGCTCGGCCTCGGGGGTGTCGGCGGGCGGGTCGGGCAGCGTGCCGAGCACCGCGATCTCCTCGCGGTCACGGACGATCTCGGGGGCCCCGGTGAACCACCCCTCGGGGAGCCGGCCGGTGAACCAGCCGCGGACCTGCGCGCTCACATCGTCTGTTGACATGTAATCACGATTACACAGTTGCGCGCGAAATGCACGAGCCGGACCCCGGATCGTGCAAAGGTTCGTTCAGCGGACGCGGGCGGCCGCGACGGGGCTGACCCGGACGACGCCGGCCAGGTTCCGCGTGCTCAGCGGAGAGATCTTGACGACGTCACCGGTGCGCGGCGCCTGCAGCACCTTCCCGTTGCCCCAGTAGATCGCCACGTGCGAGATGTAACCCGGGTTCGTCGGGTCGTTGCGCCAGAAGATCAGGTCGCCCGGCTGGGCCTGCGCCAGCGGCACCTGCGGCCCGGCCACCCACTGCTGGTGGGTCACCCGCGGCATCCGCACGCCCGCCTGCCCGTACGCCCACTGCACCAGCCCCGAGCAGTCGAACGTGTCGGGCCCCTCGGCCCCCCACACGTACGGCCGGCCCAGCTTGGACACCGCGGCCTTCAACGCCGTCGTGAGCTGTTCCACGGTCATGAACGACCCGGACGGCCAGTTCTTCGGGGTGTCGGCCCTGGGCCGCGGCTGGACGGGGTTGACGGTGGCCACCTGCGTGCCCTTGGGCAGCGCGGCCAGGATGGCCCGGCGCAGCGCGTCGGAGTTCGCGCCGGGGGCGCTGACGATGAGCGCGTTGTCGCGCGGGAGGCGCAGCCGGCGCCCGGTCTCCTTGGACACGACCGCGTCGACGGCGCCGAACCCGGTGGTGGCGTACGCGCCGATGCGCAGCGGCCCGGCCGGCCCGCTCACGCGGCTGTGCAGCGCGAGGCCGCCGTCGTTGCCCAGCACGAACGAGACCGCCACGTCGCCGGAGGCCACGTTCTGCCACAGGGCGTCCGACGACGCCGTCACCTTGGGGGTGTAGGCCCGGAACGTTGACGGGTTCACCGCGAGCGTCTGCACCCGCTTGCCGTCGAGCGAGATGGAGGCCGCGTCGGCCAGCTCGAGGGCCCGTACGCCGCGCAGCCCGGCCACCTTGCGCAGCAGGTCGTCGGTGAACGGCTTGCGGGTGAGCACGAAGAGGTTGGGCTTGCGCAGCTTGCCCAGCGGCGCCACGGGCTGGTCGGCACGGGACCGGGCCATGAGCGTCTGCTTCGGCACCGGCCGCGCTCGCACCACCTCGACCGGCGCCTGCTCCTCCCCCGTCTGGACCAGCACCAGCACGTCGGTGGTGAGCACGGCCACCAGCATGACCACGATGAAGGGGACGAGCCTGGATAAGTCTCGCCGTTTCCGCGTCTTCACCAGGAAGCTGAGATCCTGCGCGATTCCCGGCGAACGCGAAAACGCCGCCGGGCCGACGGGGGCCCGGCGGTCAGGATCTGCGGGGGTCAGTTGCCGATGTACGGCACAGCCTCGAGGATCTCGACGGTGTTCTGGCGGCCGTTGGGCATCGAGTACGTCGCCTTCTCACCGATCTTCTTGCCGTTGATCGCCGAGCCGAGCGGCGACTTGGGCGAGTAGACGTCGATCGGCGCTCCGCTCTCCTCGCGGGAGGCGAGCAGGAAGGTGACCTCGTCGTCGTCGCCGACGAACCGGATCGTCACGGTCATGCCGGGGCCGACCACGCCTTCGGTCTTGGGGGCCTCTCCCACCTTGGCGTTGTCGAGGATCTGGCGGAGGTGGAAGATCCGGGCCTCCATCTTGCCCTGCTCGTCCTTGGCGGCGTGGTAGCCGCCGTTCTCCTTCAGGTCGCCCTCCTCACGGGCGGCCTCGATCTTCTTGGCGATGTCGACGCGCCCGGGGCCAGAGAGATATTCGTACTCCGCCTTCAGGCGGTCGTACGCCTCCTGCGTCAGCCATGTGACGTTCTCATCGCGAGAGTCGGCCACGGGTTCTCCTTGCTTGCCTAGGGGGCCCTGAGATCACTTGAGGATGTGGACGGTTGAATTGCGACAGGCTAACAACTCAACCGACCGGACGCTTCCCCAAATGTCTCACTATACGAGATTGCAGTACTGGATGTGGACGGAAGTGGCCTGACCACTGGTGTCGAGGCTCTCCTTGAGCTGCTTACTACCCTCACCAGCCGGGATTCTTACTTCCTTGCTACCGACTTCCGCGTGGTAGACGTCCAGTGCCCTGATCCGGCAGACGGCCACTCTATCGTCGGGCTTGTACACCTCGAAGGTGATCTCCGCGCGCCCGGGCGCGTCGGCGCTGAACGAGACGACCTGCGCCGGGGCCTCCGAGCCGCCGCCGGCCGTCATCGACCACATCACCCATCCCCAGCCACCCGCGACGATGGCCACCAGCACGCCGATCACGACATGCACGACCAGCCGGCCGCCTCTCCTGGGACGGTCGGGGAAGTCGTCGGGTGTGCCGAGAACGGGTCCGTTCCCGACATCTTCGGTGACCATGGCGGAATCTCCCTGCACTCCCTGAGCGTTATCCGAGACAATTGTCGCCCGCGGGGGGCGTGCCCTCGCGACCGCCCAGCAGAAACTAACCTCTCTGGACGAGTGACCGGTCCTCCACCGAGGAGACCCTGTGAGGAGAACGCGCCCGTGAGTGCACCCCTGAGGTTGATGGCAGTCCACGCCCACCCCGACGACGAGTCGAGCAAGGGCGCCGCCACGATGGCGCGTTACGTGCGCGAAGGCGTGGAAGTGCTGGTCTGTACCCTCACGGGCGGTGAGCGGGGTTCCGTGCTCAACCCGAAGATGGACCGGCCCGAGATCGTGGCCAACATCGGCGAGGTGCGCAGGGCCGAGATGGAGCGGGCCCGCGAGATCCTCGGGGTCCAGCAGCGTTTCATGGGCTTTGTCGACTCCGGCCTGCCGGAGAGCGAGGAGGAGGAGCTGCCCGAGGGCTGCTTCGCGCTGCAGAAGCTTGAGGACGCCTCGGCCCCGCTGGTGGCCGCCGTGCGCGAGTTCCGCCCGCACGTGATCATCACGTACGACGACGACGGCGGCTACCCGCACCCCGACCACATCATGACCAACAAGGTCTCCGTCGAGGCGTTCGAGGCGGCCGGCGACCCCGACCGCTACCCCGGCACCGGCGACCCGTGGCAGCCGATGAAGCTCTACTACCAGATGGGCTTCACCAAGGAGCGCTTCGAGGCGCTGCACGAGGCCATGACCGAGCGCGGCCTCGGCTCCCCGTACTCCGACTGGATCTCCCGCTGGGAGGACCGGCCCGCCAAGTGGCCGGTGACGACGCGGGTGCCGTGCGGCGAGTACTTCCAGATCCGCGACGAGGCGCTGCTCGCGCACGCCACCCAGGTCGACCCCGACGGCTTCTGGTTCGTCTGCCCGCGCGAGCTGCAGCAGGAGATCTGGCCGACCGAGGACTACCACCTGGCGCGCTCGCTCGTCGACACCGAGCTGCCCGAGGACGACCTGTTCGCCGGCATCCACGCCGAGGACGTCTCACCCGCCTGCCACTGACCGGACCACGGCATACGGGTGGCAGACTGAAGGTGTGACAGTTCTCGCAGCTGGTGATGTCAGTCCGGGTCTGCTCGGCTTCACCGTCGTCGCCCTCATCGGGCTGGCCCTCTACATCCTCATCAAGTCGATGAACAAGCAGATGTCGAAGATCCAGGTTCCGCACGAGGGCGACACGGACAAGAAGGCCGAATAGATGCCGATCGAAGTAGTCGACAACTCGACGGAGTGCCGCTTCGAGGTCCTCGTCGACGGCAAGGTCGCCGGGTTCGCCGACTATCGACTGCTGCCCACGAAAGTCGTCTTCACGCACACCGAGGTGCTGCCCGCCTACGAGGGCCAGGGCCTGGCGAGCAGGCTGGTGGAGTACGCGCTGCGCACGAGCGTCGACACCGGGCTGCGCATCGTGCCGCTGTGCCCGTACGTGGCCCGCTACATCGAGCGTCACCCCGAGTTCAAGGAGTACAGCGACCCGTCAGTCGCGGGGTGACCAGGCGCGTTCCAGGGCCTTGGGCAGGCCCCACCAGCCGAGCGGGGTCAGCACCTCGTCGGCGTCCACGATGCCCAGGTAGGTCCACAGGCTGACCACCGAGGCGAACAGGCCCTCGGTGGCGTCGAGGTCGTCGTCGTCCTGCTCGCCCGACTCGATGTCGTCGGACTCGGCGATGAGCCTGGCCAGGCGTTCCGGCGAGGCCAGCACCCCGGGGCCCATGCGGGCCAGCGCCGCCACCGCGGCCAGCCAGTCGGCGTGCTGGATCGCGCACAGGTTGGCCAGGGCGGTGTCCTCGTGGCCGAGCTCCCCCTCCAGGTCGGCGAACTCCTCCGGCACGTCGTCGGCCTCCGGCAGGTCGGAGATCGGCCCGGCCACGCCCGCCGCCACCGCCAGCCACAACTCACGGTCGTCGTCCGGCATCGGCCGGTCGTCGAACCCGGCGCAGGCGCGCAGCACGTTCGCGGGGTAGCCGGGCAGGTCCAGCAGCACGCGCAGGCGCGCGGCGGCCAGCTCCAGCTCGACCAGGGGCAGCTCGGGCGCCTTGGGCAGCTCGCCGACGATGCGGCGCAGCTCCGACAGCGCGAACGCCTCCTCCTCGTCGAGGGCGGCGAACAGCTCCTCGTCCTGCTCGTCGCTGACCGCGAAGCCGGGCACCCGGCCGTCGGGCAGCGGCGTGGCCAGCCAGTGCTCCTGGAGCTCCTCGTACGCCCGGCGGGCGGCGTGGTCGCCCTGGGCCAGCGCGTCCGGGTCGATCTCGCCGGAGGCGACGCGCTCCTCCAGGAAGGAGACCATGCGCCCGAACATCTCGGCCGCGACCGGGCCGCGCTCGTCCTCCTCGGGCCAGACGAAGTAGCTGGGCGTCATGAGGATCGGCTCGGTGCCGGTGGACTCGACCCAGCGCTGCACGTCGCCGACGGTGGCCACCCCCGCCTCGATGGAGCTGAGCGTGGCCTTGGCGGAGTCCCAGAACGGCTGCGAGAGCGGGTTGCCCGCCGCCACCATGGCCCGCCGCAGATCGGGCAGCGCCACCAGCGCCACGCCCGAGGGCACGGCCAGCAGCGCGCGGGCGACGTCCCTGCGCGTGACGGCGGCGGGCGGGCGGCCGGCGTGGGCGCAGACGTAGTCGATGTCCACGCCCGTAACCTACGCCGTCCGACCTGCCCGAGTCAGCCGTGGGGGTGGCGGGCCGGCCCCGGCGGCGCGGTTTAGGGTGAGCGGGGGAGGTCCTGATGAACCGGTTGAACGACGCCACGAGCCCTTACCTGCTGCAGCACGCGGGCAATCCCGTCGACTGGCACCCGTGGGGCGAGGAGGCGTTCGCCGAGGCCCGGCGCCGGGACGTGCCGCTGCTGATCAGCGTGGGCTACTCGGCGTGCCACTGGTGCCACGTGATGGCCCACGAGAGCTTCGAGGACGCCGACACGGCCGCCCTCATGAACGAGCACTTCGTCAACGTCAAGGTCGACCGCGAGGAGCGGCCCGACGTCGACGCCGTCTACATGACCGCCACCCAGGCCATGACCCAGCAGGGCGGCTGGCCGATGACGGTGTTCGCCACGCCCGACGGCCATCCGTTCTACTGCGGCACGTACTTCCCGCGGCCCCACTTCCGGCGCCTGCTGGCCGAGATCCACCGGGTGTGGACCGGCGACCGGGAGTCGGTGCTGGCGCAGGGCGCCAAGGTGGTCGAGGCGCTCAACCAGAACACCGCGTTCCCGCGCGGCGGCACGCCGGAGGCGGAGACGCTGGAGCGGGCCGTCGCCAACCTGCGGGAGTCGTTCGACCCGGTCAACGGCGGGTTCGGCGGCGCGCCGAAGTTCCCGCCGTCGATGGTCCTGGAGTTCCTGCTGCGCTCCGGCGAGCGCGAGATGAGCGGCCGGACGCTCGCGGCCATGGCCCGCGGCGGCATCTACGACCAGCTCGGCGGCGGTTTCGCGCGGTACAGCGTCGACGCCGAGTGGGTGGTCCCGCACTTCGAGAAGATGCTCTACGACAACGCCCTGCTGCTGCGGGTGTACACCCACTGGTGGAAGGCGGGCGGCGGCGACCTGGCCCGCCGGGTGGCGCTGGAGACGGCCGGCTGGATGCTGCGCGAGCTGCGCACGCCCGAGGGCGGCTTCGCCTCGGCCCTCGACGCCGACAGCGAGGGCGTGGAGGGCAAGTTCTACGTCTGGACGCCCGAGGAGCTGCGCGAGGTCCTGGGCGACGACGACGGACGCTGGGCCGCCGGGCTGTTCGACGTCACCGGCACGTTCGAGCACGGCACGTCGGTGCTCCAGCTCCCGCGCGACCCCGAGGACCCGGTGCGGTACGCCGGCGTGCGCGGCAGGCTGCTGGCGGCCAGGGAGCTGCGGGTGCGGCCGGGCCGCGACGACAAGGTCGTGGCGTCCTGGAACGGCCTGGCCGTCGCGGCGCTCGCGGAGGCCGGCGTGGTGTTCGAGCGTCCCGACCTGGTCGAGGCCGCCACGGCGGCGGCCGAGCTGCTCGCGGACGTGCACACGACCGGCGGGCGGCTGCTGCGCACCTCCCGCGACGGGCGCGCGGGCGCCAACGCGGGGGTGCTGGAGGACTACGCGAACGTGGCCGAGGGCCTGATCTCCCTCTACGGCGTGACGGGCGCGACGAAATGGCTGCGGCTGGCCGGGACACTGCTCGACACGGTCCTCGACCGCTTCTCCGACGGCTCAGGCGGCTTCTACGACACCGCTGACGACGCCGAACGGCTGTTCCAGCGTCCACAGGACCCCACCGACAACGCGACGCCCTCCGGCCAGTACGCGGCCGCGGGGGCCCTGCTCTCCTACGGCGCGCTGACCGGCTCGGCCAGGCACCGGGAGGCCGCCGCGGCCGCGCTCGCCACGGTGTCGGTGCTGGCCGACCGGCACGCCAGGTTCGCCGGCTGGGGGCTGGCCGTGGCCCGCGCGGCGCTCGACGGGCCGGTGGAGGTGGCGGTCGTCGGCGACCCCGCCGACCCGCGCACGGCCGCCCTGCACCGGGAGGCGCTGCTGGCCGACGTGCCCGGCCTGGTGGTCGCGCCCGGCGACGGCGAGGCCGGCGGCGAGCCCTTCCCCGCGCTGCTGGAGGGGCGCGGGCCCGTCGACGGCGCGCCGGCCGCCTACGTGTGCAGGGGGTTCGCCTGCCGGCTGCCGGTCACCACGGTGGAGGAGCTGCGGGCCGAGCTAGCCGGTGCCTGACGGCCGGCCCAGGTTGTCGCGCTGGGTGTCGCGCTGGGTGTCGCGGCCCTCGTCCGGGGGGCCCTGAGGCTGGTCGGAGGGGGCCGTGGGCGCGTCCTGGGGGCGTTCGTCCTGGCGGTCGCGGCCGGTCCTGCCGTTGTCGCCGGAGCCGTCGTCGGTGGGTGCCTCGGTGACCGCCGGGTCGCCGAACGGCTGCTGGTCGGTGGGGCCCGAGTCGGGGTTGCCCCAGTCGTTCTGGTCGGCGGGCGGCGTCGACTGCTGGTCGCGGACGTCGCGGCCGCGGTCGGGCGGCGAGTAGGAGGACTCGTAGCCGTACTGGGAGGGCTCGGGGAACTCCTCGACCGGCTCGCCGGCCATGGCCTCGGTCATGAACGCCCGCCAGATCTGCGCCGGGAGCTGGCCGCCGAACTGCGTGCCGTAGCCGGGGATGGTGACGGTCTGGTCGTCGCTGCGGAACATGTTCACGGCGACGGCGAGCTGCGGGACGAACCCGTTGAACCAGACGTTCTTGGAGTCGTCGGTGGTGCCGGTCTTGCCGGCGACCGGGCGGTCGTAGAGGCGGGCGGCGGTGCCGGTGCCGTACTTGACGACCTGCTGCATCGCGTAGACGGTGTCGGCGGCGGCCTGCTCGCTGACCACCTTCGTGGCGACGGGCTTGACCGTCTTCTTCTCGCCCTTGCCGTCGGTGACCGACTTCACCACGTGGGCCTCCATGTGCACGCCCTTGTTGGCGAAGGTGGAGAAGCCCGAGGCGTTCTGGACGGCGCTGACCGAGGACACGCCGAGCGGGAAGGTGGCGTACGCCTGCTGCCCCTGCAACTGCTCCTTGGGGATGCCCGCGGCCTCGGCGACCTCCGCGACCTTGTCCAGGCCGACCTTCTGGCCGAGGTCGACGAAGGCCGTGTTGACGGAGTTCTGGGTGGCGCTGACCAGGTTGATCTGGCCGTAGGAGCGGCCGCTGTCGTTGGGGATGGGCTTGTCGGCCGAGGCCACGCGCAGCGGCGAGTTGCCGTCGACCCTGGTGGACAGGTCGAAGCCGTTGTCGAGCGCGGCGGCCAGCGTGTACGGCTTGAACGTCGACCCCGCCATGCGCTTGGCCGAGAACGCGTTGTCGTAGTCGCCGACCTGGTCGTGGCGGCCGCCGTAGAAGGCGACGACCTCGCCGGTGGCCGGATCGACGGCGGCCAGCCCGGTGCGCACCTTCTTCGGCGTCGAGTCCGGGAGCACGTCCTTGACCGCCTGCTCGGCCGCCGTCATGAGCTTCTTGTCGAACGTCGTGACGATCTTCAGGCCGCCGCTGTTGATGGTCTCGTCGGAGTAGCCGCGCCGGTTGAGCTCGGCGGTGACCTGGTCGAGCATGTACTGGCCCTGGCCCTTGAGCTCGAACGGCTTCTTGGGCGCCTTCAGCACCGGGAAACGCTCGGCGGCGACCTGCTGGCGCGACAGCGCGCCCGTCTGGCCCATGGCGTTGATCACGGCCTGCCAGCGGGAGCGGGCCGCGTCGAGGTCGGCGCCCTCGGGGTCGGCGAACCGGCTGGGCTGCTGGATGACCGCCGCCAGGTACGCGCCCTCGGCGACGGTGAGCTTGTCGACGTCCTTGCCGAAGTAGGCGCGCGCGGCCGACTGGACGCCGTTGGCGCCGCGGCCGAAGTAGATCGTGTTGAGGTACTGCTCCAGGACCCAGTCCTTGGACTTGGACTGGTCGACCTTCATCGCGATGAGGATCTCTTTGAACTTGCGGGTGACCGAGCGCTCCTGGCTGAGGCCGCTGTAGTAGTTGCGCACGAGCTGCTGGGTGATCGTGGAGCCGCCCTGGAGCTGCTGCCCGGTGACGGTGGACCAGACGGCCCGCGCGGTGCCCTTGAGCGAGACGCCGCCGTCGTTGTAGAACGAGCGGTTCTCGGCGGCGATGACCGCGTCGCGCACGTGCTTGGGCACCTTGGCCAGCTCGACGTTCCTGCGGTCGACGCCCTGCCGGGCGAGGACCGTCCTGCCGTCGCGGTAATAGATCACCGAGCCTTCGGCGGTGGCCGATTTCTGCGTGCTGTCGGGAATGGGAGTCATCGCCCACGCAATGGCGAAAAGACCGGCGAGCACGGCGATTCCGGCGCCGAAAGAGATCAACACTATTCGGAGTACGCGCCGTTTCCGCATGCCTTTTCCACCACCGCCCCGCATCCGAGACCCCCCTCTGAGACACCCTCGCCCAACCCCCGCAAGCTGGGCGAATGTCAAGGGTAAACGATCGATAACGGTGCCTCGTCCCTAAGCGATGGTACGTCTAGCGCCCGCCGCGGCGCGGAACATCGGCGACCAAAGGCAGCACTCGGTAAGGAACCGGTGTGTCGAGTGCGATGATCGAAGAAGTCCTGAGCACCCCCTGAACATCCACGATTTGGTCGATGACCCTTTGCAGATCGGCATTCGTCCGCGCGACCACCCGGCACAGCAGGTCCGCGCCGCCGGTGATGGTGTGCACCTCCAGCACCTCGGGGATGTGGGCCAGCCGGTGGGCGACCGGGTCGTGCCCGGAGACCTGCCTGATCTCCATGGTGACGAACGCCGTCACGTCGTAGCCGAGCGCCACGGGCGACACGTCGGGCCCGAACCCGGTGATCACCCCCCTGGCCACCAGCCGGTCGAGCCTGGCCTGGACGGTGCCGCGGGCGACGCCGAGCCGGCGGGAGCACTCCAGCACGCCCAGCCGGGGCTCGGCGGTCAGCAGCGAGATCAGGCGGGCGTCCAGTTCGTCGATCGTCATGCTGTACAAGTTCTCCGACTCTGACCCGAGATGGGTGGACAGATTGTGCACTCGTTCAAGTAACTGTTGCACAACTCGTCCAGCTAAATCGAGAGTTAGGGGTATGACTGATGTCTTTCCGGTTAACGGCATGGACGCCGTGGTGTTCGCCGTGGGCAACGCCCGGCAGGCCGCCCACTACTACTCGACCGCTTTCGGCATGCGACTGGTGGCCTACCGCGGGCCGGAGAACGGCAGCCGCGACGAGGTCGCCTACGTCCTGACCTCGGGCAGCGCCACCTTCGAGTTCAGGGCCTCGATCCGGCCCGGCACGGACATCGCCAGGCACGTCGCCGAGCACGGCGACGGGGTGATCGACCTGGCCATCCAGGTGCCCGACGTGGAGGCCGGGTACGCCTACGCGGTCGCCCACGGCGCCACGGGCCTGGTGGAGCCGTACACGCTGGAGGACGAGCACGGCAAGGTGGTGCTCGCGGCCATCGCCACCTACGGCGAGACCCGGCACACGCTCGTGGACAGGTCCAACTACGGGGGCGCGTACCTGCCCGGTTACGTGCCGGCCGAGCCGCTCGTCGCGCCGCCCGCGACGAAGACCGGACGCCTGTTCCAGGCGGTCGACCACTGCGTCGGCAACGTCGAGCTCGGCAAGATGGACGAGTGGGTGGAGTTCTACCGCAAGGTGATGGGCTTCACGAACATGGCCGAGTTCGTCGGCGACGACATCGCGACCGAGTACTCGGCGCTGATGTCCAAGGTCGTGGCCGACGGCACGCGGAAGGTCAAGTTCCCGCTGAACGAGCCGGCGATCAGCCGCAAGAAGTCGCAGATCGACGAGTACCTGGAGTTCTACGGCGGGCCCGGCGTGCAGCACATCGCCCTGGCCACCAACGACATCCTCACCACCGTCGACCACATGCGCGCGGCGGGCGTGCAGTTCCTCGACACGCCCGACTCCTACTACGACGACCCCGAGCTGCGCGAGCGCATCGGGCAGGTCAGGGCGCCGATCGAGGAGCTGAAGAAGCGCAAGATCCTGGTCGACCGCGACGAGGACGGCTACCTGCTGCAGATCTTCACCCAGCCCGTCCAGGACCGTCCCACGGTCTTCTTCGAGCTGATCGAGCGGCACGGCTCGCTCGGGTTCGGCAAGGGCAACTTCAAGGCCCTGTTCGAGGCGATCGAGCGCGAGCAGGAACGAAGGGGCAACCTTTAGTTTGTCCCGACTTAGTGGTGGTGATCTGGATTTTATGGGACCACCACCACTTTCTGGGCTGAAGAGGCGCCGGCGGCGGGAAGCCGCCGGCGCCTCCGGCTGTTCCCTGTCCACCGTGACGGGTCGTCGGGAGCGCGTGACCCAGCGTAAGATTCCGGTCACGGGCTGAAGGGGGCTGGTTCACCTATGCGGATCAGGAGACGCGGCGCGGCCGTGCTGGTGGCGCTGGTCAGCGTGCTCGCGTGCGCGCCCACCGACGGGTCGCCGCCCCGCCCGGCCGCCGGCCGCCACACGGGCGCGCCGGGCATCGGCGACGCCGACTTCCCCCAGGACGGCAACGGCGGCTACGACGTCGCCCACTACTCGCTGACCGTCGACTACACCCCGGCGACCAAGCGGCTCACCGGCCTGACGAAGATCAGCGCCAAGGCCACCCAAGACCTGTCGAGCTTCAACCTCGACCTCACCGGCCTCGACGTCGCCAAGGTCAGCGTCGACGGCTCGCCCGCGCGCTTCTCCCGCAAGGACGGCGAGCTGACCGTGACCCCGGCCGCGCGGCTCACCGCCGGCTCGCCGTTCACCGCCGAGATCTCCTACTCCGGCAGCCCCACGCCCGCCAAGGACACCGCCAACCTGGGCACGTACGGGTTCATCCCCACCGCCGACGGCGCGTTCGTGGCCTCCGAGCCCAACGGCTCCAAGACCTGGTTCCCCAGCAACGACCACCCGGCCGACAAGGCCACGTTCGACTTCACGGTCACCGTGCCCGCCGGCCTGACCGTCGTGGCCAACGGCGAGCAGAGCGCGTCGCCGTCCACCGCGGGCGGGCGCACCACCTACCGGTGGAGCGAGCGGCACCCGATGGCCACCTATCTCGCCACGGCCACGATCGGCAAGTTCGAGGTGCGGCAGGGCCGTTCGCCTGGCGGCATCCCGACGTACGCGGCCGTCGATCCGAAGTTCAAGACCGGCCTCGACCGCGTCTACAACGTCTCGGGCGAGATCACCGACTACTGGAGCACGGTCTTCGGCCCCTACCCGTTCTCCTCGACCGGCGCCATCGTCGACGACTACTCGGCCGGCTACGCCCTGGAGAACCAGACCAAGCCCCTCTACGGCGGCTTCGACCCCGACGAGGGCATCATCGCCCACGAGCTGGCCCACCAGTGGTTCGGCGACAGCCTGACCATCAAGCGGTGGAAGGACCTGTGGCTCAACGAGGGCTTCGCGACGTACGCGGAGTGGCTGTGGTCGGAGCACCGGGGCAAGAAGACCGCCGACACCATCTTCAAGGACTTCTACAACCGCGGCGCCAAAGACCCGATGTGGTCCTACCCGCCGGGCCGGGCCAAGCCCGCCGACCTGTTCAACGAGTCGGTCTACACCCGCGGCGGCATGGCGCTGCACGCCCTGCGCAAGGCGGTCGGCGACCCGACGTTCTTCAAGCTGCTCAAGACCTGGACCGCCGAACACCGCTACGGCAACGTCACCACGCGGCAGTTCGTCGACCTGTCCGAGCGGCTGTCCGGCAAGGACCTCGACCCGCTCTTCGACGCGTGGCTCTTCCAGCCGCGCCGTCCCACCCTCGCCTGACCTGCGCCGAAACGCTTTCCTTCGCCCGGTCCAAGTACAGGTGTAAGGGCGAACGACGAAGGGAGCGAGGCCAGTGCGCCTCAACGAGGATTCGGCGGCCTTCGAGGCCTTCTACCGCCGTCATGTCGACGTCGTCATGCGGTTCGTGGTCCGGCGGGTGAGCGATCCCCACCTGGCCGCCGACCTGACCGCCGACGTCTTCCTGGCGGCCCTCGACTCGGCCCACACCTACGTGCCGGGCCGGGGCAGCCAGACCGCGTGGTTGTACGGCGTGGCCCGCAACGTGGTGTCGGCCCAGCTCCGCAGGTCGGCCAGGGAAGCGCGGGCGGCCGGCCGGATCGCGGGGCGGCGGCTGATGGACGACGACGACCTCGTCCGGATGGAGGAGCGGATCGACGCCGAGCGCGGCATGCGCGGCGCCCTGGAGGCCATGGCGGGCCTGCCGGAGGGCGAACGCGCGGTGCTGGAGCTCGTGGCGATCGACCAGCTCACCGTCTCCGAGGCGGCCGCCGCCCTCGGCATCAGGCAGGTGACCGCGCGGGTCCGCCTGCACCGGGCCAGACGCGCCCTGGAGAACGTCGCTTCGCCGTCGGCCAGGTACGTGGAGGGACAGGCATGAACACTTTCGAGGAGCGGTTGCTCGGCGCGCTCAAGGCGGAGATGGCGGCCGGGACGCAGCCCGTCGCGGCTCCGGTCGTCCGGCGGCCGCGGCGCAGGGTCGTGGGGCTCGCCGCCGCGGCTGCGGGGGTCGCCGTGGTCGCCGCGGTGACGGCCACCGGCCTGTTCGGCGGCGGCCCCGCGTACGCGGTGACCGGCACGGCCGACGGCGGGGTGGCCGTGGAGATCAACGCCTTCCGGGACCCCGGCGGGCTGGCCGACGAGCTGGCGGCGGCAGGGGTCAAGGCGGTGGTGGACTACCTGCCGTACGGCCGGACCTGCAAGGAGCCGCGCGGCCGGAACGGGGGCGGCGAGGGGCGTTTCGAAGCGAGCATCGGCAGGAGCGGGGAGGGCATCTCGTTCCGGATCGCGAAGGGGCAGGTCCCGGCGGGGCAGACCCTGGTGCTGGCGGTCACCCTGGACAGGAGCGGGCCTGAGGCGCCTCCGGTGTCCACCTCGTTGCAGATCGTCCAGGGCGCGGTGGCCCGGTGCGAACCGGTCGCGATGCCCGTCCCGCCGGCGGGCGACCGGAACGACGACCGTTCCGGCACCCGTACGGGCACGGGCGACGACGAGGGCTTCAGCGAGCACACCCAGCAGGGCTGACCTCCGACGAGGACCCCCCTCGTGCACCCCGCGCAGGGCTGACCTCCGACGAGGGCCCCTCGTGAACCCCGCGCAGGGCCGTCCTCTGGCGAGGGCCCCCGTCGTGCACACCCAGCAGGGCCGGGCCTCCGGCGGGGGCGGCCCGGGCAGGACCCGGGCGGGTCGCGGCCTGCGCACCCTCGGCTCGCGCCCGCCCGGCGCCCCTCCCGCGGGGCCCCTTGCGACAGTCGGTCGCGAGGGCCGTTGCGACAGTCGGTCGCGGGGGTCAGTCGCGGGTGGAGGGCCAGTAGGCGCCGCCGGCCAGGAGGAGGGCGGCGGCGCCCACCAGGCCGGCCTCCTGGCCGAGGGCGGCGGGCACGACCTTGACGCGGCGGGCGAAGCCCATGCGGGCGTGGTCCCGCAGCGCCTCCTCCAGGGGGCCGAACAGGGGGTCGCCGGCCTGCGACAGGCCGCCGCCGATCGTCACCAGGTCCAGGTCGCACAGGTGGGTGGCGGAGGCGATCGCGATCCCGAGCGCCCGTCCGGCCCGCCGCATCGCCAGCACCGCCACGGGGTCCCCGGCACGCGCGTCGGCCGCCAGCGCCCGCCCGGTGACCGCCCGATCCTCCCGGTACGCCGCCCCGCCCTCGGACGCCGCCCCGCCCTCGGACGCCGCCAAGGGCTCCGGGCCGGCGCTGGGGGTCCAGCCGTGGGTGAGGGCCCAGGTGGTGAGGGCGGGGCCGCGGGCGACCGCTTCCAGGCAGCCGTGGCCGCCGCAGCCGCAGCGGGGGCCGCCGTCCGGTTCGACCACGACGTGCCCGATGTGGCCGGCGTTGCCCGTGCCGCCGTTGACCAGGCGTCCGCCCAGGATCAGGCCGCCGCCGACGCCGGTGGAGACCACCATGCCCAGCATGTCGGCGCTGCCCCGGCCGGCGCCCTGCCAGTGTTCGGCGATGGCCAGGCAGATGGCGTCGTTGTGGAGGCGTACCGGTAAGCCGGGGAACCGGCCGGCCAGCCGGGCGCGCAGCGGGAAGCCGCGCCAGCCGGGGATGTTGAGCGGCGAGACCTCGCCGTCGGGCCAGGTCATCGGCCCGCCGCAGCCCACGCCCACCCCTTCGGCGCGGGCCGACAAGGGGTCGATGAGGGTGGTGAGGGTGCGCCACAGCGTCTCGGCGTCGGCGTTCTGGGGGGTGGCGGCGCGCCGGGAGGTGATCACGGCGCCGTCAGGGGCCACCAGCCCGGCGGCCATCTTGGTGCCGCCGACGTCGATCGCCAGGATCACGACAGCTCCGGCTCCGCGGCGCTGGAGAAGACCAGCACGGAGGCCGTGAGCCCGTGCACGTGGTTGTGGCCGCCGACCGGCCCGACCTCGCCCGCGGCGAAGAAGCCCGCGACGCCGATCGGTCCCAGCGTGTCGCGCAGGGCGACCGGGTCGTGGTCGGCGGTGCCGAACATCGCCGAGCCCCGGCCGTTGCACGAGAACAGCAGCGCGCCGTCGACCTTGCCGAGCTCCTCGCGGTGGGCGTCGAGCAGGTCGTACAGGTCCTCGTCGGCGGTGGCCGCGTCCCTGACCTGGAAGCGCACGGTACGGCCGATCTCCACGATGTCCCCGATGGCCACGGCCTCGCGTTCGGGGTCGATGCCGATGACGCCTCGGATGAGGAAGTCGCCGCGTTCGTGGCGTTCGGCGTACTCGTCCATGGCCACGCCGATCTGCAGGCCGGCGGCGACCAGTTCGCGGTCGTCCTCGTCGAGCTCGCTGACGATGTCCTCCAGCCGGGCCAGCGCGGGCTGACCGGCCAGTTCGAGCAGCAGGTTCTCCTCCGAGGCCGTGACCACCATGCTGGGGCCGATCGGGCGGCAGCCCTGGCTGACCACCGTACTGATCTTGACCGGCCCGCTGAGCAGGACGCCGATCGCGCCCTCGGTGTAGATCTTGCCGTCCGCGAACAGCCGTACGGACCCCCTGCCCTGCAGCCCGTTGGCCAGGCCGCCGATCAGCGGCAGGTCGCCGAGCACGTCGACCGAACGCTCCACGAACGCGTCGGTCGGGAAGGTGTACGGGTCGGCCAGCAGGATCGCCACGTGGTCGTCGCCGGTGCGCTCGGGCAGCCCGACGACCACGAACCGGTCCTCGGCCGCCAGCGTCTCCAGGGCGAACGTGGTGAGCCCGGCCCCCTCCAGGGTGGCCGCCCACGCGCTCACCGCGGGCGTCAGCTCGACCCCCTGCCCGTCGCCGATCACCCCGGTGGCGCTGCATCCGATCACGTGCGCCTCGGGCGCCAGCTTCATCGCGGCCTGACCGGCTCTGGCGACGTCCTCGGGGTCCTCGCCGCAGATGAAGAAGCAGACCAGGTCGGCTTGGCCGCTGAGCCTCGACAGTGCCTGACCGACGGCGCTCTCCGCGGCCTCCACCAGGTCGGAACCCACGGCGAGGCCGTCGGCGAAGCGGCTTGTCATCAAGGCCACGCGTCTCGCCTCCCTCGACAGGTGTATGTTCCCTAGGCCCGATTCTCCCCACTAAAGGGACAAGCACGCGTACGAACCGTCACGCAATAGGTCAAGATCCGAAATCTCCGCCAGATGCGAAACTCTCTGCCGCATTTCTCGCGGGGGACGTAGTCTCGATCCCGTGCATCAGCCACGTATTCTCCGCGAGTTGCGGGAGAGCGGCCACGTTCATCGCAGCGTCAAGGCCGAGGTCCGGGAAAACCTGCTGGCCAGGCTGCGGGCCGGCGAGCCCCGGTTCCCCGGCATAGTGGGCTTCGACGACTCCGTCCTGCCACACCTGGAGCGGGCGCTGCTCGCCGGGCACGACCTGGTCCTGCTCGGTGAGCGAGGGCAGGGCAAGACGCGGCTCATCCGCACGATCACCGGCCTGCTCGACGAGTGGACCCCGGTGGTCGAGGGCTGCGAGATCAACGACCATCCGTACGCACCCGCCTGCACGCGCTGCAAGACCCTGGCGCGCGAGCTGGGCGACGAGCTGCCGGTGGCGTGGAAGCACCGCGACGAGCGTTACGGCGAGAAGCTCGCCACTCCCGACACCTCCGTCGGCGACCTCATCGGCGACGTCGACCCCATCAAGATCGCAGAGGGGCGCACCCTCGGCGACCCCGAGACCGTCCACTACGGCCTGGTCCCCCGCACCAACCGCGGCGTGTTCTCCGTCAACGAGCTGCCCGACCTGGCCGAGCGCATCCAGGTCTCGCTGCTCAACGTGCTGGAGGAGCGCGACATCCAGGTGCGCGGCTACAACCTGCGGCTGCCCCTCGACATCCTGCTCATCGCCAGCGCCAACCCCGAGGACTACACCAACAGGGGGCGCATCATCACGCCGCTGAAGGACCGCTTCGGCGCCGAGATCCGCACCCACTACCCGCTCACCGTCGAGGACGAGCTCACCCTCATCCGCCAGGAGTCGGTGCCCGACATCGGGGCCGACGTGCCCGAGCACCTGATCGAGGTGATCGCCAGGTTCACCCGGCTGGTCCGCGAGTCCACGGCCGTCGACGCCCGGTCCGGCGTGTCGGCGCGCTTCTCGATCGCCGCCGCCGAGACCGCCGCGGCCTCCGCCGTGCGCAGGTCGGCGATCAAGGGCGAGGACCAGGCCGTCACGCGCGTCTGCGACCTGGCCTGCGTCGTCCACAGCCTGCGCGGCAAGGTGGAGTTCGAGGTCAGCGAGGAGGGCAGGGAGACCGAGATCCTGGCCCACCTGCTGCGCCGGGCCACGGCCGAGACGTTCAGGAACAGGCTGGGCGGCATGGACCTGGCCCCGGTGACTGACAAGTTCGCCGAGGGCAACCAGGTGGAGTCCGGCGACATGGTGGCCGCGGCCGAGTTGCTGCACCGGATCGGTCCGGTCAGTGGCCTGGCCAAGATCATGTCCAGGCTCGGCATGGGCGCCGGCGAGGAGTCCCCGGGGCACGCCGCGGCGGCCCTGGAGTTCGCGCTGGAAGGTCTCTACCTGATGCGGCGGCTGTCAAAGGAAGACCTCGACGGGGTCACGATCTACAGGACGTGAACAAACGGGCGGTTTCCCGCGTCGTAGTGTTTGGTTGATCACGACTCCGGGGGGAACCGCCCATGCGCCTGCTCATCCATGCCACCGCCGTCGGCCTCGCCCTGGGCGGCCTCGCGCTGCCCGCGCAGGCGGCCCCCACGAGGGCAGCCGCCAAGACCGCCTACGGCTATGCCTGGGCCGACGGCAAGGGCAGCCTGCGGATCGTGCCCATGAAGCCGGCCAAGGTGCGGCGCGGCGGCAACGTGCTCTACAAGCTGACGGCGATCCCGGGGGCCGCGGAGCTCAAGCTCGACTACACCCGCGCGGCCTACAGCCGGGTGACGACGGCCTGCGACCTGAAGGAGACCGAGGGCCGCGTCGCGCTGGACCGCGACGGCCTGGGCCGTACGTCGTGCAAGCCCGCCCAGCTGACCGTCGGGCTCCGGGAGGGCGCGGTCCCGCTGCGCGTGGAGTACGAGGGCGGCAGGGCCGTCAAGGCTCAGGAGTTCCTGCTGAACGCCTGGCCGGAGCCGGTCACCGCGCGCGGCACGGTCAAGCGCGTCGACGACGCGACGGTCCTGTTCAGCACCGGCGGCAAGCAGCTCAAGCTGGGCTACACGTACCTGACGTCCTTCTACCGGGCCACCGCCCGCTGCGGCGACCGCTGGGTGTCCGGGAAGCCGGCCGGCGTCGACAAGCGCGGGCTCGGCACGCTGCCTTGCGAGTCGGCCGATCTGACCAGGGCGCTCAAGGGGGCCGGGCGCGCGGTGCAGGTGCAGGTGAGCTATACGCCCGACGCGAACAGCGCGGTCGAGGTGTGGGAAGTGGCCAGGCGTCCGTAGACGGGCGGGGGCGGGTTGGGGTTAGCGTGGAAGCGTGATGGCCTTCCGCTACGGCGAATACCACGACGGCCCCGACCCCCTGGCCCCTCCTTACGACGTACGCGCGGCCCTCGACGAGATGGGCGACGCGATCCTGTCCGGCTCGACGCCGGTCCACGCGCTGCGCGACCTGCTCAAGCGCGGGCTGCCCGGCAGCCAGGACCGGCGCGGGCTCGACGACATGCTCAAGGAGGTCCGCAGGCGGCGCAGGGACCTGCGCGAGCGCGGGCGGCTCGACGGCACCCTCGAACGCGCGCGGGCATTGCTGGACAAGGCGATCGGGCAGGAGCGGGCCGAGCTGTTCCCCGACCCGTCCGACGACGCGCGGCTGCGCGAGGCCGGGCTCGACGGGCTGCCCGAGGACACCGCGAGCGCCATCCAGGAGCTGAGCTCGTACGAGTGGCGTTCCGCGGCGGCCCGCCAGACGTTCGAGGAGCTGCGCGACCTGCTGCGGCGCGAGGTGCTCGACAGCCAGTTCAGAGGGCTGCGCGACGCGCTGGCCAACCCCGACCCCGAGGCCATGGCCCGCGTCCGGCAGATGATGTCCGATCTGAACGACATGCTGGACAGGGACACCCGGGGCGAGCACACCCCAGAAGACTTTGACGCCTTTATGGCGAAATATGGCGATTTGTTCCCAGAAACGCCCCGAAACCTTGAGGAGCTCGTCGACATCCTGGCCCGGCGGGCCGCCGCCACCCAGCGCATGCTGGCCTCGATGACCCCCCGCCAGCGCGAGGAGCTGTCCAGCCTCATCAACCAGACCCTCGACCAGGCCGGCCTGTCCGACCAGATGCGCCGCCTCGGCGAGGCCCTGCACGCCCGCCGTCCCGACCTGGCCTGGAACGCCCCCGAGCGCCTGACCGGCGAGGAGCCCCTGGCCATGGGCGACGCCGTCACCGCCCTGGAGGAGCTGGCCGACCTCACCCAGCTGGAGACCGCCCTGCGCCAGGACTACCCGGGCGCGCGGCTCGACGACATCGACGAGGCCGCCGTCCGCCGCGCCCTGGGCCGGGCGGCGGTCGACGACCTGGAGGCGCTCAAGCGCATCGAACGCGAGCTGGAGGAGCAGGGCTATCTGCTGCGCCGCCGCGGCAAGCTGGAGCTGACCCCGAAGGCGGTCCGGCGGCTCGGCGAGACCGCGCTGCGACGCGTGTTCTCCTCCCTCGACGCGGGCCGGCGCGGCGACCACGACCAGCACGACGCGGGCTCGGCCGGCGAGCTGACCGGCTCCACCCGGCCGTGGCGCTTCGGCGACGAGCAGCCGATCGACGTCGTCCGTACGCTGGTCAACGGCGTGCGCAGCGGCGGCGTGGCGACCGCCCCGCAGGACGGGCGGGCCCGGGTGCGGCTGTCCGTCGACGACTTCGAGGTCTCCGAGACCGAACGCCGCAGCGCGGCGGCGGTGTGCCTGCTGGTCGACCTGTCCTACTCGATGGCCCTGCGCGGCACGTGGGCCGCGGCCAAGCAGACGGCACTGGCCCTCCAGGCGCTGGTGGCCTCCAAGTTCCCGCAGGACGCCGTGCAGATCATCGGCTTCTCCAACTACGCCAGGGTCCTGCAGCCCGACGAGCTGGCCGGCCTCGACTGGGACATGGTCCAGGGCACCAACCTCCACCACGCCCTCCTGATCGCCGGCCGCCACCTCGACCGCCACCCCGACTTCGAGCCGGTGGTGCTGGTGGTCACCGACGGCGAGCCGACCGCCCACCTCATGCGCAACGGCAGATCGGCCTTCGAGTGGCCGCCGTCGCACGAGACGCTGGAGCTGACGCTGGCCGAGGTGGACAAGATGACGCGGCGGCGGGCCACGATCAACGTCTTCATGCTGGCGGCCGACGACCGGCTGAAGGAGTTCGTGGACGAGGTGGCCCGCAGGAACGGCGGCCGGGTGTTCTCACCGAGCGCCGACCGTCTCGGCGAATACGTCGTCAGCGACTTCCTCCGCCTCCGCCGCTCCCGCTGATTCGTGCAATATACGGCCGAGAAACGTCAAACAGAAGGGGATCCGGCCGACGACATCGACCGCAGATGTTCGCGCGCGGTACGCACCTCCGGAATACGGTCCCACTTGGCGGTCGCGGCGATGATTTGTTCCACCCGATTATTCACGCGCGCGCTGCCGACGAACGGCAGCGCGCGGGTGAGAATCTGCATGTGATGCACGGCGAGCGCCGGTTTGCCCGCGCGTACCGCTGTCTGCGCCTGCCTTCCGAGATATTGGGCGCGAAAAAGAGGGGACCATTGCGCCATGGCCTCCGCCGCCTCCCGCAGAAGCCGATCCGCCTGGTTGTAGTGGCCCAGCCTGCTCAGACCGATGGCCACGTCCCCGCCGAGAGCGGCCTCGGCGAACGGGCTCAGACCGGACGCGCCCAAGGCGCGGTCGAGAGCCTCGCGGGCCTCCCGCTGGTTGCCGTCTATGCAGGCCAGAGCCCGGCCTAGCCGCATGTGCAAACTCGCCAGGCGGCTCGGCGGAAGGTCCGGGACGCGCAGCCCCCGCTGGGCGTGCCGCACCGCGCGCAGCGGATCGCCGCGATAGAGGCTGACCCGGCTCAGGGCGTCGTACGCCCGAGCTCGCGCTGACGGGTCCTCGGCCTGGTGGGCGAGGTCGAGGGCCATCGTGCCCGCACGTTCGGACTGGGCGAGCCGGCCGGCGTCGTACAGCGCGATGCCTGCCTGGTACATCAGGTCGGACGCCGCATCTTGGAGCTCGTGGCCCGCAGAGTCCATCCGCAGGTGAGCGACGCGCTTCACGTGCCCGAGGGCGCGGGCCGTGAGAGGCAGTCCACCGAGTTCGTAGCGCCCGCGCGCCAGGCTGTCGGACAGAGCACGCACGTAGTCGGGGTCGAGGTAGGGATCAGAGTCGGCGGCGGACGCGACGAACACGACCGATGCGGCTGCCGACAAGAACTCCCGGCGTTCCACAGGCTCCTCCACGGAGGGTGTAAACCGTACCTCCCACCCCACACGCGCGAGCAGTTCCTTCGCCCGCGCCAGACCCGTGTCGGCGACACCGTTGCAGACGCGCGAGATCCACGCCTGCGACACTCCCAGCTCGCGGCCGAGCTGCTGCTGGGTCCAGCCGCGCTGTTTCATGATCGCCGTAAGGGCTTCGGGCAGTGACCGAACATCCACCAGCCGAGCGTATAGCGGAGAGGTATTGGCCAACAGGGCCTTATTCCTCTGAGGAATACCCCGCCTGGTCTGCCGAAAACGAATGGGGAAACATGGCCACGCACCCAGGGAGACACATCTGAACGGCGACGACCAATGATACGCAAGCTCTTGGAACGGATGCCCGAAAAGCCGGGCTGCGGAGACGTCCCCATCAATGACAGGACAGCAGGCAGGTACATCATCGCCTTGCACGAACTCCGTCGATTGCTGACTAAACGGGGAGTTCGCACTCTGGCCATCGACGAGCGATACAGGCTCACTCTCAAGTCCGCGGGCCGAGGCTGCGGCAGCCGGTTGGAACGGCACCCGCCCGAACTCGTGGTCTACGCCGCCCAAGGCGGGCGCGTCGCGACCGTCCGCATGGCCCCTCGGTCAGGGGAGTACGTGCTGGAACTGGACGTGGGCGGCCTTCCGCTCCCCAACGGACCTCTTCCGCGTCTGGCCGCGCTGCCGGAGGAGGCCGCCGAGCTGATCCTCGGACACATCGCAGGCCCGTCATGAACCTCGCGGACCTCCACCGCCGGTACGGGCACGATTGGCACATCGTGCCCCTGCCCTACGGCGGCGCCGCCTGGAGACGGCAACCGCCCACCCGCGAGCAGTTCAGGCAAGGGCTGCTGCACTCGCTCGTCGGCGTGGACCCTGACCACTTGGGCGGCCAACTCGCCCGTCAGGCGGAGCTCCAGACGCAACGCCCGGGGCCTCTTCCGTCGAGCACGCTCCCTCGTCCGGCGGGAGTCACCGACGACCGGCTGTGATTCGTCAGATTGCCGCGAGGAGCGCCGACAGTCTTCCCGCGGATAGGCGGAGGAGGTTGCCGCAGGCGTCTCGGGCGACGGTCAGAGAAGCCGTCTCAGAGGCGGCAGGAGCACCTTCTCCAACACATGACCAGGAAGGAGGCAGGTGACCTCCGGGGGTCCGGGGGTCGGGAGATCCCCGGACAGGGGGTTCGGGGGAGCTCGGCTCCCCCGATGAAGCAGAGCCCGGAGCCCTCCGGCGCGCAGCGCCCCCAGGGCGGAGGCCCTTGCCTTTGGGGTTGGTCAGGCTTCGATCAGGCGGGCGTAGAAGTCGAGGGCCACGTCGAACCCGTCGCGGCAGTTGCGGTGCGACCGGTAACAGGGCCGCCACGCCGAGCTGGCCCCCACCCCCGCCCGCGCGTCGACAAGAGCCGACGGCACGCGCTCCGGCCGGGGCAGCAGCCCATGGCCCAGGTAGCGGACGCCGGTCAGCTCGGTGTGCGTGCCCGCCCCGCCGGAGACGAAGCGCCCGAGCCGCCACCCGCTCTCCTCGTCCCACACCAGCGCGTAACCGTCGGTCAGCCTGACCGTGGCGTGACGCGGATCGCAGGGGCCTTCCCACCAGTCGGCCACCTCGGCTCCGAGCAGGTCGACGACGCGCTCCACATAGCCCACCGGCTGCTGCAGCCACTCGTCGGTGTACGGCTCGACATGCCTGATGGCCACGGACGGCACCCCCTTGTGCCCTGAAGGTAAGAAAAAAGCGACGGTGACCAACCATACCCGTGGCGAACTTATTCCGTTGCACGTCCGTCTAGTCATTACGGACGATATTTACGCGGGACACGGGGAAGGAGGAGAGCCCATGATTGCCACGATCCTGCTGATCACCCTGATGGCCGTAGCGGTGGCGGCCACGGAGCTCATCATGCGTTGCTCCTCGCAGGTTAAAGAGAGTGTCGAGCCGCCGACCGAGATCGTCGGGGACTAGTCTCAGGCGCATGTCCCTGCTTCTCTGGCTGCACATCGGCTTCGCCATCTTCACGATCGGCCCGCTGACCGCCGCGACGATGGCGGCTCCGCGGGCCATCCGCACCAACAACGTGCCCGTCCTGCGGAACATCCAGCGCACCACGAGGATCTACAGCCTGGCCAGCCTGGGTGTGCTGGTGTTCGGCGTGGCCCTGGGCGTCGTCGTCGGGAACGGCGTGCTCGGCCTGTGGTACATGACGGCGTCGATGACGCTGTTCATCGTGGCGATCGTGTTGCTGGTCATCATCGACCGCGACCTGCGCACCGCCCTCCGCGCGCTCGAGAGCGAGAACGCGGAGGACGACGCGAAGGTGCAGACCGGACGGGTCGCGGCGATCAGCGGCCTGCTGGCCGTGATCTGGCTGGTGATCCTCTTCCTGATGGTCGTCCCGACGCCTTAGCCGAGGGCCTGGGTGAGGTCGGCGAGCAGGTCGTCGACCGTCTCGATGCCGACCGACAGGCGCACCAGGTCGTTCGGCACCTCCAGGGGCGAGCCCGCCGCGGAGGCGTGCGTCATCCGGCCCGGGTGCTCGATGAGCGACTCGACGCCGCCCAGCGACTCGCCGAGCGTGAACAGCTTGGCCCGGTTGCACACCTCCACGGCCTCGGCCTCGCCGCCCGCCACGCGGAAGGACACCATGCCGCCGAAGCGCCGCATCTGCTTGGCGGCGACCTCGTGGCCGGAGTGCTCGGCCAGGCCCGGGTAGAGCACCTGGGTCACGCGCGGGTGCGCGAGCAGCAGGTCGACGACGCGCTCGGCGTTGTCGCAGTGGCGGTCCATGCGCACGCCGAGGGTCTTGAGCCCGCGCAGCGTCAGCCAGGCGTCGAACGGGCCGGCCACCGCGCCCATCGCGTTCTGGTGGTAGGTCAGCTCGTCGCCGAGGCCCTTGTCCCGCGCGATCAGCGCGCCGCCGACCACGTCGGAGTGGCCGCCGACGTACTTGGTGGTGGAGTGGACGACCACGTCGGCCCCGAGCGCCAGGGGCTGCTGCAGGTACGGCGAGGCGAAGGTGTTGTCCACGACCAGCAGCGCGCCGTTCTCGTGGGCCAGCTGCGCCAGGGCGGCGATGTCGGCGATGCCGAGCAGCGGGTTGGTGGGCGTCTCGACCCACACGATCTTGGTCTTCTGCGTCATGGCCGCCGCCACCGCGTCGAGGTCGTGCAGCGGGACCGGGTCGTAGTGCAGGCCCCAGCGCTCGTGCACCTTGGCGAACAGCCGGTACGTGCCCCCGTACGCGTCGTTGGGGATGATCACGTGATCCTGCGGCCGGCACACCGTGCGCAGCAGGGTGTCCTCGGCGGCCAGGCCCGAGGCGAACGCCAGCCCCCGCGCGCCGCCCTCCACGGCGGCCAGCGCCTCTTCCAGCGCCGTCCTCGTGGGGTTGGCCGAGCGGCTGTACTCATATCCCGAACGCAGGCCGCCCACGCCGTCCTGCTTGTAGGTGGACGTGGCGTAGATCGGCGGCACGACCGCGCCGGTCAGCGGGTCGGGCTCCTGACCTGCGTGGATCGCCAGGGTCTCAAAACCGTTGGTCATAGGCCCCACGTTAACGGAAAGCGGCCCGCGATCCGTTCCCCAGCGGATCGCGGGCCGGTGGCGGGGCCCGTCCCCCGACGGCGCCCGCCCGGACCCGCGCGGCCATGCCCGCGCGGGCCACGTTCTCGAAGGCTCAGGCCGCCCGGGGCTCGCGGGCCGTCGCGGCCGTCGCGGCCGTCACGGCCGGGACGGCCGGGGCGCTGAGCCGTACGACCTCCACGTCGATGTGGCGGCCGCTGGCGCCCTCCGCCTCCTCACCGTTGATGCGCGAGAGCAGCACGGGGTCGGCCAGCGCGAGCAGCGCCGTGACGACCAGTCCCAACCCCAGCAGAACGAACCCGATGACAACCATGTCCTGTCCCCCTTCCGACGTGTTCCAGCATCGCCGAGGGGCCGTCGCCGCCGCCTCCGCTGAAGGGCTGGTCCGGCGGCGACCGGGTCGGCCGATCGGTTGATACGAGTTGTCCGACTTCCGGCCTACGCTCGTGGCGTGGGGGATTCGAAAGGCATCGTGTACTGGGTCCGGCGGCTGAGCGAGATCGCGATGCTCGGCTGGCTCGGCCTGATGCTGATGCTCGACCTGGCCATCGCCGTCAGCACCGGGGGGTTGCAGTGGTTCGTGCCGTTCTGCGGCGCGGCCGGGATCGCGGCGGTCGTCCTGCGCCGCCGCCACCGTCTTGAGGGCTTCTGCGCGCTGCTGGGGCTGTCCTTCGCCGTGTCGCTGGTCATCGCGTCGGTCGACGCGCTGGGCGCGCCCGGCATGGCCGAGACGGGGTCGCTGCTGATCCTCCTCATCGGCGTGCTGCGGCACGTCGAGCCGGTACGGCGGGCGGCGGTGCTGTCGCTCGTGGGGCTGGGCGTGCTGATGGCCGAGTCGGCCAGGCGCGACTACCCCACCGCGGGGCTGGCGTTCGCGTTCCTGCTGTTCGCGGGGTGGTCGACGGCCGCGGGCATCGGCGGCTACCTGCGGTTCCAGCAGGAACGCCGGACCGAGGCGGTGCACTCCGTACGCCGGGCCGAACGTCTCGAACTGGCCAGGGAGCTGCACGACCTGGTCGCCCACCACATCACCGGCATCGTCGTCCAGGCCCAGGCCGCGCGTACGGTCGCCGAGCACAAGCCCGAGGCCGTGCTGCCCGCGCTCGACGCGATCGCCTCGGCCGGGTCGGAGGCGCTGACCTCGATGCGGCGCATGGTCACCGTCCTGCGCACCGAGGACGAGGCCGACCGCAGGCCCGGCACGACGCTGGCCGACCTGCGGCTGCTGACCGAGCGGTTCTCGGTCGAGGGGCCGAAGGTGGCGTTCGAGATCGGATCGGGCATCGACGACCGCACGCTGCCGCCCGAGGTGATGACGACGCTGCACCGGGTGCTGCTGGAGTCGCTCACCAACGTGCGCAAGCACGCCACCCGCGCCGCGTGGGTGGAGGCCGATCTGCGGCGGTACGAGCGGGTGGTCGTGCTGCGGGTGCGGAACTTCGGCTCGGTCGCCTCAGACCCGCGGGTGTCCCGGCTGGGCGGCGGGTTCGGGCTGGTCGGCATGGCCGAGCGGGTGGAGGCGCTGGGCGGCAGGCTCTACGCGGGCCCGTCCCCCGAGGGCCCCTGGGAAGTGATCGCCGAGTTCCCGCTCCCCTGACCCGCCCGACCGGCCGGCCGGGCCCTCGGCGGGTTCCCACTGGCCCGAGACCTCAGGATCCCGCTCCCCCGCGGCGAAGGACCCGGCGAACTCCGGCTCGCCCAGGGCGGCGCGCAGGCGGGCGGTGATCCGGTCCACGTCATGGCGTTCGCCGGCGGGAAGGGGCGCGCCGACGGACCGCCGGAGCGCCGCGGCCCGTCCCAGCTTCCGCGCCGCCTCCGCCAGGCGCCCGGGGCCCGCGATCGACAACGCGCCTGCCAGCCCCTCCAGGGCCAGCGCGACGGCCCGCGGGTCGCCCGTCGCGCGGGCGTTCGCGTAGCCCTCGCGCTGACGCGCCAGCGCCGTCTCGGCGTCGCCGCGCTGCTCGGCCACGAACCCCCACTCGGCCATGACGAACGCCGTCCCTGGCGTCCCGCGCACCTGCCGCAGCCAGTCGAGCGCGGACAGCAGGTACGACTCCGCCTCCTCGTACCGCCCCTGCCTGCGAGCGCTCATGGCCAGGCCGAGCAGCGCGTTCTCCTCCGCCGACCGGTACGACTGCGCCACCGCCAGCCGCCTCGCCCGCCCGTGGTAGTCGTCGGACCGCTCGTAGTCGCCCGTGAGCAGCGCGAGCCGGCCGAGCGCGGCCAGCTTGAACGACACGTCGAACCCCAGCCCCTCGGCCAGCCGCAGCGCCTCCTGGCGCAGCCGGGCCGCCCGCTCGTAGTCGCCGCGGATCTCGGCCAGCCGGTCGAGCACGTCCATGGCCTCGACCTGCCCCCATTCGTCCCCCAGCTCGCGGAAGAGGGCCAGGCCGCGCTCGCCGTCGCGTTCCATCGCCGCGAGGTCGCCGCGGCCCACCGCGAGCTTGGCCCGCAGGCACAGCGCCGCCGCCACCCCCCACCGGTCCCCCAGCTCCTCGTACGCCGCCAGCGCCCGGCCCACCGCGTCCCGGTGCGCCGCGTGGTCGCCGTACGCCCAGCGCACGAAGCTGAGGAACCAGTCGGCCAGCGCGGCCCCCGCACGGTCGAGCGCGGCCCGTCGTACCGGCGGGGTGGGCTCGCCGAGCAGCAGCCCGATGCCGGCCAGCCACACCGAGGCCAGGGCGGCGGCGCCGTCCTCGCCGCCCGCCGCCAGCGCCGCCTCGATCGACCGGCGGCCCTCGCGCAGCCTGCCGCGCAGGATCCAGTACCAGGCCAGCGCGTTGGCCAGGCGCAGCGGCTCCGGCCCTGACAGGGCCAGCCGCAGGTTGGCGCTCTCGGCGCCCAGCCGGTCCAGCCATTCGTGCTGGCGCGGGCCGCGCAGCTCGGCGCGGGCGGCCAGGTCGGTGTAGTAGCGGGCGTGCCGCTCCCGCAGCAGGTCGTGCTCACCGGCCTCGCGCAGCCGTTCGAGGCAGTAGGCGGTCACCGACTCCAGCAGCCGGTAGCGGGGTCCGAGGGGGCCGGGCGCCACGGCGACCAGCGACCGGTCCACGAGCCTGGCCAGCACGTCGAGCACGTCCACGCCGGGCTCGGCGCAGACCGCCTCGGCGGCCTCCAGGGTGCAGCCGTCGGCGTGCGCGGCCAGCCGCCGCAGCACCGCGCGTTCCTCGTCCGACAGCAGCTCCCAGCTCCAGTCGATGGTGGCCCGCAGCGTGCGCTGCCGGGCCGGGGCGTCCCGCATCCCGGCGCTGAGCAGCCTGAACCGGTCGTCCAGGCGGGCGGCCAGCTCCTGTACGCCGAGCGCGCGCACCCGCGTCGCCGCCAGCTCCAGGGCCAGCGGGATGCCGTCGAGCCGCCGGCAGATGACGGCCACGGTGGGGCCGGGCTCGACGTCCGCGCGGGCCGCGAAGAGCCGTACGGCGTCGGCCTCGGCCAGCGGGTGGACGACCCGGACCCGTTCGCCGGACACGCCCAGCGGCTCCTGGCTGGTGGCCAGCACGCGCAGGCCGGGCGCGGCCCGCAGCAGCGCCGAGACGAGCCCGGCGACCTGCTCGACCAGGTGCTCGCAGTTGTCCAGGACCAGCAGCGCGCTCCTGTCCGCCAGCACCCCGGCCAGCCTGGACGCCAGCGGCACGGAGTCGTCGTCGCGCACGCCGAGCACCGCCGCCACCGCCTCGGCCACGTCCGCGTCGCCGGCCCCGGCCAGCTCCACCAGCCACACCCCGTCGGCGAACCGAACCTGCCCCGGCTCGGCAGGCCCCTCGGGGAAGGCCAGGCGGCGGGCGGCGGCGAGGGCGAGGCGGGTCTTACCCACGCCGCCCGGCCCGGTCAGGGTCACCAGCCGCGAGTCCGCCAGCAGGGCGGCGACCTCGGCGAGGTCGGCGTCCCGGCCGACCAGCGGGGTGAGCGGCGCGGGCAGGTTGACGGCAGGTGCGGGGTCGGCGGCGGGCGGCGGGGCGGCCAGCGAGGGGTCGTGGCGCAGGATGGCCCGGTGCAGCGCGGCCAGTTCGGGCGAGGGGTCGAGCCCCAGTTCCTCGGCCAGCCTGACGCGCAGCTCCTCGTAGGCGGCCAGCGCCTCGCTCTGCCGGCCGCCCCGGTACAGGGCCTTCATGTGGGAGGCGCGCAGCCGTTCGCGCAGGGGGTGCCGGGCGACCAGGCCGGCGAGGTCGACGTCGTGGCCGAGCGCGAGGCGCACCTCGGCCTGCTCCTCCAGGGCCGACAGGCGCAGCTCGGTCAGCAGGGTGATCTCGGGACGGGCGAAGCCCTCGTCGGCGAAGTCGGCGTAGGCCGCCCCCCGCCACAGGGCGAGCGCCTGCTCCAGCTCGCGGGCGCGCTCACGCGGGGCGGCGCCGCGGCGGGCCACGAGCGCGCGGAACCGGACGGCGTCGCAGTCGTGGGCGGCCAGCCGGTAGCCGGCCGGGCCGTGGACGACCATGGCGGGGTCGCCGAGCGCGCGGCGGAGCTGGGAGACGCGGGCCTGGAGGGTGCCGAGCGGGTTGCGGCCGGGCCGGTCGCCCCACAGGTCGTCGATCAGCCGGTCGGCGGAGACCGGGCCGCCGTCGGCCGCCAGCAGGGCGGCGAGGAGCGCGCGGACCTTGGGCTCGGCGACGTGGATCTCCTCGCCGCCGTCCGTCCGGACGGCCAGCGGGCCGAGCACCCCGAATCGCACCATGCAGAGACTAACCCGTAGCCGGTCAGAAGGATTTCCGTAGCGCGGTGCCGCAGGCTCCCTGGCATGACTCAGGTGACAGTTGCAGGACTCGGCCCGATGGGGTCGAAGATGGCCGAGACGTTCCTCGGCGCGGGTTTCGACGTGGCCGTGTGGAACCGTACGGCGAGCAAGGCAGAACCGCTGGTCGCCCGGGGAGCCCGGCGCGCGGCCTCGGCCGCGGACGGCGACCTGCTGGTGTTCAGCCAGATCGGCTACCAGGCGATGTACGACAGCCTCGGCGAGGCGGGGCTCGACGGGAAGGTGCTGGTCAACCTCAGCTCGGGCACCCCCGAGGAGCTGCGCGCGGCGGCCCGCTGGGTGGCCGGACGCGGCGGCACGCTCATCACCGCCGGGATCATGGTCCCGCCCCCGGGCATCGGGCAGCCGGGCGCGTACTCCTTCTACAGCGGCCCCAAGGACGTGCTCGACCGGCACACGGCCACGCTCGGGGCCCTCGGCGACGTCGTCCACGTCGGCGCGGACGAGGGCCTGGCGATGATGTACTACCAGTCGCTGCTGCTGATCTTCTGGTCGAGCCTGACCAGCCAGATGCACGCCATGGCGATGCTGAGCACGGCCGGGGTCTCCCCGCTGGAGTTCCTGCCGTACGTGCGGGAGACCTTCACCCAGCTCGGCGGCGACGGCGTGATGGGGTTCGCGAAGATCCTGGCCGAGGAGTTCGCCGCCGGCAGCTACCCCGGCGAGCTGAACTCGCTGCACATGCAGGCCGTGGGCCTCGGCCACGTCGTGCACGCGCTGGCCGAGGCCGGCGTGGAGACCACGGTGCCGAACGCGCTGAAGGAGCTGTTCGAGCGCGCCGACGCCGAGGGACGCGGGCACGAGGGCCTCGGCACCGTGATCGAATCGATAAGGAAGCCCTGATCAGTGGTTGGCGAGGAAGGCGAGCAGGTCCTGCCGGGTGAGCAGCCCGGCGGGCTTGCCGTCCTCCAGGACGACGGCCGCGTCGGCCTTCTCCAGCGCCTCGACCGCGCGCGCGACGGGTTCGCCGCTGCCGATCGTGGGTAGCGGCGCCGACATGTGGTCGGAGATCGGGTCGTCGGAGGCGAGCCTGCCGTGGTAGAGCGCCTCCAGCAGGTCGCGCTCGACGATGGAGCCGACCACCTCGGCCGCCATGACCGGCGGCTCCTCCTTCATGACCGGAAGCTGGGACACCGAGTACTCGCGCATGATCGAGATGGCCGTGCCGACCGACTCGTGCGGGTGGGCGTGCACGAACTCCGGCAGGCCCGGCCCCTTGCGCGCCAGCACGTCGCCGACCAGGCCCTCGTCCGAGCTGGTGGTCAGGAAGCCGTAGTCGGCCATCCAGTCGTCGTTGAAGATCTTCGACAGGTAGCCGCGGCCGCCGTCGGGCAGCAGCACGACCACCACGTCGTCGGGCCCCGCCTTGGCCGCCACCTGCAGCGCCGCCACCACGGCCATGCCGCACGAGCCGCCGACCAGCAGCCCCTCCTCGCGAGCCAGGCGGCGGGTCATGGTGAAGGAGTCCTTGTCGGACACCGCGATGATCTCGTCGCAGATCCCGGTGTCGTACGTGGCCGGCCAGATGTCCTCACCCACGCCCTCCACCAGGTAGGGACGGCCGGAGCCGCCGGAGTACACCGAGCCCTCGGGGTCGGCCCCGATGATCTTCACCCGGCCCTCGGAGACCTCCCTGAGGTAGCGGCCGGTGCCGCTGATCGTGCCGCCGGTGCCGATGCCCGCCACGAAGTGCGTGATGCGGCCGTCGGTCTGCTCCCACAGCTCGGGACCGGTGGAGTGGTAGTGGGAGTCGGGGTTGTTGACGTTGGAGTACTGGTCGGGCTTCCAGGCGTTGGGGATCTCGCGGGCCAGCCGGTCGGAGACCGAGTAGTAGGACTCCGGGTGGTCGGGCGAGACGGCGGTCGGGCAGACCACGACCTCGGCCCCGTACGCGCGCAGCACTGCGATCTTGTCCTGGGCCACCTTGTCGGGCACCACGAACAGGCACCGGTAGCCCTTCTGCTGGGCCACGATGGCCAGGCCCACCCCGGTGTTGCCGGACGTCGGCTCGACGATGACGCCGCCCGGCCGCAGCGCGCCGGAGGCCTCGGCGGCCTCGATCATGCGCAGCGCGATGCGGTCCTTGACCGAGCCGCCCGGATTGAAATATTCGACCTTGGCCAGCACCTGGGCGGAGATCCCCGCCGTGACCTTGTGCAGGCGGACGAGCGGAGTGTTCCCCATGAGATCGACCAGGGAATCGTAAACGCGCACCGAGGTGTTCACCTTCTTTGCCGAAGCTTGATCAGCTTGCCCGAGGCCGAGATCCAGTGGGGGTGGCAGGCCCTCGGCTAGTTTTCAAGCAAACGCTACCGCCGAGTTCGACCGGGAGGACACTACGTGGTCTGGGCAGCAGGCATGGCACGCGCGGCCAGGCGGATCGCGATGGCGGCGGCGCTCGGAGGTGGCGGGCTCACGGCTCTGGGAGCCACGGCGTACGGCCTGCTGATCGCCGAGGGGCTGCTCGCGCGCAAGGCCATCGGCCGCCCCCACGGTCTGGACGGACCGCCCTCCGACGGCGTCTACGGCGATTTCCGCGGCAAACCCCTCAAGATGGCCATGCTGGGCGATTCCACTTCGGTGGGCCTGGGCATGACCGATCCCAGCCACACCCCCGCCGTCCTGCTGGCCAACGGCGTGGCGGCGGTGGCCGAGCGGCCGGTGCACCTGCTGGTGGCGGGCAAGTCGGGCGCCCCGTCCGCCGAGCTGCCCGAGCAGGTGGACGCCGCCCTCGCCATGCGCCCGGACGTGGCGGTCATCTTCGTGGGAGCCAACGACATCATCACCCAGACGCCGCCGGCCGTGGCGGTGCGCCACCTGGCCAAGGCGGTGCGGCGGCTGCGCGAGGCGGGCGTCGAGGTGGTCGTCGGCACCTGCCCCGACCTCGGCACGGTACGGCCCATCGCCCAGCCGCTGCGCTGGGTGACCCGGCGGTGGAGCCGTCAGCTCGCGGCGGCCCAGACCGTCGCCGTGGTCGACGCGGGCGGCCGCACGGTGGCGTTCGCCGACGTTTTGGGGCCGGAATTCGATACAAATCCGACAGAAATGTTCGGACCGGATCGTTTCCATCCATCTGACCGAGGTTACGCGCAGGCCGCTTACGCGGTGCTACCGTCGGTGTGCGCTGCGTTGGGGCTGTGGCCTGAGCCGCGGCCCGCGCGGGGCGAAGGACTGCAACCGATCTACCTTGCGGCGGCAACGGCCGCGGAGGAGCCCGGCACCGAGGTCACCGCGACCCGGGTCGACGGGCGGGCGACGGGGCTCCACGGCAAGTGGGCCACGCTGTTCCGCCGGCGGCTCGGCGAGACGCCTACCGACGCGTGAGCGCGCCCGGCGGGCGGCTCGACGATCCCACCGACGCGTGATCGTGCGCGCCGGGGGGCTTCGCGACGCCTGACCCGGTCACCCTCCGAGCCTTAGCCGTCACTCCTCGTCCTCTTTTGGAGTGAATTGCCTGTGCTCCGGCCCCTCATGAAACCTTCCCTGGCCCTCGCGGGGACCCTCGCCCTGACCGCCTGCTCCGGCAGCGACGCCGCCACGGCGAACTTCCCCTCCTGGCAGAACACCCAGGTCAACGCGGTCAGCCGGATCGTGTCCGCGGCCGGTGTGGTCACCACCACGTCCATGAAGCCCGACGGCACGCTGGAGACCGTGGCGCTCGGCCTCGAAGACGGCCGGCGCCTGTGGGCCTACCCGGCCACCATGGCGGGCCGGCTGCCCGGCATGGGCGTCTCCGCCCCCGCGATCGTGGAGACGGCCAAGGGCCAGGGGGTGGTCGTGGCCCTCGACCCGGCGAAGAAGGGCCGCTGGAACGCCACCCTCATCGCCCGCGACGCCCGCTCCGGGGCGCAGAAGTGGGCCAGGCCCATGCACTCCACGTTCGGGCCGCAGCGCTGCGGCCCCTACCTGTGCGTGTCGGAGCACACCGCCCTCACCCACGCCCGGATGGTCGTGCTCGACCCGGCGACCGGCCGGGTGATGTGGCGGCTGCCCGGCATCTCCGAGGTCGAGTGGTCCGACCCGGCCCGGGTGCTGCTGCTGCGGATGGCCGCCAACCCCATGATCGAGTCCTACGACGTCAAGACCGGCAAGCTGCAGTGGCAGCAGCCGATCGAGCAGGCGCTCGGGCCCGGCATCGACCTGTCGGGCGGGTGGGCGTTCGGCTCGACCGGCGACAACCTGGTCGGCTACGTCGCCCCCTACACCAACCCCCAGACGAAGAAGGTCTCCACCTTCGGGCTGTTCTCCATCAGGATCAGCGACGGCACGGTCAACTGGATGCGTCCTTCCGTCGTGCGCGTCTATCCCAGCGGCAGCCCCGGCTACGCGCCCGTGGTCCGTCCGGTCGACCGCCAGGGCGCCTACGGCGGTTTCGCCAGGCTCGACTCCGAGACCGGCCGGGTGGTCGGCCAGATCACCGCCTCCGACGTCCCCGGCTCGGGCTGGTGGCTGGCCTTCCCCGACCGCATGGACAAACTGGGCTTCCTCAAGCACGACGCCAAGGGCAGCGCCTTCGACCTGGTCTCGGGCAAGCCCGCGCCGGTGGGCGAGGAGCGGGGCTGGTCCTTCTGCGTCACCGACCCCAAGCCGCTGCCGCTGCGCGGCCAGGCCCCCGGCTTCTACTCCACGGCCGCCGTCTGCGAGTACGACCTCGGCACCGGCACCCGCGTCTCCCCCATGAACGCTCCGCCGCCCTGGTTCACCGGCAGCCAGGACGGCTGGCGCCTGTGGCGCGACGAGAAGGGCGCCGTGCACGCCGTCAACGACCACACCGCCACCGCCCCCGGCATGTACGGCTGACGCGGGGCCCCGGGGCGCTTGCGAGGAGGACTGGAATATAGTTCTAATATCAGCGCCGGACACAAGGAGGGGCCATGCCCGAGGCAGTCATCGTCGCAACCGCGCGTTCCCCGATCGGACGAGCCTTCAAGGGGTCGCTCAAGGACATCCGTCCCGACGATCTGACCGTACAGATGATCCAGGCGGCGCTGGCCAAGGTGCCCCAGCTCGACCCGAACACGATCGACGACATCATGCTCGGCTGTGGCCTGCCGGGCGGTGAGCAGGGCTTCAACATGGCCCGGGTGGTGGCGGTGCTGCTCGGGCTCGACACCGTGCCGGGCACGACCGTCACGCGCTACTGCTCCTCGTCGCTGCAGACGACACGGATGGCCTTCCACGCGATCAAGGCGGGCGAGGGCGACGTGTTCGTCTCGGCCGGCGTGGAGACCGTCTCGCGCTTCGCCAAGGGCAACTCCGACTCGCTGCCCGACACCCACAACCCGCTCTTCCTCGACGCGACGGCCCGCACCAAGAAGGCAGCCGAGGGCGGCCAGACCTGGCACGACCCCCGCCAGGACGGCGCCGTCCCCGACATCTACATCGCCATGGGGCAGACCGCCGAGAACCTGGCCCAGCTCAAGGGCGTCAGCCGCCGCGAGCAGGACGAGTTCGGCGTGCGCTCCCAGAACCTGGCCGAGAAGGCGCTGGCCGACGGGTTCTGGCAGAAGGACATCACCCCCGTCACGCTCCCCGACGGCACCGTGGTCAGCAAGGACGACGGCCCCCGGGCCGGCACCACGTACGAGGGGGTGGCCGGGCTCAAGCCGGTCTTCCGCCCCGACGGCACGGTCACCGCGGGCAACTGCTGCCCGCTCAACGACGGCGCGGCGGCCCTGGTCATCATGAGCGACGTCAAGGCGGCCGAGCTGGGCATCACGCCGCTGGCCCGGATCGTCAGCACCGGCGTCAGCGGGCTGTCGCCCGAGATCATGGGCCTCGGGCCGGTGGAGGCGTCCAAGCAGGCGCTGTCGCGGGCCGGGATGGCGATCGAGGACATCGACCTCGTGGAGATCAACGAGGCGTTCGCGGCGCAGGTGATCCCGTCGTACCAGGACCTCGGGATCGAGCTCGACCGGCTCAACGTCAACGGTGGCGCCATCGCCGTCGGGCACCCGTTCGGCATGACCGGGGCGCGCATCACCTCGACGCTGATCAACAGCCTGCGCCACCACGACAAGAGCCTCGGCCTCGAGACGATGTGCGTCGGCGGCGGCCAGGGCATGGCGATGGTGCTGGAGCGCCTGTCCTAGATCGTGCTCTGCGGCCCCGCGCCCGGCCTTCCCGGCCGCGCGGGGCCGTTCGCGTCCCGGGGGTCAGCCCTGACGGTCGGGGCCGGCCTGGAGCGGCGTCACGCGGACGATGACGCGCCGCTCCCTGACCATGGCCGCGCGGTAGTCGTCCCAGTCGGGGTGTTCGCCGGAGATGTCACGGTAGTAGGCGACGAGCTGGTCCATCGCCTCCGGCAGGGAGACGACCTCGGCCGTGCCGTCGACCTGGAGCCACTCGCCGAAGAAGCCGTCGGCGAGCACGCAGAGCGAGACGCGGGGATCGCGGCGGATGTTGTGCACCTTCATCGCCGTCTCGCGGGTGCTGATGACGATGTGCCCGTCCGCCACGCCCGCCAGCACCGGCGACATCTGCGGGTGCCCTCCGCGACGGCTGGTGAGCAGGACTGCGTGGTGGTGGGTCTCGATGAAGCCGAGCGCCTTGTCCAGATCCATGTCTTCATGATGACGCGCCCGTGCTCGGAGCACGGGCGCGGGGATGGGGAAGGGCTCTACATCAAGCCCATTCGGGTACGGCGGTGCCGCTCGTGCTCCAGCACGATCGCGGCGGCGTAGCCGTGGGTCAGCCCGTGCTCGTCGGCGAGCCAGTTGGCCCGCTCGTCGCACCTCAGGAAGGATGGGCCGTTGTCGATGGCTTGGAACCACTCGGGGAGTTCGCGTCCCGTTATCGTGGGGACCCTTGCGATGAGCTTCGTCTGCGTCTCCGGTGAGTGGTTCAAGGACATGGGCACCTCCGCGGATTAAGGTCCTTTGCTCGACACTGCAACACCGCGCTGCGAATGGCAACCCCCCGGCCCGGCATCATTGTGTGACGGCAGGTAGATTTCCGGTCGCACAAAGAGAGGGCCCCGCCGGTTACGGCGAGGCCCCCAGGAGATGAACGATCAGTCGTCGCCGGTGAAATAGCTGATGAGGCGGAGCACCTCAAGGTAGATCCACACCAGGCTCAGCATGAGGCCGAACGCGCACTGCCAGGCGAACTTCTCCGGGACGCCCTGGCGCACGCCCTGCTCGATCGAGTCGAAGTCGAGGAGCAGGAAGAAGCAGCCGATCAGGATCATGACGATGCTGAAGACGTAGCCGAGCGGGCTGTCGGTGCGCAGGCCGAGCCCGACGCCGTTGAAGATGCCGACCAGCAGGTTGACCAGCACCAGCCCGACCACCGCGATGGCGGCCGCCATGCCGTACTTGACCAGCTTGGGGGTGACGCGGACGACCCGCAGCGAGTAGACCGTCAGCACGGCGCCGAAGGCGAAGGCCGTGCCGAGCACCGCCTGGAAGACGATGCCGCTGATGGCGCCCTCGAACAGCTGGCTGATCTTGCCGAGGAAGACGCCCTCGAACACCGCGTAACCCAGGATGAGCGCCGGGTTGGTGCTCTGGGTGAACGAGGCGATCAGGCCGAGGATCAGGGCCACGACGGCGGCGACGACGGCCACCATCGGGGGGACGTCGAGCACCCACGTCGCGGCGGCGGCCACGACGAGCGCTCCGAGGGTGAGGAAACCCCGGACGACGACGTCGTCGAGGGTCATCGCCCGGTAGGCGGGCGGGGCCGGGGGTGCGTACGACGGGGCGTCGTACATGTTCCGCAGGGTGTCGGGTGAGGGGGCCGGGCCGGCCCAACCCGCGCGCTGCTGGCGCACCCTGCCGAATACGGGGTTCTTGCTCTCCATCGCTGCCTCCTGTGGCGCCGAGCCTACGGGGCCTGGCGGCACCTAGGTCAACTCACGCTCAGATCGAAGTTCGTCGGGGGACTTCGGCAGCGAGGACAACGAACGTGACCTCGCACGAGTTCCCGTGGCCGGGAGGGCCGTCCGGGGGGCCGGCGGCCGGGCGGCGAGTAACTGCGTCGCAACCAATGGAAACCGGGTTCTGTTGGGTTTCGTGATGAAAACGGAATCTTCCCGATGCCTCACCACACCGGGTCTTCCCGGCAAACGACTGGAAGCATTGTGTGACGGGTTGACAGCAGTAGTGAACCACCGGATGCGACAAGACGCTTCACTCGGAGAAAACCCCAGGTCGGGGACACTTAAGAATGGTGCCCCCGGCGGGATTCGAACCCGCACTACAACCCTTTTAAGGGGTTTGCCTCTGCCATTGGGCTACGGGGGCGCCGCAATCATACGAAACGGACCATGCTTCCGAGGAGCACAACTTCGCATCAGGCGTCACAAGTGTGAAGTCTGCGGTGAAGTGATAGCGCCCCTGGCACTCTGTCCAAGAAGAGTAGACCGTCCAGATGGTCCAGTTGGTGCTGAATGCAGCGGGCTTCGAAGGCGTCCGCCTCGATGACGACCGGCTCCCCTGTGCCCGGCAAATGCCCATGAACGGTGATACGCGTCGCCCGGCGTACGTCCGCCGTGAGCCCGGCGATGGACGCGCACCCCTCGCGCCCGCCGTCCCAGTGGGAGGCGCTCGTGAGCCGAGGGTTGACCAGGACGAGCTCCCCGGCCCACGACCGGGCCCGGGGGTGGGCCCAGGCGTTGAAGGCGATCAGCCGCCACCTCAGGCCGATCTGCGGGGCCGCCAGCCCCGTCATGGCCTTCTCACTGCGCAGGGTGGCGAGGAGGTCGGCCGCGGCCCGCACGGTCTCGGGGGCCGCCGGATCGACCGGCTCGGCCCTGGCCGACAGCGCCGGGTGCGGCGCGCCGAGCACCTGGCGCGGGGTGCCTCTGGCGCCCGTCACAGCAGGTCCGGCTCGACGGGACGGAAGGTGATCTCCGAGTCGAGCCCGGCCCCGACCGCCGCCAGCCGGCGCATGAGGGCGGCGACGTCGACGTCCTCGGGCAGCTCGACGTCGGCGATGAGCACGTACAGGCGGCCGGTGAGCCGGGTGCTCATGCCGGTGATGTTGCCGCCGTCGGCGGCCAGCACGGCGCTGACGGCCGAGATGATGCCGGGCCGGTCGGGGCCGTGCACGGTCAGGACGTAGCCGAGGCCGCCGCCGTCGTCGCAGAAGTGCCGCCGCGCCTCGATCGCCGAGGCGGAGACCACCAGCTCGGGCGCGCTGAGCCGCTTGGTCAGCTCGGCGGGGTCGAGATCGCCGGAGACCAGAAGCATCATCGCCACGTACCCGCCGAGCAGCGTCATGGTCGAGTCCTGGATGTTCGCGCCGCAGTCGGCCAGCGAACCGGTGACGGCGGCGATCACGCCGGGCCGGTCCACGCCGAGCACGGTCACCGCTGAGAGCCCCACCCGTGGTACCCCTTCCGCATTTCGTCCAGGGGTGCCGAAAACGCCCCGGCGATGCTCGCCGGGGCGCTGCCGTACCTGGGCTAGCGGCGGGTCGTCGCCACCGCGGCCCTGAATCCGTCGCGCGGATGCTCCATCTCACCCAGCGAGATGGTCTCTCGCTTGAAGAACAGGGCCAGGGTCCAGTCGACGACGACACGGACCTTGCGGTTCAGCGTCGGCACCCGCGACAGATGGTAGGTGCGGTGCATGAACCACGCAGGGAAACCGCGCAGCTTCACGCCGTAGACATTGGCGACGCCCTGATGCAGGCCCAATCCGGCGACCGATCCGACATACTTGTGGCGGTAATTGACCAGTTGCTCGCCGCGCAGGTGCCGGACGATGTTGTCGGCCAGCACCTTGGCCTGGCGCACGGCGTGCTGGGCGTTGGGGGCGCAGTACTGGCCCGGGTTCGTCACGTCGGGCACCCCGGCCGCGTCGCCGGCGGCGAAGGCGTCGCGGGTGCCGGCGACGGTCAGGGCGGCGGTGGTCTTGATCCGGCCCCGCTCGTCCAGGGGCAGGTCGCTGTCGTTGACGACCGGGCTCGGCTTGACGCCCGCCGTCCACACCAGGGTCTCGGCGTCGAACTCGGTGCCGTCGCTGAGCACGACGTGGCCGCCCTCGCACGACTCCAGCCTGGTGTCCAGCTTGACCTCGATGCCGCGTTCGCGCAGCTGCTCCAGCGTCCACTTGCCCATCTCGGGGCCGACCTCGGGCAGCACCCGGTTCGTCGCCTCCACGAGCACCCAGCGCAGGTCGGCCGGGGTGATGTTGCGGTAGTAGCGGGTGGAGTCCTTGGCCATGTCCTCCAGCTCGGCCAGCGCCTCCACGCCCGCGAAGCCGGCCCCGACCACGACGAACGTCAGCGCCCTGCGCCGCACCTCGGGATCGACGGTCGACTCGGCCACGTCGAGCAGGTGCAGCACGCGGTTGCGCAGCGCGATGGCCTCGCCGACGGTCTTGAACCCGATGCCGATGTCGGTCAGCCCGGGGATCGGCAGCGTGCGCGAGATCGACCCGGCGGCCATCACGATCACGTCGTAGGCCACCTGGCGCGGCTCGCCCTCGGCGGGCTGGAACGTGACGACGCGCTCGGCGTGGTCGACCTTGGTGACCGTGCCGTTGAGGATGCGCACCTTGGGCAGGATCCGGCGCAGCGGGGCCACCATGTGCCTGGGCGACAGGTTGCCCGCCGCCGCCTCCGGCAGGAACGGCTGGTAGGTCATGTAGGACTGGGGGTCGATGATCGTGATGCGCGCCTCGCCGCCGCGCAGCTCGCGGTGGAGCTTGCGCTGCAGTCTGAGCGCGGTGTACAGGCCGACGTACCCGCCGCCGACGATCAAGATGTGCTTGTTCATCCTGAGGCCCCATCCCTCGTGGAATGCTTGTGAAAGCATTCACAAGCTTACGTCGGGCACTTCCGGAGAGTCCAACCCGGGGATGGTGGGACGCGTCACACCGCTAGTGACCTGGCCCGGAGGAAGACGTCGTCCAGCATCTGGGCGGTGACGCGGCCGGTGAAGGTGTTCTGCTGGCTGGGGTGGTAGCAGCCGATCAACGTGACGGGGGCGGCGCCGTGCCGGACCTCGACCTCGACGCCGTGGCCGAACCTGGGGCGGGTGCGCGGCAGGTCGTAGCCGGCGTCCCTGAGCGCGGGCCACATGGCCTGCCAGGCGAACCCGCCGAGCGCCACCACCGCCCGTACGCTCTGCGCCACCATCGCCACCTCGCGCGCCATCCACGGGAAACAGGCGGCCTTCTCCTCCGGCGTGGGCTTGTTGGCCGGAGGCGCGCAGCGCACCGACGCCACCACCCTGGTGTCGATGAGCTCCTGGCCGTCGCCGGCGTACGTGCTGGTCTCCTTGGCCGCCAGGCCGCAGCGGTGGAGCGAGGCGAACAGCCAGTCGCCGCTGCGGTCGCCGGTGAAGATGCGGCCCGTCCTGTTGCCCCCGTGGGCCGCCGGCGCCAGGCCGACCAGCAGCACCTTCGGCCGCTCGGCCCCCCACCCGGGGACGGGACGGCCCCAGTACGTCTCGTCCGCGAACGCGCGCCGCCGCACGCGCGCCACCTCCTCGCGCCACTCCACCAGACGCGGGCAGGCACGGCAGACGGACTGCGCGGCCGTGAGCTCCGCGAGGGTGCCGCTGGTGGAGGCGAGGCGGCGCACGTCCGCGGGGTCATGGGCCACCGGGGTGTCAGGGGTGGCGGGGTCGCCGGGCCAGCCGGTGCCGGGTGGTACGAAGCTCATGACACCGATGGTGCCCGATCACCTCGTCCTCTCGGGCACGGGCGTGGCGGCAGTGGGGGTGGCAGTGGCAGTGGCGGTGGCGGCCGGCGCGGGCGTCGCCGACGGGGCGAGGGGCGCCGTGGAGGCCGTCGGGCACGCGGCGGGCGCGGCCGTGGGCATGCCGTTGTCGGCCATCATCTCCTGCTGCTGGACCAGCGGCAGCGGGTAGCGGTTGAGCACCGGCTCACCGCAGGACCGGTCGACCATGTACCCGTGCTCCTCGGGGCTGACCGTGATCGGTTTGCCGTCCTGGTCGTAGAGGTAGACGTCGGTCAGCGGGCTGCCGTCCTTGGCGTACGGCTTGATGTTGTAGACGTCGAGGCCGCCGCCGACCAGCATCACGTCGGCCGGCGCCGCCATCGCGACCGGCTGGTCGTCGCGGTCGGAGACCGTCGCCATGCCGGCCAGCAGCGCCAGCGCCGCCAGCACGTTGACGCCCGTGGCCAGCAGCGCGGCGAAGCGCCCGCCGCGGGCCCGGCCGAACCACACCGAGGTCCACACGGCCACCGCCACGAGCGCCCACTCCGCCAGGTTCCCCGGGACGACGCCGCCGCCCGCCGTGATCGCCAGCAGCAGCATGGCCAGCAGGTAGCCGCGCAGCACCCACCAGCCGGGCCGCAGCTCGGGCAGGAAGGCCACGAAGCTCCGGTACGGCCTGTGCCGCAGCAGCCCGGCATGCGCCCGCGCCGCCCACGCGCGCGGCCGCGGACGGCGACTCCGGCGGCTCTGGGGACGCCCCCCGTAGGCGGCCACCAGCTCCTCCGCGTACGCGGCGGGCGGCCCGAGCCGATCCTCCAGCGGCAGGTCGGACTCGGCCGCGATCTCGGCCAGATGGTCGTCGAGGTCCTCGATCAGCTCCTCGCGGTCGGGGTGACCGGCCAGGGCGTCGCGGACGGCCTGCGCGTACTGTTCCGGCGTGGTCATGCGTGGCCCTCCTTGAGCAGGGAATCCATGGTGGCCGCGAACGACGCCCACCGCTTGGCGGAGGTGGCGTACAGGGTGCGGCCGACCTCGTTGAGCCCGTAGTACTTGCGGTGGGGGCCCTCGTCGGAGGCGACGACGTAGGAGTTGAGCGCTCCGGCCTTGAACAGGCGGCGCAGCGTGCCGTACACGGAGGCGTCGCCCACCTCTTCCAGGCCCGCCTCCCTGAGCCGGCGCACGACGTCGTAGCCGTAGCCGTCGCGCTCGGCGAGCACGGCCAGGACGGCCAGGTCGAGCACGCCCTTGAGCAACTGGCTGCTATCCACGCGAAGCAGAGTACTGTGCAAAGCACAGTAGTGGCAACAAGAGAACCGGGCGGCTCCCGTGAGGGTGCCGCCCGGTCACATGATCAGCTTAGGCGTCGGTCTTGGGGCAGGTCGCCGAGTAGTTGGCGACGCCCGAAGAGGCGGCGTTCGGGCTGACGACGACGAGCTCGATGGTGCCCTTCGTCTCCTTGCTGTTCTGCGTGCCACCGACGCCCCAGGTCACGGCGAGGTCGCCGTTGACCTGACGCTCAAGGACGTTGACGTCCTTGACGCCGTTGACCACCCAGTAGTACTTGACGGTGGTCGGGCCGGTGCTGTGCAGGGTGGCCGAGAAGTCCACGCCGGGACCACGGTTGTCCTTGCACATGTCGGTGCGGGTGTTGGTGACCGACACGGACGACACGGACGCGGTGGGCTTGGGAGCCTCGCACGCCGCGTACGACTGCGTGATCGAGTCACTGTTGTTGCGGCCGGTGACCGTCAGGGTGATCTTGCCACCCTTGGCGGCGTTGCCGATCAGCGCCTGCTCGGAGAGCTCGACGGTCTTGGAGCCGCTGCCGGCGAAGAAGGTCTCGCCCTTGGACACCGACTCGCCGTTGACCGCCCAGGTGTACTGGACGCGCGCGGCGCCGGTCGCGCTGACCGTGGCGCGCGCGCCGACCTTGCAACCGTTGTGGTTGGTGGCCGTCACCAGGTTGGTGGCCGACACCTTGACAGCGGGAGCGGGGGTCGAGTCCTTGCACCACACCTTGTAGTAGGCGCGGTTGGACAGGGCGTCGTCGGGGCCGACGATCTCGAGCTGCGCCCAGCCACGCTGGCTGTGACGCGGGGAGATGCCGAAGCCGACCTTACGCTTGTTCCAGACCTTGACCTTGCCGTGGTCGGCGACCTCGCCGTTCAGGATCCAGCGGTAACGGACCCACGTCGGGTGGTTGACGCTGATCAGACCGGTGAAGTCGATCTTGTCACCCGGGGTGCAGACGCCCTCGTAGGACGACGGGTTGGCCCAGGCGCGAGCCGAGACCGACACGTCCTTGTCCGTACGGACGCCCGAGAAGTCGTCCCCGTCATTCTTGCCACCCTGGTCGGCACAGCTGACCGAGAAGTAGCCCTTCTTGGACGTGGCCTTCTTCGGACCGAGGACCTGGACGGCCTCCCAGCCCTTGACCTCACCCTTGAAGGTCACCGACTCCTTGACGGTGACCGTCTTGGTGCCGTGGCCCTTGAGCTTGACCACCTGGACCTTGCCCTTGGACCCGTCACCGTGGAGCCAACGGTAGGCGAGCTCGGTCTTGCCCTTGACCGGGACCGAGATCCTGGACGAGAAGCGGAGGTTGACCGGACAAGAACCCTGGTAGTTCTTCGACGAGACCTTCGGCGTGGTGACCGAGACCTTGCCGGACTTGGCGGACTTGGCCGCGGTGGCCGTGCCGGCCTTGCCGGCCGCGGCCGAGGTCGCCGCCTGAGCGGGGCTGGCTACCAGGCCCGCTGCCATGGCGGCCAGCACGGCGGCGGAGGCGCCGAACGCCGCCGCCTTACGTGCCAACCCAACAGACATCATGTGAGAGTGCTCCATTCCGTGAGGGAAAAGACGCGCTCGGGAACGGTCGCCACGCCGACACCTTCCGTGCACAGCAATATGGCAAAGCCCCCGTTTTGCGCCTTTACCTAATCACAATAGTGATTGCACGCTCAACACGGGTCATAGATCGGAAATGTCCGGATTTGGCTATCTCAGCCGGCGAGGGACCAGGCGATTCCGTCCAAGATGTCGTGTTCGCTGACGACGACCTGGGAAAACGCAAAACGACGCACGATCCGGTCAAGAATTAGCGCACCGGCACCAATCACGTCAACACGCCCAGGATGCATCACCGGGACCTGCGCGCGATCACCATGGGTCATCGCCAGCAGCCGCCGCGTCACCTCGTGCACCTCCTCGGCGGTGATCCTGGAGTGGTGGATGCGCTCGGAGTCGTAGGCCGGCAGGTCGAGCGCGATGCCCGCGATCGTGGTCACCGAGCCCGCCAGGCCGACCAGCGTGTGCGCCCGCTCGACGGGCACCGCCTCCTCGACCCGGTCGAGGGCCGCCTCGATGTCGGCGACGACCGCCTCCAGCGCGGGGGCCGAGGGCGGGTCGCCGGCGTCCCTCAGGTGGCGTTCGGTCAGCCGTACGCAGCCGATGTCCACCGACAGCGCGGCCTCGGCGTGCTCGGAGCCGACCACGAACTCCGTGGAGCCGCCGCCGATGTCCACCACCAGATAGGGCGGCAGCGGGCCCTGCGGCAGCTCGGTCTCCGGCGAGATGCGCAGCAGGCCCCTGGTCGCCCCCGTGAACGACAGCTCGGCCTCCTCCGCCCCCGTCACGACCTCGGGCGTCACGCCGAAGATCTCGCGCACGCCGTCGGCGAACTCCTGCCGGTTGCCCGCGTCGCGGGTGGCGCTCGTGGCGACCACCCTGGTCGCGACCGCGCCGTGCCGGTCGATCAGCTCCCGGTAGGAACGCATCGCCTTGAACGTGCGCTCCAGCGCGTCGGGCGCCAGCATGCCGGTGCGGTCCACCCCCTGCCCCAGCCGGACGATCTCCATCCGCCGCTCGACGTCGTGCAGCGTGTCGTCGCGGACGTCGGCGATGAGCAGGCGCACCGAGTTGGTGCCGCAGTCGATGGCGGCTACACGCATGGTCCGTCACTCCACCAGTCGGGGAGCGCGTCGAGCGCCTCCCTGCCGAACGGGTTGCTCCCCGGCACCGCCAGCTCGTGCGCCACCAGGGCGTGCAGGCACTTCACCCGCAGCGGCATGCCGCCGGTGCTCTGCATGTCGCGGGGCAGCGGCTCCATGCCCTCGTCGTGGGCCGCCTTGTCGCGCCTGGCGACGTAGTCGTCGTGCGCGGCCTGGTAGGCGGCCGCCAGGTCGGGGTCGCTCGCCAGCCTGGCCTGCATCTCGCGCATCAGGCCGGAGCCTTCGAGCGTGCCGATGGCCGAGGCGGCCTTGGGGCAGGTCAGGTAGTACAGGGTCGGGAACGGCGACCCGTCGGGCAGCCGCGGCGCGGTCTCCACCACGTCGGGATTGCCGCACGGGCAGCGGTGGGCCACCCCGCGCAGCCCTCTGGGCGGCCGGCCGAGCTGCCGCTGGACCGCCTCGACGTCGTCACTTTCCACTGCTGCTCTCCACCGCTCTGCGGCCCGTGCCCTTGTCGGCGGCCTCCACCGACTCCCACAGCGTCTGGTACCACGGCGGCACCTCGACGGGCTGCTTCACGGCCGTCTGCTCCTTGCCCTGCTCGGGCTCCATCACCACATAGCACTTCTCGCCGGGGCCGCAGAAGTGCAGCCGCTCCTTGGCGGTGCGCTTGATCCAGTTGGGATCGTCGCTCTGCCGGTCGCGGGCCAGCAGCGTCTGCCGCTCGGCCTCGACCCTGGCCTTCTCCGCCTGCAGCTCGGCGATGCTGCGGCGCAGGCTGATGTACTCGCGCACAGGGTAGGCCAGGCTCATCGCGATCGCGCACACCACGACCGCGAGGATGGCGGCCCGCCCGGTCAGCTGCGGCCTCTTCGCCAATGCTGCACACCCCCTTCGACGTACGGCCCGCGGCCGTCAGACCTTCCCAGGCCGCGGACCGTCAGTCGAAACTAGCGCCGGAACCGCGGAAAAGCCGCGCGACCCGCGTAGCGGGCGGCATCGTCGAGAAGCTCCTCGATGCGCAGCAACTGGTTGTACTTGGCCACGCGGTCGGACCGCGCCGGGGCGCCGGTCTTGATCTGGCCGCAGTTGACCGCCACCGCCAGGTCGGCGATCGTCGTGTCCTCGGTCTCGCCGGAACGGTGGCTCATCATGCACCGGTAGCCGTTGCGGTGGGCCAGGTCGACGGCGTCGAGGGTCTCCGACAGCGTGCCGATCTGGTTGACCTTGACCAGCAGGGCGTTGGCGGTGCCCTCGTCGATGCCGCGCGCCAGCCGCTCGGGGTTGGTGACGAACAGGTCGTCGCCGACGAGCTGCACCTTGTCGCCGAGGGCCTCGGTGATGGCCTTCCAGCCCTCCCAGTCCTCCTCGTCGAGGGGGTCCTCGATGGAGACGAGCGGGTAGTTGGCGACCAGGTCCGCGTAGAAGGCGATGAGTTCCTGCGCCGAGACGCCCTTGCCGTCGATCGTGTAGACGCCGTCCTTGTGGAACTCGGAGGCGGCCACGTCGAGGGCCAGCGCCACGTCTTCGCCCGGCACGTAGCCGGCCCGCTCGATCGCGACCAGGATCAGGTCGAGGGCGTCGCGGTTGGAGGGCAGGTTGGGGGCGAAGCCGCCCTCGTCGCCCAGGCCCGTCGCGTAGCCCTTCTCCTTCAGCACGCCCTTGAGCGCGTGGTAGACCTCGGTGCCCATGCGCACGGCCTCGCGGAACGTCTCCGCCCCGATCGGCGCGATCATGAACTCCTGGATGTCGACGTTGGTGTCGGCGTGCGCGCCGCCGTTGAGGATGTTCATCATCGGCACGGGCAGCACGTGGGCGTTGGGGCCGCCGACGTAGCGGAACAGGGGCAGGTCGGCGCTGTCGGCCGCGGCCTTGGCGACGGCGAGCGAGACGCCCAGGATGGCGTTGGCGCCCAGCTTGGCCTTGTTCGGCGTGCGGTCGAGGTCGATCATGATCTGGTCGATGATGCGCTGGTCCTCGGCCTCGATCCCGTTGATCTCCTCGAAGATCTCGTCGGTCACCGCCAGCACGGCCTTCTCCACGCCCTTGCCGCCATAGCGCTTGCCGCCGTCACGCAGCTCGACCGCCTCGAACTGGCCGGTGGACGCCCCGCTCGGCACGGCGGCGCGGCCGCTGCTGCCGTCGTCGAGCACGACCTCGACCTCGACCGTGGGGTTGCCCCGGGAGTCGAGGATCTCGCGAGCGTAAACGACCTCGATGGTAGCCACGGGTTGCGCTCCTAAATCGAAAGGCAATATGCCATCAGAGCCTATCGGTACCCAGGGCCACCGATACGGCACGGTCCGACTGCCGGACATCGGCCCCGTCATGGGCCGGCCGGTCGAAGGGAGGCGTCGGGAGCGGGCCGGCCGGTCGGGGACAGACTTCGGGGCCCGTCGTGGCCAGTCCGTCGGGGACAGGCATCGAGGCTGTCGTGGGTCAGCCGGTCGGGGACAGGCTCCATGCCTGGAGGCGGCCGCCTGTCGCGGCGACCAGCAGGCCGTCGCCCACCGCCAGGGCGGTGACCTTCCTGCCCGGCGCGAGGCCGCCCAGCCGCTCGCCGCGGTCGGCGTTCCACACGGTGACCCCGTCGCCGCCGCCGGCGATCATCCGGCGGCCACCCGCGGCCGTGACGCCGGCGCCCGCCGCGCCCGTGGTGAAGCCGCGCACGTAGGCGCCGCTGGCCAGGTCGTACACGGCGGTCGAGCGGCCCGTGGTGACGGCGGCGCGGCCGTCGCCGAACGCGGCGACCGAACGCACCTCGCCCTTGCCCTCGCCGAGCAGCCCGCCGGCCGCGTGCACCAGGCCCCGGCCGGTGCCGACGAGGGCCTTGCCGCTGGCCTCGTCCCAGGCCAGGGCGGTGACCGGGCCGGTGGCCGGCCTGGCGCGGGCGACGACGCGGTTGGCGGCCAGGTCGAGCGTCACGACCCGGCCGTCACGGCAGCCGATCATCACCGCGGGCTGCTTGCGCCACTGGCCGGGCGCCAGGCGGGCCTCCGACGGGCACACCGCGTGCCACGTGCCGGGGCGGGCGTCGCCGATGCGCCAGCGCCGCACGGCCCCGTCCGTGCCCGTCCAGACCGCCGTCTGCCGGCCGCCCACCGGGACCAGCAGCAGCGAGCGCACCGGCGTGGGGCCGGCGTTCGCGAGCCGGTCGAGCGGCTCGCCGGTACGCGGGTCCCACACCTCGATCGAGTTGCCCGCCCGCTCGGCGTAGACGACGACGGGCGCGCCCTTGTGGTGCCCGATGGCCATCGCCGCGACCTGGGCTCCCGACGCGGGCCCGAACCGGGGGCCGAGCTCGACGCCGAACGCCTCCGCCGGCCCGCCGTCCTGCCCGCCGGAGGGCAGACCGGCGTTGCGCCACAACACCCCGGCCACCACCCCCACGGCGACCAGCACGCCGACCCCGGCGGCGGCCCACCCCCGCCGCGTCACCCGCCGCGCGCCGAACCGCTCCGCCCGTGACTCACCAGCGCCGGACCGCTCCGCCCGCACCTCACCAGCGCCGGGCCGCTCCGCCCGCACCACGCCGGCGCCGGGCCGCGCCCGCCTGCGACCGTGCCCACGGGCTTGCCCACGGACCTCCTCGCGGACGGGCCCGCGGACGCGCCCGGGACCGTGCCCGCTGAGGGGCCCACTGAGGGGCCCGCTGAGGGGCCCGCGCGGCGCCGTGCGGCCCAGCAGCCGCGCCCGCACCTCCTCGGCCGACGGCCGCGCCCTCGGCTCCTTGGCCAGGCACGCCGCCAGCACCGCGCGCAGCGGCTCGGGCACCTCCCGCAGGTCCGGCTCGGCGTGCAGGATCCGGTTCATCACGGCCGGGATCGAGTCCCTGCCGAACAGCGGCTCCCCCGTGGCGGCGAACCCGACGGTGGCCGCCCAGCTGAAGACGTCGGAGGCGGCCGTCGCGCCCTCCCCCGCGATCTGCTCCGGTGACATGTACCCCGGCGTGCCGACGACGCTGCTCGCCGTGGTGGAGACGTCCACGTCCTTGGCGATGCCGAAGTCGATCACGCGGGGGCCGTCCTGGCCCATCAGCACGTTGCTCGGCTTGAAGTCGCGGTGCACGATGCCCGCGCCGTGGATGGCGGTCAGGGCCGTGATCGTGCCGGCCGCCAGCCGGTCCAGCTCGCCGCCGGTCAGCGGGCCGCCGTCCAGGACCAGGTCGTGCAGGGACGGCCCGTCGATGAACTCGCTGACGATGTACGGCCGCCCCTCGGCCAGCCCGCTGCCGTAGATCCGCGCCGTGCGCGCGCCGGCCACCTTGGCGGCGGTCGTGCTCTCCCGCAGGAACCGGCGGGTGGCCCGCTCGTCGCCCAGCAGGCGCGGATGCAGCACCTTGACGGCCGCGTGGCCGCCGCGCGCGTCGCGGCCGAGGAACACCGACCCCTGGCCGCCGTCGCCCAGCCGGCCGAGCAGGCGGTAGCCCGCCACCTCCCGCGGCTCCCCCGAGCGCAGCGGTCTCAGCTCCACCACCAGTCCCCCTCGGCTCGCCGGTTCAAGCCCCCGAGGATCCTGGCATTTGGTGACTTCTCCCGACAACCGGGACGGTCAGGCGTTGGACTCCCACGCGCGTACGCGGTCGCGGTAGGCACGGGCCGCGGCGCGCAGCTCGGCCTCGGGGTCCAGCCCGGCCTCCTGCGCCCGGCGTACGAGGTCGAACAGCTCGCGCGCCACCCCCTGGCCGATCGCGGCCGCCAGCGCCTCGGGCGCACCGGCCCGTTCGGCCCTGCGCAGCAGCTGGGCGGCCAGCGCGAGCGCGGGCTGGCCCAGGGGGACGCCGTCGAGCACCGACGACTCGCCGCCCTTGGCCGCCCGCTCGGCCGCCTTGATCGCCTCCCAGTTGTCGTTGACCTCGTCCGCGCTCTCGGCCCGCACCGATCCGAACACGTGCGGGTGCCGCCGGACGAGCTTCTCGACGATCCCCGCGGCGACGTCGTCCATGTCGAACGTCTCGGCCACGCGAGCGTGGAAGACCACCTGGAGCAGCAGGTCGCCGAGCTCCTCGCGGAGCGCCGGGTAGTCGCCCTGCTCGATCGTCTCCAGGACCTCGTACGACTCCTCCAGCAGGTACGGCACCAGCGACTCGTGCGTCTGCTTGCGGTCCCACGGGCACTCGGTGCGCAGCCGGTCCATCACCGCGACCAGGTCGAGCACCCGCGAGCCGGGCAGGTCGTACGAACCGGGCACGACCTCGATGAGCGGCGGCTCGTCGAGCGTGATGGCCGCGCGCCCGATCGCGCGCATGAAGTCCTCGTCGTCACCGGCGAGCCAGACCACCCGCTCGCGCACCGCCCGCCTGGACAGCGCGACCGCGTCGGGCACGACGACCTCCGCCTCGATCCCGGCGGCGGCCAGATAGGGAAGCTGCGGGTGGCCGGCCGAGCCGGTCAGCACGGGCCCCGAGCGCAGCGCCTGCCAGGCCTGGTCGCTCAGCAGGCCCGGCGCGACCCTGGGCGAGGTGGTGACGACGATCAGCGGCATCGGGCTAGCCCTGCTGTTGCTGCTGCGCCTGCTGGGAGGACTTGCCGAACCGGCCCGGATCGACGAAGCCCTGCTGGCTGAACTGGCCGTAACGGGGGCTGTAGACCGGCTTGATGCTCGTCAGCTCCTTGACGAACTTCTCCTGCGCGGCCTGGTCCTGGGCGCCGCCGAGCTGGTTGCGCACCTTGACCGCGCCCAGCTCCGCGCGCAGGTAGCCCCGCGCGTCGGCCGGGCTGACGCCCCTGGCGATCAGGTTGATCTCGGGCGACTGGTACTGGCCCGGGTCCTTGAGCGCGTTGTCCACCTCGCTCTCGCTGACCTGCACGTTGTGCTTGGCCGCGAGCTGCCTGAACGCGCTCTCGTTCGCCATCCGGTAGAGCACGAACTGGGTGACGGGCACCCCGAGCTGCTCGGCCGAGACGTTGGCGCGCTTGAGGGCGGCCTCGTACTCCTGAACGTTCCTGGTCAGGTCGCGGGCCGAGATGCGCTCGCTCCCGACCACGGCCGCTGCTCCGGCCTCCATGGGCGAAGAGCAGGCGGTCAGCGCGGCGAGTCCGACCGCACCGGCGGCCACAGCCACTCGAATCGACTTCACATGCGTCCCTTTCCGAACAAAAACCGCGCTCAGCTTACCCGCGCGGGCTCAAGAAACATCGCCTCGACCAGGTCGCCGCACCATTTGAGCAGATCCAGGTCGCGCAACGGCTGCCCGCCCAGCGGCTTGGTCTTGGGCACCGGCACGAGCAACGTCTCGGCCGCCTGCTTGTAGACCGCCTTCTTGTACAGCCGGTCGAGCCTGACCTGCTGCGACTCCCGCAGCCGGGCCGGGCCGAACTTGATGTTCTGCCCCTGCAGCGTGACGTCGGTGAGCCCGGCCGAGCGCGCCTTGATCCGGAAGCGGGCCACCTCCAGCAGGTTCTCCACCTCCACCGGCGGCTTGCCGTAGCGGTCGGTGAGCTCGTCGCGGACCTCGTCGATGTGGATCGGCGCGGTGATGGCCGCGATGCGCTTGTACGCCTCCAGCCGCAGCCGCTCGGAGGTGACGTAGTCGTGCGGGATGTGGGCGTTGATGGGCAGCTCGACCTTGACGTCCTGCTGCTCCTGCTGGACCTCGGCCCCGGACAGCTTGGCCTTCTGCTCCTGCACGGCCTCGGCCATCAGGCGCACGTAGAGGTCGAAGCCGACGCCCGCGATGAAGCCCGACTGCTCGGCGCCGAGCACGTTGCCCGCGCCGCGGATCTCCAGGTCCTTCATCGCGACGTACATGCCCGCGCCCATCTCGGTGTGCTGGGAGATGGTGGCCAGGCGCTCGTGCGCGGTCTCCGTCAGCGGCTTCTCCGGCGGGTAGAGGAAGTACGCGTAACCGCGTTCCCTGCCTCGCCCGACCCGGCCCCTGAGCTGGTGGAGCTGGGACAGGCCGTAGTTGTCGGCCCGGTCGACGATGAGCGTGTTGGCGTTGGGCACGTCGAGGCCGGACTCGACGATCGTGGTGGAGACGAGCAGGTCGTACTCGCGTTCCCAGAAGCCGACCATGATCTTCTCGAGCTGGTGCTCGTTCATCTGGCCGTGGGCGACCGCGATGCGCGCCTCGGGGACCAGCTCGCGCAGCCGCGCCGCCACCCGGTTGATGGAGGCCACCCGGTTGTGCACGAAGAAGATCTGGCCGTCGCGCATCAGCTCGCGCCGGATCGCCGCCGCGATCTGCTTCTCCTCGTACGGCCCCACGAACGTGAGAATCGGGTGCCGCTCCTCCGGCGGCGTCAGGATCGTGGACATCTCGCGGATGCCGGTCAGACCCATCTCCAGCGTGCGCGGGATCGGCGTGGCCGACATGGCCAGCACGTCGACCTGCGTGCGCAGGTGCTTCATGGCCTCCTTGTGCTCGACGCCGAACCGCTGCTCCTCGTCGATGATGATCAGCCCGAGGTCCTTGAACCTGACCTCCGGGCTGAGCAGCCGGTGGGTGCCGATGACGACGTCGACCGCGCCCGACCGCAGCCCCTCCATCGTGCCCTTGACCTCGCCGTCGGTCTGGAAGCGCGAGATCGGCCTGATCGCGATGGGGAAGCTGGAGAACCGCTCGGTGAAGGTGGACATGTGCTGCTGCACCAGCAGCGTGGTCGGCACCAGCACGGCCACCTGCTTGCCGTCCTGGACGGCCTTGAACGCCGCCCGCACCGCGATCTCGGTCTTGCCGTAGCCGACGTCGCCGCAGATCAGCCGGTCCATCGGGACGCCGCGTTCCATGTCGCGCTTGACCTCGTCGATGGCTTCGAGCTGGTCGCCGGTCTCGGCGTAGGGGAAGGCGTCCTCCATCTCGCGCTGCCACGGCGTGTCGGCGCCGAAGGCGTGGCCCGGCGAGGCCATGCGGGCCGAGTAGAGCCTGATCAGCTCGCCGGCGATCTCCTTGACCGCCTTCTTGGCCCTGGACTTGGCCTTGGCCCAGTCGGCGCCGCCCATGCGGTTGAGCGTGGGCGCCTCGCCGCCGACGTAGCGGGTGACCTCGTCGAGCTGGTCGGTGGGCACGTAGAGGCGGTCGCCCTTGGCGTACTCGATGACCAGGTACTCGCGGGTCGCGCCCTGGACCGTGCGCTGGACCATCTCGACGTAGCGGCCGACGCCGTGCTGCTCGTGCACGACGTGGTCGCCGACCTTGAGCTGGAGCGGGTCGACCATGTTGCGGCGGCGCGAGGGCAGCCGGCGCATGTCCTTGGTGGACGCCTTCTGGCCCACCAGGTCGAGGTGGGTGAGCACGGCCAGGCGCGGGGTGATGAACCCGTGCTCGATCAGGCCGGTCGAGACGTGCACGACCTTGGGCTCGGGCGCCTTGTCCAGGAAACTCTGCAACCGCGCGGGCACGTCGACGCCCTTGAGCAGCTCGACCATGCGCTCGGCCGGCCCGTGGCCCTCGCTGAGCAGCACGACCGCCTTGTCCTCGGCCAGCCAGCCCTTGATGTCGGCCAGCGCCTTGGCGGTGTCGCCCCGGTAGGCCTCGGAGTCCTGGGCGTCGAGCTCGACGCCGTTGCCGAACGGCGCCATCGTCCACCACGGCTGGCCCAGCGCGCCGGCGTGGTCGCGGATCTCCTCCAGCGTGCGGAAGGCCGCCGCGCCCAGGTCGATCGGCGCCTCGCCGCCGGCCGCCGCGTTGATCCAGGACGCCTCCAGGAACTCCTGCGAGGTGCGTACGAGCTCTTCGGCCCGGCCCCTGATGCGCTCGGGGTCGCACACGAACACCGCCGACCTGACCGGCAGGTGGTCGAGCAGCAGGTCCATCTCCCCCGCCAGCACCGGCGCGAACGCCTCCATGCCCTCGACCGGAATGCCGTCGGCGAGCTGGTCGAGCACCTCGGCGAGCGCCGGATGCTCCTGCGCCAGCTCCCGCGCCCGCGCCCGGACCTCGCCGGTCAGCAGCAGCTCGCGGCACGGCGGCGCGAACAGGCCGTCCTCGGCCGCCTCCAGCGAGCGCTGGTCGGCCACCTTGAACCAGCGGATCTCCTCGACCGTGTCGCCCCAGAACTCCAGCCGCAGCGGATGCTCCTCGGTGGGCGGGAACACGTCGAGCAGCCCGCCGCGCACGGCCACCTCGCCGCGCTTCTCCACCATGTCGACCCGGTGGTAGCCGTTGGTGACCAGGCGCTCGACCACCTCGTCGAGGTCGGCGTCGTCGCCCGCCCGCAGCCTGATCGGCTCCAGGTCGCCGAGCCCCTTGACGATCGGCTGGAGCAGCGCCCTGACCGGGGCGACCACCACGCCGAGCGGCCCGGCGGCGGTGTCGCCCTTGACCGGGTGCGCCAGCCTGCGCAGCACGGCCAGGCGCTGGCCCACGGTGTCGCTGCGCGGCGAGAGCCGCTCGTGCGGCAGCGTCTCCCAGGCCGGGAACACCGCGACCGAGCTCGGCTCGAGAAGGCTCGTCAACGCCGCCGCCAGGTCCTCGGCCTCCCGGCCGGTGGCGGTGACGGCCAGCACGGTGCGCTGGTCGTGCGCGGCCAGCGCGGCCACGCCGAACGGCCGCAACGCCGACGGCGCGATCAGTGAGACGTCGCCGCCCTCTTCGAGCGCGGCGGTCAGCTTCGGGTCGGCCCCGGCCCCCAGGGCCACAACGTCAAGCAATCCGGAAAGACTCATCAGATACGCCCACAGCCCCACGACGGCAACACAACTACCCCCGGCCGGGTCAGGTCGCGGGGGTCTCCACCCAGCCTACTCGGGGTGCGGCACCCGGTAACCGGGGACCGACGGCCAGCGTACGGTGAGCACCACCGACTCCGCCTCGGCGACCCACGAGTGGTCGACGCCCTTGCCCCAGACCACGTAGTCGCCGGGCTCGGTCAGCAGCACGCCGCGCCCCGGCAGCTCCACCCGGAACCGGCCGCTGATCAGGACGAGCAGGGCGGTGCGCTCCTCGCCCCGCACCCACTGCGCGCGCTCGTCGCCCGCCGGGTGCACGCCCCACTTGATCTCGACTTCCTCACTGTGTCTTGGGTCGCCGAAGGGTTTGAAGTGACCGAGCAGCCAGCCCCGGTCGCCGGCCGCGTCGATATTGGCGTTCCCCACGTAAACCTGCCCGTCCACGGGGCAGGACGCTAGCAGGGAAGTGCCTAACCGAGACGGCTCGATTGATTACTGTAGGTGACATGTCTGAGGTGCGATCAGTCGCCCAGCGAGGCGACCTCTTCGGTCAACGGATCCGCGAGCACTGGGCCGGGCGGTTCAGCCGGCGGCTCGACATACTCGTCGCCGGGTGCGCCCACGACGAGCCGCTCGACGTGGAGCCGCTGGAGGCCAGGGCCACGGGCGCCGACGTGGACCACCCGGTCATCAGGGACGTCGTGGAGGAGCGCGCCGACCTGGTGGCCTGGTCGCTCGGCGACCTGCGCTGCGTGCCGCTCCAGCACCGCGCCTACGACGTGATCCACCTGTCGTTCCTGCTCGAACGCGTCCAGCACGCCGAGCTGGTGTTCGACCGCCTGCTCCAGTCGCTGCGCCCGGGCGGCCTGGTGCTGCTGCGCATGCGCGACAGGAAGTCGGCCTACGGGCTGCTCGACCGCCTCACGCCGTCGTGGCTGCGCCGGGCGTTGTGGCGCACGCTGGTCACCCCCGGCACGCCGGGCCCGCTGCCCGTCGTCTACGAGCCGCTGGCCTCCAGCGACGGCATGCACGCCTTCTGTCTCAGCCGCGGCCTGATGATCACCGACGACGAGCGCCGGGTCAGCGGCCCGGCCCGCGCCGGCCGGCTCGGCTCCGCCGCCGTCGCGCTGGTCGACCGGCTGAGCGGCGGACGTTACCCCGCCTCCCACGACGAGATCACCATGGTGATCAGGAAGCCCCAGCATCACTTCGCCCGGCTGCTCTAGCGACAGGACGGTCCGAGCGATAGACTCCTTTCCTACCAATTCAATCGGAATAGTTGGGATGTCGGAACCGTGGAGTGGACCCCGGACGCGCACGAGCTGGCCGACCTTGAGCTGCTGCTGTCCGGGGCGTTCGAGCCGCTGACCGGCTTCCTCGGCCACGACGACCTGCACGCCGTGCAGGAGCGCGGCACGCTCGCCGACGGCACCCCCTGGCCCGCGCCGGTCACCCTCCACCTGCCCGCCGAGGTCTCGCCCGGCGACGAGGTGCGGCTGCTCGACCCCGAGGGCCTGCCGCTGGCCGTGCTCACCGTGACCGCGCGCGAGGCCGACGGCCTGACCTCGGGCCCGCTCAAGGCGCTCGGCGCGCCCGAGCACGGCCCGTTCGCCCGGCTGCGCCGCACGCCCGCGGAGGTCAGGGCCGAGCTCGGCGGCCGGCCCGCGCTGGCCGTCACGATGCGCGGGCCGCTCGACGACCTCACCGAGATCACCGCCACCGCGAAGGAGCTCGACGCGGTGATCGTGCTGCTCCCCCTCTCGTACGGCGAGGCGGGCCCCGGCGTCGTCCGCGCCGCGCTGCGCGCCAAGGCGCACCTGCCGGAGGGCACCCTCGTCGTCCCGGTCCCGCTGGCGCCGCGCGCGGAGCCGGAGATCGACCTCGAACTGCGCGAGCACGTCGCCACCGCCTACGGCGCCACCGAGCACTACGCGGGCCCCGAGCCGGTCACGCTCCCCGGCCCGCCCCACCGCCGCGGCCTGGTCGTCTTCTTCACCGGCCTGTCCGGCTCGGGCAAGTCCACCATCGCCCGCGGCCTGCGCGACGCCCTGCTGGAGCTCGGCACCCGCACCGTCACCTACCTCGACGGCGACGTCGTGCGCCACCTGCTGTCCAAGGGCCTGACCTTCTCCAAGGCCGACCGCGACCTGAACATCCGGCGCATCGGCTTCGTCGCGGCCGAGGCGGCCCGCCACGGCGGCCTGGCGATCTGCGCCCCCATCGCCCCCTACGCCGCCACCCGCGAGGAGGTGCGCGAGACGGTCGAGTCCGTCGGGGCCGACTTCCTGCTCGTGCACGTCGCCACGCCGCTGGCCGAGTGCGAGCGGCGCGACCGCAAGGGCCTGTACGCCAAGGCCCGCGCCGGCCTGATCCCCGAGTTCACCGGCGTCTCCGACCCCTACGAGGAGCCGGACGACGCCGACCTCGTGATCGACACCACGCACATCTCGATCGAGGCGGCCGTCTCCCAGGTCCTGGGGGCGCTGCAGTCCGGAGGATGGGTACGTTGATCGACTTCGCACTGGTCGCCGGGTCCTTCGTCGTCGCCGTCGTGGTCGGCCTGACCGGCATGGGCGGCGGGGCCCTGATGACCCCGATGATGATGTTGTTCTTCAACGTCCCGCCGCTGGCCGCGGTCTCCAGCGACCTGGTCGCCTCGGCGGTCATGAAGCCGGTCGGCAGCGTCGTCCACCTGCGGCGGGGCACGGTCAACCTGCGGCTGGTCGGCTGGTTGTGCGCCGGGTCGGTGCCGGCCGCGTTCTGCGGGGTGTTCCTGGCCCGCGCGTTCGCCGTGACCGACGCGGTCAAGTACGCGCTGGGCGTGGCGCTGCTGCTGGCCGTCGTCGGCATGGCGGTCAAGGGCTGGCTCGGCGCGCGGGGCGGCTCGTCGAGCGCCCACGAGATCGTCGTGCGCCCAATTCCGACCCTACTGGTCGGTACGGTAGGCGGGCTCGTGGTCGGCGTCTCCTCCGTGGGATCGGGGTCGCTGATCATCGTGGCCCTGCTCGTGCTCTATCCGGCGCTCAAGGCCAACCAGCTCGTCGGCACCGACCTGGTGCAGGCCGTGCCCCTGGTCGCGTCGGCCGCGCTCGGCCACCTGATGTTCGGCGACTTCAAGCTGGAGCTCACGCTCTCGCTGCTCGTCGGCTCGATCCCCGGCGTCTACCTCGGCGCGCGGATCTCCTCACGCGCCCCGGGCGGGCTGATCAGGGCTCTGCTGGCGATCGTCCTGCTCGCCTCGGCGCTCAAGCTCCTGGACGTCGGCAACGCCGTCACCGCCTGGCTGCTCGTCGCCGCCTGCGCGGTCACCTTCGCCGGCTGGCGGCTGCGCGCCGGCGGCCTGGCCCGGCGCGGCGACGTGGCCGCGGCCGTCGAGGTTCCCCAGGAAGCGCGGCGTTAGGGCCGCGGCACGCGGGTCGAGCGGAAGTAGCGGTCGCGGGCGAGCTGGGTGAAGGCGCGGGCCGCGCCCGGATCGGAGTCGAAGCTCGTGTTGCCGCGCGGCGCCTGCGGCGAGTCGAAGTACAACAACGCCTTGATCTGCGGATACCGCTTGATCTGTCTCAGCACCGACTCGAAGAAGCGCCGTTTGAAGGCCCGGTCGGCGGGCCGCTCGAACACCCCCCACTCGGCCACCATGACCGGCTTGCCGGGGAAGCGCGCCTGCATCCACCGGTAGAAACCCGGCCAGCTGCCGTACTCCTTGCGGGTCTTGTTCACCAGCCCGTCGAAGTCGTGCACCCGGTCGTCGGCGTACGGGTCCATGGCCACCCAGTCGACCACGTCGTCACCGGGGTAGAGATCCTCGAACCAGGGCTTGGCCGCCCAGTTGGGCGCCCCCATGTACGTCATGACCGTCACGGCGTTCTTCACCCCGCGCTCGCGCAGCCTGAGCACGACGTGCCGGAACATCGCCGCGTAGTCGCCGGCCTGCATGCCCGACCCCGAGCGGGCGTCGACGTCGTTCTCCGGCTCGTGGTGGAGGGTGAGGAAGAACCGTTCGGGGAAGGTGCGCCTGAGGTGGTCGGCCAGGCGGTCGATCCGCCGGTCGAGGGCGCCGTCGGCGATGTCGGCCCAGGTGCGGTCGAGCGACGGCTTCCAGTTGATCATGAGCAGCCGGGGACGGCCCGGATCGCGGGCCAGGCCGATCTCCTGGGGGGTGGGGAACAGCTCGCTGCCGCGATGGTAGACGTGCAGCACGTCGGCGGCGGCGCCCATGCGCGACTCGGCCCCGCGCAGCGCCTCGGCCACGGGAGCGCCGGTGAAGACCTCGGGCGCCACGCCCCACCAGGCGCCGCAGGAGGGGATGAGCCTGGCGGTGACCGCGCAGGAGGGCGCGCCGGCCAGCTCGGCCGTGCTGGTGTCGACCCGGGCGGGCGCGCCCTCGGCCGTCGAGCAGGCGGCCAGGAGGGCGAGCACCGCGCAGGTGATTGCGGTTTTCGTCGCGAAAGACGCGAAGTGACACTTCATCGCGCAAGACGCGACATGAGAAAAGCCCCGAAGCTGCAACGCCTTCCAACCCCCTTGTCGACGGACCCCCCGCCTATCAAACCTGAACCTTGCCATGCCATTCCTCGAACTTCAGCCAGTGTGCTCGTCTGCCCAGGTCACAGCCCCGAGCCCGCCACCCACATTTTCTGGAAATATCCATTTAAAAAGGGGCATCTTCGCGGCCGTACCGGAAAAAATCTTCAGTATTCGACTTGGGTAATATCCGTCCGGCCTATAGTGGGCGCACACTGCGCCGAGTGACGCAGCGTTGCCAATCCGCGACAGCGCGCATCCCCTCCAGGAGACCGTCCCCATGAGCCCGTCGCCGGACCTCCAGGCGCGCCGCCCGGGCGCCGACCTGGACGAGCACCTCTCCCTGCTGCGCAGGCGGTGGCTGCTGCTCGTCGGCTGCGTCGTGGTCGGCGGCACCGCCGGGCTCGCCCTGCTCCGGGCCACCCCGCCGGCCTACACCGCGGTCACCCAGGTCCTCGTCACGCCGGTCGACGGTCAGGACCAGGCCAACCAGGTGAGCAACCGCCAGCGCGAGCCGCTCAACCTCGACACCGAGGCCCAGATCGCCCAGTCGGCGGTCGTCTCGGCGCGGGTCGCCCAGGCCCTGCGGATCACCGCGCCGCAGCCGGTCGAGGTCTCCGTCCCGCCCAACTCGGCCGTGTTGTGGGTCTCGGTGACCGACGCCGATCCCGTGGCCGCCGCCGCGCAGTCCCGGGCCTACGCCGACGCCTACCTGGCCAACCGGCGCGAGAGCGCGCAGGCCGCGATGGCCGAGCGGCAGCAGGCGGTGCTGGCCAAGCTCAAGCAGGTCAACACCGGCCTCGACGCGGCCATCAAAGAGGTCGGCCGCCTGCCCAAGGGCAGCGCCGAGCACGCCATCGCCACCCAGCGCCAGAGCGTGCTCAACCGGCAGGCCGCCAGCCTGACGCTCAAGTACGACGCGCTGCGCACGGTCGCGGTGACCCCCGGCTCGGTCATCAGCGAGGCGCTGCCGCCGACCCGGCCGAGCTCCCCCAGCCTGCCCCTCTACCTCGGCACCGGCCTGATGGCCGGTTTGCTGCTCGGCGCGGCGGCGGCCTACGCCCGCGACCGGCTCGACACCCGGCTGCGCACGGCCGCCGACGTCGAGCGGCTGACCGGGCTGCCCGTGCTGACCGATCTGTCCACCTCCCGTGAGCACGGCGTGCTGCACGAGCTGGCCTGCGCCGTGGTCGCGGCCTGTCCCGGCAAGCGGCTGCTGGTCCGGTCGCTGCCCGCCGACCTCTACGCCTCCTCGCTGGCCGAGCCGCTGGCCATCAGCGCGCCGCTGTCGGTGCTCGACGGCTCCGACGTCCGCGACCTGGCGCGGGCCGACGCGGCCCTGCTGCTGGTCGGGCTGGGCCGGGTCACCTCGCCGGAGGTGACGGCGGCCGCGCGCCACCTGGAGCGGCACGACGTGCCGGTCGTGGGCGTGGTGACGGCGACCGACGCGGTGCCGGAGTTCGTCCCGCTGCTGGAGCCGCGCACCCACACCTCGCTCGGCAAGCTCGTCGCCACCGGCGAGCTGGAGGTGAGCCTGGCGGCCGAGACCACGCCCATGCCGTCGTTCCACCACCGGCAGCGCAAGCAGACGTGACACGACCAGCCTGGCCGATCGCGGCGCTCCTGCTCGGCTACCCGATCTGGTGGGCGCTGGGGTTCGGCGGCCTGTCCGTGGTCGTCCTGGCCGTGCCGATGGCGGTGATCCTGTGGCGGCGGCGGCCGATCCGGGTGCCCCACGGGTTCGGCCTGTGGCTGCTGCTGCTGGCCGGCTACCTGCTGAGCGCGATGATGCTGGACGAGCTGCCTCCCGGCACGTACGGCGAGTTCAGCGCCGGCCGCCTGATCGGCTGGGCCATGCGGCTGGCCCTGTACGTGTCCGTCCTGGTCATGGTGCTCTACCTGGGCAACCTGAGCGAGCGCGAGCTCCCGCAGCTGCGCCTGGTGCGCTGGCTCGGGGTGTTGTTCCTGACCACGGTCGCCGGCGGCCTGCTCGGCGTCCTGGTCCCGCACTTCGCCTTCACCTCGCCGGTCGAGCTGCTGCTGCCCGGCTGGATCAGCGAGAACTCCTTCGTCCAGAACCTCATCCATCCCACGGCCGCCCAGACCCAGAAGGTGCTCGGCTACTCCTCCCCCAGGCCGGAGGCGCCCTTCGAGTGGGCCAACGCGTGGGGCAGCAACGCGTCGGTGCTGCTGATCTGGTTCGTCGTCGGCTGGTGGACGTACGGCGGGCGGGGGCGCCGGGTGCTGGCGGTGCTGGTGATCGCCCTGGCCGCGATCCCGGTCGTGTACTCGCTCAACCGCGGCCTGTGGATCGGGCTCGGGCTGGCCGTGGCGTACCTGATCGTGCGGGTGGCGGGCCGGACCAGGGTCGTGCTGTGCGGGGCGGTGGCCGCCGGGCTGGTGATGTTCGCGCTCAGCCCGCTGGCCTCGGTGTTCGCCCAGCGGCTGGACAAACCGCACTCCAACGACGTCAGGGCCTTCACGATGACCGCCACGGTCGCCGCGGCCCGCCACTCGCCGGTCATCGGCTACGGCAACACCCGCAACTCGCTCGGCAACCACCGCTCGATCACCACGGGCAAGACGCAGTGGTGCGCGGCCTGCGGGCACCCGCCGCTCGGCAGCGACGGGCAGCTCTGGCTGCTGCTGATCACCCAGGGCTTCACCGGGGCCGCCCTCTACGTGGCCTTCTTCCTCGGCGCCATCCGCCGCCACTGGGCCGACCGCTCCCCGATCGGGCTGGCCGGGGTTCTGGTGATGGGCCTCGTGCTGCTCTACATGTTCGTCTACGACGGCCTGGTGACGCCGCTGAGCCTCTATCTCATCTCGTTCGCCCTGCTGTGGAGAAACGCATGAAGGACGCCTCCGCGCGGCTCGGATACCTCCGCGAGACCGTGCGCCTGCTGTTCCCGGGTACCGGGTCGCCGCGGCCGTACTCGGTGCTGCCGCACCGGGTGCTGCCCCGCCGGCTGGCGCCGCGGCGCTGGTGGCACGTGGGGGGCGCGGTCACCGTGCCGCTGGAGGGGTCCGTGGCGGCCTATCTGGGCGAGGTCTTCGACGCGCCCGTGGAGATCGTGCTGCACGTGCGTCCGGCGTTGCGGCCCAACCGCAAGCCCGTGCTGGAGGCCCGTACCGGGGGGCGGCTGCTGGCGTACGTGAAGGTCGGCGACAGCCCGCTCGCCCGCGAGCTGGTCGGCCGCGAGGCGGCCGCGCTGCGCGGGCTGGCCGCGGCGCCGCTGAAGACCGTCGTCGTGCCCGACGTGCTGCACCACGGCGAGTGGCGCGGCCTGCCCGTGCTGGCGCTGTCACCCCTGCCCGTACGGCGCGGCCGGGTGCCCCCGGCCCTGCTGCACGCCGCGATCATGGAGATCGCCGCCACCGGCGGTCCGGTGCCGGCCTGGCACGGCGACCTGTCCCCGTGGAACATCTGCCCCTCCGCCGACGGCCGGCTGCTCGTCTGGGACTGGGAGCGGTACGAGACCGGCGTCCCCTACGGCCTCGACGCCGCGCACCACCTGTTCCATCGGGCGCTGCGCAGGATGGACCCGGCCACGGCGGCCCGCGCCTGCCTGGCCAGGGCGCCCCGCGAGCTGGCCCCGCTCGGCCTGTCGTCGGCCGAGGCCAGGCGGACGGCGCTGCGCTACCTCATCGTGCTGGCCGACCGGCACGCCGCCGACGGCCACAGCCCGCTCGGGCCGCCCGAGACCTGGCTCAACCCGGCCGTCGACCACGAGGAGCTGCTGCCATGAGGACGATGAAGCGGCCGGTGTTGTCCTTCTCGCGGCTGGCGGGCCGGTTCACGTCGAGCGCCCGGGTGCTGCCGTCGTTCCTGATCGTGGGGGCGCAGCGGTGCGGCACGACCTCGCTCTACCGGGCGCTGGCCCAGCATCCGCTGCTGCTCAAGCCCGTCCTGCACAAGGGAGTTCACTACTTCGACGTCGGCTACCACCGGCCGATGGCCTGGTACCAGGCGCACTTCCCGCTGCGCGCGGGCGCGGCGCTGCTGTCCCACCGGTACGGCGGCCGCACCCACGCCTTCGAGTCGTCCCCCTACTACCTGTTCCATCCGCTGGCCGGTGAGCGGATCGCTGCCGACCTGCCCGGGGTCAAGCTGATCGTCCTGGTCCGCGACCCGGTCGAGCGGGCCTGTTCGGCCCACGCCCACGAGCTGGCCAGGGGCTTCGAGTCCGAGTCGCACCTCGAATCCGCCCTTGAGCTGGAGGCCGAGCGGCTGGCCGGGGCCGAGGAGAGCCTGCGCGTGTCGCCGTTCTCCGAGCACCACTCCCACCGCCACCACGCCTACCTGGCCCGCGGCCGGTACGCCGACCAGCTCGACCGCCTCGAACCGCTCTTCGGCCGCGACCGGATGCTGGTGCTCGACAGCCACCGGTTCTTCGCCGAGCCCGAGACCGCCTACGACCGCGTGCTGGAGTTCCTGACCGTGCCGCACCTGGGCTATCCGGCGTTCGAGCGGCACAACGGCCGGCCGCTGCCCCGGCCCGTGCCCCGGGTGCTGGAACAGGCGCTCCGGGACCACTTCGAGCCCTACGACGCGCGGCTGACGCGCTGGCTGGGCGGTGAGCCGTCGTGGCGCCGGTGATGGTCCGGCGCGGGATCGCCGGGCTGACCGGCGCCGGGGTGAGCGCGCTGGCGCAGTTCCTGGTGGCCGTGGTGGTGACCAGGGCGTTCAGCCCGGCGCAGGCGGGGGCGTTCTTCAGCGTGACGGCCCTGGCCCTGATGGCGGCCGGCATCGCCAAACTGGACGCCGGGAACGGTCTGGTGTACTTCATCGCGCGCGCCAGGACGTACGGCTATCGCGGTATCTCCGGATATTTCCGGGCGGCCATGGTGCCGTGCGCGCTGGCCGCCTGCGCGGCCGGGATGCTGCTGGAGCCGCGCATCGGGCTGCTGGCCTGGGCCCTGCCGGTGATCGTGCTCGGCGACATCGCGCTGGCCGCCACCCGCGGGTTCGGCTCGATGCGGCCCACCGTGCTGCTGGACGGCGTGCTGCTGCCCGCCGCGCAGCTCGTGCTCGTCACCTGGGCGGCGCTGGCCCACGCGCCGCAGTGGCTGCCGGCGGCCTGGGCGCTGCCCTTCCTGCCGCTGCTCGTCCTGGCCCTGGCCGACCTGCGCGGACGGGCGCCGCGCACGCCATACCTGCCGGGGACCGCGCGTGACCTGTGGCGGTACACCGCGCCCCGGTCCGCCGCGGGGGCCATCCAGGCGGTGTTCCAGCGGCTGGACATCGTCATCGTCGCCCTGCTCGGCGGGCCGGCCCAGGCCGCCGTCTACACGGCCGCCACCCGGTTCCGGGTCGTCGGGCAGCTCGCCAACCAGGGGCTGGCGCAGGCCGTGCAGGAGCGGCTGGTCCGGGCGCTCGCCGACGGGGAGCTCGGCCGGGCGCGCGAGCTGTACCAGGCCACCACGATCTGGCTGGTGCTGCTGACCTGGCCGGTGTGGCTGGGCTACGCCGTCCTCGCGCCGTGGCTGCTGCGCGTCTTCGGCCCCGCGTACGGCGCCGCCGCCCCCGTCGCCCTCGTCCTGGCCGGGACCATGCTGGTGGCCACCGCCTGCGGCATGGTCGACGTCGTCCTGACGGCCGCCGGCCACACCCTGGCCAGCCTGCTCAACCTGCTGGCCGCGGTGGCCGTCACGGTCGCGCTCGACCTGGCCCTGATCCCCTCCCACGGGGCGTTCGGCGCGGTCGTCGGCTGGTCGGCCGGGGTGATCGTGAAGAACCTGCTGCCGCTGTGGCAGCTGCACCACCGCTACGGCCTGCGCCCGTTCGGCCGCCACACCCTGCCCGCCCTGCGCCCGCGCACCTGGGCGGCTGCCGCGTGAACGCGCCCGTCCTGGTCACCGGCCTGCCGAGGAGCGGCACGAGCTGGGCCGGCAAGATGCTCACCGCCGGGGGCGGCCTGGTCTACGTCAACGAGCCGCTCAACCCGCAACACCCGCCCGGCCGCTGCCCCGGCGTGTTGCGGGCCGAGGTCGCCCACCGGTTCCAGTACATCTGCGACGACAACGCCGCCGACTTCCTGCCCGCCTTCCGCGACACGGTCGCCCTGCGCTACCACTGGCTCGCCGAGCTGCGCGCCAACCGCTCCCCCTACGACCTGGCGCGGCTGGCGCGCTACGGCACCGCGTTCGCGTTCGGCCGCCTGGCCGGGCGCCGGGCGCTGCTCGACGACCCGTTCGCGGTGTTGTCGGCCGGTTGGTTCGCCCGGCGGCTGGGGTGCGCGGTCATCGTCCTCGTGCGTGATCCGGTGTCGTTCGTGGCGAGCTGGCGCCGGCTCGGGTGGCGGTTCGACGTGGGCGACCTGCTCGGCCAGCCGCTGCTCGTCCGCGACCATCCCGGCCTGCTGCGGCTGTGCCCGCTGCTCGGCTCCGCCGACGACCTGGCCACGACGGCCGCCCTGTGGCGGGCCGCGCGGTCGGTGCTGGCCGCCACTACCGGCGTCCTGGTGGCGTCGTACGAGTCGCTGGCTCAGGATCCGGTGACCGGTTTCCGGCGGCTCTACGCCCACGCGGGCCTGCCGTGGTCGCCGGCCGCCGAACGCCGGATCGTCCGGGCCTGCACCACGCCGTCCCGCCGGTCGGCGGCGTTCGCCTGGTCGGGGTTGTCCCGTACGGCCTTCCGTCCGATGGACTCCCGTCACGCCCTGGCCACGGCGGCCCGGGGGCTCACCCCGGCCGAGGCGGCCCGGGTCCGGGCCCTCACCGCCTGAGCCTCGTCAGCAGGCAGCCGGCGAGCAGGCGTACGGCGAAGGGGAGGTCGTCCACGAGGTAGCGCCGCGCCAGCCGGCCGGGCTCGCTCATCAGCCGGAACGCCCACTCCAGCCCGGCCCGCCGCATCCAGCGCGGCGCCCGCCGGACGGTGCCGGCGGCGAAGGCGATGGCCGCCCCGCAGCCCACGAACCACGCCTGCGGCAGCTCCGCGCGCAGCTCGGCGATGAGCAGATCCTGCCGGGGGAAGCCCAGCCCGACGAACACCAGGCGGGGCCGCGCCGCGACCACCCGGCGCCGCACCCGCTCCCTGCCCTCCGCCGTGTCGTCGAAGCGGTACGGCGGCGCGTGCACCCCCGCCACCTTCAGCCCTGGACGGCAGCTCCTGAGCTCGTCGGCGGCCAGCTCGGCCACCCCCGGCGGCCCGCCGAGCAGGTACACCGGCCAGTTCCGGGCCGCGGCCGCCTCGCTGAGCGACCAGATCAGGTCGGCCCCGGTGACCCGTTCGGGCAGCGGGGTGCCGAGCAGCCTGGCCGCCCACACCAGCGGCATGCCGTCGGCCACCACGATCTCGGCCGAGCCCACGAGCTCCTGCAGGGCCGGGTCGCGGGCGACGGCCCGGCAGATGTCGACGTTGGGCGTCACGATGCGGCCGCCCCGGCCAGCCGCGGCCTCCGCAGCCACCCAGCGCACCACGTCGGCCTCGGTGACGACGTCCAGCCCGACCCCGCCCACCCGCACGCGCTCCGCCGCACGCCCCCGGCGCCCGGCCTCGGCGGGCCCGCGACCCGCCAGGCGCTCGGCCGGAAGGGTGCGGGCGACCTCCGGCTCGGCGCCACGGCCCCGGCCGGCCACGGTCGGCCCGGCCGCGCGGACCCGCGCGGACTCGGCGGCATGCCCGGCCCCCGACGCGGAGATCCGGGCGGACGCGGCCTCGGCGGCACGGCCGCGGGCGGGCGGGGAGTCGGAGGCGGGGTTCGGGGCGGGCGGGCGCTGGACGGGCACGGCGGGCACGCGGGTCCTGGGCGGGGTCATATGCCGTGCCCCCGTCCGTGCAGCAGCCCGAGCACGGTCGGGGCCGGGACGATCCCCGCCGCGACGGCCAGCGCGATCGGCGCCCGCGGCTCACCCGGCCGCGCCCCGAACGCGCGCACCGCCCACCGGACCGCCGCGCGCCGCCGCCCGAGCGCCGCGTACGCGAAGGCGAGCTGGCCGTAGACCCGCGCCGCGCCGCGCCGGTCGGCGGCCAGCTCGGGATGGCGGTCGAGCATCCAGTCGAGCCCCGCGATCCGGTCCGCCCAGCGGGCCGCGTAGTGGGACGAACCGCCCCACCGCACCCGGACGAGCGGCCGGTCGACGTGCGTGATCGGCCGCCGCCGGGCCGCGCGCAGGGCGAGGTCCCAGTCCTCGTTCTGGCCCCCTGGGGCGCTCTCGTCGGCCCACAGGGCCCCGCGCCGGAACAGGAACGTCGAGGAGTGCACCATCACCATGCGCGACCGCAGGAGGTCGGCCGCGGTCACCGTGTCGGCGCCCGCGAGCCTGGCCACCCGGCGCCGCCCGTGCTCGACCTCAATGGCGCAGCTCGCGAACTCGCCTCCGGTCACGGCCAGCGCCCGCGCCTGGGCGGCGAGCTTGCCCGGCAGCCACAGGTCGTCGTCGTCGCAGAAGGCGACGAGCTCGGTGTCGAGGGCCGCGATGCCGGTGTTGCGCGCCCCGGGAAGCCCCGGGGCACGCCGGTTGTCCAGGACGGGCACACCCAGCTCCGGCCCCGGGCAGCCACGCCCGCCGTCGTGGACCACGACCACGGCGAGCCGCCCCGGATAGTCCTGGGCCAGCACCGCCGCCACGGCCTCGCGCAGCAGCCCGGGCCGGTCGCCGCAGGTCGGGATCACCACCCCCACGGACGGCGGCGCGCTCACGCGGCGACCTCCCGGTAGCCGTACCGGACGCGGAGGGGCCAGGTGAGCGCGGTGACCAGCCGCCGGTCGCGGACGGGCAGCCCCGAACGCCACGAGTCGTCGCACCGCAGCCGGATGCCCCCGACCTGGAACCGCATCGGATTGCCGGACGCGGTGTGCGCGGGCCCGAGCCGCGCCGTCGTGCCCTCCAGGAACGGCAGGCCGGGAACGTCGAGGCCGAGGAAGCCGGCCAGCGAGGTCAGCGTGGGCTCCGGACGGGCGACCAGGTCTTCGTAGCGCACCCGGGTCACCAGGGCCCCCTGACGGGCGAGGAGCTCGAGACCGGCGTTCTGGGCCGTCCAGTGGAGGGACGTGCGCAGCGGCCCCCAGCGGGTCATGGGACGCCCGTCCTCGGGCCGCTCGACGGTCCTGCGCCAGGAGTGGGCCACCGCCCGCGGGTCGCGGACGACGTGCACGACGCGTACGTCCATGCCGGCCGCGACCAGGCAGTGGGCGAGGGAGGCGTGTTTGCTGGAGTCGATCACGACGGGCGCGCCGGTCGCCTCGTAGACCTTCCGGTACGCCCGCGCGTACTCGGCCAGGTCGGGATGCGCGATGCGTCCCATCCGGTGGGTGCGGTCGACCCGCTGCCGCAACATGAGCACCCGCTCGGCCACCGACGGCCGCCATCCGCCGAACGCCGCCCGGCCCACCTGCCGCCAGAAGTCGCAGGCGGCGAAGGCGGCGCCGCACCCGCACGGCTCTCCGGCCAGCACGCCCCTGGACCACAGATGGACCACCTCGCCGAGCGCCACGACGCCGGGCAGCTCGGCGAGCAGCCGTTCCAGCAGGGTGGTGCCACTACGGCCGAGGCCCCCGAGGAAGATCACTCGGGTGGCGGATGCGCGGTCGGTCACAGGGGAGGGCCTTCACGTCGCCAACACGGAACGCGACGACCCTAGCGCGGAGGGTAATCAGATGGTCAGGAAACCCCGCAAAGATCTACCGAAACGGCGAACGGCCCGGCGTGGGGTCGCCGGGCCGTTCGCATGACGCTCAGCTGGCGTCGATGATCATTCCGGCGCCGACCGTGCCGTTGGTGGCCTCGTCCACGAGGATGAAGCCGCCGGTCAGCCGGTTGCGGGCGTAGTCGTCGACGAACAGCGGCTGGGTGACCCGCAGCGAGACCCGGCCGATCTCGTTCAGGCCGAGGGCGGTGGCCTCCTCGTCCCGGTGCAGCGTGTTGACGTCAAGCCGGTAGTGCAGGTCGCGCACCAGCGCCCGCGCCGTACGGGTGGTGTGCTTGATCGTCAGCTTGGTGCGCGGGGTCAGCTTGAGGCCGTCGGCCATCCAGCAGACCATGGCCTCCAGCTCCTGGGCCGCGTGCGGCTGGTTGTTGGGCCTGGCGATCATGTCTCCGCGCGAGATGTCGAGGTCGTCCTCGAAGCGCAGCGTGACCGACATGGGCGGGAACGCCTCCTCCACCGGCCCGTCGAACGTGTCGATCGAGGCGATCCGCGTGCTCAGCCCGGACGGCAGGTGGGTCACCTCGTCGCCCGGCTTGAGCACCCCGCCCGCGACCTGCCCCGCGTAGCCGCGGTAGTCGTGGAAGGCGTGGTCGGTGGCCTTCTGCGGACGGATCACGTACTGGACGGGGAAGCGCACGTCGACCAGGTTGCGGTCGGAGGCGATGTGCACGTTCTCCAGGTGGTGGAGCAGGGACGTGCCGAGGTACCAGGGCATGTTCTCCGAGCGCGAGACGACGTTGTCGCCGTTGAGCGCGGAGATCGGGATGAACGTCAGGTCGCTCACGTTGAGCTTGGAGGCGAAGGAGGTGAACTCCTCCCGGATCTCCTCGAACCGCTCCTGCGAGTAGTCGACCAGGTCCATCTTGTTCACGGCCAGCACCAGGTGCGGCACCCGCAGCAGCGAGGTCAGGAACGCGTGCCGGCGCGACTGCTCCAGCACGCCCTTGCGCGCGTCGATGAGGATGATCGCCAGGTCGGCCGTGGAGGCGCCGGTGACCATGTTCCTGGTGTACTGGATGTGGCCGGGCGTGTCGGCGATGATGAACTTGCGCTTGGGCGTGGCGAAGTAGCGGTAGGCCACGTCGATCGTGATGCCCTGCTCGCGCTCGGCCCGCAGGCCGTCGGTCAGCAGCGACAGGTCGGTGTACTCGGTGCCGCGGTCGCGGGAGGTGCGCTCGACCGCTTCGAGCTGGTCCTCGAAGATGGCCTTGGAGTCGAAGAGCAACCGTCCGATGAGGGTGGACTTGCCGTCGTCGACGCTTCCCGCGGTGGCAAAGCGAAGAATGTCCATCAGAAGTAGCCCTCTCGCTTGCGGTCCTCCATGGCGGCCTCGGACGAGCGGTCGTCGGCCCTGGTGGCCCCCCGCTCGGTGATCCGGGTGGCCGCGATCTCCTCGATGATCTCCTCGACCGTGGCGGCCGTGGACTGCACGGCGCCGGTGCAGGTCATGTCACCGACCGTGCGGTAGCGCACGACGGCCTCGAACAGCGGCTCGTCGTCGCCACGGGACACGACGTCGGAGTCGGGCAGCAGCATGCCGTCGCGCTCGAACACCTTGCGGGTGTGCGAGAAGTAGATCGAGGGGATCTCGATGCCCTCACGCCGGATGTAGTCCCAGATGTCGAGCTCGGTCCAGTTGGACAGCGGGAAGACCCGGATGTGCTCACCCTTGCGGATGCGGGAGTTGTAGAGGTTCCACAGCTCGGGGCGCTGGTTCTTCGGGTCCCACTGGCCGAAGTCGTCGCGGAAGGAGAACACGCGCTCCTTGGCGCGGGCCTTCTCCTCGTCGCGCCGGGCGCCGCCGAAGACGGCGTCGAACTCGTGCTCCTCGATCGCGTCGAGCAGCGTGGTGGTCTGCAGGCGGTTGCGCGAGGCGCGCCGGCCGGTCTCCTCGACCACCCGGCCGCTGTCGATCGACTCCTGCACGCTGGCCACGATCAGGCGCGCGCCCAGCTCCTCGGAACGGCGGTCGCGGAACTCGATGACCTCGTCGAAGTTGTGCCCGGTGTCGACGTGCATCAGCGGGAACGGGATGGCCGCGGGCCAGAACGCCTTCTCCGCGATGCGCAGCATGACGATCGAGTCCTTGCCGCCGGAGAAGAGCAGACACGGCCGCTCGAACTCCGCCGCCACCTCGCGCATGATGTGAATGGCCTCGGCTTCGAGTACGTCGAGCTGCGACGTCGTGTAGTCGCGCTGGAGCATGGGCGCTTCCTCCGGCGGTTAGCGATGCAGGTCCCGAATTCCGGCGAGCAGGGATGTCGCCAGCTCCGGTAGGGAAACCAGGATATCCGGTAGTGACGGGTCCGCTTGGTTGTAGGTCAGCTCCGAGCCGTCGACGCGGCTGGCGAACGCCCCGGCCGCCTGCGCGACGGCGACGGGGGCCGCGGAGTCCCACTCGTACTGGCCGCCGGCGTGCACGTACGCCTCGACCTCGCCGGTGAGCACCGCGGAGATCTTGGCCCCCGCCGAGCCGATCGGCACCAGGTCGGCCCCCAGCAGGTAGGCCAGCTTCTGGACGAACTCCGGCGGCCGGGTGCGGCTCACCGCGATGCGGAAGCGGCCCTTCTCGAAGGCCGGCAGGGCGGGCGGCTCGGCGGTGGTCAGCGTACGGCCCTGCGCGGGCAGCGCCACCGCGCCCGCGGTCAGCTTGCCGCGCTCCCACAGCGCGACGTGCACGGCCCAGTCGGCCCGGCCCTCCTCGGAGAACTCGCGCGTGCCGTCGAGGGGGTCGACGATCCACACGCGCTCGGCGCCCAGCCTGCGCGGGTCGAGCCGCTCCTCGCGGGTAGCCTCCTCGGACAGCACACTGTCACTCGGACGCAACCGTGCCAGCGCCTCCATGAGGAACACGTGCGCGGCCCGGTCGCCCTCCGCGCGCAACGCGGCGGAGTCGCCGAACCCGGTGCGCTCGCGGACCTGCAGCAGCCTCTCGCCCGCCTCCGTCGCCAGGTCGCCGGCCACGGCGTGGTCGTCGCGAATCGTCATCAATATGCTCCTTGCCCGCGGGCGACGGCCGACCAAGTCTTCCACAGGATCTGCAGGTCCAGCGTGAGGGACCAGTTCTCCACGTAACGCAGGTCGAGACGGACGGATTCCTCCCACGATAGGTCAGATCGCCCGCTCACTTGCCACAGCCCGGTCAGCCCGGGACGCACCAGAAGCCGTCTGCGCACGTCGTCACCGTAGCGCGCCACCTCCTCCGGAAGCGGCGGGCGGGGGCCGACGAGCGACATGTGTCCGAGCAGCACGTTGATGAGCTGGGGCAGCTCGTCGAGGGAGTGGCGGCGCATCAGCGTGCCGAGCGGCGTCACGCGCGGATCGTTGCGGATCTTGAACAGCACGCCGTCGTGGTCGCTGACGAGGGTGATCTTCTGCTGCTCCGAGCCGCGCCGCATGGTACGGAACTTCAGGATCGTGAACGGCCTGCCGTCCTTCCCGACGCGGGTCTGGCGGAACAGCGCGGGCCCCGGGCTCGTGCCGCGCACGGCCACGGCCAGGGCCGCCAGCAGCGGCGACAGCAGCACCAGCAGACCGGCGGCGACCACGCGGTCGAAGACGTTCTTGACCAGTTGCCGGGCGCCGGTCAGCTCGGGGTGCTCGACGTGCAGCAGCGGCAGCCCGGCGGCCGGCCGGATCATCGTGCGCGGGCCGGCGACGTCCATCAGGGCGGGGGCGACCACCAGCTCGGTGTGGGTGCGCTCCAGCCGCCAGGCCAGCCGGCGCAGCGCGTCGCCGTCCATCTCGGGGCAGGCCAGCACCGCCACGGTGTCGGCGCGCACCTGGTCGACGACCAGCGGCACGTCGCCGAAGTCGCCCGCGACGGGCACCTCGGTCAGCACCCCGGGCGGCTCGCCGTAGGGCAGACAGGCGGCCACGACGTCCATGCCGTGGTGGCGTTCCCTGCGGAAGAGGTGGACCAGCTCGGCGACCGAGGCCGGGTGGCCGACCGCGACCACGCGGCGCATGCAGGCCCCCGCTGCCCTGCGCCGGTTGAGCGAGCGCCGCAGCAGGTAGCGGGCGACCAGCGTGAGCAGCGTGACCAGGGGCAGCGCGAGCACGACGTAGCCGCGGGCGACGTCGGTCTTGGTGACGTACGAGCCGATCGCGGTGGCCGCGGTCAGCGCCACGCCGGCGTGCACGACGCGGCGGAACTCCTCGGAGCCGACGCCGATCATGCGGGGCTCGTAGGCCCGGTTGAGCGCGACCGCGCAGATCCACACCCACGGCAGCGCCACGCTGACCAGCAGGTACGGCAGCACGTAGGGGGTGAACCCGCCGAACCTGCCGCAGAAGGCGGCGGCGGACCCGATGCCCGCCCCGCACAGATCGCCCACCACGGCACGGAACCGGTAGGAACGCATCCATGCCGGAGTCACCGGGCTGACCCGCCACGAGAGGGCCTCGCCGGACTTCACGGGCTCTCCTGCCTCACTCCGTGAGGCGGCCTCGGTCGCCAAATGCCGTCTTCCCCCGCTCCGCTCCCGCCGTCGCTCCGGGCGGTGGCACGCCTCTGTGTGCCCGTTCCCGAACGGACAGTCACCGATGCTAGCCGGGCGTGCGCCACGACAGGCGGCGAACGGTTCTATGCGGCGATCAGCGCGGAGGGCCGGAAATGTGGAGATCAGCCCGGTGGAAGTCGTTCTGGGTGGCTTCCAGGCCACGGGCCATGAGCGACTCGACGACGTCGGCGCCCCGGTCGACGAGGAAGGGCAGATCCTTGCGCTCGACGGTGGCGAAGTCTCGCAGCACGAAGGTGGCCGGGTCCATGCGGCCGGGCGGCCGGCCGATGCCGAAGCGCACCCTCAGGTAGTCGCGGGTGCCGAGGACCTTGGTGATGGACTTGAGCCCGTTGTGGCCGTTGTCGCCGCCGCCCAGCTTGGCGCGCAGCGCGCCGTAGGGGACGTCGAGCTCGTCGTGGACGACGATCAGCCGGTCGGGGCCGATCTTGTAGAAGTCGGCGAGCGCCTTGACCGGCCCGCCCGACAGGTTCATGTACGTCAGCGGCTTGGCCAGCACGGCCGCCCGCGTCTCCAGCACCTCGGACCTGCTCTTGTGCGCCTTGAAGCGCCCGCCGGCCCGCGCGGCCAGCTCGTCGAGCACCATGAAGCCCGCGTTGTGCCTGTTACCCGCGTATTCGGGCCCCGGATTGCCCAGTCCGACGATCAGCCAGCGGTCCATGTGCGCTCCCCTTACAGCGGAACGGGGGCGGCCTCGCGCCACCCCCGTTGTCGCGGTACGTGCTTACTCGGCGGCAGCCTCGGCGCTCTCGCCCTCGCCCTCGGCCTCGGCGGTCTCGCCCTCGGCGGCCTCCTCGGCCTCGGCGGCGGGCTCCTCGGTCGGCTTGGCGATGACGTGGAGGACCACGGCCTCGGGGTCGGCGGCCAGCGTGGCGCCCGACGGCAGGTCGAGCTGCGCGGCGGTGACCACGGTGCCGACCTCCATGCCCTCGACGTCGACCTCGACGCCGGTCGGGATGTGGGTGGCCTCGGCCTCGACGGCCACCGAGACGAGCTGCTGGTCGAGCAGGCCCTCGGAGTTGACGTCGCCGGTCGTGGTGACCGGGATCTCGACGGTGACCTTCTCGCCGCGCTTGACCAGGAGCAGGTCGACGTGCTCGACGAAGCCCTTGATCGGGTCGCGCTGCACGCCCTTGGGCAGGGCGAGCTCGTCGACGCCGTCACCCTGGAGGCGGATCAGCACGTTGGGCGTGCGGAGGGCGAGCAGCACCTCGTGACCGGGCAGGGTCAGGTGCTTGGGGTCGATGCCGTGCCCGTAGAGGACGGCGGGCACCTTGTCGGCGCGGCGGATCTTGCGGGCGGCGCCCTTGCCGAACACCGTGCGCGGCTCGGCGGCGATACGTACTTCAGACACGACATCTCCTAGGGATGCAGAGATCGGATTGTGGCGCGCTCCCCCTCACCCGCCCTAGCGGAAGGCGTTACGAGCGCAACCCGTACAGCTTACTCGCTCAGGTGTCGCCCTCGAACAGGCTCGTGACGGAGCCGTCGGTGAAGACCTCGGTGACGGCGCGGGCGATGAGCGGCGCGATCGAGAGCACGGTCAGCTTGTCGAACCGCTTGGCCTCCGACAGCGGCAGCGTGTTGGTCACGATGACCTCGGAGATGCGCGAGTTCTTCAGCCGGTCGACGGCGGGGTCGGAGAAGACCGCGTGGGTGGCGGCGACGATGACGTTGGTGGCGCCCTGCTCGTAGAGGGCGTCGGCGGCCTTGCAGATCGTGCCGGCGGTGTCGATCATGTCGTCGATCAGCACGCAGGTGCGCCCGCTGACCTTGCCGACGACCTCGCTGACCTTCACGGAGTTGGCCACGTCGAGGTCGCGGCGCTTGTGGATGAAGGCCAGGGGCGTGCCGAGGGTGTCGGCCCAGCGCTCGGACAGGCGGACGCGGCCGGTGTCGGGCGAGACGACGGTCGTGTTCTCCAGGTCGAGCTTGTTCTTCAGGTAGCTCTCCAGGACCGGCATCGCGAACAGGTGGTCGACGGGACCGTCGAAGAAGCCCTGGATCTGCGAGGTGTGCAGGTCGATCGACATGAGCCGGTCGGCGCCGGCGGTCTTGAACAGGTCGGCCATCAGCCGGGCCGTGATGGGCTCGCGGCCGCGGCCCTTCTTGTCCTGGCGGGCGTAGCCGAAGAACGGCATGACCACGGTGATGCGCTTGGCCGAGGCCCGCTTGAGCGCGTCGACCATGATGAGCTGTTCCATGATCCACTTGTTGATGGGACCGGTGTGGCTCTGGATCACGAACGCGTCGCAGCCGCGGACGGACTCCAGGTAGCGGGCGTAGATCTCGCCGTTGGCGAAGTCGATCAGTTTGGTGGGGGTGAGGGAGACGCCGACGTGCTCGGCAACCTCTTCGGCCAGCTCTGGATAGGCCCGGCCGGAGAAGAGCATGAGGTTCTTCTCGCCCGGCTGTTTGATGCTGGTCACTGTTCGTTCTCCTGCTGTGCTCGCTCGGCCAGCGCCCGTTCGGCGGCGGCGGCCGACTTGGTGCCCGCGCGCTTGCGCAGGACCCATTTCTCGATGTTGCGCTGTCGCGCCCTGGCCACGCCCATCGCCCCTGGGGGTACGTCGCTGACGATCACGGACCCGGCCGCGGTGTTGGCGCCTTCGCCGATCGTCACGGGGGCGATGAGCATGGTGTCGCAGCCGACGAACGCGCCGTCGCCCACGGTGGTGTGGTGTTTGTCGACCCCGTCGTAGTTGACGAAGACGGTGGAGGCGCCGATGTTGACGTCTTCCCCGATGGTGGCGTCGCCGGCGTAGGTGAGGTGGGGCACCTTGGAGCGCTCGCCGACCTTGGTGTTCTTCATCTCGACGAACGTGCCCGCCTTCGACCTGCGGCTGAGCACGGTGCCGGGGCGCAGGTAGGCGTAGGGGCCGACGTTGGCCTCGGGGCCGATCTCGGCGCCGTCGCAGACCGCGTTGCGCACGACGGCGCGCTCGCCGACGCGGGTGTCGGTCAGCGTGGTGGCCGGGCCGACCTCGGCGCCGGCGCCGATGACCGTGCGGCCGTGGAGCTGGGTGCCGGGGTGGACGACGGCGTCGGGCCCGATCTCGACGTCGACGTCGACCCACGTGGTGGCCGGGTCGACGACGGTGACGCCGGCCCGCATGTGCTGCTCCAGCAGCCGCTGGTTGAGCACCTTGCGGGCGAAGGCGAGCTGGACGCGGTCGTTGACGCCCTCGACCTCGACGTAGTCGGCGGCCACGCAGGCGCCGACCCGGTGGCCGTCGCCGCGCAGGATGCCGAGGACGTCGGTGAGGTACTCCTCGCCCTGGGCGTTGTCGGTGGACACGCGCTTGACGGCGTCGGCGAGCAGCAGGCCGTCGAAGGCGTAGATGCCGGAGTTCATCTCCTTGATCGCGCGCTGCTCGTCGTCGGCGTCCTTCTCCTCGACGATCTCCAGCACGGCGCCGGAGGGGTCGCGGACGATCCGGCCGTAGCCGGTCGGGTCGGGCACCTCGGCCGTCAGCACGGTGACCGCGTTGCCGTCGGCGGCGTGCTTGGCGAGCAGCGTGGCGAGCGTGCGGGCCTGCATGAGCGGCACGTCGCCGTAGGTGACCAGGATCGTGCCGGCGATCGTGCCGACCTCCTCCAGCACCGTGCGCACGGCGTGGCCGGTGCCGCGCTGCTCACGCTGGACGACGGCGCGGGCGTCGGGGCTGGTGGCGGCCAGATGACCGCCGACCTGTTCGAGCGCATGGCCGATGACCACGATGAGCCGCTCGGGATCGAGGTCGCGGGCGGCGGCGAGCATGTGGTCGACCAGCGCGCGGCCGCACAGCTCGTGGAGGACTTTCGGGGTCTGGCTCTTCATCCGGGTGCCCTCGCCCGCGGCGAGGACGATGACGGCTGCCGGGCGCGGCACACTCACGGACTGAGACTCCCTGTGACTGGACGGATCAGGGTCGTCGGCGCGGCTACCGCGCCGCAACCCTCCCGACACCGTGAGGATACCTGCCCGGTTCGGAACTCTTTCGCGCGGGGAGTCGCGGGATGGCTGTCAAGGCTCCCGGAAGAGGACTCGAACCCCTACAAAGTGGACCAAAACCACTTGTCCTGCCGATTAGACGATCCGGGACGGACCGGACGCCGTGGCGTCCGACACACAGCCCCTACGATACCGAGCCCGCACGGGCGTATGCGCCCTCAATTCTCTCGCACATCTCCAGTGCCGCGAATACCGGGGACACGCGGGGGTAGTCGGCGCGCTGGTCGTATAACAGAACACCCCAAAAGCCGCAAGGCACGAAACCCACTCACCTGGGCGCGCCGGCCGTCAGCTAAGTGACATCCACACTTAGGGCTTCCTTACTTACGATGGCGTAGGTTACGGTGGCGTAGCCTGGACATTCATCCTCATACATGTAGTTGGAGGTAGCCCATGACCGTTCTCGCCGAGCGTTCCTCCCCCGCCCCGAAGCCCGACTTCGAAGAAGAACCGAAGTCCAGGGCCGAGATCATCACGTTCGCACTCGTGGTCGGACTGCCCCTGGTCGCGCTCGCGGCGGCGGTCCCGCTGGCCTGGGGATGGGGACTCGGCTGGACGGACATCGTCATCGCCTTCGTCTTCTACGTCGTCTCCGGGCTCGGCGTCACCGTCGGGTTCCACCGCTACTTCACGCACGGCTCGTTCAAGGCCAAGCGGCCGCTGAAGATCGCGATGGGCATCGCGGGCAGCCTGTCGCTGGAGATGTCCGTGCTGGACTGGGTGGCCACGCACCGCAAGCACCACAAGTTCTCCGACAAGGACGGCGACCCGCACTCGCCGTGGCGCTTCGGCCCCGGCTTCAGGTCGATGTCCAAGGGCCTGCTGTACGCCCACATGGGCTGGCTGTTCGAGAGCGAGCGCACCAACCGCGAGAAGTACGCCCCCGACCTGTGCAAGGACGAGGACATCCAGAAGCTGCACAAGTGGTTCCCCACGCTGGCCCTCGTCTCGGTCCTGCTGCCCGGCGTGCTCGGCCTGCTGCTGACCTGGTCCTGGCAGGGCGGCCTGACCGCGCTGTTCTGGGGCTCGCTGATCCGCATCGGCCTGCTGCACCACGTGACCTGGTCGATCAACTCGATCTGCCACGTCTTCGGCGAGGAGTCCTTCCAGACGCGTGACAAGTCGCGCAACGTCTGGTGGCTGGCCATCCCGTCGTTCGGCGAGTCCTGGCACAACCTGCACCACTCCGACCCCACCTGCGCCCGGCACGGCGCGCTCAAGGGCCAGATCGACCTCAGCGCCGGCCTGATCCGCCTCTTCGAACGGGCGGGCTGGGTGTACGACGTGCGCTGGCCGACGCCAGAACGCCTGGCGGCGAAGCGCATTGCCTGACGAGAATCAGCCGATGAACGGCCATTCGTCCGTGGCCGTCATTATGGAACCCGTGACCGAACCCCGATCTCGCAGGCGCATGTCCGGTAGAGAGCGCAGAGAGCAGCTGATCCGGATCAGCCGCACGCTGTTCGCCGAGAAGGGGTTCGACGGGACCTCCATAGAGGAGATAGCCGCCACCGCGCAGGTGTCCAAACCCGTGGTGTACGAGCATTTCGGCGGCAAGGAAGGCGTCTACGCGGTCGTCGTCGACCGCGAGATGCAGAAGCTGCTCGGCATGATCACCTCGGCCCTCGCCGCCTCCCACTCCCTCATCAAGCTGGAGCGGGCCGCCCTGGCCCTGCTCCAGTACATCGAGGAGAGCAGCGAGGGCTTCCGCATCCTGGTGCGCGACTCGCACGCGGCCTCGGGCACGGGCACGTTCGCCAGCCTGATCAGCGAGATCGCCAGCCAGGTCGAGGACGTCCTGGCCGACGAGTTCGCCGGCCGGGGCTACGACCCCAAGCTCGCCCCGATGTACGCCCAGATGCTGGTCGGCATGGTCGCGCTGACCGGCCAGTGGTGGCTGGACGTGCGCAAGCCGGGCCGCGAGGAGGTCGCCGCGCACCTGGTGAACCTGGCCTGGAACGGCCTGACCGGGCTGAACCCGAGCCCGGTCATCTCGGTGGCCACCCGCAACCAGGCCGCCGCCGCCGCCAAGCCGCGCGTCAGCGACAAGGATCTGCGCGAATTCGAGAAGGCCCGGGAGAAGGAGCTCAAGGAAGCCGAGAAGCTCCGCCAGCGAGAGTTGCGTGACGCGGAGAAAGCCCGGGTACGAGAGTTGAAGGAGCGCGAGCGGCTGCTGAAGGAGGCGGAGAAGGCCCGCGAGCGCGAGGAGAAGATCCGTCAGCGGGAGGCCAGGCTCGCCGAGCGCGCCGCACGCCTGGAGCAGGCCGACCAGCCAGAGTGAGTTCGTTGCGGCTACGTTAACGTTCCGTTCAACCAATCGGGGCAATATAGGCCATATGTCCGCGGAACCGCTGCAATCGGGAAACGACCTGCCCCTGCCACAGGAGCGGTTCCTCAACCGCGAGGAAAGCTGGCTCCAGTTCAACGAGCGCGTCCTCGAACTGGCCGAGGACCCGTCGGTCCCGCTGCTCGAACGGGTGCGCTTCCTGGCCATCTTCGCCAGCAACCTGGACGAGTTCTTCCGCGTACGGGTGGCCGGCCTGAAGCGGCGCATGGCCACCGGGCTGCTGCTGCGCACCAAGAGCGGGCTGAAGCCGCGCGAGGAGCTGGCCCGGATCGCCACGATCGCCGACTCCCTGGCCAAGCGGCACGCCGCCGCCTTCCACGACCGTGTCTGCCCCCAGCTGGCGACCGAGGGCATCGAGATCGTCCGGTGGGACGACCTGGGCCGCGAGGAGCGCACGGAGCTGCGCAAGCTGTTCAGGGAGCGGATCAGGCCGGTGCTGACGCCGCTGGCGGTCGACCCGGCGCACCCGTTCCCCTACATCTCCGGGCTCAGCCTCAACCTGGCCGTGCTGGTGCGCAACCCGATCACCGACCACACCGTCTTCGCGCGGGTGAAGGTGCCCTCGCAGCTCCCCCGGTTCGTACCGGCGTCGAAGGACCGGTTCGTGCCGCTGGAGGACGTCATCGCGGCGCACCTCGGCCAGCTGTTCAAGGGCATGGAGATCCTCCAGCACCACGTCTTCCGCGTCACCAGGAACGAAGACCTCGACGTCGACGAGGACGTCACCGAGAACCTCATGCAGGCGCTGGAGAAGGAGCTGCTCAAGCGGCGGTTCGGGCCGCCCGTGCGGCTGGAGGTCGAGGAGACGATCACGCCCGAGGTGCTGGCCCCGCTCATCGAGGAGCTGGAGCTGGCCCCGCACGAGATCTACCGGCTGCCCGGACCGCTCGACCTGACCGGCCTGCACGCCATCGCCGACCTCGACCGCGGCGAGCTGAGCTATCGCCCGTTCGTGCCGGCCGAGGTGATCAACGCCGAGGACGACCTCTTCTCCACCCTGCGCGAGCGCGACGTGCTGCTGCACCACCCGTACGACTCGTTCGCGACCAGCGTCCAGCGGTTCATCGAGGTGGCCGCGGCCGACCCGCGGGTGCTGGCGATCAAGCAGACCCTCTACCGGACCAGCGGCGAGTCGCCCATCGTCGACGCGCTGATCGACGCGGCCGAGGCGGGCAAGCAGGTCGTCGTGGTCGTGGAGATCAAGGCCCGCTTCGACGAGCACGCCAACATCTCCTGGGCCAGGAAGCTGGAGCGGGCCGGCTGCCACGTGGTCTACGGCGTGGTCGGCCTGAAGACCCACTGCAAGCTGGCCCTCGTCGTCCGGCAGGAGCCCTCGGGCGAGCTGCGCCGCTACTGCCACATCGGCACCGGCAACTACAACCCCAAGACGGCCCGCCAGTACGAGGACTTCGGCCTGCTCACCGCCGACCCGCTGGTGGGCGAGGACGTCACCGACCTGTTCATCCACCTGACCGGCTACTCCAACCACTCGGCCTACCGCCGGCTGCTGGTCGCGCCGCACTCGATGCGCAGCGGCCTGCTGGCCAGGATCGACCGGGAGATCGCCCACCAGCAGGCGGGCCGTCCGGCGCGGATCAGGATCAAGACGAACTCGCTGGTGGACGAGCCGATCATCGACGCGCTCTACCGGGCGTCCAGGGCGGGGGTGCCGGTGGACCTGTGGGTGCGCGGTATCTGCATCCTTCGCCCCGGAATCCCCAATTTGTCAGAAAATATCCGCGTAAGGTCGGTTTTGGGGCGCTTTTTGGAGCACTCCCGCGTGTACGAGTTCGGCCTCGGCAGGCGTCCCGAGGTGTGGATCGGCAGCGCCGACCTGATGCGCAGGAACCTCGACCGCCGGGTCGAGGCCCTGGTCAAGGTGACCTCGCAGCAGCACAAGGCGTACCTGATCGAGCTGATGGACCTGGCCATGGCCGACACCACGAACGCGTGGTGGCTCAACTCCGACGGCACCTGGATCCGCCACGAGGGCGAGGATCTGCAGAGCCATCTCGTCGGCACCAGGCGATGGAGGACCGTTGACGACTGACCTGCTCCGGGCCGCCGGAGCCGTGGTCTGGCGGGGCGCGGAGAGCGGCCCCGAGGTGGCGGTGATCCACCGCCCGCGCTACGACGACTGGACCTTCCCCAAGGGCAAGCTGGAGAGCGGCGAGCACGTCATCGCCGCCGCCCTGCGCGAGGTCACCGAGGAGACCGGCCTGACGGTCGTCCTGGGCCGCGCCCTGCCGCCGATCCACTACCTCAGCGGCGGCCGGCTCAAGCGCGTCGACTACTGGACGGCGCGGGTCGCCTCCGACGCCGGCTTCGAACCGGGCGACGAGGTCGACGGGCTGCGCTGGCTGCCCGTCGACCGGGCTCGCGAGCTGCTGACCTACGAGTGGGACGCCGGGCTGCTGCGCGCCCTGGCCGCCGCGCCGCTCGCGACCGTGCCGCTGGTGCTCGTCCGGCACGCCACGGCCGGGTCCAGGAGCCGGTGGGACGGCGACGACGCGCTGCGCCCGCTGGACGACCACGGCGGCTCCCAGGCCGCCGCCCTGGCCACCGCGCTGCCCGCGTACCGGCCCGAGCTGCTGGTCAGCTCGCCCAGCCGGCGCTGTGTCCAGACGCTGGAGCCGTACGGGACCGGGATCGGGGCCGAGATCAGGACCGAGCCGCTGCTCAGCGAGGAGGGCCAGGACCCGCACAAGACGCCGGAGCTGGTCGGCGACCTCGCCGTGCCCGCGGCCGTGTGCAGCCACGGCAAGGTCCTGCCGCACCTGATCCACGCGCTGAGCGGCAAGGACGTGCACCTGCGCAAGGGCGCGTTCGCGGTGCTGCACCGGGTCGGCGGGCACGTCGTCGGCGTGGAGCGCTACGCGACCTGACGGCTCACCAGGTGAAGCGTTACGCGACCTGACGCCTCACCAGGTGACCGGCAGACGGGCGAAGCCCTGGGTGATCCTGCCCTCGTTGCGCGGCAGCTCGGCGACCGGGACGGCCAGCCGCAGGCCGGGAAGACGCTGGAAGAGCCGGCTGAAGACCGCCTCCAGCTCCACCCTGGCCAGGCTCGCGCCGATGCAGAACCGCGGGCCGTACCCGAAGGCGAGATGCGGGTCGGTCGCAGGACGGCCGATGACGAAGGTGTCGGGATCGGGATAGACCTGTTCGTCCCGGTTCGCCACGCCGGTGTTGAGGACGACCGCCTCGCCGCGGCGGATCGTGCGGCCGTCGATCTCGATGTCCTCGCGGGCGTACCTGGGCAGGCCGTGCAGGCTCGGCGCGGCCATGCGCAGGATCTCCTCGACCGCGGCGGGCGCGAGCCCGGGGTCCGACCGCAGCAGGTCGAGCTGGCCGGGGTTGGCCAGCAGCAGGAGCACGCCGTGGTCGATGCGGTTGACCGTGGTCTCGTGCCCGGCGAACAGCAGGCCGGCGGCCAGCTCGGCGATCTTGCCGTCGTCGTCCAGCTCGCCCGCGAGGTCCGACAGGACGTCCTCGGCCGGTTCGTGCCGTTTGCGGGCGATCAGCCCGGCCATGTAGGCGCTCAGCTCCGCCCGCGCCGCGACGCCGGCCGCCTCGTCCCGCAGGTCGGCCATGCGCGCGGACACGCCGCTGAAGTACTCCCTGTCCTCGTACGGGACGCCGAGCAGCCGGCAGATGACCAGCACCGGCAGCGGGAAGGAGAGCTCGGCGTGCAGGTCGGCCGGCGGCGTCAGCCCGGCCAGGCGGTCCAGCCGCTCCTCGACCAGGGCGCCGACCTCGCCGGCCAGCCGCCTCATCCGCCGGGCCGAGAAGGAGGGCGCGAAGAGCCTGCGCAGGCGCTCGTGGTCGGCCTTCTCGGTGGCGGCCTCGCCCTGCGGCCCGCCGAGCAGGGCCGAGTTCGACACGCGCGGCGCCCGTTCGGGCTCGGGGTGGGAGCGCCCCAGCCGGCTGTCGGTGAACAACCTGCGTGCCTGTTCGTAGCCGGTGACCAGCCAGACCTCGTCGCCCACCGGGGTGCGCACCCGCGCGATGCCCTCCTTCTCCCGCAGCTCCCGGTAGGCCGCCGGAACGTCGAGGGGGTCGCTGCGCGCGAAGGGTATTGCCGGAAGGTTCGTCATAGAACCTTCTTAACCGCCTTCACGGTTTCCGCCCAGACTCCGGGGAAATCGGCCTCGGCACGTTCGGCGGTGTTACGTTCGATCCCGATCAGCAGCCCGTACGTGAAGGTGTCCTCGCCTGCCTGCCGGGCGCCCTCGGCCTCCTTGGCCAGCGTCTCCTGGGCGACCACGCCGTCCCGGTGGGCCCCCAGCACCTCCTGGACGTTCTCGGCCAGCTCGGCCAGCCTGGCCATGCCCTTGCCGAGGGTCGGTTCGAGGGCTTCGGCGGTGTATCGAGCGCGTTTGGCCGCCTTGCGGACGTCGTGCAGGGCGATCTCGCGGCGTCCGGGGTCCTCGGTGGCCCGGGCTGCCTCGTACGCCCTGGTCACGCGGTCCCAGCCGGCCGAGGCGAGGGCGGTGAGCTTGTCCTTCGCCGGCTTGGCGGCGGCCTTGCCCAGCTCGGGGGTGGCGATCAGGGCGTCCAGGGCGTCCAGGAGGGTGTAGTAGCGGTCGCCGCTGAGTGCGTCCTTGATGCGCTCGTACGCCTCCTGCTCGCGTACGCGCAGGTCCGCGCCGAGACGGGTCCGGATGGGGCCGGTGACCAGCTCGGGGGCGAGGCCGGACAGCTCCCCGGCGAACCTGGCCCTGATCACCTCCAGGTCGCGGGCCTCGCCGAGCACCGTGCCGAGCCAGCGCAGCTCCTCCTGGACCTGTTCCGTGCCGGTCACCACCGACTTGAACGCCTTGAGCGCGCTGCGCAACCTGCGCGAGGCCACCCGCATCTGATGGACGGCGTCCTCCTCGGCCCTGCGCACCCGCGGATCCTGGCTGAGCAGGGCGGCGACCTGGCTCGACAGGTAGTCGATGACGGTCTCCCCCGCCGTGCCGGGCTCGGTGGCGGCCCTGGCGGGCGGGGCGGGTTCGAGGAGCCGGGCGAGCTTGCTGGCGCTGCCCGCCGGGGTCGCCCCCGCCTTGCGCAGCCGCTTGCCGACCTTGGCCAGCAGGTCCGGCCGGTCCTCGGCCAGCAGCTCGGCCTCGACCTCGCGCCACCGCAGCACCTTGCCGTCCCGGTGGACGGTGCCCTTCACCCGGTCGTCGGCGATCTCGACCAGCCGGGTGCCGCCGTCGTGCAGCAGGGTGACGCTGCGGCGGGTGTCGAGCTCGGCCACCACCTGGAGCTCGGCGCCCCTGGCGTAGGCCCGGACGAGTTCGGCCAGCTCCGGCGGCACGACCTTGGTGCTGCGGGTGAGCGGGCAGGTGATCTCCTGGCGCACGCCCCTGGCCTTGGGCAGCTTCAGGTGCCAGCCCGCGTCGTCGCCGCCGCGCCTGCGTCTGAGCGTGACGCCGCGCGCGGCCAGCCGCAGGTCGGCCGTGTCGTAGTAGAGCGCCACGAGCTGGTGACCGCGCGGGCCCGTGACCTGGGCCAAGCCGCTCAGGTCGGGGATCGTGTAGTCGGTCGGAACGTCGAACTTGTCCTCGATCTCGATGCCCACTGCACCTCACAAGTGTCCGATTTCGGACCATGATGCCACCTGGAGGTGAACATCACACGGCTTGCAGGAGCTCGATCCGGTTGCCCACGGGGTCCGTCACGTAGATCCGGCGGTAGCCGGGGAAGAGGTCGTCGGGCAGCGCGCCGGGGATCCTGGCGGCGTAGGCGTCGACGTCCTCGACCAGGAAGGCCGGGTGGGCCTTGCGGGCGGGCCTGAAGTCGTCCTCGATGCCGAGGTGGATCTCCACGCCGTCGCCGCGGAACCACGCGCCGCCGCGCTTGGCCAGCTCCGGCGGTTTGGGGACCTCGGTCAGGCCGAGCACGTCGCCGTAGAAGGCACGCAGCTCGGGTTCGCTGCCCTTGGGCGCGGCCAGTTGCACGTGGTGCAGGGCTTTGATCGTCATCTGCGGGGTCTCCTCAGCTTGTCTCCGGGCCATCAGTTATTTCTGGGCCACCACGAAGATTCGGCGGAAGGGGAAGGGGGTGCCGTAGCTTCTGGCCGGGTAGGCCTCGGCGAGCGGCCCGGCCAGGTCGGCCTTGAACCGCCGCTGCTCCTCCGGGTCGAGCCGGTCGAAGATCGGGCGCAGGGCCGTGCCGGACACCCAGTCGAGGACCGGGTTCTCGCCCTGGAGCAGGTGCACGTACGTGGTCTCCCAGGCGTCCACCTGGCAGCCGCCGTCGTTGAGGAAGTCGAGATACTGGATCGGGTCGTCCACCGGGTTGGCCCTGTTGAGGTCGCTGAGCCGGTCGGACCAGGCGCGGGAGGCGCACAGCTCGCGGATCGCGACGTGGCTCGGGGCGTCGAAGTTGCCCGGCACCTGGAAGGCCAGCCAGCCGCCGGGGGCGAGCTCCTCCAGCCAGTGTTCGAGCACGCCGTGGTGGGAGGGCACCCACTGCAGGACGGCGTTGGAGACGATCACGTCCATGGGGCGGTCGGGGTGCCAGGTGTCGACGTCGGCCACGGCGAAGTGCACCGAGCTGGTGAGCTTGCGGGCCTTGGCGATCATCGCGGGCGAGGCGTCGAAGCCCTCGACGGTGGCGCCGGGCCAGCGTTCGGCCAGCATGACGGTGAGTTCGCCGCTGCCGCAGCCGGCGTCCACGACATAATCGGGAGCCACCGCACCGACTCTGGACATCAGCTCGATGAACGGCCGCGACCGCTCGTCGGCGTAGACGGCGTAGGTCACCGGGTCCCAGATATCTCTTGACATAGAGATAATTGATATCGAGAGAGATATCTCGATGTCAAGACAGTAGACTCTGTGTCATGACGCCACAGGATGACGAGGTCGACCGGCTGGTCGCGGCATGGCGGATCGAGCGGCCCGATCTCGACGTCGAGCCCCTCCAGGTCCTCTCCAGGGTGTCACGGCTGGCCAAACATCTCGACCGCGCCAGGCGGGCGGCGTTCGCCGAACATGATCTGGAACCTTGGGAGTTCGACGTGCTCACCGCGTTGCGGCGGGCCGGGAAGCCGTACGAGCTGAGCCCCGGGGCCCTGTTGCGGGCCACACTGGTGACGTCCGGCACGATGACCAACCGCATCGACCGGCTCGCTCAGGCGGGGCTGGTGCGGCGACGGCCCGACCCCGAGGACCGGCGCGGCGTGCTGGTGTCGCTGACGGACACGGGGGTGGCGCGGGTGGACGCGGCGTTCGCCGACCTGCTCCGGCGTGAGCGCGACCTGCTCTCCGGCCTCCCACCCGCCGACCAGCGCTCCCTCGCCGCCCTCCTCCGCCTGCTCCTCGCCCCCTTCGACTCCCCCCAATAGCCCCTTTACGTACGCACGATCGTCCGGCGTGGGCGGCGGCGGGCGTCCCCCGTCCGGGGATGGTCTCAGAGCCCCGGCGTCGGGCGGCGGTTCCGGCAGGGGCGGCGGCGAGCGGTTGCGTGCGGCTCTGTTCTGCCAGGTGCTGCGGTTCCGCGGTTCCGCTCTTCTGCGGGGTTTGATGCGGTTTCGTGTTTGCGCGGGGTCCTGGCGTGCCGACGTCAGCGGGCGTTGGTCCGAGGTGGGTCGGCGGGACTGGCCCCCATGGACCTCGCCGGCCTGCGGCGGAGGCCGGCCCGTCGGCCACTGGCCTTGCGCGCCGCGCCCGCGACGGCTCCAGGCCGGTCCGCTGACGCCGCCTCTGCGGCAGCCGTCGAACCGGCGCGAACCCTCGCGTACGAGAGCGTGCGGGGGTCAGTCGCCGAGGCGGTCGGCCACTTCGAGCCATTCCGCCTCGACGGTGTCCTTCTGAGCCAGGACGTCGCGTAGCTGGGCATCAAGGGAGCCCAGCTTGGCGTAGTCGCTGGCGGCTTCGGCCATGGCGGCGTGGAGGCGGGCCTCCTGGTCGCCGAGCTTGTCGAGCTGACGTTCCAGGCGGTTGAGTTCCTTGCGGAGCTCGCGTTCCTCCTTGGCCGACAGCCCCGTCTCCGGCTGCGCGCCGGACGAAGCCGCGGCAGGGGCCGAAGCGCCGGACGCCGGGGCAGGCGCGCTGCCGATACGGGCGGTCACCGCCGTGCCGGCGCTGCGGCGTTCGAGGTATTCGTCGACCCCGCCCGGCAGCATCACCAGCTTGCCGTCACCCAGCAGGGCCACGCACCGGTCGGTCACCCGCTCCAGGAAGTAGCGGTCGTGGCTCACCAGGATCAGCGTGCCGGGCCAGCCGTCCAGCAGGTCTTCGAGCTCGTTGAGCGTCTCGATGTCGAGGTCGTTGGTGGGCTCGTCGAGGAGCAGCACATTGGGGTCGTCCATCAGCAGGCGCAGCAGTTGCAGCCGCCGTCGCTCGCCGCCGGACAGGTCGCCGATGACCTTCCACTGCGCATCGCCCTTGAAGCCCAGACGCTCCAGCAGCTGGGACGCCGTCCACTCCCGCTTGCCCAGCTGGAGGTACTTGCGGATCTCCTCCACCGACTCCAGCACCCGCCGCGACGGGTCGAGCTCGGTCAGCTCCTGGGACAGATGCGCCAGACGTACGGTCTTGCCCCGGATCACCCGGCCCGAGTCCGGTTGGACGCTGTCGGCGAGCAACCGCAGCACCGACGACTTGCCCGACCCGTTAACGCCGATCAGGCCGATCCGGTCGCCCGGCCCGAACTGCCACGTGCAGTGATCGAGCACCAGCGGCCCGTCGCCGGGGCCGCCCGCGTGCAGGGTGACGTCTTCCAGGTCGTAGACGGTCTTGCCGAGCCTGGCCGCGGCGAACCGCATCAGTTCGACGGTCTCCCGCGCCGGCGGCTCGTTCGCGATCAGGGCCTGCGCGGCCTCGATCCGGAACTTCGGCTTGGACGTGCGGGCGGGCGGACCGCGTCGCAGCCAGGCGATCTCCTTGCGCATGAGGTTCTGGCGGCGTTCCTCGGCCGCCTGGGCGATGCGCGCGCGCTCGGCCTTGGCCAGCACGTACGCGGCGTAGCCGCCCTCGTAGCGCTCGACCCGGCCGTCGACGACCTCCCACGTGCGGGTGGAGACGGCGTCGAGGAACCAGCGGTCGTGCGTCACGACCAGCAGGGCGCTCTTCCTGGCCGCCAGATGGGCGGCAAGCCAGGCGATCGCCTCGATGTCGAGGTGGTTGGTGGGCTCGTCGAGCATGACCAGGTCGTGGTCGTCGATGAGCAGACGGGCCAGCGCCGTACGCCGGCGCTCGCCGCCGGACAGCGCGGCGGCCTTGGCGCTGAGGTCGAGGTCGCCGATCAGGTTCGCCAGGATCTCGCGGACCTGCTGGTCACCTGCCCATTCGTGCTCAGCCCTGTCCCCCAGGACGAGCTGGCTCACGGTGGCCTCGGGGTCGAGGGTGTCCTGCTGGGACAGGAACCCGACCCGCAGCCCGCGCGTGTGGGTGACCCGGCCGCTGTCGGGACGCACATCACCGGCGATGACCGACATCAGGGTCGTCTTGCCGCCCCCGTTGCGGCCGACGACGCCGATGCGCTCCCCGGCCTCGATGCCCAGGGAGACGTCGCTGAGGAGCGGCTTGGGCCCGTAGGCGTGAGAGACCGACTCAAGGTTGACCAGATTCATGACGTGTCCAGGGTATCGGTCCCCTCAACCGCTTCCCGACGCCCTCGACGTCCCTTGATCGTCTACGGGCCGGGGATTGCCGGACCTGATGCCCGCCTTGAGTGCCCAGCTCACGTCCATCTGCTGTTCGCGTCGTCCCCGCCCGATGGAACGTCGGCCCTCACGCGATGTGAAGGTGCACGCGATGCCGGGCACCCCGCACCACCTCCCGCCGTGACCAGCAGATCCGTACGGGCCAGACCCCCGTACCCCACGGCTGTTCAGTACGGATGCCGGTGGCTGAAGCGCGGATGATGACGGCGTCAACCATCAGCCCTCGGCCCCTCAGCGACCGCCGCCGCCTCAACACGAACCGCAAACCAACGCCTGAAGCCGAGGTATTTGGCCGCAACGTCGGATCTCCGTGCCGCCCGCCATGCCGCCCGCCATGCCGCGCACCGTGCCGTCCGCCGTGCCGTCCGCCGTGCCGTCCGCCGTGGCGGGCCCAGCGGGGCGGCCCCGTGCGGGGCCGGCGTGGCGGTGGTCGTTGGGGCGCTGGAGGCGCGGGGGGTGTCGTCAGAGGTCAGAGCAGGGTGGCGCCGGTTACGGGGCCGTGGGCGGCGACCGTGGTGGTGGCGGCGCCTGTGGCGGTGAGGCTGTTGGCGAGGTCGCGGGCGTGGGTGGCGTCGATGGCCAGGAAGGCGCAGGTGGGGCCGGAGCCGGAGACGATCGCGCCCAGCGCGCCGTGCTGGCGCCCGCTGTCGAGGGTCGTGGCGAGCTCGGGACGGAGGGCCAGAGCGGCGGCCTGGAGGTCGTTGCTCAGATGGGCGCCCAGGGCGTACGCGTCGCCAGTGCCGAGGGCCTCGATGAGTGGGGCGTCGAGCTCGGGCCAGGGAACGCGGGCGTTCGAAGCCTCGCGCTGACGGTCGCATTCCGCGTAGACCTTGGCGGTCGAGAGGCCGCCGTCGGCCAGCGCGAACACCCAGTGGAACGTGCCGCCCGTGGGCAGCTCGCTGAGCTGCTCGCCGCGGCCGGTGCCGACCGCCGTGCCGCCGAGCAGCGAGAACGGTACGTCGCTGCCCAGGTCTCCGGCGATCTCCATGAGGTCCTCGAAGGGCAGGCCGAGCCCCCAGAGCTCGTTGCAGGCCACGAGGGCCCCCGCCGCGTCGGCACTGCCGCCCGCCATGCCGCCGGCGACCGGGATGGCCTTCTCGATGATCAGGTCGGCGCCGTACGAGCGGCCCGCGTGCTTGGCGAGGGCGCGGGCGGCGCGGATGGCGAGGTTGTCGTCGTCGACGGGCACCTGGTCGGACCATCTGCCGTTGACCGTGACGGTGATCGACTCGGCCTCCTTCGCGACCACCTCATCGAAGATCGACACTGCGTGGAAGACATTGACCAGGTCGTGGTAGCCATCTTCCCGGAGCGGGCCGACTGAAAGCTGCACGTTGACCTTCGCGGGCACACGTACGGTCACCGAACTCATCGATCTTCTGCCACTTTCATCGCTTGCCGGGGTCAAGGACACTCGATGTTATCGGGGTGGGGTGCGCTGACATGCGGTTCTCGGAATTAGACGTGTGAGATGGCCGACTGCGGGCCACGCAGAGTGAGGTTCGTCCTCCTTTCGGTCGGTCAGGTGGTCATACGCCGACATTGCCGTCTTTCCGCCACGCCTTTCTTCGCGCCGACCTTCTCCCCGGAACGGCGCCTTGGGATGCTGAGAGGACTACTTGATGGGGAGGTGCTCGTGTCCGAGGTGACGGTTGTCGAGGTGCCGCAGTGGCGGGGGTCCGGGGCTCGTACGGCTGAACGGCTGCGTGAGGGGGCTCGGCTGGTTGCGGAGATGGTGGACGCCGATCGTCGGATTCAGGTCGAGGTCGATGACGATGATCTGGTGGTCACTGCCTCCAGGGTTCGGGCGGCGGTCGCCGAGGCTGGGTGGGACGGGCTTCTGGTCACCGCGGGCGGGGACTGCGGGGTCGAACTGGAGCCGGTGGCGGCGGCGCGGCGGAGGTTCGGGGATGGGCTGGTCGTCGTCTGGTTCGATGCGCATGGGGATCTGAACACGCCGGAGTCGTCGCCGTCGGGGGCCTTTCATGGCATGGTCCTGAGGGCGTTGACCGGTGTAGGGCCCGATGGGCTGGTGGCCGGGCAGCCGGTCGGGGCCGGGCAGGTCGTGCTGGCGGGGGTGCGTGATCTGGATCCGGCTGAGGTCGCGTTCGTCGAGGCTCGGGGTGTGCGGTGGGTGCGGGCGGCGGATGTGGAGGCTCTGGTCGAGGCTGTTGGTGCTGCTGCAGCGGGGGGCGCGGAGCGGACGGCTGTCTATGTGCATGTCGACTTCGATGTGCTTGATCCGCAGATCTTCGGGAGCGTGGGGTCTCCTACGCCTGACGGGTTCCGGCCTGAGGAGCTTGTGGAGCTGGTGAGGGCCGTTGCGGAGCGGTTCGAGGTGGTGGGGTTGGGGCTCATGGAGTACGAGCCGGCGGGGGCTGAGGATCAGGCGTTGCTCGCGTCGGTGGTGAAGGAGTTGGTGGCGGTCTGCGCCGGGCGGTAGGTGGCGTTCACGGTGGCGTCCAGGGTGGATGGCCGCCTGCCGGGGGCGCGTCGTCAGCAGTTGGTGGCGCCCGGGATGGCGGGCGCCCTGGTTGACGGGCGGCCAGAGTTGGCTGGCGCCCATGGTTGTTGGACGTCCGGAGGTGGTGGACGTCTGGAGGTGGGTGGCCGGGGAGGACATTCCGGAGGGACGTCCGGAGGGGGCGGGCTTCCGGGGGTCAGGTGGGGCGGATGGTTCCTCGGTAGGCGGTTCGGTAGTAGGCGGAGTTCAGGAAGTTGGTTCTTCGGACTACGTCGCCGGTTCGGGGGGCGTGGATCATGATGTTGTCGCCCAGGTAGAGCGCTACGTGGGTGGGGTCGCCGGTGCCGCCGAAGAAGAGGAGGTCGCCCTTGCGCCTGGAGGCGAGGGGGACTCTGCGGCCCTGGCGGAACTGGGTGCCGGTGTAGTGGGCGAGCCTCACTCCGGCTTTCGACCAGGCGTAGAGGGTGAGGCCGCTGCAGTCGAAGCCTCTTGTGTTCGCGCCGGTGCCCACTCCGATGGTGGGGCCTCTTGAGGAGCCGCCGCCCCACGAGAACGAGACGCCCAACTGGGTGAGGGCTGCTGCGGCTGCGATTTCGCCCTTGTGCTTCGGGCGCTTTCTGGGTTTCTTCGGCTTCGGTTTCTTGGGGTGGTGGGGGGCCGGGCAGCGGGTGGTGGCGGTTGCCTTGGCGCCGGCGGCGGGGATGGTGATGGTGGCCCTGAGGCATGGAGTGGGGGTGGCTCTGGCGGGGGCGGGGTGGGCTCCTGTGGCGGTCAGGAGGCCGCTGCTGAGGATGATCGACAGTTGGGTGATGTGGTGGCGGGTGCTCATCGGTGGCTCCTTCGTCGTGATGAGGGACGGGAGCCAGGATCACGTGGGTGGCCCAGGAGCGGAGGGGCCGAACGGGGTTCTGTGGACAGGTGGGTATTGCGCGTCTTGGGGTTGTGGACAACCGGCTGGTGTCGGGGGGCTCGCTGCGAGGCACCTGAGAGGTGTGCGGGCCCAGGAGGGAGACTCTGTGGGCCGAGGTCGGACGCGGGCGGGCTCGCGGGCGGGCTCGCGGGCGTGACGCCTCGGGCTGTAGGAACCCTGAGGTTTCAGGTGGCGAGCCCCGAGCCGTGACGTGGTGAGGCTCTGACGTCGGTGCGGCGCTGGAGCGCTCGGGGTGAAGGGCCGTGAGGTGGCGGAGCCCCCAAGAGTCGCGGGACGCCAAAGCCCTGGGGGGTGAGGGGGTGCTCTGGTGGGCTTTGAGGGTGGGGGTTGGGTTAGGGCTTCTGTTCGGCTATTCGGGCGAAGGAGTCGATGGTGAGTTGTTCGCCTCTGGCCGAGGGGTCCACGCCGGCCGCTCTCAGTGCTGTTTCCGCCTGGGACGGGCTGCCGGCCCAGGACGCCAGCGCCGCCCTCAGGGTCTTGCGGCGCTGGGCGAATGCGGCGTCCACGACGGCGAAGACCTCTTCCCTGGTGGCCGTGGTGGCGGGGGGTTCGCGGCGGGTCAGGGAGACCAGGCCGGAGTCGACGTTGGGGACGGGCCAGAACACCGTACGGCCGACCGGGCCCGCCCGGCGTACGTCGGCGTACCAGGCGGCCTTGACCGACGGCACGCCGTACACCTTGGAGCCGGGACCGGCGGCGAGGCGGTCGGCCACCTCCAGTTGCACCATGACCAGGCCCTTGCGCAGCGAGGGCAGTGTCTCCAGGAGGTGGAGCACCACGGGGACGGCAACGTTGTACGGCAGGTTGGCCACCAGGGCCGTGGGGTCGTGACCGGCGAGGTCGTCGAGGGAGATCTTCATGGCGTCGGCGTTGACGACCGTGAGCCGGTCGGACGGGCCGCGCTCGGCGACGGTGAGGGGCAGTTGGGTGGCCAGGACCGGGTCGATCTCGACGGCCACCACGTGCGCGGCCTCGGGAAGGAGCGCCAGGGTGAGCGAGCCGAGGCCGGGCCCGACCTCGATGACCACGTCGTCGGCCGACAGGTCGGCCACGCGGACGATGCGCCGGACGGTCCCCGCGTCGATCACGAAGTTCTGGCCTAGCTTTTTCGTGGGGCGAAGATCTAGCTTGTTCGCCAAAATACGTATTTCTGCAGGGCCCAACAGCCTCATCATCCAACCAGTCTCCCGCATCGAAGAACCTGCGATGGCGGATGGGGGAGACCTAAGGAGAGGATGGCGTGGAACAGGAAGGGACGTCCCTGATGGAGCCAACGGGCGCCGCGCCGCTCCGTCCGACCGATCTGCGGGAGATCGGGCCCTACCGCCTGCTCGGACGGCTCGGCGAAGGCGGCATGGGGACCGTCTTCCTGGCCAGGGCCCCGACGGGGCGGTTCGTCGCGCTCAAGGTGGTGAAGGCGGAGTTCGCCAACCAGGAGGGGTTCGCCGCCCGCTTCCACGCCGAGGTGGACAACGCGCGCCGGGTGGCGTCGTTCTGCACGGCTCAGGTGCTCGACAACGGCAACACCGGGGACGGACGCCCGTACATGGTGACCGAGTACATCGCGGGCACTCCCCTTTCCGACCAGATCGTGACTTTCGGGGCGCTCGACCCGGGGCCGCTGCACGGCGTGGCGCTCGGGGTCGCCGCGGCGCTGGCGGCGATCCATGTGGCCGGGCTGGTGCATCGGGATCTGAAGCCGGCGAACGTCATCCTGTCGTTGTCCGGGCCGCGGGTGATCGACTTCGGGATCGCCAGGGCGCTGGACCGGGAGACCGGGTTCACGCTCTCCGGGGAACTGCTGGGCAGCCCCGGGTGGTGGGCTCCTGAGCAGGTGCGGGGTGAGCTGGTGTCCCCGGCGGCGGACATCTTCGCCTGGGGGTGCCTGGTGGCGTACGCGGGCAACGGGCGGCATCCGTTCGGGCGGGGCGATCCCATCACGATGGCGACCCGCGTGCTGAACACGCCGCCCGAGCTGGGCGCGCTTCCCGCGCCGCTCAACGAGCTGGTACGCCGTGCCACCGCCATGGATCCCGCCCATCGGCCCACGGCCCAGGAGCTCCTGATCGCGCTGGTGGGCGGGAGCACTCCGTCGATCGCCGACAATCCGCCCACGTTGGTCGCCACCGAGATGCTGACCGACTGGGAGCCGCCGCAGAACGTCGTGGACGAGCCGGACATCACGGCCACGTTCACCACCCCGCCGCCGAGCGACGCCACGGGCGCGCGCAACCCCGGCCCCGGGAGTGCCGCGGGTTCGGGAAGGGTTTCAGGGCCCGGAGCGGGCTCGGGGCCCGGAGGAGGCTCGGGGCCCGGAGGCGGGGCAAGAGGCGGGGCAGGAGCGGGCTCAGAGCCCGGAGCAGGGCCAGGGCCCGGAGCAGGTGCAGGTCCCGGAGCGGGGGCGGCGCGGCCAGGAGCGGGGGCGGGGCGGCCCAAGGTGCCCGGGGCGTTCGGGGCGGGTGCCGGGTCCGATGTTCGGAACGCTTCTGGAGGGGCCGCCGACTTAGCGGGCGGGCAGGCGGGGGCGCGGCAGGCGTCCCCGGAGGAGCTGGCGCGGCGCGAGGAGCAGGCCGCCCGCGAGGAGCTGGCGCGCTGGGAGGCCGAGGCGCAGGCCCGCCGCCAGGAGCAGGAGCGCCAGCTTGAGCAGGCCCGCCAACTGGCACGCAGGCAGGCCGCCTCGGGCGGCCAACCGGCACGGCCCCGACCGACCGCCGAGTCCCGGCCCCCCACCGAGTCGCAGCCTCCCACCGATTCCCGGCCCCCCAACCAGTACCGGCCAACCGCCGACGCCCCCGGGGCCCGGCCGACCCCCGAGACCCGACCCGCCACCGATACCCGGCCCGCCACCGAGTCCCGGCCCTTCACCGGCTCCCGATCCGCCGCCGAGCATCGATCCGCTGCCGGCTCCCGGTCGGTTGACGGGTCCTGGAGCGGCGGGGGCACGGACCCGGGCGCCCTGACGTACGCCCCCGACGAACCGGACACGCTGGGCGGCACCCGTACGAAGGGCACCCGCTGGCTGATCGCCGCCGCGGCCGCCGTCCTGGCGATCGTGGTCACCGTCACCGTCCTGATCGTGAACTCCGGCCGCGACTCCTCCTCCGTCGCCACCTCCAACACCCCCTCCAAGGCCGTGACGAACCCGCGTGCGGGCGACGTGGGCCGCAGGTTCGCGCTGGGCGGGAACTTCGACGACCCGGTCGTGGTCGTGCCGGAGGCGCCGGAGTGCGGGCTGAAGGAGTTCGAGGGGCAAACCACCACGAAGGGGCAGCTCTGCGTGGTCCACTGGACCGTGATCAATCCAGGCGGTGAACCCCGCCGGCTCGTCCGGCCGGTCGTCACCATGGTCGACGACAAGGGCGGCGAGCACGCCCCCGCCCCGGTCACCCTGCCCCCGGCCCTCCAGCCGGGCGGACGGGTGGACGGCGCCTTCGTGTTCGACCTGGCGCCTTATCGCAGGCCCGTGAAGATGTCCGCGACCGTGCTGGAGAACGGCCGACAGATCGAGGTCGCCCTGTGAGCCCCGTCCGAACGCTCCCCGCCGGCGCATTCAAGGCGGTGGCGATGGCCGTCCTGCTCGCCGCCGGCGGCGTCCTGGCACCGGCGCCCGCCGCCGCGTCGGCGGCGGCCTGCGCCGGAGCGGCCGACTTCGACGGTGACGGCGCGGACGACGTGGCCGTGGGCGACCCGTTCGGCGACGGGCAGAAGGGGTCGGTCCACCTGCTGTCGGGGGCCAAGGTGACCCCTGTCGCCGTGCCGGGGCCGGTCAAGGGGGACGGGCTGGGCTGGGCCGTACGGATGGCCGACGTCAACGGCGACTCCTGCGCCGACCTGCTGATCGGCGCCCCCTTCGCGGACGTGGACGGCGAGCAGGACGCGGGCAGCGTCTACGTCGTCTACGGCGGCAAGGCGGCGCCCCCGCAACGCCTGACCGCCCCGCAGCCGCAGCGGTTCGCGCACTTCGGCTGGTCGCTGGCGGCCAGGGGCGGACTGACGGCGATCGGCGCGCCCTACGAGGACGACGGCCAGATCGAGGACGCCGGAGCCGTCTACGTGCGCCAGGGCTCGGGCGCGTTGCGCCGGATCAGCCAGGAGACCGTGGACGTGCGCGGCAACAGCGAGGTCGGCGACCAGTTCGGCTGGTCGCTGGCGATCGGACCGCGCAACGGCCTGGTCGTGGGCGTCCCGTACGAGAACGACGACGGCGCGGGACGGCAGGTCCAGGCCGGCAAGATCGACTCGGGGTCGGTGGTCTTCATCGACGACGTGCTGGCTCCCCGGATCGTGAGCCTGAAGCTCGACTCGCCCACCAAGGCCTCCGGCGACCGGTACGGCTACGCGGTCGCCTACGCCGAGGGCAACGGTTACGCGGTCAGCGCGCCCGGCCCCGGTTACGTGCAGCTCCTCGACCCGGCCAGGAAGCAGACCAGGATGCTGAAGCAGGGCGGCAGGCAGGCGTTCGGCTTCTCCATGGCGGCCTCGTCGGACGGCAGGCTGGCCGTCGGCGCGCCCTACGGCGGCGGCGTCCAGGTGTTCTCGTGGAAGAACCCGGCCGACGACCGGAAGCTCGCCACGGCCGAAGGGCTGTTCGGCTGGTCGGTGGCCTTCAGCGGGAACAAGCTCTTCGTGGGCCAGCCGGACGGGCCGCCGTACGGGAAGGTCGCGGTGGCGCCGCGCAACGCCGACGACGTGCAGTCGGTGCAACCCCCCAAGGGCACCGACTTCGGCACCTCACTGGCCGGGTGAGCGGGCCGGCGAGCGGGCCCCGCTGAACGAGCCGGGCCCCCGGCACGGCCCCGGCGTGGGCGGCACGGCCCCGGCGTGGGCGGCACGGCCCCGGCGTGGGCGGCAGGGGCCCGGCGTGGGCGGCAGGGGCCCGGACACAGTGGCGTCAGGTGAACAGGCGGTCGCCGCAGTTGGGCCACTGGGTCTGCCACCGGCCGCCGACCCGCTGGTAGAGCAGCTGCGCCCGGTAGGTCTGCTCCTCCTCCGGCCAGGCGCTCGGCAGGCCGACGCCGCCGACCGCCTGCCAACTGGGCAGGCTGAACTGGTACATCCCGTAGTAGGGGCCGTCGGGGTTGTACGCCTGGGGGTCGCCACGCGCCACACAGTCGGCCAGCGCCCGCCAGTCGAGCCGGGTCACCTCCCACGGGATCTGTACGGCTCGCGGCGGCATGACCGTGATGACCGTCCCGTCCTCGGGGAAGCTGCCGAGCGGCGGACGCACCATGGACCCGCGCCGGACGACGACGCGCTCCTGCCTGAGCACCTGCCGGACGGTACGCGCCGTGGTACGCGCGGCGAGCCGGGTGGCGCCCGCGACCACGTAGACCCTGCGCTCGGTGTAGGCCGTGAGCGACATGCCCGACAGCGGCACCGGGCGGCCGGGCGGCGCGGACAGGCTGCCGGCCGCCGCCTCGACGTCGAGCTCGGCCAGGACGTCCCGGACGTTGGTGGCGGTGACCAGGTGGGTCGTGGTGTGGCCGTCGAGGGTCAGCGTGACCAGGCGGGCGTGGCGCACCTCGATGGTGGAGCCGTCGGCGACGGCCTCGCTCAGCGCGGGACGCACGACGTCGCCCTGCCCCACGGACACGCCCGCCTCGCCGAGCGCGTCGGCCACCCGCGCGGCGAAGCCGCGGATCGCGACCGGCGTGCCGTCGACGACCACGACGACGTCCTTGACCAGGTACGAAGCCGCGACCAGCAGGCCGGCGGCCAGCGTACCCACGACGCACACCACCGGCGTCCACGGAGAACGCCAGGGGATCCGCGGACGCGGCGCACGCCTCCTGCCTCGCACGAACCACCTCCGGAAACGGCCAGGGACCGCCCGAACGCTAGCGGCGGCCGCGCGCCCGCCTCCGCCGCTTCACGAAAACCAGCGAAAAGCAGCACCGAAAGATGGTCACCACTCGCCGAAGACCGTGACTCCGTTGGTGCTGATCGCCGCGCACAACTCGTCCGGATGGACACCCTTGACCTCGGCGAGGCAGCGCAGCGTGAGCGGGATGAGGTAGGGGGCGTTGGGCTTGCCCCGGTACGGGACCGGCGGCAGGTACGGGGCGTCGGTCTCGACGAGCATGAGCTCCATCGGGGCGACGGCGGCGGCCTCGCGCAGGTAGCCGGCGTTCTTGTAGGTGACGGGACCGGAGAAAGACATGAAATATCCGGCTTCCGCGCACTTTTTCGCCATTTCGGCGTCGCCTGAGTAGCTGTGGAACACCACCCTGTCCGGCGCCCCCTGCTCGGCCAGCACCTTCAGGACGTCGTCGTGCGCGTCCCGGTCGTGGATGACCAGTGCCTTGCCGGTGCGCTTGGCGATCTCGATGTGCGCGCGGAAGCTCGCGTGCTGGTCGTCCTTGCCGGCCCAGTCGCGGAAGTAGTCGAGGCCCGTCTCCCCCACCGCCCGGACGTCGGCCCGCCCGGCCAGCGCCTCGATCTCGGCCAGCACCTCGGGGGTCGCCTCGTGGGCCTCGTTGGGGTGGATGGCGACCCCGGCGTACACGCCTTCCTGCTCGGCCGCCACCTCGGCGTTCCACCGCGAGGAGGGCAGGTCGTACCCGATGGTGACGAGCCTGGTCACGCCGACCTCGCGCGCGTCGCGCAGGATGGACCGTACGGTGGCCGACGCCGCCTGGGCGGCCTGGGCCACCGGGTCGCCCGAGGACGCCTGCCTGTTGCCGACCATGATGTCCAGGTGGCAGTGGCTGTCGAACACCGGTGCGGAAAGCGGCTCGGGCGCGGCGGGAATCTTGCTCACGCATCTAAAGTAGCCTCCATGCGCTTCGGCATTCTCGGCAGCACCCGGGCATGGGACGCGGCCGGCGTCGACGTACCCCTGGGTGGTCCGGCCAGGCGCGCGCTGCTGGCGTTGCTGCTCGTCCGGCCGGGCGAGATCGTCAGCCAGGACCGCCTCGTCGACCTCCTGTACGGCGACCGCTCGCCGAAGAACGCCCAGCACGCCCTGCACTCCCAGGTCTCCCGCCTGCGGGGCGACGGGATCCCGGTCGAGCTGACCCCCGCCGGCTACCGGCTGCCGGTGGCCCCCGACGACCTCGACGCCGGCCGTTTCCTGCACCTCGCCGACACCGGCCGCGCCGCCCTCCTCGGCCACCACCCCGCCGACCGGGCGAACGCCGCCAGAGCCGACACCGTCAGAGCCGACACCGTCAGAGCCGACACCGACCGGGCCGACACCGACCGGGCCGACGCCGGCCCGGCCGAGATCGACAGAGCCCACGCCGTGCTGGCCGGGAAGTTGTTGCGGGAGGCGCTGGCCCTCTGGCGGGGGCCCGCCTTCGCCGACCTCGACCCCGTGCACGGCGCGCCGCTGGAGGAACGCCGTCTGGCCGCGCTGGAGGACCGCATCGAGGCCGACCTGCGCTGCGGCGGCCACCAGGGCGTCATCCCCGAGCTGGGCGAGCTCGTCCAGCGCCACCCCCTGCGCGAACGGCTGCGCGGCCAGCTCATGCGGGCGCTGCGCGCCGACGGCAGGCCGGCCGAGGCGCTGGTGCTCTACGAGGAGACCCGGCGGCTGCTGGCCGAGGAACTCGGCGCCGACCCCTCCCCCGAACTCGCCGCCCTGCACCGATCTCTCCTGCGCGGCGCGACCAGCCCGCCCCCGTCCCTGCCCCCGCCCCCGCCCCCGGCTCCGGCTCCGGCTCCGGCGTCGGCGTCCCGGGTCGTGACGGGCACAGCGGCGGTGCCGCTGCCCGGCAGGCTCACCAGCTTCGTCGGCCGCGACGGCGACCTGGCCGAGGTCCGGGCGCTGCTGGCCGCCGCCCGTCTCGTCACGCTGCTCGGCCCCGGCGGCGCGGGCAAGAGCCGGCTGGCGGTCGAGCTCGCCAGGGACCACCGCGACGCCGTCCTGGTCGAGCTGGCTCCGCTCGGCCCTGGGGCCGACCTCGCGCGAGCGGTCCTCGCCGCGCTGGGCGTACGCGACGGCGCGCTGCTGGGGGCCGCGGCGCTGGGCGCGTCCGGTGAGCCGGATCCGCTGGCCCGCCTGGTCGCGGTGCTCGCCGATCGGCCGGCCCTGCTGGTCCTGGACAACTGCGAGCACGTCGTCGGCGAGGCGGCGGCCCTGGCCGAGCGGCTGCTGTCGGCGTGCCCGGCGTTACGCGTGCTGGCCACGAGCCGCGAGCCGCTGGCGATCACCCCCGAACACCTGTGGCCGGTACGCCCCCTCACCCCCTCCGACGCCCGCACGCTCTTCACCGACCGGGCCAAAGCCGTACGTCCCGGTTTCACCCCCGGTGAGCCGGTCGAACGCATCTGCGCCGCGCTCGACGGCCTCCCGCTGGCCATCGAGCTGGCGGCCGCCCGCATGCGTACGCACGAGGCCGCCGAGCTGGCCGAACGCCTGGCCGGTCAGGGCCGGTTCAGCCTGCGCGGCAGCCGTACGGCCGACGCCCGGCACCAGACGTTGCGCGCGGTCGTCGCCTGGAGCTGGGAGCTGCTCACCGAGCCCGAACAGGCCATGGCCATGCGCCTGACCGTCTTCTCCGGCGGGGCCACCGCGGCCGCCGCCGCGGCCGTCTGCGGCCTGCCCGAGCACCTGCTCGACTCGCTGGCCGACAAGTCGCTCCTGGAGGTGTCGGGCGGCCGCTACCGCATGCTGGAGACGATCCGGGCGTTCTGCGCCGACCGGCTCGGCGAGGAGGCCGCGACCTTCCGGCGGGCGCACGCCGCGTATTTCCTGGCCCTGGCCGAGGAGGGCGACCCTCGCCTGCGGGGCGCGGAGCAGTTGCCGTGGCTGGCCCGGTTCGCGGCCGACCACGACAACCTCCAGGCGGCGCTGCGCTGGACGGTGGAGCAGGGCGAGGTGGCGCTCGGGATGCGACTGCTGGCCGCGCAGACGTTCTCGCTGTGGATGCGCGGCATGCGCACGGTTCCCGCCAAGGCCGCGGCGGCCCTGCTGGAGGCGGCCGGTCCACGGCCCGATCCCGCGCTGGGGGACGCGTACCTGCTGACCCTGCTCACCGCGGCGAGCGGGCGGCGCGAGCTGTGGGAGCGCCACAAGGACGTCGCCGAGACCATGATCGCGGCGGACGGCCTGCGGAACCCGGTCGTCACCTGCCTGTGGCCGATGGTCACCTCGGCGTCGGTCGACCCCGCCGTCACGATCGCGCTGATCCGGCGCGGCGAGCGCGGCCCCGACGCGTGGGAGACGGCGGCCACCCGGCTGATCTGGGCCTATCCGCGGATGGCGGCGGGCGAGTTCGCCGCCGCCGAGGCGGACCTCAAGGCGGCCCTCCAGGGCTTCCGCGGCCTCGGCGAGCGCTGGGGCTCGGCGATGACGCTCGACGCCCTGGCCTGGCTGGCCAGTACGTGCGGCGACGAGGTCACCGCGCTGGCCCGCACCGAGGAGGCCATCACGCTGGCCGAGCAGCTCGGCGCGGAGGAGGACCTGGCCGACCACTACTGCAACCGGGGCGACTACCGCATCCGGCACGACCTGGCCGGCGCGCGGGCCGACTACGAGCGCGCGGCGGAGCTGGCCGGGCGTACCGGCGGCGCGATCCTGCCGGCGGCCCTGCGCGGCATGGGCGACGTGGCGGTACGCGAGGGCGACCTGGCCCGGGCGCGGGAGCTCTACGAGGATGCGTTGCGCCGGTCCGACCCGGTCTGGGTGAAGACGTCCGGCAACATGGCCCGGCTGCTCGTCGGGCTCGGACGGCTGGCCGCGGCCGAGGGCGACACCGCCGGGGCGCGGGCCTCCTACCTGCGGGCGATGGAGAGCACGGTCACGTCGGGCGCGCTGTCGGAGAGCGTCAGGGCGATCGAGGCGCTGGCGGTGCTGGCCTTCGACGACGATCCGGCGGCCGCGGCCACGCTGCTCGGCGCCGCCGTCGCGATCCGCGGCATCGACGTGCCCGAGGACGAGCACGTCGCCGGGTTGTCGCGGCGGCTGCGCGAGGCGCTGGGCGAGCAGGCGTACGCGGGGGCGCGGCGCGCGGGCGTGCGGCTCTCCCACCGGGAGGCACTCATGCTGGCCGGCGTCCCGGCGGCGGTCATCGACGCCTCCCCCCTGCACTCCCTCGACGACTTCCCGCTCCACGACCCGGCCTGAGCCCCGGGCAAAGAAGGCGGTGAGCGGGGCCGGGGTGGCGGTGAGCGTGGGGTGAGGGGGCGGTGAGCGGGGCCCGGCAGGCTCTCGGGCATGGACATCCTGATCTCCGGCGCGAGCGTCGCCGGCCCCGCCCTCGCCCTCCACCTCCTCCGCTCCGGCCACCGCGTCACCGTCGTCGAGCGCGCCCCCACCCTGCGTGAGGGCGGCTACTCCGTCGACTTCCGCGGCGAGGCGCACATGACCGCGCTGCGCGCCCTCGGCATCCTCGCCGACGTCGAGCGCCTCCAGACGCACATGGGCGACATGTCGTACGTCAACGAGTCCGGCAAGAAGCTCGCCTCCGTGCCCGGCGACCTGTTCTCCGGCGACGTCGAGATCCTCCGCGGCGACCTGGCCCGCATCCTGTACGACGCCACCAAGGACCGCGCCGAGTACGTCTTCGGCGACTCCATCACCTCCCTCGCCCAGGACGCGGACGAGGTGACGGTGACGTTCGAGCGCGGCGCGACGCGCAGGTTCGACCTCGTGGTCGGCGCGGACGGCCTGCACTCCAACGTGCGCTCGCTGGCCTTCGACGCGCCGGAAGAGGCCGTCACCAGCCACCTCGGGCTCTACTGCGCGGTGTTCACCCTCGACAACTACCTGGGCCTCGACCACACGGGCCTGCTCCACAGCACGCCCGGCAAGACGGTCGGCCTCTACAGCGCCAGGAACAACACCGAGGCCAAGGCCATGTTCTACTTCGGCTCACCGCCGCTGGAGCACGACCGCAGGGACGTGACCCGGCAGAAGGAGCTGCTGGCCGAGGCGTACCGGGGGGTCGGCTGGGAGACGCCGAAGCTGCTGCGCAGGATGTGGGACGCGGACGACTTCTACTTCGACTCGACCAGCCAGGTGCACCTGGACTCGTGGTCGCGCGGCCGGGTGGTGCTGATCGGCGACGCCGCCTGCTGCCCGTCGCCGCTGTCGGGCATGGGCACGGGCCTCGCGCTGGTCGGCGCGCACGTGCTGGCGGGCGAGCTGGCCGCGGCCGGCGGCGACCACCGCACCGCGTTCGCCCGCTACGAGCAGGAGGTGCGCGCCTACGCCACCGGTTGCCAGAAGTCGGCCGTGGGCGTCAGCAAGTTCATGGTGCCGGAGAACCGGCTGATGGCCTGGTTCATGAACCAGAACTACAAGATCATGCCGTATCTGCCGTGGAAGGGCGTGATAGCGAAGTCGGTCAGGAAGACCGCCTCCGCCATCACGCTCAAGGACTACGGCCTCAGTCGGCCAGCCGGCCCAGCTCCTCTTCGACGACCTTCTGGTCGAGCTTCTTGAACAGCGGCACGGGCGGCGCGAGCGGGGTGCCCGGCTTGATCGGCCGGTGCTCCCAGCGCGCGGCGCCGTCGTACTCGCCGGTGATGACGGGGTAGGGGGTGCCGCCGTCTTCGTCGACCTCGCGGATCTCCGGCATGCCCGACCAGACGCCCTGGCCGCCGAGCATCGAGAAGACCTTGTTGGACGAGCTCGGCAGGAACGGCGTGAGCATCGTCTTGGCGTCGTCGACGACCTGGAGGGCGACGTGGAGGATCGACTTCTGCCGCTCGGTGTCGTCCTTGAGCTTCCAGGGCTCCTGCTCGGCCAGGTATTTGTTGGCCTCGCGGACGACGTCGAACGCCTCGGTGATCGCGTTCTTGAACCGCGACCTGCCCAGCTCGGCGCCCACCGGGGCGAACGCGTTGCGCGAGCGCTCCAGCATGGCCCGGTCGGCGTCGGTCAGGTCGCCGGCCTCGGGCACGACGCCGAAGTTCTTGGACGCCATCGAGATCGACCGGTTGACCAGGTTGCCCCAGGCGGCGACGAGCTCGCCGTTGTTGCGGTTGACGAACTCCTGCCAGGTGAAGTCGGTGTCCTGGTTCTCGGGGCCGGCCACGGCGATGTAGTAGCGAAGGGCGTCGGCGTCGTAACGCGCCAGGAAGTCGCGCACGTAAATTACTACTTGCCTGGAGGAGGAGAACTTCTTGCCCTCCATCGTCAGGAACTCGCTGGAGACCACCTCGGACGGCACGTCGAGCGCGCCCAGCTCGCCGGGCGAGCCGCCGCGTGCGCCGATGCCGCTGTAGCCGAACAACATCGCCGGCCAGATCTCGGCGTGGAAGACGATGTTGTCCTTGCCCATGAAGTAGTAGCCGCGGGCGTCGGGGTTCTGCCACCACTGGCGCCAGGCGTCGGGGTCGCCGGAGCGCCTGGCCCACTCGATGGAGGCCGACAGGTAGCCGATGACCGCGTCGAACCACACGTACAGGCGCTTGTTGGGCTGGTCGCGCCACCCCTCCAGCGGGATCGGCACACCCCAGTCGAGGTCGCGGCTGATCGCGCGGGGCTGGAGGTCGCCGAGCAGGTTGAGGGCGAACTTCAGCACGTTGGGCCGCCACTCGCCCTGCTTGGACTGCAGGTAGGAGCCCAGGACCTCGGCGAAGGCGGGCAGGTCGAGCATGAAGTGCTCGGTCTCGACGAAGACGGGGGTCTCGCCGTTGATGCGGCTCTTGGGGTTGATGAGCTGGATCGGGTCGAGCTGGTTGCCGCAGTTGTCGCACTGGTCGCCGCGCGCGCCGTCGTAGCCGCAGATGGGGCAGGTGCCCTCGATGTAGCGGTCGGGCAGGGTACGGCCGGTCGAGGGCGAGATCGCGCCCATCGTGGTCTTGGGGAAGATGTAGCCGTTGTCGTAGAGGCCCTTGAAGATCTGCTGCGTGACGGCGTAGTGGTTCTTCGTCGTGGTCCGGGTGAACAGGTCGTAGGAGAGCCCGAGACCGGTCAGGTCTTCGGCGATCACCCTGTTGTACCGGTCGGCCAGCTCGCGGGCGCTGACGCCCTCCTTGTCGGCCTGCACCTGGATCGGAGTGCCGTGCTCGTCGGTGCCGGACACCATCAGCACCTTGTTGCCCGCCATCCGCTGGTAGCGGCTGAAGACGTCGGACGGCACGCCGAAACCCGAGACGTGCCCGATGTGGCGGGGGCCGTTAGCGTACGGCCACGCGACGGCGGTCAAGATGTGCTGGGACATGTGCTTAGCCTACGGGGCCCGGCCCCGCTCCTCGTCCAAACCCCCAACCCCCACGCGGAAAGACGGAAGCCGGCGCCGGCACATGGCCGGCGCCGGCTCCCACCGGGACGCGGAGGACCCTAGCTCTTGGACTTCTCCAGGGAGACCGCCTCAGCGGCCTCCTCGGCCGCCTTGGCGGCCACGTCGATCGAGCTCTCCTTGGTACGGCGGATGCCGAGGATGCTGATGAACAGCGAGGCGAAGATCGTCTGGAAGCTCATGACGAGCGCCGTGGCGGCCGGGACCACCATGCGCAGCGACTCGCGCGGGTCGAGCGCGCCGAAGCTGCGCACCTGCCAGTGGACCAGCGACATCACCAGGCCGACCAGACCGGCCAGCGCCAGCAGGCCGCCGACCACGAGGCCCTTCTCCAGGGTGACGATGTCGATGATCTTCCGGATCCGCCGCGACTCGGGCAGGAAGCCCTCCTCGGCCGCGTAGACCTTCGTGAACACCGCGAACAGCGCCGCCTGGAAGCCGATCACGACCAGCGCCGACGACCCGACCAGGGTGTCGACGTCGAAGGCCAGCTCGCCGATCTCCACCGGCCCGAACGTCAGCGCCGTGCCCGCGACCAGGCCGAGGACCATCAGGAACACGCCGGGGTAGAAGAACAGCCACTTGGGGCTGTAGAGCAGCAGGAAGCGCAGGTGGCGCCAGCCGTCGCGCCAGGAGCGCAGGTGGGGCGGGCGGGAGCGGCCGTCGGGCGAGAGCGTGGTGGGCACCTCGCGCACGTCGAGGCCGGACAGCGTGGAGCGGACGACCATCTCGGAGGCGAACTCCATGCCGCCGGTCTGGAGGTGGAGGCGCAGGATCGAGTCGCGCCGGAAACCGCGCAGGCCGCAGTGGAAGTCGCCGATGGCCGACGGGAAGAACAGCCGGCCGATGAACGACAGCACCGGGTTGCCCAGGTAGCGGTGGAGCGGGGGCATGGCCCCGGGGGCGATGCCGCCCTTGAAGCGGTTGCCCATCACGAGGTCGGCGCCGTCGCGGAGCTGCTCGACGAACGGGAGCAACGAGGTGAAGTCGTAGGAGTCGTCGGCGTCGCCCATGATCACGTACTTGCCGCGGGCGGCGCGGATGCCGCCCATGAGGGCGTTGCCGTAGCCCTTCTCGTCGACGTGGACGACACGGGCACCGGCATCACGCGCGAGCTGCTGCGAGCCGTCCGTGCTGCCGTTGTCGGCGATCAGGACTTCCCCTTCGATTCCGTGCTCCTCCATGCACGCCAATGCCTTGCGCACACAGACTTCCACGGTCTCCGCCTCGTTGAGGCAGGGCATGACCACCGTCAGTTCCACGTCTCAACCCTTCAGTAATAAGGCTCTTCCAGTGAACCATCATGCCCTGTGCCCGGCGTGCTCGGGTCAAGACCTAAAAACGACTGGCATTCTTTACAGCATGGTGAGCGTCGCGGAGATTACCCCTGTGGACCACTCCGCTCCTGGCCGGGCAGCTCGCGTGCTGTCCTTCGTGCGCCGTCATCGCGTGTTCGCCGTGGCCTTCGGCGTCGGCGCCGTGCTGCGGCTGATCACCATGCTCGGTTACGGCCCGGCGATGTGGTTCAACGACTCCTACGAGTACGTCAACGTGGCGCTGCACCCCAGGCCCCACCCGATCAGGCCCGACGGCTACAGCTTCTGGCTGATGCTGCTCAAGCCGTTCCACAGCTTCACGCTGGCCATCTTCACGCAACACCTGATGGGCCTGGCCGCGGCCGCGCTCATCTACGCCCTGCTGCGCTGCAAGTTCGCGCTGCCCAAGTGGGGGGCGACGCTGGCGGCGGCGCCGGTGCTGTTCGACGCCTACCAGATCCAGCTCGAGCAGATGGTCATGTCCGACACCCTGTTCACGCTGCTGGTCGTGGGCGTGGTGACGCTGGTGCTGTGGAAGCGGCGGCTGTCGTGGCGGGCCGGGATCGTGGTCGGGCTGCTGCTCGCGCTGACCTGGCTGACCCGGTCGATCGGCATGCCGATCCTCGGGCTCGTGGTGCTCTACCTGATCGTCCAGCGCACGGGGTGGCGGCCCATCGTGGCGGTCATCGCGGCGTGCGCGGTTCCCGTTCTCAGCTATATGGGGTGGTTTTCTACAAATTACGGCAAATTCGCGATGACCAACAGCGACGGGCTCATCCTCTACATGCGTACCGCGATCTTCGCCGACTGCAACGAGATGAAGATCGACAAGTACAAGGAGGTCCAGCTCCTCCTGCTGTGCATCAACGACCCGGTCAACCAGCGCAAAGACTACGCACAGTGGTATCTGTGGGGCCAGGGCAACGGCGACGGCACGGGCACCGGCGAGGTCCTCCACCGGTGGGGCATCAACAAGAAGTTCAGCGGCATCACCAACGACGCGGCCAGCGCGTTCGCCACGCGGGCGATCCTGTCCCAGCCGGGCGACTACCTGAAGGTGGTCGCGCGCGACTTCTTCCGCTCCTTCCACTGGGGACGGCCGCGCTTCCCGGACGAGTCGACGTACAACATGTACCAGTTCAGGCCCTATTACGAGGTGGACGACACCGGGCGGCCCAAGCGCCTGCCGAAGTGGTCCTCCTACGGGGGCGGCCACACCGACACCGACGCGTTCAGCTACGAGCAGGGCCCGCCCGAGACCAGGATCGTCCACCCGTGGGCGGACATCATGAGCGGCTACCAGAAGATCTTCTACCTGCGCGGCATCATGCTCGGCGGCATCATGCTGATCGGCCTGTACGGCATCGTCGTCCGCTGGCGCCGGTTCGGCGGCCCGGTGGCGCTGCCCTGGCTGGGGGCGTTCGGGCTGTTGCTGGCCCCGGCGGCGACGGCCGAGTTCGACTACCGCTACGTGCTGCCGGCCGTCCCGCTGGCCTGCATCGCGGCGGCCATCACGCTGCGCAAGGGCGTCACTTGGGGGCGGCGGTCACCCAAGAGCGCATCAGCATCCGAGCCCACCACTGTGTCTGCGTGAGCGTCTCGGCCGTGAGCACCGGCTGCAGCCACCAGAAGTTGATCAGCACGATCATCGCGAACGCGCCCACGAACGCCGCCCCGACGGCCCTGCGCGTGGGCGGCGCGTCGGCCCGGCCGAGCACGAGCCCGGCCATCAGCACGACCGCCAGCACCATGAACGGCACCACCGGCAGCATGTAGAACAGGTACATCGTGCGGTCGTCGGCCAGGGCGTAGTAGAACCAGGGCAGCCAGCCCATCGCGTACGCCAGCAGCACCGCCCCGGCCCGCCAGTCGCGTCTCCTGGCGTACAGGACGGCCGTGCCCGCCAGCGCGAGCAGCGCGCCGAACCACAGGGCGGGGGTGCCGGCCCCGTGGATCGCCTGCGCGCACGCCGAGGCCCCGCACGCCGACGGCGGCACGTCGGCGGGGTAGTAGAACGACACCGGCCGCACGAGCAGCGGCCAGGTCCAGGGGTCGGACATGTACTGGTGGTACTCGTGCACCCCGCTGTGGAAGGTGAAGACCTGCCACTGGTACTGGATCCATGAGCGCATGGAGTCGAACAGGAAGAAGAAGGGGCCGGAGGAGGTGGCCTGGTCCCAGTTGCGGCCGTAGCCGTTGGCGGAGGCGAACCAGCCGGTCCAGGTGGCCATGTAGGCCACGAAGGGGATGACGGTGAAGGAGAGCAGGGCGTGGGGGAGGTCTTTGTTCCAGGCTCCGGCGTAGGGGCGTTTGAGTCCGATGGCTCGGCGGGCGCCGAAGTCCCACATGAGGGACATGATGGCGAAGGCGACGGCGAAGGCGAGTCCGGACCATTTGACGGACATGGCGAAGGCGAGGCAGACGCCGGCGGCCAGGCGCCAGGGCCGGGCTCCGAGCCAGGGGCCGTGGGGTGAGACGGGTGAGTTCTCGTACCAGGCGACCAGCCGTTCACGGGCACGGTCGCGGTCGACCACCAGGCAGGCGAACGCCGCCAGCACCCAGAACATCAGGAACACGTCGAGCAGCGCCGTACGGGACAGCACCAGATGCAGGCCGTCGAGCGCCAGCAGCAGCCCCGCCAGGCACCCCAGCAGCGTCGAACGGGTCATCCGGCGCGCCACCCGCGCCAGCACGAGGATCGACAACGTGCCGATCAGCGCCGCCGCGAACCGCCAGCCGAACGGGTTCATCCCGAACAGCCACTCCCCCGAGGCGATCATCCACTTGCCCAGCGGCGGATGCGCGACGAACGAGGCGCAGTCGGACGACTGAGGGCACTGGCGGAAGATGTCCAGGTTCCCGGCGATGAGCCGCCGGTCGGCGATCGGGTTCTTGGCGTCGCCCAGCATCGCCCGCTCGACGCCGTACCTGAGCAGGGACCAGGCGTCCTTGGCGTAGTAGGTCTCGTCGAAGACGACGGCCTTCGGCTCACCGAGGCGGACGAACCGCAGCAGCCCGCCGAAGAGGGCGACCAGCAGCGGCCCCGCCCAGCCTAAGAGGGGCCGCCCCTGGAACGGCGGGACCAGCCGTCGTGCCGTCTCCCCCATGTCGATCACCCTATGCGTTTGTGCACCAGGTCATAAAGTTCGCGTCTCGGCACACCCGCGCCCTTGGCCACGTCGGCGATGGCGATCTTCCGCTGCTCGCCCTCGGCCACCCGGCGGTCGACCTCGGCGACCAGCTCGTCCATGTCGGGCTCGCCCGCCCCCGGCACGCGGCCCGCGACGACCACGGTGATCTCGCCCCTGACGCCGCCCGCGGCCCACTCGGCCAGCTCGCCGAGACCGCCGCGGCGCACCTCCTCGTACGTCTTGGTCAGCTCGCGGCAGACGGCGGCGGGCCGGTCGGGCCCGAACGCCTCGGCCATCGCGCCCAGCGACTCGGCCAGCCGGTGGGGGGCCTCGAAGAAGACCATCGTCCGCTCCTCGGCCGCCAGCGCGGACAGCCGCCGCGCCCGGTCGCCGGTCTTGCGCGGCGGGAAGCCCTCGAAGCAGAACCTGTCGCTGGCCAGCCCCGACACGGCGAGGGCCGTGGTGACGGCGCTCGGCCCCGGCAGCGCGGTCACCGTGATGCCCGCCTCGACCGCCAGGTGGGTCAGGCGGTAGCCGGGGTCGGACACCCCGGGCATGCCGGCGTCGGTGATGACCACGACCGTGCGGCCCTGTCTCAGCGCCTCGACGAGCTCCTGGGCGCGGCCCGCCTCGTTCTGGTCGTAGTAGGACACCACCCGGCCGCTGATCTCCACGCCCAGCTCGGTGGCGAGCCTGCGCAGCCGTCTGGTGTCCTCGGCGGCCACCACGTCGGCGCCGGCGAGCACCTCCCGCAGCCGCGGCGAGACGTCACCCGCCTGACCGATGGGGGCTCCGGCCAGCACCAACCTGCCTTCTCCAGTCACCCGACCATTGTGGCAGGGCATACCAATTAGACCGTGATTCTTGCAGTACCTAACGGCTTGGGGCCCGTACGATGTCCGAATGGCGGTGACCGATTCCCCGTACCAGGCCTACGACAACCCGGAGGTCGGCGAGAGCCAATCGCAGACGCGGTCCCTGCGTGACCGGGTGATCCCCCCCATGCGTGGCAGCGTCCTGTGGGGGTGGGTCGGCCCGCTGCTGGTCACGCTCTTCGGCGGCATCCTGCGCTTCGTCAACCTGGGCCACCCGCGGGCCGTGGTCTTCGACGAGACCTACTACATGAAGGACGCCTTCTCCCTGATCAACTGGGGTGTCGAGCGCGTCACGATCAAGGACGCGGACAAGGCGATCCTGGCCGGGAAGACCGGCATCTGGCAGTCGTGCACGCAGGAGACGCTCGACAAGTGCGCCTCGTACGTGGTGCACCCGCCGCTCGGCAAGTGGATGATCGGCGCCGGTGAGTGGCTGTTCGGGCTCAACCCGTTCGGCTGGCGGTTCGCCGCGGCGCTGATCGGCACGTTGTCGATCCTCGTGCTGGCGCGGGTGGCGCGCCGGATGACCCGTTCCACGCTGCTGGGCTGCTTCGCCGGCCTGCTGCTGGCCCTCGACGGCCTCCACTACGTGCTCTCGCGCACGGCGCTGCTCGACGTGTTCCTCATGTTCTGGGTGCTGGCGGCGTTCGCCTGCCTGGTGGTCGACCGCGACCGTGCCCGCGAACGGCTGGTCGCCTGGTACGAGAACTCACCCGTCTCACCCCACGGCCCCTGGCTCGGAGCCCGGCCCTGGCGCCTGGCCGCCGGCGTCTGCCTCGCCTTCGCCATGTCCGTCAAATGGTCCGGACTCGCCTTCGCCGTCGCCTTCGCCATCATGTCCCTCATGTGGGACTTCGGCGCCCGCCGAGCCATCGGACTCAAACGCCCCTACGCCGGAGCCTGGAACAAAGACCTCCCCCACGCCCTGCTCTCCTTCACCGTCATCCCCTTCGTGGCCTACATGGCCACCTGGACCGGCTGGTTCGCCTCCGCCAACGGCTACGGCCGCAACTGGGACCAGGCCACCTCCTCCGGCCCCTTCTTCTTCCTGTTCGACTCCATGCGCTCATGGATCCAGTACCAGTGGCAGGTCTTCTCCTTCCACAACGGGCTGGAGACGTCCCATCCGTACATGTCCGAGCCGTGGCAGTGGCCGCTGCTGCTGCGTCCGGTGGCCTTCTTCTACGAGGGCAAGCAGAACGTGTGCGGGGCCAAGGACTGCTCGGAGGCGGTGCTCGGCGTGGGCACGCCGGTGATCTGGTTCGGCGCGCTGGCCGCGCTGGTGGCCCTGATCGCCTGGTACGTCTCCTCGCGCGACTGGCGGGCGGGGGCGGTGCTGCTGGCGTACGCGATGGGCTGGCTGCCCTGGTTCTACTTCGCCATCTCCGAGAACCGCACGATGTTCCTGTTCTACGCGATCCCCATGGTGCCGTTCATGATCCTGGCGCTGACGTTGTGCGCCGGGTTGCTCATCGGGCCCGCCACGCCGACGGAGAGCGGGGCCATGCCGATGCGCCGTACGCTGGGGGCCGCGGTGGTCGGCGCGTACGCGCTGCTCGCACTGATCAACTTCTGGTGGTTGCACCCGATCCTGTCCGCCGAAGTGATCCCCTACACCGAGTGGAAGGCCCGGATGTTGTTCGACAAACGATGGATCTGACCCGCTCACTGTAGGTAAACATCGGTTTCGTAGGGTAGTCGCTGTGCAAGACCCAATACGCACCGCATTCGGTCATCGTCATAGCTGGGTGCGATACGGCAAACTTCGAGGCATGAGTGCACCGGATGTCACCGCCCTTCTCGCCGAGTTGGAGCGATCTCAGCCGGACCTGGCCGAGGAGGCCAGGACCGCCGTCGAATGGTTGACGGGTGGGGAACCGCTGGAGACGGTGACCCAGCTCGACGTCTGCGAGTTCCTCTGGTACACGCTTCCGATCAAGGTGGGCCCGCTCCGGCCCGGAGGCGACCACGAACGCCTGTCCCGCTCGCTCGGGCGGCTGCTGCAACTGGGCGGCATGGAACGTTACGCCGCCCTGTGCGTGTCCCCCACCACCGCGCAGATCCTGCGCACCTACGCCCAGGAGGGCGAGGACGCCGGCACCAGCGCCTACCAGAAGGCCCTCGAGGCCACGGGCGTGCTCCCGCCCGACGTGCCCGAGCTGCAGTGGAGCATGATCATGGGCCCGGAGGAGCTGGGCGCGCACGTGGCCTGCTCCGCGGCGCTCGAACTGGCGATCGTCGCCGGCGACGACCTCGACCGCACCGCGCTCACCCGCCGCTGGCTCACCGAGCCCCGCGCCGAGCTGGGCGGCGACAGCTGGCTCAACCGCGTGCACGGCGAACGGCTCAACCGCTGGGTGCTCGGCCGCGGCCCGGCCAGGCGGGAGCTGGCGCAGCCGTTCGAGGTGCGCCTGTACGCGCCGGTGACGCCGCAGCCCCTGCCCGCCCTGCGCAAGTTGTTGTCCCTGGCCGCCTCCGAGGGCAGCCTGCCGCTGCGGCTGGCCCCCTCGCCCGCGGCGCTGCGGCTGCGTGAGCTGGCCGAGCGCGAGCTCGGCGCGATCAGCCGCGACGGCGTCCGGCTGACCATCACCGACTACGGCCGGCACCTGCTGGGCTCGCCGGAGGCCATGTGGGAGGCGGTGACCCGGCTGCTGCTGGCCAGGGGCGAGCACGAGTTCGAGGTCTCGGCCCGCGAGGCCACGCTCATGCTGCTGGCCGACGGCGTCCTGATGTCCCCCGTCCAGCTGCGCGAACGGGTGGCCGAGGTGGTGGGGGGCGAGGGCTGGCACCCGGCCACGAGCCTCGACGACGTCACCGCGCCGGTCGCCGACCTGGTCTCCCAGCTCACCGCGCTGGGCCTGGCCTACAGCGACGACCTGGTCGTCCGGATGGACCGGCCCGGCCAGTACGCGGCCCTGGCCGCGCTGCGCGCCCACGCCCTGCGCCCGCGCAAGTACGTCAGCTCTGGCTGACGGCCTTCACGGCCTGCTTGAACTCGGGGCACTCGACCAGCGGGTCGTGCTCGCACACGGCCGCGTGGCGCAGGCTGTCGCGCAGCCGGGTGAGCTGCCGCACCCGCTGGTCGACCTCGCGTTCCTTGGCGGCCATGCGCTCGCGCAGCCGCGTGTCCGCCGGCCGGGCGCGCAGGAACTCGGCGATCTCCGACAGCGTGAACCCGGCGTCGCGGGCGCAGGTGATCAGCGCCAGCCGGTCGAGCGTCTCGGGCAGGTAGACGCGGCGCAGGCCGTTGCGGCCCTCGGCCTCGATGAGCCCCTTGCGCTCGTAGAAGCGCAGCGCGGACGCGGCCAGCCCGGTACGCCTGGCCACCTCGCCAATGTCGATCAACGTGTCCCGCATGCCCCGGCTCCTCGGCTTGAACCACCCTTCGAGCCGGATATTAGCGGAGACCCACTGAAGAATCGTTACGCAGCGTAGTTACGATGGACACATGGAGCTCTTTCCGGCCATGCCACTCGAAGAGTGGGCCGACACCAAGGAGACCTTCCACCGCTTCGCGCAGATCGTCGGGAAGATCCGGCTGACGGTGAGTAACCGGCGTAACCATTGGTGGCAGGTGCCGTTCCATCTGACCGGGCGTGGCCTGACGACGCGTCCCATGGGCGGGCTCGGCGAGCAGCCGCTGTTCTGCGTGGACTTCGACCTCGTCCGCCACCGCCTGGTGATCGACGTGCTGGACGGCCGCAGCGCGGAGTTCAGCATGATCGGGCTGTCGGTGGCCGCGTTCCAGTCCCGGCTCTTCCAGACGCTGGCCGACCTGGGCATCCGGCCGGAGATCTGGGCCGTGCCGTACGACCTGGACGACGAGACGCCGTTCGCCGAGGACACCCGCCACGCGCATTACGACCCGGTCCTGATCAACCGCTACTGGCGGATCCTGTCGCAGGTGGCGCAGCTGCTCGACCGGTTCGCCGCGGACTTCGGCGGCAAGGTCAGCCCGGTGCACCACTTCTGGCACACGTTCGACATCGCGGTCACCCTCTTCACCGGACGCCCGGCCGAGGTGCCGGAGGAGGCCGACCCGGTCACGCGCGAGGCGTACAGCCGGGAGGTGATCAGCGCGGGGTTCTGGTTCGGCGACAAGGAACGGCCCTGGCCGGCGTTCTACTCCTACACCGCGCCCGAGCCGGCGGGGCTGGAGCGCGAGCCGCTGCTGCCCGAGCAGGCCGAGTGGCTGCCCGCGCGCGGCAGCCATCTGGCCGTGCTGCGCTACGACGACGTGCGGGCCATGGGCGATCCGGTGGCAAGCGTGCTGGAGTTCCTGCAGAGCGCCTACCAGGCCGGGGCCAAGCTGACCCACCTGGACGTCGAGGAGCTGGCCTGCCCAGGCGGCATCACCGACCCGTACTACGTGAAGAACCGCCCGGCCTGAACGACGCGAAAGCCCGCCCTCCGGAGAGGGCGGGCTTCCACGTGTGCGTGTACCGGTGTGCAGGTCGCCTCTCGGCGAAAGGCACAACGCGGCTCCAGCCGAACGGTAGTCCGCGAAGGCAATAGGTGAGGCCCGGGGACACTGGACACACCGGCCACGGTCTATGTAACGGGCGGTCCCCCAGGAACATTCCCCGCGTTTCCCCAGAATCCGTTCAGGCCCGGACGGCGGCCGGCTGCCGGGCCGGCAGCCCGCTCTCGCGGACCAGCAGCAGGACGGCGAAGGCCAGCAGGCCCGCGACCCCGCCGGTCCAGGCGACGGTGGAGCCCACGGCCGCCGCACTGACCTGCGCGCCGATGAGCGACTGGGCACAGGCCAGGCCGAAGGAGCCGCCGAGCTGCTTGGACAACGCCGAACCGGCGGTGGCCGTGCCCATGTCGGCGGGCGGGACGCTGCCCTGCGTGGCGATGGTGAGCCCGCCCATGGCCGGGCCCGTGCCGAGCCCCACGAGCAACAACCAGACCCCCACCAGGTACGGCGAGGTGCGCGGCCCGAGCGTGGCGAAGGCCAGCGTGCCGGCGGTGAGCAGCGCGGCCCCGGTCAGCAGCACCGGCCTGGTGCGCCCGGAACGCAGCACGAGGACGGCCGTCAGCCGGTTCCCGGCGATCATGCCCACCAGCATCGGGAGCAGCAGCAGGCCGGACACCGTGGCCGAGTAGGCGCGTACGTGCTGGAGGTACAGCGGCAGCAGCACGCCCGCGGGCAGCCCCGCCACCTGGAAGAAGAACCCGCCCGCGAGCAGCGCCGCGTACGTGCGGCGGCGCATCAGCCGCGGCGGCAGCACCGGCGTGTCCGCCCGCCGCTCGACGGGGACGAGCGCGGCCAGCAGCGCCGCCCCGCCGAGCAGCGAGCCGAGCACGGCCGGGTCGCTCCAGCCGCGGCCGGTGTTGCCCTTCAGGCTCAGGCCGATCAGCACCAAAGACAGGCCCGCGGTGAGCAGCGCGATCCCGGCCGCGTCGAGCCTGCCCGAGGTGCGCGGCGGACGCCGGTCGGGCAGCAGCAGCGCGATCAGCGCGGCCGCGAGCACCCCGGCGGGCAGGTTGACCAGGAACGCCCAGCGCCAGCCCGCGTGGTCGGCGAGCAGGCCCCCGAGCAGCGGCCCGCCGACCATGCCGACGATCATCATGGTGGCCAGCAGGGTCTGCATGCGGATCAGGCCCTCGCTGCGGTGCGGCGGATGGAGGTCGCGGATCAGGGCCATGCCCAGCGTGAGCAGCGCGCCCGCGCCGACCCCCTGGACGGCCCTGCTGACGATCAGGACCTCCATCGAGCCGGCGAGCCCGCAGGCCAGGGAGCCGGCCAGGAAGATCGCGAGGCCGGAGAGGAGGAGACGGCGGCGGCCGTACAGGTCGGAGAAACGGCCGTAGATCGGGACGCTCACCGACGAGGTGAGCAGGTAGGCGGTGATCAGCCAGACGTACCAGGAGGTGGTGCCGCCGACCTGCGCGACGATGCGCGGGAGCGCGGTGCCGACGACGGTGCCGTCGAGCATGCCCAGGAAGGCGCAGCCGAGTAAGGCGTAGGTGACCGCCGTGCGGCGGCCGGGCGCGAGGTCCTCGTAGAGGTCGGTCAAGGGCGTTCGCCCGCCGCGAGCGCGCCGTTCAGGAACAGCTCCACCAGCTCTTCCGAGCTCAGCGGGGACGGGCCGCGGCCGGCCGCCATCACCAGGAACTGGAACGCCTCGGCCAGGCGCTCGGGGGCCAGCCTGAGCCGGTCGCGCTCGGGCTCGAACAGCCCGGCCAGGGCCTCGCGGGAGGCCGCCATCGACTCCTCCCGCCCGGACCCGGGCCGCTCGCCCCCCTCGGCGGCGCGGGGCTCGCCTCCTGAGGCGGGGCCGGCCTCGTCTCCGGGTGCCGGGCGGTCGCCTCCGGGGGCGGGGCGGCGCAGGCCGCCCGTGGTGGCCAGGGCGCCCGCTACCGCGCCCATCCTGGCCAGGTAGCCACGCAGCGCCTCGGCGGCCTCCACCAGCCGGTCGGCCAGCGGCAGGTCGAGGGAGATCGCGGACACGTGGGCGAGGGTGTCGTCGGGGCGCAGCGCCTCGGCCATGCAGGCGGCGAGCAGCGCCTCCTTGTCGCCGAAGGCGCGGAAGATCGTGCCCTCGCCGATGCCGGCCGCGCGGGCGACCTGGGCGGTGGTCACGGAGGTGCCGTACTCCACCACCAGGGGGAGGGCGGCCTTCACGATCATCTCGCGGCGTCGTTCCGGGCTCATCGCCGGCGCTCTCCGCCGGCTCGTCTCGTTGGTCATGCTTCAACGGTACGGAGTGAGTACTCACTCCGTCAAGGGCACGGACGTCGCCGTGGCACCATCGAAGGCGTGCCTTTCGCCATGACGACGGGCGGCGTCAAGCTGTCCTACCAGGTCCGCGGCAGCGGCCCCGCGCTCGTGCTGCTCCAGGGCCAGGCCAACGACCACCGCTGGTGGGACCCGGTCCGCGACGACTTCGACCGCGCCCACCGCACGATCACCTTCGACTACCGCGGCACCGGCGACAGCGACAAGCCCGACGAGCCCTACACCACCCGCGGGTTCGCCGAAGACGTGCTGGCCGTGCTCGACGAGCTGGGCGTCGCCCGCGCCGACGTCTACGGCACGTCGATGGGCGGCCGGGTGGCCCAGTGGCTGGCCGCCGACCACCCCGGCCGGGTGGGGGCGCTGGTGCTCGGCTGCACCTCCCCCGGCGGCGTCCACGGCTTCGAACGCGGCGCCGACGTGCGCAGGGCGCTCGCGCAACCCGACCGGGCCGCCGCCGGACGGGCGCTGCTGGAGCTGATGTACACGCCGGGCTGGCTGGCCACGCATCCGGGGCCGTACCGGACGGTGGGCGATCCGGGCATGCCCGCCCACGCGCGCCGCCGCCACCTGGCCGCCAGCGCCGGGCACGACGCCTGGGCCGTGCTGCCCGCCATCGCCGCGCCGACCCTGGTCGTGCACGGCACCGACGACGTGTTCAACCCGGCCGCCAACGCCCCGCTGCTGGCCGGGCGCATCCCGGGGGCGGAGCTGCGGCTCATCGAGGGGGCGCGGCACGCCTACTTCGAGGAGTTCCGCGAGGTGGCGAGCCCGCTGGTGCTGGAGTTCCTGGCGCGCTCGCGCGGGTGAGCCGGGCGGCCAGCCCCTGAAGGTGGGCGACGAGCTCGGGCGGCTCGTGCGCCTCGAACTCGCAGCCGAGCGTGATCAGCCGGAAGGCCAGCCAGTCCAGGGTGTCGGCGGAGGCGCGCAGCAGGCAGGTGTCCGCGTCCAGCGGGGTGAGCTCGCCGGGGATCGCGCGGGCCACGACCTCGGCGGGCGCGTGCAGGGTCACCACCGCCTCGTACGTGGGCGCGCCCGAGTAGAGCTTGGCGGCGACGTACGCGGCGGGGTCGGCCGGCTCGGTCGTGGTGACGCGGGCGCCGGTGGCCCGTACGTCGTCCATGCGGTCGACGCGGAACAGCCGCCGGTCGTCCCGGTCGTGGTCGTGGGCCAGCAGGTACCAGCGCCGCCCGGCGGCCACCAGCCGGTACGGGTCCACCAGCCGGGCGCTTCGCGCGCCGTCGGCCGCCAGGTACCGGAAGCGCACCCGTTCGCGGTTGGCGACGGCCATGGCCAGCGTCGTGAGCCGGCCCGGATCGACGTCGAACCCCTCGGCGCCGGGCAGCGGGACGGTCGCGGCGCCGAGCGAGGCCACCCGATGGCGCAGCCGGGACGGCAGCACCTGCTCCAGCTTGGCCAGCGCGCGCACCGACGCCTCCTCGATGCCCTGCACCGGATGCCGGGCCGCGGTCACCAGGCCCACGGCGATGGCGACGGCCTCCTCGTCGTCCAGCAGCAGCGGCGGCATGGCCGCGCCCGCGACCAGCCGGTAGCCGCCGTCCGCGCCCATGGTGGCCACGACCGGGTAACCCAGGTCGCGCAGCCGCTCGACGTCGCGCCGGACCGTGCGGCGGCTGACCCCGAGCCGCTCGGCCAGCTCGCCGCCCGGCCATTCGCGCGGGGTCTGGAGCAGTGACAGCAGGCTCAGCAACCGCAAGGACGTCATGGTCCAAGGATGCCGCCGATGTAGGACAGAAGTTGACCTACTGGCGTCCTAATGTCGTCTCGACGCACCGATCGAGGAGGCACATCATGACCGTCAACCCCATCCCCGAGGGCTACACCACCGTGACGCCGTGGATCATCTCGCGGGACACGGCCGGGCTGATCGACTGGCTCGAGGCCGCCTTCGACGCCGTCGAGCTGGGCCGGATGACGGGCCCGGACGGCGACGTCCAGCACGCCGAGGTGCGGATCGGGAACGCCGTGGTGATGATGTTCGACGCCCGGCCCGAATGGCCTGACACGCCCGGTTTCCTGCGCCTGTACGTGCCCGACGCGGAAGCCGTCCACCGCCGCGCGGTCGAGGCGGGCGGCACGTCCGTCACCGAGGTCACGCACCTGTTCTTCGGCGACCTGGTCGGCCGGGTGCGCGACCCCTGGGGCAACCTGTGGTGGATCCAGACCCACATCGAGGACGTCTCCGCCGAGGAGGCGGGCCGCCGCCTGAGCGACCCCGGGTTCGTCAAGGCGATGGAATACGTCCAGGGCGCGGAGTTCTTCCCCGGGCGGTGAGCGCGGCGATCGCCGGCAGCGGGAAGAGCAGCAGGTAGAGGTTGGGGATCCACCAGGCGGGCGAGAAGTCGCCGCGCAGCGTCCAGAACGCGATCGCCATCAGCCCCGAGGCCGCCGTCAGCACCAGCGAGACCAGCATCAGCGGCTCGCCCGCGGGCGAACGCCGGCGCAGCAGCCACAGGCTGGTCAGTCCGGTGGCGCTGGCCGGCAGGTCGATCCAGAGGAACGACCAGTTCCAGTCGGCCATCAGCGGATCGGCGTAGTCGGCGAAGGCCCACTCGGGCGGGATCAGGCCGAGCCCGGTGATCGTGAAGTAGGCCACGAAGCCGAGATCCGTCAGCACCATCAACGCCTTAGTCGCGCGCAGCACGGTCGATGGCCTCCATCAGGTAGCGGCGGGTGGGTTCGTGCAGGCCGGGGCCGGGTTCGCCGAGGCCGAGCAGGCGGGCGGCCCACCAGCCGTCCACCGCCAGCCGGACGGCGGTCGCGGCGGCCGGGTCGATGCCGTCGTCGGCCAGCCGGGCCTGCCAGGCGGCGAACCGCTCGCGCAGCGGCTCCAGCCCGGCCGGATCGACCAGCACGCCCGCCAGAAGCGCGACGGTGACCCGGTCGGCCGGGACGGAGGCGGTGTGGCGTTCGGGGATCGTGGCCCGGACGTAGGCCCGCAGGAAGTCGCCCGGACGCCCGCCCGCCGCCGCCAGCGCCTGGTCGAAGGCGTCGGTCAGCCGCGCGACCATGGCGGCGACGAGGGCCTGCTTGGTCGGGAAGTGGTAGAACAGGCCGCCCTTGGAGACGCCCGCCCGCCGGGCGACCGCCTCCAGCGTGAGCGACTCCGCGCCTTCCGTCAGCAGCACGTCGGCGGCGGCGTCGAGCAGCCGGTCCTTGGAACTGGGTCGTGGCATGGCCATTACTGTACCGGCTGACCGGTACAGTTTCGAGCCGTTCCCGTCTGCGCATAACCTCATCCGACCTTGCGCACCCGGCCCGATCGGAGCGAGCCCATGGATCACGTCGCGCACTTCCACCGCGAGGTACAGGCGTTCGAGGCGGCCGCGCGGCAGGCGACCGCGTCGGGCGGCGCGCCCCTCGTGCCGTCCTGCCCCGGCTGGTCGGTCGCCGACCTGGTCATCCACCTGGGCGCGGTGCACCGGCACGTGCACGCGGTCATCGACGAGCGCCTTCCCGGGTTGCCCGACCCCGCCGACGTCGCCGTCCTGGGCCTGCCGGCGGACTTCGGCGACTGGCCCCATCCGGACCGCGCGCCCAACACCGGGCCGGTGCCCCCGGCCGTGCTCGACTGGTTCGCCGAGGGCGCCGCGCGGCTCGGCGCGCGGTTCTCCACCGCCTCCCCCGACGACCCCGCCTGGACGTGGTCCGCCGAGCAGACCGTCGGGTTCTGGCAGCGGATGCAGGCCATCGAGGCCGCCGTCCACCGCTGGGACGCCGAGAACGCGCTCGGCACGGCCGCCCCGATCGACGCCGCGTTCGCCGCCGACGCCGTCACCCAGGTCTTCGAGGTGATGGCCCCGGCCCGCCGGTCCTGGACGCAGGCTCCGCCCGGCGCGGGCGAGCGCTACCTGTTCCGCCAGAGCGACGGGCCCGGAAGGTGGGCGGTGCGCTTCGACGGCGACGACGTCCGGCTCACCGGCGACTCCGAGGGCGCGGTCGAGCTCACCGGAACGGCCTCCGACCTGCTGCTGCACCTGTGGCACCGGCTGCCCGCCGACCGGCTCGACGTACGCGGCGACCGGACCCTGCTGGACCGCTGGTTCACGCTCGTCCCGCCGGTGTGAGCCTGCCTCGGCCTCACGCCTCCCCGCCGAGGCGCTCGACCACCACCCCGCCCGGATGCAGCGGCAGGCGACGCCCGGACATGCGGTGCAACGGCAGCCGCACGAGCACGGGGTCGGTCAGCTCCGGCCAGGGCGCGCCGGTCAGCCGCTCCAGCCGCCCGGCCTCCTCCCGATCCCGGACGACCTCCGCGACGCCGGTCACCAGCACGCTCCACCCGGTGCGCATGGCCGGCTCCATGTCGTCGATCTCGAACGCCATCGGCACCCGGTGCTCGATCGCCTCCAGGATGCGGCCGGGCGGGATCCGGAACACGACGGTGTCGGCGTCGAGCGTGAAGTTCACCGGCAGCACGATGATCGTGCCGCCCGGCCGCGCCCACGCCACCCGGCCCACGGGGACCGTGGACAGCAGCGTCAGGCACTCCTCGCGACTCATCGCCCGGATGGCCCCCAGATCCATGCCGTCCATCCTCTCACCTGGGCGGACGCTCCCCTTCTGCAGGCTCGCGGGCGGTGGCGAGCATGGAGTCGAGCGCGTTCCGCGAGGCCGCCAGGCGGCTGATCTCGCCGCTGATGCGGGCGCGCTCGCGGTTGAGGTTGTCCATCATCTCGGGGCAGGAGGAGGGCACCATGTCGGCGCCGTCGTCGTGCACGCAGTGCAGCACCCTGGTGATGACCGACGTGGGCAGGCCGGCTTCGAGCAGCGCGCGGATGTGGCGCACCTCCGCGACGTCGGTCTCGGCGTACTCGCGGTAGCCGTTCGGCAGGCGCAGCGGTTTGAGCAGGCCCTGGTCCTCGTAGTAGCGCAGCAGCCTGCGGCTCACTCCGGTCTGCCGGGCGAGATCGCCGATTCGCATGGAACCTCCGGGTTGACCCTCACATGGATGTGACCCTTTATCGTCCCCATTGTCGCCAATACAGATGGGAGATGAAGGTGTCCGGAGCAGTGATCATCGCAGCGGGGCCGGGGATCGGGCAGGCGGTGGCGCGCCGGTTCGCCGCCGAGGGGCTGCCGGTCGGCCTTATCGCGCGCACCGCGCGGACGGTGGAGTCGGCGGCGGCGTCCCTGTCCTCCTACGGCGTGCCGGTCGCCACGGCGGTCGCCGACAGCACCGACGAGGACGCGTTGCGCGCCGCGCTCGACAAGACGGCCGCCGAGCTGGGGCCGCCCGACGTCGTGGTCTACAACGCCGCGATCGTCCAGGCCGACCGGCCCGGGGAGCTGCCCGCGAAGGCCCAGCTCGACGCGTACGCGGTCAACGTCGTCGGGGCGCTCACCGCCGCGGCCCACGTGGCGCCGGGGATGGCCGGGCGCGGCGGCGGCACGTTCATCGTCACCGGCGGCATGCCGCATCCCAAGCCGGGCTACGTGAGCCTGTCACTGGGCAAGGCCGGCGTACGGACCCTGGTGACCCTGCTCGACCAGGAGTACGGCGCGGACGGCGTGCACGTGGCCAGCGTCACGGTGGCCGGCGTGGTCGCCCCCGGCACCGCCTTCGACCCCGACGACATCGCCGAGCACTACTGGCGCCTGCACACCCAGCCCCGCGACCAGTGGGAACACCAGGCCCAGCACCTCGGCACCTGACCCCTCACCAGGCGGCGACCGGCGACTCGCCCTCGCCCGATCGTTTGCCCGCGTCGATCCGGACCGACGTGGTGGACCCGTCGGCGAGGTCGACCCGGTGCGCCCGCCATCCGTCCGTGTACAGCAGCTGCCTGCCGGTCCCGTCGATGCTGAAACGAAGGCCCAGCGAGGCTCCCCGCGGCAGGGTCAGCCGGGCCACCACCTGGGGCCGGCCGCCCGCGACCGGCACCCGCTCGACGTCGTGACCGGCGGAGTAGAGCAGGGCGCCCCCGTCGGGGGTGAAGGCCACCGACTGGGGGATCCGCACCGCCTTGTCCGGCCTGTCCGGCCTGACCGGCCGCGACGCGGCGATCAGATCGGAGCCCTTGTTCCCCAGGTCGAGCACCTTGACGCCGCTGGGGAGCATCGCCATGGCCAGCCGCCGCCCGTCGGGCGCCCAGGCCAGGCCCATGACGGCGGTGCTCTCCCGGGTGACCCAGTCCCGCCGCCGCCCGGTGGCCAGGTCGAGGACCGCCACCTTGGTCCCGCCGCCGACGAGCGTGACGGTGTAGGCGAGCCTGGTGGCGTCCTGGCTGAGTGCCATCGCGGTCACCTGGTCGGGCTCGGGTTCGAGGTCGGGCACGAGCTCCGGCTCGCCGGGCCGTCCCTGCTCGTCGAGACGGATGCGGAAGAGCCGGAGCGGCGTGTCCAGCCCCGTCCATCCGGCCAGCACGAACGTGCGGTTGTCGGGGGCGGCGGCGACGAGGTGCCAGGACGAGCGCACCCCGGGCGGCAGCGGCACGGCCGCCACGAAGGCGCCCGTCACGGCGTCGTTCACGGCGGGCGGCACCGGCGTGGCGTGCGCCGTCTTGGACGAGTCCGTGAAGGAGAAGATCGGCGTCCGGGCGGTGACGAAGAAGCGCGGCGGCCCGGTCGCCGTCAGGGGCCTGCCCGTCGCCATGGGCTCGGCCAGCGAGGTCGCCGGCACCAGCGGCGGCGGCCGGAAGGCCGACGGCGAAGGAGTCCCGCCCGGCATCGTCGGCGCGTCCGTGGCGACGCGGGGCATGGCCGGCGCCAGGCTGGACGACGGCGGCGCGGACGGGTCGTTCATCAGGGAGACCCGCTGGGTCGCCGGGTCGGCGCAGGCGCCGGTCAGCGTGAGCACGATCAGGCCCGCTAAGGCCACCTCCGTACGGGATCGCATGCCTCGATCGTGCCACAGCCACCGCCACGATCACCGCCTATCCGGCGGGCGGACCGGCCGCGATCGCCATCCGGTTCCAGACGTTGATGGCGGCGATCGTCCACAGCAGGTGGGCCAGCGCGGTCTCGTCGAAGTGCTCGCGGGCCGCGTCGAACACCTCCTCCGGCACCCCGGCCTCGGCGATCCTGGTCATCGACTCGGTGAGCGCCAGCGCCGCGCGTTCTGGCCCGGTGAACAGGGTGCTGTCGCGCCAGAGGGCGAGGGCGTGCAGGCGTCCGGCGTCCTCGCCCGCCTCCAGGGCGGCGCGGGTGTGCCTGCCGAGGCAGACCGCGCAGCCGTTGAGCTGCGAGGCCCGCAGCCGGACGAGCTCGGCGAGCGCGGGATCGAGCTCCCGGCTCGCGGCGGCGTCGAGGCGGGCCATCGCGGAGTGCACGCCCGGCGCGGCGCCGTACAGGTCGATGCGCATCACGCCACCTCCAGGGGACGGCGGCCCTGCACGGAGTAGGTCACGCACGAGGTGGCGCGGAAGTCCGGATGGGCCAGCAGCGCGCGCACGTCGGCGAGCTGCCGGTCGGTCAGGCCCTCCTCGGCGAACCGGTCGCGCAGGTGCCTGGTGTGGTGGGCGACCAGCCGCGCCCCCGGCGAGCGGGCGTCCCACAACTCCACCCGGGGCCGGGGGTCGACGCCGGTCAGCCCGGCCCGCAGCATCGCCGCAGCCGCGTGACGGCCCCAGGCCACGTCCACCCCGGCGCGCGTCATCACGCGGATCTTGGCCTGCATGAACGTCTCGTAGAGCTCGGCCGAGGCCGGGTCGGGCATCAGCAGCCCGGGGCCGTAGGTGATGTCGAACTCGTCGAGCTGCAGCACGCCGCCCGGCTTCAGCGCCCGGACGAGCCGGTCCAGCACGGCCAGCCGCTCCGGCAGGAGCAGCAGCACCAGCCGCGCGTGCACCACGTCGAACGCGGCCTCCGGCAGCGGGTCGCGGACGATGTCGTGCCTGACCACCTCCAGCCGGGGGGCCACGGGCGCGAAGGCGGGCTCGATGTCGGTGGCCAGCACGCTCCCGGCCGATCCGACGCGGCGGGCCAGCCACTCCGCCACGCTGCCGCCGCCCGCGCCCACCTCCAGGCACCGCATGCCGGGCCCGACGCCCGCCTCGGCCAGGCGCTCGACGGTCATCGGGTCGTAGGCCAGCTCCAGGCAGCGGTGCTGCTCGGCGACGTGGTCGCGGCGCTCGCCGAACACGTAGGCGGTCCGGCTCATCGGCCGCTCCTCATCGGGCTGCGCGGGACGGGCACCGCCGACCGCGCGGCCAGCCGGGTGAGGGTGGCGGCGCAGACCTTGCCGGTCGGGCCGAGCGGCAGTTCGGGCAGCCAGAGGAACCGTTCGGGGAGTTTGCGCCGGTCCAGGCCGCGTTCCTCGCGCAGGTAGACGATCAGCTCGGCCGGGGACGGCGGTCTCGCGCCGGGCCGCGGCGACACGCAGGCGCACATGCGCTCCCCCAGGTCGTCGTCCGGCACCGGGACGCAGAAGGCGTCGGCGACGTCGGGATGGGTGCTGAGCTCGCGTTCGACCTCGGCCGGGGAGATGCTGAGGCCGCCGCGCATCACGACGCGCTTGATCCGGTCGAGGACCCACAACGTGCCGTCGGGGTCGAGGCGGCCCAGGTCGCCGGTGCGGACCCAGCCGCCGGGGGCGCGGTAGCGGTCGTCCAGGTCGGGGGCGGCGACGTAGCACAGGGGGGTCATCGGGCCGAGGGCCCAGATCTCGCCCGGCTCGCCCGGCGGCACCGGCTCGCCCTCGGCGTCCCGGATGGTGATCTCGGCGACGGCGGGGTCCGGGGTTCCGGCCAGGCCGGGGGCCCACCGGTCGGGGGTGCGGCCGGTGTGGCAGTTGACGCCGTCGGTGGAGCCGTACACGTTGACGAGCGGCACGCCGAACCGGCGGGCGCACGCCTGCCTGGCCTCGCCGTGCAGGGGCTGGGCGCTGCTGACGACGCGGCGCAGCGACGACAGGTCGGCCTCGGCCGCCGAGTCGGCCATGCGGCGCAACATCGTCGGGACGCCGTACAGGTGGGTGGGGCGGTGCCGCTCGACGGCGCGCAACGCGTCGGCGGCGTCGAAGCGGGCGCGCAGGATCAGCGTGCCGCCGTGCCGGGCCAGCAGGACGGACGTGCCGCAGGAGCCGTAGGAGGAGGCCAGCGAGACCAGCAGCAGGTTGCGCGTGGGCCCGTCCTCGCCCAGCACGGCCCGCAGGTAGGCGCCCCGGCCGCCGGCCATGGCGTTGTGGGAGTAGGCGACCATCTTCGGCTCGGACTCGGTGCCGGAGGAGAGCAGGATCCGGGCGGGCCACTCGGCGGCCGGGCACGCGGGCCGCCACCCGCGGACGTCGTGCTCGGCCACGTCGTCGAGCGATCGGGTGCCCGGCGTGGGCGGGCCGAACGTCCACGTCTGCGCCAGGTACGGCAGCCCGGCCCGCAGCCCCAGGGCCAGTTCCGGCACGGTGATCAGCGCGGCCGCCCGGGAGCGGTTCAGCAGGCCCGCGATGTCGCGCTGCCCCCGCGTGTGCGGGATGGGCAGGGCCACCGCGCCGATGGCGGCCACCGCCAGCTCGGCCACCACCGCGTCACGCCCGTTGGGCAGCAGGACGGCGATGATGTCGGCCGTTCCCCGCCCGGCGGCGGCCAGCGCGGCGGCGGCCCGGCGCACGCGGGCGTCCAGGCCGGCGAAGTCGAGCGAGCCGGTCTCGTCGGCGACCGCCTCACGCTCCGGCGTGCGGCGCACGTGCCGGCTGAACAGGCTGTACAGGTCCAGGCCGGGGCACAGGCCGCGGGCGGTCCATGCCGCGCGCACGTCCGCGGGCACGCGGTCGGCCAGGACGATCCCGTTGGCCGACGTCCAGGGCAGGGGGTCGGTACGCATTCAGAGGGCCTCCTCGTGGTGGGGGGCTGGCACGAACGTCCAGGGGGCACGGCTGTAGGCGGCTTGCGGGGTACGGTCGAGCACCTGGTCGAAGGCGGGGTCGTCGGCCATGGCGGCCAGGTCCGTCACGGCGGCGGCCGCCCGGCTCGCCGGCGGGGTGGCGGGCGGGATGGCGGACGGGGTGGCGCGCAGCAGGCGGGCCGCGTCGATGAGCGCCGTCCCCGCGCGTACGCCGGCGCCCGTGCGGGCGCGGGCCACCAGCGCCGCGACGACGGCTTCCGCGCTGATCAGCGCGCCCAGCACGTCGGTCAGCGTCATCAGGGACGGCGTGGGCTGCTCGCCGGGTCCGGCCAGCCGCGCCGCCACCCCGCTGTAGGCCTGCACCAGGTAGTCGGTGCCCATGGGCTGCGGCGGGGGCAGCGCCTCGGCCCACCCCCCGGCCTGCGCGTACACCAGGGACGGCCGGACGGGCGCGAGGTCGTCGTGGTCCAGCCCGTACGAGCAGGCCCGGCCGGGCGGCCAGTTGTGCAGGAACACGTGGGCGCAGGCGATCAGGCGCAGGGCGGCCCGGCGTCCGGCGGCGGACTTGAGGTCGGCTTCGAGGGCGCGTTTGCCCCGGTTGAGTGCGAGGAACCGGGCCGACGTCGGCCCCGCCATCGGCGGCACCCCGCGCAGCGGGTCCCCGCCGGGCGGCTCAAGGCGGACGACGTCCGCGCCGAGCAGGCCGAGCACGTGCCCGGCCAGCGGCCCCTGCACCCGGTTGGTGGACTCCACGACGAGCAGCCCGGCCAGCGGGCTCCGGGCGTCCCGGGCGAGCGGCGGCAGACCGACCGCCCCCCCGGCGGCGGCCTTGGTGGCGGCCTTGGTGGCAGCCCCGGTGGCAGCCCCGGTGGCAGCCCCGGCGGCGGCCCCGGTGGCAGCCCCGGCGGCGGCCCCGGTGGCAGCCCCGGTGGCGGTCTCGGTCAGTGCGCGCAGCCGCCACGGCGAGGCGGGCGGGGGCGCCAGCGGCGCGTCCGCGTCCCGTACCGGGAGCACGCTGACGCCGGCGTCCGCGGCGGCCGCCACGACGTCCCGGTAGCAGGCGGCGGCGGCCGTCCGGCCCAGCCCGGCCGGCAGCGCGCAGGTCGCCGTCGCGAACCGCTGCTGGAACGGCGGCCAGCCCGCCGCCACCGCCATCGGCTCGGCGCCGAGCAGGTCCCAGAACCGCCGCCAGCACTCCGCGTCGAACGTCTCGATCTCGAACCGCACGCCGTCCGCCGACCGGAACGGCGGCACCCGCCCCTCGCCCGGGGCCGGCACGCGTCCGGCGGAGAGGGGCGGGTCGAAGCGTTCACAGGTGGCGACGGCGATGTACTGGGTGAGCGCGAGCAGCGCCGCCTGCGCGACGGACGTGCGCGCCGCCAGCGTAGGCCCGCCCCGCAGCAGGGCGAGCAGGACCGCCGTGAGCGCCTGGGCGGTGAGCACCCCGGCGCACACCGACGCGTAGTCCAGGCGCAGCGCCCTCGGCCCGCCGGCGGCCCGCCCGTGCACGTGGGCGATCCCGCAGGCCGCCTGCACGTCGTGCTCGCCCGCCATCGGCACGCCGACCGGCCCCGACCAGCCGATCCCGCACTCCGGCAGCGCCTCCCCCGGCCTGCCGAACGGCGCGGAGGCGACCCCCAGCCACCCGGCGGGCGACCCGTCGGGCGGCGGCGCGCCGTCGAACCGGACCTCGCAGCCCAGCGCGCACAGCCGCTGGACGGCCACCCGCAACGCGACCGACTCGCCGCGCGCCCGCACGACCACGCCCGCCAGCGGCCAGGCGACCGCCTCCCGCTCGGCGACGGACCGGCCGGCGGCCCGCGACCCCGGCGTCACGTCCACCGCCCGGTGCCGTACGTGTCGGGGGTCTCGCCCAGCAGCTCGCGCAGCGCCGTCCTGCGGACCTTGCCCGTGCCGGTGCGGGGGACCTGGTCCCAGGTGATCACCACGGGGTCGGCCAGTTCGGGCAGGTCGGCGACGGCCCGCCGCCACGCGTCGCGGTCGAGGCCGCCGTCCTCGGTGACCACGACCGGCACGGAAGGCCGCCCGGGGACGCCCAGGATCACGCACTCCAGCACTTCGGGCAGCCGGTCGTCGATCACGTCCTCCAGCTCCACGCAGCTCTCGCCGGGGATCGTGTCGGTCTCCCGGTCCACGAACCGCACCCGGCCGGTACGGCTGAGCGTCCCGACGTCCCCGGTGTGCCACCATCCGCCGAGTCGTTTGCCCAGCCACCGTTCCTGCTCGCCGACGTACCCGAGGCACAGGGCCTTGGTGCGGCAGACCATGAGCCCGCTCGCGCCGCGCGGCAGCGGACGCAACGTCTCGCGGTCCACCACCCGCAGCCGGGTCCGCGTGGGCACCGGGCGTCCGAGGTCGCGCGTGGTGGGGTGGCGGCCGTCGTCGCCCGCCATGGACCGGCGGGTGAGCAGGCGGAAGGTCAGCGGGCCGGTCTCGCTCTGTCCCCAGCCCTGCATCCACACCGGCCGCCGGTGCCGGGTGGCGTTCAGGAAGGCGCGCACGGTCGGCGGGTGCACGGCGTCGAACGTGCTGATGTACAGGCGTACCCGCGCGAACGGGCCGGCCTCCCCGAGCGTGCGCCGCTGCCACCGCACGTACGTGGCCGGCAGCGCCTCCAGCGTCGTGGGCCGGTGCCGGGCCAGGAACGGGCCGGCCTCCTCCCAGCCGGGCGCGGAGACGGCCAGCACCTTGGCGGGGCCGAGCCACAACACGCTCGCGGTCCAGGCCAGCGCCCGCCCGTGGGCGAAGGAGATGGCGCTCGCCACGACGTCGTCGGGACGGCTGCCCAGCACCGGCCACCGGTGGGCCTCGAACCCGGCCAGGCGGCGCAGCAGCGTACGGGTGGAGTGCACGACGAGTTTGGGCACCCCGGTCGTCCCCGAGGTGTGCATGACGGCCAGCGGGTCGTCCAGCGCGGGCCGGTGCGCCGGCGGCACGGCCCAGCCGCGGACGTCGTCCAGCGACAGCAGCCCCTTCGCCGGGCCGTCCAGGACCAGGGTGCGCGGCGCCTGGAACGCCACGCCGGGCCGGGCGGCGAGGGCGGAGTCGGTGACGAGCAGCGCGGGCTCCAGCCGTTTGAGCAGGATCTCCAGCACGTCGGGCGGCAGGTCGGCGGACAGTGTGGCGGGCACCGCCCCGATGCGCGCGGCGGCGCAGGACAGCAGCACGTAGTCCCAGTGGTTGCGCTTGACGACGGCGACCCGGTCACCCCGGCGCGCGCCGGCCGCGGCCAGCCAGCCGGCCGCCTCCCTGACCAGCTCGGCCAGGTCCGGCAGGTCGAGGTCGGTGCCGAGGTGGGGGGCGATGTCCAGGGGACGGCTCACGTGCACGCCGGTCCTGCGTCCGCGATCGGCGAGGTCGTCGAAAAGGGTGCCCAACTCGATGGGCCGGGTGAAGAAGGCCATCTGCTTTCTCTCCATGCGCGTACGTCATTGACAGGCGGGCGGCCACAACAGGCGGGTGGCTACGACAGGCGGGCGGCCACAACAGGCGGGTGGCTACGACAGGCGGGCGGCTACGACAGGCGGGCGAGCACCCGCGCGGCGGCCTGCTCCCCCGCCGCGACCGCGCCCTCGCTGCACGGCCGCAGGGCGACCCAGTCGCCCGCGTAGTCGACCGCCGCCCCGGGACGCCCCTCGAACGCCGCCCGCAGCGCCAGCGCCCGCGGCGTCGCCTCCGGCAGCCCGTGCGGGAAGCGGTGCACGTGGAAGCGGGCCACCCGGCCGGCCAGGCCGGGCACGAACCGCTCGGCGCGCCCGACGAGCTGGTCGGCGACCTTCTCGTCGCTCTCCCCCATGAGCGCGGCGGTGCCCTGCGGCGAGGTGATGAGCGAGATGAGCCCGGTACCGGCGGGGGCCCGGCCCGGGTGCTTGTGGTGGTCGACGGTGATCACGTTGAGCACGGGGTCCTCGGCCGCGGGCACGAGCGTGGCGAACCCGCGCCAGCCGGGCGCCGCCGGCCGGGACAGGACGAGACTGAGCCGGAGCATGGGCGCGTACGTGCACGCCTCCAGGTACGCCCGCTCCTCCGGCGGGGCGCCGGGGTGCAGCCGGGCCGCCACGGGCGCGGGCACGGCCAGGACCGCCGCCCGCGCGCTCACGCTCCCCCGCGGCGACTCCAGCCGCACCCCTCCCGGGCACGGGACCACCCCTGTCACTTCGTGCCCGGTGACCACGTCGAGCCCGGCGGCGAGCACCCTGGCCAGGGTGTCCATGCCGTCGCGGTAGGTGTGCCAGGTGCTGGTGCTGCCGGTGCTCGTCAGGTGCTCGGCGAACACCGCCGCGGACGAACGCCCGGCGTCCCAGCCGAAGAACCCCGCGACCAGCGGCTCGACGAGAAACGCGCGCAGGTCGGGATGGTACTTCCCGACCAGGTCGGCGACGGTGGTCTCCGGCCCTGGACGGCCGCGGGCCAGGCGGAGGCGCAGGCGTACCAGGTCGAGGCGGGCGCGCGGCGGCAGGCCCGCGCCGGTGAGCAGCCCGAGCGGGCGGCCGACGTGCGGATGGACGCGCCCGTCGCGCCACACGCCGACGGCGTCGGGCACCCTCGGCACGGCCGCCGCGTCGAGGCCGACCGCCCTGATCAGCCGCCAGGTGGCCGGGTAGCCGTCGGCGGACGGCAACATCTCGGCGCCGGTGTCGATCAGGCAGCCCCGCGCCCGCAGGGTGCGCATCCGCCCGCCCACCGCCTCGGCCGCCTCCAGGACGCGGACCGCGAGCCCGGCCCGGTCCAGCGCGTACGCCGCCGCCAGGCCCGCCGGCCCGGCGCCCACCACCGCGACGTCCACGTTCATGCCAGGACCAGGTTGGCCAGGATCAGCACGCCGACGGTGACGCGGTGGGTGCGGATCGCCACCCGCCGGGCCCGCAGCACGTCTCCCCGTACGAACCCGATCACGAGCTGGGTGACGCGGAGGGAGACCAGCGGGACGAGCACGCCCAGGAACCACCGGGGCGCGACCCCGGCGGCCACGGCCCACACCACGACCAGGCTCTCGGCCGCGCTCACCGCGGTGACGAAGGCGGCGTTGGCCCGCGGGGACGTCCGCGCCGCGACGGTGAAGCGCCCGGCCTCCCGGTCACCGCGGGCGTCGTTGGTGTTGGAGTACAGGCCGAAGATCATCGGGCCGAGCCCGAAGAGCACCGCCTGCACCGCCACGAACCCGCTCGCCTGCCCGGTCAGCAGCCCGTACGGCACCAGCACCCACCCCACGCCGAGCCCGACGAGGAACAGCTCCTGGAACCCCCGGTAGCTGAGCTTGAGCCCCCACGAGTACTGCACGGCCGCGACCACGCACGCCGCCGCCGTCACGACGACCCAGGCGGGCCGGTGGGGGGCGGCGGCCACGACGGCGGCCCACAGCACGGCGCTGATCGCGGTGGCCGTCCAGGCGAAGCGCAGCGCCTGCCGCTCGGTGAGCGTGCCGGCGACCAGCGGTTTGCGGGCCAGTCTGCGGCGGGCGGCGTCGGAGGAGTAGTTGGCCGCGTCGCTGCCGTCGCGGTGGCCGGTGATGTCGTCGAAGCCGACCATCGCGGCCACCACGGCCGCCTCGGCGATCAGCACGGACAGCAGCAGGCCGACCGCGTACGGCTGCCATCGCCCGGCCGGTGGCAGCAGCGACCACACCAGCGGCAGGCCTAGGTAGTAGTCGTAGATGTCGAGCTTGGCCAGCCGCGCGTAGGGGCCGAGGCCGCGGGTGACCACCTGGTCGGTCATGGGTTCTCCTGCGGGGAGCCGTGAGCGAACGCGCAGACCGCGTCGGCGATCCGTTCGACCTCGGCGTCGGCGAGCCGCGGGTGCAGCGGCAGCGACAGGTTGCGCCGGGCGGCCGACTCGGCCACCGGCCACGACGCGCCGGGCGGCGCGAAGCGGGCGAAGGCCGGCTGGGCGGGCAGCGTGCGCGGGTAGTAGACGTGGGTGGCGATGTCGTGGGCGGCCAGGTGGGCCGCCAGCTCGGCCCGGTGCTCGGTGAGCACGGTGTAGACGTAGTGGAACCGCCCGTCCCCTCCGACGGGCGGTGCCACGATCCCGCGTTCCGCCAGGGGTTCGAAACGCCGGGAGTAGTAGGAGGCGATCTCGGCCCGGCGCGACAGGCGGTCGTCCAGGCCGGCCAGCCGGTGGAGCTGGAAGGCCGCCATCACCTCGTCGAAGCGGCTGTTGTGGCCGACGCGGCGGTGGTGGAAGCGCCGGGCGCCGTCCTGGCCGTGGTTGCGCAGCATCCGTACGTGCGCCGCCAGGGCCGGGTCGTCGGTGATCACCACCCCGCCCTCCCCCGGCATGCCGAACGTCTTGACCTGCACGAACGAGTACACGCCCGCGTCACCCCACCGACCGGCGGGCCGCCCGCCCAGCGTGCCGCCCTGGGCCAGCGCGGAGTCCTCGACCAGCCGCAGGCCGTGCCGGTCGGCCAGCTCGCGGAAGCGCGGCATGTCGGCCATCACGGAGAACATGTGAGCCGGCATCACCGCCTTGGTCCGCCCGGTGACCAGCGACTCGGCGGCGGCGGGATCGGCGGCGAGCGTCACGGGGTCGACGTCGGCGAACACCGGCCGCGCCCCCGCGCCGACGACGGTGGCGGCCAGCGGGGCGCAGCCGAAGGCGGGCACCACGACCTCGTCGCCGGGGCCCACGTCCATGGCGGCCAGCACCAGGGTGAGCGCGGAAGTGCCGCTGGAGCAGGCCACGACGTCGGCCGCGCCGAGCCGGTGGCGCAGCTCGCGTTCGAACCGGGCGGTGTGCTCGCCCAGGATGAACTTCTGGGCCTCGCCGGTGCCGATGGCGTAGACCGTGCGCAGCAGCGTCGCCCGGTCGGCCTCGAACAGGTCGGCGGCGAAGAACGGCACCCGGCTCATCCGCGCCGCCCTCGGTAGAAGCCCTCGATCTCGTCGCACACCCGGTCGGCCGCGGCGTCGGACAGGTCGGGGTAGAGCGGCAGGGCGAGGGCCCGCTCGCAGGCCGCCTCCGCCTTCGGGAAGTCGCCCCGGACGTGGCCGAGGTGGGCGAAGCAGGGCTGGAGGTGCAGCGGGACCGGGTAGTAGACCTCGGTGCCGATGCCCGCCGCGGCCAGGTGCGCCGCCAGCGCGTCGCGCGACTCGACCTCGACGAGGTAGACGTAGCAGACCCGGTTGCCGCCCGGGTGCGGCGGCGCCGCGCCCGGCACGGCCAGCACGCCGGGCACGTCGCGCAGCCGCGCGTCGTAGCGGGTGGCCAGCTCGGACCTGCGGGCGATGTCGGCGTCGAGCCGGGCGAGCTTGGCCAGCAGGACGGCGGCCTGGAGGTCGTCCATCTTGCTGTTGCAGCCGGGCAGGATCGTGGGGTTGGCGATGCCGGGGAAATGGTCGAGGGTACGGCCGCCGCGGCCGTGGTGGCGCAGCGCCCGCGCGGTCTCGGCGATGCCGTCGTCGTCGGTGAGCAGCGCTCCGGCGTCGCCGATGGCCCCGAGCGTCTTGGACGGGAAGAACGACAACACGCCGCCCGCGCCGACGAGCCCGGCGTGCGTGCCGTCGAGGCGCATGCCGATGGCCTCGGCGCTGTCCTCCAGCACGGTCAGGCCGCGCCGCCGGGCCACCTCGCACACGCCCCGCAGGTCGGCCAGGCGGTCGAACAGGTGCGCCGGCATGACCATCGTGGTGCGCGGCCCGGCCACGGCGTCGACGGAGGCCGGGTCGATGCCGTAGCCGTGCTCCTCGATGTCGGCGAAGACCGGCACGCCGCCGGCCAGCACGACGGAGCTGGCGGTCGCGATGAAGCTGTAGGCGGGCACCACGACCTGGTCGCCCGGTCGCAGGCCGGCCGCGCGCAGCAGCAGCACCAGCGCGTCGGTGCCGGAGTTGACGCCGACGACGTGCGCGGCGCCGGTCCACAGGGCGAGCCGGCGTTCGAGCTCGGCGACCTTCGCGCCGTGGGAGAACTTGCCGCGGTCCAGCACGTCGACGCACCCGGCGCGGATCTCCTTCCACAGCCGGTCGAACGTGGCCGCCTGGGAGAAGAAGGGGATGGGAGCGGCGGCGCGGGGCGGCGATCCCCCGGGCGGAGAGAGTGTTTTCTCCAAGGTTCCCGTCCTGGTGCGATGGTGGCGGCGGGGCCGCCCGGGGATGCGGCCCGGACGGCCCCTTCTTCGGGCGGAGCCGCCCGGGGACAAGGCCCCCGGACGGCTCCCTCGGCGGAGCCGCCCCGGAGACAGCGGCTCTGGGCGACCCTTCGGCCTGCTCGGGCCTAGGTCACCTGCCGAGCAGAGGGATGTCGTTCTTGCCGAGGTGGTAGTCGCGGACGGCGGCGACCAGCTCGTCGACGGAGAGTCTGCCGGTGCCGTCGGTGTCCATCTGCCGGAAGGCCTCGGCGGCGACCTCGCCGTCGAGCCCGATGGCCGCGAACCACTTGGCCATCTCGGAGGAGTCGACCTCGCCGTCGTTGTCACGGTCGAGGACGTTGACGATGGCCTGGATGGTCGGGCCGACGACCTGGGCGAACCCGTCGTCGCCCCTGCTGATGATCTCGCGCTCGGCGGCCTGGAGGAACTGCGCCTGGTCGAGCCGCGACGCGCCCACCGCCCCCGCGAGGTGGTCGAACATCGCCAGGTACGCCTGCTTCAGCTGGTGCGCCTGCGGCGTCCCCTGCACGCCCAGGCCCTCGATGATGCCGTCGGCCTCGTTCTCGAAGTCGGAGCGCTCGATCGCGCCGGAGCCGTCGTTGTCCCAGAGCCGGAAGCGCTCTTCCAGCCGGCTGGTCGTCTTGGTGCCCGCAGCCATTGTCTGTCCTTTCGTGACACGCGCCCGCCCGCCGTCGTGGGGATCATCGGGGGGAGGGACGCGACCTCTAGTGGGCTCGAAAACGAGTGATTCCCACTACTGTGCGCAATCAACACATTACCCTGAGTGACTGAAGGTAAACCAGAGGTCACGGAAAGTAATCGAAAGCTTCTACAGCAGAGGCCAGCGGAGGACGCGGGCGCCGCCCTCTTCGGGGCCCTCCGGGAGGGCCTGGCTGAACACCAGCGGCTCGCCCGGCATGAGTCCCAGCTCCCGTCCGGTGACCGCGGGATCGCTGTGGATCAGCACGTTGTAGTGGTTGGGCAGGTGGCAGCCGTCGAAGCCGAGCAGCACCCCGACCCGGCGCCCGCCGATCCACACCTCGTCGCCCCGGTCCAGCACGCCGGCCGCGACGATCTCGGCGAAGCCCAGGAAGGCGACCCGGTCGATCCGGGCGCCCGCGTCGGTCTCGGTGTGGTCGGTGGCGACCAGCTCGTGCACCTCGCCGGCGCGCACGCACCGGCTGGCGTACGGTTCGAGCCGCATGCCGCGGTCCTGCCTGCGGTGCACCAGCACCTTGAGCAGGGTCCCGGTGACCGCGGTCTTGGGGCCGTCCTCGTCGGGGTTCACGCGGCACCCCGTCCGGCGCCGGCCTTCTCCAGGCGGTAGACGTCCTCGACGAAGCGCAGGGCGGGCAGGCCGCCCTCGCCGTCGGGGGTGCCGTAGCGCACCGAGCGTTCGAACGCGGCCAGCACGCCCTCGTACTCGTGCCACAGGGAGTTCTTGAAGCCGGAGTGGCCGGCCAGCATGTCGGCGTACAGGGAGCGGCCGTCGGCCAGGCGCACCTCCAGGTCCTTGCGCTCGCCCGGGTAGGACCAGTCGAGCAGGACCCGCGCGCGGGCCGTGCCGGCGCGCAGCTCGACGTCCGCCTGCCGGTCGGCTCCCGCCGCGTCCCGGTCGACGTGCGCGGAGACGACGTGCGCCGGGCCGAGCAGCAGGTCCACCAGGTCGTAGGCGTTGGGGCCGTTGTCGGCGACGCAGCCGCCGCCGCAGCGCCGTGCGTCCAGGTACCAGGAGTCGTCGCCGGCGTGCTCCTCGATGCGTTCCAGGTAGCGCACGGTCAGCTCCTCGACGCGGGCGCCCGCGCACGCCGCGCGCAGCCGTCCGACGGCGGAGTTGTAGCGCCGGTGGAAGGCGGTGAACAGCGGCACGCCCGAGCTCGCGGCCAGGTCCGCGAGCCGCCTGCCCTGCGCGGCGTCGAGGGCGAGCGGCTTCTCCACGCAGACCGGGACGCGCCGCTCCAGCGCGTCGGCGCAGACCCGGGCGTGCAGGTCGTTGGGGACGGTGACCACGACGGCGTCGGGCCGTTCCTCCTCCAGCAGCCGGACGTGGTCGCGGTAGCCGGGGACACGATGCCCCTCCAGGACGCGCGGATCGGTGTCGCACACCGCGGCCAGCCGCAGCCCGGGCGAGCTGTGCAGGGCCGCCAGGTAGAACCGCGAGATCACGCCGAGCCCGATGACCGCGACGCGCAGCCGGGCGCTCACCGCGCCACCACCGGGGCGGGGGCGTCGAGCCCTGTGGCGGCGGCGAGGGCGGCCAGCTCGTCGTACAGGTCCGGGCCGAGCGGGACGCCCGAGCGCCGGTGTTCCTCGGCCCGGCGATGCTCGTGCCAGCCGGGATAGCTCACCGGCGAGGCGGGGTCGGCGGGCGGGCAGCCGAGCAGCGCGCCGAACATCGTGGCCGCGTCGCCCTCCACGCCCTCGCGCAGCGCCCCCGGCGCGACGGCCAGGGCCAGGAAGCCGATGTCGTCGTCGCGCCCGCTCGGGCCGCCGTCGCCGTCGTGGGCGTCGGGGTGGGCGCCGAGACCCGCGCCGGACACCAGCGCGGCCAGCACCTCGACCGCCACCCCCAGCCCGAAGCCCTTGTACTGCCCCGCCTGGCCGCCCAGCCAGAGCAGGTGCGCCCGCCCCTCGTCGAACGCCGCCGCGTCGGTCACGGGAGCGCCGTCGTCGCCGGCCAGCACCCCTTCGGGCAGCTCGGCGCCGTGCCGCGCGGCCTGCCTGACCCGTCCGGTGGGCATGGCGGTGGTGCTCATGTCCAGCACGAACGGCGGATGCCCGCCGGCGGGGGCCGCGACGCTGATCGGGTTGGTGCCCAGCATCGCCACCGCGCCGCCGGGCGGCCTGGCGATGCGCTGGCGGCCGCAGTTGCCGGCGATGACGCCGACCATGCCGTACTCGACCGCGCGCAGCGCGTGGTGCCCGGCGCAGCCGAAATGGGTGCCCCCGCGCACGGAGACCATGCCGACGCCGTACGTCGAGGCCCGGCCCGCGGCGATCTCCATGGCCAGGCCGGCGGCCCACAGGCCCAGGGCGCGATCGGCGTCGAGCAGCACGGCCGCGCCCCGGTCGGCCAGCACGGACGGCTCGGCCAGCGGATCGGCCCGCCCCTCGTCGAACAGCGGCAGGTAGAGCCGGGTCAGGTTGGCCAGGCCGTGCGAGGTCATGCCGACGAGGTCGCCGTAACACAATGCGGCGGCGGCCTCGCGGGCGCGTTCCGGGGCCAGGCCGCGGGTGGTGAACACGGCGGCGACGAAGTCCAGCAGGTCGTCGTGGCGCACCCGTACGGCGGCCCGCGCCGGCCGGGCGGCTGCCGGGACTGCCGGGACCGGCGGGTACGGCTGCGCGGGCGGTGCGCCTGCCGGGACCGGCGGGTACGGTTGCGCGGGCGGTGCGTCCGTCGCGGGTGAGGCGGTGGGGTTCATGCTCCTCGTCCAATCCTGTCGTCGGTGAAGGCGATCATCAGCCGGGCCACGGCGGCGGCGAACCCGGCGAGTTCGGCGGCCCGCGCGAACTCCCCTTCGGCATGGGCGTTGTTGCCGGCCAGGTCGCCCGGCCCCAGGACGACCGTGCACGCGCCCCCGACGCCCGCCATCCAGATGGCGTCGCAGGTGAACGCCGGTTCTCCGGCGGGCCAGGGCGGGATCCCGGCCCGGTCGCGCAGGAGCGCGTGCCCCCAGGCGTCGCGGTCGTCGAGCACGGGCAGGCCGCGCTTGCGCCACTCCAGCCGGGTGACCGCCCTGGCGTCGCGGGCGGTTCTGGCGAACAGGGCGGTGCCGCCGAAGGCTGCCGCGAAGGCCGCGAGCCCGTCGTCCAGAGCGCGCGCGAGGTCCCGTTCCAGGCGGCGGCCGGTGGCGGGGGTGGCGTAGGGCAGGTTGAGCAGGAGGGAGCCGCGGCCGTACACCTGGTTGTGGCGGGTGCCGGTGTGCAGGCCCGCCACGCACACGGTGTCCGGGTCGAGCGCCCTGGCCAGGTGCTGGGCCAGGAAGCCGAGCAGGACCGTGGCGTTGTGCCCGGCGGCCGGGCGGTCGTCCACGGCGTGGTCGCCGTCCACCACGATCCGCGCGGTCGCGGCGGCCGTGCTGCGCGTCAGGAACCGTACGCCGGTGGGCTCGCAGAAGACGTTGAGCCGCCCGACGTAGCCGCGTTCGACGAGCGGACGGGTGCCGAGCACGCCCATGGCCCCGCCCTCCTCGCCCGCCACGGCCTGGATCAGCACCCCGACCTCGCGCCCGATGGCCGGCCGGCACGCGCGGGCCGCCCGCAGCCCGGCCAGCAGCGCGACGGCCGGGCCCTTGGCGTCGATCGCGCCGCGGCCGTGGAACCGCTCGCCGTCGAAGCCGGCCGGTCCGCCGCCGGCGACCGTGTCGAGATGCACGTTGAACATCACCGTGCGGGACGCCGGGAGGCCGGGGCCCAGCCGCAGCACCAGACTGGGCTGGGCGTCCAGGAAGCCGGGCAGGCCGAGGGCCTCGCGCACGGGCGCGGGGACGTCGGCGCGGTCCAGCTCGGCCGGGCGCACCGAGGTGTGCCGCACGGTGCGGAAGCCGAGCGGCGCGGCGGCCCGCGCGTACTGCTCCTGGGCCTCGCGCAGCCGCGGCGGCGGCCCGGCCGGTCCGGTCTCCAGCGGGCCGGCCGTGGGCAGCCGCAGCAGCCTCAGCAGCAGGTCGTGCTCCGCCGCGTCGAGGGGCACGGCGTCAATGTCCATCGACCTGCCCCACCAGCCGTTCCAGCGCCCGCCCGTACCGGACGAAGGCGGCCCGGTCGCCGGCGCCCGGGTCGTCGAGGTGGGGGCGCAGCCGCAGGTGCGGCTCGATGGACAGGGCGCCGGCGTAACCGTGGGCGGCCAGCAGGCGCAGGCACTCGGCGACGCCCGCCCGCCCCTCGCCGGGCAGCACGTAGACGACCTCGCCGCCGGGCCCGGTGACGGCGTCCTTGACGTGGACGTGCGCGACGTACGGGACGACCTCGCGCAGCATCGGGGCCGCCGGGTAGCCGTGGGCGACGCCGTTGCCGATGTCGAACAGCAGCCGCAGCGCCGGGCTGCCGATCCCGGTGACCAGGTCCAGCATGCGGTCGGCGCGGTCGCCCGCCCAGCCGGCGCAGTTCTCGTGGACCAGCAGCAGGCCGGCGTCCTCGGCCCGGCGGGCCAGCTCGCGCAGCCGGTGGCGGACCCTTCGCCCCCACTCGGGCTCGGGCAGGCCGCCCGAGGGGAAGGACATGATCCGCACCAGCCGCGTCCCCAGCAGCGGGCAGCGGCGGGCCAGCACGTCGAGCTCGGCGAGGTCGAGCGCGAAGTCGCCGGTCACCGGCCGCGACCAGTCGCCGATCTTCGAGGCGATCGCGACGACCTCGACCCGCGCCTCGCGCAACCGCCGCGCCGCGCGCCGGAACGCCCGCTCGCCGAGCGCGGCGACCGGCACGCCGTCGACCGTGCGCAGCTCCAGCCGGTTCCAGCCCAGCTCCCCCACGGCGGCGAGCTGGCCGTCGAGGTCGGGGGCGGCCTCGTCGCCGATGCCGGCCAGCTCAGGAGGTGGTGCCTGCACGCGGCGCCTCCTCACGCCCCGGCTCGTGCGCCGCGCACAGGTGTTTGGCCTCGGTGAGCAGCCGCACGGCGTCGACCTGGACGGGCAGCGCGCCGGGCGAGCGGCGGGCGCGGGCGTAGCGGCGGTAGGCGGCCAGCAGGAAGGCGGGCAGGGCGTCGTCGGTGAACACCGTGCGCCGTTCGCCCTCGGCCGTGGCCACCCTGAGCTGGGCGGTGTGGTCGGCGTCGCTGCACGGGTAGTGGCCGGTGAGCGTGCCGCGTTCGAAGTGCAGGGTGATGCGCCGCTCCCGGACGGGCGAGGTCAGGTCGGAGTCGATCTCCGTGCGCACGCCGGAGTAGTGGTCGAGCCGCAGCCTGGCCCGGCCGAGCCGGGGCAGCCGCAGGCGTTCGGTGACCATGTCCTCCCAGGACGCCGCCGAGATCCGGGCGCCGCCGGCCAGGCTGAGCACCACGGCGAGCGCGTGCGGCATCTCGATGTCGAAGGCCGTGGTGGCGTCGGGACGCGCCGCGCTGCGGGTGAACCTGGGCTTGTTCTGCACGACCCGGATCTGCCGCAGCGGGCCGAACTCCTCGGCGCGCATCGCCGCCCGCAGCCGGCCGGTGAGCGTGCTGTCGAGCCAGTGGGTGGCGACCGTGAGGTCGAGGCCCCAGCGCCGGCGCACCCGGGCCACGGCGGCCAGCCCGACCAGGTCGAGCGCGAGCGGCTTCTCCACGATGAACTTGCGGTAGCCGAGCGGCGCCAGCCGGGCCAGCATCCCGGCCCTGACGTGCGGCGGGGTGCACAGGTGCACGACGGTCCGGTCGGGCGGAGCCAGCGCGGCGGCCTCCTCGGGCGACCCGGCCGTCACCGCTCCCCGCACGCCGCCGGGCGGCAGGAGGGGATCGAGGACGACGACCGGGTCGGGCGCCAGCAGCCCGGGGGCCGCCTCGCGCACCTTGGCCAGGGACGGCAGATGCAGCCCTGCGCCGGATCTGCCCATCCCGACGATGAATGCGTGCAACATGCTGGCGAGCGCCTCTACTCCGTCGCGTGCTCGGCTTTCCGGCCCGTACTTTTCCCGCCGGAAGGACGACCTCATTTGGCGCTGCCATTGTCGAATAACTTACCGTGACATGTCAATTACTTTAAGTTACGAGACGGCCCCTGACCAGGAGGGCGGCTACCGGGCCACGAGCTCGCGGAGCGCGCGGGCGATCTCGGCGGGAGACTCCTCGGCCATGAAATGTCCGCTCGTGACCGTGTTGTGCCGCAGGTCGGGCGCCCAGGCCCGCCACACCGCCGCGGCGTCGTACCCGAGGGCGGCGCCCCAGTCCTGCTGGAGCACGGTCACCGGCATGCCCAGCCGGTTGCCCGCGGCCAGGTCGGCGCGGTCGTGCTCGACGTCGATCCCGGCCGAGGCGCGGTAGTCCGCCACGATCGACGGCACGGCGGCCCGGCAGGCGTCCAGGTACGCGGCCCGGACGTCGGCCGGGATCGCCGCCGGGTCGTTGGTCCACAGGTCGAGGAAGTGGCCGAAGAAGGCGTCCGGGCTCGCGCCGATCAGCTGCTCGGGCAGGCCGGGCGGCTGGGCCATGAGGTAGAGGTGGAAGCCGACGGCGGCGGTGACGCCGCGCATGACGTCCCACATGTCGAGGGTCGGCAGCACGTCGAGGCAGGCCAGGTGGGTGATCGCCGCCGGGTGGTCGAGACCGGCGCGGAAGGCGACCAGCGCGCCGCGGTCATGCCCGGCCAGGGCGAAGCGCTCGTGGCCGAGAGCCGCGGCCAGGGCCACCACGTCGGCGGCCATGGTCCGCTTGGAGTAGACGTCCGGGCCGGTCTCGGCCGGTTTGTCGCTGGCGCCGTAACCGCGCAGGTCGGGGCAGATGACGGTGTGGTCCGCGGCCAGGTCGGCGGCGACGTGCCGCCACATCAGGTGGGTCTGCGGGAAGCCGTGCAGCAGCACAATGGGGCTGCCCGAGCCGCCGACGGCGGCGTGCAGCGTGACGCCGTCGGCGACGGTCACGCGGCGGTGGTCGAATCCGGGGATGGTCATGAGGTGCCCTCCTTCGATGGGTGACCGGTTCGGTTCCCAGCGTGCCGGGGGCGGATGAGCATCCGGTGAGCAGGAAGGATGGGGAGTGTGTTCGGGGTGCTGGGGCCGGTGGTGGCCTGGGACGACGAGGGCGAGCCGATCCCGCTGAAGGGGCCGCGGCACCGCGCCGTGCTGGCCCGTCTGATCGTCGCCCGGCGCCGGGTCGTCCCGGTGACGCGGCTGGTGGCTGACCTGTGGGACGATCCGCCGCCGGACGCGGTGGGCGCGGTGCGCACGTTCGTGGCCGCCCTGCGCCGGGCGCTGGAGCCCGCGCGCCCGCCGCGCGCCCCCGCCCGGCTGCTGGTCACCGAGGGCCCCGGGTACGCCCTGCGCGCCGCGCCCGACGCCGTCGACGCCTGGCGCTTCGAGCAGGCCGTGACCGCCGGCCCGCCGGAACCGGCCCGGCTGACGGAGGCGCTCGGCTGGTGGCGCGGCCCGGCCTACGCCGAGTTCGCCGACGAGCATTGGGCCCGCGCCGAACGTGCCCGCCTGACCGAGCTGCGGCTGCACGCCGTCGAACGCCGGGCCGAGGCGCAACTGGCACTCGGCCGGGCCGCCGAAGCCGTCCCCGACCTGGACTCGCACGTCGCCGAGCACCCCTGGCGGGAGGACGCCTGGCGGCTGCTCGCCCTCGCCCTCTACCGCACCGGACGCCAGGGCGACGCCCTGGCGGTGCTGCGCCGGGCGCGGACGCTGCTGGCCGAGCATCTCGGCGTGGACCCCGGGCCCCGGCTGCGCCGCCTGGAGTCGGACATCCTGCACCAGGACCGCGGCCTCGCCGCGCCCGCCGACGCCACGGCCCAGGTGTGGGCGCAGGCGGCCGAGGCGTACGACCGCACGGTGGGGGCCGGGGCCCGGGCGCGGCTGGAGTCGACGGTCGGCCTGCTGCGCAACCTCGCGGTGACCGGCGGCGGCGGCCTGGAGGCGGCGCGCGGCCACCGTACGGCGGCCATCGCGGCGGCCGAGGAGCTGGGCGACCCGGAGCTGACGGCCCGGGTGATCGGCGCCTACGACGTCCCGGCGATCTGGACCCGGTCGGACGATCCCGAGCAGGCGGCCCAGGTCGTCGCCGCGGCGGAACGGGCCCTGGCCGGCCTGCCGCCCGCCGCGCCCGAGGCGGCGCGGGCGCGGCTGCTGGCCACGATCGCCGTCGAGTCGCGCGGCACCCGGTCGGCCCGCGGCCCGGTGGCCGCCGCCGAGGCCGAGCGCATCGCCCGTCATCTCGACGACCCGGCGCTGCTGGCGTTCGCCCTCAACGGGGTGTTCATGCAGGCGTTCGAGCGGGCGGGGCTGGCCTCCTACCGGGCCCGGATCGGGGCCGAGCTGGTGGCGTTGTCGTCGCGGCACGGGCTGGTGACGTACGAGGTGCTCGGGCATCTCGTGCGCGTCCAGGCGCTGGGGGCGCTCGGCGACTTCGAGGGCGCCGACCGGCACGCGGCCGCCGCCGACCGGCTGGCGGAACGGAACGAGCTGCCGCTGGTCAGCGTGTTCACCGACTGGTACCGGGTGGTGCGGAAGGCGGCCGGCGGGCAGGTGCCGGCGGCCGAGGAGGAGGCGGCCTACCGGGCGGCCGCGGCCCGGCTGGACGACGTCGGCATGCCGGGGCTGGCGCGGGGGCTGCTGCCGCTCGCCCTGCTGTCCGTACGGGTGCGGCACGGCCTGCCGGTCCTGGGCGAGGCCGATCGGGGCGACGTGGAGTGGGGGCCGTACGAGCCGTGGGTGCGGCCGCTCGTCCTGCTGGCGGAGGGGCGGGACGCGGAGGCCGCCGAGGCGGTCGGCCGGATCCCGGAGCCACCCCCCGACCTGCTGCTGGAGGCCATGTGGTGCCTGGCCGCGAGGGCCGCCGTCGCGGTCGGCGACCGGCGGGCGGCGGCCCGCGCCCGCCAGGCGCTCGCACCCGCCGCGGCGGAGCTGGCCGGGGCGGGCAGCGGGCTGATCACGCTGGGCCCGGTCGCCGCCTTCCTCGCCGAGCTCGGGGACTAGCCACGCCTCGGGGCCGCCGGACTGTCGGTGGCGGGCTGTTCAATGGCGGGCATGACCACGCACGCGGACAGGCGCGGAATGTTCTGGGACATGGTCGCGGGAAAGGCTCCGCCACCGCCGGCGGCGGCGCTGCTCGGCTGGGAGCTGGTCGAGGTCGATCCGGAGACGGGCACGATCGAGGTGGCGTTCCGGGCGGGCGAGCAGTTCGCCAACCCGGTCGGCGTGGTCCAGGGCGGCTTCCTGGCCGCGATGCTCGACGACACGCTGGGGCCCGCGCTGGTGGCGACGCTGCCGGAGGGTCAGTTCGCGCCGACCCTCGACCTCCATGTGCAGTTCCTGCGTCCGGCGCGGCCCGGGCGGCTCGTCGGGCGGGGGCGCGTGGTCAGGCGCGGCAAGGACGTCTGCTTCCTCGCCGGCGAACTCCTCGGCCCCGGGGGCGACGTCGTGGCCACGGCGACCGCGACCGTCGTGATCCGGACGATGCGCCGGCCCTGATCGCGGCGCGTGGCCGGGGCCCCTGCGTGAGGCGGCCCCGGCGGTGTGCGGCGTGGTTACGGCAGGGCGTCGATGACGGCGTCGCGCCAGTCGTAGTTCATCCAGTCGTAGTTGGCCCACATGCCGCCGGTGACGGCGGCGAGCTCGTTGTCGTCGAGCTCGCGGGCGCCGGTCTCGAAGCCGTTCATCTGGGAACGTCCCCCTCTGTCGTGGTGAATGTCGCGCACTCACGGTCGCAGGAGGCACTTGGGGACGTCTTGGCGATCACTAGGCGCGGGCGGCGTGCCCGCTTGCGCGTCACTGAACGAGCGGCCAGGCGGCGGCCACCGCCACTGCGGGCGGGGCAGGTGGGTGGGTCAGGGGATGTGCCACTCCAGTTCGCCGGCGACCGCCTCGGGCTTCCAGTAGCCGACGGTTCCGCCGGTCTCCAGGGCGTCGGCGGTCGCCTTCAGCAGGGCGTGGTAGGAGCGGATGCGGATCCCGCCGGGGGTGAAGCTCATGTCGCCCTCGTGGTCGGTCTCGCCGACGTCACGGCGTACGGAGTCGATCACCAGGCTGTTGCCCATGCCGTCGAAGCCGACGGGGATCATGCGTCCGTCCCACCATTCGGTGCGGGGGTCGTCCGAGTCGTCGGTGGCGTCGATCTTGCACAGGCCGCGCCATGCGTCCCGGATCTGGCGGACGGTCCCGTTCACGTTGCCCAGGAACCCGAAGGGCCAGGTCGCCTCGGTGACGGCGGCCCCGTCGTGGCGCAGCAGCGAGGCCCGCAGGTCGTCGGGGAAGGACAGGCCCGTCTGGGCCTCGGCGACCGCGATGGTCCTGGCCCTTCCCGGCCTGCCGAGCGTGCGGTGGCTCTTGGGGGCGTTGGCCTTGAGCCAGGTCTCGATCCGCCGCCACTGCCGGTTCACCGCGCGGGTGACCTTGGGGTTGATCGCGCGTACGTGCGGCTCGGCCGTCCGTGGACGGCAGTCGGCGTCCACGGCCTCCTGGGCGAGAGGCGGATCCTGGGACTCGGCGGGCTGCTGCTCGCCTGTGACCGCCTCCGCGGCCGGTCCCCCTTCGATGTCCGTGTCCACCACGCAGCGGACGCCGGCGTTCGCGTAGGCCGGGGCGCAGCTGCCGAAGTGTTCCTCGGTCGAGTGGTCGCCCTTGGAGAACACCGCCGACTCCAGGACCTGCGCGCCCCCGGCCAGCAGGACGACCGCCAGTGCCACCATGGCCCAGCGGTTCAGGCGTCGCCGGGTGGGGCCGTCGAGCGGCTGGGCCTGGGCGAAGAAGGCGGCGACGGCCGGTCTGTCGAAGAAGCCGGCCGGTCTGGTGGCGTAGCGCTCGATGTCCGCCTTCGTCGGCGTGCCGAGGATGGGGACGGGCGGCCACGGCGGCGGGGCGTCCCGCTCGGGAGGCGGTCCGTCCGGAGCAGGACGCTCGTCGGGCAGGGCGGGGTACGGCGTTCGCGAGCGGCGGAGGAACACGGCCGCCGCCACCGCCACGGCCGCCGCCGCGAGCGCCCACCACAAACCCCGAGAGGTGATCATCCGCCGCACGTGCGGCACAGTACCCGAAGGCACCGACATGCCCGGAGAAATCACTCCAAATGGCCCGGCGCGGAGGGCGCCGGACGCGTCAGAGCCAGTGCCAGGTGATCCGGGCCTCCCGGGCGGCGTCGGCGACCCATTCGTCGAAGGCGGCCTCGCCGGCGGCCTTCAGCGTGGCCTCGTCCGCCACGGCCTCCTGCCGTTCGACGACCTGGCCGGTCAGGAAGCCCCCCTCGTAGGGGACCGGGCCGGCGGCGCCGCCGGCCGGCACCTCCCGCAGCGGTACGGGCAGCTCGCCCGCCCACGTCCGGGCCCTGGTCAGCCGCAGGTCCCAGCGGCCGGCGAGCGGCCCGTCGAGCTCGGCGGGCTCGACCGGGTCGTCCGCCAGCACCCAGGCCGCCCGTACCCGGGCGAACCGGTCACGATGGCGGTCGAGGTACGCCGGAGCCAGCTCGGCCCGCTTCCGGGCGCGGAACCGCTGGTCCTTGGCGGTCATCGTCATGTGGTCGTGGAACGCCTCGGCGCTCATGCCCATCCGGTCCAGCCATTCCGCCATCGTGTCGTGGCCGAGCAGGCCGCGCCGCCTGCGGAACCCGTCCGCGGCGGCCTGGACGTCGGCCAGGCCGACCTCCTCCTGCTGGGCGGCGTTGCGCAGCACGCAGAACCGGACCAGCTCCTCCTGCGGCGACATCCCGGGACGCGCCAGCGAACGCAGCATGAGCATCGCCTCGGACACCGACACGTGCGTCCCGTCCACGGTCAGCACGTAGCCGGCGGCCCAGTGGGTCGAGTGGTCGACCAGCCAGGACGTGCCGTCCTCGGCCTGCACGCCGAGCATGATGGTGCCGCCCGACGGGTGGTCGAGCAGCAGGTCGTAGTCGACGACCGGCGAGCCGGGACGCGGGCTCGTCACGAGCTGCGCGCCGAGCCGCGGGTGCGCCTGGGCCCAGGCGGCGGCGGTGCGGCGGGCCTCCTCCACGGCCGAACGCCGGCGGGTCAGCCCCCGCAGCAGGTTCACGCCGCTTTCGAGGGCCGGCCCGAGGGAGAGCTGAGTCATTGCGCGTCCGTTTCTCCGGTGGTGAGCCAGTCGGCGACGGCGTCGCTGATGGGCAGGCCGGTCAGGTCTTCGATCCAGGCCCACTGGCCGTTGGGGTTGATCTCCAGGAAGACGTACTCCCCGTCGGGGGTGAGGATGAGGTCGATCGCCCCGAAGGACAGGCCGAGCGCGGCGACCAGGTCGACGCAGCGGCGGGCGACGTCGTCGGGCAGGCGGTGCACGCTGTGGCGGGCGCGGGCGAAGTCGTAGTGACGCCAGTCGTCGCGGGTGCGCGGCGAGTCCTGGGAGGCGATCTCGGCGGTGAACACCTGCCGTCCGACCACGGTGACCCGCAGCTCCACCGCCTTGGGCACGTACGGCTGCAGGATGACCGGCTCGTGGACGATCCGCCCCCGGCCGCCGAGCGACCGCCGGGTGACCACGGTCGTGTAGACCGCGTGCGCGCCGCCGTCGATCTCGAACAGGGTGTGCTCCATCGCCTTGGCGATCAGCCGCCCGTCCGCGTGTTCGTAGGCGGGCACCAGCTCGGACGGGTCGTTGGTGATCACCGTCCGCGGCACGGCGAAGCCCAGCCGCCGGGCCAGGGCCAGGTGGACCAGTTTGTTGTGCGCCCTGCGCAGCACCGGTTGGCGGGCCGGCAGCCAGCGCGCGTCCAGCAGGTCCCAGAAGCCGTCGGTGAACCACTCCGACAACTCGCCCACCCGCGCCCGGAGGTCATCGGCGGTGACGTCGTCCGCGGCGCGCGGGCGTCCGGGGCGCCGGGTCCAGACGGCCGTCGTGCCGGAGAGGTCGAAGACCTGCCCGTCCCTGGTCAGGACCAGTTCCTCACCGTCGGCGCCGAAGCGCGCGGTCAGCCGGGCGGCGGACGGGTACTCGCCCGGATCCCACCACAGGACGTCCGCGCCCCGGGCCTTCAGCTTGGGCAGGACCAGGTCGACGGTCGCGTCGCCGGGCTCGCTCAGAATCAGTAGCACGTGTCCCCCCAGCCGCGTGGGAGGGAAGCGGGCTCCCCTCCCACGCGACCGCGAATCGTCTTTATCAGTAGTCGGAGACCCAGTCGGTGGGCGGGTTTCCGTTGGTGCCGTAGCAGCGCTGCATCGGCATGCCGCCCGCGACAAGGCCGAGATCGGCCTCCTCGATCACCGCCAGTTCGTCACCCAGATCGTCCAGACTCACGATCTTCTTGCTCATGGTCGTAACCTCCCTTCGCATCGAGCTGCGAGCCCCCCGGCTCGCGGACGTGCGGGCACGTCCTCAGCTCATGCGCCAAGCCCACCATCCGGAGATTGGAAGTGGCTTGGATGTGACTTGAGAGGCGGAAGTGAAAGAAGTCCGGTTCAGCCGCGCGCGGCCAGCGCCACGCGGACGACCTCGCGGGCCAGCAGCCGCGCGGGGTCCACGACGGGGACCGGGACCGTGGCCGGGTCCAGGGCGAGCAGCACCTCCGTGCACGCGGCCACCACGCGCCGGGCGCCGCGCGCGGCCATCGACCGGGCCTGCGCGGCCAGCGCGTCGGCGTGCTCGCGGCCCGCGTGACCGCCCTTGACGGCGGCGATGGCGGCCATGACCTCGCGCTGGCCTGGCTCGTCCGGCTCGATCGGGGTCACGCCGTGCCGGCGCAGCGCGGGGCCGTACAGGTCGGCGCGGAGCGTGCCGGTGGTGGCCAGCAGCCCGGCGGCGGGGACGCCGTCGGCGGCGAGGGCGGCGGCGGTGACCTCGACGATGCTGACCAGCTCCAGCCCGGCCTCCTCGGCCAGGCGCGGCACGAACGCGTGCGCGGTGTTGCACGGCACGGCCAGCAGCTCGCACCCGGCCCCTCTGAGCGCCCCGATGCCGCGCCGCAACTGCGGGGTCGGGTCCTCCCCCTGCCCGAGCAGGCTCGTCGACCGGTCGGGGACGCGCGGGTCGCCCCAGATGACGACCGGCACGTGCTCCTGGTCGCTGGTGGCGGCGGTCTCCGCCACGAGCTTGCCGTAGAAGTCGACGGTGGCGGCCGGGCCCATGCCGCCCAGCACGCCGACCATCCTGGCCCGGCCGAGCGAGGTCATCCGCGGGTCTCCCTTCCGGTGGCTGCGCCTGACGGCGGTCGGGGCCCAGGATCCCGGTATAGGGTGTCCCGACCGCTGGAACGCAGCAATCAGACATCAAGGGAGGATCAGTGCAGGATTCCGGCATCGAGCCGCCGTCGTTGCTGGCCGAGTCCGACCTTGAGCTCATCGACGCCCTGCAGATCAGCCCGCGGGCGAGCTGGGTGGAGGTGGGGGCGGCCGTCGGGGCCGACCCAGTGACGGCGGCGCGGCGCTGGCAGCGGCTCACGAGCACCGGCGAGGCGTGGACCACGGTCGCCCTCGGCCCCCGCCAGATGCACGCGCTGAGCATGGCGTTCCTGGAGATCGACTGCGCGGCCGGCGCGGCGGCCGAGGTCGCGGCGGCGCTGGCGCGCGAGCGCCATCTGATCACCGTCCAGCACGTCGCCGCCGGGCACGACCTGTTCGTGATCGCCGTGGCCCCGTCGATGGCGGCCCTGGCCGATCACGTGCTCACCGCGCTGCCCCGGGTGCCGGGGGTGGCCAAGGTCCGCACGCACGTCGCCACGCGGGTGTTCGAGGCGTCGTGCCGGTGGCGGCTGCGGGTGCTGCCGCCGCGCACCGCCGCCGCCCTGGCCAGACGGCCGGCCGCGCCGGAGTCGACCAGGGAGATGGACGAGATCGACCGGCGGCTGTTCACCGCCCTGCTGCCCGACGGCCGCGCGCCCTACGCCGAGCTGGCCAGGGCGGTGGGCACGTCCGAGCGCACGGTGCAGCGCCGGCTGACCAGGCTGGTGGCCACCGGCGACCTCGACTTCCGCTGCGACCTGGCACGGTCGCACGCGGGCTGGCACTCGGCCGCGCTGTTGTGGCTGCGGATGCCCGACGCGCTGCTGGAGGAGACCGGCCGGGCGCTGCTCGGCTGGCCGGAGACGCGTACGTGCGCGGCGCTCGCCGGGCCGCGGAACATGCTGCTGACGGTGGGCCTGCACGGCGTGGCCGACCTGCATCCGCTGGTGGTGCGGCTGGAGGAGCGTTTCCCGCACGTGACCGTGGCCGACCGGCAGATCGTGCTGCGCCAGTCGAAGCTGTACGGGCGGCTGCTCGACCCGTACGGGCGGTGCGCCGAGGTCGTGCCGGTGGACCCGTGGAGCCTGCCCAGCGCGGCCTGACCGGCGGATCCTTGAGGCTCGGCGCGGCCTGACCGGCGGATCCTTCAAGCTCGCAGCGGCCTGACCGGCGGATCCTTGAGGGTCAGCGCGGCTCGGGGATCGTCCCGCCGCGGGCCTCCCTGCACATCCCCGCCCGCAGCACGGCGGCCTCGCTCGTGGCGACGAGCTGCAGGTCGCCGACGGCCAGGGCGGGCAGGCCGAGCGCCGACACCGTCGCGGTGATCCGGCCGACCTCGCCGCGCACCCGGGCCTCGTCGCAGCCGACCCTGGGCGCGGGGGCGCCGAGCGTCGGCATGACCAGCAGGTCGATGCCCTCGATGCGGGCGGCGAACGCGGCCCGCAGCGCCGCCAGCCGCTCGACGGCCCGCCGGTAGTCGTCGTGCCCCATTCCGCCGGCGGCCGCCAGCTTGGCCCGTACCCCGGGGCTGTAGCGGGCGGCGCACTCGGGGAAGGTGCCCTCGTGCGTCCGGCGCGCCTGCGCGCTCACGATCGTCCAGTACGGTTCCAGCACCTCGGCGGGCAGGGCCACCTCGCGCAGCCGCGCGCCCAGCTCGGCGAAGTCCCCGGCCTGGGCGCAGCCCTCCACGACGCCCACGACCAGCCCGGCCAGCGACTCGGGCGGCTCGACGTCCTCGCCGGTCAGCGCCTGCCAGACGCGGGCGCAGTCGGCGACCGAGGTGGTCATCGGGCCGACCACGTCGAAGGCGGGGGCGAGCGGCGCCACCCCGGCGGCGGGCACGGCCCCCGCACGCGGGCGCAGCCCGACCACGCCGCAGCAGGCCGCGGGCATGCGCACCGAGCCGCCGGTGTCGGTGCCGAGCCCGAACCGGGCGATCCCGGCCGCGAGCGCCGCGGCGGTGCCGCCGCTGGAACCGCCGGGGGTCAGGTGCGGGTGGCGCGGGTTGCCCACGTCGCCCCAGTGCGGGTTCTCGCTGGTCACGCCCCAGGCGAACTCGTGCTGGTTCGCCTTGCCGACCAGCAGCGCGCCGGCCGCGTCCAGCAGCTCGACGCAGCGGGCGTCGGCCAGGGCCGGTTCGGCGCCGTACAGGGCGGAGCCGCGGGTGGTGGGCAGGCCGGCCACGTCGATCATGTCCTTGACGACGTACGTCCAGTTCCGCAGGGGGCCGTCCGGCGTGCGGCGGTCGTCGCGCCCGAGGCGGCCGAGGACGGGTTCCTGGCCGGCCTCGATGAGGATGTGCTGCCCGCTGTGGAGGCGGATCGCCTCGACGGACCGGGCCATCGCCGCCTCGCGTTCCACGGTGAAAGATCTCCTTAGCCTTGCGCGGGCACGGCGACGCCAGGTGGCGCGCGGCCCGGGGGGATGATCCGGCACATGCTGGCAGATGGGCCCCGGCCGCGTCGAGAGGCGGTTCAGACGGTCAGCTCGTCCAGCAGCCACTGCAGGCGGGCGGTCTCGCGGTCGGGGTGGACCAGCGTGAAGATGCTGCGGCTGATGTTGAGCCACGGCACGTCGACCACCACGACGTCCTCGCCGTGGCCGCGCAGCGCGAGGTCGGGGATGAGGGCCGCGCCGACGCCGGCGCCGATCAGCGACAGGGTGATCTTGAAGTCGTCGGAGTGGCAGACCACCCGCGGGTGCAGGCTCCAGTGGGCGAACAGGGCCTCGAAGAGCGTGGCGTCGCTGCTGGCCGGGTGGTGCATGATCCACGGCAGGTCCACGAGCTGCTCGGCCCGGTACGGCGACAGGTCCGGCCAGAGCCTGGGCAGCACGAGCCGGTACCGGTCCTCGGCGATCCACCGCCTGGTCAGCACCGACGGCCACGACAACCCGGTGTTGCCGACCTGGTAGACCACCGCGGCGTCCATCTCGCCGCCGCTGCCCAGACGGGCGATGAGCTGCGAGGACTCGGCGACCGACAGCCGGATCCCGGCCCGGTCCTCCGGTTCCATCCGCCGCATGACGTCGGCCAGCACGCCGGTGAAGCTGGGGAACAGCCCGAGCCGGATCTGCGGCTCGCTGTTGCGGTGCACCGCCTGGACGGTGGCCACCATGCGCTCGATGTCGGCCAGCACGGTCTCGGCCTGCCTGGCCAGCACCTCCGCCGCGCTGGTCGGCAGCACGCTGTGGGCGAAGCGGTCGAACAGCCGCACGCCGGTCTCCCGCTCCAGCGCGGCCATCTGCTGGGAGACGGCCGAGGAGGTGTAACCGAGCCGGTTCGCCGCCGCCGCGAACGACCCCAGACGCACGACCTCACGCAGTGTGCGCAGATGTTCCGGCTTGAGCATAAGCGTTCCTTGCTCTCAGCGCTGCTAAATGTCGTGTTTATATCGCTTCCTACTTCTTTCCGCCACTTCTACAGTGAGCCGCACCACCCCACCCGAAACCCCTGAGAGATCCATGACATGCGCGTATACCGCAACGCCACCATTCGCACCGGCACCAACGGCGCCCCCGCCGCCCAGGCCATGGCCGTGGACGGCGAGCTGATCGTCGCCGTCGGAACCGAGGCCGACGTGCGCGCGGCGGCGGGCCCGGGAGCCGAGCTGATGGACCTCGACGGCGCCGCCGTCCTGCCCGGCCTGTACGACGCCCACATCCACACGGCCCAGTACGCCCAGAGCCTCGGCGCGGTCGACCTGCGCGACGTGCGCTCCCTGGACGAGGCCCTGGCCAAGGTGGCCGAGCACGCGGCGACCCTGCGGCCGGGCGCCTGGCTGTTCGGCGGCCGGTGGAACAGCAACATCTGGAACCCGCCGGTCCAGCCCGACCGCAAGGCCCTCGACTCGGTCTGCCCCGACCTGCCGGTGGCGCTGCCCAACGTCGACGGCCACACCGTCTGGGCCAACTCCGCCGCCCTGCGGATGGCCGGGATCGACGCCTCCACCCCCGACCCGGTCGGCGGCGAGATCGTCAGGGACGCGTACGGGGAGCCCACCGGCATCCTGCGCGAGTCCGCCTCCTACCCGCTGCGCGCCCTCATGGTCTCCGGCGACCTGCGCGACCGGCTGCGCGCCGGCCAGGAGGAGCTGCTGTCGTTCGGGCTGACCAGCGTGCACGACATCGACGGCGAGGACTGCCGGGCCGCCTACCTGGAGCTGCGCGACGCCGGCGAGCTGAAGATCCGCGTGCACAAGGCGGTCCCCACGGTCGCCCTGGAGGCCGCCATCGCCGAGGGCCGCCGTACCGGCCAGGGCGACGACTGGGTCCGGACCGGGCCGGTCAAGGTGTTCAGCGACGGCGCGCTCGGCTCGCACACCTGCCACATGCACGAGGCGTTCGCCGGTGAGCACGACAACACCGGCATCGCGGTCACCCCGTACGAAGACCTCGTACGGATCTTCAGCAAGGCGGCGGCGGCCGGCATCGCGGTCGCCACGCACGCCATCGGCGACCGCGCCAACCGGCTGGTCCTCGACGCCTACGAGGCGATCGGGCCCACCGCCGGCCTGCGGCACCGCATCGAGCACGCCCAGCACCTGCGCCCCCAGGACCTGACCAGGATGGCCCGGCTGGGCGTCGTCGCCTCGATGCAGCCGGTGCACTGCACCACCGACATCGCGCTGGTGGACTCGCTGCTCGCCGGCCACGACCTGGCCTCCTACGCCTGGCGAGGCATGCTCAACGCCGGGGTCGCGCTGGCCTTCGGCTCCGACGCGCCGGTGGAGAGCCCCGACCCGTGGGCCGCACTGTACGCCGCGGTCACCCGTACCCGGCAGGACGGCACGCCCGCCGGCGGCTGGCAGCCCGAGCAGCGGCTGAGCATGGCCGAGGCGATCACCGCGCACACCCTCGGCGCCGCGTACGCGGCCGGCGAGCAGGACCGCAAGGGCGTGCTCGCGCCCGGCATGCTCGCCGACTTCATCGCCGTGGACACCGACCCGTACCTGGAGCCGCCGGAGGCGGTGCTGCGCACCCAGGTCCTCACCACCGTCGTCGGCGGCGAAGTCCGCTGGCAGCGATCCTGAAGGAGCACCCCCTCGTGAACATCCGCACTCTCTCCGCCCTCGCCGCCGGCGCGCTGCTGGCCGCCACCACCGCCTGCGGCGCCCAGTCCCTGGACGACGGCGGCGCCGCCGCGGCCCCCACGGACGGCGGCGCGGCGGCGGTCACGCTCGACCAGGCCCCCACCGAGGAGAAGGCGGCCGACGTGATCAACGCCATCACCCCGGACCAGGCTCTCGCCGCCAAGGCGCCGGCCCGCCTGAAGACGCAGGGCCTGAAGGTCGTCACGTCCGTCGGCTACCCGCCCATGGAGCTGTACGCGAGCGACGGCAAGACGGCGATCGGCTTCGACCCGGCGCTGGCCAGAGCCATCGCCAGGAAGCTCGGCGCCAAGGTGACCATCTCCGACGAGGAGTTCAACTCCCAGATCCCCGGCGTGCTCACCGGCCGCTACGACTTCGTCATCTCCTCGATGAGCGACACGCCGGAGCGGCAGAAGCAGGTCACCTTCGTGGACTACGTGCAGGCCGGCGCCGGTCTGCTGGTCAAGAAGGGCAACCCGGCCAAGATCAGCGGCCCGGCCGAACTGTGCGGCAAGACGGTGTCCGTCGTCGACAACGGCTCGTCCATGGAGCTGGCCGAGCAGTACGACGCCGACTGCAAGAAGGCCGGCAAGGCGGCCGTGAACATCCTGAAGTTCCCCGGCGACCAGGAGGCCCTGATCCAGGTCACCGGCGGGCGGGCGCAGGCCACCATCACCGACTACGTGGTGGCCGCCAGCAAGGCCGCCGACCCCAAGCTGGACGTCGAGGCGATGGCCCTGGACGGCACCGAGAGCCCGTGGGGCATCGGCATGAAGCCCGACGACAAGGAGCTCGTCGACGCGGTGAAGGGCGCGCTCGACTCCCTCATCACCGGCGGCGAGTACGCCAAGCTGCTGAAGGCGTGGAACCTGGACAAGCTGGCCGTCCAGTCCGCTGTCGTCAACGGCGGTAAGTGACCATGCGCACGGAACCCTTCACCGGGCCGTCCGGGGAGCACGTCCCGGTCGCCAGGACCCGCCACTGGGGCCGTCTGCTGGCCGCGGCGGTCGTGACGGCGATCGCCGGCTGGCTGGTCTACCTGGTCGTGGTGAACCCGCGCCTCGACTGGGGCAAGGTCGCCGAATACCTGTTCAACGACCGCATCCTCGCCGGGGTCTGGGTCACCATCGAGATCTCGGTGCTGGCGACCGTGCTGGGGCTGGTGCTCGGCGTCGCCGTGGCGATCATGCGGCTGTCGCACAACCCGGTGCTCAGCGGGCTGGCCACGCTCTACATCTGGTTCTTCCGCGGCACGCCGGTGCTGGTGCAGCTCATCTTCTGGTACAACCTGGCCTTCCTGTTCCCCGAGCTGGTGCTCAAGGTGCCGTTCACCATGATCGGCGTCAAGTGGGACACCAACGAGGTGATGACCGGTTTCACCTCGGCCATGCTGGGGCTCGGGCTGAACCTGGCGGCGTACTTCGCCGAGACCGTGCGGGCCGGGATCCAGGCCGTCGACCACGGCCAGACCGAGGCCGCGTACGCGCTGGGCATGACCCCGGCCAAGCGCATGCGCGTGATCGTGCTGCCGCAGGCGCTGCGGATCATCATCCCGCCCACCGGCAACGAGTTCATCTCCATGCTGAAGACCACGTCGCTGGTCTACGTGGTGGCCGGGCACGACCTGATGACCAACGCCAGCCAGATCTACAAGGCCAACAACCTGATCATGGAGCTGCTCATCGTGGCGAGCCTGTGGTACATGCTGATGACCGCCGTCGCGACCTTCCTCCAGGGCCGCCTGGAACGCCGGTTCGGCTCCGAGGCCGTACGGCTGGTCCGCGGCGGCGGGCTCGCGGCCCGGATCCTGCCGAAGGCGGCGGCGTGAGCCCCGTCGTGCACGCCACGGGCGTGCGCATGGGCTTCGGCGACACGCAGGTGCTCAACGGCGTCGACTTCACCGTCGCGCCGGGCGAGGTGAGCTGCGTGATCGGGCCGTCCGGATCGGGCAAGTCGACCTTCCTGCGCTGCGTCAACGGGCTGGAGCCGGTGCTCGGCGGCAGCCTGCGGGTGCTCGGCGAGGAGGTCGGGCACAGCCTGCGCGAGGGCCGCTACCGGCCGTGGACGCCCAAGGAGTTCGCCGTCTTCCGCCGCCGGATCGGCATGGTGTTCCAGCGGTTCAACCTGTTCGCCCACCAGAGCGCGCTGGAGAACGTGGCCTGCGCCCCCGTCCACGTCCTCGGCGTCTCCGCCGAGCGGGCCCGGGCGACCGCGATGGAGCACCTGGAGCGCGTCGGCCTGGCCGCCCACGCGCACAAGCGGCCCCACCAGCTCTCCGGCGGCCAGCAGCAGCGGGTCGCCATCGCCAGGGCGCTGGCGATGAGCCCGGAGCTGATGCTGTTCGACGAGCCCACGTCCGCGCTCGACCCCGAGCTGGTGGACGAGGTGCTGGAGGTCATGCGCGGCCTGGCCGCCGACGGCATGACGATGGTCGTGGTCACCCACGAGATCGCCTTCGCCAGGGAGGTCGGCGACCGGCTGGCCTTCTTCGCCGACGGGGTCGTGGTCGAGAGCGGCCCGCCGGCCGAACTGCTGGCCAACCCCGGGCACGAGCGGACCAGGGCGTTCCTGTCCAGCGTCCTGACCCAGGACCGCCCCTGAGGCGAGGGGGCTCCGCCCGCCGGAGCCCCCTTCCCCCTTCTAGGGGTCGCGCCGACGCGCGCTGAACCGCAGGAACCCGGCGGTCTGCGTCACGACGACGAGCAGCGAACCGGCGATCAACGCCAGCCACAGCCCCCGCAGCCCCCAAGCCCGCGCCGCCGGACCCGCCACGGACGCCAGCAGGCCGTTCCCCAGGACGGCCGACCCCAGCGTCCAGGACGACCGCCTGAGCGCCGTCAGCCCGGCCGACATCACGATCGCGCAGTGGTCGGCCAGGGCGTGCAGCACCGACAACGGCAGCAGGCCGACGGCGACGGCGAGCACGGCGGCGTCCGAGGTGAACAGCCCGAGCACCGCCTCCCCCAGGACGACCAGCACCAGCCCGCCGGCCAGCACACCGGCGGCGGCGATCGTCAGCGCCGCCCGGTTCAGCCGGCGGGCCTGGCCCGGCAGCGCCGCCCTGGCGATCTCCGGCGTCGCGGCCTGCGCGACCGCGACGGCGGCCAGCCCCAGGAATCCGTGCAGCGACAGCAGGACGGCGTGCGCGGCCGCCCCCTGCGCCCCGGTCCGCGCGGCGGCGTACGTCACCCCGCCCATGACCGCGAACTTCACCACGAGCGTGGCCGACATCGGGACGCCCACCCGCGCCATCCGCACGATCTCCCGCCACCGCGGGCGGCCCGGCCACGACGACCGCCCGGCCAGCTCGGGCAGGCGCAGCAGCAGCGCATTGGACACGACCACGGCCACGGCGGTGGACGCCACCAGCGCCACCCCGCTGCCCTGGACGCCCATCCGCGGCACCAGGACGAACTGCAGCAATACCCCCGTGGCCGTGCTCGACAACCCGGACCGGAGCACCAGCCTGCTGTGTCCGAGCGCGACCAGCACGCCGCCGGCGCCGCTGCCCGCCGCGTACAGCAACACCTGGAGAGCCAGCAGCGGCGGCAACGCCCCGAACTCGGCCACCACCTCGCCGGGCGCCCCGCCGATCCGCGCGATCACCGGGACGCCGAGCATGACGCCCGCGCCGGCCGTGCCGAGCCCGGCGGTGAGCCACCGCGCGTCCTTCAGGACGAGCAGCGCCTCCACCGGACGGTCCCGGCAGGCGGCGACGAACGGCGCCATCCCCCGCAGACCACCCGACACCGCCGCCGTCACGGGGGTGAGCACAGCGTTGACCAGCGCGAAGGCCGCAAGCTGGACCGTGGCCTGGCGGCCGAGGAGTGAGGTGGTGACGAGCTGGGCGACGATCCCGGCGCTCATGGACAGAAAGAGCGGGACGGCCGCGGCGAGCAGCGCTCGATGAGGTGTGGAGGGCATGACATGCAAGATCCCGGGAGCGCCTGCCCGCCGGGATGCATGATCATTATATCGGTGGGCCGCCCGTCCTGTCTGCCCCTTCGCGTCTCAGCCGCCGTTGAGGTGGCCCTGCTCAAGGGGGCGTCCGGAGCGTGGGTCGAGGGTGACCGTCCGCGCGGGCCGGTCGTCCAGGCGGACGTGTGCGGGGTCGAGCCAGGTCACCCTGGGCGGGCCGTCGTCGGGTCCGGCGGTGAAGCGCTCCGTCAGGGGCCATTCGCGGGTCAGGAGGCCGTCGTCCCGGCGGACCACGAGCCTCCAGTCGGGGGCGATCCAGTCGTCGGTCAGCACCTGCACCTCCAGCCCGCTGCCGTCCGGGCCGGGGATCCTGGCATGCACCCGCATGCCGGTCACGAGAGCGATCAGCCCGGCCATCGCCCAGATCATCACGAGCGCGACGGCGGGCGCGCGCGGACCGCCGCCGAAGGCGAGCGCCCCTGAGACGACGACCAGGCTCGCCGCCAGCGTCCCCAGCAGAACGGGCCGGTCGAGCAGCACGTAGTGCCCGAGGCCGCCGACCAGGGCGGCCGCCACCGCGACCACCGCCAGAACCAGCAGCCCGGCGGCCACCCGCGCGTGCGAACACGAAGTCGCGGCCTCCGGCTTCGGATCGTCATTCATGTTCATCGAGGTGCTTCTCGGCACGGCCGGATCAGCCGAACCTGACCTCCAGTCTGATCCGCTGGTTGGTCCCGCTCTGCTCGAAGTCGGCGGTGACCTGCGGGCCGAAGGCGGCCGAGCCGGTCAGCTTCACCTGGAGCGGGTAGACCTTGCCACTGGTGGCCGAGCGGTAGGTCGCGGTGATGCGGTACCGGCCCAGGGGCACGTCGACCACCGCCCAGCCGCTGTCCGTGTAGACCGGTGCGCGGCCGGAGACGACCTTGCCCTCGCTGCCGTCGATCAGCGGGCCGACCGGGGTCATCGTCAGCCGTACGTTCTCCTGGTCGACGTCCTCAGGGAGGTTGTCGAACCAGAGGTTCGTGGCGACCAGGCCGCCGTAGTACCGGCCGTCGGCGCCCGGCCGCCTGCCGGTCACGCGCCAGGTGAAGTTCCGCACCCCGCCCGCGCTCGCCCGGACGGAGCCGGTCGAGGACGGCTCCAGGTCGAAGGTGTACTGCCGCCCGTGGAACTGCCGCGTCACCGAGGCGCTGACCAGCCAGGACGACGGTTCGCGCGGCAGTTGCGCCCGGTAGAGGCCGTTGCCGTCGCTGTGCAGGACGATGTCGCTGTTGTAGTAGCGCCGGTCCTTCACCACGACCTTGGCGCCCTGGACCGGCCGGCCGGCCGAGTTCACCACCTTGCCCCGCACCACGTACGCCGCCGCACCGACGCTCGCGTCCGCCGCGTCGGCGGAGCCCGGCGCGCAACCGAGCACCGCGCTCAGGACGAGCGTCGCCCCCGTCCTGCCCAGCACCGACCGGGTCCTCGTCTCGCCCATCTTCTCCCCGTCCACCGACTGTGTCCTGACTGACCAGACCCTGGCCGCGGCTCCTTGGAAACGACTGGAAACCACTGGAGACGGCCGGTCGGGGGCGCCTGACCGGGCCGTCCGCGGCTGGGGCGGTGGGCGAGCCTCGGCTACAGTGGGGAGGAGAACGTGTATACGCAACCATTCTTCAGGGAGGCAGGGCCCGTCACGGCGGGCTCGTTGTTTTGAGAGGTCTGACGAGCAGTCTGGGACAGGACGAAACCGGGACCGTGTGGCGCGGCGCCCCTTACCCGGTCCTGGTGGTGGACACCGCGGGTGTCATCGCCCAGGCCAACGACGCGGCGCTGCGGCTGCTGCCCGGCGCGGTCCCCGGCGCGGCGCTGGCGGACAGCGCTCCCGCCTGGCTCTCCCACGCCCACGCCGCCACAACCCCTCTCCCTGACGCCGCCCTTCCCGACGCCGCCCTTCCCGACGCCGCCCTTCCGGACGGTGCTCTTCCCGACGGCGCTCTTCCCGGCGGTGTGCGTGGTTCGATCGGGGCGGCCACGTTCGTGGCGCGTCCGGTCCGCGACGGCGACGTGATCGCCTGGTGGCTGGCCGACACCACCGACCTCGACCGCGCCACCCAGGCCCTGCAGCTCGAACGCGAGCGCACGTCGTTCCTCGACAAGGCCTCCAGCGAGCTGCTGTCCTCGCTCAACCTCGACCGCTGCCTGGAGGTGACCGCCCGGCTGGCCGCCCGCCACCTGGCCGACGCCGCGCTGGTCATCCTGCCGCCCTACCGGCGCCGGCACCCCATCGCGTACTGCGGGCCGGACGGCGTCGTCGTCCGCGAGGAGCTGGCCGTCGATCCCGAGGCCGTGCCGGGTCTGGCCGAGGCGCTGCAGGGCTACCCGCCCCTGCCCTCCCGCTGGATCGACCCCGCCGCCGCCCCCGCCTGGCTGGCCCGCGACGGGCTCGACGAGATCGGCTCGATGGTGGTGACCGCGCTGCCCGGCCACGGCGTCCCGGCCGGGGCGCTCGTGCTGCTGCGCGGCAGCGGCCAGGCGTCCTTCTCCGACGGCGAGGAGGTCTTCGCCCGGCTGTTCGCGGCCCGCGCGGGGGCCGCGATGTCGGCCGCCCGCCTGTACGCCGAGCAGGCCGACATCACCGAGACCCTCATGCGCGAGCTCCTGCCGCCCCGCGTGCGGAGCCTGCACGGCGTCGAGGTCGCCGCCCGCTACCGTCCCTCGGAGCACACCGCCCGGGTCGGCGGCGACTTCTACGACCTCCACCCGCCCACCGAGCCCGGCCAGGAGTCGCTGGTGGTGCTCGGCGACGTGGCCGGCAAGGGCCTGGAGGCCGCCGTGCTCACCGGCAAGATCCGGCACACCCTGCAGGCCCTGCTGCCGATGGCCGGCGACCATCAGCGCGTGCTCGAACTGCTCAACGGCGTTCTCGTCAAGGGCGGCGACCGCTCCCGCTTCGTCACGCTCGTCCTGGCCTCGATCCAGCGGGCCGGTAACCGCGTCCTGCTCCGGGTCACCAGCGCCGGGCACGCGCCGCCGCTCGTCGTACGCGGCGACGGGCGCGTCGACGTGGCCAGCACCAAAGGCACCCTCATCGGCATGCTCGAACGCGTCACGAGCGTCACCGACACCGTGGTCCTGGAACCCGGCGAGACCTGCCTGCTCTACACCGACGGCATCACCGAGGCCATGGGCGGCCCGCTCGGCGACGAGATGTTCGGCGACGAGCGGCTGCAGGAGGAGTTGCGGCAGTGCGGCGGCATGCCGCCCGAGGCGATCACGGAACGTGTGGAGATGTTGTCGTCCCAGTGGGTAGGAGGTGGCGATCATGATGACATGGCCGTCATCGCCATCACCGCGCCGCGCGGGGCCCATCTGAGCGCGGTGGGAGGACACGGACGGGGAAGGTTCACCGCATGACGCACGCAGACGGACTCTCCGCCTGGCGCGAAAAACTCTGGGACGCCGCCGTCGCCGGAGACGAGTACGCCGCCACGGACGCCGCGCTCGCCGCGCTCGACCAGGACATCTCGCTGGAAACCCTGCTGCTGCACGTGGTCGCCCCCGTACAGGCCCGCGTCGGCCTGGAGTGGGAGAGCAACCAGATCACCGTGGCGCAGGAGCACACCGCCACCGCCGTCAACGAGCGGGTGCTGGCCGCGCTCGCCCACCACCCCGCCGCCCGCGCCGCCGCCGCGAGCGGCCCGGCGCTCGGGCGCATCGCCGTCGCCTGCATCGACGGCGAGTGGCACGCCATGCCCGCCCGCATCCTGTCCGAGGTGCTGCGGCTGCGCGGCTGGCAGGTCGACTACCTGGGCGCGCAGGTGCCGACGCACCACCTCATCACCCACCTCCACCGCACGGCCTGCGACGTGGTGGCGCTGTCCAGCTCCATCCCGACCCGGCTGCCCGGCGCCCACGCCGCCATCACCGCCTGCCAGGCGACCGGCACGCCGGTGATGGTCGGCGGCGCCGCCTTCGGGCCCGACGGCCTCTACGCCCGCCTGCTCGGCGCCGACGCCTGGGCCGCCGACGGCGCCGCCGCCGCCGACCGGCTCGCCGCCGGCCCGCTGACCCGCCCCGTCGCCCCCCGCCAGGCCGTCGACGACCTGCCGCACCTGGACGACCAGGAGTACACCATGGTCAGCCGGTCGGCCCGGGCCCTGGTCAGGGACGTCATGGGCGGCCTGGAGGAACGCATCCCGGCGATGGCGGACTACACGCCGCAGCAACGCAGGCACACCGCCGAGGACATCCTGCACATCGTCGACTTCCTGGCCACCGCGCTCTACGTGGACGACCCTGGGCTGTTCACCCGGTTCCTCACCTGGACGGCCGGCGTCCTGACCGCTCGCGGCGTCCCGGCGGGCACGCTGCTGCCGGCACTCGACCTGCTGGGCAGGCGGCTGGAGGACTTCCCGCGCGCCTCGGCCCTGATCAGCAACGGGCGCGACGCCGTGAGCGCCGCGGCCGTCCCGACCGACAAGACCCCGCTCCCCGGCCACGGAAAGATCGCATGACCGCCTTCGCCCCCGACCCGCTGACCCTCGTCCAGGCCACGCCCCGCCCGGGGGTGCTGCGTGTCGCCGTCACCGGCGACCTGGACTACAACACTGCGCGAGAGCTCCTGACCACCGCCCTCGCCGCGCTCGCCGACGGCGGCCTGACCGACCTGCACCTCGACTTCGACGGCCTGCACTTCTGCGACTCCAGCGGCCTGTCGGCGCTGCTGATGATCCACCAGCACGCCGTGACGGCCGGCACCCGGCTGCACCTGGAGCAGCGCCCGCGGGTGCTGGAGCGGCTGCTGGACGTCAGCGGCACGTACGAGCACCTCACCGGCGCCCCCGCCGGCGTCACCCAGCACTCCTCCACCCAGGACTGACCACCACCGTTCGTCCTGGGTCCTCACCCAGACTGACTCCCGGCGTCCGTCCGCCGGGATGCGGCCGGCCTGGTTCAGCCGGCCGCGGCCTCGTCGGCCGTGTCGCTCCTCGTCCTCGTGCGTCGCAGGATCGCCGCCCCGGCGATCGCGGCGGCCACCGTGTCGCCCATGGCGATGTGGTCGGCCAGCCCCGTACGCCGCATCATGTTGGCGCAGATCGGCGGCGGCGCGGCCACCGCCAGATCGCCGCCGGCCTCACGCGCCCGCTGCCACAGCGCGATGACGACGGACAGCCCGGTGGAGTCGAAGAACTCGATGCCCCTGAGGTCGAGCACGACCATCGGCGCCCCGCTGTCGCCGTTGTCATCGTTCCCGGCGCTGTCGCCGTTCCCGGCGTTGTGGCCGCCGGCCACGACGCCGAGCGCCCATTGCCGGAACTCGGGTCTCTGCATGTAGTCGAGCTCCCCGCTCAACCCCATGACCAGGCACCCGTCCGCCTGTCTCGTCTCCGCCCGCAACCGGGGCCCTCGCCAGCTTGTCTCGTCCGCTCCGCCGTCGATGCCGATCACCTCCCGGTGGTTCCTCTCCTACCCGGCCGATACCGGGCCACGCCGCCGTCTTGTGAGAAGCGTACGCATCCCAGGTGTCAAGTGCTGCCGGTGGAGTGCTACAAGGCGAGATGTCCGGTATGAAGCCGTGATGCAGGTAGGTTGGCCGACCATGGACGACCTCCGACGCCCGTTCCGCGCCCGCCCGCCGAAGCCCCGCACCGGCCGGGGCCGTACGCTCGCCTGTCTGCTGCTGGTGAGCGCGGCAGTCGCCGGGACGGCCGGATGCGGGGCCACGACCACCACCCCCTCCCCCGCGCCCACCCCCTCCTCGGCCTCCGCCACGGCGGCGGCCTCCGCTACGGCGGCGGCCTCCGCTACGGCGGCGGACCCCTCCCCGTCGGTGACGGCGAGCGCCGGCGCCTCCTCCGGCCAGGCGCTCCCCGCCCCCGGCGCGCCGCTCCCCACCGACCCCGCCCGCCTGGCGACGGCCCTGCGCGACACGACCACCGCCCTGAACGCGGCCATCGACCGCTGGCGCCCCTCGACGGGCGCCCCGCCGCGGGACGTCGAACTCCTGGCCCTCTACCAGCAGCGCCTCTACCGCCACGCCGCCCGCAACCGCGCCCTGGCCGACCGCGCCTTCGCCCGCCTGCCCGCCGCCCTCGCCGCCCAGGCCAAGGACAACGTCAGCGCCCTGCGCGAACTGCTGGCCCTGACCCGGCCCATCAAGCCGTCCGCCGTGTTCAAGGTGCAGCCGGCCCGTCCGGCCGCCGAACTGCTCAGCCACTTCAAGCGGGCCGAGCGCCGCTTCGGGGTGGAATGGGAGGTGCTGGCGTCGGTGATGTTCGTCGAGACCAAGTTCGGACGGGTACGCGCCGACAGCCACGCCGGCGCCCAGGGTCCCATGCAGTTCATGCCGGCGACCTGGCGCGCGTACGGGATGGGCGGCGACGTCCGAAACCCCCGGGACGCCGTCATGGGCGCGGCCAACTACCTCCACGCCAGCGGCGCGCCCCGCGACTACCGGCGGGCCCTGCACGCCTACAACCCGTCCCAGGCGTACGTGGACGCCGTCCTCCTGCACGCCCGCCAGATGCGCCGCGACCCGCGCGCGTACTACGCCTACTACAACTGGCAGGTCTTCGTCCTCACCACAGCAGGCGAACGCCGCCTGACCGGCCCGAAGTAGTCTCGGCCGCCGGGTCGCTTCACCGGACCCGGGTGTACTCCGGCAAAGGGCGGGGGTTCCTGGTCTGGACGCGGCGTTCCACCGCTCCCATGGCCTTCAGCAGCGGGAGGCGGATCAGGGCGTCCCGGACGCATCGGCCGCCCTCGGTTCTCGGCACCATGAGCCGGACGTTCGGGCCGATCTGCTGCTTCCTGGCCACCAGCGGACGATGGACGGCCTCGTACCGCGCGAAGGCGACACGGTGATCACCGCCGGCGGCGGCGAGCTCCCCCGCCAGCCGGTACGCCCCCACCAGGGCCAGCTCCGCGCCCGCCCCGGAAGCCGGCGAGGCGCACCAGGCGGCGTCGCCGACGAGCACGACGCGGCCCTTCGACCAGGAGTCCATGTGCACCTGGCCCAGCGCGTCGAAGTAGAAGTCGGGGTCGGCCAGGGCCGAGTCGAGCAGCTCCCGGGTACGCCAGGACGTCTCGCCCCCGAACGTCCGGCTCACCAGCCGCTTGTGCTCGGCGACGTCCCGGCGGTCGTAATCCAGCGGCGCGGAACGGAAGATGAAGTACGCCTTGGCCTGCGCGTGGTTGCCCGACCGGTAGATGCCGGCCATGCGTCCCGGCGTGTTGAACATCGTGACCCAGCGGTCCTCCCCGAGCGCGGCGTCGGCGTCGGCGAAGGCGAAGTAGTGGTCCTTGTGCCGGACGAACTCCTCCTCCGGCCCGAAGGCCAGCCGCCGCACGTGGGAGTGCATCCCGTCCGCGCCGACGACCAGGTCGAAGGCGCGGGCGGGCGCGTGCTCGAAGGCGACTCGCACACCCTGCTCGTCCTGGTCCAGGCTGCTGATCGCGTCACCGAACATGATCTCCACGTCGGCCGCCTCGCGCAGCAGCGCCACCAGGTCGCCGCGCATGATCTCCACCGAGCCGGGGTCGCGGGTGTCGACGCGGGCGACGGGCCGGCCGCCGGCGTCCACGAACTTCATGCCGTGCACGTCGGCGGCCAGCGCGCGCACCTGCGGCATGAGGCCCATCCTCGCGGCCACCTCGACGGCGTGGTCACGCAGGTCCACACCGTTGCCGCCGGCGCGCAGGCGCGGGGCGCGCTCGACGACGGTGGGCCGGAAGCCCAGCCGGGCCAGCCAGTGCGCCAGGGCCAGCCCGGCGATGCCGGCTCCGGAGATCAGGACGCGCTCGTTCACTGAGGCTCCTCGGGGTACAGTAACTGAAATAAGCGTTCCAGTTAACTATGTGGAATGAGCATTTCAGTTGTCAACACCCGCCGAGCCCAAGCGCCGTGCCGACGCCGTGCGCAACCGCCGACTCGCCCTCGACGCCGCCATGACGCTGCTGGCCGAACCCGGCGCGACGCTCACCGTCGAGGCCATCGCCAAGCAAGCGGGCCTGGGGGCCGCGACCGTCGTACGCGCCTTCGGCGGCAAGGACGCCCTGCTGGACGCCGCCGTCTCCCGTCTGCTGGAACCGGTCGTCCAGCGTGCCCGCGACCTGCTCGCCGAGACGACGGCCCACCAGGCCCTGCGGACCTTCCTCGGCGAGCTGATCGCGTTCCAGACCGCCCACCACGCCGTCAACGACCAGCTGGGCGGCCTGGACCTGCCGGCCACCGCCGCCCTGCGCGCCGGGCTGGCCGCCGCCGTCGAGGAGATGATCGAGGGGGCGCGGCGCGAGGGCACGATCCGCACCGACCTCGACCCGGCCGTCGTCACGACCCTCCTCGGCCGGACGGCCCTGGCCGTCGCCCGCGCCCAGCCCCCTTCACAGGCCCTCGCCGACGCCTACCTCACCGTATTGCTGGACGGCCTGCGCCCCACCAGATGACCGCTCGGCCTGCCTGCCGCATCACTTGTTGACGCAGTATTCGATCTTCGCGGCGGCCATCGTGATGTTGACGACCCGCTTGCCCAGCCACTTGTCCTGGAAATCGCAGAAGTAATCCCAGGTGCCATCGCTGTAGTCGATGTAGCCGGACCAGCCGCCGGGCTCCAGCTTGTAACCCTTGGAATTGAGCGAGTGGTCACCGGCGCAGTTATTGCTCCAGCGGCCGATGGTGCCGTCCGACTTCCAGTACTTGTAGACCAGGTAACTCGACTGGCACCAAGCCGACGCCGACGCGGCGGCCGGGCCTGGGGTGGCCACGATCGTCAGGGCCGCGCAGGTGGCGGCCGCCGTGGCGAGCAGTTTCCTCGTCCGATTTCCCGTTCCGAACATTTCTCGTCCTCTCCGGCCGCGCGGAACCACGGCGACACGAATGTTCAGCGATTTCACCGGGCCCTGTTCGCCCCGATGCCGGAAAGCCTGCCGCACCCGGAACGCGCCCTACAATGCCTTTTAGTCGTGCCTAAAAAGGGCCGCATCTGGCCGAGCGGCCGCGTTTGCTGGAAATGCCGAAGCCCAGGGAATTCCTGAACACCATCACCGTGTCATTCGGCTGAGTGCCCGGATCGGCGGGACCGCCACGAATCCTTTTCGAGAACCGAAGGGCGGCCCGCCGCGTCAACCAGGTGCGGGAGTACCGCCGGTTGCACCGGGCCGCGGTGCCTGCCCCCGGTCGCGGCCCAGGTCGCAGCAGGAACCTAGAATCTGCGGTCGAACACTGATCCGGAAAGAGCTGGGGGCGGCGGGTGGAGCCGAGCGGTGTGCCGGCCGAGGCCGACTGGCGGTCGCATCGCTCCGCCGTGTTCGGGGCGGCCTACCGGATCCTCGGCAGCGTGGCCGAGGCCGAGGACGTGACGCAGGAGGTCTGGTTGCGTGCCGCCGCGGCCGACCTGTCAGGCGTGCGTGACCTGCGGGCCTGGCTGGTGACCGTGGCCGCCCGCGCGTCCTACAACGTGCTCGGGTCGGCGCGGGTCCGGCGGGAGTCCTATGTCGGTCCCTGGCTCCCCGAACCGCTGCTGACCGTGCCTGACGCCGCCGCTCAGGTGCTCGTGGACGAGTCGGTGAGCACCGCGATGCTGGTGGTCATGGAGACGCTCACCCCGGCCGAGCGCGTCGCGCTGGTGCTGCACGACGTCTTCGACTTCCCGTTCGCCCGGATCGCCGAGGTGCTCGGCAGCACGCCCGCCGCCGGGCGCAAGCTCGCCTCCCGGGCACGGGCGCGGGTCGCCGCGGTCAAGGAGCGGCCCAGGGCGTCCAGGGCCGAGACCGAACGCCTGCTCAGGGCGTTCAAGGCGGCCGCCGACGCGGGGAACATGGCTGAGCTGGTCGAGCTGCTCCACCCCGAGGCCGTCTACGTCGCCGACGGCGGCGGCAGGGTGACCGCCGCGCGCCGGCCGGTCCACGGGGCCGGGACGATCGCCCTGCTGGCGGTCCGGCAGATCGAGATCAGGCGTCCCGACGCGTTCCAGATCGTCGAGGTCAACGGGCAGCCGGCCCTGGCGACCTACCGCGGCGGCGAACTGGTCTGGCTCGACACCGTGGAGATCGCCGACGGACGGATCACGACGTTGCGCAGACTGGCCAATCCCGAGAAATTTTCCCACATCGGTCACATCTGAGCCCGCTGTCCTGTCTCCCTGCCGCCCCCGGATCACCAGGGGCGACGGGAGAGAGGACGACACAATGGCACACGTTGTGATCATCGGTGGCGGTTTCGCGGGCGTGTGGAGCGCGGCGGGCGCGGCGCTGGCACGCGAGCGGGCGGGCGGCGCCGCGGACCTGCGCATCACGCTCATCGCCCCGAACGAGCACCTGGTGCTGCGGCCACGCCTGTACGAGCCCGAGCCGGACCTGGCCAAGGTGGAGCTGCGCAGGATCCTCGGGCCGATCGGCGTCATGCACCTGCGCGCCTCGGTGAGCACGATCGACACCGGCCGCCGCACGGTGGTGGCCGACGGCGCGGAGATCGGCTACGACCGCCTGGTGCTGGCGGCCGGCAGCCGGCTGGTACGGCCCCACGACCTGCCCGGCGCCGAACGGCTCTTCGACATCGACACCCTCGACGGGGCCCGGCGGCTCACCGGCTTCCTGCGTGACCGGGAGGACTTCACGGCCGTGGTCGTCGGCGCCGGGTTCACCGGCCTGGAAGCCGCGACCGCGCTGGCCGGCCGGGGCCGGGTGCTGCTGGTGGACCGGTCGCCGGTGGTCGCGCACCAGCTCGGCCCCGGCCCGCGTCCGCAGATCGAGGCGGCACTGGACAAGCTGGGCGTCGAACGCCGTCTCGGGACGACGGTGACCGAGGTCGGCGCAGGGTACGCCGTCCTGTCCGACGGCACCGAGCTCGAGGCGGACGCGGTGGTCTGGTCGATCGGCATGCGAGCCAGCGAGCTCACCAGGCAGATCTCCGACGAACTCGACCATCTCGGCCGGATACCGGTGGACCGGTGGCTGCGCGCGCTCCCCGAGGTGTTCGCCGCCGGGGACACCGCGGCGGCGGCCTTCGACGCCGAGCACACCGTCATGCAGGCGTGCCAGCACGCCACCCCGCTCGGCAAGGTCGCCGGGCACAACGCGGCGGCCGACCTGCACGGCGTGCCGCCGCGTGACTTCACCCCCGGCCCGTACGTCACCTGCCTGGACCTGGGCGACGCCGGCGGGATCTTCACCCGCGGCTGGGACCGCAGGGTGATGGCCTCGGGCGCCGACGGCAAGGACATCAAGGTACGGATCAACCAGGCGATCCACCCGCCGATCGACGACGCGGAGAAGATCCTCGCCGCCGCCGACCGCGTGCGCATCGAGCTGCCCTTCTTCCCCCGCGACGAGGAGACCGCCGGCTGAACCCCCTCCACCGGAACGCGGCGGCCTCCTGTCGCCGCGCCCCTGGCAGCCGGCCCGGTCGTGCCGGTCTTCCCACGAGCGGCAGGGGTCGTCCTGCCGGGCGCCGGCGTCAGCGGCTGCTCCGCTCGTTCCCCGGCCTCGCCGCCGGGTGGGCCGTACCGGACGACGTCGGGACCAGGTGGCCGAGCGTGAGGGGCGGCGGGGGCGGCAGGGGCTCGGCGTGGTCGGCGCGGAAGGACTGCAGCAGATACGCCACCAGCCGCCGCGACGCCGCCGCCACCCCCTCCCCAGCCCCAGCCCCGGCCCCGGCCCCGGCCCCGGCCCCGGCGACGATGCCGCAGTTGGCCCTCAACAGCAGCACCAGGTCCGCGGAGGCGAAATCGGCCCGCAGCCGCCCGGCAGCCTTGGCCCGCCGCACCACCTCCTCGAAGCCTCGCTCGGCCCGCTCCCGGGTGCGCTCGTAGTCGACCGCGTCGGGGAACGCGGTGAGGAAGGCGTCGGTGAACCCGCGGTCGGCGACCTGCATCGCGCACACCTTCTCGATCGCCCCGCAGAACCCGTGCCAGGGATCCGGGTCGGCCAGCGCCTCGTCCACGACCGACGCGCACGCCGCCAGCTCGTCCGCGAACACCTCCGTGATCAGGGACTCGCGTGACGGGAAACGCCGGTAGAGGGTGGCCACGCCGACCCCGGCGCGCCGCGCGATCGCCACCATCGGCACGTCCAGACCGCGCCTGGCGAACGTCTCCCGCGCGGCCTCCAGGATGCGTGCCCGATTGTGCCGCGCGTCGGCCCGCATTTCCCTGGTGGGCGCCAACTGAGAGCGAGGACTGGGCATCTTTCTCACATTAGCCTAAGTGGAGAGCCCCGACCGTTTAGCGGGCTAGCGTCGTCCACATGGAGACGAACGAGATGCGCGCGGCCCTGTTCGACCGGTACGGACCGCCGGAGGTCCTGTACGTGGGCACGGCGCCCAAGCCGGTCCCCGCCCCCGGACAGGTGCTGGTGCGCGTGCACGCCGTCAGCGTGAACGGCGGCGAGGTGCACGGCCGGACGGGCCGGGTGCGGCTGGTGACCGGGCTGATGCAGCGGGGCTTCCCGAAACGGATCGGCATCGACCTCACCGGCGAGATCGTCGCCCTGGGGTCCGGGGTCACCGGCCCCCGGATCGGCGACCGGGTGTGGGGCACGCTGGGCCGCGCGTTCGGCAGCGCCGCCGAGTACGTGGCGGTCCACCCCCGCCGCCTGTCCCGGGCCCCCGCGTCCGTCGACCTGGTGACGGCCGCGGCGCTCCCGGCAGGCACGACGGCCATCACGGCGCTGCGCGACCAGGCCGGGCTCAGGCCGGGCGACCGGCTGCTCGTCCGCGGCGGCAGCGGCGGGGTGGGCGCTGTCGCGGTGCAGCTCGGCAGGGTGCTGGGCGCCCACGTCACCGCCCTCGCCGGGGCACGCAACCTCGACCTCGTCCGCGACCTCGGCGCGCACGAGGCGTACGACTACGCCACCGTCGCCCCGGCGGATCTGGGCCGGTTCGACGTGATCCTGGACACCGCCGGCACCGAGCACGCCGCTTTCCGCCGCCTGCTGACACCGTCCGGCCGCATGGTGGCGATCGCCTTCGACTCTCGCAGGATCACGGCGTCCCTGGCGTACATCGCCGCCTCGGCCGTCCACGGCCGGCGGCGCGTGCGCTTCTTCAGCGGCAACCCCACCACCCGGCTCCTCACCGACCTCACCCGGTACGTGGACAGCGGCGCCATCCGCCCGGTCGTGGACAAGGTCTTCCCGCTCGACGACATCGCCGCGGCGCACCGGTCATTGGAGGCGGGCGGCGTGCGCGGCAAGATCGTCGTGCGGATTGTCTGAGACCGGGCGTGGCACGCCGCCGAGCCTCCGGGCGGGCGGCTACGGCGCTCAAGAGGAACGCGGGCCGTCGCCTACCCCTGCCTCTTCCAGAGCACGGAAGGAGACCCGGGTCGCGGCCAGGTCGGGATCGCGGACGTGCTTCTTCGCCTCGGACTCCGGAACCACCCGCCGGTGCTGGATCTCGAACTCCGGCGCCCACTCCCCAAGCCGGACCTCCGCACGCCAGTAGGAGCGGACGAGGACCAGGCCGAGCTCGCGCCCGCGCACGCATTCGCTGCGGACATAACCGAGCAGGCGGCTGCCGGTGACCGTGACGCACGCCTCTTCGAGCATCTCCCGGCGAAGGGTCTCCTCGATCGTCTCCGTTCCTTCGGGCCGCCCGGCGGGGAAACCCCAGTGCTCACCGTCATGGCTGATGAGGACCAGCTCATCGGCAGCCGTCACGCAAATGCCGGCGGCTCCGTGAGATCTGCCTTCCGGCGGGTCGTCGGCCGGATGCCAGGACACCAGCCAGTCCTGGCCGTTCGAGCGCACGGGCATGCGCTCCCCGTCACGAGCAGCAACAAAAGACGCCATACGACTCTCCTCGGAGACGGCTTTCTGGCTATTCGGAAGCCCCTCTCCCAGCGGCCCGCTCGACCGCATGACCGTACAGGAAGGTGGAAACTCCTGCGGTGACCATCTGGCGGAGCGCGTCCTGGTTGTGCAGGTCCGCCCGGTCGGTGAGGTTGTCGGCGGAGATGAGCAGCATCAGGTGCCCGGCTGCGCGAGCGGGGTCGTCGATCGCGAGGTCGCCGCGCTCAGCGATGCGGCGCAGACGTTCGGCCAGTTCGCGCCGGGTACGGCCGGGGCCGGTCTCCTGCCAGAGCTTGAGCGCGGCCGGCGGGATGTGCTCGATCTCGGCGTTGACCTGGCGGATGAGCGCGAAGTGCGGGGCCAGGTCGGAGGTCAGCACGCCGAGCCAGGCCAGCCCGAAGTCGATCATGTCGCGTTCCAGATCGATCACCTTGGTCAGGTGGCGGTCGATGATGTCGACCATGGTGTCCGCGACCCGTTGCGTGCTCTCCTGCATCACCGCCTGGAACAACTCGGCCTTGTCGGTGAAGTGGTTGTAGATGGTGCGGTTGGACACTCCCGCCTCGGCGGCGATCGCGTCGAGCCCGGCGCGCATGTAGCCGTCGCGGGCGAACAGGGTCAGCGCCCCGGCCATGATCGCCCGGCGCTTGTCCGGCTGGCCGACCGGCTTCCTTCTCTCGGTCACGTTCCCCGACCCTAGTCGATTACACCGACGCTTGCATTCACTACACCGATGGGCGTAACTTCTACACCGATCGGTGCAACACCCTTCAGTCAAGGAGACGTCAATGACCAAGATCGGTATCGTGGTCGGCAGCACACGCCCCGGCCGCCGTGGCCGCGCCGTCGCCGAGTGGGTGGCCGAGGTCGCCGCGCGGGAGCAGCCGGCGACCGGCTTCGAGATCATCGACCTCGCCGACTTCGGCCTGCCGCTGCTGGACGAGCCGCATCCGCCGGCGTCCGGCCTGTACGGCAACGCGCACACCGTCCGCTGGGCGGAGGCGATCGCCGGCTACGACGGGTTCGTGTTCGTCACGCCGGAGTACAACCACTCCATCCCCGGCGCCCTGAAGAACGCCCTGGACTTCGTCTACGCCGAATGGCACGACAAGGCGGCCGGCTTCGTCGGCTACGGCCTGCTCGGCGCTACCCGCGCGGTCGAACACCTCCGGTTGATCCTGGCCGAGCTGAAGGTCGCCACCGTACGCAGCCAGGTGGCGCTGTCCCTGCACCACGACTTCACCTTCTCCGCCCCCACCGAACCGGGCGACCTCACTCCCGCCCCGCACCAGCACGCCGCCCTCACCGCCCTGCTGAACGACGTCGTCGCCTGGTCACGGGCGCTCGAACCGATCCGCCAAGGAGTTCCGGCATGACCTCCGTGATGACCGAGACCGCTCTCGACGACCTGGCCGACGCGATCGCCACCGGCGCGACCGTCGCCGGGCTCGGCGAGTCCACCAGGTTCGCCCACGAGACCTCCGAGGTGCGCGACCAGCTCTTCCGCCGCCTCGTCCGCAGGCACGGCTTCCGTGCGCTGGCCGTGCAGGACGACGCCTCCGTCGGGGCGGCCCTCGACGCGTACGTCACCGGCGGCGCGGGCACCGCGTCGTCCGCCCTGGCCGGCGCCTGGCGGCCCTGGCGCACAGCCGAGACGGCCGCGGCGCTGGAGTGGATCCGCGCCTTCAACGAGGACCATCCGGACGACCAGGTCCGGATCTTCGGCGTCAAACCCGCCCAGGCGCGGCCCGCCGACTACGACGCCGTCATGGAGCACGTTCGCCGTGCCGCCCCGCACCGGCTGGCCGAACTGGCCGCGCACCTGGAGCCGATCCGTACCGCACATGAGATCGACGAGCACGTGCAGCGGGCCAGAGGGCTGCACCCGGGCCGCCCCTTCGCCGAACACGCCCGCGACGCCCTCGCGATCGTGGAGCAGCTGCCCGGCGACCCCGCCCTGGAGCGCATGCGCCTCATCGCGGACTTCCACCGGCGCAGCGTCGCCGGCCGCGACGACTATGCCGGCGACGCCCGGACCTGGGCCGGCACGATCGTCGGCCACCAGCAACGGACCGGCCACCGCGTGGTCTACTGGGACGGCATCGCGCACACCGTCGCGGCCCCGGCGACCCTGGGCCTGGCGCATCGACGCGGCCCCCAGCCCACCGTCGGCAGTGTGCTGCGCGACCACTATGGCACCGGCTACGTCTCCGCGGCGATCGGCTTCCACCACGGCGACCTCGGCGCCGTCACCGTCCCGGAACCGCCCTCCGACTGGCTCGACGCCCGCCTCGGCGCCACCGGCCGGGCCGCCCACTGGCTCGACCTGCGTGACGGCGGGATGGACGGGCCGATGAAAGTCCGCGTCATCAGCGGCGTCTACGACCCTTCCAGGGACGCGGCCGAACACCTCGCCGTCACCTCCCTGCCCGACGCGTTCGACGTGCTCGTCCACCTGCGCCAGGTGTCCCCCGTGCGCTGGTTGACGACGTAGAGACGCGCCGGCTCACCACTCACGCGGAGGTGACGCACACCACACGGTCACAGCGTCACAGGATCCCGGGGAGCGGAGTCTCCATGGACACCCCCGTCCAGCGCGAAAGGAAGTCCAACCCATGAACGAGCACACGTCACAGCAGAAGGTGGCCCTGATCACCGGCGCGAACAAGGGAATCGGCCGCGCGGTCGCCGAACTGCTGGCCGCACGGCAGGTGACCGTCCTGGTCGGCGCCCGTGACGCGCGCCGCGGCGAGGAGGCCGCGGCGGCGATCCGCGCCACGGGAGGCGACGCGCACGCGCTCGAACTGGACGTCACCGACCCCTCCGCCGCCCAGGCGGCCGCCTCCTGGATCGACGACCGATTCGGCCGCCTCGACGTGCTGGTCAACAACGCCGGCATCACCGGATCGGGCCAGGCCGCGCCCCAGGACGCCCTCGACCGCGTCCCCAGCGCCGTGGACGTGGAGCTGGTCCGCGAGGTGTTCGAGACCAACGTCTTCGGAGTGATCCACGTGACCAACGCGGTGCTGCCGCTGCTGCGGCGCTCCCCCGCTGCCCGGATCGTCAACCTCTCCAGCCACGCCGCCTCGCTGGCGCTGACCGCCGAGGTCGACGGGCCCTTGTCGGGGCTGCCGTCAGCGGCCTACTCGCCGTCCAAGGCCGCGCTGAACGCGCTGACCCTGCAGTACGCGAACGAGCTGCGCAAGGAGAACATCCTGGTCAACGCCGCCGCCCCTGGTTACGTCGACACCGACATCAACGGCCACAGCGGCTTCCTCACCCCGGCGCAGGGCGCGGCCGTGGTGGTGCGCCTGGCCACCCTCGGCGAGGACGGCCCGACCGGCGGTTTCTTCAGTGAGGACGGCCCACTCCCCTGGTGACGATCCGGCAAGGGGACGCGGCCGGCGGCCGTTGGTGACGATCCGGCGAGGGGACGCGGCCGGCGGCCGTCCGAACTCGTCACAACCGGGCGGTCGTCGCCATGGTGACCGCGGTCAGCGCGGCGAGCAGGGCCCAGGCGGGTGTGAAACTGCCGGTCAGGTCCGTGAGCAGGCCGAGCACGGGCGGCGCCAGAACGACCGCCACCTGGTTGACGGCCATGGCCAGGCCAAGGGCGAACCCGGTGTGGTCCGGCGGCGCCGATTCGGCGGCGTAGGCGACCCAGGGGCCGTACCAGCCGATCCCGAAGAAGCCGAGCCAGACGAACAGCAGGCAGGCCGCGACCGGAGATCGGCCGACCGGGGTGGCCAGCACCGTCATCCCGATGATCACGGCGGCCAGGCAGGTCAGGACGCAGGCGTAGCGGCCGGACCTGTGCCGGTCGCTCCAGGCCGCCAGGCAGACGCGGCCCAGCGCGCCTGCGCACTGGACCGCGACGTAGACCAGGCCCGCCGAGGCGGCGTCCATGGACGTCACCTCGTGCAGGTACAACACGGTCAGAACGCCCACGCCGCTGTGCACCGACACCATGCTCGTGCCGGACAGGACGATCTTCTTCAGGTACGGTTCGCGCAGCAGTTCCAGCCGCACGCGGGAGGCGGCCGGCACCGGACGCCGATCCGGTGGACGGCGGTAGAAGGCCATGAAGGCGACGGCTCCTGACAACGCGACGAGCGCGCCGGCCACGAGCGTCGACCGCAGACCGAAGCGCGTCGCCAGCGCGGGAAGCGCGAACGCGGCGAGGACGCCGCCGAGCGGAAGCCCCGCCTGACGGATGCCCATGGCCAGACCGCGCTTCGAACCGTCGAACCAGGACGCCACCGACTTGCTGCCGCCCGGCTGAATGGCGCTGTACCCGGCACCGACGACCAGCAGGACCACCAGCAAGGACACGTACCCTGGAGCCACGCTGCCGGCGGCCAGCGCGACGGCGACCACGAGAGCACCGATCCCGACGACCCGGCGTTCGTCGTGGCGGTCCAGCAGCCGTCCCGCCACGAGCAGTCCGGCCAGCGGAAGCAACTGAGCCGCCGACTGCAGCAGGCCCAGCTGGGTCGTGTTCAGCCTCAGGTCCCGTTGCAGGTGGACACTCATCGCGCCGATGCCCTGCACGAAGAACGCGGCCGCGGCCTGGGTGAAGGTCGCGACCCCCAGAATGATCCAGCGGTATCGCGACGCCCTCACGGCTTCCAGCACAACAGGGGGTCGGGGTGGTCGGTGAAGCCGAGTCGCCGGTAGAGCGGCTCTGCCTCGCGGGAGGCGGTGAGATCGACCCGTACGGCGTCCCGGTCGCGGAACCAGTCGAGCAGGCCGAGCATGATCGCCCGGCTGTGCCCGCGCCGCCGGTACGACGGGTCGGTGACCATGCCGATGACGTGGCCGATCCGCCCGTTGCGGGAGTGGGGGCCGGGGAACCACTGTTCGATCGTGCCGATGCCGCAGGCGGCCAGGCCGGTGTCGCCGTCCACGACCAGGATCCGGCAGTCGGGTTCGGCCAGCTTCTGCTTGAGGACCCGGGCGAGCGCGGCGCGCCAGTCGTCATCGGCGTCCGCGGGGTTGAAGAAGTCGCCGCCGAGGTCGTCGAAGAGCAGTGCCCGGAGGCGGACGAGTTCTGGAACATCCCGTTCCGTTGCTGTTCGCGTCATGACGTACAGGCTGATGTAATGAGCTTGTGCACCTCAACCCTTACGGCGCGGACGTGGTGAACTTCGCCGCGGACCTGGCGAACCGCCCACCGGCGAGCGCCGACGAGCTCGCCCACCGCTGCCGCACGGCGGGTCTGGTGCTGGAACGCCCCGTCGAACCGTCGGATCTCGACCAGACCCTCGCCGTCATCGCCGCCTGGACGAACGTCGTCGACGCCACGGGCGAGCGCGAGAAGGCCAAGCTGGTCAACGAGATGCTGGCCCGCTCGGCCGCCTACCCCCGGCTGACCGACCACGCCCACGGCTGGCACCTGCACTATCGCGACGACCTGCAGCCGCTCGGCGCGGTGCTGTTCGCGCTGATCTCCGTCGGCACGGCGCTGCACCTCGTCAGCCGGGGCATGGACCGGCTCGGACGGTGCGCCGCCGCCGGTTGCGACATGATCTTCGCGGACACCTCACGCACCGCACGTCAGCGCTACTGCTCCCCGCCGTGCGCCAACAGAGACGCGGTACGCCGCCACCGCGCCCGCCACTCCACGCGCCTCACCTGACCGAGCGTCCGCCTTCGCGCTCACATCCGGCCCCTGCTGGTGCCCCACCGTCTTTGACGTCGGCCTCACAGGCATACCCAAAAAGTCAGTCATCTGACTAACTACAGGAGTGCCCGTCGTGCTACGGTTCATTTAGTCAGTCAGCCAGCTAACTATCTGATCGAGGTGTTCATCATGATCGTTGTCACGGGAGCCACCGGCAATGTCGGCCGCACGCTGGTCCGCATCCTCGCGGAGCAGGGCCATGAGGTGACCGCCGTCTCGCGCCGCATCACCGATGGCGACGTGCCACCCGGCGTGCGCACGGTCGCCGCCGACCTCTCCCGGTCGCCCGCCGGCCTGCCTTCCGCGGCGGACGCGGTCTTCCTCCTCGTCGGCGGGGACCTGATGATGGCCGGCGACCCCGCTCGCGTCGTCGCCCAGTTCGCGGGCTCCGGAAAGATCGTCCTGCTCTCCTCCCAGGGAGTGGCCACCCGCCCGGACTCCTTGTCACACGGGCAGGCCTTCGCCGCTTTCGAACAGGCCGTCATGGAGTCCGGTGCCGACTGGACCATCCTGCGCCCCGGCGGCTTCGCCTCCAACGCCTACGCCTGGGCCTCGTCCGTCCGGGAGGCCCGCACGATCGCCGCGCCCTTCGGCAAGGTCGGCCTCCCGGTCATCGACCCCGACGACATCGCCGCCGTGGCCGCCGCCACCCTGACCCAGCCGGGCCACACGAAGGCGATCTACGAGCTGACCGGCCCCACGCCGACCACCCCACGCCAGCGCGCGGCCGCCATCGGGGACGCCATCGGCGAGCCCGTCACCTTCATCGACCAGACCCGGGAGGAGGCGCTCGCCCAGATGCTCACGTTCATGCCCGCCCCGGTGGCCGACACCACCCTCGACATCCTCGGTACCCCCACCCTGCGCGAACAGACCGTCAGCCCCGACGTCGAGAAGATCCTCGGCCGCGCTCCCGCCACCTTCACCGACTGGGCCAACCGCAACGCCGCAGCCTTCCGCTGACGGCATGAACCGTCTCCTTCACCCGGCACCTCATCGGATTGCACGGCCACGAGGGCGCAAGGCGCGACCCTGGCTGCCGGCCTTGACCAGCCAGGCGCCGGTGGGGTGTTCACGAATGAGCCCCACCTACGGCGGAGGGAGCACTACCTCGATCGCTTTCCGCATGGCGAGTGATCGTTTCCCGACCTCCACCGAGGCACCTCTGCACGGCTCGGATGCGGTAGGGCCTGGGTGACTTCAGGCAAGTTCCGGCGCGCCACCATGCTCAGGCGAGTAACCGCGACACATGGGATCGAACCTGGCGCGCACCTGGCCGTCGACCAGATCTTCTTCCAGTGCGCCGACGGGGAGCGCGGTGAAGGCGAGGATGTCGTCGGCGGCTTCATGCAGCATGGCTTCGACCTTGGGAACCTGGCGGCCGAGCAGGCCGGCGTGCGCGTCGCCGATGACCAGCTGCACCCCGGCCACATCGCGGGCCTTCAGAAGGTGTCTTCGAACCCCTTCTGCTGGATCTTGCAGGGTGTTCTGGTGGAGATCCCCTTACGGGACATTCGGTTCATGCCCGATGCTTCTGAGTCCTGGCGGAGACGGGGTATTTTCTGGGCGTTCATGGGGTGAGCCTCTCCGCAGTTTCGAGACGTCGGGGAGGGTCATGGAGCGTCTCGTTCCGTCATGGGCCGGCCCGCGATCAACGCCAGGGCGGCGGCCAGGTCGTGGCTGGTGGGGGCCCGTTCGGGATCGATCAGGTACTGGGCCATGACCCCGGTCAGCAGCGCCTGGTAGAAGCCGCCCACTGCCCAGGCGTTCGGGTCGGCGGGGTCGAGCCCGGCGAGCACCTGGGCCAGGCCGAGGCGGGCATGCTCCAGGCCGGCGGCCAGGTAGGCGCGAGCCTGCTCGGCGTGCTGAACCTGGCCGATGACGTCGAAGGTCGCGGCCCACAGCGGCCTGTGAAGCTCGAAGGACTTGATGATCTGGGCCCAGGCCGCCTCAAAACGTTGCAGCGGGCCGGCCTCGGGATCGGCCGGAACGGCGGCCAGCGCCTGGCCGAGCTGTTCGCCCCATTCCTGAGATGCCTGCGATAGGGCCTCGTTGAGCAGCGCCTCCTTGGAGCCGAAGTGGTAGCCGATGGCCGCCATGCTGACCCCGCCGGCGGCGGCGGTGATGTCGCGGATGCTGGTGCGTGCGTAGCCCCTGTCATACAGGCAGCGCTTGGCGCCAGTGATCAGATCTTCGCGGTTCCCCATGAGGGCGCAGCCTACCGCTAGATTCAAACAAGCGCCTTAGACGGTCGTCTTATTCGATCGCCTTGCGCATTTGCCTAAGTCGCTTGTACAGTTCTCGGCATCGGAAAGATCGCTGATGTGAGGAATGAACAGATGACCAGCAAGAACAAGCTCGCAGCGGGACTGACAGCGCTGGGCGTAGCAGGGGCGATCCTGAGTCCCTCGACGGCGCTCGCGGACAGCGGGGAATTGATCCGCACCGACCGAGGGCCGGTGCGCGGCCTCCTCGCCGAGGACCACCGCTCGTTCCTGGGCATCCCCTACGCCGCCCCGCCAGTGGGCGAGCTGCGTTGGCGGGCGCCCCGCCCGGCGGTGGCCTGGACCCAGCCGCGCCAGGCCACCACCCCCGGCCCCATGTGCGCGCAGACGGGTGACCACCTGGGCGGCGGCAGCACCAGCGAGGACTGCCTGTACCTGAACGTGACCACCCCCCGCCTCCAGCAGGGCCGGAAGCTGCCGGTGATGGTGTGGCTCCACGGCGGCAGCTTCAAGGACGGCGCCGGCCACCTGTACGACGCCCGGCGCCTGGCCGTCCAAGGCAACGTGATCGTCGTGAGCGTCAACTACCGCCTCGGCGCCTTCGGCTTCCTGGCCCACCCGGCCCTGCGCGACGCCGACGGCCTGTCCGGCAACTACGGTCTGGCCGACCAGCAGGCCGCCTTGCGCTGGGTCCGGCGCAATGCGGCCGCCTTCGGCGGCGACTCCCGCAATGTCACACTGTTCGGCGAATCCTCCGGCGCCATCGCCGTCTGCGCCCACCTGGCCGCGCCCGGATCCGCCGGCCTGTTCCACCGCGCCATCCTGCAAAGCGCCCCCTGCACCGCCTCGTGGGCGCCGTCCCTGGCCATGGCCAGCAACCCCCGCCCCCTCACGCAGGCCGAAGGCGACGGCCGAGCCCTGGCCAAGCGCCTGGGCCTCGGCGAGTCACCGACCGCCCAGCAGCTGCGCGCGGTCCCGGCCGACAAGCTGCTGCAAGCCGCCTCAGACGTGGCCCAGCCCGGCTTCGGCCCGGTCGTCGGTGGCACGTTCCTCCCGCTGGACCCAGCCCGCGCCGTGGCCACCGGCCGCATCCACCAGGTGCCGGTGCTGTACGGCATCAACCGCCACGAGGAGCGCATGCACGTGTGGGGGCTGGAAATGGCCAAATACCGTGGTCCGATCCCCGCCGACCGCTACGACGAGGAGGTCCGCGCCGCCTTCGGCGCCAACGCCGGCAAGATCCTGGCCCGCTATCCGCTCTCCGCCTACGCCTCGCCCAGCCAGGCGCTGGCCACCGCCCTGACCGACGCCGAATACGCCCGCCCCGCCCTCGACACCGGTAAGGCGCTCTCCCGCCAGGTCCCGACCTACGCCTACGAGTTCGCCGACGCCGGCGCACCGTGGTTCGCCGCCTTCCCCAAGCCGTATGACATGGGCGCCTACCACGCCGCCGAACTGCCCTACCTGTTCGATGTCGGCTACAACCAGCCCCTCACCGACCCGCAGCGCCACCTGGCCGACCACGTGATCGGCTATTGGACCCGCTTCGCACGCACCGGCGACCCCAACGGCTCCGGCGCACCCGCCTGGCATCCCTTCACCCCTGCACGCCTCCATGTCCAGTCCCTGGCCCCCGGCGACAACGGCATCAAGCCCGCCGACTTCGCCCGCGACCACCGCTACGACTTCTGGACCTCACTGAACAGCTGAGCTGTTCGAGAGCTTCATCGGCGGTCGCGGCCCGGGACGTTGAGGTGAGCATGACCAAGCGAGCTGAACCGGGCGGCGTCCTCGTCCTTGACCGGGATACCGCGGGCACGCAGCTGGTCGTCTTGTCCCTCACGGTAGGCCTGACGGATCTTCCCGCCGTGCCCAGACCATGAACACCATCTTCGGCGAGAAGCCCACGGGTTGAGAATCCGAGTGGGACGGCTCCCCCATTGGCTCCCATCGACTTCCAGACATGAGAAAAGGGCCTCTGGATTGCTCCAAAGACCCTTCTCACCTGCAACTTCCTGGTGGGGTGTTCACGAATAGGGCCGGCCTGGGGCGGAAGAGAGGTTGAGAAGATCGCTTCCCGAGAAGGGAATGATCGCTTCCCGCGTACGCAGCCCAGGCGCTGACCGGTTCAGGGGTCAGCGGGTCGCCTCGGGCATGCGGACCATCACGTAGGGGTGCGGCGGCTTCAGCCATTCGCCGGTCAGCCGTGCTCCGGTGGTGTGGTCGATGACTGCGAGGCGTGCCCAGCGAGTGGGAGACGACGTCGTGCAACTCCCGCACCACACGCAGCCGCTCGGCCGCCACCGCCGCCTGCGACTCCGCCCGCGTCGCGTGCTCGGCTTCCAGCACCGCCCGCCGCGTCGTGCCGCCCAGCAGCCATGACCCGGCCAGTGCGAGCAGGCTCAGCATGATGAACCGCAGCACGCCGCTCGCGCCGTCGGCGGTGCCGAACAAGGCGATCGCGATCACAACCAGGCCCGCCGCCGCCTTGACGATGGACAGCGACCTCGGAGTACGCGCATGCCGCACCGGCATCCAACCCGACGGAGCCTAACCTGCTGCGGGACGTCGACGGACGCTCGGCCATTCACTCAGCCTAGCCCCAGTGCCAGGACGCTCGACCACCTCGTCACCGACCACTTCCTCGACCAGTGGCGCCACACCCACCAGCCCCCAGACGAGCCCGACACATCCGCCGAGATCCCCGAGATCCCAGCAGAGCGCCTCGACCGCTCGCCGCTCACGGGCCGCAGCAGGCCACCACCTGCCCCATGACCCGCACTTCAGATCACCGTGTCGCACCATCAACTTCAGTCCAGCCGTTTAGAGAACGGCCCACGACGGAGGCTCAGGGATTCTGCTCATCCTTGAACACGATGTACATCGCCTCCTCCGGACCAAGGATCAAGAGCCTGCGCCCATGGCCGTACCGGTAGACCTCGTCTGTCGCATCCCGCCAGAAGCGGCCGTCCTCGTCGGCATCGGCCCACACCCGTAAACGGCGTTCCGGACCGCCCACGCGGCGGATGGGGCGGTCGAGAAGCTCGTTCAGGAGATACGGCACCAGCTCTGCCGCCTCCGCGCCAACTGCTTCCTGCAGGCAGGCGGCACGGAAGGACTGCAGTTCCCGGAAGAACTCCGTCGTGTCCAGAGGCTGGAGCCCGGCGCCGACCTCGCCTCCCCACCATGCCCGGCCGTTGTCCGGGTCGCCCAGTTCGAGCGGATCACGCTCCTCCGTCAGATTGTCCGGATCCTCGAAATACGCCTGCGGATCGTCAGGGACGGGCAGCTCGTCGAGCAGGTAATCCTCGAGATACCGTCGGCTCCATGCGCTACTTCTCCACCACGTCCGGATGGCGTCCACTCCAGCTGAGGACGGCAGCCCATGCCGCACCCATTCGATCTTGAACGGGCCGTAGCCGAAGAAGTCCAGCGGGGCGTGAAGAGCAGTTCCCGCGCAGATGGCCCGCAGCCTCGCCTCGGTGAGCGCGTGACTCCGCTCCCCCGGCCGGGCTCCGCTGTCGCACCAATGCCCCGCGAAGGAACAGGCCGGGTCACGGTCGAGTCCGCGATCGTCCACGCGCACGACACTGAGGCGCATCAGGCCGGAGGAGGACAGAAGCACAACATGCGTTTCCCCCCGGACGTCGCCACCGGCCGGGTCGGCGACCCTCACCAGCGCCGCCTCCTCGGCCCAGTCTTCGATCGACGCCCGAAGAGCGGCGGACATCAGTTCGACGCGCCGTGACGCCGGCGTGCCGAACAGGGCGCGCTCCACGGCCGTAGCCACCCCTGGGAGAGGGATCGGCTCGCAGGAGAGCGGCTCGCGCACCGGCCCATAGGGAGACAAGGCCGGAAACACCCCGGCGTTCACGAGGGAGGCGGTCTCCGGCCCGGCGGGGGCCTGCGTCACTTCACGAACATCAACGAGGAGGCGGATGCCGACCGCTTCCTTGTCAGGGGTGTCCTCCTGCAGCCACTCATTCAGCAGATGCGCACATGCCGCCACCTGCATCTGCGCGTGCCAGATAGGCGAGTCCCGGCCATCTTCGCATGTGTGCCCCAGAAACTGGCAGATCGTAAAATCCACGAAAGCCTCTCAGTTCGCATGACTTACTTGAGGCCGCACGCCGCGCGGTGCGCCTTCCGCGCCTCGGCTGCTCTCGCCAACGCCTGGGCGCGTCGCTCCCCCGCATCAGTCACCGCCGGAAGGGCCATCAGGCACCTCGCCCCCAGGGGGTCGGCTGGTCAGTGACTCCCGTCAGAGATCACGACAGGGCGACCGGCGACCATCATCCCGCACAGGGTCAATGCATGTGACACCAAACCCGGTTCACCGGTCCGCTCCTACTGGCAGGCCATGATCAGGTAACCGCTGCCGTCCGTGTGCTGATCAATCAGTACGCCCCGGCGATCGTTACAGGTCGCGCGGGGTCCGCGCCGGACAGCAGAGACCGAGTTTTCGGCACCGGATGCTAGCGCTGGGATGCGCTCGAATCCGCATGCAGAGCGTCTCGGATGCGCTGACCTGCGACTCAGTCATTCCGGAATCGGACGGAATAGGCGTTCCGTCCGATCAGCGCTACCTGACGGCTGGGGACAGCTTCGGGAGAAGGACGCCTGGACCATGACCTTCACCGAGCAGCGTCTCTGCGCCGCGATCGTCGACCGCCGCACCTTCGACGCCGCCATCATCGACACCGGCACTCGCTCCTACCGGCTCGCTCAGAGCGAGGCCCAGCACTCCACCCACAGCTGACGGCGGTCAACCCGTTGTTCGGTGCGTGAGTGCCTGATTCACATCTTCAGCTCGCCACCCAGCGCGACTGGCAAGATCAGCTTGTGATTCGATCGGTGACATTGAGCAAGATCGAAGTTTCAGACTGGCGGGCTGTCCATTCCTGGGCTTCTCTCGCCGAGGTCTGCAGGGGTTCGGGGACCGCAGTCCCCGAACCCACAGACGGCCTGAACCCTCGAACCGGGATCTCACCCAGGTGGGGCCAGAACTCGTGCGTGATCAAGGCGGTCCAAGATCGCTACCGCCCTGCGGGGAGGGTTATCCGACCGCGTAGGCGTGGTGGATGGTCTGGCTGACGGTGTTGCCCGCGGTGTCGGTCGACGTGGCGCGCAGGGACACGAAGCCCGCCGTGCGCGGGTTGGTCATCTGCGCCGTCCAGTCCGACCCCTTGGCTCTGACCCGGATGTCGCGCCAGGTCGCTCCGTCATCGACGGACATCTGCAGGTGGATGGACTTCACGGCTGCCGCGGGAGCGCCGGGATTGCGTTCGATCCAGATCGGCAGCCGGGTGGACGATCCGGGCTTGGCGCGGTTGTACTCGTCCAGCCCCTCCGGGGCGAAGCGAACCGCCGCCAGGGCGAGCGCTTCCCTCTTGGCAGTGCTCGCCGAGCGGAACGTCCACGTCGATTCCACTTTCGTGGACAGCGTGGAGTGCGGCACCTGTCGGCGGGCCGTCGCGCTGAGCGTGTACCTGGCGGGCTCCGCCGGGAGACCGGTGCTCAGCCGGCAGGAATCGGCCTCCCACAGCCCGCACCTGGTGTAGTCGATCGTGGAGATGACCTGATCACCCTTGGCGAGGCTGATGGTGCCGGTGGCGGCGCCGTCCATGCCGACCCGGCCGGGCATGCCCTCGGAGAACAGCCGGGCGCCGTCGAACGTCACGGTGTTCCCCTCCCGCCAGGCGCCCGAGGCGGAGAAGGACGGGCCGCTGACCGCGACGCCCCACGTCTGCCGATCGCGGCCGTCGCCGGTGGGTCCCGTGGCCCCCGTGACCACGGATTCGCCGACGCGCAGCGCGCTGGACCACTTGTGCCCTCGCGTCCGGTATTCCGTGAGCTTGCCCGGCAGAGGCACATCGTTCGTGGGGGTCAGGAATCCGTCAGAAACGCCTTCGATGGCGTTCGCCACGAAGTAGGTGCCCTTCGCGGCCGTTCCGGCACCGCGGAAGGTGGTGGTCACCTTGTCGAGGTCCTTCACCCTGGCCGCGTACGTGGGGTTTTCGGGCACGCCGTCATGGCGTTCGTCCACCAGGTCGTAGCGGACGGGGGTGGGAGAGGCGTCCTTGTGGAAATGCATTCTGGTGACGTATTTCAGTCCGGGCTGCTTGGAGCCGAGCACGAAGTACACGGCGCTGGGGTCGGGCCTGCCTCCGACCCAGCCGAGGTACCACGAACCGTTGATCACCCACATCTCGGTCCACCCGCTGATGACAGCCGTGGGCTCGTCCAGGGTGAATCTGATCGGTTTGGCCTGGCGCGTGTCCAGGACGATCTCCGCGCCCTGTCCGCCGACCTTGACCGGCAAGTGCGTGGTCGTGATGCGCGTGCCTTCGTAGATGTCCACGTACAGGCTCCACTCGCCGGCGGGGAGCCGGTAGGTGTCCGGCGCGCCGCGAAGGACCATCCGGAGACTCTCGCCCTTGCCGTTGTAGAACTCCCCGACCGCGTCGACGGGCTGGCCGCCGGTACCCAGTGCGCTGATCTTCACGTCGTAGGCTTCCGGCTCCACGTACGCGGTGGCGACGGTACGGACGAGAAGGTCACTCGATCGGGCCGTGATGGTGCCCGGATGATCGCCGGGTTCCTTGCCGGTCCCGTCGATCGTCACGGTGACCGATGCCGTGCCCTTGGCGGGCACCTCGACCCGCTGTGCCGAGGTGCGCAGCACGTCGCCGTCCACGGTGAGGTCCAGCGTGACCGCAGAGTCGCCGGCGTTGGTGTACGTGATCTCCTTGGTCGCCTGCCGTTCGCCGGATCTGCCCCAGCGGAGGACCGTGCCGATGTTCGCGGGACTGGCATACACCTGCTGACCGACCGCGCGAACCAGGTCGACGCGCCCGGCGCCCTGGTCGAAGTGCGTGGCGCCAGCCTGCGGCGCGGCGCTACCGATGAGCGCGGCCTTGAGCTGCTCGCCGCTCCAGTCCGGGTGCTGCTGGGCGAGGATCGCCGCCGCACCCGCGACGTGCGGCGCCGCCATGGAGGTGCCGCTGTGGGCGACGTAAGGGCCGTCTGCCGTGCCCTGCGCGGCCGCCGCCATGATGTCGACGCCGGGTGCGGTCACGTCGGGCTTGATCGCGTGATCGCCATTTCTCGGGCCGCGGCTGGAGAATTCGGCCATCTTGTCGGACTTGTCGACCGCGCCGACCGTCAACGCCGCATCGGCGCTGCCCGGGCTGCTGACCGAGCCGGGTGCTCCGTCGTTGCCCGCCGCGATGACGAACAGCGCTCCCGTACGCGCTGACAGGGTGTTGACGGCCTGCTCGATCGGGTCGATGCCAGGTGTGTCCGGGCCGCCGATGCTCATGTTGATGATCTTTGCTTTGACCTCGACAGCGGCCCATTCCATGCCTGCCAGCATCGCCGATTCGCTGATGTTCTCTCCGCCGACCTTGCCAAGCGCGATCTTCGCGCCCGGCGCGACACCCCGATACTTCTCTCCGGCGCCCGCCACGATGGAGGCGACATGGGTGCCATGCCCCACGTTATCGGTGATGTCTGGTTCGTCGGAGAAATTCCGCGACTGCGTGACCACGTCCTTGAGATCGGGGTGGGTGGCGTCGTAACCGGAGTCGAGCACGGCGACCGTGACACCGGATCCGGTCAGCCCCTGTTGCCACGCCTGTGGCGCCCCGATCTGCTTGACGCTCTGGTCAAGGGTGATGGGCCGCTTCCCGTCCAGCCAGATCTTCGACTTGCCGGCGGCCAGTGATCGGGCGCCGCCGACCAGGCTCTGCCAGGTCTGGCCCGCCGTCGCCTTGGACACGCTCGTGCCGGCCAGCCCCAGCCCGGCGAACTCCTTCGCCTTGCGCGTTCCGCTGAGCGCCGGTGCCGCCTTCCCTTCGGCGGACTGGACGATCAGCGGTATGTCCGCCTTGTAGGCGTCGCCGTACCGCCAGGTGAGCAGCTGCGTGACGTCGAACAAGCGCTCGTCCAGCAGGCCCTGGGCCAGCAGCCGTTTGGCATCCTCTGGAATGACGTGAAGGTGGCCCTGACGGCGCTGGACGTCGAAGCGCTGGTTTCTGCCCGGACCAGGCTCGATCCGGTGGCCGTTCGCTGTGACAGTCACCCGGTCGCCGGTCAGCAGCGTCACTGAGCCCGACACCCCGGTCACGGGAGATGCCGCCTCGGCTGCCTGTGCGGCACTCGTGGTACCGCCTGCGATGAGCGATCCCGCCACGATCACGGCGAGGGTTGCGTGGGTTAATTTCATCTGCTCTCTCGTTGTCGATGTGCGGAGAGTTGACATCAGTTCTCGGCGCCGAGGCGCGAGATCACCATGTGCCGGGAAGGCGATCACCCCGGTTGGCGTCGGGGCAATGGCCGGATCAGGAGAGTCCGCGATCATCACCACCGCCCTCGCTCACGGAAGCCCTCCGATGGGGCAGAGACGCTGCTGGCCTGGGAAGTGGCTCTGCTCTACCTTCTGGTCAGCAGGGGAGCTTGGAGGTGGGCGCGGGCAAGGGGCGCCCAGGCCGGCCCGTGAGATCCGAACTCGTGCGTCATTCGTTGCGAGGGGTGTCGCTCACGCGCCACGAGCGGCACCCCGGGAGCGCTGCGTCAGACGAGCTTGCCGTAGATCCGGGACGGGACCGCCTGGGCCGCGCCCTCCCTGCCGAACTCCTGGTAGACCCGCGACGTGATCTCCACGGCCTTGGGCAAGTAGGCGGGGTAGAAGGCCTTTCCGCACTCCAGGTCCCTCAGCGCCGCCTTGATCTCCTTGTCCAGGTACGGCCTGGCCTGCGCGGGCTTCAGATTCGGCCGGAAGATGACGGTCTTGCCCTCGGCCTCCTTGGGTAGTTCGCCCTTCCACGTCTTCTTGGCGACGTCCGAAGCCTGCCGCACGATCTTCGTGTGGCTCAGACCGTCCAGCGCGGTCGGCCTGGTCTCGCCGACCCCCAGGCACATGGCGAACTGCTTGCCCAGCTGGACGAGCTGCTTGTCCTGGTCGAGGACGCTCAGCGACTTGTCCACCGCCGCTTCGAGCTGGTCGTAGTAGTCCTCCTGGGAGGTGACGGTCTTGCCCAGCACCTCCTTGACCGCCTGGGAGAAGCAGGCGTCGTCGGCGGCGCGCCACTTCTTCAGCTGGCCGGCCGAGAGCGACATCAGCATCTTGTTGTTCGGGTTCTCGTGCTGGACGGGGTTGACGACCTTGTCCTTGGGATAGACGTTCGGGGACCAGACGCCGAAGCCGTACTTGGCCCGGTACTCCCGCAGCGCCTCCAGGTCACCCGCGAGCCGCTCCTGCTCCCCGGGCTGCCACGTGTACCGAGGCTCCGGGGAGGCCACGTAGTCCAGGCCCCGCTCCATCATGCAGGCGACGCGCTTGGCCTCCAGGTGTGTCTGCTTCTCGTACGCGGTGGCGTCCCCCGACGGCGGCGAGGTGAGGCCGCCGAACGAACCGGCGAGCAGGGTGACCGCAACGGCCTTGGCGATGAACATGCAGGTTCTCCTTTTCCTTGAGGGCATGCCGGATCGATCTGAGGGCATGCGAAACAGAACTCACGGCCCGAAAGGCCGGATCAGCCGGGGAAAGGTCTCAGCAGGGGATCTTCATGCGGGACGCCTTCGGCGACACCTCGGGCAGGCCGGGGGCGAGATCGGCGGCGAGCACCGCGGTGCCGGTCACCGTGCCCTTCTTCTCGATGTACTCGCCCTTGGGCAGCTCCACCCTCTTGCCCTTGGTGACCACCGTGCGCTCGCCCAGGTAGTGATAGGTCTGCCGGTCGAAGATCAGTTCGGACCGGGTGCCGTTGCCCTCGTCCATGGCGACGGCCAGCCCGGGGCGGCCGGAGACGTCCGCCGCGTCACCGATGAGCACGATGCCGTCCAGCCCGGCGGCCACCTGGTAGAGCGCGGCGCCCAGGCTGGGCCGTACCACGGACTCGCGGATCAGGCCCTGGAGGGAGGACCAGATGCGCAGCGGCTCCTCGCCCGTGTCGGCCACGATCTTCGCGCGCACCTGGGCGGGGTCCGTCGGCCAGGTGCGCAGCCGGGCGTAGGCCGGTTGGCCAGGGCAGCCCGACGACTCGGAGAGGATGTCCTCGACGCCGTGGTCCCAGAAACGCCGAGGCGCCGGTCCCGTGGCTGACAGGCTCTGCTTGCGGCTCAGCCAGGGCTTACCCACGTCGGCGGCCTCCCAGCGCTCCTCGTTGACCATCACCTTGGTGTACTGCATGGTGCCCGCCTTGTCCCTGGTGTACAGGCTGTGCTGGGCCAGCGTCTTGGTGTGAACGTACTGGCCGCGGGCCGGCACCGTGTCGGGCCGGTCGGCAGCGGCCCGCGCGGCCAGGGTGAGCAGCGCCTTGGCGTCGGCCGGAGGGGCAGCGATCAGGTACCCGGGGGTACGCGAGTCGGAGCCGCCCAGACTCACCTGGCTGACGATGATTCCGCCGGTGAGCATCACCGCCATGGCGCCGACCAGGGCGACGCGCCGGATCGGCAGCGCGGTGGGCCACCAGCGGCGCGGACGGTCCAACCGTGACGCCTGTGCCTGGCGGGTCAGGCGGAGGAAGCGGTCACGCCCCCTCGCTGCCGCCTCCGGCGTCGGCTCGGGCTCCGCGAACACGGCCTCGATCAGCTTCAACTCGTCCATCACCACTCCCCGATCGGGTTGACGTCGCCCAGGGCCTTTCGCAGCTTCTTGCGCGCCCTGTTGAACCGGGACCCGACGGTCCCCACCGGTACGTCCAGGGCGGCGGCGATCTCCTCGTAGCCCAGCCCGCCGAACACGAGCAGGAACACCACGTCGCGATCGCCCTTTGACAGGCCCTTCAGCCCCCGTACGAGCTCCGGCCGGCTGGCCTGCGCCGCGAGCTGCGAGGTCACTCGGTCCTCGTGCCCGTCACCGGAGTCCTCAGCCGCGATCTTGCTGAGCGCGTTCAGGCGGCGGCCCTCCCTGCGGCGGTGCCGGGCCACGACATTCGTGGCGATGCCGAATAGCCACGACCGCACGGTGCCCCGCTGCGGATCGAAGCCGCACCTGCCGTCGAACGCGAGCAGGAAGGCCTCCGCGACCAGGTCCTCGGCCTGCTCGCCGCCGAGCCGGGCGGCCAGGTAGCGGTAGACCTCCTGGAAGTACCGGTCGTACAGGAGGGCGAAAAGCTCGGGATTGTCCATCGACCGCTCGACCATGGTGACGTCTTCCAGCACATCGTTGGCGTCAGGTGGTGCAGCCATGGCGTCCTTCCGAAGGCGACTGTCTCCCAGTGTTCGCCGCTCGGCAGATTTTCTTCACGCCAATTTCCGGCGCGGCCATCGAAGCGAACCAGCGGGAACGCGCCCTCAACGCCGAGGACGCGCTGAAGGCCGCCCACACCGAAACCGTCCAGGATCGGCGTGGTGCCGGACCGTATGCGGTCCAGACATGGGCGCCCGTCCAGGACATCCAGCTAGCTCCTGTCCGGCCGGGCAGGCCAAGGCCTCGGGTACCTGAACAAGCGGGCGGTCTGCGCGGCGATGTCGTAGCACACCTCGCAGACGCCGATCAGCCCGGCGGCGACGATGACCACGGCGAGCGGCAGGTGAAGCTGGCGGTCGAGCCTGCCCAGGCAGTCGAAGTCGCCCGACGGCAGCAGTCGGGCGCCGTCACCCGTGCGATATCCACGGCGGCCGTACTCCTGGGGCAGCGAGATGAAGCGCGCGGAGGTCAGTGTCTCGTCCCCGACATAGCCGTCGGCAAGCCCGCTCCCCGTGACGATGAGCTCGCCGGGCATCCCCGGCGCCACCGGGTGCAGCCCGTCGGCCAGGACCCCCGCACCTGAGCCGTCACGAGGCGGGCCGATGGGCAGCTTCCGCTCGTACCCGTGGGCCGGGTCGTACCGGTAGCAGCCACGAGTAGACCGTGTGCTCGGTCGGACCGTAGCCGTTGACCAGGCTCTCCGGTGGCACGGACACCGCCGCCCGCCTGAAGTGCTGAGCCGGCACGGCCTCACCGCCGACGACGAGATGCCGCATGAGCTTCAGCTTGGGCAGACCCGCGCGGCTGTCGGCCGCTGCACCGTTCCTGGTGCTCTCGGACGGCAGCTACGTGATCGTCCTACGCCAGTCGATCCTCCACGGCCGCTGTCGGCGTAGCGAGCACGGTGGCCGGGCATTGCCCGGCGCGGTCAGACCGGCGCGGTCAGACCGGCGCGGTTAGACCGGCGTGGTTAGACCGGAGGCGTGAGCAAGGGCGGCGGCCTCGGTACGGGTGCCCACGCCGAGCTTGGCCAGGATGTTGGCCACGTGGAACTTCACGGTGTGTTCGCTGATCAGCAGGTCTTCGGCGATCTGCCGGTTGCGCAGGCCGCGCGCCAGCCGTTCGAGCACCTCGAGCTCGCGTGGCCTGAGCGCGGCCAGGGCGGCGTCCGAGGCCGGGGGTGCGGGCGGGGTGAGCGGCAGCGCGGCACTGATCGTCGTGCCCCAGCCGGGGACGGCGTCGAGGGAGAGACGGCCGTCCACGGCGGCTGCCAGCTCGGCCAGGCGGCGCAGGGCAAGCGCGCCGGCCGCGAGCGTGCCCGGCCCGTCGTCGCGAACGACGAGGTGGAGCTCGGACTCCTCCGGCTCCCAGGACACGCGAACTCTCGTCAGGCCGTCCTGCTCGAGCATGGCGACCACGGCGCCCCGTACCAGGGCCAGGGCGGTGTTGGCGATGTCGGACGGTAGGGCGCGGTCGCGGTCGCGCGGCCCGGCCAGCTCCAGCGACACCTGGCTGTGGCGGGCCAGGGGTGCCAGCTTGCCTGCCAGCCGGTCGAAGGCCGCCCCGGCCGGCTCCTCGCTCAGCGTGGAATTCAGGTCGGACGCGGCGCGCAACTCGATCAACGCTGACACGGCCAGGTCGGTGGCGGTGCGCCGGGCTGCGGCGTCGTCGAGCGTACGGCTGCGCAAGGTGCCGAGCAGGGATTGCAGTGTGGCGGCGTGAGTGCTGGTGAGCTCAGCGATGACGCGGGCCCGCTCGCCGGCGGCCACCCGGTTGCCGGTCAGGTCGGCGGGGGGCAGGTTCTCGGCGCGGTGCATCAGCTGCAGGGCGACCAGGTCCCACAGCTGCTGCACCAGCTCGGCTGGCGGGCCGGTGGGCGCGTCCCCGCCGACGGTCACCACCACGAGCAGGCCGCCGGAGGCCCCGGCCGGGCGGGAGGCGACAGCCAGCACCGGCAGGTCCTCGCCGGCCAGGCGCGCCCGGCCGGACCAGGGCTGGCCCACGCCGACCGTGCCGCCCACGCGGGCCAGCTCGGCGCTGGTGATCTTCTCGATGATCGCTGTCTCGCCGTGGGCCTTCATGGGATGCCGGGCGCAGTCGCCGGTGAGCACGGTCACCGCCCGGTGCGGCAAGAACCCGGCCAGCGCCTGTGACAGTGGTTCGAGCATGGCGCCGGTCGGCGCCCGCAGCACGGATGCGGCTGCTGCCAGCGCGGTGTGCGGGTCGGGCAGGTCCATGCGCTGATGCTAGGCGACGCCGGGCAGGGGAGGTCGCTGCCCGTTCGGGTAGCAGGTGCCGCCCGGACGGACGGTGAGCGGGAGGGCGGGCGGCGAGCAGGCTTGCCCTGCCCGATTCGCCGCCACATCAGGAGCCGCTGATCATGAAAGCTCTCGTCGCCGCTGCCTACGGCCCCCTGGAGCAGCTGCGCGTCCATGACGTGCCCGACCCGTCACCCGGCCCTGGCCAGGTGCAGGTCCGCGTGCAGGCTGCGGCGCTCAATCCCATCGACGTGAAGCTGGTCACGGGTGAGCTGCGTGCGATGTTCCCGGTGACGCACCCGTTCGTGCCCGGCGTGGATGCCACCGGGGTGGTGGCGGCCGTGGGAGAAGGCGTGACGCGGTTCGCGGCCGGTGACGAGGTGATCGCCTACGCAGGCGCGGCCTCGGCGATGATCGCCGAGTATGCGCTGGTCGGCGAGGGGCCCGAGCTCGTCCACCGGCCGCGCGCGCTGTCCCCGGTCCATGCCGCCGCGCTGCCCATGGCGGCGATGACCGCGCACTGTGTCCTAGCCGCCGCCCTGGAGCCAGGCGACAGTGCGCTGGTCATCCGCGCGCTCGGTGGCGCACGAGACCATCGACCACACCGCCGTCGACACCCTGAGCGCGGCCCGGCGGCTGCACCCCGACGGGCTGGATGTGGTCGTCGACCTGATCAACGCAGGTCCCGCACTCGCGTCCCCGCCGGGCTCGTACGGCCCGGCGGCCGGCTCGTCTCCACCCTGTACAGCCCGGCGGAGGTGGACGGGGTCGCGCCCGTCTACGTCCGGATGGAGGCATCGACCGGCGACCTGCACCGGCAGGCCGAACGGGTCGCGGCGGGCCGGATGAGCATCGAGGGGGCCGCGACCTACCCGCTCGACGAAGCCCCGCAGGCCACGCGCGACCTGGCCGAAGGCCAGTACACGCGCGGCAAGATCGTCATCACTTTCTGAGGAGTCCGTCATGCTGTCCCTTCCCACCCGCGCCGGGGACCGTCCCCGTACCGGCCCGTCCGTTCCGCACGTCCAGCTCAGCCAGAACAGCCCCGGCGAGATCCGCGAACAGCTCGCGCAGTGGATGAGCACCCGGCTTCCCGGCACCGAGATCAGACCGAGCGAGATCTCCGAGCCGGGCTCGCTCGCCTTCTTCCTGCACCAGGACGCGGTGCCGCCGCAGGGAGCGGTGCTCCTGCCGCCCCGACTGGTCGCCGAGTTCGCCCACGTCCACGCCGACGGCAGCCTGCACATGGCCCTGTCACAGGAGGACCAGCAAGAGCTCATCGCCAAGGGCTGGGGCGAGCGCCATCCCCTGTACTCACCCACGATCAACGTGGTGATGCTCTACGGTCCCCGCAGCCCACAAGAACTGGAGACCGCCAGAAGCGTCGTCGCGGCCTCCTACCGATACGCCACCGGCAGGCCCCTGTAGCCGCCCGGCCCCGCAGTCAACCCCTGGCCGCGTCGCCCGCCCGCGGCGCAGAGGTTGACCGCGGCGGCCACGCCGCCGTCCTCCCCCCGGCCGGGTTCCGGCATGATCACCTTGGGAGAAAAGCAGCGGTGGACTGGCGCGCTTCACCACTATGGTGCCGATGTGGAGGATCTGGAAAAGCTCGTCATCTCCCGCCGTCTGCGAGTTCCCATCGGCAGCGTTGGCACCGGCACTGGGCAAGGCCCGCAGCAGTGGGGACAGGTCGCCGCGCGTCAGCTCGACGTCGCGCTGTTGAGCGTCGGCTTCACCTGCTCGGCGCCGTTGCTGGAACGCCTGTCGAACCTGCGCGGTGAAACCGTTATCGATCTCGGCGTCCGGATCCTGGCAGCCGTGCGCACGCTGGTCGGCGACCATGTCGAGCACAACGCCTACTTCCTCGACTTCCCCAAGAACGTGCCGGACACGCTGGAGTTCTGGGCCGCTCTGCTGCGCGGGGCCATGCTCGACCCCGCCGCGCTCGACCCCGCCGCCGTGGAACGGCTCCGGCGCTCGTCGGGACCGTCCGCACTGAACCTGCTGGCGCTACCCGGCTATGGCCGCTACCAGCACACCTACGCCGACCTGCTGGCCGCGCACGCCGAGCTGATCCCGCTGGCCGGCGACCGGGTGACCGTCCTGGACCTCGGCGGCAGCCTGGAGTCGGAGACGCGCGAGCTCTACCTGTCGCTGGCGGGCTCGACGGTGCCGCTGCCGGCCGAGGACCTGGCCGCGCTGCGTATGCTGGCCGCCTCCTGCGCCGCCGAACCTGACAGCATCCCGGTGCGCGAGAACCGTGCCGTCATCAACGAGGCCCGCCTGGCAGGCGGCCGTCCGTTGCTCGTCGACACGGTCACCGACGTGCTCAGGCTCGCTTGCGCCGCCTCCGGCGGCGACGTCACGCTGGCCGCCCCGACCAGGTTCCGCTCCTTCCGCCGGGCCGAGCGCCGCGCCCTCCTGCAGGCCCTGGACGCGATCGCCTCTCCCGCCAAGCTCGGCGACGTGCCTTCCCACCGGGAGCAGTGGAAGCGGCTCGGCGAACGGCTGCACCCCCACGAATACCCGCAGTTCCCGCAGGCCGCGCACGTCTTCGAAGCCGCGCGGGGCGCACGCCGCGTGAGCAGTCTCGGCAGCCGGGTGGAGGCGGCCCTGGCGCAGGGACGTACCGGCGAGGCCGTCGACCTGCTGCAGAACGCGCCGGGCGCACTGCTGCGCCGCCTGGACCACCTGCTGCGCACCCGCACCGCGGCGACCGCACCGGCATCCGTGCTGGAACCCGTGCTGGAAGCTGCCGAGAAGGCCGCGGCGAGCGCGTCGGGGCGAGTCCTGCTGTCGCTGCGCGAGCACTTGACCAACCGGCTCATCCCCGCGCCCGGTCGCGTGTTCATCAACCGGAACGGCCGGGCCTGGGCGACCGACGACCAGCGGCCACCGCTGGCAGGCGACGTCGTGACGCGGGTCGCGGCCATCCTGGACGCGGAGATCACTCGCCGGCTTCCGGCCCCTGGCCGGCTGATCGTCGACCCCGAGATGCTCGACGTCGCCCTGCCGTTGTCCGCCAAGGCCGTCACTCCTGGGCTCGGCATGCTGCCGCGCGGCTCGCTCACCCGCGTGGACGGCGAACTGCTGCGCTTCTTCGTCCACTGGCGGCAGGCCGAGCGGCGTACCGACTACGACCTGTCCGCGTTGATGCTGGACGGCTCCTACGGCGCGCCCGAGCACATCTCGTGGACGAACTACGGCAACGACTTCGCCCAATACTCCGGCGACCTCACCCAGGCTCCCGACGGCGCGAGCGAGTTCATCGACATCCGCCTCGCCCAGGCGACCAAGCCGATCATCATCCCGCAGGTCAACATCTTCGCCGGCGAGGCCTTCGACGAGGCCGCAGAGGCGTTCTTCGGCTACATGACCAGGGACGCCGACCAGGAGGGCCTGCCGTTCGAGCCGCGCACGGTACGGATGAAGTCCGACCTGCGCGGCGCGGGCCGCGTCGCTCTGCCGCTGGCCTTCCTGCGTGGTGACGACGGCGGCTGGCGGGTGAAGTGGCTGCACCTGTACCTGAAGGGCCATCTCGGGTTCAACCAGGTGGAGGGCAACCGGGTGACCACCGCTCTGCTGGTGCGCTCCATCGTGGAACGCGACCACCTGCGCGTACGCCACCTGGTCGACCTGCTGCGGGCCAAGCCCCAGACGGGGGACCACACCACCTACATCGGACTGCAAACACCGGCCGACCTGCCGCCCGGCGCCCGGGTGTACACACCGGCGACTCTGCACGAGCTGATCCCCGGCTGATAGGGTGATGATCGCGAGGCTATGGAAGGGCTTCCTTCTCACTTCGAAAAGTTCTCTAGCCTTTCCGCTTTCCTCGCCACACAAGGCGTGAGGCCATCCGAGGGCTTCCTTCTCACTGGGACCAGTGTGGGCCCGCAGGGGCCAGCTGGCTGATCTAGCCGTCCTCGGCTTGCCCGCCGCATTCGCCGTCGTCGACCGCGCCTACACCGACCAGCAACCCGGCCACTTCGCCCGGCCGGCACGCGAACTCGGCTACCGGCTTGCACTTGACGACAAAGTGGATCAGCGCGGAGTGCAGGGCAGTGTCCACGGCACCCTGCTCGTCGACGGCTCCCCGGCCTGCCCACTGATGCCCGACAGGCTCGCCCAAGCGACCACCGGTCTGGACGACGCCGCCATCCGCGCACCATCGGACGAACTCACCGCGCTCATCAGCGCGCGAGAGCCGTACTTGCTGCGCCTCAAAGAGAGCCCGAACGCAGACGGCACCGTCCGCTTCCAGTGCCCGGCAGCAGGCACCTCCCCATCGGTCACCTGCCCCCGCTTCGACCGCCTCCACCAGCGCAGGCCCAGCCGGCCCGCCGCGGTCAACCTGACCGACGCCCGACAACGAGCCGCCCACCCCGCGGCCAAACCCCGCGTCCTGCCACCGCAGCCTGACCTGAAAACCGACCAACTGCCGAAGATCTGCCGCCAGCACACCATCACCCTGCACCCCGGCGATCTCGGCCACCTCGACAAGTTCCGCCAGGACCTGGCCTACCTGAGTCCCGCCTGGATCGGGACCTACAAGCCTGTCCGCGCCAACACCGAAGGCCTCAACGGCAGGATCAAGGGCCACGACCTCGACCTCGGCGATCCCAAGCACCGGCTCGCCCACGGCCGCGTCGCCCAGACCATCCTGGTCGCGCTGCTCATCGCGGTCGCCAACGACCACTTCCTCGACCAGTGGCGCCAAACCCACGAGCCCCAAGACGAGCCCATCACACCAGCCGACACCCCGCAGGCACCAGTCGAGCCCTTCGACGGCGCACCAACCGCAGCCCAGAGCAGACCACCACCCGCCCCATAAGCCGCAGAACCCGCCACCTTGTCGCAGCGCCTCGCCCACCGTCGGCTTCGCCATGCCCAACGGCCGGATCTCTGTCCTCCACCAGCGGCCTGACACCACCCCGGCCTTCCCGGACACCCGCACTGCGGTCCCCAAACCGGGACGAACCCGATTCGGAAACCCCTGAAACGACAAGATCCCGCCTGATCTCGATGATCAGACGGGATCCCGTCAACTTCAGTCCGGCCGTCTCAAGAACGGCCCCTGGTGGAGATGAGGGGATTCGAACCCCTGACCCCTTCGATGCGAACGAAGTGCGCTACCGGACTGCGCTACATCCCCAAGGACTCGACCAGATTAGCAAACTCCCAAGGGTCCTCGCGCCATCCTCTCAGTCCCCCACCGCCCGTTTGGGCGGTTCGGCGTACTGGTCGAACAGGACGTCGGCGTGCAGCGCGGTCAGGTCGATCACCTCGGCCTCCACCTCGGCCGCCGCCCGGCGCCGCTCGCGGGCCCGTCGCAGCCGCTCAGAGCGCGCCTGGAGCGCCCGCTCCCGGCGTTCACGATCCACCTGTACGGCGATCCGCAGAAAGGCCATGTACGACAGCATGACGACCACGGACGGTGCCACACCCCACCACGGGATCATCTCGACCCCGGCCGTGACCACCGAGGCGAGCACGAGCAGCGCGGTGAAGAACAACAACCTCCGGCGGCGCGCTACGATGATCGCCCTACGCCGAAGCCGGAACTGCCGGACATCGACCTTCTCGCCCTCCGGCGCGTCCTCGTCGCCGAGGGTGGCGTCGAGGTTGTCCAGGTCGGGCAGGGCGTGCTCGCCGGTGTAGTGCTCTTCGAGTTCGGCCAGCTCCTGGAGGTTCGTCTTGTCCCGGCGCAACCACATCGGGATCAGGACGCACAGCCACATCACCACAATGGCGACATAGAGGAAGGCGCTGCTCACGACCACCTCCGGGCAGCACGAAAGCGCGTCTGTGCTCGTCGCGCCTTCATTGTGCTCACGTCACGCACCGTAAGACCGTGTGTCACTGATTGACGAGCATTCGGTGCGGTGTGTCGCGAGATCGTCAAACCTCTTCGATCGGAGAACCGCCGTGAGCGGCCGCCTCACGGGCGCGCCGCCACTGTACGAGCAGGCCGCCGGGGACGTCCTCGACGGTCAGCGCGTAGCAGATGTGGTCGCGCCAGGCCCCGTCGATGTGGAGTTGGCGACGCCGAATGCCTTCTTCCCTGAACCCGAGCTTCTCCACCACCCTACGGCTGGCCTGGTTCTCAGGACGGATGTTCGCCTCTAGCCGATGCAATCCGGTGGTGAAAAAGCAATGATCGACGGCCAGGGCCAGGGCGGTGGGGATGATGCCCCGCCCGGCCAGCGCGCCGTCCACCCAGTAACCGACCTGGGCGGAACGGGCGGATCCCCACACGATGGCCCCCACGGTGAGCTGCCCCGCGAAGCGGCCGCCGTAGGTGACCACCCAGGGCAGCGCCAGCCCCTGCCTGGCCTCGCGGCGCAGGGTGCCGACCATGGAGATGTACGGGCCGAGCCCCGTCCTGAACAGCGGGGTCTCGGGGTTGCTCGGTTCCCAGGGGCGCAGCCAGTCGGCGTTGCGCAACCTGGTCTCGCGCCAGACGCGTACGTCGCTCAGCCGCAGCGGCCGCAGGCCTACCGGGCCTTCGTTCAGAATCGCCGGCCAGCCACGAAGTCGATCCACGCCTCTCATCATCCCCCCATCGGGCTCGATGTCGCCACGGATCATCGATCGGCAGACCGAAACCTGGTCAGCGGGGGTGATCGCCGCCCTTCATCTGCTCGACGGCGTGCCGCAGGACGGGCGCGAGCACCGCCACCCCATCCCGGACGCCACCGGACGAGCCGGGCAGATTAACGATCAACGTGTCACCTGCCTGACCCGCGAGCCCCCGGGACAGGACCGACGTGGGCACCTTGTCGCGATTCGCCAGGCGAATGGCCTCCGCAATACCGGGAATTTCCCTGGTGATCACGCGGGCGGTCATCTCCGGCGTCAGGTCGAGGGGCGTGAGCCCGGTGCCGCCGGTGGTGACGATCACGTCGTAACCCTGCGCGACGCCGTCCCGCAAGGCCGCCTCGACCGCGTCGCCGTCGGGGACGACCACCGGCCCCGAGACCTCGCAGCCGGCGTCGGAGGCCAGCAGCTCGGCCAGCAACGGCCCTGATTTGTCGGCATAAATCCCGGCGGACGCGCGGTTCGACACGGTCACCACGAGCGCCCTGATCACGTGGCTTCCCTGGTCCACAGACCGGTCTTGCCGCCCACCTTCTCCTCCACCCGGACGTCGGTGATCACGGCGGCCGGATCGACCGCCTTGACCATGTCGATCAGCGCCAGCGCGGACACGGTGACGGCGGTCAGCGCCTCCATCTCCACCCCGGTGCGGTCGGCCGTCCGCACCCGGGCAGTGATCGCCACCCCCCAGTCCTCGACGTCGAGCAGGACCTTGACGCCGTGCAACGCGATCGGGTGGCAGAGCGGGACGAGGTCGGGCGTGCGCTTCGCCCCCATGATCCCGGCGATCCTGGCCACCCCCAGCGCGTCGCCCTTGGGCACCTCGCCCGACCGCAGCAGCGCCACGACCTCCGGCGACAACAACACCCGCCCGGTCGCCGTCGCGGTACGGGCGGAGACGTCCTTGGCCGAGACGTCGACCATGCGGGCCGCGCCCGTCTCGTCCAGATGAGTGAACTCGCTCACAGCCGGATCACCTCCACCTCGGACCCGCCGGGCACCTCGGTCACGTCCTCCGGCACCACGATCAGCGCGTTCGCCGAGGCCAGGGCCGCGAGCTGGTGGGAGCCCTGCCCGTGGACCGGCGCGACCGTGCCGTCGGAGGCCAGCACGCCGCGCAGGTACGAGCGCCGGCCCGACGGCGACCGCAGCGCCGCGGTGACGTAGGCGGTCACCGGGGCCGTGTCGGTGGGCAGGCCGCGCATCTTGTCGAGCGCAGGGCGGACGAACAGCATGAACGACACGAAGGAGGACACCGGGTTGCCCGGCAGGGCGAAGATCGGCACCCGGTCGTCGCCCAGGACGCCGAACCCCTGCGGCATGCCGGGCTGCATCGCGACCTTCTCGAACCGGACCGTGCCGAGCGGCGCCAGGGCCTCCTTGACGGGCTCGTAGGCCCCCATGGATACCCCGCCGCTGGTGATGATCGCATCGGCGCGCACCAGATGGGTGTCGAGCTGGTCGAGCAGCACGGCGGGATCGTCGCCGACGGACCCCGCACGGAACCCCTCGGCGCCCGCCGCGCGCACCGCGGCCGTCAGGGTGAAGCTGTTGGACTCCCAGATCTGCCCGCGGCCCAGCGGCGCCCCCGGCTCGACCAGCTCGGCGCCGGTCGAGATGACGACGACGCGGGGCTGCGGACGCACCCACACGCGCCGCCGCCCCACACCGGCGATGATCCCGAGCTGGGCCGGCCCGATCACCGTGCCGGCCTTGAGCACCGCCTCGCCCGCCTGGACGTCCTCGCCCGCCCGGCGAATCGCGTTACCAACCGGGACATCACGATTTATCCGAACGGAGACCGTGCCGCCGTCCGTCCACTCCACCGGCACGACGGAGTCCGCCCCGGCCGGCATGGGCGCCCCGGTCATGATGCGGACGGCATGCCCGGGGCCCACCGCCCGCAGCTCGTCGGACCCGGCGGCGACGTCGTCGATCACCGGCAGCGTGCCGGGCACGTCCTCGGCCCTGACCGCGTAGCCGTCCATCGCGGAGTTGTCGAACGGCGGCAGCGGCACCGGCGAGGAGACGTCCTCGGCCAGCGTCGTGCCTAGCGCCCGCTCCAGCTCCAGCTCCAGCGGCGCCAGCGGACGCACAGTGGCCAGGATCTCGGCCAGATGCGCGTCAACCGATCTCATCGAGGAACTCCCGCAGCCACGGCACGAACTCCGGCGCCAGATCCTCGCGATCGGCGGCGAACTTCACCACCGTGCGCAGATAGTCGAGCTTGTCGCCGGTGTCGTACCGCCGCCCGCGGAACAGCACGCCGTGCACCGGCCCGCCCTGCTCGGAGCTGCGGCCGGCCAGCGTGCGCAGCGCGTCGGTGAGCTGGATCTCGTTGCCACGGCCGGGCGGGGTGTTCTCCAGGACCTCGAAAACGGCGGGATCGAGCACATATCGCCCGATGACCGCCCACGTGGAGGGCGCCTCGTCCACCGGCGGCTTCTCCACCAGGTCGGTCACGCGCACGACGTCGTCCTCGACGGTGCCGGCGATGGTGGCCACGCCGTAGAGCGAGACCTGCTCCCTCGGCACCTCCATCAGCGCCACCACGCTGCCGCCGAACGTGTCGCGCACCTCGATCATGCGCTTGAGCAGGTGGTCGCGGTAGTCGATCAGGTCGTCACCGAGCAGGCAGGCGAACGGGTGGTCGCCGACGTGCTGCTTGGCGCACAACACCGCGTGCCCCAGCCCCTTCGGCTCGCCCTGCCGCACGTAGTGCAGCGTGGCGAGCGAGGCGGGCTCGCGGACCTGGGACAACCGTTGCTCGTCGCCCTTGGCCTCCAGGGCCTCTTCCAGCTCGAACGCGCGGTCGAAGTGGTCTTCGATGGACCGCTTGTTCTTGCCGGTGACCATGAGGACGTCGAGGAGCCCGGCGGAGGCCGCCTCCTCGACGACATACTGGATCGCGGGCTTGTCGACGATGGGCAACATCTCTTTGGGTGTCGCCTTGGTCGCCGGGAGGAACCGGGTGCCCAGACCCGCGGCGGGCACGACGGCTTTCGTCACAGGGTCGAAGTCAGCCATGAGTAGACCCTAGTGGAGGTACCTGTGGACAAGCTGAACCTGCGTCGCCGACTGCTCGCGGCGCGTACCGCTCTGCCGCCCGAACAACTGCGGGCAAACGCCACCAAGGTCCGCGAGACGCTGCTCGAACAGCCCTGGGTCCAGATGGCCGGTCTGGTGGCTTGCTACTGGTCAGCGGGGTCGGAGCCGGAGACGCACGGTCTCGTGTTCGCTCTGTGGAAACACGGCGCGACGGTGATCCTTCCGGTGCTGAAAGAGGACAATGACCTGGATTGGGCGGTCTACGACGGCCCGGACACGCTCGCCCCTGGCCGCTTCGGCATCATGGAACCGGTCGACACGCGCCGGGGCGTCGACGCCGTCCGCACGGCCGCGCTGGTGATCGTGCCCGCCCTCGCGGTCGACCGCCGCACGGGGGTGCGCCTCGGACGTGGCGGCGGTTCCTACGACCGCGCGCTGGCCAGGGTGGGGCCCAACGTGCCCACGGTGGCCCTGCTGCACGACGGCGAGCTGATCGACGACGTGCCCGCCGAGCCGCACGACCACCGGGTCCGTTTTGCGATGACGCCGCGCGGACTCACTAGGCTTATGTGACCGAAGGGACGAGAGGGGGCTGGATGACGCTTGATGTCTGGCTCCTGATCGGTGCCGGAATTGTCATCGCGGCCATCGCGTCCGTACGCATCGCACATCGCAGCGGTCTGCCCAGTCTTCTGCTCTTCCTGGCCCTCGGCCTGGTTCTGGGGGCTTCGGGGTTCGGCGCCAAGCTGGAGAGCCCGCAGGCCGTCCAGCAGATCGGCCTGATCGCGCTGGCGGTGATCCTGGCCGAGGGCGGTCTGACCACGACCTGGTCGCACGTCCGCAAATCGGTGCCCCTCGCCCTGATCCTGGCCACCGTCGGCGTGACGGTGAGCATCGTGGTCGTGGCGCTGGCCGTCCAGGGGCTGCTCGGCATGGATCCGACCGCGGCGCTGGTCCTCGGCGCCGTGCTGGCCTCGACGGACGCCGCCGCCGTCTTCTCGGTGCTGCGCAGACTGCCGCTCCCGACCCGGTTGGCGGGGGTCCTGGAGGCGGAGTCCGGATTCAACGACGCCCCCACGGTCATCGCCGTCGTACTGCTCAGCGGGGCCTCGCGGCGGCCGGCGTCCGTGGGAACGTTCCTGCTGGAGACGGCCATCGAGCTGGTCATCGGCGCGGCCGTGGGCCTCGCCGTCGGACCGGCGGGCGCGTACGCGCTGCGCCGCGTCGCCCTCCCCGCCTCCGGCCTCTACCCGATCGCCGTGCTCGCCCTCACCTTCGTCTCGTACGGCGGCGCGGTGCTGCTGCACGGCTCCGGCTTCCTGGCCGTCTACCTCACGGCCCTCATCCTGGGCAATTCACGCCTGCCGCACCGCGCCGCGACCAGAGGGTTCGCCGAGGGCGCGGCGTGGCTGGCGCAGATCGGGCTGTTCGTCATGCTCGGGCTGCTGGCCACCCCCAAGGAGCTGCCGTCGGCCATCGTGCCGGGCGTGATCGCCGGATCCGTGCTGGTGATGGTGGCCCGTCCGCTGTCGGTGCTGGTCAGCTCGACCGTGGCCCGGGTGTTGCGGCTGGATCGGGTGAGCTGGCGCGACCAGGCGTTCCTGTCGTGGGCGGGGCTGCGCGGCGCGATCCCCATCGTGCTGGCGACCATCCCGTGGGCGTCCGGCGTGCAGGGCTCGAAGGAGATCTTCAACCAGGTCTTCGTGATCGTGATCGTGTTCACGCTGCTGCAGGGGCCCACTTTGCCGTACGCGGCCCGGCTGCTCGGGGTGAGCGCGCCGGGCGAGGCGCACGACCTGGAGGTGGAGTCCGCGCCGCTGGAGGAGCTCAAGGCGGACCTGCTGCAGGTCAAGGTGCCCGTCGGGTCGCGCCTGCACGGCGTGGAGGTCTTCGAGCTGCGCCTGCCCGCCGGAGCCGCCGTCACGCTCGTGGTCCGCGACGGCAAATCGTTCGTACCGGACAACAGCACCCGCGTCCGGGCCGACGACCAGCTCCTGGTGGTCACCACGGCCGCCTGCCGTGACCAGGTCGAACGCCGCCTGCGCGCGGTCAGCCGCAGCGGCAAGCTGGCCGGTTGGTACGGGGAGCGGGGGTTGGAATAGGTGTTTGGCCCAATCGGTTAGCATTAGCAGTCGCATCGCTCGAGTGCCAGAACGTGTAAGGAGGAGCGCGTGCCGACCTACCAGTACGCCTGCAACGACTGCGGCGAGCAGCTCGAAGTCGTGCAGAAGTTCACCGACGATGCGCTGACGGTGTGCCCCAACTGTCAGGGCAACCTGCGGAAGGTGTTCTCCGCCGTCGGCATCGTGTTCAAGGGTTCGGGCTTCTACCGCACCGACAACCGCTCGTCCTCGACGTCCTCCACCGCCTCGACCACCCCGTCGAAGCCGGCCGAGAGCAAGTCGAGCGAGTCGTCGTCCGCGTCGTCCTCGTCGTCGTCCACCCCGGCGCCGGCGTCCGCCGCGGCTTCCAGCTAGGCGCGTCACCCCGCCCGCACGGGCGGGGGCCTCATCGAGGCCGGTCGGCGTACGCGCCGAGCAGTTCCGGCGCGATGCGATCGACGAGCCGCGTCAGTTGTGGATCGGGCCCCCAGTCGGCCACGAGCCTGCTCAGCCCCTCGCGTGAGCAGCGCACGAGCCCCAGGGCCGCCCGGTCCCCCTCCGGCGTGAGCCGCAACCGCTCGCCGTCCGCCGAACGTTCCACCAGCCCCTCGTCCACCAGCCGGTCGACGTGGGGCCGTCCGCGTGCCCTGCTCACCTTGGCGCACTCGGCCAGCTCGCCCGCCCCGACCCAGCCCCTGCCGTTGAGCCTGGCGAGCACCCACACCCCTTGCGGCGCGAGCCCGCTCAGCCCGGCCAGCGCCCCGAGCCTTTCGTAGTACCCCCTGCGCAGGTCGGCGTCGGCGAGCCGCATGAGCCCCCGTTCGACCTCCTCCAGCGACGACCGCTCGGCCGACGTGGCGCCCAGCCCCTCGCCCAGGTCGGCCGCCTTGGTGGTCTCCCTGAGCCGCGTCTGCGGGATGAACCAGCTCAGCGCGAACGCGCCCAGCATCACCGGCGCGGCCACCCGGAAGACGGTGGCGATGGCGTCGGCGTACACATGGAGGAACTGACCGGCCAGCGCGGGAGGAAGCCGCTGGATGACGGTCGGGTCGCGCTGGATTCCGGACGGGTCGAACCCCGCCGGCAACCGGGCCCTGGCCAGCACCTCCCGCAGGTCGCCGTCGAGCGTGCCGGTGAAGACCGCCCCCAGCGTGGCGACCCCGAAGGACCCGCCGATCGACCGGAAGAACGTCGCCCCCGACGTGGCCACGCCGAGGTCCTTGAAGTCGACGGCGTTCTGGACGACGATCACCAGCACCTGCATGGTCATTCCGAGCCCGACGCCGAGCACCAGCAGGTAGCCGCCCATCGTCAGCAGGCTGCTGCGCTCGCTCAGCCCGGACAGCAGGAACAACCCCGCCGTCGCCACGGCCGTGCCCGCGATGGGCAGGAAGCGGTATCTGCCGGTCTTCGAGATCACCAGCCCGCTGACGATGGACATCATGAGCATCCCGGCCATCATCGGCAGCAGGTACACCCCGGACAAGGTGGGACTCACCCCATGCACGACCTGCAGGAACAGCGGCAGGTACGTGAGCGCCCCGAACATCGCGAACCCCACCACGAACCCCACCGCGGACGACATCGCGAACGCCCGCACCCGGAACAGCCCCAGCGGCAGCACCGGCTCGGCGGCCCGTCGCTCGACCGCCACCCACGCCGCGACCAGCGCCGCCGCCCCCAGCGCCAGGCCGGCGATGACCGGGCTCGCCCAGGGATACGTCGTGCCGCCCCAGGTCGTGATGAGCACCAGGCACGAGGTCGCGCCGCCGAGCAGCACCACCCCGGCGTAGTCGATGCGATGGCTGGTGCGCGTGTCGTCGCCGGGCAGCGCCGCCGCGATCACGCCCAGGGCGATCGCGCCCAGGGGCAGGTTGACGTAGAACACCCAGTGCCAGGACAGATGGTCGACGAACAGCCCGCCGAGCAGCGGCCCCACGATGCTGCTGACGGCGAAGACGGCGCCGAAGAAGCCCTGGTAGCGCCCTCGTTCGCGGGCCGAGACCACGTCGCCCACGATCGCCTGCGCGAGCACCATGAGCCCGCCGCCGCCCAGCCCCTGGATCGACCGGAACCCGATCAGCTCCCCCATGTTCCGGCTCAGCCCGCACAGGGCCGATCCGAGGAGGAAGATGACGATCGCGGCGATGAAGAGCTTTTTGCGGCCGTACTGGTCGCCCAGTTTGCCCCACAACGGCGTGGAGACGGTCGAGGCGAGCATGTAGCCCGTCACCACCCAGGAGAGCTGCTCCAGCCCGCCCAGGTCGCTCACGATCGTCGGCAGGGCCGTGGAGACTATGGTCTGGTCGAGCGAGGCCAGCAGCATGCCGAGCATCAGCGCGAGGATGATGAGGCCCAGCCCTTTTTGCCGCATGCGGCGATCCTACGCTTCGTACTGGTATGCGTACGCTCCGCGTTCGGGCGGGCGTGCGCACGCCTGAACGCGGAGCGTACGCACACCGGCGCGGTTATCCACAGAACGGCGTTCGGCCTTCTCACACCCCTCGGCCGTCCGGCTACTCTCGGCGCCATGGTCACTCGCGCAGACATCGGCGTCCTCGGCGGCTCGGGCTTCTACTCCCTCCTCGACGACCCGGAGGAGATCGAGCTCTCCACCCCCTACGGGCCGCCCAGCGACGTCGTCACCGTCGGCCGCATCGGCTCGCGTTCGGTCGCGTTCATCCCCCGGCACGGCCGGGATCACCGCTTCCCTCCCCACCGCATCCCCTACCGCGCCAACCTGTGGGCGCTGCGCTCGCTCGGCGTGACCCAGGTGCTCGCCCCCAGCGCCGTCGGTTCGCTCAAGGCCGAGTACGGGCCCGGCGCCATCGTCGTGCCCGACCAGATCGTCGACCGCACCTCGGGCCGGCCGCAGACGTACTACGACGTCTCGGGGGCCGTCCACGTCTCCTTCGCCGACCCCTACTGCCCGTCCGGCAGGGCCGCGGCCGTGGCCACCGCCCGCTCCACCGGCTGGGGCGACGTCGTCGACGGCGGCACGCTGGTGGTCATCGAGGGCCCCCGCTTCTCCAGCCGGGCCGAGTCCCAGTGGTTCGCCGCCAACGGGTGGTCGATCGTGGGCATGACCGGCTACCCCGAGTCCGTGCTGGCCCGCGAGCTGGCCCTGTGCTACACCTCGCTCTCCCTGGTGACCGACCACGACGCCGGGGTCGAGGCCGGCCAGGGCGTGACCCACGACGAGGTGCTGGAGTTCTTCGCCCGCAACGTCACCCGCATGCGCACGCTGATCGCCGAGACCGTCAATGCGCTGCCCACCGACCGCACGTGCTCCTGCGGCTCGGCCCTCGACGGCATCAAGCTGCCCTTCGAGCTGCCGTGAGCAGGCAGCCGGCCTGGCTGCGGCCGTGGGCCCGGCGATGCGCACGGGGGCGTCGTCCGATCGCGGCGGCGCTGGCCGCGGTGGGCGTCCTGGCGGCCTATGTCGCTCTCCGTCCTGCCGCAGGCCCCGAGGTCCTGGTCGCCGCCCGCGACCTGGCGCCCGGCCCGCTGCGTCCCGGTGACCTCCGTCCGGCGCCGCTCGCCCACTCGCCCGACGGGGCCGTCCGGTCGTACGCGGCGGGCCGCTACCTCGCCGGGCCCATGCGCCGGGGCGAACCGCTGACCGACGCCCGCCTGCTCCATCCGGTGCCGCTGCCACCCGGCACGGTCGCCGCCCCCGTGCGCATCGCCGACCCCGACGCCGTCGCCCTCATCTCCCCCGGCTCGACCGTCGGCGTCCTGGCGGCCTGGGAGGGCGGCCAGCCGGCCCGGCTCATCGCCGACGACGTCCGCGTGATCACCATTCCGCGTCCGGCCGACGACTCGCGTACCGGCGGCGCGCTGGTGGTGCTGGCGGCCACCCCGTACCAGGCGGCCCAGCTGGCGGGCGCCCAGACATCGGGCCGCCTCTCCATCACCTTCAAGAGTTAACTGAAAGTAATTGCTCGACTACGATTCTGGCCCATGAACGGATTCAAGAAGTTCCTCATGCAGGGCAACGTCCTCGACCTGGCCGTCGCGGTGGTCATCGGGGCGGCCTTCAACTCGATCGTGCAGTCGTTCGTCGCCGACCTGCTGACCCCACTGATCTCGGCCTTCGGCGGCCTGCCCGACTTCTCCTCGCTGAAGGTCACCGTCGGCGCGTCCCACTTCATGTACGGCAAGTTCGTCAACGCGGTGATCTCGTTCCTGATGATCGCAGCGGTGATCTACTTCCTGGTCGTCAAGCCGTACACGCATTTCAAGGAGCGCGCGGCGGCCCAGGTCGAGGCCAAGACCCGCGACTGCCCCGAATGCCTGTCAGAGATCCCGAAGGCCGCCTCCCGCTGCGCCTTCTGCAGCGCCGAGGTCGTGCCCGCCTAGAGCTGCGAGTCGATCTTCGGGTCGTACTCCCAGTGCCACGGCTCGAACGGGCTGCTGTAGGCCCAGGCGGGATGGAACCACCCGTACCTCTTGGAGTTCTTCTCCATCCACACGAACTCCGTGGACCGGAACCGCTCCACGCCGCCGCACAGGTCCACAGCCAGCCCGAGACCGTGGTTGCTCCGCCCCGGCACGGCCGCGAACCCCGGCCGCCGGTAGTAGACGGACTGCTGCTCGGCCAGGCTCCGGTAGGCGTCCGTCACGCAGATCGCCTTGCCGAACCGCCTCCGGTAGGCCTCGTTCAGGCTGACGAAGGCGATGGTGGCGTCCGCCCGCAGACTGAACCCCTTCTGCTGCAGCGGACAGAGCATGCTCTTGGGGATGAGCCCGTTGGGGTAGTTGTTGGCCGTGGCGGCCTGGAGGGGATTGCACCCCAGCGCCGCCCGCCCGACCTTGTCGATCTTGATGCCCAGCTTCACCAGCGCCGCGGTGAGCGACTTGACGATCTTGTCCGAACGTTGCCTGAGCGTGTCGATCTCGGCCGCCATCTGGGCCTCGGCCAGCAGGTTGCCCGCCCTCAGCTCCTGAGCCTCGGCGGCCAGCCGCTCGGCCTCCTTGTACAGGGTGCTGGTCTGCTCCACGGCCTGCTGCCGTACCCGGACCATCTCGGTCGAGTCCGAGAGCGCCCGCAGCGTGCCGACGCCGGCGTCCCCCGACAGGAACGGCACCACGCCGTCCGCCCCGACGGGCTGCTCGTAGAGCAGCTCCGCAAGCTGCGAGACCGGCTGCCGAATCACCGCGAGCCTGCGCTCCAAGTCCTGCAGCCCGTTCAGCTTGGTCTTGAGCTCCTTCTCGGACGCCGCGATCGTGGCACGCCGCTTCTCCAGCGCCTTGGTGGCGTCCTCAAGCTCCTTGGCCGACTTCTCGGCCTCCTTGCGCAGCTCCGCCAGATTGCTCGGATCCCGCCGCTCCACCTGGGTCCGCGCCTGCGCCTGAACCGCTGACGGCACGGAGAGAGAAGCCATCGCCATGACGACCGCGATCAGACCCGCTGATCGAGGGGATGGCACGTTCGACTCCTCCGTTTGCACACTCGTTACCCGGGTCAGGCACGCACGTTACTACAGCCCCCCGAGTGTCCGGACCGAACTCCGAAGAGCTGCTATGAGACAAAAAGCGCACTATGTACGGCTCCCCCTCCCCACCAGCGGCATCGCAGCCCTATGTCCCTCTCGCCCGCGAACGTGCGCCTTCGTGGACCTCTGCGTCGGGGTTCTGGCGGCCCGTGATGCACTGTCGCTGCACAGCCGGGAGACGGCCGCGAGAGTCCGCACACTGGGAGGACGGGTCAACGGCCCCCCGCCCGTCATGCACCCTGCACCCCCGTACACCCGCCGGCCCCGCATGCACCCAGACGTGCAATCGCCGCGGCATGGCATAGCCCCACGCACGACTCCGCCCTGAGCTTCCTTGCGGCGGCTCTCCTCCGATGCCCGTCCGCTACAGCACCCTTTCTCACCTCTCCAAGGCCTTCGGCGTCTTTCTTGTCACGAGGACCCGTGACCGCTTACGGGGACCCGCGACGCCCCCTTTGCGGAACCCTCTTCGTACGGGCTTCGGCGACTCGGCCACCCTCAGGAACAGGGTTCACCGCTCCCTCGGGGCAAGGCCCTCCCGAGATCAACGCCGACAGCGTCCTCAGACCTCCGAGTCTGTCGCGGCCCGTCGGGCACGATGGGAGGTCATCCGTCTGGCTGCGCCACCCGACTTGCAGTCCCTACACGATGCGCAACGTCGCCGGGCCACTCATGCCCTCCTCCCAGCCCTTCGCTTTAGAGCCTTCACCCCAGCCGCGCAGTCACATGCAGGTCTGCCAGCAAGAACCACCGGAGTTGGTGCCCCTGCCTCAGCAGCGCAGTGCCGCCTGACCTCTGGCCTCTGGCCGGAAATCTCGGCCGCAACCAACACCCGAGCCACTCTCCGCCGTCTGAGTGCCCCGAGACACCCCATCACAGGGAGAAGAGACACTGGTCTATCCCGCCAGCGGTCTGGGCGCCGTCACACCCCATGACCACACCCTCCTCAGCCAACGCCCCTTCGTCGACTTCACAAACCCGACAACCAGCCAAAGCGGGCATTCTGTGCCGCCTCCTGCTCCCGCTCCCGGCACATGTCCCACAGCCAGGTGTCCTCCCACTCCCCCGCACACCCGGGCGAGGACCGCGAAGCCTCAGGCGCGTACGGCTCCTCCTCCACCACCGGATCCGGCTCCGGCGCAGGCGTGGGCACCGAGGACCGCACCTCCACCGTCTCGGACACCTCGGAGACCTTCCGCACAGGCGCCGGAATCACCCCCTCGTACCGCCGATCAGGATGCGCAGGCGCGGGCACCCACACGGGCTCGAACGCCAACCGCACCGCCCTCCGCTCCTCCATCCCCACCGGCGCACCAACTCCCTCGAACCCCCGCATCTCCCCCGCCAACAGCCCGCCGGCAAGAATCGCCGGCGCCAGCAACGCCCCGAACAACACAACGGGCCGCCTACGAGCTTGCGTGGATCGCCTCCTGGTCACAGGCAGAAGCTAGCCACGCACGAAGCGCAGGAATCCGACCGCTTGCCATGCCTTTACCGCAGCTCAGAGCACCCATAACCAACCTCACCAAACTGACCCCTGCCCGGCGGCCCACGCACTGCCCAACTTTCGCTAGGCTTACGAGAGTCCGCCTCCGTAGCTCAGGGGATAGAGCACCGCTCTCCTAAAGCGGGTGCCGCAGGTTCGAATCCTGCCGGGGGCACCAGTGTGATGTCTCGGGACATCGGAAACCCTCGAACCTACGGGTTCGGGGGTTTCGTCTTGTTCGGGTTTGCCTGGGGCTGGTAGTCGCGGGCAGGGT
>NZ_JBIATU010000007.1:0-436819 GCF_042892035.1 Nonomuraea sp. NPDC001831 | reverse complement strand
TCGGAAAGTTACGAGGCCGGGCTCTACCTCCGAGGCTCGATCATGTGGTTAAGACTCCTCACCTCAACCACATGATCCGAACTTCGAACAGTTCCTAGGGCAGTGCAGCGGACCGCTGCGACTTAGGCCCTGAACCGGTCCAGGTTTCTTGTAGGCTCTGGTGCGCCCTGAGGAAGTACCCGCAAGAACTGCGTGCGCGCGGTGCGGATGGTGTTCGACGCCAACACCCACCGGGTAGAGAGCATCCCCACCCTCGCTATGGCCGCACTCGCCGGCAACGCCTGCGTCTCGACGTGGCTCAACGCCGGCGTTCCGGCCGCCCCCCAAGTCGCTGAGTGGGCAGGACACAGCATGAACGTGCTTCTACGGGTCTATGCGAAGTGCATCGTGGGTCAGGGACGACTTCGACCGAAAGCTGATCAGCGAGGCCCTGAAGCCTCGACAAGAGGCCGACAAAGCGCCGACGCGGATCCGTCGCGAGAGCCCGTAGAGCGCCGTTGACGACCAAGGACAGCCGGACACAAAGCGAGAGGCCCGTCACCGCGTTTCCGCTGGTGACGGGCCTCTCCCCGCTGATGTGGCAGGTGCAAGGTTCGAACTTGCGTAGGCTGAGCCGACGGTTTTACAGACCGCTCCCTTTGGCCACTCGGGCAACCTGCCGTGCCATCCGCTCTCGCGGCGACAGACAGAAGAATAGCGGACTTCCGAGGTGTACGTGACACCAGTTTGTCCCCAGCCGGATCGTGGTCACCGGCTGCGCCGGAACATCAGGCGTCCCATCCCGCGTGCGTGCTGGTCGAAGCCTGCCGCGTCGTTGGTTCGGGGGAAGGGTTCGTCCGGGACGGGTACGTCGAGGAAGTCGCACAGTGGCTGCCAGCCCTGGGCGACTTCGAACACCAGCAGGCGGTCCTGGGGGATGGTGGCTTTAACCTCCTCCACGTGTTCGGTGAAGATCTTCAGGGCGAGTTCGGTGTCGGGGATGCCGCCGCCGAAGACGCGCTCGCTCACGACCAGCCGGGTCATCCGGATGAATGCCGCGAAGTCCGTGTCGAGGAGGCGGGAGAGGGTGGCCATCGTCCGGCCCGACCAGGTGCGGGCGCGGGCCGACTGTTTGAAGATGGTGGCGTTCATGCTGGCCAGCCAGCGTTCCGGGTCGCGGACGGTGAGGATGACCTTGGCGTCGGTGTAGTGGTGGGCGAGTTCGCGCCAGTAGGCGGCGGCCGGCCAGTCGACGCAGGAGTCGTACCCCGACATGAGGGTTTCCCAGGTGACCGGACGGCCTTCGGCGAGGTCCAGCCAGCGGCGGATGTGGACGGGATTCTGGAGCACCTCCGTCATGTGGTGACATGGGCCGAAGCCCAGACGTTCCAGCGCGGTCTTCGTGGACAAGGTTCCGGTACGGCCGAAGCCGGCTCCGATGACTCGCATGATCCCTACCAATACGATCGGAAACTGCGAAATGTGGGTCCACAGGCATGATCCGTCGCCAAGGATCCGGCATCAAGCCGCCTCGCGCCCACGTGGACTGCACAGCGGGCCGATGCTGGCTAGGCTCGTTCGCTGGGTCCGCGCATTCGGCGTACGACGGAGCGGTTTCGTGTACGCCCGAGAGGCGGGATCCCGAATAACGCTTTCACAGCCGAGAGGATGGGTGTTTTGGCCGATTCATCTTTCGATATCGTCAGCAAGATCGACCGTCAGGAGGTCGACAACGCGCTGAACCAGACGGCCAAGGAGATCGGACACCGCTTCGACTTCAAGGGCACCGGGGCGAGCATCAGCTGGGCCGGTGACAACATCGAGATCAAGGCGAACAGCGAGGAGCGCGCCAACGCCGCACTCGACGCGTTCAAGGACAAGGTGGTCAAGCGCGGGCTCTCGCTGAAGATCCTCGACGCGGGCGAGCCCAGGCTGTCGGGCAAGGAATACCGCATGCTGGTCACCCTCAAGGAGGGCATCGACCAGGAGAACGCCAAGAAGATCTCCAAGCTGATCCGCGACGAGGGCCCCAAGGGCATCAAGGCGCAGATCCAGGGCGAGGAGCTGCGGGTCAGTTCCAAGAAGAAGGACGATCTGCAGGACGTCATTTCTCTGCTCAAGGGCAAGGATCTGGACATCGCCCTGCAATTCGTGAACTACCGCTAACAGGTCGGCCTCCGGGGCACATGGCGGCGTACGCGCCTTCTTGTGCCTCGGGCCTGCGTTCGCGTTGGAACGGGCGAATCCGGCATCGTAGGCTCGACGACCGTGACGAAGATCCCCCTGCGCCGCTTCACGGCACGCGTCCTGCCCCTTGATGCGAACGACCGGGTGCTGCTGCTGCACGGCTTTGATCCGCAACTGCCGGACAAGCCGTTCTGGTTCACCATCGGGGGTGCGGCGGAGGCCGGGGAGGAGCTTCGGCAGGCCGCCGCGCGCGAGTTGTACGAGGAGGTCGGGATCCGGCGGGAGGTGGCGGAATTCACCGGGCCGTACGGGACGAGCACGATCGAGTTCTGCTGGTCCGATTATGCGATCACACAGGACCAGACCTTCTTCGCGATCCGGGTGCACGACACCGCCGTCTCGTTCGAGCACATGGAGCAGATCGAGAAGGAGACGACGACCGGGCATCGGTGGTGGAGCGCGGAGGAACTCGACAGCACCGAGGAGACCTTCTTCCCGGAGGACCTGCCCGCCATCCTGCGAAGGATCACGGCGGCCGGAGAACCCGGGTAGCCCCGACGTCGCTGGAAGGCCCTGATCGCTGCAGCAAGTCCGCCGAAGAGCGATATGACGGGTGAGCCCCGTTCGGGGCTCTCGGTCGATTTCGGCGGCTCTGGCGCTTTCAGCGCGGACGTGTCCCCCGCACTCCCGCCGGCCGGGAAGGTCAGCGGCGGTAACCGGCCATGCGCTCCAGCCTCGCCACCCGCTCCGACGTGGGCGGATGCGTCGAGAAGAGGCGGCCGAAGCCGGATCCGCTGAACGGGTTCGCGATCATCATGTGGGACGCCGACGTGAGGCGGCTGTTCTCGGGAAGCGGCAACCTGCGCGCCCCCATCTCGATCTTGCGAAGGGCCGAGGCCAGGGCCAGCGGGTCGCCCGTGAGCCGCGCGCCCGACTCGTCGGCCTGGAACTCCCTGGTGCGGGAGATCGCCATCTGGACCATCCCGGCCGCCACGGGCCCGAGGATCATCATCAGCAGGGCGCCCAAGAATCCGGGCCCCTCGTCGTCGTCGGAACCGCCGAAGAAGACGGCGACGTAGCTGAGCCACGTGATCATCGTGGCCAGCGCGCCGGCCACGGACGAGACCAGGATGTCCCGGTTGTACACGTGGGACAGCTCGTGCCCGATCACGCCGCGCAGCTCGGACTCGTCGAGCAGCTGGGTCAGGCCGTACGTGACGCACACGGCGGCCTTCCGTGGGCTGCGGCCGGTCGCGAAGGCGTTGGGCTGGACCGTCGGGGAGATGTAGAGCCGCGGCATCGGCTGGCGCGCCTCGGTGGAGAGCTCGCGGACGATCCGGTAGAGCGTGGGGTGCTCGACCTCGCTGACCGGCCTGGCCCGCATGGCCGACAGCGCGATGCGGTCGGAGAAGAAGTAGGCGACGCCGTTGCTCAGCAGGGCCAGCACGAGCGCGATCTGCAGGCCGGTGCCACCCCCCAGCCACGCGCCCATCACGACGATGAACGCGGACAGACCTCCCAGGAGGATGGCGGTACGCAGACCGTTGTGGTGCAAGGTCTCCCCCCCTTCGTGGTCCGGGTTTCACCTCGTCCAACGACGACGACCCGGTCTATCGTTCCCCGGCGTGCTCAGCTGCGGGCGGAGCGCGACTTACCCCCTGTTCGCCGGGGCAGGACGGGTTGCGGCCCGGCTGCCCGCGTGGGGACAGCCGGGCGTCATGACCGGCCTGCGGTCAGCTCGTGGCCGATAAGGAGGTCAGGTCCAGCACGAGCTGCGGAGCGACCGAGAAGAGGATCGCCACGGCCAGGGCCAGGCCGACGGCGAGCCACGCAGACGGCGACGAGCCACGCAGACGCGTCTCCCCGGCAGGGGCGAAGAGGCGGGCCACCCAGGCGGCGTAGTAGTAGAGGCCGATCACGGTGTTGACGGCCATGACCAGCGCGAGCCAGCCGAGGCCGCCTTCGACGATCGTCCGGAACACGAAGACCTTGGCGAAGAGGCCGGCCAGCCCCGGCGGCAGCCCCGCCAGGCACACCAGGCAGAACGCCAGCGCGATGCCGGCCGCCGGGCTGCGGAGGACCAGGCCGCGATAGTCGTCGAGCTCGTTGCGCGGGGCGGCCCTGGAGACGAGCATGACGACGGCGAAGGCGCCGAGGTTCATGGCCGCGTAGATGACCAGGTACGCGACGGATGTGCCGGTCGCGGCCTGGGACGGGGCCTGGGACGCGGCCTGGGACGGGGCCGCCGTGGCGGCGATCGCCAGCGGGGCCAGGACGTAGCCGGACTGCGCGACCGAGGACCAGGCCAGCATGCGGACGGCCGACCGCTGACGCATGGCGAGCAGGTTGCCCACCGTCATGGTCAGCGCCGAGACGACCGCGATCACCGGCCCCCAGGTGGACGACTGGCCGGCCAGCCCGGTGACCAGGACCAGGATGAGCCCCGCGAACCCGGCCGCCTTGGAGATGACCGACAGCAGGGCCGCCACCGGGACGGGCGCGCCCTGGTAGACGTCCGCCGCCCAGGAGTGGAACGGCACGGCGGCGATCTTGAACGCGAATCCGGCCGCCACGAGGACGACGCCCACCGTGACGACCGCGGGCAGCCCGTGGGCCGTCGCCAAGACCGTGGAGTGCGTGCCCGCCGCCGCTCCGGGTGCCGGGATCCGGCCGCCCAGGACGGCCGCCACGCGGGAGAGATGGACCGCCCCCGAGACGCCGTACAGGAGGGAGACGCCGAACAGCATGACGGCCGTGGACACGACCGACACGACGAAGAGCTTGACCGCTGCCTCGGAGGCGCGGCCGTCGTAGCGCCGGAGCGCGGTGAGGGCGAACACCGGGAGCGAGACCAGTTCGAGCGCCACCACGAGCATGATCAGGTCGCGGGAGGCCGGCAGGGTCACCGCGCCGACGAGGGTGCACAGCAGCAGGAAGTACCACTCACCGGCCGGGATGCCGCCCCCGGCCAGCTCCGTCATCGACATCAGCACGACCACCAGGGCCGCGACGAGCACCAGCCCGGCGAAGACCGTCGTGAACCGGTCGGCGACGAACGAGCAGAGCGTGCCCGCTCCCCCGGTCGCGAGATCCGGCGGCACGCAGAACGTCGCCCGGGACGTGTCGCCCGCGGCCTGCGCGATCACGAACCCGAGGGCCACGACGACCCCCGCCAGGGTCACCAGCCCGAGCGCGGTGCGGGTACGCGTCGCGACAGGCAGGAACACGTCGAGCAGCAGCACGAGCCCGGCCACGACCGCCAACGCCAAGGGCGGCGCGATGACGAAGTAGTCGATCTGCTGAGTCATGGCAGGGCTCCCAGCAGGGTCTGCGCCACCGGCGTGGTGAGGGAGAGCAGGAGACCGGGCCAGAGCCCGAAGAGCACGATCAGGACCACCAGCGGGGTCCACGCCGCCACTTCGTAGGACCGGAGGTCGTCGATGCGCTGCGTGGCGTTCCCGGCTTCGAGCGTCGCGGTCGCCGGCTGCCCCGCGAGCGACTCCGCCGAGCCGAGAGGCGCAACGGGACGCTCGTCCGGGGCCTCCTGTTGCCGCACGGCTCCCGACGGTCGGCCGTGGGTGACGCGGGACAACATGAGCACGAAGTACGCGGCCGTCAGGACCGCCCCCAGGCCGCCGATCACCATGTACGCGAGGAAGAGCGCACGCGGCAGGCCGCTCGCCGGCTGGAACGCCCCCAGCAGCGCCAGCATCTCCCCCCAGAACCCGGCCAGGCCGGGCAGCCCGAGCGAGGCGATCGCGGCGAACGTAAGCACCGATCCCAGGCGCGGCATCGTGGCCAGCAGGCCGCCGCCGAGGCTCGGCATGTCGGCCGTGTGGTAGCGATCTTTGATCCCGCCGGCCAGGAAGAACAGCAGGCCGGTGATCAGGCCGTGGGCGACGTTCGCGAACAGGGCGCCGTTGACGCCGACCGGGGTCAGGGTGGCGAAGCCGAGCAGGACGAATCCCATGTGGCCCACGGAGGAGTAGGCGATCATGCGTTTGAGGTCACGCTGGGCCAGGCAGGCCAGGGCGCCGTAGACGATGCCGGCCACGGCGAACGCCCCGAGCCACGGCGCCACCGCGGTCGCTCCCTCGGGGAGGACGGGGATGGCGATCCTGGCGAAGCCGTACGTGCCCATCTTCAGCAGCACTCCGGCCAGCAGCACGGAGCCGACGGTCGGGGCCTCGGTGTGGGCGTCGGGCAGCCAGGTGTGCAGGGGCCACATCGGCGTCTTGACCGCCAGGCCCACACCGATCGCCACGAACGCCAGGATCTGCACGGACCTGGACATGCCCGCGCCGTGGGCCGCGGCCAGCTCGGCCATGTCGAGCGTGCCGGTGCGTGCCCAGACGAGCAGCAGGCCGAGGAGCATCACGACCGAGCCGAGCAGCGTGTACAGGATGAACTTGAACGACGCCGTCCGGCGCCCTGCGCCGCCCCAGATGCCGATCAGGAAGTACATCGGGATCAGCACGATCTCGAAGAAGACGAAGAAGAGCAGCAGGTCGAGGGCGAGGAACGTGCCGATCATGCCGACTTCGAGCACCAGCAGCGTGAACACCAGCGCCCTCGGCCTGTTCCCCAGGAACCGGCTCGGCGTGCTGGGCCGCCCCCAGGACAGGTAGCCGAAGCAGAGGAACGTCAACAGCGCGGTGAGCACGATCAGCGGCAGGGAGATGCCGTCGACGCCCAGGTGGAAGCGGAGCCCCAGACCGGGGATCCACGGCTGGTCGATCGCGAACTGCAGGCTCGTCGGCCGCCCGTGGTCGAACGTGGCCGCCATGATCAGGGCCAGCGCCAGCGTGACCCCCGAGACGATCAGGCCGTACGTGCGCAGGGCCGGACGGAGCGCGCCGGGGGCGAGGAGCAGCAGAAGCGCGCCGAGCAGGGGCACGGCGAGCAGTGCGACCGACAGCCAGCCCGTCATGTGAGCATCACCGCCCCCACCGCGATCAGGATCACGCCTGCGAGAACGCCGCTGACATAGAGCTGGACGTTGCCGTTCTGGGCCAGGCGCAGCCATCCGGACAGGCCGCGGGCGGTGCGGCCCGACCCGCGGACGGCGCCGTCCACGACCACGTCGTCCGTTCTGACGACCAGCCGGGCCAGGGCCGCGATCGGGCGGACGAACAGCGCCGCGTAGACGTCGTCGACGTAGAAGGCGCGCTCGCAGGGCACCCGTAGAGGGCCGAGCAGGCGGGCCGGGTCGGTGACGGGATCGCCGCGCCAGACGGCGTAGACGACACCCGCGCCGAGCAGGGCGAGCACGACGCTGATCGCGGCCACCGCCAGGTCGACGTGCGGCTGCCCGGCGAAGCCCAGCAGCAGGGCGGGGACCGCCAGAAGCACGACGGGCACGAGCATGGTCTTGGGAGCCTCGGTGACGTCGACGACGTGGGCCGTGCCGGGCTCGGGCTCGGGGAGCGCCACCACGTGCGACGGCCCGAAGAACGTACGGAGCCAGGCTCTGGTGGCGTACGCGCCGGTGACGGCGACGGTCGCGAGGGCGCAGCCGTACAGGAGCAGGGCGGCGGCGTCCGTCAGGCCGCCGCCGGACAGCGCGCCGTCCATGGCCGCCAGGACGCCGTCCTTGCTGAAGAAACCGCTGGCCGGCGGGAGGCCCATCAGGGCGGCGAACCCCACCGTCATCGTCACGAACGTGACCGGCAGCTCGCGCCGCAACCCGCCCATCTGGGTCATCAGGTTGGAGCCGACGTGGTGGATCACCACTCCCGCGCACAGGAATAGCAGCGCCTTGAACGCCCCGTGGGTCACCAGGTGGAAGACGGCCGCCCGGTCGGAGCCCGCGGCCAGGCCGCCGGCCATGTAGGCGAGCTGGCTGACCGTGGAGTAGGCGAGCACGCGTTTCAGGTCGTCCTGGGCGAACGCGGCCAGTGCGGCGCCCAGCATGCCGACCGCCGCGATGACGGCCAGGACGTCGAGCGTGGGACGGGCGGCGAGGAAGGCGGGATAGAGCCTGGCCACGATGAAGATGCCGGCGGCGACCATGGTGGCGGCGTGGATCAGCGCGCTGATCGGGGTCGGGCCGGCCATGGCGTCGGGGAGCCAGGTGTGCAGCGGCACCTGGGCGCTCTTGCCGGCGACGCCGCACAGCAGCAGCATGGTGGCCGTCGTCAGGGTGGCCGCGGACATGTCGGGCACCTTCGCCAGCACGTCGGCGACGCGGAAGCTGCCCGCCGCCGTGCCGAGGACGAAGATGCCGAACAGGAAGCCGACGTCGCCGAGCCGGGTGACGAGGAACGCTTTGACCGCCGCGCGCGAATTGCCCCGGTCTTCCCACCAGTGTCCGATGAGGAGGTAGGAGCACAGGCCCATGATCTCCCAGCCGACGTAGAGGACCAGGAGGTCGCCCGCGTAGACCACCAGGAGCATGGCACTGGTGAACAGGCTGATGAACGCGCTGTAGGAGGGGTAGCGGGGATCGTCCTTGAGGTAGCCGACCGAGTAGACCTGCACGGCCAGCGCCACCAGCGTCACCAGGACGCCGAGGACGGCCGACAGGTCGTCGGCCAGCAGGGTCAGCGAGATCGGGACGCCGCCGGTGACGATCGAGCCGTACGTGCGGCCCACCGGCGCCGAGGGGACGCCGCCTTCGAGGAACGCGAAGCCCGGCCCCCAGGCCAGCCACAGAGCCAGGACGGCCGACGCCGCGGTCGGGACGACGGCGATCCAGGCGGCTCGGGTGTTGGCGCGTTCGCCGGCGGTCTTCTCGGCAGCCGCGAGCCGCGCTCTGTCCGGTGGGGGTTCCTGGACAGCGGGGCGGGCGTGCGGCCAGCGGGAGAGCAGCAGGCCGGTGGCGGCGGCGATGGCGGGCAGCAACACGGCCAGCAGCGGGAACGTCGTCACAGCTGGCCCCCTCGCCGGGCGGGGCGGTCGTCCGAGAGGGGCCGGCCCGGGCCGGTCGGCGAGGCCGGATGGTGGTCGTTGAGAGAGGGCGGTCCGGTGCCAGCGGAGGCGGAGCTCGGGACCAGGTCAGGGCGTTCGTCGGTGGGCTCGGACAGGTCGCGGAGGTGGTCGAGGTCGACGGTGCGGCGGTTGCGGTAGAGGGCCAGGACGATCGCCAGGCCGAGGCCGACCTCGGCGGCGGCGATGACGATGACGAAGAGGGTGAGCACCTGACCGCTGTGCAGCCGGTCGCGCAGCCACACGTCGAACGCCACCAGGTTGAGGTTGACGGCATTGAGCATCAGCTCGACCGACATCAGCACGAGGATCGTGTTGCGCCTGGCGAGCACGCCGTAGACGCCCACGGAGAACAGCAGCGCGGAGACGACCGCCGGATAGACGATGTGCACTAGTGACCCCCGGTCTGATCGGGCGGCGAGCCGGGAATGTCCGTACGGGACAGCACGATGGCTCCGATCAATGCGGCGAGCAGCAGCACGGACAGCGCCTCGAACGGCAGCACCCAGGTGGCGAAGACGCTGGCGCCCAGCTCCTTCGCCGCCCCCTGGCCCGGTGTGAGCGGGGTGTACGCCGTGCGGAAACCGTCGATCACGACCGTGACCAGGACCGCGGCGGTCGCCACCGCCACCAGGGCGGCCACCGGCCGGTTGCCGCTGTCGAGGTCGGCGGAACGGCCGATCGGGGCACGGGTGAGCATGATGCCGAACAACATCAGGACCACCACCGCGCCCACGTAGATGAGCACCTGGACCCAGGCCACGAACTCGGCGGTCAGCACCAGGTAGCCGCCCGCGAGCGCGCCGAAGGAGACCACGAGCCACAGGGCGGCGTGGACGAGTTGCCGGGTCGTGACGACGAGCAGCGCCGATCCAACCGCTACCGCTCCCAGCAGCAAGAAGACGATCTCTTGCCCGGTGGGTGACAGGTAGGAGGGCACCGCCTCGGTCACGACTCCTCCTCGGACTCCTCTGTGTCGTCAGGGCCGAGCCGCCCCGGCGGTCGGATGGACCTCGGGTCCGCCATCCGGCGCCTGCGGGGGCTCGCGGAAGAAGTCTGCTCGTCCGGGCCGGGTTCCGGAGCCGGTTCACCCGCGCCTGTGGAAAACCCGTTCGAGGGCGGCTCGCCTGTGGATGAAGGCGTGCGCGGCGGGCGCTCGTCCGAGGCTGGGCCGGCCTGGCCGGATGGGCGGTTCGGCTCCTCGCCCGCCGGAACGGGGGCCTCGCCCGCCGGAGCGGCGGCGTCGTCGTCATGGACGCGCGGCGCGGCGCCCTCCGCCGCGGGCGGAACGTCGCCTTCCGCCACGTCTGACGGGCTTGCCGCTGTTGACGGTTTCGGCGCCTTCGTGTCGGACGGGCGAGTGCCTTCCGGCTCTTCGTCCTGTGCATCGGCGGGCGGTTCGGCCGCCTGCGGGCTGGGCGGGAGAGAGCCTGGAGGGCGGATGCCTCGTACGTTCGACATGGGCCTGCGCGTACGCTCGCGGCGGCCCGCAGGGGGCGCGGCCGGGCCTTCGCCGGGAGCGGCCGCGGGCGCTTCCGCGGAGCCGGCCTTCTCGCCTGCCCGCTCTTCCCGGTCCGCGCCGGCGCGCTCTTCGACGACCGACGGGCCCGCGTCGGTGCGCCCTGAAGGCGGAATTGCGCCCATCCGTCCGGCGTCACCCTCGGGGGCAGGGACGCCTTCCCCACCTTCGGGGCGGCGCGCCGCTTCAGCGCCGGGGGTTGCGCTGACGGCGGAGTCGGGGCCGAGCGCCGATGCGGCGCCGGTCTCGGAGCCGGCGCCGGCGTTCGCACCGGAGGCAGCCGCTCCCGGCTCTCCGCTTCCCGGGGGCGCGGCTCCTGGCTCGGTCACGCCCTCGCCCGGGACGCCCGTCGCTCCCCTGAGGGCACGCTCGCCCCGCGGGCCGGCACCCGGGCGAGCTGTGCCCGTTTCCCTAGGCGCCGTTGACGCTGCTTCGCCCGTGGCGCCCTCCCGAGGGCCCGTTGACGCTGCTTCGCTCGTGGCGCTCTCCCGGTCCCGCTCTCGCGGGGCGCGGCGGGCGGCTCCGGCGGGGCCGGGTGCTTCCGGCGCCGCTCCGGGGCGGGTCGTTCCGGTACGGGCCGCGGGACGGCGAGGGGCCGCCGTGAGCTCCTTGGGAGGCTCGGCGCCGGGATCGTGGGCGGGCGGCGGCGGGACGGTCTGGGTCCAGGACGCCAGCTTGTCCTTCTCGTGAAGAAGGTTCCGGATGTCACCCTCGGCGTACTCGAACTCCGGAGACCAGAAGAGCGCGTCGAAGGGGCAGACCTCGATGCAGATGCCGCAGTACATGCACAGCGCGAAGTCGATGGCGAACCGGTCGAGCACGTTGCGCTGGCGGGGACGCCCGCCCTCCGGGGCCGGGATCGTCTCCTTGTGGGAGTCGATGTAGATGCACCAGTCGGGGCACTCTCGGGCACAGAGCATGCAAGAGGTGCAATTTTCCTCAACGAGGGCGATAACGCCTCGACTGCGCGGCGGAAGAGCCGGCTTGACCTCGGGATACTGCTGGGTGACGGATTTGCGCAGCATGTGGCGAAGAGTGATGGACAGCCCTTTCGCCAGTCCGACTCCCGGTATCCGCGCCATGGTTCAACATCATGACGTACTTGGCGGCGGAGGTGAATGAGCCAAGACCGTTGTCCCCAGTTTTTCCACAGCTGTCCACAGGTTCTGTGGAAGTTATCCACAGGCTGGGTGACTGTCCGATATGAGCGACTGCATGGCGATAGTCTCTCGGCCATGCCGTACAGCCATCCGGTCCGTCCCAGCAGCGGGGCGTGGGCGGCCGCCATCGGGTGGGCCAGCCTGGCCCTCATCTCGTGCGGGCTGGCGACCCCGTTCACGATCGGGTTCGCGGCATTCTGGCTGCGCAGCACCTGGCAGGCCATCGGAGCCTGCGTCTACCTGGTCCTGATCGGCTCGTTCGTCATCGCCATCATGCTGTACGACGACTTCGACAACATCCCCGAGCCGATGTCCACCCTGATCTCGTTCGGGTTCGTGATCGCCTGGATCGGCGGGGTCGCCCATTCGGCCGTCCTGGTGCCGGTGATGGCGCGGGCTCGCCACCGACCGCCGCCGCACGCGCAGGCCCCTGTGCACGCGCAGGCCCCCGCGCGCACGCAGGCGCCCATGCATGCGCCGGCGCAGACGCCCACACCGCAACACCGGCCCGCCGACCTGCATCAACGGACCACGGCCCCCACCCATCAGCAACATCGCGGGCAGCCGGAGTGGATCGGGCACTACCGGGTGCTGCACCAGCTCGGGCGCGGCGGGCAGGGCGCGGTCTACCTGGCCATGGCGCCCAACGGGGCGCGGGTGGCGGTCAAGGTGCTGCACGACCTGGTCGACGAGACGGCCCGCACCCGGTTCGCGCGGGAGGTGGACGCGGCTCGGCGCGTCGCCACGTTCTCCACAGCCCGGGTGCTCGATGTGAACATCAACGGGCAGCACGCGTACATCGTCTCCGAATACGTGGAGGGGCCGTCGCTGGAGCAACTCGTACGGCGCCACGGCCCCCGTGACGAGGACGGCCTGACGAGGCTCGCGTTATCCACAGCCGGAGCGCTGGCGGCCATCCACAAGGCCGGGGTGGTGCATCGTGACTTCAAGCCGAGCAACGTCCTGATCGGGCACGACGGGCCGCGGGTGATCGACTTCGGGATCGCCCGGGCGCTCGATCGGATGACCATGACGTCCGGGAAGATGGTGGGGACGCCGCCGTACATGTCGCCTGAGCAGCTGACCGGGGAGCCTGTGGGGCCGGCGTCCGACGTGTTCAGCTGGGCGGTGACGATGATGTTCGCGGCCACCGGACGTCCGGCGTTCGGGGAGGACACCGTGCCTGCCGTCTTCAACCGGGTGCTCACGTTTCATCCTGACCTGTCACCGTTGCCGCCCGCCTTGCGCGGTGTGGTGGGGGCATGCCTGAACAAACGCCCCCAGGAGCGCCCGTCGGCGTCGGACGTGATGGTCGCGATCGTCCACTGACCGCCGGCCACCCCCGTACAGGCGGGCAACCACCGCACAACCAGCCGCAGCCAGGTGACCACCACTCACCGGCCGCCCCTGGTGACCAGGGATCGCAGCGAGTCACCCCACCCCGAAGCGTCGTACGGCGAAAGCGGGCACCCCCGCCCAAGGGGCAGGAACGGTGGAGGTGAGGGAGACCCTTCGAGGGCGGCGAGGAGGGGGTCAGGGGCAGGCTTGGGGGGAGTGGGTGGTGAGGGTCAGGTATTCCTCTCGGGAGATCCGGTGCATCGCCAGCCCCAGCCCGTGGCGTTCGGTGAAGCGGTGGAGAGAAGCCGGGGGCCAGCGGCCGGGCAGGTGGAGCAGGGGGTTGCCCGCGGGGTCGAGGAGGAAGACGCCGCACAGGTCGTCGTGGCGGTACCGGAGGAGGCTGCTGCCCGGTTCGACCGGAACTTCGGTGATGACCCCCGAAGGGCGGTACACCGACAACCTCCGGGACGACTTCATCCGCAGATACGGCCCTCCAGGCGGCCCCACGACAAGGCCACGCTTCTCCTGCCATCGGTGTATCCCGCCCAGCACAGGCCGCACGACGAGCAACGCGGGACTGAAAGCCACCATCAGCCATTTGGCGTGGATCAGGTCCGTCAGGAAATGTCCGAAGGTCGAGAAGCCGCGCCAGGCGCCCCACATTCCGGCGGCCCCGAGATACACCATCAACGCCAGCCCGGTGATTCCCGCGCACACCCCCAGCGCCAGGTTCCATCGGCCCGTCCGCGGCGCCGGGATTCCGCGGATGCGTTCCCAGCCGGGGGCGCGGGCGGCGAGGATCCGGCGCGCCCGTGCAGAGCTGTCGTCCCGGCCGTCCCGGAGCGGGAGGCGGGCCTTGGCGGCGAAGTCCCGCAGGTGGGGTGGGTGCCAGTCGCCGGGCAGGTCCAGCAGGACGAGCCCGTCAGGGTCGAGGGCGGCGACCCCTTTCAGGAACCGCGACCTCTTTCCGGAACCGTCTGTCGAATAGTCGTAACGGTAGAGCGACGCGGGCGTCAGGGTCGTGGAACGGCCCCTGGCTCTGTCGGTGACGGTCACGGTGCGGCCGTCGGAGGTGAGGCTGACTTTCGGGCAGCGGGCGCCTTTCATCGCACCCGCGACGGGCAGGATTTGCGCGTTCACGAATCGTCCCCTTCATCCGGGGCCCCCTATGCCGGGTATGACGGATAAAGGCGACGTAAAGTTTCCGCCGGCGCGAAACTCAGACGAGGACCTTCACCACTCCGGTGAGCGCGAGCTGCACGAGCGCCAGCGGCACCAGACCGGCCCAGGCCAGCTTCTGGAGCTGGTCCTCACGCAGCCGCGGATAGGTGACGCGCAGCCAGATGACCACGAACGCCAGCGCGAAGACCTTGATCAGCGTCCAGATCCAGCCGGGGAGGAACGGCCCGTGCCAGCCGCCCAGGAAGAGCACGGTGGTCAGGAAGGACAGGACGACGATCCCGGCGTACTCGGAGAGCATGAACAGGGCGAAACGCATGCCGGTGTACTCGGTCATCGGGCCCATGATGATCTCGGACTCGGCGATCGGCATGTCGAACGGCGGACGCCGCAGCTCGGCCAGCCCCGCCACGAAGAACACCACGCCGCCGATCGCCTGCCAGGGCAGCCACCACCACTGCCACGCCTCCACGATGCCGGGCATCGACAGCGTGCCCGCCGCCATCGCCACGGACGAGGCCGCCAGCACCAGCGGCAGCTCGTACGACATGAGCTGGGCCGCCGCCCGCATGCCGCCGAGCACCGAATACTTGTTGGCCGACGACCACCCCGCCATGATCGCGCCGAGCACCCCGACGCCCATGACGGCGAGCACGAAGAACAGCCCGAGATCGAGGTCGACGGCGACCAGGCCGCGGTCGAGCGGAATGACGATCAGCACGACCAGGTACGGGACCAGCGCCACGCCCGGCGCGATCATGAAGACGCGGCGGTCGGCCGCGGCCGGGATGACGTCCTCCTTCTGCATGAACTTCACGCCGTCGGCGATGAGCTGCGCCCAGCCGTGGAAGCCGCCGGCGTACATGGGGCCGAGCCTCGACTGCATGTGGGCCATGACCTTGTGCTCGGTCTGGCCGACGATCAGCGGCAGCACCAGGAACACGACGAGGATGACGACGAAGCTCAGCACCACTTCAAGCATCAGGCGGACCCCAATCGGCCGGTACTCCGGGCGGAAGCGTCTTGCGGCGGCTCGGGGCGCCGTGCCCTGACTCGCCCGGCTCCTTGGCGCCGGGCCACGGCTTGGCCACGCGGGCGGCCAGCACGAAGTCCTTGCGCAGCGGATGGCCCTCGAAGCCGTCGGGCAGGAGCAGCGGCACCAGGTACGGGTGGTCCTCGAAGATCACCCCGAACATCTCGTACGTCTCGCGCTCGTACCAGTTCGCCCCCCGGTAGACCCCGACGGCGGACGGCAGGCGCGGGTCGGCGCGCGGCACCCGGGTGCGCAGCAGCAGCCGCGCGCGGGTGTCCAGGTTGTAGACGTGGGCGACGACGACGAAGGCGTCGGGCGGCTCGTCCACGCCGGTCAGCCAGTCGAAGAAGGCGTGGCCGAGGTCGTCGCGCGCGAAGGTCAGCAGTTCGATCCAGTCGGCGGGGGCGACGTCGACCGTGGTCTCGCCGTAGGACTCGCTGATCTCGGCGCGCTCGCCGAAGCGGGCGGCGACGGCGGCGTTCACGCCTGGTCCTCGGAGCCGTGGGAGCGGGACCAGACGTAGCGGTCGCTGAGCTTCTCCCCCGCGATCTTCTCCTGGAGCTTCATGATCCCGTAGAGCAGCGCCTCGGGACGGGGAGGGCAGCCGGGCACGTAGACGTCGACGGGGATGATCTGGTCGACGCCGTTGGTCACGCAGTAGGAGTCCCAGTAGGGGCCGCCGGTGTTGGAGCAGGCGCCGAACGAGATCACGTACTTGGGGTCGGGCATCTGCTCGTAGAGGCGCTTCACGGCCGGGGCCATCTTGTCGGTGACCGTGCCGGAGACGATCATCAGGTCGGCCTGACGAGGGCCGTTGGCGAACGGGATGACCCCGAACCGGATGAAGTCGTGCCTGCTCATGGAGGTCGCGATGAACTCGATGGCGCAGCAGGCCAGCCCGAAGTTGAACACCCACAGCGAATAGCGCCGCCCCCAGTTGAGCACGAACCGCATGGGTTTGGGCGCGAGCCTGGAGACAGGTCCGACGGTGGGCATCGGGAGATCCGTTGCTGCCATGTCGCCCATTCTTGCGCGAATCGCAGGTCAGGCAAAGGACGCGCCCACGGCGCCCGGCGGCGTCCTCAGCGGTACAGAGCCGACTGGGCGTCTTCCTTGAGGCCGCGCGCCACGCGTTCGGCCGGCGTCGCCAGCTCCTCCTCGATCTCCTCCATGGCCTGCGCCCGCACCCGCGCCTCCGCGTACGGGAGCGCGGCCAGGTGCTCCTTCCGCAGGTGCGTGGGCGGGTGCGTCCTGTCGACCCGTAGTTCGTCCAGCCCGGTCTCCACGCACAGCCGTTCGACCTCCGCCTCCGAGATGCCGGCGACGTGGGCCCGCAGTTCCGCCCACAGGTCCTGCCGGCCCACCGCGAGGGTCTGCGTCATCAGGAAATGGTCGGCGGGCACGACCCGGGTTCTCAGGGCATCCATCAGGGAGAGTGCCGCCTCGGTCCCGCCCACGCGGGCCTGGATGGCGTCGGCCCGGTACTCGGCCCGCTGCGACGACCGGTAGACCAGCAGCTCCAGGACGACGATGAGCCCCCGCACCGGCAGCCCGACGACCGCGAGCAGGCATTCGGCGGCCAGCCGGGACAGGCCGTCGCCCGGCTGCCAGCAGAACCGGGTCACCTCCCGCAGCTCGTCCAGCGAGTACAACGCGCCGCCCACGACGAGCCCGTGCCTGGCGTCGCCGTTGCGCGAGTGGGCCATCTCGTGGGCGATCACCGACACGCGTTCGGCCGGGGTCAGCAGCATCCAGAGGGGGTAGCCGATCTCCACCAGACGGCGCCGACGCCAGCCGTACGTGGTGAACGCGGCGTTCGCGGCGCCGCTGAGCACGACGAGGTCGGTGCGCGGCGCGCCGACCTCGTCGCCGATCCGGTCGATCAGCTCGTACAGGCGCGGGGCGTTCTTCCGGGTGAGGGTCTCGGCGCCGCCCGGGACGCGTTCGACGCGGGGACGCAGCAACCAGGCGACGTCGAGCGCGATCACCCCGAAGGGCACGCTGAGGATGGTGAACCTGGTCACCAGGTAGCCGCCGAGGACGAGGAAGGCGAACGGGAGCAGATGGACCAGCGCGGCGAGCGCGTAACCGGCGGCCCGCGCGACCCCGGCCGATCCGCCCGCCCGAGCGGCGTCACCCTCGCGGGCGGCTCGCATCACGTCACGGTGGAGGCCGTGGACGACGGCCGCCTGCCGGCGCGCCGCCCATCCCTTGCCGGTGCTCGACATGGCAGACAAATGTGCCGAGACGGCACGAGAACGTCAAGAGCGATCTACGTCCAGCTGAGGACGCGTTTGCGCCAGGCGTACAGGATGCCGAGGGCGATGAAGCCGAGGAACACGAACATCTCCACCAGGGTCGTCAGCCCGTAGCCGGGCGCGTCGAAGACGGTGGCCCACGGGAAGAGGAAGACGGCGTCGACGGCGAAGACGACGTAGAGGTAGGTGAAGACGTAGTAGCGGACCTGCGACTGCGCCCAGCCGTCGCCCACGGGGTCGACGCCGCATTCGTACGTGGTCAGCTTCTCGGGGGTCGGCCTGGTGGGCCGCAGGAGCCGGTTGACCGTGAGGGCCCCGGCGACGATGGCGACACCGATCGCGAACAGCACGGCGACCAGCACGTAGGACCCGAAGTAGCCCTCCATGACGTGATCGTAACCCAGTCAAACCTCAGACCCCATAACCCCAAGACGGGGCAAAAGGTAAGATCCCCCACATACCCTGACAGACATGCACCAAACGCGATTCTTTGCTGGAATCGCTCTGCTGGCCCTCTCGGCCGGGGGCTGCGGGCTGGCCGCCGCCGCACCCGAGCGGGACGTGGTGGTCCCGGCAGAGCCGACCGCGATCGACTTCGTCGACCCCGCGACAGTCGTCGGCCTGTCCACCGCGACCATCACGAACGAGGACGACCACAGCAGATTCGTGCACATCAGCTACCCCGAACTGGCCGACGCGCCGGGCCTGAACCGCGCGCTGCGCGCGGACGCCGAGCGGCAGCTGCGGGACTTCCGGGCCGCCAAGAGCGTCAACGGCGACTACCCGCGTCCCGAGCTGAACGTGGACTGGCAGCTCGCCGCCCGTTCCCCGGAGGCCGTCGCGGTACGGCTGCGCACCGGCGAGTTCCTGGGCGCGAGCTGGGGCAACTCCACCCGTACCTTCTGGTTCGACCCGCGTACCGGCAAGGCGGGCGGGTCCACGGCGCTGCTCGGCGGGCCGCAGGCGCTGGACCGGCTCGCGGCGCTGGTCAAGGAGCAGCTCAAGGGACGCGGGCCGCAGGTCGAGCGGGACGGCGTGCGGGCCGACCCCGGCCAGTTCGACTCCATGGCCTTCAACCGGAGCGGTGACTTGGTGGTCGAGTTCGACGACTGCCAGATCGGGCCGTGCTCGCTCGGCCGGGTCGCGGTGGCCGTCCAGGCGGGACGGGTCGCGCCGCTGCTGTCGGAGCTGGGACGCCGGGCGCAGGAGAGCGTGCGGGAGGCCGCCCGCAGCGCCCCTCCGGCCGGGCCCACGACGACGCCGAAGACGGCGCCGACGGCGAGCCCCGAGGCGTCCAGCAACCGGGCCGGCAGCGTGAACTGCGCCAGGACCAAGTGCGTGGCGCTGACGTTCGACGACGGGCCCGGGCCGCGGACCGGGCGGCTGCTCGACCTGCTGGCCGCCGGCAAGGCGCGGGCCACGTTCTTCGCCGTCGGGACGAACGCCGTCGCGCAGCCGGGCCTGCTGCGCCGGATGAGCGCGGAGGGTCACCTGGTCGGCAACCACTCCTGGTCGCACCGGGACCTGTCGAAGCAGGCCACCAGCAAGATCGCCGACTCCTTCCGGCGTACCGACGACGCCGTCCGGGCGGCGATCGGGCAGGAGCCCACGCTGGCCCGCCCGCCCTACGGCGCGATCAGCAAGGACGTGCGCGACGTCGCCCGCGACCTGGGACTGTCGCTGGTCGGCTGGGACGTGAACTCCAGGGACGAGCCCGGCGCGACGGCGTCGGAGATCACCGACCGCGTCGTGCGCAAGGCGCATCCGGGCGCGATCATCCTGATGCACGACACCAACCCCGAGTCGATCGACGCGATTCCGGGCATCCTGAAAGAACTCAGCGGGAAGGGTTACACCTTCGTGACCGTTCCAGAGTTGTACGGCTCCGCAGCGATGCGCGCCGGACGCCTGTACGAGTCGGGGAACCAGCAGTCGCGTAAGCAGCCCCTGACGTAGCACACGTGTTGGGGGGACGTATCATTGGCGCTCGTGACCCGAACCGTCCTCTTCGCACGCCTGCATGTAGACCTCTGCAGGCTCGCGTCAGGGCTGTGTCGTCGTTCTCCCGCCTCACCCTGACTTCCGACCGCGTTACCCGCTTTCGCGGCTGGCAAACGCGTGACCTTCCGAGGATCTAGCATGGAAACAGAGAACGCGCCCAACGCAACCGCGCCTTGGCGCGTCGAGGAGGACTGAGCTGTGACGAAGCAGGTCCAGCAACTCGACCGCGTGATCATCAGGTTCGCCGGCGACTCCGGCGACGGCATGCAGCTCACCGGCGACCGCTTCACCGCGGGGACGGCGGAGTTCGGCAACGACCTGTCGACGCTGCCCAACTTCCCCGCCGAGATCCGCGCCCCCGCAGGAACCCTGCCCGGCGTGTCGAGCTTCCAGCTCCACTTCGCCGACCACGACATCCTGACGCCCGGCGACGCGCCCAACGTGCTGGTGGCCATGAACCCGGCGGCGCTGAAGGCCAACCTGGGCGACCTGCCGCGCGGCGCCGACATCATCGCCAACACCGACGAGTTCTCCAAGCGCAACCTGCAGAAGGTCGGCTACGCGGCCAACCCGCTGGAGGACGACTCCCTGAGCGAGTGGCGCGTGCACGCGGTGCCGCTGACCTCGCTGACGGTCAAGGCGCTCGAAGGCTTCGAGATCTCGAAGAAGGACGCCGAGCGCGCCAAGAACATGTTCGCCCTCGGCCTGCTGTCGTGGCTCTACCACCGGCCGACCGAGCAGACGATCTCGTTCCTGCAGCAGAAGTTCGCCAAGAAGCCCGACATCGCCAAGGCGAACATCGCGGCCTTCCAGGCGGGCTGGAACTACGGCGAGACGACCGAGTCGTTCTCTGTCTCCTACGAGGTCAAGCCGGCCAGGCTGGCTCCCGGCGTCTATCGCAACATCTCCGGGAACCAGGCTCTGGCCTACGGGCTGATCGCGGCCAGCGTGCAGTCGAAGCTGCCGTTGTTCCTGGGCTCGTACCCGATCACGCCGGCCAGCGACATCCTGCACGAGTTGTCCAAGCACAAGCGGTTCGGCATCCGCACCTTCCAGGCGGAGGACGAGATCGCGGGCGTCGGCGCGGCGCTGGGCGCCGCGTTCGGCGGGGCGCTGGGCGTGACCACCACCTCCGGCCCCGGCGTGGCGCTGAAGGCGGAGACGGTCGGCCTCGCGGTCACCACCGAGCTGCCGTTGATCATCGTTGACGTCCAGCGCGCCGGTCCCAGCACGGGCATGCCGACCAAGACCGAGCAGACCGACCTGCTGATGGCCATGTTCGGCCGCAACGGCGAGTCGCCGGTGCCGATCGTCGCGCCGCTGTCGCCGAGCGACTGCTTCGACGCGGCCGTCGAGGCGGCCCGCATCGCGGTCAAGTACCGCACGCCGGTCATGTTGCTCTCGGACGGCTACCTGGCCAACGGCTCGGAGCCGTGGCGCCTGCCCGAAGTTTCCGACTTGCCCGACATTTCGCAGGAATTCACGACCGAGCCCAACGGTGAGGGCGGCGAGTTCCTGCCCTTCAAGCGCGACACCGAGACGCTGGCCCGCCCCTGGGCCATCCCCGGCACCCCCGGCCTCGAACACCGCATCGGCGGCATCGAAAAGGCCGACGGCACCGGCAACATCTCCTACGACCCGGACAACCACGACCTGATGGTCCGCACCCGGGCCGCCAAGATCGCCGGGGTCGACGTGCCCGACCTCGCGGTCGACGACCCCGACGGCGACGCCAAGGTCCTGGTCATCGGCTGGGGCTCGACGTACGGGCCGATCGCGGCGGCCGTGCGGCGCATCAGGCGCGAGGGCGGCAAGGTCGCCCAGGCGCACCTGCGCCACCTCAACCCGCTGCCGGCCAACACCGGCGAGGTGCTCAAGAGCTACGACAAGGTGCTGCTGCCCGAGATCAACCTCGGCCAGCTCGCGCTGCTGCTGCGGGCCCGCTACCTCGTCGACGTGATCAGCTACAACCGCGTGCGCGGGCTCCCGTTCAAGGCCGAGGAGCTGGCCGGAGTCATTCAGGACGTGATCGACAGTGACTGAGCTGGTGAACGGGAAGGGCCTGAGCCTGGTTCCCAAGACCGACGTCAAGCAGGGGCTGAAGGACTTCAAGTCCGACCAGGAGGTGCGCTGGTGCCCGGGTTGCGGCGACTACGCGATCCTGGCCGCGGTGCAGAGCTTCCTGCCCGAGCTGGGGCTGCGGCGCGAGAACATCGTGTTCGTCTCCGGCATCGGCTGCTCCTCGCGCTTCCCGTACTACCTCAACACCTACGGCTTCCACTCGATCCACGGCCGCGCGCCCGCGATCGCGACCGGCCTGGCCGCCTCGCGGCCGGACCTGTCGGTGTGGGTGATCACCGGTGACGGCGACGCGCTGTCGATCGGCGGCAACCACCTGATCCACGCGCTGCGCCGCAACGTCAACCTGAACATCCTGCTGTTCAACAACAGGATCTACGGTCTGACCAAGGGCCAGTACTCGCCCACCTCCGAGGTCGGCAAGATCACCAAGTCGACCCCGATGGGCTCGCTGGACAAGCCGTTCAACCCGATCTCGCTGGCCATCGGCGCCGAGGCGTCGTTCGTGGCCCGCACGATCGACTCCGACCGCAAGCACCTGCAGTCGGTGCTGCGCGAGGCCACGGCCCACCGCGGCACGTCGCTGGTGGAGATCTACCAGAACTGCAACATCTTCAACGACAACGCCTTCGAGCAGCTCAAGGACCCGGCGGTCCGCGACGACATCACGCTGCGCCTGGAGCACGGCCAGCCGATCGTGAGCGCGTCCAAGGCCGTCGTGCGCGGCGCGAACGGCGGCATCGAGGTCGTCGCCAGGGACGGCGTGAGCGAGGAGCAGATCCTCGTGCACGACGCCCACAACCCCGACCCGTCGGTGGCCTTCGCCCTCAGCAGGCTCGACGAGCCGGCCTTCGAGCACGTGCCGATCGGCATCTTCCGCCAGGTCGACCGCCCGGCCTACGACGTGCTCATGGCCGACCAGCTGGAGGAGGCCGTGGCGCAGAAGGGCCCCGGCGACCTGAGCGAGCTGCTGCTGGGCGGCGACACCTGGCGCATCGGCTGACGCCAGGCGTAGCAGACCGGTGCAGAAGGGAGACGCCGCCGTCCGTCGGGCGGCGGCGTCTCAGATCTTCGACAGCACGCGATCGGTGACGAAGCACAACATCCCGAACTCGCGCGCCCTGCGGTAGGCGAAGTCGGTCAGCTCCTCGTCCTCGGCGTAGTCGAGGGCGTAGAGGTCCACGTCGTGGCCGAGCAGCCGCTCGGCCACCTCCGCGTGCGTCTCCAGCACGTCGTCGGGCCACGGCGCGTACGAGTCCGTGTCCACCCAGCGGGCGGAGAACGACTCGAACAGGATGCCGTCCACCAGCCCGGTGAGCTGCGGCAGCAGCCCGAACCCCCGGTTGGCCAGCATGTAGTCCGGCTGGGCCTCCTCCCTGATCGCGGCGATCAGGTAGAGCAGGTGGGGCAGGTCCTCGGGGTAGTTGAACTCGATGTTCAGCGTGTCGAGGAACAGGCCGTCGAAGCCGCGGGCGATGGCCGCTCTGGCCTGCTCCACGACGTGCGCCACCCAGCGCGGGTCGCCGCAGTGGACGAAGGCGCCGCCCCAGTCGGGGTTGCGCTCCTGCCGCTGCCAGGGGGCGGGCGGCCCGACGTCCTCGGTCAGCGACAGGTAGCCGAGCGTCTGCACCCCGCGCTCGCGCAGCAGGCTCAGTTCCTGCGTGCTGTAGTAGTTCTCCTCGGCCTGAAGGACGACCTTGTCGAACCTGGACAGCCGGTCGAGGTGCCCCGCCCCGTAGTAGAACGCGATAGGCAGTTGCGTCATGGTCTCCACGATTCCTGATACCAGGTGAACGTCTTGCGCACGCCCTCCTCCAGGCCGACGCGGGGCTCGTACCCGGTCAGCTCGCGCAGCAGCGTGAGGTCGGGGCAGCGGCGCGCGACGGATCCCGCGGGGGCGGGCACGTCGTGCCTTTCCGGACTGACGCCCGCCACGCTCAGGACGAGCTCGGCCAGGTCGCCGATGTTGGTCTCGGTGTCGTTGCCGATGTGCACGATCTGCCCGAAGGCCTTGGGCGTGTCCATGAGGCTGACCACGGCCTCCACGGCGTCGTCCACGTAGCAGAAGGCACGGCTCTGGTCGGCGCCGTACAGCGTGAAGGGGTTCTCGCCGCGGGCGGCCCGCAGTGACAGCTCGGGGATCACGTGGTCGGCGCCCATACGCGGGCCGTAGACGTTGTGGAAGCGCCCGATGACGGCCTCGAAGCCCTTGGCGCGCGCGGTGTGCAGCACCGCGGCCTCGCCGAGCAGCTTGCTGATCGCGTACGTGTACCGCGGCGAGCCGACGTCCTCGATCACCAGCGGGACGCTCTCCGGCGTCGGCACGGGGGCCAGGCCCGTGGTGACGGCCCCCGCGTACGCCTCGCTGGTGGAGGCGAAGAACAGCCGGTCGCCGGGGCTCAGCCAGTCGAGCAGGTGCATCAGGGCCAGCGTGTTGACCCTGATCACCTTGGCCGGGTCCTTCTCGACGTTGCGAACGCCGACGACCGCGGCCAGCATGTAGATCTGGTCCCAGCCGTGCTCGATCGCGGCGTACGCGGCCGGGTCGGTGAGGTCGGCCGAGCGCACCTCGACGTCCAGGCCGGTGAGCGCGTCGTCGCGGCGGCCGCGGGAGAAGTCGTCCACGACGGTGACGTCGTGGCCGTCGGCGAGCAGCCGGCGGGCCAGGTGCAGCCCGATGAATCCGGCGCCGCCCAGCAGCAGTGTCCTCACGCCACGACCTCCTTGGCGGTGTAGCCGATGCCGGCGTAGCGCACGCCGCTCCGCACGACGGCGGCCTCGTCGAGGATGCGCCAGGAGTCGAACACCACCCGCAGCCTCGATCCGGCGAGCCTGCCGCCGATCTCCAGCGCCCGGTAGTCGGGGTGGTCGTTGATGACGATCATGGCGTCGGCGTCGCTGAACGCCTTGTCCAGGCTGACGGGTTCGCCGCCGTACTCGCGGATGACCTGGTCGGTGACCATCGGGTCGTGGCCGAGGACGGTGAGCCCGGCGGCGCGGAAGACCGGCACCATGTCGGCGACGGGGGTGCCGCGCATGTCGTCGGTGGCCGGCCAGCCCTTGTAGGCCCAGCCGAGCACGGACAGCGTGACCCCCTCGGTGCGGCCGAACGCCTCGCGGACCAGCTCGACCACGCGCTCGGCGACGTGCGCGGGCAGCCGCTCGTTGAGCTTGCGCGCCTGCCCCACCAGGTACGGGCTCCGCGACGTGCTGGCGATCATGATGTACGGGTCCTTCGACAGGCAGCCGCCGCCGACGTACCCGGGCTTGGCCAGGTCGGGCCGCGGGTAGTCGAGGTTGGTCGCCCTGATCACCTCCAGGGGGTCCAGGCCGTGCTGCTCGGCGATGAGCGCGATCTCGTTGCCGAAGGCGTAGATCAGGTCGGTGTGGCAGTTGTTGGACAGCTTGACCATCTCGGCGGTCTCCAGGCTGGAGACGGGCACGATCTGGTCGGCGAGGCCCTGGAAGACCTCGATGCCGGCCCGCAGGCTCTCCTCGTCGAGCCCGCCGATCACCTGGGGCAGTTCGACCAGCTCGCGCAGCGCTTGGCCCTGGATGGTGCGCTCGGGCGCCATGACGACCTTCGCGCCGCCCCAGCGGGCGGTGAGCGGAGGCAGCACGACCTTCCTGCTGGTGCCGACCGGCACGGTGCTGCGGACGACGACCAGCGTCTCCGGACGCTCGGCGACGTGCTCGGCGGCGGCGGCCAGGTTGCGCAGGTCCGGCCGGCCCGTGGACAGGTCCACCGGGGTGGAGACGGACAGGATCGCCGCGTCGAGCCGCTGCTCGGGGAGCTGGTCGGAGATGAAGATGGAGCTGCCCAGGTGCTCGGCGAAGGCCTCTTCGACCCCTGGCTCGTACACGTGGATCCGGCCGCCGGACAGCGCCTCGACCACGTGCGGGCTGTTGTCCACGCCGTACACGGTGTAACCCTTGCGGGCCAGGGCGGCGGTCAGCGTCAGGCCGACGTAGCCCATGCCGATCACGCCGACTGTCTTCGGCATTTCACGATCCTCTCTTTGAACAGGACGGAGACACGCGGTCGAGTTCGACCGTGGTGACGTTCCCCGCTATGCCGTAGCGGTGGTAGGCGGCGCAGGCGGCGGCGATGCCGGCCGGTCTGCGCGCGTAGTCGGTGGCGAGCACGGCCTTGCCGAGCTTGCGCAGGGCGAGGGCGTGCGCCAGGTTCTCCCGGCACCAGTCCTCGACGCAGGGTTTGTCGGTGGCCTTGACGAACAGCTCCTCCATGCCGATGCCGTCGATGGCCCGGACGTACCCGGGCTGGAGCCGCAGCTCGGGTGAGTTCTGGGGGACGACGAAGAAGCCGGGACGGACCTTCTTCGCGTACCCACTGATCTGGACGATCAGGTCGCTCATCTTCCTGGCCAGGGTGGCGCGGCTCTCGCCGGGCACCCGTTTGAGGTCGATCTCCTCGTACGCGAGCGGCGTGTCGAGGTAGACGCCGTCGAACCCGGCGCGCAGCGCCTGATCCACGCGGGGCTTGACCACGACGTCCCACCAGCGGCGGTCCCAGTAGCGCACGAAACGCTCGTCGGGCCAGTCGGGCCAGACGTTGAGGACGAGGTCCCTCGGCAGCCCGCGGTACTCGGTGCGGAAGGTCTCGATGGAGCCGATCTCGAAGTAGGCCAGCACCTTCTTGCCGCTCGCGCGCACCCGGGCGATCTCGGCGGGCCGGAAGTAGCCCTTCGTGGTGCCGTCGCGCGACAGGTCCACGATGGCGAGCTGGTGGGGGGCGCGGGCGACGGTGTCGAGGCGGCCCGCGGGGTAGTCCTGCAGGACGTACGTGAACGACCGCACGTCCGTCAGCGACATCAGCAGCGCGCCCGCCAGGAGGACGTTCATGCCATCGCCTTGATCGAGTCGGCGAGCGGGATCGAGGGCCGCCAGCCCAGCACGTCCCAGGCCCTGCCGACGTCGGCGCGGCTCCACGGGGCGGCGCCCGCCCTGCCTGAGGCGAGGGCGCTCTCGCGGATCTCCCCGGTGAACCCGCAGACCTCGGCCAGCAGCTTGACGGCCTCCCGCACGGCGACCGCCCTCCCGCTGCCGACGTTGATCACCCGTTCGGCGGGCTCGGCGACGAACGCGGCGCGGACCACGGCGTCGGCCACGTCCCTGACGTCCACGAAGTCGCGCATCGCGCCCAGCGGCCCGAGGTCGGCGCGGCCGGCGCGCATGAGCTCCCTGGCCCGGCCGAGCACGTTGTCGGCGGAGATGCCCGGTCCGACCGGGTTGAAGACGCGCAGTGACAGGCCGTCGATCTCGCGGGTCCGCTCGACGAGGAGCGTCCCCGCCAGGTGGCTGATGCCGTACGCGGTGATCGGCCTGGCCGGGTCCTCCTCGTGCTGGACGTGGCCGTAGGGCACGGGGCCGTACTCGGCGGCCGAACCGAGCCGGACGAACCGGGCGCGCGGCGCGGCGACGGCCATGGCCTCCAGCAGGAGCGCGGTCACCCCCGCGTTGCCGCGGAACAGCTCCGCGTGGCCGCCGGACATGCGGCCCACGCAGTTGAGCACGACCGAGGGGGCCACCTCGCGCAGGAACGCCGCCACCGCGCCGGGGTCCGCCGACAGCAGGTCGAGGTCGGCACGGCCCGGGCAGACGAGCTGTGCGGGCCGGGGGTCGCCGGCCAGCAGCTCCCTGACCTGACGGCCAAGGAAGCCGGTGGCGCCGAAGAGCACGATCGTGCTCATCGCACCGGATCCCTGGCCGGCAACAACAACGGGCGGATCTCGTCGAACCGGGCGTTGGCCTCGTCGTAGTCGTCGGGCCGCCCGATGTCGAGCCAGTAGCCCTCGAACTCGTACACGCCGGGCGGGGTGCCGCGCGCCAGCAGTTCGAGCACCAGCTCGTCGAAGCCGAACGGCATGCCCTCGGGATAGTGCTCGATCGTCGAGCGGGACAGGGCGTAGACGCCCATGCTCACGAGGTAGCTGAGCAGCGGCTTCTCGCGGAAGCCGACGATCTGGCCGCCCTGGGTCTCCAGCACGCCGAAGTCGATCTTGACCACGCGGGGAGAGGTCGCCACGGTGAGCGGCGCGCCGGTCTGGATGTGCCGGTTCAGCAGGTCGGCGTAGTTGAGCGTGGTGAGCACGTCGCCGTTCATGACGAGGAACTGCTCGGGCAGCCGGTCTCTGATCGGGAACAGCGGCCCGATCGTGGACAGCGGCTTGACCTCCTCGGTGTAGTCGACCTCCATCCCCCATCGGGAGCCGTCGCCCACGAACGCCCGGATCAGCGGGCTCAGGTGCCCGACCGCGAGCGTGGCCGCGGTGAACCCCTGGGCGGTCAGCTGCTGCAGGATGATGTCGAGGATGGCGTACTCCTCGCCGATCGGCACCAGCGGTTTGGGCAGCGCGGAGGTGTACGGGCGCAGGCGGACTCCTTTGCCGCCCGCGAGTATGACGACGTGCACAGTGGTCTCCTGGTGTGAAGGATCAGCTGTACTGCCTGACGTCCCTGAGCCCGAGACTCATCAGGACGGTCAGGATCACGAGGAACAGCGACGCGGCGGCCGCGAAGAGCAGGACGTCGGCCAGCGCGGTGTGTCCGGCGGGCAGGAAGAGGCGGCCCAAGGGGTGTACGGCGAGCGCCACCGCCTGGGCGATGCACAGATGGATCACTTTGGCTTGGTTGGCGAGCAGGAAGGCGACGAAGTAGGCGCCGCCGATGACGACGTGGGCGACGGCCATGGCGACGCTCGCCTCGGTCAGGTCGCCGGTCGCGTAGAGGAATGCCAGCGGCAGCACCGACAGGACGGCGAGCGCGGCGAGGCAGACGAACAGGCCCTTGGCCAGCAGCCACCGGCCGCGGCGGGTGAAGTCGGCCGGATAGCGCACCTCCCCGATCGCGGCCCGGACGTCGTCCTCGAACGAGTGGGCCCGGTACTCCAGGATCCCCATGCCGACGACGAGCCCGGCGCCGGCGACCGCGATGTCGGCCCGGTCGAGCACGTACCGGCCCTCGGCCTGGAGCAGGAACACCGCGCTCAACAGGGCGTACACGAGCGAGGGCGCCAGGGCGCGGGCGTTGGCCTCGACGAGCGTGCGCAGCGGCGGCTCGGCGGCGTCGTCGGGGCCGCGGGTGAGCGTGAGCCTGAGCGCGCCGGCCACGGTGGCCAGGATGCACATCAGGCCCACCCAGATCGTCAGCAGCCCCACCCAGCGGTCGCCGATGACGATGTAGGCCAGGCCCGCGACCGCGGCCGGCGCCATCATCATGCCGAGCCAGCCCTCCCGCCGGTAGAACAGCAGGATCCCCGAGGCGATCTGGAAGGCCATCTGCATGACGCACAGGGCGACCAGCATGACCGGCCCGTCGCGGGAGATGGCGACGGTGCCCGCCATGAAGGCGGCGGCCAGCACGCCCACGAGCAGGCCGCTGCGCAGCACGCGGCCGGCCGAGCGCGGGTGTCCCTGGGCGATCAGCGAATAGCCCAGGTGGGCCGCGGCGCTGCCGACGATCCAGCCGAAACCCGTGGTCAGCACCAGGCCGGGCATCAGCCACTGGCTGCCCACCAGGCCGGAGGCGGCCGGGAGCAGGGCCGCCGGCAGGGCGTAGAGCAGGCCGTGCAACATCTGGGCGGCCGGCCTGGCCCGCTTGAGCGGCGTGCGGGTGCGCGCCTGCGGACGGTTCATCGCCTTGACGTGGAAGTAGGCGGTCTCGGCCAGGGCGAAGATGTCGGCGTGGCCGTACTGCTCGCGGGCGATCTTGTCGTTCAGCCCTTGGGACTCCAGCATGGCCGCGACCTGGAGGGGTTCGACGGCGCGGAAGACCCCGGTGCCCATGGGCTCGATGAGGTCGTCGATCGAGCGGGAGGGCTCCACCGCGGTCACGCGCGCGCCCCGACGAGCTCGCGATAGACCGCGCGGTAGTCGTCGAGCGACTGCCGGAGCGTGAAGCGGCTCAGCACCCGCTGCCTGGCCAGCGCGCCGAGCCTGCGGCGCAGCTCGGCGTCGTGCAGCAGCCGCACCATGGCATCGGCGGCGGCCGCGTGGTCGCGGGGCGGCACCACGAACCCGGTGTCGCCCACCGCCTCGGCCACCCCGCCGACATTGGTCACGACGCACGGCCTGCCACAGGCCATGGCCTCGACGACGGTGTAGGGGAAGCCCTCGGAGATGCTGGTCAGGGCCACGACCTGGCCCGCGTGGTAGGCGTCCACCTGGGTGGCGACCCGGCCCTCCAGCACCGCCGAGCCTTCCAGGCCGAGCTCGTCGATGAGGTCGAGGCAGCTCTCCTGGTAGCTCTCGTTGCCCTTCGGGACGCCGCCGAAGATCCGCAGCCGGGCGCCCGGGACCTTGTCCCGGACGATGTCGAACGCGCGGATCAGGGTGTGCAGGTCCTTCAGCGGGTCGACCCGGCCCATGAACACGATCGTGGGCTGGGACGGTTCGGAGGTGGCCACCGGGAAGTCGGCCGGGTCCACGCCGTTGTACATCACCCGGATGCGGGCCGGGTCGGCGCCGTTGTGAACCTGCCAGCGCCGGTTGTACGTCGAGTGCGGCGCGATGCGGTCGGCCGCCACGTACGCCGCCCCCGCCAGGCGGCGGAAGAAGCTGAGCAGTAAGACCCGCACGGCGTGCGAGACCGGCTCGTTGACGTACTGGAGATAGCGTTCCCGCAGGTAGACGCCGTGTTCGGAGAGCACGATCGGGGTGCCGTACCGCCATTTGGCGGTCATCGCCATGAGCATGCTGAGCCCGTTCATGGCGACGTGCATCAGGTCCGTGCGCGGCGGCGGCTCCGACAGCGGGCGCAACATGTGGCCCATGAGGTTCCCCGCCACGATGGCGTCGGCGAGGGTGAGCCCGTCGGTCCTGTTCCAGTACCAGGCGTCCATGAGCTGCGACAACGACTCGTTGGCGGTGAGGGCGCCGATGAGGTCGCCGCCCTCGGCCGCGAACCGGTAGATCTGCTCCAGCACCGCCAGGAACTCCGCGCCGCCGTCGCCCATGACGGCCGGGGTCAGCACCATCTCCAGGAAGCGGCCGTACGCGTCGCTGAAGCCGGGCCCCGGCGGCTTGGACGAGCGCCTGCGGGTCCTGCCCCAGAGCGGGACGGAGATGACCTGCTCCAGGTTGGCCGGCCGCTCCCAGACCGGCCGCTCCTTGCCGTCGACCGTCATGGTCACGACGTCCCACCGGTAGTCGGGCATGCCCCTGATGAGCTGGTCCATCCAGACGCTCACCCCGCCCATGGCGAACGGGTAGGTCCCCTCGGAGACCAGCGTCACCTTCACGGTCGCACGCCCGCGGTGAACGTGACGGGGACGCCGGCGGTGAGCGTCAGGAGGGCGATGGAGTCGGTGCCGTACGCCGTCGCGCCGGGGGCGGCTGCGTTGGTGGCGAAGACGGACGCGCCGGCGGCGGACTCGAAGGTGACCGTGCCCGCCGTCCTGTCGTAGACCGCGCTCACCCCGGACAGCCCGGTGAAGTGCTTGGTGCGGTTCTCGACGTACTGGGCGAGAGAGCCCCAGGCCGGCGTGAGGAGCGGGACGTTGTAGTAGCCGTTGTACTTGGCCAGGACCGCGTTCAGCCAGTCGAAGACGAGGTTCTTGGACGAGCCGTAGTCCCGCAGATTGCCCTGGTGGAAGGTGTGGGCGTAGATCGAACCCGACATGACGTGCTGCATGGCCACGTCACTCTCGTGGTCCAGGATCTGGCTGTAGGTCTGGTCCGCCGGCCAGTACGGGAACTTCCCGTTGGGCCCGTAGTAGGAGTTGTAGAACAGCGTCTCCTCGGCGGGCGCCGTGCTGTGGTAGGCGATGTTGGTCGGCCAGTCGGGCACCACCATCAGCGTGGGCTGGAGCGGGTGGTAGATGCCGCAGTTGAAGCAGGACGGCTGGTGGCTGGCGAACGACATGTTGCCGTGCAGGTACTTCACGCCCAGGTCCTTGGCGGCCTGCAACATGGCCGCGTTGGAGGCGGCCAGGCCGTAGTCGGTGGGCGGGTCGATGTCGTTGTTGACATCGGGGTTGTAGACGCCGAGACCGGAGTACTCGCCGGTCTTGAGCACGGTCCCGTCCACGGTCAGGCCGATCGCGGCGGCCCTGGTGAGGTTGTCCTGGATCTCGGCGTAGCTCGTCGCGTAGTCCGTGAAGTTCAGCTTCGGATGCGTGAACGTGTGGTTGATCCACGAGAAGGCCCCGGCGCGGCAGCGCGAGTAGCTGGTCAGGGCGTCCTTGAAGAGCGGCGGGGTCGAGCACGTGGAGGGCGCGGTCGGGTCGGCGCCCTCGCCGTTGTAGGCGAGGTTCAGCTTGAAGCCCGAGGCGAGCGGGTTGGCGCCGGTGAAGGCCACCTGCTGGTTGTACGTGCTGATCGCGTCGGCCCTGGTCATGCGGTAGCCAGGGTTGGACTCGACGTGGCCGTCCGGGTAGAGGTGATCGGTGGAGTTGAAGTAGTCGTCGACGTCGGCGTTGAGGTAGTGGCGCTGCTCGCCCAGGTAGAGGCCGCGGGTGGCCCAGCGGAACAGCCCGAAGGTGAGCAGGTCGGCCTGCGGCAGGTACTGGTTGGAGGTGAACGTCAGCGCCATGCGCTCGCGGCCGTCGCCGGAGGTGCTGCGTACGCCGAGCACGTCGGAGCCGCTGGTCATGACCACGTCGGCGGCGCAACCGGGCGCGACCGTGCTGCGGTAGACGTACGACAGCGAGATCGGCACGTTCACGCCGGTCTTCAGGTAGTCGAACACGCCGGCGCCCGCCGTGGTGAGCTGGGTGCCGATGGGCGTGCTCGCGACGCCGCCCTCACTGCCCGCGCGCAGGCAGTAGTCCTCGGGCCAGGTGCCGTAGGCGGTGTAGAGCGAGGCCTGACGGACGCCGTAGTCCCGCTCGTAGGCCCATAGAACGTTCCATTCGGTGGCGTCGAGGCCGCTGAGATAGCTGGAGCCGTCGTAGTAGAGCAGCGAGTTGTTGGTCAGCAGGACGGCGTTGTACTTGCCGACGCCGTCCGGGCGTACCAGGTCGGCCGCGGTGAGCGCCTGGGTCTTGCTGAGCAGCACGTCGTACTGGGCGCCGACCCGGTCGAGGGTGGCCCGCCAGGTCGCGATGCCCCAGTCGTCCTGGTCCACGGCGACGACGAGCACGCGCAGGCCGACCTTGTCGTCGGCGGCTGCCGCGAGCGCGGCGGCCGACCTGGCGACCGTGGTGGAGCGCTTGACGGGAACGGTCCCCTGCCTGGTTCTGGGCAGCGGACCGAGTTTGGCCGCCTTGGCCCGCTGCACGTCGGCGCGTACAGGTGCGGCGTGCGCATGATCCTGTCCACGTCCGTCGGCACCGGCCGTGAGAGAAGAGACGAGCACGAAACCGCCGGCCGCGGCCAGAGCGCGCCGGCGCCAGAGTGAAAACACCACGATCCCCCCCATTCGGGCAAGTCCCCCGAATGCTTCCAAGTCGCTATAGACACCAACGACCAGCATTGAGTGTGAGATCACTGAGTTTCAGTTGAGTTTCAGCCCAATTTCCCCCCATAGGCTCCCGCGCCTCAGGAAACCCCCATATGCTTGCCGTCTAGAAAAGTCGGGCACTTGCAGGGGGGACCCATGCAGTTCGGCATCCTCGGAACGTTGGAAGTGACCGACGGGGAGCATGACTTATCCCTCCGTTCGATCCAGCAACGCACCCTGCTGGCCCTGCTGCTCTGTCACCACGGCACCGTCGCGCGCAGCGACGTGCTGATCGACGCCCTGTGGGGCAGCGGCGCGGGCGAGGCCGGAGCCCGGCGCCTGCGCCTGCAACTCCACCGGCTGCGCCACACGCTGGGCGACCGGGCGCCGATCATCCACCGCTCCACCGGTTACCGGCTCGACGTGCCGCGCGAGGCGGTGGACGCCTTACGCTTCGAGGACCTGGTGCGCAGAGGCCGGACCTTGATCCAGTCCGGGAACGATCCAAAGGGCGGCGACCTGATCAGGAGCGCCCTGGCCATGTGGCGCGGCCCGGCCCTGTCCGGCCTGAGCGACATCTCCCTCCTCCACCACCAGGCCACGCGGCTGGAGGAGCAGCGCCTCGGCGCGCTGGTCGACCGGATCGAGGCAGATCTGCGCCTGCGCAGGCACGCCGACCTGGTGGCCGAGCTGTCCGACCTCGTACGCGAGCATCCCCTGCGGGAGAAGTTCCGGGGCCAGCTCATGATCGCGCTCTACCGGACCGGCCGGCAGAGCGACGCCCTGGAGGTCTACCGGGAGGGCAGGCGCATCCTCGCCGCCGACCTCGGCCTCGAACCCTCCCAGGAGCTGCGCCGCCTGGAGCTGGCCATCCTCACCAGCGACTCGTCGCTGGCCCCCGGGCACCCGCCGGCGGCGGCCAAGCGGCCGGTGCACCGGCGCCTCGCACCCCGGCACGCCGCGGGCTGTCCACATTGCGCCAGATACGTCCGGTAACGCGGCTCCGCGCTGGATCGATACATCTCCGGACGCGTCGGAGTACTCCCCAGGGGGCTGCTGAGTGGCCGGAGCAAGCGCGTTACGCACAGGTCCCGGCTCCTCCCGGGCCAACGCCTTCAACCTGCTGCGGCTGCTCGGCGCGTTCGCCGTCGTCGTCGAGCACAGCTGGGTGCTCTCCGGGCACGGCACGCCGCTGACCCCGGCCAGCGGGATCGGCGCCGGCGGCATCGGCGTCGGCGTCTTCTTCCTCATCAGCGGCTACCTGATCAGCGCGAGCTGGCTGGCCGACCCGTCGCCCGCCCGCTACACGCTGCGCCGGGCCCTGCGCATCTACCCCGCGTACGCGCTGGTCATCGTCCTGACCGCGCTGCTGCTCGGGCCCCTGGTGAGCACGCTGCCCGCGGCCGGGTACTTCTCGGGACCGGGCGCGTGGGCCTACATCGTCCGGGGGCTGCTCGTCCAGCCGGTGAGCTACGCGCTGCCCGGCGTCTTCGAGGGGCTGCCCTATCCGGGCGCGGTCAACGGCTCCTTGTGGACGATCTGGGTCGAGGTCCTGTGCTACGCGGGCGTGGCCGTCATGGGGGCGCTGGGACTGCTGCGGCGCCGTACGGTGCTGGCCGGGCTGGTGGCGGTCACCCTCGCCGTCACCACGGTCATCCACCTCACCGGCTACAGCGGCCCCCTGATCCCGCTGGTCGTCTCGGCCTTCGCCGCGCAGCCGCTGGCGTTCTTCGCCCTCGGCATGCTGGTCAGGGAGCTGCGCTGGGTGCCGCCCGCGTGGCTGACCCCGGCCGCGCTGGTGGCCTGGTGGTTGTCGTGGGGCACGCCCGCGGCCAACCTGTGCGCCATCGCCGCCATCACCTGCGCGACCTTCTTCGTCGCCTTCCGCTCGCCGGCGGCGCTGCACCGGCCCACCGGCTCCTACGATCTGTCCTACGGCGCCTACCTGCTGGCCTTCCCCGTCCAGCAGGTGCTGGTACAGCTCGGCGTCCGTACGCCCTGGCTGGTGCTGACGGCCACGGCCTGCGTCGTGCTGCCGCTCGCCGCGCTGAGCTGGCGCCTGGTCGAGGCCCCCGCCCTCCGGCTGCGCCGGCACCGGCCCGACCCCGTCCCGCCGGACGCGGCTCCGGAGGCGGCGGCGGGCGCGCCCTAGGACGGTTCGGCCTGCGCCAGCAGCCGCTGCAGGTGCAGGCCGCGATGCACGTCGATGGGGTGCGGCTCCCCGGTGCACACGGCATGCGCGAACTCCGCCCGCAGGTTCGCCCTGGTCGCCCCCGAATCCTCCGGGAGCCGGTCGAAGTCGAGGGTCAGCGTGCCGCGCGGGCCGTACAGCTCGTAGTGGCTGCGGCGGCGCGGCGGCACCCGGCCGCAGATCGTGAGCTGGCTGACGGCGTCGTTCTCGTGCCGGCAGGTCAGCGCGAGCAGGCCGTCCTTGTTGCTCATGCTCCTGACCTCCTCGATCGGCCCCAGCGCGGCGTCGAGCAGGTCGAGCCCGTGCGGCCCGGTGTTGTAGAGCACCCCCGCCGTCGCCCGCCACGGGCTGTCGTCGTACGTGCCGTCCAGGAACTCGCCGGTGAGCTGGCAGCCGCGCGCCCCGAACACGGGGAAGTCGCGCAGCCGCGCCAGGAAGTCGCGGATGACCGGCCGGTACCGGTGGGTGAGGACGATCTGCGTGGCCACGCCCGCGGCCGTCACGGCCTGCGCCAGCGCCTCGGCGTCGGCCACCGACAACGCGATCGGCTTCTCCAGCAGCAGGGCACGGCCCGCGCGGGCCGCCCGCACCGCCAGCGCGGCCTGGACGTCGGGCGGCACCGCGAACACGACCCCCGCACACCGCCCGAGCAGCTCCTCGTACGAGCCGAAGGCCGGCACCCCGTACTCGGCCGCCAGGCGTTCGGCGGCCGGGCGGCTCCTGCTCCACACTCCGGCGAGCCTGGTCTCGGGGCCCGCCGCGAACGTGGGCGCGTGGAAGATCCGCGCCCACGGACCCGCCCCGACCAGGCCCACCTCCACCGGCGCGGTCACGGCATGATCCGGTAGACGTGGTAGGAGTCGGCCCGCGCGAACGCGTCGGTGAAGGAGCCGCCGCGTACCGGAAGGCTGCGGTTCTCGAACATCACCTCCACGTTCCGCGCCCCGGCGAGCGTGCCGGGCAGTCGCAGCGTGTGCTCGCCGGGCGCGGCGTCCTCCTTGGTCATGGCGAAGACGTAGAAGGAGCCGTCCTTCTCCTTGAGCATGGTGTCGAGCCTCGGGCTGAAGGAGTGGGCGTACGACTGGGTGTTGAGCACCGGCGCCAGGCCGGTGATCCTGCGGTTCAGCTCGGTGACGGCCGCCCTGGTCTCCTTGGCGCACGGCTCACGCAGCACGTGCTGGCTGGCGCAGGGGCCGCCGAAGCTGTGGTTGAAGTAGATGACGCCGCGGGCCTCATGGATGAGCGAGCTCATGACGGCTCCGGCGATCTCGTCGGGGGTGATGGCCCGCCGGCCGTTCGAGCCGGGCCAGCCGAGCTCCACGAACGCGTAGACGGGCTGCCTGCGGCCGTCCAGGGCGTCGAGCTGCCGGCCGCGGTCGACGACCCGCCCGTAGTTGGCGGCGCGCGGGCAGCGATCCCTCGGGAGCTTGATGAAGTTCTCCGCCTCCGGGCAGATGCCGGTGTCGGTGTACCAGTAGACGTCGGTGGACATGACGTCGGTGTAGCCGTTGACGAACCGGGTCGCCTCCTGGTCGGACTCCCACATGGCGATGCCCTTGCCGTAGTTGGCGTAGTGCAGGCGGCCGTCGCCCTTGGGGAGCCTGTCCTTGAGCGTGCGCATCGCCGTGTAGCCGCAGGGCGGCTTGTCCGGCAGGCACACCTGCCCTTCCCCGCCGTACTTGCCGCTCCAGACGCCGTCCCCGGGGCCGGCGAACATGTCGGGCTCGTCGGCGATCATCCAGCCCACCGTCTCGGCGCCCGCGCCGGGCAGCGGCTTGCTGGTGATGGCGTACATGCCCGAGGAGCGGACCAGGTCCATCCTGCTGTTGGCGGTCAGCTCGACGTAGGTGTTGAGCCCGGCCTCCTTGTCCAGCCGTACGTCGTGTTCCTCGACCACGGACTCGAACCAGACGCCGATCGGGAAGAACGCCGGATCGGTCCAGCCCGCCTTCGCCGGGGCGCCGAACCCGGCGTAGTAGGCCGGGCCGCCTTCCCAGGGGATGCGGGACAGGCCGGGGTGGCCGGGCTTCGGGTCCGGCCGCGTGACGAGCCACCCCGCGCAGAACAGCACGACGATCACCGGCAGCACGAACGCCCACCTTCGTACCTTGCGGAAAGCCATGTTCCTCCCAGCTAGGGCCTGATGCGATAGACGCGGTAGACGTGCTCCGCGTCGAACGTGGCGGTGAACCGGCCCTCCTGGTCGGCCGCGATGGGACGGTTCGTCAGGTAGTCCTCGATCCGGCCGCTCTTCGACAGGTTCGCGGGCACGGTGAGCGTGTACGTCCCGGGCGATCTGCCGCCCGCGAGCATGGCGAACAGGTAGTAGGAGCCGTCGTACGCCTTGACCATCGTGTCCAGGTCCGGTGCGAAGTCGTAGGCGTAGGACTGCGTGTTCAGCACGGGGGCCAGGCGGTGGATCTGGCCATCGACCTCGCTCACCGCCTTCCTGAGCGCCTGGCCGCAGGCGCTGCGCAGCACGTTCTCGCTCCGGCACGCCGGGCCCGCGGCGTGGGCGTCGTAGACGATGCCGCGGGCGCCGTGGATCAGCGAGCTCATCACGGCTCCGCCCACCTGCTGCGGCGTCAGCCCGGCGAGCGCGATGACCGAGAAGACGGGCTTGCGGCGGCCGTCGGCGGCGTCCAGCTCCCGCACCCGGTCCACGGTCGCGCCGTAGTTCGCGGCCTGGCGGCACCGGCCGGACGGCAGTTGCCGCCAGCGGGCGGCCTCGGCACAGATGTTCCGATCGCCGTACCAGGAGACGTCCACCCCGGCGATGCCGGCGTAGTCGTCGACGAACCTGGCCCCCTGCGGGTCGGTCGCCCACAGGGCCACTCCCTTGCCGAACGTGGCGTAACGCGGACGGGCGTCGTGCGGCAGCCTGCCGTCGAGCGTGCGCAGGACGGTGTAGCCGCAGGCCAGGAGCTCGGGCCTGCACGGCGGCGGTGTCGCGCCCACCGAGCCGGTCCAGCGGGCGTCGCCGATGCCCGCCCACACGTCGGCCTTGTCGGCCAGCGTCCACCCCACCGTCTCCGCGCCCGAGCCGGGCAGCCGCCGGGCGGTCAGCGCGCTCATGCCCGCCTTCCGCAGCAGGCCGGGACGGCTGTCGCCGGTGAGCTCGACGTAGGTGTTGATCCCCATGCCCCGGTCCGCGGCGACCTGCTCACCCCGGCGGACGGCGGCGAACCAGAGCCCGACGGGGAAGAAGGACGGGCGCGTCCAGCCGGCGCCCACCGCCGCGGGCCATCCGGCGTAGGCCGCCGGGCCACCCTCCCAGGGCAGGGCGCGCATGGACATCGACGCCGCCGTCATCGACCTCGGAGCCGGGCTCGCCGGGTGGCCGCGCAGCCAGGTCCAGCCGGCCAGCGCCACCGCGGCGGCCGTCACGACCGCTCCGGCCTTGGACAACGTCAGCAGCTTCACAGCGCCTCCTCCCCCGGGCGCCCGCCTAGGCGGGCGGCGTCCGCTCGACCAGCGCCGCCAGGTCCGCAGCCCGCGCGGCCCACGTCTTGCCGGCCAGCGAGGCGCGTAACGCCGCGGGCGGGCTCGGCGCGCCCTCGGCCAGGCTCACCTTGATCGCCGTGATGAAGTCCTCGGGCGTACGCGCCACCCTGACCCGGCCGGCGTAGTGGACCAGCTCGTCGAACGCGGTGCTGACCACCGGCAGGCCGAGCGCCAGGTACTCCTTCAGCTTGATGGGATTGGCGTGCCTGATCCACTCGTTGTCCAGCCACGGCATGATCGCCACGTCGAACCCCGACCCGTACGCCGGGATCGCCGAGTACGGCCGGAATCCGAGCCAGTGCACGTTGGGGTGCTTGGTCAGCCGCTCGACGTCGCCCGTCGCGTCGCCGACCAGCACGAGCGAGACGTCCGGCAGTTCCGCGGCAACCCGTTCGAGCAGCGCGAAGTCGACCACGAAGTCGTCGAGCGCGCCGAAGAAGCCGACGCGCGGCCCCGGGACGGCCAGCAGATCCGGCGGCTGGCTCCCCGGCGGCACCCGGGTGAAGTGCTCCAGGTCCACGCCGTGGTCGAGGAAGTGGGCGCGGTCCCCGGTCAGCGACGACTCCTCGCACATCAGGCCGCGGCCCGCGTAGACCACGTGGTCGGCACGTTCCAGCAGGCGGCGTTCCAGCGCCTGGATCGTGGCGGCGTCCGACTCCGGGAAGGCCGAGTGGCGGTCGGAGCGGTTGAACACCAGGGCGCGGCGGCTCATCGGGCGCACCGCGTCCCAGGCGGTCGGGATCGTCACCACGATCACCGGGCGGCGCAGCCCGAGCCAGGCGCAGACCGCCCGCACCTGCGTCCTGATCAGCCAGGCATTCAGCGCCCGGCCCTGCCGGCTGTTGTAGAGGGGGACGGGAAGCGGCGACATCACCCACAGCCGCGGTCCCACCCGCCGGACGAACTTGGCCACGCTGCGCAGCTTCCTGACGATGCGCCTGGCCGGGAACGTCGTCCGTCCGGGCACCGGCATGCGCATGCCGATGCTGTTGACGATCAGGACCCGGCGCGAGCCGGCGAGGTGGCGCATGAGCTGGAAGTCGGAGTGCGCCCTGTTGTGGTACCACCAGTCCTGGGCGGAGAAGCAGACGTAGGGCGGCGGCTGCGGCCGGGCCGCCCGGCCCGTCCCGGGCGGCGCGGGCCATTCGGTCATCGTGGCCAGCTCGCGCAGGGCGCGCAGATGGCGCTCGCCGTCCCGGCTGCCTCGGCGGGCCGCGCGCAGCGCCTCGTTCAGCGCGACGGCCAGCCTCATGAGCTGGGCCCAGGGCCGCCCGTGCCGCTCGCGGTGCAGGCGGACGCGGTTGAGCGCGGCCAGCGTCCACAGCGGGCTGGAGTTGGCCTGCTCGCCGCCGAGGTGGACGGCGTGCGCCCGCGGTTCGTAGGCGATGGCGAACCCGTGGTCGCGGGCGCGCAACATGTACTCGGTCTCCTCGGAGTACAGGAAGTACCGCTCGTCGAGCAGGCCCACGGCGTCCAGGCAGGCCCGGGAGATCAGCCAGGCCGCGCCGGTCGCCCAGTCGGGGCTGCCCGGCCTGTCGTAGCGGCGAGGGTCCACGACCAGTTCGCCGAGCGGCGCGTACCTGCCTGCTCTGAGCCCGCCGAGCAGGGCCTCGCCGAGCGCCCTGAGCACGGTCGGACGGCGGCGCAGCGACAGCTGGAGCGTGCCGTCCGCGTCCGTCAGCCGGGGCACCGCGATGCCCGCGCCCGCCCGGCCCAGCCGCTCGCGCAGCAGGCGCACCGAGCCCGGTCCGAGCCTGATGTCGGCGTTCAGCACGAGGACGTCACAGCCGGGGGCGGCGGTGATGCCCGCGTTCACGCCGGCCGCGAACCCTCCGTTGCGGCCCGTCCTGACCAGCTCGACGCGTGGCCCGGCGGCGAGCACCCGCTCCACCGTGTCGTCGGCCGAGGCGTTGTCCACCACGATCGTCCTGGCGGCTCCCGCCCCGCGCAGCGCGGGCTCCAGGCTGGCCAGGCACTCCTCGATGATCTCGCCGCTGTTGTAGGTGACGATGACGACGGCAAGCCCAGGCACGCTCATCTGCGGAAACCAATCTCTGGACGGTCAGGGACGGTGGTCTGCGATCAGGCGCCGCCAGGCGGTCCCGGCCAGCAGCCTGAGCGCGAAGGGCAGGTCGTCGCGCAGGTATCGGCGCACCAGGCGGCGGGGCTCCAGCGCGAGCCGGAAGATCCATTCGCCGCCCGCGCGCTGCATGGCGCGGGGGGCGCGCCTGAAGTGGCCGGCGGCCATCGGGATGCCCGCGCCGCAGCCCAGGTACCAGGCGCGCGGCAGTTCGGGGCGGAGCGCGGCCATGACCCGTTCCTGCTTGGGGAAGCCGAGCCCTACCAGGACCAGGTCGGGCGCCGCCGCGCGGACCTCCGCCACGACCTCCTCCATGCCGCCCGGCTCGCGCTCGAAGCCGAAGGGCGGCGAGGACGAGCCGGCCACCCGCAGTCCGGGGAAGCGTCCGGCGAGCACCTCGCCCGCCGTCCGCGCCACGCCGGGTTCGCCGCCCAGCAGGAACACCGAGCGTCCTTCGCGCGCGGCGCTCTCGCTGAGGGTGAAGACCAGGGAGGCGCCGGTGACGCGGTCCGGCAGGGCCAGGCCCGCCAGCCTGGCGGCCCACACGACGGGCATGCCGTCGGCCACGACCAGTTCGGCCTCCGCCACGAGCGCGGCGAGCCCGGGATCACGGGTGGCGGCCCTGACGATGTCCACGTTCGCGGTGACGATCGAGCCGCCGCGGCCGTCCCGCCAGCCCTGAGTGACCAGGCCGGCGACCTCGGTCTCGGTTAGGGCCATGACCTCGACGGCCCCGACACAGGCGCGTGGGACGACTTCGTACGGGGAGTGGTCCACCAGGTGCCCTCACCCTCCTCGGGCTTGACGCCACTTGACCCGCGCCGCCAGTCCTTCCTTTTTGTCATCGGAGGAGGGCATTCTCCGTTACACACTGGATGCCAGGGTCGTCAGAGGTCAGGATGGCTTCATGAGAGTCGAGCGCGGCGCGCTGGCCGGGACCCTGCTGTTCGTCCCCACCCCTCACCTCGACGACCGCGGCCTGTTCACCAGGACGTTCGACGCCGCGATCGCCAGGGAGCACGGGCTGGACCCGGCCGCCTTCATCCAGGACAGCCAGTCGCGCACGGTCGCCGGCGGGATCAGGGCCCTGCACGGCAGGTCGGGGCGCGGCGAGGCCAAACTCGTCAGGTGCGCGCGGGGGGCCGTCCACGACGTGCTGGTCGACGCGCGTCCCGGCTCGCCGACCTTCGGCGAGCGGATGACGGTGGTGCTCGACGACCGTGCCTTCACCCATCTGTACGTGCCCCCCGGCCTGCTGCACGGCTACCAGGCGCTCACCGAGGCCGACGTCTGCTACCGCATCGACCGGGAGCACGACCCGTCCGAGGACGTCTCGGTGCGCTACGACGACCCCGACCTGGACATCGCCTGGCCGCTGCCGGTCACCGCGATCAGCGCGCGGGATCTGGCAGCCGGCTCGTGGAAGGAGGCGCGGCGGCGGCTGGGGGCGTGACCTCCCGGCGCACCGCCCGCAGCAGCGCGCCGGCCAGGCCGATCAGCAGGAAGGCCAGCGAGTTGGCGGTGCTGAAGGAGTTGAGGTCGAACGTGGCGCAGCCGATCAGCGGCACGGCCAGGCACGCCGTCAACGTCAGCCCGAGGTCCTTGGCGCGCACGTCCGCGCTGATCCTCCTGGCCCGCATCGCCGCCCACATCCCGATCAGGAAGAGCCCGACGAACGCCAGCAGCCCCAGCACCCCGCCCTGCACGCCGGTCAGCAGGTACTGGTTGTCGAAGACCGGGTGGTGCGGCGGGAACCAGGTGCCGTTCCCCCGCCCGAGCAGCGGGTGCCTGGCGAACTCGGAGACCGCGGTCGAGTAGTCGTTGGTCCGCCAGCGCAGGCTCTCGTCGTTGTCCAGGTTGGTGAACAACCCGAAGATCGCCCCGAGCAGCCCGGGGACGAACAGCCGCAGCAGGACGAGGAACCCGACCAGCCCGGCCGCCGCCCTGAGCCGCCTGGCGTTGTTCCAGCCCACCAGCAGGATGGCGCCCGAGGACGCGAGGCCCAGCACCGTCGAGCGCGAGGCCGAGAACGCCATGCCGCAGGCGACCAGCGAGCACAGGATCCACCAGCGCAGCGCGGGCACCCTGCGCTCCCAGGCGTCGTAGGCGTAGTGCAGCGCCACCGGCAGCACCATCGCCGACACGACCCCGAACTCGATGGGGTGCCCGGCCGTCGAGGCCACCCTGTTGACGCCGTTGCGCTGCAGGATCGTCTCCTCGACCGCGCGCAGCCGGGCGCCGGGGACCTGCATGTACTGGGTGATGTCGAACGACAGCAGGAACTGGATCCCGCCGATCACGCCCATGACGGCACCGGCGACCACGAGCGTCTTCAGCACCAGGTCGAGGCGGTCGCGGCCGGACACGCCGTCCACGGCGAGCAGCGACATGCCGACGATGCCCACCGTGATCACCAGGATGTGGTCGGACAGCTCCAGCTCGTAGGAGGGCAGGTAACCGGCGGCGGTGTAGCCGTAGGTGATCAGGAAGGCCAGCACGTAGAAGTAGATCCCGTACCTGACCGGCGACGGGCCCTTGGCCGCGCCGAGCGTGCTGGTCAGGTGGGCGCAGAACCACCACACGGCGGCGAACAGCCCGACCGCCTCGGCGTAGGTGAGGTCGAACGGCAGCCCGCCGATCACCTGGCGGGCCGGCACCAGCATGAGGACCACCACGAAGATCGCGCACAGGGTGGCGCCGTCGGCGCTGCGCACGGCTCCCATGGGACGAGGGGCGACGTTCAAGGCCGCAACACCGCTTCCTTGTCCGGGGCGGCCGTTCCCGCGTCGTCGGGCGGCCCCTCCTGCCGCCGCCGCCGCAGCCCGTCCATGATGCTCTCGGCGGCGAACGACGAGCCCAGCGCCGCCATGACGCCCAGCGCGAACACGGCGGCGGCCGTACGGGTCTTGCCGCCGCGCTGTCCCTGGGGTTCGGTGGGCGCGACCATCTCGGTCAGGTTGATGTACGTCTCCGGCGGGGCGTTCAGGACCTGCTGCCGCCGCTTCAGCTCGACCTTCGCCCGCTCGGCCACCCGCTCGACCAGCGCCTTGGCGTCCTGGGGCGAGCGGCTGGTGCCCTCGATGACCACGAAGGGCGCGCTGATGAGCAGCTCGGGGTTGGGGTGGCCGTTGTTGACCTTGTAGCTGGTCGTGGAGTCGGGCCGCACGCCGAGCTGCCCGGCCACCTCGGGCCCGTTGAGTATCTGAACCAGCACCGAGGCCGTCATGTTGAGCCCGCCGTCGAAGTTCAGCATGGGGTTGACCAGCGGGTTCGGCTCAGTGGGCCGCGCCGGCCGGTAGGAGCCGGTGGTCGGCACCGTGAGCACCAGGAGGGAGGTCGAGGAGTACTGCGTCGGGATCGTGGCGTACACGCCGTAGGCGAGCGTGAGGGTCAGCAGCAGCGCGGGGAGTGCCACGTACCAGCGGCGCAGGAGGACGGTGATCGCTTTCCAGAAGTCCAACACAGCCCCCAGACAGGTTTCCCCCGATATCCAGGCAATCGCCAGGAACGCAGATGGTGTTACCCCTCACCTGTAACGTGCCAAAGTCGCGCGTCGATAGACGGTGGGCCGACACAGCCGTCCACGAAAGGTGAGCCGTGGAAGAGTGCCGCGCGCCGGAGGGCCGACCATGAGGACGCTCTCGGTCGTGACCCCGAGCTACGGACCCGATGCCGGGCAGTTCGCCGACCTGCACCGTTCGGTGCTGGAGTGCACCCCCGACGACACGGTCCACCACGTGGTCGTCCCGGCGGGCGACCTCGGGCTGTTCCGGGCGTACGAGGGGCCGCGCTGCCGGGTCCGGACGGTGGAGAGCCTGCTGCCCGGCCGGTACGTCAAGGTGCCGCGGAAGGGCCTGTGGGTCAACGTGCTGCGGCCCTGGCCCCCGGTACGCGGCTGGGTGATGCAGCAGATCGTCAAGCTCGCCGCCACCGCGGCCATGGACACCGACGTGGTCCTGGTGGCGGACTCCGACGTGGTGCTGGTCCGGCCGGTCACCGCCGAGCGCGCCCTGATCGACGGCCGCGTGCTGCTGCACCGGCTGGAGAACGGCGTCCATCCCCTCATGACCCGGCACGTCCTGTGGCATCGCGTCGCCCGCGAGCTGCTCCGGCTCCCGCCGCCGCCCGAGCCGCCGCTGCCCGACTACATGAGCCCGCTGACCTTCTGGCGGCCGGTCGTCGTACGCGCCCTTCAGGACAGGTTGCGGGAGACCACCGGGCGGCACTGGATCGACGCCTTCGGCTCGCGGCTGCACGTGTCGGAGTTCATGCTCTACGGCGTGTTCGTGGACGAGGTGCTCAGCGCCACGGAGGGCCGCCCGCCCTCGGACACCTCGATCTGCCACAAGAATCCGGACGAGTCGCCGATGGACCTGGCGACCGCGCTCGACTTCGCCGGACGGCTGGGCCCCGGCGCGATCGGCATGCTGATCTCCTCCAAGTCCGGCACCCCCGACGACGTGCGGCAGGCGGCCATCAGGCGCTGCACGGAGATCGCCGGCCGGACGCCCTAACGATGCGGGTTCGGCGCGGCCTGTCCGTCGGGAACGTCCTCGTCGTCGGCGACGCTGTTCAGCGGGGTGCCGGCGGGGACCTGGCCGTTGGCGGTGTGTTCCTTGGCGGGCGTCTCCGCCGCCGCCTCGGCCTCCTCGGGCGCGTCGTCGTCCGCCTTCGCGGTCCCGGCCGGCGGGCGGCGGGGGAAGAGCCCCCGCACCACCACCCCGTACGCGCCGGCGAGGCCGAGGAACAACGTGGCGACCAGCACGCCCACGGCGAGCTGCGTCCGCCGGGCGCCGTCGTACTCGGGCGGCAGCAGGGCGACGGTGTTGATCGCGATGAACGTGGTCTTGGGCGCGCCGAGCTTGGTCTGGTAGGCGATCAGCTCCTCGCGCAGGCGCTGGTGCGCCCGCTCCAGGATGCGCTGGGCGGTCCCCGGCTCGCCGCTCTCGACCTTGACGTGCAGGAACGGGCCGAGCGTCACGACGCCGAGCAGGTCGGAGTTGGACCGTCCGTCGTCGATCACGACCTCGGTGCCGTCGTTCTCCCGTACGCCCAGCTTGCCCATCTCCTCCTTGCTGTTGATCGCGACGATCAGGATGCCCGCCACGGTCCGCAGCCCGTCGTTGTACTGGAGCAACGGGTTGGTCAGGCCGACCGGCTTGGTCGGGTCCATGGAGAGCGTGCCGCCGCTCGGCGGCGCGGTCAGGATGAGGGACGACTCGGCCTTGTAGCGCGACGGGCCCAGGAGGAAGGCCACCGCGGCGAGGAGGAGGCCGGCGGCGAGGATGGGGATGACAATGTTCTTCCGTCGAACGAGCCGCAGCAAATCGTTCCAAAAGGCCATTGTCCCGACCAACCCCCTGCCAGTACGGGTTTGTCTCGCCATATTGCGATGCAGATGGCTTATCGTGTCCAGAAGGTGGGATGTTACGAATGGTTGGTGCATCTTGCCGCACGGCACCCTTCGCGAGACCATGTCGCCCGCCCGCCGAAGAATTCCTCGAGAGGTCGCCGGATGACGTCCCGAATTCCGGAAGAACGTTCCACAGCGTCCTTGATCGGCCGGGCGGAGCCGCCGATCGGCGTGGGCCTGCCGGTCTACAACGGCGAGCCGTACCTGGCCGGCGCGTTGCGTTCGGTGCTCACGCAGAAGGACGCCGACTTCGAACTGGTGATCGCCGACAACTGCTCGACCGACGGCACCGAGGAATTGTGCCGCGAGACCGCGCGGACCGATCCGCGCGTGCGGTACATCCGCAGGGACCGGAACATCGGCGTCACGGCCAACCACAACGCCCTCATGCACGAGACGCGCGGCGAGTTCTTCTCCTATGCCACCTCCGACGACGAATACCGCGAAGACCGGCTCGCCCTGCTCTCCGCGGCGCTGCGACGTCATCCCGAGGCCGCCGCGGCCCTCTCGGCCGTCGAGGAGATCGACGAGAACGGCCGGACGATCGGCTTCTGGCGGGACGAGTCGCCGACGGTCCAGCCCGCCCCGGCCGCCCGGCTGCGCCACCGGATGCTCAACTACGACGACACCATGCACTTCTACGGCCTCATCCGCCGCGAGACGCTGCTGCGGGCCAGGCCGCTGGAGCCGATCCTGCCCGCCGACCGGGTGATCATCGCGGGCTGGGCGCTGTTCGGGCCGCTCGTCGTGGTGGACGAGCCGCTGCTGCGGCACCGCAACCACCCGGGCAGCGACAGCCAGGCCAACCACGCCCGCCGGTACCGTGCCCGGGAGATGCCCGGTGACCAGCGCTTCTTCCTCCCCAACGTGGAGGAGGGCAGGGCGCTGCTACGGGTGATCCACGCCGCGCCGATGGGCTTCGGCCAGCGGTTGCGCGCCTACGCGGCGCTGCGTCCCTGGCTGGCCAGGAACGCCGTGCCGATGGCGCGCAACGTCGCCCATTCCGCGATCGACGTGGCGCGCAGCCTGCGTCCCCGGCGCGCGGACCCCGGGCCCTGACCGCCCCGGCTCAGCCGGCCGCCACCTCGCGGATCTGCCTGAACCGGGCGCGCGAGATCCCGACGACCACGTAGACGGCGAAGCCGGCCGCGCCCGCCGCCACGAGCTGCACGAGCACGACGGCGTCCGAGGTCAGCCCGGCGACGAGCCAGGCCGCCGCGCCGCCCGCCAGGCCGCCCAGCAGCAGCCGCGCGACGGGCGCCGCGACCGGCGCGATCACCACGCCCGACCGGTGCAGCTGCCAGGCCGCCACGGGCAGCCCGACCAGGAACGCGGCCACCACGTGCCCGATCGCCACGCCCCGGATGCCGCCCAGCTCGGCCCCCAGGTAGAGCGCGGGCAGCAACACGGCCGCCCAGCTCAGGTTCATCCACACGATGCGCCGGGTGACGCCGAGCGAGGTGAGGATGTCGAACGCCAGCGCGGTGAGCATGCGCACCACCATGAGCGCCATCAGGAAGGACAGGGCAGCCGCGGCCGGCAGCCAGCGGGGTCCGTACAGCAGGGCGACGAGCTGCGGCGCGAGCACGCCGATCAGCACCGCGACCGGCGTCACCAGCATGATCAGCATGGGCACGATCTGCTGGACGCGGTCGGAGAAGGCGGCCGGGTTCTCGTCGGCGACCCGGGAGAAGCCGGGCAGCGTGACGTGCCGAAGGGCCTCGCCGATCAGGCCGGGCACCCAGCTCGACACGTTCATGGCCAGCATGTAGTAGCCCAGCATGGTGAGGCCCAGCGTCCTGCCGACGATGACCGCGTCTGCGTTGAGCACCAGCGCCTCCAGCCCCAGGCTGCCGGCCAGCGGCACGCCGAAGCGCAGCAGCCGGCCCGCGATGGCCCGGTCGAAGCCGAGCCGGAAGGGCACCTTGGCCCACCACAGCACCAGCGCCCCGCTGACCAGCGAGTTGGCCACCGCGCCGAGGGCGAAGCTGTAGACGCCCGCACCGAGCGCCGCCAGCGTGATCGCCAGCGGCACCTGTACGGCGATGCCCATCATGTTCGCCTTGGCGATCATGTCCTGCCGGAAGCCGCGCAACATGATCGCGCTGCGGACGTTGACGAAGCCGTCGATGACGATGATCAGGGTGAGCAGCCGTACGACGGGGGTCGCCGACTCGCTGCCCGCCATGGCCGTGAAGAACGGCGCGGAGAACCAGAACAGCGCGTACACGGTCACGCTGATCGTCAGGACCACGGTGGTCGCGGTGGCCACCATGTCCTCCAGCCTGCCCCGCCACTGCACCACGGCCGCCACGATCCCGGCGTCGTTGACGTAGAACAGGAACTGGTTGGCCGAGAGCGCGACGGCGTACAGGCCGAAGTCCTCGCGCGCGAGGAGGCGGGCCAGCACCAGGCTCATGGCGAAGGTGGCCAGCTTCGAGGCGCCTCTGGCGACCAGCCCCCAGCGCAGCCCCCGGGCCGCCGACCCCGCCCTGGTGCTCTCGACCGGCTCACTCGTCATCCGCGACCCGCTCCAGCCAGATCTCCCGCCAGAACGGGAAGAACTCCCGGGGACAGTTGAGCGAGTGCACGCCCGCGCACACCACGTCCTCCAGGACGATGCAGGGCGTCTTCATCTCCAGCATGCGCCCGGTCCGCTCGTCCAGGCACCGCTCGACCCTGGCGCGCACCCGGGCGGTCGTGCCGCAGTAGCGGGCCAGCTCGGCGTCGAAGTTCATGCCGCGGTTGGACAGCTCCTCGTTGACGGTGGCGAGGATCTCCTCCCTGGACCGGACGCGCACGAGCTCACCGGGTCGCAGGTCGAGCGTTCTCACCGGGGTGCGGCCGCGCACGCTGCCGGTCATGTGCCCCCAGGGCCTGCCCTTGTTGATCAGGATCGCCGCAGGCAGCCGCTTCCTCGTGGCGTGCTGGAACCGGTTGTACAGCCCGATGGCGACGGCCCGCGCCGTCTGGCCGAGGCCGGCGTTGCCCGTGCGCACGTCGGCCACGAACTGCTTGACGTCGGCCATCGGCAGCGGCTGGGGCGCGGCTCTGAGCAGCTCGGTCGCCTGGCAGGAGTACCGTGCGCAGCCGTCTTCGCCGGGGGGCTTGCGGGTGTTGACCTCCAGCAGCGGCAGCAGCCGCGAGTCCGGCACGGTGTCGGGCGGCGGATCGCCCGCCTCGACCCGCCGGATCCAGGCCGTCTTCCAGTACATGGAGCAGGCCGTCTGGCAGCCGCCGTGCGCCGCGCCGTCGCAGCGCGCGGAGACCAGGTGCACGGCGTCCTCCATGCGGCGCAGGCCCGTCTTGTACAACGTGTCGCACAACTTGTGCGCCACCTTGTGCACGGTGAGGCGCTGGCCGCAGAACTTCACCATCTCCGGCATGAACGGCAGGCCGTCCAGCTCGCCGTTCTCGTCCAGGGTCGCGAGGATCTCGGCCTCGCCGCGGACCTCCACCAGGTCGCCCGCGCGCAGGCTCATTCCGTGCATTCCGCCACCAGTTCCGCCTCTCGTAGGCTCTGCGCGGCCTCGGCGATCGCGGCGAACGGCAGGCCGGACCGCTGGGCCACGTCGAGCAGCGTGTTGTCTCCGTCGGAAAGGTTCAGCACCCAGAGCATCGCCAGCTGCGCCTGTTTGGTGTCGCTGCGCCCGCCCAGCGCGTCGTACAGCCCGCGCCGGCCGAGCTGCGGCTCCCCGTACGGCCGGAGGTTGACGTAACGCCGGTTGCCTTCGAGCACCGCGAACGTCTCCCAGCAGGTCTCCAGCGTGTCCTCCAGCGACTCCGGCAGCACGAAGTCCGGGTCGTCGCCGGAGGTGTGGTACTCGGGATAGCTCGCGTAGGTCGAGCGGGTCAGGGAGCCGACCGGCAGGTCGAAGCCGGGCGAGCAGTACTGCCGCTCGTCGTAGCCGTACGGCGAGAAGTCGAGCGTGGAGTGCGGCCGGCCCGAGGAGGCCAGCACGTACGCCATCGCCCGGTCGATCTCGGCGTCGCCGCGCCTGCTGCGCTTGTAGGTGAGCGCGCCGGCGTCTCCCGCGCAGGCCAGCACCAGACCGTGCCGGACCCGCCCGGCCGCCTCCCGGTTGCGGGCCAGCCAGGTGATCGAGCCGATGGTGCCCGGCGCGAACAGGAACCGGTAGGTGTGCCGCAGGCGGGTCCCGGCCAGCCGCCGGGCCAGCCAGACGGCCACCGCGATGCCGGCGAGGTTGTCGTTGGCCAGCGAGGGATGGCAGGTGTGGCAGGAGATCAGCACCTCCTGCTCGCTCTCGCCGGGCACGACGTGCTCGGCGTAGGTGAGGTGCCCGTCGGCCAGCGTGGAGTCGATGACGACCTCGTAGTCGCCGTCCGCCAGGCCGTCCAGGGTCTCCTGGCGCAGGCAGAAACCCCAGTCCTCGGCCCAGTAGCTGGTCCGGTACGGGACGAGGTCCGGCTGGTCGGGCAGCGTGTGCAGGCGGCCGCGCAGCTCGCGCAGCGGCATCGTCGCCGAGACCGGGACGCTGTAGCCCACGACGTGCAGGTTGGACTCGGCGAAGTCGACGACCTTGCGCCCGGCGGGGTCCCGGACGTAGGCGTCCCTGATGTTCCACTCGCGTGGCACGTGCCAGTCGAGCACCGGGGTCCCGGTGGGCACCTCGTACACCTTCAGCGGCAGATGCTCGCCGATGACGTCGAGGGTGGCCCTGACCCCGTCGCCCGTGATGCTCCTGCACAGCGGGTAGAGGCGTCTCACCAGCTCGTGCATCTCCTTGCCGCTCACTGTGGCCGCAGCTCCCCGTCCACCGTGCCGTCGGCCTGCCGGTCGGCCAGCCGGGCCAGCCGGGTGAACCGCCGTTCGAAGCCCTGGCTGGTGAGGCCGTGGCGGCGGTAGGCGTCGATCAGCTCGATCGCGCCCTCCTTCACCGTCCAGCGGGCCTCGTAACCGGGGAGCGCGGCCCGCACCCGGGAGAAGTCCACCCGGTACGAGCGCGGGTCCGCCCCCGTCTCCCCCGTGATGACCAGCGTCGATCCCGGCACCGCCGCGACCACGGCGGCGGCGATCTCGGCCACCGTGACGTTGTTCTGCTCGCTGCCGACGTTGAACGCCCGCGCGTGCACGGCCTCCCGGGGAGCGGTCAGCGCGGCCGCGAACGCCTCGGCGATGTCGAGGGCGTGCACCAGCGGCCGCCAGGGTGTGCCGTCGGACAGCACCCTGACCTCACCGGACAGGTGGGCGTGCCCGACCAGGTTGTTGAGCACGATGTCGGCGCGCAGCCGGGGGGAGAAGCCGAAGGCCGTCGCGTTGCGCAGGAAGACCGGGGTGAAGTCGTCGTCGGCCAGGTCGAGCAGCGCGTCCTCGACCCTGACCTTGGACTCGGCGTACGGCGTCAGCGGACGCAGCGGCGCGTCCTCCGTCACCAGCTGCCCGCCTCCCGACGAGCCGTAGACCGAGCAGGTGGAGGCGTACAGGAAGCGCTTGGCCCCCGCCTCACGGGCCAGCCGGGCCAGCCGGACCGAGGCGTGGTAGTTGATGTCGTAGGTCAGCTCGGGCGCCAGCGAGCCCAGCGGGTCGTTGGACAGCGCGGCCAGGTGCACGACCGCGTCGAAGCCGGCCAGCGCCTCGGCGGGCACGTCGCGCAGGTCGGCGGCCAGCCCGAGCGGCTCGGGTGGGGGCGGGCCGAGCACGCAGTCGGCGAACAGGCCCGAGTCGAGGCCGGTCACCTCGTGCCCGGCCGCGGCCAGGACGGGGGCCATGACGGTGCCCAGGTAACCCTGGTGCCCGGTCAGGAGTACACGCATGTCCGGCTAGCCTCCGGCTGTGAGGTCGATGACGAGTTTGCTGGCGTGGAAGGCCTCGGCGTACCTGGCGCCGCACTCGATGCCGCGGATGCGGGCCAGGCCGATGAACGCCTCCGGGTCGTACCAGGGGCGGTGCCGCTGCGAGGGGTAGTGGCGCTGGAGCAGGGCGACCTTCTCCCGCGCAACCTCGGGGCGCAGCGGCTGGTAGAGGGAGGGACGTCCGAGGTCGCCGTCCCATTTGACGATCTCGTAGCCGAGCGTCAGGTGGTCACGGAAGGCGGTGGGCACGAGTTCGGCCAGGCCCCGGTGGTCCTGGTGGGCGTCGGCCCGGTGCGGGGCGAGGATCAGGTCCGGGTCGCTCGCGCGGCGCAGCTCCTCCAGCGCGTCCTTGGCCTCCTGCCAGTACGCGGGCAGCCGGCCGTCGGGCAGCTTGAGCACGTTCAACCGCAGGTCGGCGTCCGGGCAGAAGGCGGCCAGCGCCGCCCTCTCCTCCTCCTCGCGCCCGGTGCCGCCGCCGGACAGCACGAGCGCGTGGACCCGTAGTCCGGGGCGGGCCGCGCAGAGGGTGAGCAGGGTGCCGCCCGCGCCGATCGCGAGGTCGTCGCAGTGCGCGCCGAGCGCGACGACCTCGCCGAGGCGTGCCGGGAGGAGCCCGATCATCTCTCCCACAACGCCCACGGCCGGTCGCCGCGCGAGTAGGCCTCGTCCAGCTCGACGCGCTGGTTGACGGTGTCGGTCGGCCGCCAGTAGCCGCGGTGCCGGTAGGCCGTCAGCCGGCCGCGCTTGGCCAGCTCCACGCAGGCGTCACCGACCAGGTCGCCGTTCTCCGGCAGATGGTCGAAGACCTCCTGGCGCAGGACGAAGTAGCCGCCGTTCACCCAGAGCGGCATCTCGCTGACCGGGACGATGTCGCGGGCCAGCCCGTCGTCGGTGACGTCGATGCAGTGGAACGTGCCGGGCGGCGGCACCACCATCATGGACGCGCCCACGTCCGCCGCCATGAACCTGTCGACGATGTCGGGCAGCGGGGCGTCGGTGAGCACGTCCGCGTAGTTGGCCAGGAAGACGTCCTCGCCCTCCAGGTACGGGCGGACCCGGCGCAGCCGCTCCCCGATGGGCGACTGGATGCCGGTCTGGACGAAGGAGATCGACCAGTCCGAGGTGTCCTGGGAGAGCATCTCGACCTCGCCCTTGCGCAGCACGAAGTCGTTGGAGAGCGTCTCGCGGTAGTTGAGGAAGAACTCGGTGATGTGCTGGGCGCCGTAGCCGAGGCAGAGAACGAAGTCGGTGTGCCCGAAGTGCGCGTAGTAGCGCATCACGTGCCACAGGAGCGGGCGGGGGCCGACGAGCTGCATGGGCTTGGGCACGTCTCCCGGCGCGCCGCTGCGCATGCGGGTGCCGTAACCGCCGCAGAAGAGCACGACCTTCATGGCGCGACCTCCAGTGACGGGATGGGGAAGACCAGCCGTCCACCCCATTCGCGGACGTAGGAGAGTTGTTCGAGGAGTTCGGTCCGCAGGTTCCACGGCAGGACCAGCACGTAGTCGGGCCTGTCCTCGGCGATCTTGCTGGGCGGCAGCACGGGGATGCGCGTCCCGGGTGTGAACCTGCCGTGTTTGTACGGGTTGCGGTCCACCGTGTAGGCCAGCAGGTCGGGACGGATGCCGCAGTGGTTGAGCAGGGTGTTGCCCTTTCCCGGGGCGCCGTAGCCGACCACCGTCTTGCCCGACTCGGCCGCGTCGATGAGGAACCGCAGCAGGTCGCGGCGTACCTTGGCCACCCGCTCGCCGAACTCGGCATAGCCGCCGGTCTCCGCCAGCCCGGCGGCCTTCTCCCTGTCCAGCACGTCGGCGACGCGTGGCCCCGGGCCGGCGGCCGCCTCGGCGGGCCTGGCCCACAGGCGGATGGAGCCGCCGTGCGTCGGCAGGAGCTCCACGTCCACCAGGGTCAGCCCGCCCGTCGCCAGCGCCCGCCGGGCCGAGGCGACCGTGTAGTACTGGAAGTGCTCGTGGTAGATCGTGTCGTACTGGTTCAGCTCCATGAGCGTGAGCAGGTGCTGCACCTCGATGGAGACCCAGCCGTCGTCGGCGACGAGCGCGCGCAGCCCTTGCGTGAAGCCCACGATGTCGGGCACGTGCGCGTAGACGTTGTTGGCCACCACCAGGTCGGCCGGCCCGTGCTCGGCCCTGATCGCCGCCCCGGTCTCCGGGTCGAGGAACGCGGTGAGGGTGGGCACGCCCCTGTCCCTGGCGGCCTGGCCCACGTTCGCCGACGGCTCGACGCCCAGGCAGCGGACGCCGCGCTCGACGACATGCCGCAGCAGGTAACCGTCGTTGCTCGCCACCTCGACCACGAAACGGGGGGCCAGGCGGTCGAGCGCGGAGTCGGCGAACCGCCGCGCGTGCTCGACCCAGGAGGCCGAGTAGGAGGAGAAGTAGGCGTACTCCGTGAAGGTGTCCTCCGGCCTGATCAGCGGAGGGAGTTGGGCCAGCCGGCAATCGGTGCAGACCCGTAGGTGCAGGGGGTAGGTGGGTTCGGGCTCGTCGAGCTGTTCCTCGGTGAGGAACAGCTCGCACGGAGGCGTGGCGCCGAGATCGACGACGCTCGCCAGCCGGTCCGAGCCGCACAACCGGCACCGCCTCACCGGCCTCGACCTCTCTCACACTGGTACCGACGAGCCATGGTCCCTCCCCAATGACAGGCGTTCTGGATTCAGGTGAATTTCTGGGACGTGCGGTTCGGCGCGGTTCATCTGCCTTCTACGGCCGGGTGGCGAAGGAAATAAATTTCGCGGCCGGCGAGCACGACCGCGAATTCCGCGACGGGCATGCGGTGCCGGGTGCTCATTTGACGCCGGCCCCTTACCCGCGCCAACTGACATTTCGCGGCCATGACCACAGGCGTTACAGGCACTGGTCGGAACGTTCCCGCTGTGCCATCATCCGCCTCATGGACCCCCTTGATCTCGCCGGTGCCCGGCTGTTCAGCCCGCGTATCCACGGTGACCACCGCGGGTCGTTCCTTGAATGGTTCAAGAGGGACGAGCTCGACCGCCCCATGGAGGTGGCCCAGGCCAACTGCTCGACCTCCTTCAAAGGCACCCTGCGCGGCGTGCATTTCTCCAGCGTGCCGCCCGGACAGGCGAAATTCGTGACGTGCGTGTCCGGGAAAGTGCTCGACGTCGTCGTGGACGTGCGCACCGGATCGCCCACCTTCGGCCGTTCGGTGACCGTCGAGCTCGACGACCGGCGGCGGCAGGCGGTCTACCTCGCCGAGGGCCTCGGGCACGGCTTCTTCGCGCTCAGCGACACCGCCACGGTCGTCTATCTGTGCTCCACCCCCTACACGCCGAAGATGGAGCACGGCATCCACCCGCTCGACCCGGCCCTCGGCATCGCCTGGCCGGCTGGCATCGAGCCCGTCCTGTCGGAGAAGGACGCCGCAGCGCCCACGCTGGCGCAAGCAGCCGAACAAGGTCTACTGCCCTCCTACGCCGACTGCCTGGCCCATTACGGGGTTCCAACCGGCCAGCAGGTGGGGCCAGGCGGCGGATAAGGCGGCGCGCCACTCGCGCATCGGCGTCACCGTCCCCCAGGCGTCGTGGCCCAGCACGCTGTAGGCGGGGCGGGGCGCGGGCCGGGGAAAGGCGGCGGAGCCGACCGGCTCGACCAGGCCGGGGTCGGCCCCGGCCAGCGAGTAGACCAGCCGGGCCAGGCCGTACCAGCTCGTCCGGCCCGTGCTGGTCGCGTGGTAGACGCCGGGCGGGGCCTGGCCGCGGCCGAGCAGGATCAGCCGTTCGGCCAGGTCCGCGGTCCAGGTGGGCTGGCCGAGCTGGTCGTCGACCACCCTCGCCGGCCTGCCCGCCGCCGCCATCGCCGCCATCGTCCGGGTGAAGCTGCGCCCGCGCGCGCCGTAGAGCCACGCGGTGCGCACGACGTAGTGTCCGTGGCCGAGGGCGGCACGCTCACCGGCCAGCTTGGACCTGCCGTACGCGTTGATCGGGCACCCCGGGGCGTCCTCCGCGTACGGCGTGCGCGCCGTGCCGTCGAAGACGTAGTCGGTGGAGGGCTGCAGCAGCCGCGCTCCCCTCTCCGCGCACACCCGGGCGAGCCCGGTCACCGCGGTTCCGTTGACGGCCATGGCCCCGGCCTCGTCCGCCTCGGCGCCGTCCACGTCGGTCCAGGCGGCGCAGTTGACCACCACGTCGGGCTCGGTCGCGCGCACCGCCGCCGCCACCGCCGCCGCGTCGCACACGTCGAGCTCCGCCCTGGTGAACGCGGCCACCCGCGTGTCCGGCAGGGCGCGCAGCGACCGCGTCAGGTCGTGGCCGAGCATCCCGCCCGCCCCCGTCACCAGCCACGTCAGGGCGGCGCCGGGCGCCGCCTGCTCCGGCGTCACCTACGCCCACCAGGCCCGGTTCTCGTGGTACCACCGCACGGTCTCCTTCAGGCCCTGCTCGAAGGAGACCTGCGGGCGGAAGCCCATCGCGCGCAGCTTGCGGTCGTCCAGCGAGTAGCGCCGGTCGTGGCCCTTGCGGTCCTCGACGTAGGCGACCAGGTCCCAGCTCCGGCCGCAGGCTTCGAGCAGGCGGCCGGTCAGCTCCTTGTTGGTCAGCTCCGCCGTACCGGCGATGTGGTACACCTCGCCGGACTCGCCCGCCTCCGCGACCAGGCGGATCCCGGCGCAGTGGTCCTCGACGTGGATCCAGTCCCGGACGTTGCCGCCGTCGCCGTAGAGCGGCACCTTCCTGCCGCGCAGGAGGTTGGTGATGAACAGCGGGATGAGCTTCTCCGGGTACTGGCGCGGGCCGTAGTTGTTGCCGCACCGGGTGACGCTGACGTTCAGCCCGTGGGTGACGGCGTACGCGCGGGCCAGCATGTCGGCGCCCGCCTTGGACGCCGCGTACGGCGACCGGGGCTGGAGCGGCGCGGACTCGTCCCAGGAGCCGATGTCGATCGAGCCGTACACCTCGTCGGTGGAGACGTGGACGACCTTCGGCACCCCCGCCTCCAGGCACGCCTGCAACAACGTCTGGGTGCCCAGGACGTTGGTGCGCACGAACTCGGCCGCGCCCGCGATCGACCGGTCCACGTGCGACTCGGCGGCGAAGTTCACCACCAGGTCGTGCCCCGGGACGACCCGGCGCAGCAGGTCGGCGTCGCAGATGTCGCCGCGGACGAACGCGTGCGGCACCCCCTCCAGGTTGGCCAGGTTGCCGGCGTACGTGAGCTTGTCGAGCACGGTCACGTCGGCGTCACGCAGCCCTCGGACGAAGTGGGACCCGATGAATCCCGCCCCTCCGGTCACCAGAATCCTCTTCATGTACCGATCCGCACCTTGCTGTGATCGCCCAGCACGAGACGGTGGGCCTTGGGTGTGTTGAGTGAGGCGGTCACCTCGACGTGGTGGCCGATCAGCGAGGACTCGATCCTGCCCACCCCGGTGAGGGAGGCGCCGGGCATCACGATCGAATACTCCAGCTCGCTGCCGCTGACCAGGCAGTCGGCGCCGACGGACGTGAACGGGCCGATGTAGCTGTCCGCGACGCGGGTGCCCGGCCCGACGATCACCGGGCCGACCAGGCGGGAGCGCTCCACCACGGCGCCGGCCTCGACCACCACCCGGCCGACCAGCTCGCTGGCCTCGTCCACCAGGCCCTCGGCCCGCGGTTCGAGCGCTTCGAGCACCAGCCGGTTGACCTCCAGCATGTCGGTGACGTTGCCGGTGTCCTTCCAGTAGCCGGTGATCACCGACGAGTCGACGGCCATGCCCGCCTCGATCAGCCACTGGATGGCGTCGGTGATCTCCAGCTCGCCCCGCCACGACGGCTTGAGCTCCGCGACCGCGGCGTGCACGGCCGGGGTGAACAGGTAGACGCCGACCAGGGCCAGGTCGCTCTTGGGCCGGGCCGGCTTCTCCTCGAGGCCGACCACCCTGCCCAGGCCGTCCAGCTCGGCCACGCCGAACTGCGTGGGATCGCCGACCCTGGTCAGCAGGATCTGCGCGGCCGGCCGCCGGGCGGCGAACCTGTCCACCAGCGCGCCGATCCCGCCGACGATGAAGTTGTCGCCCAGGTACATGACGAAGTCCTCGTCGCCCAGGAAGTCCCGTGCGATGAGCACGCCGTGCGCCAGCCCCAGCGGAGCGCTCTGACGCAGGTAGGTGACCTGCAACCCGAACGCCGAGCCGTCGCCGACGGCGGCCTCGATCTCCGGCTGGGTGTCGCCGACCACCAGGCCGACCTCCTGGATGCCGGTCTCCGCGATCGCCTCCAGGCCGTAGAACAGCACCGGCTTGTTCGCGACCGGCACCAGTTGTTTGGCCGAGGTGTGGGTGATGGGCCGTAGCCGTGTACCGGATCCTCCGGCGAGCACGAGCGCCTTCACTGCTAGTAAGCCCCTTCTCCACGGGTGACGACTGACCAGGTCTTCCAGAGGATCTGCAGGTCGAGGATGAGCGACCAGTTCTCCACGTATCGCAGGTCGAGACGGACGGACTCCTCCCAGCTCAGGTCGGATCTGCCGCTGACCTGCCAGAGACCGGTCATGCCCGGCTTGACCACCAGGCGGCGGCGCACGTCGGTCCCGTACCTGGCGACCTCGTCGGGCAGCGGCGGTCTCGGGCCGACCAGCGACATCTCACCGCGGATGACGTTGAGCAGCTGGGGGAGCTCGTCCACGGAGTACTTCCGCAGGAACGCGCCCACCCGGGTGATCCGTGGATCGTGCCGCATCTTGAACAGCACGCCGTCGAACTCGTTCGAGTCGAGGAGTGTGCCTTTCAGCCGCTCAGCGTCAGCCACCATCGTACGAAATTTCACGACCCTGAATTCGGCGCCGTCCTTGCCGATCCTGGTCTGCCGGAACAGCGCGGGCCCGTCGCTGGTGCTCCTGATCAGCAGCGCGACCAGCAGCAGCGGCACGGCGAGCAGGAGCAGGGCCACGCCGGCGACCAGGCGGTCGAAGACCGACTTGACGAAGCGCCTGGCGCCGTCGAACTCCGGGTGCTCCACGTGCATCAGCGGCATGCCCGCCACCGGCCTGATGCTGATGCGCGGCCCCGCCACGTCCAGCAGCGCGGGGGCGACGAACAGGTCGGTCCTGGTCGGCTCCAGGCTCCAGGCGAGCCTGCGCAGCGCGGCGCCGTCCAGCTCGGGACAGGCCAGCACCGCCACCGCGTCGGCGCGCGCGTCCGCGACCACGTCCGCCACGTCGTGGAACGAGCCCATCACCGGGACGCCGTCGAGGTCGATGTCGGGATCGCCGGTCGGCAGGCAGGCTCCCACCACCTCCATGCCGTGATAGGGCTGGCGGCGGAACTGCACCATCAGGTCGAGGATCGAGTCCCGATGGCCGACGGCGATGACCTGGCGCATGTAGTCGCCGCTCACTCGCCGGCGGTGCAGGTACTTGCGCATTCTGTAGCGGAAGTACAGCGTCGAGAGCAGCGCCATCGGCAGCATCGCCATGACGAAACTCCGCGCGACGGCGGTCTGCGTGGCGTAGGCGCCGATCGCCACCGCCGCCATGAGGCCGATCCCGCCGTTGAAGACCGCCTTGAACTCCTCCGTTCCTTCTCCGTTGGCCCGCTGCCGGTAGGCGCCGCCGAACACGAGCGCGACCGGCCAGGCCAGTACCAGAACGAATCCGAGCACGAACTCCTCGAAAGGAACGTACGCGTCGTCGAGCGCTCGAACTCCAATCACTCCGACACACGCCGCGAAAGCGCAGGTAGTGTCCCCGAGCAACAGAAGTCGCGAGTAGGCCCGCGTCCAGATGCTGGACGGATGACGCGGTACGGCCTCAAGGAGCACGACAGCGGACTCCCCAGTCCCCACCCTCATAGAAACCACCCTGATGACTCCGTACACCGCTGTACATGACGTCTCTTGAGCCACATGGGTTGACATAGCCCATGTCTGATCAAGGGCGGCGGCCCCCACTAAAGGGTAAAGATCAATCCGAAGCAGGGAAATACCGAGCAAATGTCCACAATCGGACGAAGGTTAGTTGACAAGAGACCTTGACGGAACGGTCCAAAAATGCAACGCCCGCGAGGGGTAAATGTGAGGTTTAAGGCAATATTTCGGCTGGTGACGCCATAACGGCCTAGTCGTACTCCAGGTCCGGAAGCGCGCTGGGCGGGTCCGGGCTGCGCCAGACGACCACGACGGCGTCGCCGGCCGAGTCGGCCGCCAGGCGGAGGCGATCGACGTCGAAGTCGGGCAGGTACCTCAGCCGGGCCAGGAAGGTGGCGTCCGTCGCGCTGCGCGGGACCACGCAGCCCTCGCCGTCCCGATCGAGCAGGATGTAGTGGATGTCTTCCCCGGAGGCGGCGACGACACGGATCTCGACCACGTCCTCCCACGCGAGGGCTTCGACGCTCCCGTCCGCGTAGTGACGAGTGACGCCCTCTTCAGTGACATACACGTAGGAGTCCGGCATCGCATTGCCGTGCATGGGCGCGATTCTTGCGAGTCGCGGGCGGATCACGCAAGGGTTCGTCCTGAATGCCCCGTCCGAAGGACGGTCAGCCGTCCGTTTCCTGCCCCCACGAGTGGTTGAGGTGCGCGGCCACCGCCGCCCGCGCTGCGTCCTGCGGCCCGTCGGCGACGGCGTCCAGCAGGGCGCGGTGCTCGCGGACCAGCACGTCGCGGTCCTTGTACACCTGCTTGAGCCGCACCAGGCCGAGCCTGGTCTCGGCGGCGAGACCAGCGTAGAGACGTTCCAGCCGGGGGCTGCCCACGGCCTCGATGAGCGCCTGGTGCAACGCCATGTGCTCGGCCACGACCGCCGACCACGGCGCCTGCTCCGGCAGGCCGTCCATCCTGCGCAGCGCCGCCTCCGCCGGCTCGACCCGGCGTCCCGCCACGGCCCTCGCCATCAGGTCCTCCAGCGGCCGGCGCACGTACATGAGGTCGTCCAGGTCCGAGATCGTCACCTCGGGGACATAGGCGCTGCGGTTGCGCTCGCGCCTGAGCAGCCCCTCGTGGACCAGCATCGCCAGCGCCTCGCGAACGGTCGGCCGCGCGACGCCGTACGCGGCGGCGATCTCCTGCTCGGGCAGGGAGGTGCCCGGCTCGAACTCGCCCGACAACACCCTGGTGCGCAGGGCGTCGGCCAGCGCGTCGACGGCGGAGACTGGTTTGAGGGACAACGTCACGGCTGTGACTCTAACGCCCCCGCCCGCGCCTTATCCGGTACGGCCACCGCGACGAGCCCGATCGCCATCAGCACGAGCCCCGCGACGGGGACCAGGCCGAGGTGCTCCCGCAGCACCACGACGCCGAGGAGCGCCGCGACCGCCGGCTCGGCGAGGGCCAGGGTCGCCGCCGTGGCGACCGGGGTGGTGCGCAGGCCACGGCCGTACAGGAAATAGGACAGTGCCGTGGTTCCCAGGCCGAGATAGGCGACGGCGATCAGGCTCTCCGGCTCGGCCAGCCACTCGGCGCCGGTCAGCAGCAGGACCGGCAGCATGATCAGGGCCGCTCCGCCGAACAGGACGCCCATGACGGCACCGGACGCCGCGCCCCCGCTGATGGCCCGCGCCGCGGTGACGGCGTAGAAGGCGTAGAGCAGTCCGCCGAGCAGGGCGAACGCGACCCCGATGACCACCTGACCGCCCGCCACCTGCCCGCCCGCCGGGTCGCCGCCGACGATCAGGGCCGCGCAGCCGCAGACGGCCGCGGTGGTCGCCAGCGCCCACCGCGCGTCCGGCTTTCTGCGGTGCAGCAGCCAGGACAGCAATCCGGTGAAGACCGGCCCGCTCCCGATCGCCGCCACCGTTCCGATGGCCACGCCCGTGCGGCTGACGGCGGCGAAGAAGCACAACTGGTACGCGGCCACGGCGGCAGCGGCCAGCAGCAGGGAAGGGGTGATCGTGCGCCGCAGCCCGGACCCGGCGAGCAGGGCGAGCGCCGTGCCGCCGACGACCAGCCTGGCCGCGGCCAGGGCGACGGAGTCCGCGGAAACCAGCAGCCCCGCTGTGCCGGCCGTGCCCCACAGCACGGAGGCGGCCACGACGGCGAGAGGACCGTTCTTCATGCCAGACATTGTCTGACAACTATACAATATCCTCCAGTAACTGGTCGATCAGCCGGCCCGACGCCGCCGCCACCTCCCCCGCGTGGTCCTCCAGCACCGCCAGCGCGTCCTGGATCGCCGGCGCGCTCGCACGCGGCAACTCCAGCAGCACCTCGCTCTCGACCGTCACCGAACCGTCCACGTGGAAGGCGTCGCCGGCGACCGCGACGGAGACGGCGAAGGACACCTCGCGCCCGTCGGGAAGCGTGAACACGGTTCCGACCCTGACCCCGGCGGGCGGGACGAAGAAGGAGAACGGGGTGCTGCACACGAAGGGGTGCCGCGACTCGGCGAGAACCACCGCGGCCCGGCTCAGAGTTTCCAGCAGGCCAGCCGCGGCCAGACTCTCTCCATTCACGTCCGAAAGCCTAGATCAGGGCGCGCCACGCCGACCACTCGCGTCCATTCGCATGCGCGCCGGCCCGGAATACCGGCCCTCGGCGTCCGTTTCCGTCGGGCCGCGGGGAACGAATGGAACCGTCCGGAATTCCGCTGCGCCGGCCCGCGGGCGCGTGACCGCATTCACGGCCGCCGGAGCGATCCCGCGATCACGGAAAGCCATGCGCCGCGCCATATTCGCCCGTGGATTGCCGGGAACCTTTTCGCGCCGACGGGAAAGGCGCGGCCGAAAACCGCGAGGCAACCGTTTTCCCGTGCGGTCCGTGCCATAACACTGCCTTACTCGCGGCGCGAGTTACGCAGTTGTTATCTCTTTTCCCCTTGCTCGCCAATTACGGGCTGATCAGCATCGGCTTCTGGGCGCGCAACGACGGCCCGGAGGACCTGGTGGGGGGAGAACACATGCGCAGAAACGCGTTCACGTCCTTATCCGTTCGGCTGACTGCCTTGGCCGTGGCACTGGTCACGCTGATCCCGATGACCGGAGCCGGAGGCACCGCCTCGGCCACCACGGCGGGCGACCAGGTCATGCAGATCGTCGCGCACGAGGACGACGACCTGCTGTTCATGAACCCCGACATCCACGACTCCATCCGGTCGGGGCAGTCGAGCGTGACCGTGTTCATCACCGCCGGCCAGCTCACCGGGCTCGGCAGCACCGACGAGCAACGCGCCCGCAACCGGCAGCGCGGCATCCAGGACGCCTACGCGCGCATGGCCGGGGTGCCCGACGCCGATCCCCATGACCAGGAGGAGTGGAGCCGCGACGCCTGGTCGCTGGCCGGCCGCCAGGTCGAGAGGTACACCCTCACCGCCGAACCACGGGTCCAGCTCGTGTTCATGAACCTGCGCGACGACCAGCTCGGCTGGTTCACCGTCGTGGACGACTTCGTCGATCACACGATCATTCCGCAGGGCAGCCTGGTGACCCAGTCGTACACCTACGCCTACGACGACGTGGTCGCCGTACTGCGCGGTCTGATGCAGCATTACCAGCCCACCGTCCTGCGGGCGATGGACCCGATGCCCGACAACCGCTACAACCCCGGGCACGGCGACCACGTGGCGTCCTCCGCGTTCGCCTCGGCCGCCGCCGCCTCCTACGGCGTGCCGCTCGTCGAGGTGAACTATCGCGACTACAACATCTCCGACGTGCCGGTCAACCTGTCGGCGGCCACCGTCACCCGCAAGAACACCGTCCTGCAGAGCTACTTCCAGTACGACCCCTTCGACCCCGACGGGTGGGAGTCGCGCATGTACTACCGGTGGGCCCGCGGAACGGCCTGGGCAGGGCGGAACGCCGACGGCCGGCCCCAGGTCTTCGTGGTCCGCAGCGGCGTGGTGAGCACCTACTGGCAGACCGCGGCCGGGCAGTGGGGCGGCCCCGCCGTCCTCGGCGGCGCGGGCGGCCCCCTGAGGCCGGCGGTCAGCGTGGGCGTCAACGCCGACGGCCGCCTGCAGATCTTCGCCCAGCGGCTGTCCGACCACCACGTCGTGTCCCTGAGCCAGACCACCGCCGGCGGCTCCTGGGCCGCCACCTGGAGCGACCTCGGCAACCCGGGCACGGGCGCCCCCGAGCAGATCGGCGTGCCCGCGGTGGCCGCCAACGGCAACGGCCGGCTGCAGATCTTCGTCAAGAACGGCGCGGGCGGCGTCAGCACGCGCACCCAGTCGGCGGCCAACAGCGGCACGTGGGGCTCGTGGACGACCCTGTCCGGCGGCGGCACCGACATCCAGGACGGGCTCACCGCGGTCACCAACCCGCAGGGCCGCATCGAGCTGTTCGCCGCCAGCAGGACCCGGATCGTGCGCTGGTACCAGGCCATACCCGGCGGGGCGTTCGTCGCCGACACCCTGCTGCCGTCGATGACCCCGGCCAGCCCGCCCACGGCGGCCCTCGACCAGGCAGGAAGGATCGAGCTGGCCTATCGCCGGGCCGGCACCGCCGAGCTGGTCGTGACCAAGCAGACGACGGCCGGCGGCCCCTTCACCCTCGCGCCCGTCGTCATCGGGAGCGAGGACGGGGTGGGCGAGCCCGAACTGGTCACCACCCCGCCCGGCCCGGACGCCAGGATCCTCATGTTCCACCGCAACGCCGACGCCGGGGTGAGCATGGCCAAGCAGGTCAGCCCCAACGGGACGTACGGCGGGTGGAGCAGCCTCGGCGGCGCCATCACCGACTATCCGGCGGCAGCCCTCGACCAGGCCGGCGGCGTGGTGCTGTTCGCCGTCGGCACCGACGGCAGGCTGCACCTGCGCGAGCAGACCGCGCCCGGCGCCGACAGCCCCTTCGGCGTCTGGCAAACACTTCCGTGACCCGCCGTCCGCGGTGCCGGCCGGCTCCGGCCGGCACCGACGGGCCGCGACCGGGCGGGACGGGCGGGCCGCGACCGAGGGGGACGGGCGTTCAGTCGGTGGCCAGGCGGGCGTGGCGTTCGACGTCGAGGCGCACGCCCTCGTCGCGGAGCTTGCCACGCTCGATGCCCTCCGCCCGGAACCCCGCCTTGGTCGCCACCCGGCACGACGCCGGGTTGTCCGTGCGGTGCCCCAGCTCCAGCCGGAAGAGCCCGCGCTCGCCGAACGCCCACCGGGCCAGCTCCTCGGTGGCCGCCGTCGCGATCCCGAACCCCCGGTACGCGGGCAAAACCCAGTAGGACACCCAGCCGTTGTCGTGGGCGTCGATCCCGGCCACGGCCACGTTGCCGACCACCGCGCCGCCCTCGACGGTCACCGCGAACGCGTGCCCGACGCCCGTCCAGGAGGTGATCCAGCCCACCGCGTCCTTGAGCGTGACGACGGGGAAGGACGACTGGCGGCGCAGGTCAGGCGTGCGGAACGCGCGCAGCACGGCCGGGGCGTCGTCCTCGCGCCACTCGCGAAGCCGGATGTCGACGGGGGTCACGCTGCCCGAGACTACCCCCGGCTCACGACGGCGCGATCTGGTGCTCCGCCTCGAACACGCTGACCAGCGGCCGGGGCGCGGTCAGGCACCACGCCTCGGCCGTCAGCTCGAACAGCTCGTCGATATCGATCTTGTCGAGATGGACCACGACCCACCCGAAGCGCCCCGCGGTGAACTGCACCTCGAACACCTCGGGCCGCTCGGCCACCAGCGCCAGCTGCTCCTCGATCGTGGCCTTGACCCCGACCGTCTCGGTCTTCTCCCACAGGTAGCCGAAGCCCTTGCCGTGGACCTTGAAGCCGACCCACTCCGGGCCGGGATGCTCGGTCACCTCCGGCAACCCACGGACCAGATCGAGGAACTCGTCGACGCTCACACCCATGCCGCCTGTCTACCAAACCCGACCGACAACTCCCGCCGGCTCAGCGGTAGTAGCGGACCTCGATGACGTTGCGGTCCGGGTCGGGGAAGAAGATGGTCTCGGGGGCGATGCCCTGGGCGCCGAAGGAGTTGGAGCCGGTGCCGGTGACCTCGACCCCGTGGTCCTTCAGCCGGACCTTGAGCGCCTCGAAGTCCTCCCTGCTCACCGACAGGCAGAAGTGGTTGATCTGGTGCCCGGCGCTGCCCGTCACCCCCGTGCCCTCCTCCACGCCCTTCGACACGTCCTGCGCCATCAGGTCGATGATCGTCTCCTCGGCGATCCGTACACTCGGGAACCCCGCTTCGCCCTCGCGGAACTCCTCCCCCCGGACCCCGGGCAGGCCCACCACCTGCTCGTAGAAGCGCAGGGCGGCAAGCTGGTCGGAGACCCAGAGAACGAGATGGTCCAGACGCGCATCCATGTAATAGATCCTCCATTCCCGTCCAATATCCGTTGCGCGCATGCCGCTGTCCAATTGGGGGCCTCCGGGACGGACGATCGTCCCCTGCTCGAAAGACGGGATTCACTCGGGCTTTCCCTGTCCCGGCGGGCGACCGATCGGTCATCATTTGTCCTGTGACGGTGACCGTGCGGACCGAGCCGATGCCCTTCGTCGTACGGGCCGCCAGGTTCGTCATGACGCTCCAGGTGGCGTTCGGCATGATGGGGCTGGTCTTCCTGGGCGGCGCGGCGTTGTCCGGCTTCGCGCCCGCCCTGCTCCTCCTGATCGCGTGGGAAGTGGCGTTCCTCTGGGCGGCCGGCTGGCTGATGGGGCGCTTCGGCGGCCGCAGGACGTGGGTGCCCTGGGCGGCCGTCGCCCTGGAACTGCTTGAGGTCGTCGTTTCCGTCGTGATCGACGTGGCCGACTCCGGCCGACTCGACCTGCTGGGGCTGCTCCCCCAGAACGCCGCCGGGCCGTTGCCCGTCGTCGTCCTGCTGCTGCTGCCGCCGTCCTGGCGCTGGTTCTCGCAGCGGAAGCGGACGGATGCCCCCTCTTGACAGGAATGGGCGAAGATCGTCCATGATCGGGCATGAACGCGTTGATCCGGGCGGCCCTCGTGGGGGCCGTCGTGGGGCTGGCACAGGCCGTCCTCGCCTTCCACGGCCCTGACGACGCCGCGGGCAACCTGCTGCTGATGTTGTTCGCGCCCCTTCCGGCCGGGATGTTGCTGGCCTGGTACGCCATGTTGCGCAACTGGTGGCTGGTGGCGTTGCTGGGGCAGTTCGCCCTGGTCGCGCTGCACGTCGGCCTGACCATGACCGCGCCCTTCTCCGCCCTCCTCGCCTTCGGCGCCTGGCGCGTCGGCCTGATCACCATGGCCACCGGGGCGTGCGGCTACGCGCTGGGAGCGGGGATCGCCCTGCCCGTCGCCACGCCCCTGCGCCTCTCGGCGGTCGGCGTGGCCGCGTCGGTGTTCCTGGCGGCCTGGTCGAACCACGACGTGACCGCGCTCGCCGCACAGGCGCAGGCCATGGCCGCCCGGAACGCCACGAACGTCGTGCCCGACCTGCCCGGTTTCCGGCTGACCGAGGTGGAGATCCACCACCCGGACCTCAGCCTCACGTACGAGCGCGCCGACGCCGCCACCGTCGCGGTCGATGTGCTGCCGGAGACGGTGTCTCCCGAGCACGCGTGCGAGCGGGAGGGCACCGACCCGGGACACATGACCTGCACGGAGGCGGCGCCGGACCTGTGGGTACTGAGGTACGACCACGGCAGGGTCGTCTTCACCGCCCGCGGGAACACCCTGCTGCGGATCGCCGCCGGCGACATGCCCGAGAAGCAGGTGCTCGCCGCCGCGCGCGCCCTGCGTCCCGTCGGCCTCTGGGAGCTGGCCGCGGCCGCGTACGAGCGACACTGATGCTGCGAGGCCGCCGGAAAGTGCTGAGAAATGCTGGATAGGCTCGGGTTCAGCGACGAGGAGGAGGTCGTCTACCTGGAGCTCCTGCGCCGCCGCCGGGTGACGATCCCCGAAGTGGGCGAGGCGCTGGACCTGCCGGCGACGGCCGTGACGGCGGCCGTGACCCGGCTCGTCGCGCTCGGCCTGGCCAGCCGCGACAACACCGGGCTGTACATGGCCGTGCCCCCCGACGTGGGCCTCGGCACGCTGATCGCCGAGCGTCAGGCCGCGTTGCAGCAGGTGCAGGGCAGGCTGGCCGAGCTGGTGGAGGTGTACCGCACGGGCGCGGCCTCCCCGGCGGGCGAGATCGAGGCGCTCACCACGCCGGAACAGCTCGCCACCTGGCTCGGGAACCTGGAACGCGGCGCCCGGCGGGAGGTGCTGGCCTTCTTCCGGCCTCCGTACGTGCTCGACGTCAGCCTCGACGACTCCACCAACGCCCTGGCCACCTACCGCTACGTGTACGAACGCGCCGCGCTGGACGACCCCAGGGCCCCGGCCGAGATCGCCAGGTTCCTGAAGGGCGGCTACGAGATCAGGATCGCCGCCGAGCTGCCCAGCAAGATGATCATCGTGGACCGGGAGGTCGTGCTGCTGCCCGTCCTGCCCGACCAGACGAGCGTGGAGCCGGGCTTCCTCCTGGTCAGGGGGCAGTCCCTGGTCCATCTTCTGGTGGCGTTGTTCGAGCGGGTGTGGCAGGCGGCGACCCCGCTGCGGCTCACCGCCACGAGTGTGACCGAAGGGGTCGCGGCCTGGGACGACACCGATGTCACGCTGATGACGTACTTGCTGTCCGGGATGCCGGACAAGACGGTCGCCAGCCGGCTCGGCACCAGCGAGCGCACCGTCCAGCGCCGGATCCGGCGGCTGATGAAGCTGGCCGGGACCGACAGCCGCATGCAGCTCGCCTGGTACGCGGCCCGGTCCGGCATGATCCCGCCGTGAGGGGCGCCCCCGCCGGGGACGCCCCTCACCTGGAACTACCGGCGCAGCTGGTACGCGCGGGTCACGGTCTGCTCGACGGTGCCGCCGTCGGCGTCGGTGGCCTGCACACGCAGCGACACGAACCCGCCGGGCTCGGCCGGGTTCCTGATCGTGCCGGTGAAGGCGCGCTCACCGGCCCCGGCGAGCCGTACCGGCTGCCAGGTCGCGCCGTCGTCGGCGGAGGTCCACAGGGCGGCCCGGGTGATGCGCGGCCCGGCCAGGCCCTTCGGGTAGCGCAGGCCGAGGCCGACGCGGGTGGGGGCGTTCGCGCGGGCGCTGTTGCTCTCGTCCACGTCGAGGTCGTAGTCGATCGACAGGACCGGCAGCAGGTCCTGGGCGGCCACCTGCTGCGAGTGGAACGTCCAGTCGGTGCGCACCTTGGTGGAGGTCGTCCAGAACGGCTGGTTCCGCTGCACGTCGGTCACCACGCGGTACTGGGCGCGTTCGGGCACCACCGGGAAGGCGACGGCCGCCGACGGCGCGGAGCCCAGCAGCTCGCCGTCGCGGTAGACCGTCGACTGCTCCTTGTCGGCGGAGGCGCGGAACAGGTACGTCTGGCCCGGCGCGGTGTCGAACAGCCCGCCCGCGTAGACCACGCCGACCGCGCCCTCGCGGACCGCCGACTTGTCCACCGCGGCCGGCAGCGCCGTGCGGACCACCGCCTTGTTCCAGTCGCGCGACACCCGCTGACCGGCCTTGAGCACGGACGGCGCGGTCTGCTGCCACGCCTGGCCGCCCTCCCAGACCGAGCCCACCTGCATCGACTCGAAGGTCCGCAGGTCGGCCGTGACGTACTCGGTGAGCGGCCGCGGCGTGATCAGCCGGGTGAAGACCGCGTAGGCCGTGCCCTGCATCGGCGAGACCAGCGCCCGGGCGTACCCGGCCTCCGTGGCCGGCGCAGAGGCGTGGAACGACGACTGCACGGTGGCCAGCTCGCCCTCGCGCACCTTGTACCGCTGGTCCGCCGGGACGCCGCCGTTGCGGTACTTGACCAGCTCGTAGGCGTACGGGCTCACCGCCGTGCCCGAGAGCCGGACCTGCAGCCTGCCCTTGGCCGCCGCCGCGGCCAGCCGGGCGCCCTGCTCGCCCGCGAGCGTCATCGCCGGGATCCTGGTCGGCGACGTGCTCCAGTTGTCGGCGCCCCAGTTGTCGGGCTTGTCGTTGTAGATGATGACCGCGCCCGCGCCCGCGGCGGCCGCGTTGTCGACCTGCTGCTGCGGCGTGATCTCGGCGCTGCGCTTGACCAGCGCGAGCCGTCCCCGGACCGGCTGCCCCGCGTAGTCCTCGGGACGCCCGGTCCCGGCGTCCGCGGCCCGCAGGACCTGGGCGCCGTCGATGCGCGCGGAGCCGGCCCGGCCCCGGAAATAGGCCGGCTCGATCGGCTCGGCCCCGGCGCCGAGGACCTGCGCCTTCAGCTCCGGCGCGGTGAGCGACCAGCCGACCCGGGACTCGAAGCGGCTGCTCGTGCCCTGGGACGGGACGGAGTACACCTTCGTCTCGCCGTTCATCCACTGTTCGAGGCCGTAGGCGCTGGTGCCGGCCGCGTTCTGGATCGCCAGGCCGAGCCGGACCCGGTCCGTCTGGTTCGGCTTCGGGGTGTCCATGGTGACCGGCCCTGCCTTGGCGCCGTCGAAGGTGACGGTCCGGTCGGAGTCGATGACCGCGCCCGGCTCGGCGCCGTAGGTGTACTCCCAGACCCGGTTCCCGTCGGCGGCGTAGTGGAAGATCTCCGCCATGAAGGCGTGCTCGCCCCGGGGCAGCCGGACCTTGGCGGTGCCGTCCGCGCCGATCAGGTAGCTGTCCGGAAGGGCCAGCCTGTCGAGGTTGATGTCGTGCACGACGGCGGCGCCGGTGGTCGGCCTGCCGTCCCGGTCGAGCACCTTGAGGGTGACGTCGAAGCGCTCCACGTCCCGGACGACGCCGACGGCCGTGGTCACGACCGTCTGGCCGTCGGCGGTGGTCGCGGTGACGTGCGCGCCGTGCGCCCCGGCCGGCACGGCCGAGGCGTCGACGGTGACGGCCGCCGACGCGGTGCCGTGCGCCGGAACGGTCACCGTCTGGGCGCCCAGGGTCAGCGCCGCGGCGGGCAGGTCCTCGCCGGCGCCCTTGGCGGCCAGGGTCAGGGTGACGGGCTGGTCGCCGTCGTTGACGTACTCGATCTGCTTGGTGGCCGGCCCTCCGGCGTCCCAGTCGACGAGCCTGAAGTCGATCACGCCGGAGCCCGAGACGGGCTGGCGTACGGCGCGGCTCACGTCCACCCGGCCGGCGCCCTGGCTGTGCACGGGGGTGCCGGCCGTCGTCCGCGCGGTGCTGACGAGCTGGTTCTTCAGCCTCGCGGCGGTCCAGTCGGGGTGCCGCTGCGCGAGGATGGCGGCGGCGCCCGCCACGTGCGGCGTGGCCATCGACGTGCCGCTCGCCGTGGTGTACGTGCCGTCCACGGGCGTGCCCATCGAGGTGCCCGCGGCGCGGGCGGCCACGATCTTGAAGCCGGGAGCGGTGATCTCCGGCTTGAGCGCCCCGTCACCGCCGCGGGGACCGCGGCTGGAGAAGCCGGTGATCGCGTCCGCCGAGTCGACCGCGCCGACGGTGAGCGCCGCGTCGGCCACGCCGGGCGAGCCCACCGTGGTCGCCCCCGGGCCGCTGTTGCCCGCGGCGATGGTGAACAGCACGCCCGTCTCGGCGGTCAGCTCGTTGACCGCCACGGCCATCGGGTCGGTGCCGTCGGCGCCCTCCTGGCCGCCCAGGCTCATCGAGACGACCTTCGCGCCCGAGTGGGCGGCCCAGTTCATCCCGTCGAGGATCCACGACTCCATGCCGGCGCCCTCGTCGGCCAGCACCTTGCCCACGATCAGCCGGGCACCGGGCGCCACGCCCTTGTACGTGCCGCCCGAGCCCGCGCCGCTGCCCGCGATCGTGGAGGCGACGTGCGTGCCGTGCCCGTGGCCGTCCTGCGCCGTCTCGCCGGGGACGAAGCTGCGGCTGTCGGCGATCCGGTCGGCCAGGTCGGGGTGCTTGGCGTCCACGCCGGTGTCCAGGACGGCGACCTTGACGCCGGTCCCGTCGTAACCGGCGGCCCAGGCCTCGGGGGCGCCGATCTGCGGCACGCTCTTGTCGAGCAGCGTCTTGACCTTGCCGTCCAGCCAGAGCTTCTCGATGCCGCCGGACAGCCGGGCCTTGGGCGTGCCCGCCTTGGCGGTGTCGTCGTCCACGGCCTCCCAGAACGCGCCGCCGCGCTTCTTGTCCGCGGCGACAGCCGCTCCCCGGATGCCGGGCAGGGACCGGGTGAGCCGGCCGCCGTCGGGCGGAGCGGCCTTGGCCAGGCCCTTGCCGGAGTAGCGGACGATGGTCGGGATCGACTCGCTGTGGGCGTCGTCGTACCCCTGGGCGATGAGCTGGGTGACGTTGAACAGCCGCTTGTCCACCTGGCCCGAGGCGACCAGCGGCGCGGCCTGGGTCGGCATCACGTATACGTCGGCGCCGACCGTGTAGGTGCGCAGGTCGCCGGCCGACCGTTCGCCGGGGGTGACGGTGACCGAGACGGGACGGCCGGCCTGGCTGGCCACGACGACCTCGTCCCCGGTGATGAGGGTGACCCGCGCGGTGGTGACCGACGACGCCGGGACGCCGGTGACTCCGCCGGTGACTCCGGGGGCGGGGGCCGTCGCGTCACCGTGGGCGCTTCCGGTGCCGGCCGCGACGAGCGTGGCGGCGAGGGCGGCGCTGAGCAGCGCCGCTCTACGACTGAATGGCATGGCGGTGGCTCTCTTTCTACCGGTTGGGGGGTTGCGCAACCGGCAGAACAAAGTTTCGCCAGAAAGGGACGTACACACCACGACTAGGCATGGCGGACAACCGACATGTCAGGTCGTCGCCACCGCCTGGGTCAGCAACGGTTGTCAAGGCGTCAGGTCGCGGGCGGTGCCCGCCGCGACCGCGCCCAGCTTGTCGGGGTTGGCGACGTTGTGGATGGCGGTGATGTGCCCGTCGGCGTCGAAGTCGAACGTCACGGTGGCGACCACCCGGCCCCGGCCGCTGAACACCACGCCGGGGCCGCCGTTGATCTCGGCCGGCTCGGCCCGCATGTCGCCCGGCTCGACGCCCTGGTAGGCGACCGTGCCGATCGCGGCGAACCACGCGGCCACCGTGTTCGCGCCCACGACCGGACGCAGCGCCTGGCGCACCTTGCCGCCCCCGTCGGTCCACAGGGTGACGTCAGGGGACAGCAGTTCCATGAGCGTGTTGATGTCGCCGCCGGTCGCGGCGGCCAGGAAGCGCCGCGTGACGTCCCGCTGCCGCGTCCGGTCCGCCGTGAAGCGCGGCCGCCGGGCCTGTACGTGCTCCCGCGCCCGATGCGCGACCTGGCGCACCGCGGCCTCGGAACGCTCCACCGCCTCGGCGATCTCGGCGTGGCTGAATCCGAAGACCTCCTTGAGCACGAACACCGCGCGTTCGAGCGGGCTCAGGGTCTCCAGGACCACCAGCATCGCCGTCGAGACAGAATCGGCGCCCGCGACGTCGTCGGCGGTGTCGCCGCTGGTCAGGATCGGCTCCGGCAACCACGGCCCCACGTACGTCTCGCGCTGGTACTGCGTGGACCGCAGCCGCTGCAGGGCCACGTTCGACACGATCCGCGCCAGGTACGCCTTCGGATCGGCCACCTGCGAACGGTCGTCGGCCGACCACCTGATCCAGGCGTCCTGGACCGCGTCCTCGGCGTCGGCCGCCGAGCCGAGCACGCGGTAGGCCACCGAGAACAGCAGCCTGCGATGCTCGTCGAAGACCCGCTGGTCCTGCTCCGAGTACGCGCGGCTCATCGCGCGGCGCCGATCCGGGTGAACCGGCCGCCACGCGGCCACAGCGCGCCGGAGACCGGCATCTTCTTCATGCGGAGGTACGTCGGCCAGGGTGCTGCGGTCACCGTCTCCTTATACCGTGCGGCCGTGCGACCGGTGAGATACACCCTGCGCGGGCTGTCGTCGGGGTGGGTGAACTGCACGACCCCGTCGTTGCGGCCGAGGCTCACCGGGGTGTGGTAGTAGCCGAAGCGGAACGGCTTGAGCCGCCGGCCGTCCAGGGCGCGCAGGATCGACACCGCGGCGTGCACGCCGGTCGGCATGCCGCTCTGGCAGGTGCCGTGCATGACGCCGTAGCCCTGGCGGATCGCGGCGGCGTCGCCGAGGGCGTACACGTCCGGGTGCGACACCGAGCGCAGGAAGGCGTCGGTGACGATCCGGCCGCGGTCGTCCACGGTGAGCCCGGCGGCCGCCGCCAGCGGCGGGACCCGCGTGCCGCTCGTCCACAGGACGACGTCGGCGGCGATGCTCTCCGCGTCCTTTCCGCACACCACCTCGACCGAGCCGGGCAGCACCTTCGTGACCTCGACGCCGCTGCGCACCCGGACGCCCAGCCGGGCCAGCGCCTTGCGCACGTACTCCCGCGGCCCGGCCGCCATGGCCGCGCCGGGCTCCTGCCTGCCGAGCAGCACGACGTCCAGCCCGGGGTGGCGCTCGGCGATCTCGGCGGCCGACTCGACGCCGGTCAGCCCGCTGCCGCAGACGGCCACCGTGCCACGTCCCAGGCGGCCCAGCCGGTCCAGCCGGACGGCCAGCGCCTCGGCGTCCTGGACGCTGTCCAGCGTGTAGGCGTGCTCCTCCACCCCCGGCACCGTCACCGTGTCGGCCACGCTGCCCAGCCCGTACACGAGGGTGTCGTAGTGCAGGACCTGGTCGTCGTCGATCCGCACACTCCTGGCCTGCACGTCCACGGCCGTCACCCAGCCGCGCACGAACCGCGCCCCGGTGCCCTCCAGCAGGTCCGGGATGCGCATCTCGGCGACCTGCTGCCCACTCGCCACGACGTGCATCCGCAACCGCTCGGTGAACCGCTCCTGCGGATTGACCAGGGTCACCCGGACGTCCGCCCGCCCCTTGGTCCGCGCCGCGAGCTGAACGGCCGCCGCCATCCCCGCATACCCCGCCCCCAGCACCAGGACGTGGTACGGAGCCTTGCCGTTCTCGCGCTGTGTGGTCATCATTGTGCCCTTTCATGCGGTGCGTCTGACCACGTGATGCGAACCCCCACCCCATCCGTGACACGGCCCCGCTGTGATCCGCGCCACACGCCCGGCGGCGGGTCTTCACGACTTGGCGCTGCCAGGAAGGTCAGGTCCGGCCGTTACGCCGGATGTAGGACCCGAAGGTCGAGCCGCTGCAGGGCAGGCGCATGCCCGTCGCGATCAGAGCGTCCACGAGGTTCCCTGCGGCGACCTCGTTGAGCTTGCCGTCCTGGGTGGCGCGGGCGAGCAGCCACAAGGTGCCGTGCACGTCAAGGCCGTGCGCCCGCCCCACGGTCACGGCCTCGCGATCGTCCGTGACGGCGATGCCCCGGGCCAGCTCCGCCGCGGAGAAGACGCTGGCCTCGCCGAGGTTGCGCTCAGCCGACCCGATGCGCTGCGCCCACTTCATGAAGCACCTGAGCTCCTCCAGCGAGTCGAGCCGCGCCAGCCCCAGCCAGTCTGCGTCCAGCACCGTACGAAGGAGGGGATGCTCCTCCATCCCCGCTCGGATCTCTTCCCGGACGACATGCGTGGTCAGGCACGCGGTGCCGGCCAGAAGGTCGCGCAACACGTCGAGGCGCTCGGCGCGGGCGAAATGGTTCAGGCACATCGCGTCGAACACCAGGACGGGCTCCGGGCCAGGGTCGCTCACAGCTCGCAATCCGTGTCCTCGCGCACCGGCAGGTCGCCTGCCACGATCTGGCCGCGCATGAGCTCGACCGCACGGGACTCCGTTATGAGCGATCTCTTGAACGCTTCCAGCACGGCATGCGCGAAGCTCGGGGGAACTCGCACCGCCTCCAGGTCGGGCTGGGGCGCCCAACCGACCGCCTCCATCAGCTCCGCCCGGGTGGGGTTCCTCCGGCGCATCTCTTTGGCGACGCCTCTGGTGACGGCTCCGGCCTCCACCGCCTGCCGTACGGTCAAAGACCAGGACGCCCTGAACCGGGCCGCGAGAACCACCAGATCCTCACGCCTCGCTCCCCCGTCCGTCCGGGCCGCCGCGCGGAACGCTTCGACGGGAAGCAGAAGTTCGGCGGCGAACGCGTCAATGACCGCTTCTCTGTCGTCACGGGAGGCGTGGACGCCGATGTCGGTCGAGTATTCGTCTCCGACGATCAGATGCCCCAGCTCGTGGGCCGCGGTCGCGCGCCGGCGGCCGGGATCGCCGTGCTTGCTGACGACCGCCACGGCCACGTCGCCGTCAATCAGTGACGCGCCTTCACCCGGCACTTCGACAACCGCGACCAACTGCCCGAGCCGCTCGCACACGCTCATGAGCGAATCGATGGGTTCGGCCCCGTGCCCCAGGCGCTCTCGCACCCACAGGGCCGCGCGGCGGGCACCCGCAATATCCAGAACCGGCTCCGGGCAGCGCCCTGTTTCGGGAGGACTGAACACTCCGAGGTCCACAAGCTGCCGAATGTCGGCCAGCCACGTGGAGAGCGCCACCTCCAACCGGTGAGACTGCCGGGACGCGTCGGTCACCGTGTCGTCGGCCAGCTCAGCGCGCCGGGACACCACCAGTGGGGTCGGATCGAGGAAATAGCTCAGAGGAACCCGGAGAACCGCCGACAATCGGGCCAGTTCGAGCGCGTCGACCCGGCGGACGCCTCTCTCGATCTTCGCGATCATCGTCCGGTCGAGCTTCAGCTCCGAGGCCAGCTCCTCCTGGGACATGTCGACGGCCATGCGGCACTCGCGTACGCGCTCGCCGATGTCCAGCCACTCTCCCGGCTCCTTCATAGTGCGATAATCGCACACATACAGATGAGGACGCGAGGCCGGAAAGTCGAATGCCGGCAATCATCGCTCCAATAAACATTCATCCGCCTATTCGCACTTACGCCCGATTACATGACCCTTTCGGCGAACGAAGTCGCCTCCGATGGCATCCAACTGTTCATGATCGGCGTGACGCTCTCCCTCCTGCTGGCCCTGTCGCCGGCGGCCGTGACCGAGATTCCGAAGAACTTCCTGTTCACCGAGCGCCAGGCGCGCGTGCCGCTGAGCCCGGACGACGCCGCCGAGCAGGGATACAAGATCAGCGACAGGCTCACCGCGCCCCTTCGAGCTGAACCCGTGCGGGCACCGGCGTGCCGTCGACCGGGGCCGCACTGCCGCCCGCACGATCACCTACTGGAGCAGCGCGCCCAGCAACTCGGCCGAGCAGCTCGTCCTCTACAAGAGCCCGCGGGCCGCCCGTGCCGCGCTCGCCGGCCTGCGCGCCGAGGCCGCGCGGTGCGCGCGCAAGGGTGACCCGTCGGCGCCCACGCTCAGGATCCAGTGGCGGACGACCAAGGTGAAGGCGGGGGACGAGGCCGTGGGCATGGGCTACCGGACCCTGCAGGACGGCGACGTGGACCAGACGATCACCGGGGTCGTCGCGCGCAGGGGCAGCGCGCTGATCCTCTACCGGACCGACGAGGGCGACTACGACCCCGGCCGGCTCACCAAGAACGCCAGGAAGATGGCCGTCAAGGTCTGCGGCCTGCCCGGCGTCTGCTAGCCGGCCCGGCGCGCGGACCACCGGTCCAGCAGGACGGGGACGACCGTGAGCGCGGCCAGCCCCGCGCCGATCCACGGAACGGCGGCGACCCCCGCCCCCGCGTCCAGCACGACGGCGGCCAGCACCGGCACGAGGCTGATGCCCAGCTGGAAGGCCGAGACGGTGGTGGCCCCGGCGAGCGTCGGCGCCCCCGACGCGATGGCGAACACCCGCCCGTAGATGGCCGGGTTCAGCACGAACCCGGCGACGCCGAGCAGCAGCACCAGCGGCACGACGGCCGCGACGTGCCGTCCGAGCACGGCCAGCAGCACAGAGCAGGCCGCGATGCCGAGCGCCCCGGCCAGGAGCGCGTGGGTGGGCAGCCGGTCGGCGATGCGGCCCCCGACCGACAGTCCGGCGAAGGCCCCCACGCCGAACAGCGTGAGGATCACCGGCACCCACACGCCGGGCACGCCCGTGACCTCCGTCAGGAACGCCGCCAGGTAGTTGTAGGAGATCATGTAGGCCGCGGTGCTCAGCAGGGTGACGGCGTACACGATCCACAGCTGCGGCCGGCGCATCGTGCGGAGCTCGCCGCGGACGCCCGCCTGCCCGTGCCCGCCGGTGGCGGGCAACGCCACGAGCGTCAGGACGGCGCCGGCGACGGTGAGGGCGGTCACGGCCCAGAAGCCGCCGCGCCACCCGGTGAAGTAGCTGATCATCGCCCCGGCCGGCCCGCCCGCGATCATCGCCAGGCTCAGCCCGCTGACGACCACCCCGGACGCGCGGGCGGTGCGGTCCGCCGGGACCAGCCCGATCGCGGTGACCGCCGCCACCGCCCAGAACCCCGCGTACGCCAGACCGGAGAGAAAGCGCGTGACCAGCAGCACCGGATAGCCGTCGGCGAGGATGCCGATCGCCACACAGGCGGCGAAGACCGCCTGCGTGGCCACCAGCGTCGTCCGGCGCGGCCAGCGGAGGGTCATGACGGCCAGCGGCGGCCCGCCGATCACGACGCCCGCCGCGAACGCCGAGATCAGCCCGCCGGCGGAGGCCAGCGTGATCCGCAGGTCCGCGGCCACGGCCGGCAGCACCCCGGCGAGCAGGAACTCCGCGCTGCCCATCGAGAACAGGCTGAAGGACAGCAGGTAGACCCCCAGCGGCAGCCTGCCGCGGGCGACCGCCGCCCGCCCGGCGGCCGTGGCGCTCATCGGTCCGCCCCCGCTTCGCGCAGGGCCGAGGCGAGGTACTGGTCGGCTGCCAGGCTCTCCACGATCGGGGTGACCATTTTGCACGGACGGCACCAGGCCGCCCAGAACTGGATCAGAACCGAACGTTCCGCCTCCAGGACGCGTTCGGTGAGGTTCTGCTCGGTGACGCTGCGCACCGGGCCGGCAACATGCACGGACATGACGAAGTCTCCTCGCACGTGGGGGCTAGCGAACCGGGACGGACGTCGCGCGGCGCCGCTCGACGGCGTCCCGCACCTCTTCGTCCAGCAGGTCGGCGTTGACGGCGAACGCGGCGGCCGAGCCCATCCCCGCCGCCGTGACGACCTGCGCGCGCGGGTCGACGACGTTGCCCGCCGCCCAGACCCCGGGCACGCTGGTCCGTCCCGTCCGGTCGGTGACGACCCAGCCGGCGTCGTCCTTGTCGCAGCCCAGACGGGTGAGCACCTGGTCCTGCGGCACCATGCGCGGGGACAGGAACACGGCGGCGCGCGGCAGCACCCGCCCGTCGGTGAGCTCGACGCCACGCAGCCGTCCGTCCTCGACGACGAGGTGGTCGATCGGGCCCTCGACGATGCGCACGCCGCGGGCCTCCAGACGGTCGCGGTCCTGCGGCGTCAGGTCGAGGGTGTGGGCGAGGAAGACGACGTCGTCGCTCCACTGGCGCAGCAGCAGGGCCTGGTGGACCGCCCCCGGATGCGTGCCGAGCACCGCCAGCGCCTGGTCGCCGACCTCGTGGCCGTGGCAGTAGGGGCAGTGCAGGACGTCCTTGCCCCACCGCTCGCGCACGCCGGGGATGGCGGGCAGCTCGTCGGACAGGCCGGTGGCGACCAGGAGGCGGCGGGCGCCGAGCACCGGGCCGCCCGCCAGCCGCACCGCGAACCCCGGTTCGACCTCCTCCACGCGTCCCCGGAGGAGCCGCACGCCGTACCGGTCGATCTCGGCCCGGCCGAGCTCCAGCAGGGTCGCGGGCGGCAGGCCGTCGCGGGACAGGAAGCCGTGCATGTGCGCGGCCGGGGCGTTGCGCGGCGCGCCCGCGTCGACCACGGCCACCTTGCGCCGCGCACGACCGAGGAGCAGGGCCGCGCTCAGTCCGGCCGCCCCCGCGCCGACCACCACCACGTCGTATTCGGTGTCCTTGCTGTTCGTCGCCGTCGTCATGGCGATCACCTCCGGCCCCGATGCTGCGATCCGGCACGCGGGAACGACAACTTCTGTTGCCATTTCTGGGAAATCGGAGGTGGAATGGGCCCCATGGAGCAGCAATCCCGGATCGACGCCACGCTGGCCCAGGTCGGCGCCCGGCTCAGGCACCTCCGCACCCAGCGCGGCGTGACCCTGTCGGCCCTGGCCGAGGCCACCGGCATCTCCAAGAGCACGCTCTCGCGGCTGGAGGCGGGGCAGCGCCGGCCCAGCCTGGAGCTGCTGCTGCCGATCGCGGAGGCGCACCAGGTGCCGCTGGACGAGCTCGTCGGCGCGCCGGAGGTCGGCGACCCGCGCGTCCGGCTCAAGCCGGTGGTCCGCAACGGCCGGACCGTGCTGCCCCTGACCACCCAGCCCGGCCCGCTGCAGGCGTGGAAGTCGGTCATCCCCGCCGACCAGAACCAGCCGCAGCCCGTCACGCACGAGGGATATGAGTGGATGTACGTGCTCTCGGGACGCGTCCGCCTGATCGTGGGCGACCACGACCTGGTCATGGGGCCCGGCGAGGCCGCCGAGTTCGACACCCACCTGCCCCACTGGTTCGGCCCCGCGGGCGATCATCCGGTGGAGGTGCTCAACCTGTTCGGACGGCAGGGCGAACGCATGCACATGCGCGCCCGGCCGCGCCCCCGGCAGCCGTCCTAGCGGTGTCCGGTCACTGGCTGGTGCAGCGGGTGGGCCGCACCACGATGACCACCCTGCGCTCGGCGTCGCCGACCGGCCGCGCGTAGTCGAGGCCGTACCGCCCGGCCAGCACGTCGAAGAAGTCACCCTGGGGGTCGGGTTCGACCCGCTCGACCGTGCCCCGCACCTCCAGGTAGCGGTACGGCTGCTCGGGATCGTTGACCGAGATCGCCACGTGCGGGCGGGCGCTCGCGTTGCGCCCCTTCTGCCGGTCGTACGTGGTGGTGAAGCGCAGGAACTCGCCGTCCCAGATGGTCCACACGGGCGTCACCTGCGGGGTGCCGTCGGGCATCAACGTCGCCAGATGGACGTACAGGGGACGGGTCAGCAGGTCGAGATGGCTCTCCGGAATCACAGACATGCGTGGCACACTATCAAAGCTTTTATGCTCATAAGAGCTTTGAGTTCCTGCCGACTTGTAGGCTCCAGGCATGGACATGCCCCCGGAGGAGCGGCTCGGCCTCGACGTCAAGCGCGCCGAGCAGCGACTCATGGCGGCCAAGCACGCCGCGGTCAAGACCGCCGGACTGACCGTGCCCCAGTACGCCGCCCTCCTCGCCCTCGACGCCAACCCGGGCATCTCCGCCGCCGCCCTGGCCAGGGCATGCCTGGTCACGCCGCAGGCCATGAACGTCGTACTGAAGAACCTGCTCGAACACGGCCTGATCGAACGTTCCCCCCATCAGTGGCACCGCACCATGCTCGAAACCCACCTCACGGACGCCGGCCGCGAAGCTCTGCGGGTGGCGGACGAGGCAGCCGTGATCATCGAACGCCGCATCTCCGCCGCCTTCACCCCCGAGGAACGCACCACCCTCCGCACCCTCCTCACCCGCTTCACCGACGCGATCTGACCGGCCGCCAAGCCGCTCATCCAGCCGGGGATCCATGGGGCCCGTCCGCAACGGCCCTGCCAAGGATCAGATCCGCCATCCGCAGCAACCGGTCGACGTACGTCCGCCCCTTCCGGTCACGCGCTCGGTCACCGCTCTACGCGAAGGCTCACCTGTGACCCCAGCTCGCGGAACCCGAGAGCCCGGGCCACCCGCCGCGACGCCTCCGGACGCGCTCGCCACTGCGGCAGCAACCCCGCACCGAGCGCGTCGGCCACAGCCGCCGACGCCACCGTCCGAGCCAACCCCCGTCCCCGAAACCCCTCGGCAGTCAGTACGGACACATGCGCCGCCATATCCGACCACGCCTGATATCCGGCGGCGGCGACCACCTCACCGCCCTCCGCCCGAACCACCCAGACCGCCGAACCGACCTCCGCCAGCCCGCTCTCGTCGGCATCCTGCTCGCTCACCGCCGCCAGCAGCCCGCCGACGTCCCGATCCCCCACCGCCAGCCGTTCGACCTCTGCCCCGGCATGGCAGGGGACGAACTCCTCGGCATCGACGTACGCGAGCGTCGCCGGCCCCAAGACCTCGCGCACCTCCAGCCGCTCGAACAGCCCCTCAGACAGCCCGTCGGACAGGCGCTCGGAAAGCCGCGGAAGATCGACGCCGTCCTCGCCGAAACCGCCGCGCAGGGCCCGGCGCAACGGCTCGACCAACCCGGCATCAGGCACCGTGACGAGCGCCCCGCCGTCCAGCACGACGATCCCCGTCCACCCAGGCGGACACAACCCCGACCCGCGGGAGACCACCACCGCAACCTCGCCACGCCCGGGCACGCCAGGCACCCCAGCCAACCCGGCCCACAACCGCCCCGCCGATTCCCGCACCACACTCCATGATCGGCTGTCCGGGCAGCCGGCGTCCACGGAGTTACGACGACTCCAGCACGCGGGATGGTCGATGCCCAGCAGTGAGACCTGCAATACCGAGGTGCGGTCGCGAAGGCGCCCAGCTCTCTCATCGAGCATGAACGCCCTCGTGAACCACACCTTCGCCACAGCTAGGGCTTGGCACCAATCATCTAGTTGCTCTCTGGCCGTTGCCGAGTGCCGGGGCGGCGCAGGAGGCTGCAACGCGGCAGGCCACACTGCGGAACGGCGTCATGGGCGTTGATGTGGTGCCGCAGCCCGGTGATCTCGTCCACCAGGGCCTCGTAGTCTTGTCTCAGCTCAGCCTGGAAGGTGGCGAGTTCGGTCATCATCAGAACGATGCTGATCATGGTGAGGTCTTCCGCGGTGCGGGTGCTCGTCTCGAGCGCCTTGACGCGTAGCATCACCTCGAGGATCTCCGCCTCTAGGTTCACGGCTCCTGCCTGTTCCACGCAGGGAAGAAGATGCCGCACCGGTGGCCCGGCGCGTGCTCTGACGGGAGCACAGTGACAGATGGAAGGCAAAGAAGCCGAGCCCCGGTCCGACACGAGGTGTGGTTCTTTCTCCCACCACCACGCGTCTTTCCTCCCGGGGATGCGGTTTCTCACCAGCTCCTCGACCACAAACACTGCCGAACAGCCGGAAAGCGGGATAAGCAAACAGGCACACGGATCTACAGCCGGCTCGCGCCCGTCACCGACGCTCACCGCCCGGGCCACGCCCCGCACGTCTCAGGCCCGTCCCGGCCAGAGGCACTCAACCTCGCCGAGCCCCTTCGGGCCAGATCACCCGGACGGACATCCCCCGCCGCCGGGCCTCGGCCACCACGTCAGCCGTGCCGCCATGACCTCGGGCCGGCTGCCCGTCCCAGACGGCGACCAACACATCGGCGTCATCCAGCATCCGCTCACTGGCCGCCATGTGCGACTCCGCGGTGGACTCCACGAACTCCAGCCTGTGAGCCCGCCGTGCCCGGCCCAGCAGCTCGTCGTACGCGGCACGGCACTCGCCCGGCAGCCCGTCCCGATACCGCTCGGCCGGGATCACGACCTCCAGCGCACCGCCGAGATCGAGCACCGCGCGAGCGAAGATCTGATCGGCCCCGTCCGCCAGGCAGGACAACCCACGGAGGCCGGGAAGATACTCCGCAAGAGCCTCACGTATCGCCCGATCGACCAGGGCAGCGGTCTCTCCCGCCAAACCCCTGTGCCCGGACACAGCGACGCGCACCGTGATCAGGACACCATCCAGATGTTCGCGCACCGGCACCCAGTTCCCCCTTACAGGTGGAACCAGTGAATCCGCCGACAAGTCGTACAGACGAAGCAGGTCGCGTCCCGGTTGGCCCAGTCCAGGCCCATGAAACTCATTCCGGTCGTCTGCAGCTTCCACTGACGGGACTCGAAGATCTCACTCTGGCACGTGTCGCACCTGAGGTTCTGCCCGTGCGGGAGCCTTACGGTGTTGGCCTCATCCATGTTCACGATGCTATGCGAAATGATCCACCAGTAACGAGGCACTTTCCAAGACGGAGCCTTTGTCTTTCGACTCCCCCGCATTTCTGCTTGTCCCGGCCGGCCAGGTGAGGCGCACCGGCCGACCGAGATTGTCGGCGCCGGACTCTATGCTTCCTGCCCACGTCGGACGCGGTCTTCCTCGCAGGATGGCTCATGGATTGGACGACGAAAGGCACACGATCTTTCCCCGTTGCTTTCCTGTATCGTCTGCGGTATCACGACCGAGAAAGTGACTGAAAAGCGCTGCTCATATGGCCTGCGGCACCCCCGATCCGGCCGTACTGAAAACACGAGCACCCCTTCCAGCACTCGCTGAAAGCTGACTCGAATCGAGGAGGAGTTGAAGGACCATGGGTGACTACTTCGAACGGATCGTCGATGTCGAGGTGACCGGCCAAGAGGCTGAGTCGCTCGCAGAGCGGGTGGTCGACTGGATGGTCACCGAGGGACTGATCACACACGAAAGGTCCAGCGACGGCATGTACAGCCTGCAAGTGGACGACGGATACACAGCCGGCCCCAACTGGGAACGGGCAGTGGCTGACTCCTCGGATTCGTCCTGGATACCGGGCCCGGTGGCGGTCATCGTCGGACGGGATTCCCACGTCGGAGGCCAGGGAATGAGCGAGGCGGACTCCGCGACCTGCCCACGATGTGACGCGACCACCGTGATCATCGACTACCCGAACGCGTGGGAGGCGGACCAGGCGGCTTGGCGGCCGTTCAGTGACGGCATCGACACCTGGAAGGAGACTGGCGAAGGGAGTGTCACCTGCCCCTCATGCAGGGCCTCCGTCCCGGTCACCGAGTGGCAGTTCGGTTCCGGTTTCGACCTCGGGGCACTCGCAATCGACTTCTGGGGCTGGCCACCTCTCAGCGTCAGCTTCCACAAGGAGTTGAGCCAGCAACTGGGACACCGCATAGAGGTACAGTCAGGCAAGTTCTAGCGATCAACCGGGCGACGACCACCCTCACGAGCAGCCGCCGATACCGCCCGCGTCCTGGCACGCCCTGGAGGCTTCACCTCTTCCAACCAACCGAGGCCGAGGAACGAATCCACCTACGGCGGCCAGAGCTGCACGTGCTCCGACGCAGCAACCCCAGCCGAAGCGTTCACCCGGAGGACGGAGTGCAAGGCGCGCCGTACCCTCACCCTGATCTGCCGGTAGCACCCAGCTTCACGAAGCGATGACCGCCTACTCCGCGTCCTTCGGGTGTCGAGGTGATGCGTAGATCACCCAGACGGTACGAGCGGTGTCATCGATGACATACCGCACGCGCCCCCCACTGGTGATCTCAAACTCCCATTGCTCCAGATCCTTGCCGTTGTGACGATGGGACGCGAGATCGCCACGTAGACGATGTTGTCGATCACGACTGGCACCCGTGCGCGGATCAAGGCGCAAGATCTCGTAGCAACGACGGGTATTGGCCAACGCATGGCGGCACAGCTCTTCCCAATCGCGGACAGCTTCTCCGGTACCGAACCGGACATCCCATTCGTCATCAGGGGGCGGGACCGTAACGCGGTCACCCCTCTTCGGGCTCATACGAAACCCGCACCGGCCCGAAGTCGCCGCTCGTGGCCTTACGAGCCTCGGCATAGTGGCCAGGATCCGCCTTGATCCTCGCAGTGGCTCGCCAGCCCGCTATGACCTCTTGGCTGGTGGCGTCGACATCCAGTTCAGCCGCATCCGAGAGCGCCTCCATCAGTTCCCGCGTGAAGGCACGCAGTTCGGTGGACGACAGGTGGCGGACCCACGGGAAGACCTCTGGCATGGCGATGACCAGGGCGCGCGCGGTGGGATCGTGCTTGATCAACGCAAGAAACAACCGCGAGGCGGTGGCCAGCGTCCGTTCCCGCTCTTCTTCACGATCAGCTGCGGTGAGATAGAAGTCCGGAGCGTCTCGGTGCGTGACACGTACCCGTCCAAGACGTGCGGCCCGTTCCGCAACCGCTCGCGGATTCCTGGACAGATCAGAGAAGGTCACTGCGTCGGCATGACTAGTGCTCACTCCCGCAGTCTATGTCAGAACACAATCTGATGTCCGCCGTCAGTCCCGAAGCGGGCGGCAATGCCGCCGAAGGCCCTCACGCACATCGATGCCGCCAGGAATCAGCCGACCGTCCGCGACGCCATGCGGACGAGCCTGGCGCCCGACCGCTCACCCAGATGTACGACGCCACGAAGAACGCCGACGAGGACATGACACAGGCGCTGGTCGTACCACTGAAAGCCCGGCAGAACAACGCCAAGCGGGCCGCCCATGCGCCGAAGCTCCTCCAGAAGCAGGGGGCCGACTGATGGACAGTCAAACCACTGACCCGCGGCCCACCTAACCTCCCCAGGCGCAGTAGCAGTACGGCGGTCACATCGAGCCCCTCACGTCGCTGGAGCGCCTCCACGACGCGAGTGAGGCGAGCGCCGCCAGGTATGCAGAAGTGACTCCGGACAGGGCAGCGGAGCGTCCGTACGGATCGTCCGCGCCACCAACCGGACCGCTGCGCCCTCGACAAAGCGGCGCATGCGTTGAGCCATCTAGCGAACGGATGGTTGCCCTGGGCGGGGGACACGGTCGTAAGTAGGCGCTCCTCTCCAGACAACGCCCCGCCCACGCCCACCGCTGAGCCACAGGCGGGGGGCTGATCTACTCTCCCGACGATACGAAGCCCACAGGACAGGTGACTCCGGTGCCGCCGATGCCGCAGTAGCCGTTGGGGACTTTGTACGGGTACTGCTGGTGGTAGCGCTTTGCTTCAGGCGATGGATGCGCGACCTAATGAGGCTTGGACCGGTACTCAGCCCACGTGTCGACCGCCTCTTCAAGGTCAAGGGCGGCAACATCCTCACGCGCCATACCAACCGTGTAGATCAGGCGGTCCGCGAGCCAATCTGGAACGGGTTCCCTGGGAGATGCCTTCTCCACCCGAATGTGGTCGGCCAGCGCGCCGAGGCGTTCGATCACCTGGCCGAGCTGGATGATCTCAGGCCGGCCTGTACCAGCCTCCCGGACCCTCGCTGTCGCCTCCTCGTACACTTCGGCGTCGGCACGTTCACCGACAGCCCACACCTCGCAGATCTCCACTGACTTGTCCTCGGTGATGCGGTAGACGACACGCCAGGTGTTGCGACCGACCACCAGCTTCCGGAAACCGGTCAGTTCCCCGCCAAGCGGATAACCAGCTTCAGGGTTGTCCAGCAGGAGAAGGATCTTCTTGAGCACCTTGGGTGCCGCGTCTGGGCCGATCCGCCGAAGGTCGTCGACCGCCGGCGCCGTGAAGGCGACGTCGGACACGATTCACTCATCGTCCGGGATGGCGGACAGCGACTCGCGAGTGTGCCCGAAGGCGGCAAGCACCTCATCGAGTGAGACCCGCTCCCCCGTGTCCGTAACCGACCGGGCGAGCACCAGCGCCAGATCACGCAGATCAGCCGCCGCTTCCTCCAGCTCATTGAGCCGGCGGATACTCACCACCGCCGCCACTGGCTGACGCCGACGGGTGACCACCAGATCAGTCCCCTGCTCCGCATCAGCCACCAGGCGGGCAACCCCTCGCTGGGCCGCCTCTGTGACGCTCAGCTCAGTAGCGTCGTGCAGAACAGTCATACATTAACTGTATATCTATCTGCACAGAAGTGCGATGCTTGGGCCCGCGTTCGGCTCACGCCTCGCCGGACGTCAGGCCCACCGGGCAGGCGACGCCCGTGCCACCGATCCCGCAGTACCCGTTGGGCACTTTAAAGAGATATTGCTGGTGATAGTCCTCGGCGTAGTAGAAGGGCTTGGCCGGGGCTATTTCGGTGGTTATGGTGCCGTAGCCGGCCTGGGTGAGGACCTGCTGGTAGGCGGCGCGGGACGTCTCCGCCGCCTTCTCCTGCTCCGGCGAGTGGTAGTAGATCGCCGACCGGTACTGGGTGCCGGTGTCGTTGCCCTGCCGCATGCCCTGGGTCGGGTCGTGGTTCTCCCAGAAGACCTTCAGCAGCTCCTCGTACGACACCTGGGCCGGGTCGAACACCACCCGGACGGCCTCGGTGTGCCCGGTAAGGCCGCTGCAGACCTCCTCGTACGTCGGGTTGGGCGTGTAGCCGCCCTGGTAGCCCACGGCGGTCGTCACCACCCCCGGCGTCTGCCAGAACTTGCGCTCGGCCCCCCAGAAGCAGCCCAGCCCGAAGTCGGCCACCTCCAGGCCCGAGGGGTACGGCGGGGCGAGCGGGGCGTCGAGAACCGCGTGCCGCGGGGGCACGGGCATCGCCTCCGAGCGACCCGGCAGAGCGTCCTCGGGACGGACCATCGATGTCTTGTTGCCGCCGAACAGCCAGCCCATCGTGCCACCTCCATCAGGTGTCTCTACCCTACGCAAGCGCCGCGGGCGGCGGTGTGGCGTGGGTAGCGGGATTGCGCCTACACAACGCCCGAACAGTTAAGGATGCCTAAACATTCCCGTATAGTGACACACATTTGTATTTAAGCTGGTAAGGCCCGAAAATGGGTTACATGCCTGACCTTCGGCGCGGTGTACTGTTCGGGATCGCCGCCTACACCATGTGGGGGCTCTTCCCCCTGTACTGGCCGCTGCTCAAACCGTCCGGAGCCGTGGAGATCCTGGCTCATCGGATGGTCTGGTCCCTGGTCGCCGTCGCCGTCGTGCTGGCCGTGCGCCGGCACTGGAGCTGGTTCAGGGAGCTGGCCCGGCAGCCGCGCAAGCTCGTCCTGCTGACGATCGCCGCCCTCGTCATCACCGTCAACTGGGGCACCTACATCTACGCGGTCAACACCGGCCACGTGGTCGAGAGCGCCCTCGGGTACTTCATCAACCCGCTGGTCAGCGTGCTGTTCGGGGTGCTGGTGCTGCGGGAGCGGCTGCGTCCGCTGCAGTGGACGGCGGTCGGGTTCGCGGCGCTGGCGGTGGTCGTGCTGACCCTGGACTACGGCAGGCTGCCCTGGATCGCGCTCACGCTCGCCGTCAGCTTCGGCGTGTACGGGCTGGCCAAGAAGCAGGCCAACGTGGCCGCCACCGAGAGCCTGGCCGTCGAGACGCTGGTGCTGCTGCTGCCGGCGCTCGGATACCTGATCTATCTGGAGTTCGCGGGGCAGGCCACGTTCGGACAGGAAGGCGTCGGGCACGCGCTGCTGCTGATCGGGGCCGGGATCATCACGGCCGTGCCGCTGATCTGCTTCGGCGCCGCGGCGATCCGGGTGCCGCTCAGCACCGTCGGGGTGCTGCAGTACATCGCGCCGATCCTGCAGTTCGTGGTGGGGGTGACGATCGCCGGCGAGGTCATGCCGCCCAGCCGGTGGATCGGGTTCTCGATCGTGTGGCTGGCCCTGGCCATCTTCACCTACGACAGCCTCCGGGCGGCACGGACGGCCGCCCGGGTCAGGCGGTCAGCCCGAACGCTCGACCACGTAGTCGCAGAGAGCTAGGAAGGCCGCCCTGGCCGGGATGTCGGGCAGGGCGGAGAGGTCGACGCGGGCCCGGTCGACCCAGGCGGTCAGCTCGGCGCGGGCCCGCTCCATGGCCGGGTGGGCCCGCAGCAGGGTGAGCGCCTCCTCCACGTGCTCCTCCGGCACCGGGCCGGACAGCAGCTCGGTCAGGCGCGACTGCTCGCCGCTGGTGAGCGCGTAGAGGACCGGCAGGGTACGGACGCCCTCGCGCAGGTCGGTGCCGGGGGTCTTGCCCGACTGGGCGCCCGAGGAGGCCACGTCGAGCAGGTCGTCGCCGAGCTGCCAGGCCACGCCGACGGCCTCGCAGGCGCGGCTGAGCCGCTCCTCGACGTCGGCGGGGGCGCCGGACAGCAGCGCGCCGAAGCGGCCGGAGGCCGCGATGAGGGAGCCCGTCTTGTCGGCCAGGACGCTCAGGTAGTGGCCCACGGGGTCCTCGCCGTCGCGCGGGCCGACCGTCTCGCGGATCTGCCCCTGGACGAGGCGGGAGAACGTCTGGGCCTGGATGCGGATCAGCTCGGGGCCGAGGTCGGCCAGGAGGTCCGAGGCCTGGGCGAACAGGTAGTCGCCGGTGAGGATCGCCACGGTGTTGTCCCACCGGGCGTTGGCCGAGGGCGAACCCCGGCGCACCGGGGCCTCGTCCATGACGTCGTCGTGGTAGAGCGAGCCCAGGTGGGTCAGTTCGATGACCACCGCGCCGGGCACGACACCCGGCGCGGACGGGTCGCCGAACTGGGCCGCGAGCAGCACCATCAGCGTGCGGAACCGCTTGCCGCCCGCCTCGATGAGGTGCTTGGACGCCTCCGTGACGAAGGCGTCCTCGCTCTCCACCGACGAGCGCAGGAGCTTCTCGACCGCGGCCAATCCGGTGGCCACGTCCTGCGCCAACCGTTCGTCCTCAATGGGAAGGTCAACCACGGGTGGCGCAGACATACGAGATCCCCTTATCTAATGAACAGAGCCGAAGCGGCGTCGTTGGCGACACCGAGGAGGGTCTCCGGGTAGAGCCCCACTCCTACGGTAACCAGCAGGGAAACGGCGATGACGGCCACGGTCCCCATACTGGGCACCGAGATCGCCGGGCCGTCGGCCGCGGGCTCGCTGAAGAACATCAGCACGATGACCCGGACGTAGAAGAACGCGGCGATGGCCGAGGCCACCACGCCCACCACGACCAGGCCGGCCATCCAGCCGCCCATCGAGTCGCCGGGCTGCGTGCCGCTGTTCAGCGCGGCCGCGAACACGGCGTACTTGCCGAAGAAGCCGCTGGTCAGCGGGATTCCGGCGAAGGCGAGCAGGAAGAAGGCGAACACCCCGGCGAGCACCGGCGAACGCTTGCCGAGCCCGGCCCAGCGCGACAGGTGTCCCGCCTCGCCACCGGGGTCGCGCACCAGCGTGACCACCGCGAACGCGCCGACCGTGGTGATGCCGTAGACCGCCAGGTAGAACAGGATCGACTTGAGCGACTGGGCGTTCTGCCCGGCCGAGCCGAACGTCGCCATCACGCCGACGAGCAGGAAGCCCGCGTGCGCGATGGAGGAGTAGGCCAGCATGCGCTTGATGTCGGTCTGCGTGATCGCCAGGATCGAGCCGACGATCATCGTCAGGGCCGCGACGGCCCAGATGACCGGCCGCCAGTTCCAGTCGAGGTTGCCCAGACCGACCCAGAACACCCGCAGCAGCGCGCCGACGGCCGCGACGAGCGTGCCGGAGGCCATGAGCGCGGTGATGGGGGTCGGGGCGCCCTGGTAGACGTCGGGCTTCCACGCCTGGAAGGGCGCGGCGCCGATCTTGAACAGCAGGCCGACGCCGAGCAGCGCGAGCCCGGCCATGAGCAGCGGGTCGAGCAGCGCGCCCTTGGCCAGGGCGGCGTTGATCCCGGGCAGCGAGACGGTGCCCGCGTAGCCGTAGATCATGGCGGTGCCGTACAGGAAGAACGCCGAGGAGAACGCGCCGAGCAGGAAGTACTTCATCGACGCCTCCTGCGACAGCAGGCGGCGCCGGCGGGCCAGGCCGCACAGCAGGTACAGCGGCAGCGACATGACCTCGAGGGCCACGAACATCGTCAGCAGGTCGTGCGAGGCCGGGAAGAGCAGCATGCCGCCGACCGCGAACAGCACCAGCGGGTAGACCTCGGTCTGCCCGGCGCCGTTGTCGGCCGCCTCGGCCTCCTCCTCGTCCGCGCTGCCCGGCACGGCCGCCGCCGAGGCCACGAAGTGGCCCTCGTCGTTGATCAGCAGCACCGACACGAACGACAGGACGATGATCACGCCCCAGATGAACAGCGCGGGACCGTCCACCGCGACCGCGCCCATGGCGGCGGCCTGGGTGGGCACGCCGCGCACGACCTGCAGGATGACCAGCGCGAACGCGCCGATCAGGCTGAGCAGCGTGAGCGGGACGTGGATGGACTTGCGCAGGTAGCGGGGCGCGAACGCCTCGACGAGCACGCCGATGCAGGCAGCGCCGAAGATGATCAGCAACGGCGCCAGCGTGCCGTACTCGATCGTCGGCGCTGGGATGACGTCGTTCACTGACCTGTCCCCTTCTCAGCGATGGTGGCAGTGGGTACGTGCACGTTGGTCAGCGTCTGCTGCACGGACGGGTTGATCACGTCGAGCAGCGGCTTGGGGAAGAAGCCGAACCCGATGATCAGCGCGACCAGCGGCGCCAGCACCCAGATCTCCCGGGCGTTGAGGTCCTTGAACGCCTTGACCGGCTCGGCGGTCGGGCCGTTCAGCGTGCGCTGGACCATCCACAGGATGTAGACGGCGGCCAGGATCACGGCCACCGCGGAGATGATCGCGGCCACCGTCAGCGCGCCGGAGCCGTGCGCCTCGCTGGAGTACGTGCCGATCATCACCATGAACTCGCTGACGAAGGACGACAGTCCGGGCAGCGAGAGACCGGCCAGACCGGCGACCAGGAAGAAGCCGGCGAGCACCGGGGCGACCTTCTGGACGCCGCCGTAGTCGGCGATGAACGGCGAGCCGCGCCGGGCGATGAGGAACCCGGCGGCGAGGAACAGCGCGCCCGTGGCGAAGCCGTGGTTGACCATGTAGAGGGCCGCGCCGGACTGGGCGACCGACGACATGGCGAAGACACCGAGCACGATGAAGCCGAAGTGCGAGATCGACGTGTAGGCGATGAGCCGCTTCATGTCGGTCTGGCCGATGGCCACGATCGCGCCGTAGATGATGCTGATGACCGCCAGGACGACGATCGGCATCGTGAACGCCTTGGCCGCGTCGGGGAACAGCTCCAGGCAGAAGCGGAGCATGCCGAACGTGCCGACCTTGTCGAGCACGCCCACGAGCAGCACGGCGGCGCCGGCCGGGGCCTGGGCGGCCGCGTCGGGCAGCCAGGTGTGCACCGGCCAGAGCGGCGCCTTGATGGCGAAGGCGATGAAGAAGCCGCCGAACAGCCACTTCTGCGTCGTCGGGTCCTTGATGGCCCCGACGAGCGGCTCGAACATGAACGTGCCCTTGTTCGCCAGCACGTACAGGCCGATGACCGCGACCAGCATGAGCAGGCCGCCGAAGAGCGAGTACAGCAGGAACTTGACGGCCGCGTACGACCGCTGGGCGCCGCCGTACGACCCGATCATGAAGTACATCGGGATCAGCATGGCTTCGAAGAACACGTAGAAGAGGAAGACGTCGGTCGCCGCGAAGACGCCGATCATCATCGTCTCAAGGACGAGCAGCAGCGAGAAGTACGTCTTGACCGACCGCTTGGGCGTGATCAGCGTGCCGTCCGCGGTCCTGACGCCGTCGGCGTCGTGCCAGGAGGCCAGGACGACGATCGGCACCAGCACGACCGACAGGGCGATCAGCACCAGGGCGACGCCGTCGACGCCGACCCCGAACTTCACGCCGAAGCTCGGGATCCAGTCGTACTCCGCCTTGAACTGGAAGCGCTCGCCACCGGGCTTGAACCCGGCGGCCATGACGCCCGTCAGCACCATCGTCAGCAGCGAGACCGCCAGCGTGACCTGCTTGGCCAGCTTGTCGCCGCCCTTGGGAAGCAGGGCCACCACGATGGCGCCCACAACGGGCACCGCCATGAGTATCGGGAGCCAGGGTGACATCAGATGTTCCCAACGAGGAGCAGGGCGCCGGTCAGCAGGGCGGCACCGATCAGGATGGACAGCGCGTACGTTCGCGCGAAGCCCGTCTGGAGCCTGCGCAGGCGACCCGAGCTCCCGCCGATGCCTGCCGCCAGACCGTTGACCAGCCCGTCGACGCCGCGGTTGTCGAAGAACACCGCGATGCGGGTCAGCCACTGGCCGGGACGCATGAACAGGGACTCGTTGAGGGCGTCGCCGTACAGGTCACGGCGGGCGAACGTGGTGAGGAAGGAGCCGCGCGGCTGCACCGAGGGCACCTCTGCCCGGCCGTACCTCATCCAGGCGAAGACCACACCGACGGCGACGAGCGCGAGGGTGGCCAGACCGGGCGTGCTGGCGAACTGGAAGCTCGGGGCCTCCGCCTCGCCGCCCACGGCGGGCCGCAGGAAGTCGTACAGCCTGCCGCCCAGCACCAGGTACGCACCCAGACCGAGCGCGCCCAGCGAAAGGATCATCAGCGGCACCGTCATGACGAGCGGCGACTCGTGCGGGTGGGCGTCGTCGGCCCAGCGCTTCTGGCCGAAGAAGGTCATGAAGACCATCCGCGACATGTAGAAGCCGGTGATGCCCGCGCCGAGCACGGCCAGCCAGCCCAGGATCGGCTGGTGGTGGACCGCGGTCTCGATGATGCCGTCCTTGGTGAAGTAGCCGGACAGCAGCGGGAACCCGATGATCGCCAGGTAGCCGATGAAGAACGTGACGAACGTGATCGGCATGAACTTACGCAGGCCGCCGTACTTCCTCATGTTCACCTCGTCGTTCATGCCGTGCATGACCGATCCGGCGCCGAGGAACATGTCGGCCTTGAAGAAGCCGTGGGTGATCAGGTGGCCGATCGCGAAGGCGTAGCCCGCGGGGCCGAGGCCCGCGCCGAGCATCATGTAGCCGATCTGCGACATCGTCGAACCGGCCAGGCCCTTCTTGATGTCGTCCTTCGCACAACCGATGATCGCACCGGCGAGCAGCGTGGCCGCGCCGACGATGGAGACGGCCAGCGCCGCGCCGGAGCCCTCGGGGAAGAAGAACGCGCCCGAGCGGACGACCAGGTAGACGCCGGCGGTGACCATGGTCGCCGCGTGGATCAGGGCCGAGACCGGGGTCGGGCCCTCCATGGCGTCGAGGAGCCAGGACTGCAGCGGGAGCTGCGCCGACTTGCCGCACGCGCCGAGGAGCAGCAGCAGGCCGATGGCGAGCATGGTGCCGTCGGAGGCGGCGCCGGAGCCGATCTTCGCGCCGAGGTCCTTGAAGGCCAGGGTGCCGAACGACGTCCAGATGATGAACATGCCGACCAGCAGGCCGAAGTCACCGACGCGGTTGACGACGAACGCCTTCTTCGCCGCGACCGCCGCCGAGGGCTTGAACTGCCAGAACCCGATCAGCAGGTAGGACGCGAGACCCACGCCCTCCCAGCCGATGAACAACCCGACGTAGTTGTCGGACAGCACCAACAGGAGCATCGCGGCGACGAACAGGTTCAGGTACGCGAAGAACCTGCGCCGGTGCTCGTCGTGCGACATGTAGCCGATCGAGTAGATGTGGATCAGCGATCCGACACCCGTGATCAGAAGGGCAAAGCTGATCGACAGCGGGTCGATGAGCAGCCCCATGTCGACCATGCCGGGAATGAACTCGTACAGATGCACGGCCTGGCGACGCTGATCGTCCCCGAGTCCGAGGATTTCGAAGAAGGCCAGCACAGCCACGACGAACGAGGCGAGGGACATGGCCACGCCCAGCAGGTGGCCCCACCGGTTGGTGAACCGGTTGAACACCAGGAGGATGAACGCACCCAGCAAGGGGAGAGCGATCATCAACCAGGAGACCCCGATCGCGCCACCGGCGGTGTGCTGGACGATCTCAGCAGGAGATTCCACCAGTCACCTCTTAGTACTTCAGCAGGTTGGCGTCGTCGACGGACGCGGACCTGCGGGTTCGGAAGATCGTCACGATGATGGCCAGGCCGACGACGACCTCGGCCGCGGCCACCACCATCACGAAGAACGCGATGATCTGGCCCTCCAGGTTGCCGTTCTGCCTGGCGAAGGTGACGAACGCGAGGTTGCAGGCGTTGAGCATGAGCTCGACGCACATGAACACCACGATCGCGTTGCGCCTGATCAGCACGCCGAGCGCGCCGATCGCGAACAGCACACCCGACAGGATCAGGTAGTGGGTCGTCACTTGGTCACCTCGTTGGTCGTCTCCTCGGCGTCATCCTCGGCCGTGTGCCTGATGGCCTCGGCGAGCTTCGGGTCCTCGGGGAGGTGGCCGTGCTCGACGTCGTAGCGGGCGATGTAGCGGTTGACCGACGACTCCGCGACCGAGCCGTCGGGCAGCAGCGCCGGCATATCGATGGCGTTGTTCCTGGCGTAGGTGCCGGGGCCGGGCAGCGGCGAGGGACGCTCGCCGAGGAACCGGGCGCGCGAGAGGTCCTTCTGCGTGGCCTTCTCGGTGAACTTCTCCCGGTGCGCCAGGACCATCGCGCCCAGGGCGGCGGTGATCAGCAGGGCCGAGGTGACCTCGAACGCGAAGACGTACTTGGTGAACAGCAGCAGCGCGATCGAGCGGACGTAGCCGCCCTGCGCCGTGGCCTGCGCCAGGCCCGCCTCACCGGAGAAGATCGCGTTGCCCACCGCCAGGATGATCAGGACGGCGAAGCCGAGGGCCGCGAGGGCGCCCCAGAAGCGCTGACCCCGCAGCGTCTCCACGAAGGAGTCGGAGGAGTCCACGCCCACCAGCATGAGCACGAACAGGAACAGCATCATGATGGCGCCGGTGTAGACGATGATCTGCACCGCGGCGAGGAAGGGCGCGTCCTGGACGGCGTAGAGCACCGCGAGGCAGAGCATCACGGTGCCGAGCATCAGCGCCGAGTAGACGGCCTTCCTGTTGAAGACCATGCCGAGCGCCGCGCCGACCGATACGACGGCGAGAACCCAGAATGTGATGGTCTCACCCATTGGTTCGTCCCAGCCGGTAGTAGTCCTCTTCGGTCTCGCCGAGCCGCATCGGGTGGGGCGGCTGCTCCATGCCCGGCGTCAGGTCCGCGAGGAGCATCTCCTTGGTGTAGATGAGGCTCTCGCGGCTGCTGTCGGCGAGCTCGTACTCGTTGGTCATGGTGAGCGCGCGGGTCGGGCAGGCCTCGATGCACAGGCCGCACAGGATGCACCGCAGATAGTTGATCTGGTACGTGCGCCCGTAACGCTCACCCGGCGAGTAGCGCTCCTCGTCGGTGTTGTCCGCGCCCTCGACGTAGATCGCGTCCGCCGGACACGCCCACGCGCACAGCTCACAACCGACGCACTTCTCCAGCCCGTCCGGCCAGCGGTTGAGCTGGTGACGACCGTGGAAGCGAGGAGCCGTCGGCTTCTTGACCTCCGGGTAGTTGGTCGTGACGGGCTTCTTGAACATCGTGTGGAAGGTGACCCCGAAGCCCTTGACGGGGTTCAGCCAATCAGTTAGTCCCACTGGGAATCTCCTTGTGCTGCACCCCGTGGTAGTGCGGCAGATCGAGCGGCGGCACAGGGAAGCCGCCGGCCGTCGGCTCGTCGGACAGTTGCTCGAACTCGGCCTCCACCTCGGCCTTGCGCGCCTCCTTGCGCCGCTGGTTGACGGTGTCGAACCGCATCCAGATGGCCAGCGCGCCGACCACGATGACCGCGCCGATCACGATGCCGACCGTCTTGTTGCCCTCGTTGACGACCACGTTGCGAGCCGCGGCGACGAGCAGGATCCAGGCCAGGTTCACCGGGATCAGCACCTTCCAGCCCAGGGACATGAGCTGGTCGTAGCGCACGCGCGGCAGCGAGGCACGCACCCACACGATGAAGCTGAAGGTCAGCACGAACTTGATGAAGAACCACAACACCGGCCACCAGCCCGTGTTGGCGCCGTCCCACAGGGAGATCGGCCACGGGGCCCGCCAGCCGCCCAGGAACAGGGTGACCGCGATGCCCGAGGCGGTGAAGGTGTGCAGGTACTCGCCCATCATGATGAGGGCGAACTTCAGGGACGAGGAGTACTCGGTCTGGAAACCGCCGACCAGCTCACCCTCGCCCTCGGGGAGGTCGAACGGGATTCGGGCGGCCTCGCCGAACATGCAGATCACGTAGATCACGAACGACGGGATCAGCAGGAAGACGAACCAGCCCTGCTCGCCCTGCGCCTTGACGATCTCGGAGGTGGACAGCGTCCCGGCGAACAGGAAGATCGCCACGAACGACAGGCCCATCGCGATCTCGTACGAGACCACCTGCGCCGCCGACCGCAGACCGCCCAGCAGCGCGTACGGCGAGCGCGACGACCAGCCGGCCAGCACCACGCCGTAGACCGAGATGGCGCCCATGGCCAGCATGAACAGCACCGCCACCGGCAGGTCGACGAGCTGCAGCGGCGTCTGGACGCCGAACAGGTTGACCATCGGCGCGAACGGCACGATCGAGAAGGCCAGGAACGCCGGCACGACCATGATCACGGGGGCCAGCAGGTAGAGCACCTTGTCCACGGTCCGCGGGAAGATGTCCTCCTTCAGACCCATCTTGATGCCGTCGGCGACCGACTGCAGCAGACCGAACTTGCCGGCCCGGTTGGGGCCGTAGCGGTGCTGCATCCGCGAGATCAGCTTGCGCTCGTACCAGACGCCGAACAGGATGCCCAGCATCAGGAAGGCGAACAGCATCACGGCCTTGATGATGGTGATCCACAGCGGGTCCTTGCCGAAGTCGGCAAGGGTGGGATCGGCCGCGAGAACGTGGGTCATGATGCGCTCCCGATCGTGACGATGTCGCCGGCCAGCGCGCGCAGGTCGCGCGTGACCGAGCAGCCGCCGGAGTTCGCCGGCACCCAGACCACCCGGTCGGGCAGGTCGGCGACGCGGACCGGCAGCGTGACCGCGTTGGGGCCGGGGCCGCCGACGACGAGCTTGTCGCCGTCGATGACGCCGATCTCGGCCGCCGTGGCCGCCGACACCAGCGCCTCGGTGGCGCGGGCGGTGCCGGCCAGGTACGGCTCGCCGTCCTGGAGCCTGCCCTCGTCGAGCAGCAGGTGCCAGGTCGCCAGCAGCGCCTCGCCGGCCGCCGGGGCGGCCTGGGCGCGGGTGGCGGTGCTCGGCGCGGCGACGCGGACCCCGCGCCAGGCGCCGAGGCTGGCCAGCTCGCGCCGGACGGCCTTGGCGTCCGGCAGGCCGAGGTGCACGTCCATGCGGTCGGCGAGGTTGCCGATGACGGCCAGGTCGCTCTGGATGCCGGGCACGCGCAGCGGCGCCTCGAACGAGCGGCCCCTGCCCTCCCAGTTGACGAACGTGCCGCTCTTCTCCTGAACCGCCGCGACCGGCAGCACCACGTCGGCGCGGTCGGTGACGGCGCTGGCGCGGATCTCCAGGCTGACGATGAACGGCGTGTTCTCCAGCGCCTCCAGCGCGGCGGCGGGGTCGGCCAGGTCGTGCGGGTCGACGCCGGCCACGACCAGCGCGTCGATCTCGCCGGCGCGGGCGGCGGCGAGGATGCCGTCGGTGTCGCGGCCGGGCACGGCGGGCAGCGAGCCCACGTTCCAGACCCTGGCGACCTCGGCCCTGGCGGTCTCGTCGGCCACGGGACGGCCGATCGGCAGCAGGTTGGGCAGCGCGCCGGCTTCGAGCGCGCCGCGCTCACCGGCCCTGCGCGGCACCCAGCCCAGCCGGACGCCGGAGCCGGCGCCGAGGCGGACCAGGGCCGACAGCGCGCCCGGCACGGTGGCCAGCCGCTCGCCGGCCAGCACGATCGTGCCCTCGGCCAGCGTGCCGACCAGGTCGCCGATCGCGTCGGCCTCGGCGCCCGGGGCGGTGGCGATGAGCGTGCCGCCCATCTTGGCCAGCCCGGCGGAGGCGAACGGCGCGATCGCGGTGACCTTCAGGCCCTTCTTCTGCCACGCCTTGCGCAGGCGCAGGAAGACGATCGGCGACTCCTCCTCGGGCTCGAACCCGACGAGCAGCACGGCCGGAGCCTTCTCCAGGTCGGTGTAGCTGATCTCGATGCCCTTGCCGGCGACCGCGTGCGCCAGGAACTGCGTCTCCTCGGCGGAGTGCGGGCGGGCGCGGAAGTCGATGTCGTTGCTGCCCAGCGCGACCCGGGCGAACTTGCTGTAGGCGTAGGCGTCCTCGACCGTGACCCGGCCGCCGACCAGCACGCCGGCCCGGCCGCGGGCGGCGGCCAGACCCTCGGCGGCGACCGCCAGCGCCTCCGGCCACGAGGCGGGCACGAGCACGCCTTCCTCGTTGCGCACCAGAGGCGTCTTGAGCCGGTCGGGCTGGGTGGCGTAGGAGAAGGCCCAGCGGCCCTTGTCGCAGTTCCACTCCTCGTTCACCTGCGGGTCGTTGCCCGCCAGGCGGCGGGTCACCCGGCCGCGCCGGTGGTCGGTGCGCAGGGAGCAGCCCGACGCGCAGTGCTCGCACGCGCTGGGCGTGGAGACCAGGTCGAACGGGCGCGCCCGGAACCGGTAGGCCGCGCCGGTGAGCGCGCCGACCGGGCAGATCTGCACCGTGTTGCCGGAGAAGTAGGAGTTGAACGGCTTGCCGTCGGCGACCCGGACCTGCTCCTTGGCACCGCGCTCGAAGAACTCGATGAGCGGGTCGCCGGCGATCTGGTCGGAGAAGCGGATGCAGCGGGCGCACTGGACGCAGCGCTCACGGTCGAGCAGCACCTGCGTGGACAGCGGCAGCGGCTTGGGGAACGTGCGCTTCTGCTCCTGGAACCGCGACTCGCCCTGGCCGTTCGACATGGCCTGGTTCTGCAGGGGGCACTCGCCGCCCTTGTCGCAGACCGGGCAGTCGAGCGGGTGGTTCATCAGCAGCAGCTCCATGGCCCCGCGCTGCGCCTTCTCGGCGACCGGCGAGGTGAGCTGGGTCTGCACGACCATGCCCTCGGCGACCTCGATCGCGCAGGACGGCTGCGGCTTGGGGAAGCCGCGGCCGTTGCCCGCGTCGGGGATGTCGACGAGACACTGGCGGCAGTTGGCCGCCGGGTCGAGCAGCGGGTGGTCGCAGAACCGGGGGATCTGGATGCCCAGCAGCTCGGCGGCCCTGATGATCAGGGTGCCCTTGGGGACACTGACCTGGAACCCGTCGATGGTGAGGGTCACCAGGGTGGTTTCTGTTTCTACGACGGTCACTGCTCACCCCAGAGAGTGGACTTCTTCGGGTCGAACGGGCAGCCGCCGATCTCGAAGTGCTTGAGGTACTCCTCGCGGAAGTACTTCACCGAGGAGTGGATCGGGCTGGTCGCGCCGTCGCCGAGGGCGCAGAACGAGCGGCCGAGGATGTTGTCCGCGATGTCGGTGATCGTGGACAGGTCCTCCTCGGTGCCCTGGCCCTTCTCCAGGCGCTTGAGCACCTGCTTGAGCCAGTACGTGCCCTCGCGGCACGGCGTGCACTTGCCGCAGGACTCGTGGGCGTAGAACTCGGTCCAGCGCAGCACCGTGCGGACCACGCAGGTGGTCTCGTCGAAGATCTGCAGCGCGCGGGTGCCGAGCATCGAGCCCTTGGCGCCGACGGCCTCGAAGTCGAGCGGCACGTCGAGGTGCTCGTCGGTGAAGATCGGTGTGGACGAGCCGCCCGGGGTCCAGAACTTGATCTGGTGCCCCTCGCGGATGCCGCCGGCCATGTCGAGCAGCTCGCGCAGCGTGATGCCGAGCGGGGCCTCGTACTGGCCGGGCCTGGTGACGTGGCCGCTGAGGGAGAAGATGCCGAAGCCCTTGGACTTCTCGGTGCCCATCGAGGCGAACCAGTCGGCGCCGTTGCTGATGATCGAGGGAACACTGGCGATCGACTCGACGTTGTTCACGACAGTCGGCGAGGCGTACAGGCCCGCCACGGCCGGGAACGGGGGCTTGAGTCGCGGTTGACCTCTGAAGCCCTCCAGCGAGTCGAGCAGCGCCGTCTCCTCGCCGCAGATGTACGCGCCGGCGCCGCTGTGCACGACGAGTTCCAGGTTGTACCCGGAGCCGAAGATGTCCTCGCCCAGGAAGCCCTTCTCGTACGCCTCGCGCACGGCCGCGTGCAGCCGGCGGATGACGTGCAGCACCTCGCCGCGCACGTAGATGAAGGCGTAGTTGGCCCTGATCGCGAACGCGGTGATGATGACGCCCTCGACCAGCGAGTGCGGGTTGGCCATCATCAGCGGGATGTCCTTGCAGGTGCCCGGCTCCGACTCGTCGGCGTTGACGACGAGGTAGTGGGGCTTGCCGTCGCCCTGCGGGATGAATCCCCACTTCATGCCGGTGGGGAAGCCCGCGCCGCCGCGGCCGCGCAGGCCGGAGTCCTTGACCGCCTGGATGACGGCGTCGGGGTCCATGCCCAGCGCCTTCTTGGCCGCCTTGTAGTCACCGCCGTAGCCGTCGAGGGTGAAGGAGTCGGCCTGGTCCCAGTTGGCGGTCAGGACCGGGGTCAGTGTGGTGCTCATGCCTCGGGGGCCTTCCATCCGTTGGCCTTGGCCACCTTCAGGCCCTCCAGCGAGGGGCCGGCGGCCGACGGGCCGTCGCCCGCCAGGTCGTCGGGCAGGCCCGCGAGCACGCGCGAAGCCTCCTTGAAGGTGCAGAGCTTCTTCGGTCCGCGGGTCGGCCGCACGTCCTTGCCGTCACGCAGGTCGTCGACGAGCTGCTTGGCCGAGGCGGGGGTCTGGTTGTCGAAGAACTCCCAGTTGACCATCATGACCGGGGCGAAGTCGCAGGCCGCGTTGCACTCCAGGCGCTCCAGCGAGATCTTGCCGTCGCCGGTGGTCTCCTCGTGGCCGACGCCGACGTGCTCGGACAGCTCGTCCCAGATCTGGTCGCCGCCCATGACGGCGCACAGCGCGTTGATGCAGACGCCGACGTGGTAGTCGCCGGCCGGCTTGCGCTTGTACATCGTGTAGAAGGTGGCCACGCCGGTGACCTCGGCCTTGCTCAGGCCCAGCATCTCGGCGCAGAACTCCTTGCCGTCGTCGGAGACGTAGCCGTCGGCCGACTGCACGAGGTGGAGCAGCGGCAGCAGGGCGGACCGCGTCTTGGGGTAGCGGCCGATGATCTCCTTGGCGTCCTGTTCGAGACGCTCGCGGACTTCCGGTGAATAAGTCACCGGTCCACACCTCCCATGACGGGGTCGATAGAAGCCACCGCGGCGATCACGTCGGCGACCTGGCCGCCCTCCGCCATGGCGGGGAAGCCCTGCAGGTTGCAGAAGGAAGGCTCGCGGAAGTGCACGCGGTACGGGCGGGTGCCGCCGTCGCTGACGACGTGCGCCCCGAGCTCGCCCTTGGGCGACTCGATGCTCGCGTACGCCTGGCCGGCCGGGACCCGGAAGCCCTCGGTCACCAGCTTGAAGTGGTGGATCAGGGCCTCCATCGAGCTGCCCATGATGTGCGCGATGTGGTCGGGCGAGTTGCCGAAGCCGTCGGGGCCGAGCGCGAGCTGCGCGGGCCAGCCGATCTTCTTGTCCTCGATCATCACCGGGTCGCCCTTGAGCGGGCCGGCGATGCGGTCGAGAGCCTGCTCGATGATCTTGAGCGACTCCTCCATCTCCCGCATGCGCACGAGGTAACGCGAGTAGACGTCGCAGCCGCGCTCGGTGGCGACCTCGAACTCGTACGTCTCGTAGCCGGAGTAGGGCTGCGACTTGCGCAGGTCCCAGGGCAGCCCGGCGGCGCGCAGGATCGGGCCGGTGATGCCGAGCGCCATGCAGCCGGTCAGGTCGAGGTAGCCCACGTCCTTGGTGCGGCGCACGTAGACGGGGTTCTCGTCGAGGAGCTTGCGGATGTCCTTGATCCGCTTGGGCATCTCCTTGAGGAACTCGCCCACCTTGTCGACCGCGCCCGCGGGCAGGTCGACGCTGACGCCGCCCGGCCTGACGTAGGCGTGGTTCATGCGCAGACCCGTGATGTACTCGAACAGGTCCATGATCATTTCACGGTCGCGGTAGCCGAACAGGAACGGCGTGGTCGCGCCCAGCTCCATGCCGAACGTGCCCATCGCGACCAGGTGCGAGGCGATGCGGTTGAGCTCCATCATCATCACGCGGATGGCCTGCGCCCGCTCGGGCACGCGGTCGGTGATGCCGAGCAGCTTCTCCACGCCCAGGCAGTACGCGGTCTCGTTGAAGATCGGCGAGAGGTAGTCCATGCGGGTCACGAACGTGGTCCCCTGGGTCCACGTCCGGTACTCCATGTTCTTCTCGATGCCGGTGTGCAGGTAGCCGATGACGCTGCGCGCCTCGGTGACCGTCTCACCGTCGAGCGTCAGGACCAGGCGGAGCACGCCGTGCGTGGACGGGTGCTGCGGGCCCATGTTGACGACCAGGCGCTCTTCCTCGGTGTCGCGCGCTCCGCCGACGACCTCGTCCCAGTCTCCGCCGGTGACCGAGTAGACCTTGCCCTCTGTCGCCTCGTCATAAGCGGTGCTCATGAGTAAGACCTCCTCTGGTCCGGCGAGGGGATGGTGGCGCCCCGGTACTCGACCGGGATGCCGCCGAGCGGGTAGTCCTTGCGCTGCGGGTGACCGTCCCAGTCATCCGGCATCATGATCCGGGTGAGTGACGGATGGCCGTCGAAGACGATTCCGAAGAAGTCGTACGTCTCCCGCTCATGCCAGTCATGACCAGGGTAAACGCCCACGGTGGATGGAATGTGCGGGTCGGCGTCCGGTGCGCTGACCTCCAGGCGCACGCGCCTGTTGTGGGTGATCGAGCACAGGTGGTAGACGGCGTGCAGCTCCTCGCCCTTCAGGTGCGGGTAGTGCACCCCGGAGACGCCGAGCGACAGCTCGAAACGCAGGGCCGGGTCGTCGCGCAGCTTCTGGCAGACCTCCACCAGGCGCTCGCGGCGGACGTGCAGGGTCAGCTCGCCGCGGTCGACCACGACGCGCTCGATGGCGTCGTCGAGGGCGAGGGCGTCGACCAGCTCGTCGAAGTAGCCGCCGTACGGGCGGGGCGTGGAGATCTGCGGCGCCCGGCGGACGACGAGACCGCCGTAGCCGGAGGTGTCGCCGGAGTCGTGCGCGCCGAACATGCCGTGCCGGGCGACGGGCGCCTCGGGGACGGCCGGGACCGAGGCGGCCTCGGGGGCCTCCCCGCTCTCCGGGCTCCCGGGAAGGTGGTCGGGCGAGGTCACTTTCCGGCCCCCTGGTCGATCAGCGGCAGCGTGCGCAGCGCCCGCAGTTCGAGGTCCTCGATCTGCTTGGCGCGGTGGGCGCCGAACTTCATGTTCTGGATCTTGTCGTGCAGCTTCACGATCGCGTCGATCAGCATCTCCGGCCGCGGCGGGCAGCCGGGCAGGTAGATGTCGACCGGCACGACGTGGTCGACGCCCTGCACGATGGCGTAGTTGTTGAACATGCCGCCGCTGGAGGCGCACACGCCCATGGCGATGACCCACTTGGGCTCGGCCATCTGGTCGTAGATCTGCCGAAGGACGGGCGCCATCTTCTGCGACACGCGCCCGGCGACGATCATGAGGTCGGCCTGGCGGGGAGACGCCGAAGCGCGCTCCATGCCGAAGCGCGCCAGGTCGTAGTGGGGGCCACCGGTGGCCATCAGCTCGATGGCGCAACACGCGAGGCCGAACGTGGCCGGCCACACCGAGCTCTTCCGCGCCCATCCTGCGGCGGCTTCGACCGTGCTGAGGATGAACCCGCTGGGGAGTTTCTCTTCAAGTCCCATTTTCAGTCCCAGTCCAGACCCTTGCGGCGCCACACGTACGCGTAGGCGACGAGCACGGTGACGATGAACAGCAGCATCTCGACCAGCGCGAACAGCCCGAGGCCGGACGCGATGGTGGTGCCCGCGTCGTTCTTCAGCGGCGCGAAGGAGACCGCCCACGGATAGAGGAAGATGATCTCGATGTCGAACACGATGAAGAGCATCGCGGTGATCATGTATTTGAGCGGGAACCGTCCGCCACCGACCGGCTGGGGCGTCGGCTCGATGCCGCATTCATAGGCGTCAAGCTTCGCGCGGTTCCAGCGCTTGGGTCCGGTGAAGGGAGCGATGGCGACCGAGAAGATCGCGAAGCCCCCCGCGAGAACGGCGAGCACCAGGATGGGCACGTAAAGGTCCATCGCTACGCCTCCTCTGGAGTCGCCGCGCGCGCCGGCGCGCAGCTTGATGTGTCTGTCGTGGGAATCATGCTGGTGGGGCGACCTTCGAGAGAGCGTTGATGATCATGTCGGACGCATCGCCTCGCCGGTCGGTGAGATTACCAAGGAGCTTGAGCGCGAAGCGCATCAGCCTCGGGTGTGGCAGGCCGTGCCTGGTCCCGAAGCTCATCACACCCGGCTTCCCAATCGCCTCGACGAACAACCTCCCCAGGGTGAAGTAGCCGCCGTAGGCGTCCTTCATCACCTGGGGGTAGGTCCTCAGGATCCGCTCGCGCTGTGCGGGAGTGGTGTCCTTGAGTGCCTTCGCGATGATCTCGGCGGCGATCTCGCCGGTCTCCATGGCGTAGGCGATGCCCTCGCCGTTGAACGGGTTGATGGACCCGCCGGAGTCACCCACGAGGATAAGACCCCGCGTGTAGTGCGGCTGCCTGTTGAAGGCCATCGGGAGAGCGGCGCCGCGGATGGGGGCCGTCATGTTCTCCTCGGTGAAGCCCCAGTCGGCCGGCATGGCCCTGCACCAGCGCTTCAACAGGTCGCGGTAGTCGATGTTGCCGAACTGGGCGCTGGTGTTGAGCAGCCCGAGCCCGACGTTGGCGGTGCCGTCGCCGACGCCGAACACCCAGCCGTAGCCGGGCAGCAGGGTGTCGCCGTCCCACAGCTCCAGCCAGGTCTCCAGGTAGTCGTCGTCGTGGCGGGGGCTCTCGAAGTAGGTGCGGACGGCCACGCCCATGGGCCGGTCCTCCCGCTTGTGCAGGCCCATGCCGATCGCCAGGCGGGTGCTGTTGCCGTCGGCCGCCACGACCACCCGGCTGCGGTACGTCGCGCCGTCCTTGGTGCGCACGCCGACGATGTGCCCGCTGCGGTCGTCGAGCACCGGCCCGGTCACGGTGACGCCCTCCATGAGGCGCACGCCGTTCTTGACAGCGTTGGCCGCGACGATCTGGTCGAAGTCCTTGCGGGTGCGGACCAGGCCGAAGTCGGGGAAGCGCTCCAACTGCGGCCAGTCGAGCTCGAAGCGGAGGCCGCCGCCGACGACGCGCAGGCCTTTGTTCCTGATCCAGCCGGGCGCGTCGATGTCGACGCCCATGTTGAGCAACTGCTTGACGGCACGTGGCGTCAGGCCGTCGCCGCAGACCTTCTCGCGGGGGAACCTGGTCTTCTCCAGGAGCAGCACGTCGAGACCGGCCTGAGCGAGGTAAAAGGCGGTTGCGGAACCGGCGGGACCGGCGCCGACGACGATGACGTCGGCGTCAGCCTGTATGGCTGGTGGCACGGTCACTGGACTGTCCTGTCCTACACGCTCGAAGGCCTCGGGGTCTTGCGCCTTCGTTCCTTTGTGAACCCCTTCACAAACTTGTCGGCCCGCAGTCTACTGCTTTTCCTGTACATAGTGGCAGTCGGGGTACGGATCCTGGACACGACAAGGCCCTCCGTCGTCAACGAAGGGCCGGGCACGGGAACGTCAGACTTCGAACTCGGCGTTGCGCACTCCACCGACGAACTCGACGCAGTCGCCGGCGGCCGCGCTGAGACTGCTCCTGCGCCATCCGTCCGGCGAGACAGTGGGACCGCTCATCGGACGGACTACCTCCCGAGTCTCATTGGTCTGGACCAATGACGGTAGCCAACAGAAGATCGGCCGAGCCTGCAAGACACGCCGCGATAACCATGCCGTTACGATTGTTGTGCCGTGGGCAGAGCGCGCCCAGCCAAGAAGGCCGTCCCCTCTTCCTCGGCGAGGGTCGCCCTCGCCGGCGGCCCGTCCTGGTCCGGATCCGGCGTTCGGCCGGTGAGCGGGACGCTCGGCGGCGGGCTTGCGGTGGCGGCGGGCTTTCTCCGATCCCTGGGGGCCCTTCCGAGAAATCGCGAGATATGCCCACAAAGGGCGACGGCAACCGGAAAGAGGCCCTGTCGTCATCCGGCGAGAATTTCCCTCCGGCAAAAGACGGAAAACGATTCCAGGAACTTTCGCCATGGCCGCCCGCCCGCGGCCGGAGCGGCTCAGGCCGGCTTGAACGCCCGGTGGACGGCGACGATGCCCATCGTCAGGTTGCGCCAGGCGACCCGCTCCCAGCCGGCGTCGCTGATCGTCCGGGCCAGCGTCCGCTGGTCGGGCCAGTCTCTGATGGACTCGGCCAGGTAGTCGTAGGAGTCGTCGTTGGAGCCGAACACCTTGGCCACCTTGGGCAGGGCCCGCATCAGGTATTCGCGGTAGACCAGGTCGAACGGCCCGAACGTGACGTGCGAGAACTCCAGGATCACCAGCCGGCCGCCCGGCCTGGTCACGCGGAGCATCTCGCGCAGCGCCTGCGAGGTGTCGTGCACGTTGCGCAGCGCCACCGAGATCGTCACCGCGTCGAAGACGTCGTCGGCGAACGGCAGCCGCATCGCGTCGCCGGCCACGAACGGGATGCCGGGCCCGCTCAGCGAGTTGCCGCCGTGCCGCTGCACGCCCGTGCGCAACATGCCGAGGGAGAAGTCGGAGGCCACCGCGCGGGCGCCGAGGCTGGTGAAGCTGTCGGTGGAGGTGCCGGTGCCCGCTCCCAGGTCGAGCACGACCTCGCCGGGCCCCGCGTCGACGGCGGCGGCCACGGCCTTGCGCCAGAGCCTGACCTGCCACAGCGAGGCCACGTCGTTGACCAGGTCGTAGCGCCGGGCGGTGCGATCGAACATCGCGGCGACCTCGTCCGGCTGCTTGTCCAACTGAGCGCGCGTCATGCGGACAAGAGTACTCACGCCGCCAGTGGGGTATTCGCCGGGCGTTACGGCCTTTGACCAGCCCCCACTACGGCTTTGGCCAGCCGCCACTACGGCCTTTGGCCGGCCGCCACTACGGCCTTTGACCAGCCGCCGCCGGGCCGCCGGCGAGCCAGGCCCTTGCGGCAATTCACGCAAAGTAGCGGCACCGCTACCGAACGTCTGCTAGTTGTTGGTGAATGCTTGCCCGTGTCGCCCTTGCGGCGATCATCGCCTCGGCCCCCGTCGCGCACCCCCGCGTGGTCTCGGCCGACCCGGTCGACAACACCCCCCACGTCCTCGACGGCATCGTCAACGCCATCGCGCTGGTCGGTGGCACCGTCGTCGTCGGCGGCTCGTTCAGCGAGGTCAGCGACGCCGGGCGCACGTACACGCTGCGCCGGGCCAACCTGTTCGCCTACGACCTGGCGACCGGCCGCATCCTGCGCGACTTCGCGCCGTCCGTCGCCGGGCCGGTCTACGGGCTGGCCGCCGGCGACCACGGCACGGTCTACGTGGGCGGCGCCTTCCCCGGCGTCAACAACGTCGGCGCCCGCGCGCTCGCCCGGATCAGCGTCGCCGACGGGCAGCTCGTCGACGGCTTCCTGCCCCGGATCGAGGGCGGCATGGTCACGGCCCTGGTCAGGAACGGCTCCAGGCTCTACGTCGGCGGCGACTTCGTCCGGCCGCGCGTCGCCCTGGCCCGGCTCGACGCCGCGACGGGCGTGGCCGACCCCGGCTTCGCCGTCACGCCGGGCGAGCCGCTGACGCCCAGGGTGAAGGTCCAGGCCCTCGCCCTGTCGGGCGGCCGGCTGGCGGTCGACGGCTCGTTCACCACGCTCGGCGGGCGGTCCCGGCCGCAGCTCGGGCTGATCGACGTCAGCGGGCCCGTGGCCAGGGTCGCCGACTGGCGGACCGAGGTCTACGCGCAGCGCTGCGCGGAGGCGTTCCCCTCCTACGTGCGCGGCCTCGACTTCGCCCCCGACGGCCGCTCCTTCGTGGTCGTCACGACCGGGGGCCCGAAGGGCCGCATGTGCGACACGGCCGCCCGGTTCGAGACGTACGCCGCAGGCCCGGACGTCAGGCCGACCTGGACCAACGCCACCGGCGGCGACTCGCTCTACGCGGTGGCGGTCACCGGCTCAGCGGTGTATGTCGGCGGCCACCAGCGCTGGCTGGACAACCCGCAGGGCCGCGACTCGGCCGGCCCGGGAGCGGTGCCCCGCGAGGGCATCGGCGCCATTCATCCGCGCACGGGAAAGGCGCTCGCCTGGAATCCCGGCCGTGAGCGGGGCATCGGCGTGAAGGCATTTCTGGCGCACAAGACCGGCCTACTAGTCGGTAGTGACACAACGCGACTCGGACGGGAGTACCATGCCCGGATTGGCATGTTCCCCCTGCCCTAGTCGTCCTGCGGCTCCGGCCGGTCGATCCGGCCGCTGAGGCGTGCGCTGACGGCGTCACGCTGCTTCGACAGCAGCACGTAGCTGGCTATGCCGCTGATGACGAAAGCGGCCGCGAGCAGGAACAGCGGGTTTTGCAGGCCGACGAGGTACAGAACACCCAGGGTCACGACAAACAGGGCGATCCGCGACGCGGTGTAAACGAGAACGGGATGCACAGGTTCGAGGTTACTCGTCCCTGCGTAGCGGTCGCTCTTCGCATCGGACGCGAGCGCTGCTACTGTTCCAGTAAGGGTGTTTCGTAAAGAAACACCCACGAGAGCCCCAAAGAGGCTCTATCATATAACAATCGGGCAGTCAGCTGATAACAACCCGTGATCTTTGTCGAAAACCACGGATAAATCAGGCTTCGCTCGACACACTGGTTACCTGTCCGCCCGCTGGCAGGAAGCGGGATGCGAGGGGGAGAGATTGGTGGAGAGTAGCAGCGAGCGTCTGCTGACCCCAGGAGAGGTTGCCGCCCTCTTCCGGGTAGACCCAAAGACGGTTACGCGCTGGGCTGCGGCAGGCCGCATCAGCAGTATCCGCACCCCCGGAGGGCACCGGCGCTTCCGCGAGTCGGAAGTGCACGCCCTTCTTCGAGGCGAGGACGTTCTCACGGCCGACAGGCCAGCAGGTGAGTCCCCGCGCGTGTGACGTTCCGTCTAGTCGGTGATCCTGAGATCCGCCAGGATCACCGCTGGCGGGACCTCAATTCGCCTCATCTCGTGAGGCCGTGAACGAGCATGCCTGCGGGCCACACTTCCCGAGGGCAGGCACGGGGCGGCGCCAACCGCCGACCGTGGCTGGCGTCTGTCCTTCTCAGACGTCCTCCTGGCTGGCCTTGAAGGCCAGGAACTCGCGTTCGAGGTCGTCGTTCTCCTCTTCCCAGCGACTGCGGCGCTCGGCCGCCTCCTCCTCGGTCACCGACTCGGGCAGCCACTTGTCGTAGTCGGGATCGCCGGGCTGCACGTCCACGTACGCGTTGCCGATCAGACGCCCGTCTTCGCTGGTCAGGCTCTGCGGCACGCGCAGGGTCCCGTCAGCGAGCCGGATGACGTACATGGGTGATCACCTAGATTCCGTAGCGCCGGTTGAAGAAGAGCATGACGTCGAGCGCCATCCGTGTGTCGCCGCCGAGCATGTCGACCAGGGCCGGGCGCTGGCGGGCGGCGATGGCGGCGAAGGCGTCGGCGAAGAACTCCTTGCGGCCCAGGCCGTTGCCCTGGCGGTGGAAGGTCGAGGCCAGCTTGGGGAAGGCGTTCTCGTAGAGCCGGACGAACTCCGGCGAGTCCGACACCCATTCGCCGTGGAAGGAGTCCAGGTCGTCGATGGCGTGGCCGACCTCGTGCATCATCACGTCCGGCGTGGGTGAGGGGCGGTCGCCCACCACGATCTTGCGGTCGCCGTACGCGCCGGCGCAGATGTCCCAGGTGGCCCGGCCGGACGGGAGCGGCGCGCCGCGTAAGTAGCCCATGTCGTCGAGGTCGGGGACGCCGCCGGGGCCGACGTAGATGCCTTCGAGGCCGGCGGCCAGCAGCTCTTTCAGCCGGTCGGGCAGCCGGGCCAGGCTCTCCACGGCGCGTACGGCGTCCTTGGAGGGCGGGCCGTGCCGGGCGTCCCACTGGCGGTGGAGGATCTTCTCCAGCTTGCCGCAGTGGCGCAGTCCGTCGCCGATGGAGGGCGCCTCCGGCCTGTTGGGCTGGGCCCTCGGCGGCGTGTCGTCGAGCTCGAAGTCGTACCAGGTGTAGCGGGGGCGTTCGGCGACGGCGGCGGGCAGGCGGGCTGCGCGCTCGCGCAGCGAGAGGCCGTCCCAGGTGACCTCGCGCCGCTGGGGGTCGCCCGGACGGGCGAACCGTTCCGGCTGCTGCTCCCTGCGCCGCTCCGCGCCCTTGAGCTGCTCTCTCGGGACCTCGGGGCGGCTCTCCCTCCGCCGGGACCAGAAGGAACGGTCCGCGTCCGGAGGAGCCTCGTCACGCCGCGAGAAGAGGTACGACCCGCGGCGCCACCAACGGCCGCGCCGATGTCGGCCCTTGTCGTGAGAAAAGGCCATCGCACCCCTTCACGCCGCTTCCATGGCGAACCGGGTTCCACGGTACGACGCTGATCTTCCCTAGTCATCCGAAACGGGACATCGTCCGACACGATCACGTCGCGGATGGCTTACAGTTCGGGCATGGCAGGTGTTCTGATCGGCCTGGCGTTGCTGGCCTTCTGGCTCTTCTCGCTCTTCGACGTCATCACCGCACCCGAGGAAGAGGTCCGGAACGTACCAAAGGCGCTGTGGGTCCTCATCGTCGTGCTGGTCCCGCTGCTCGGCGGCGTGATCTGGATGCTGCGCGGGCGGCCCAGGGCCGAGCGCGACCCGTGGCCGGTGCCGCCGGGCCCGGGCGCGCCGAAGGGCCCGGACGACGACCCCGACTTCCTGAGAGATCTCGACCGGCGGATGCGCGGCGAGGACTAACCGCTGACGTCGGCGTAGCTGTGCAGGCCGGAGATGAAGATGTTGACGCCGACCAGGTTGAAGATCAGGCACCCGAACGCCAGCAGCTGCACGATCATGGCGGCCCTGCCCCGCCAGCCGGCGGTCACCCTGGCGTGCAGGTAGGCCGCGTACGCCACCCAGGTGATGAACGACCAGACCTCCTTGGGGTCCCAGCCCCAGTAGCGGCCCCAGGCGCGGTCGGCCCAGAGCGCGCCGGCGATGACGGCGAACGTCCACAGCGGGAAGGCCAGCACGATCGCGCGGTGGGCCACCCGCTCCAGGTCGTCGCGGCTGGGCAGGCGCGACAGCCCCTCGCCGCGCACCAGGAACAGCACGCCCGACACGCCGGCCAGCGTGAACAGCCCGCTGGCCAGGATCGCCGCGGTGACGTGGATCGCGATCCAGTACGAGTTCAGCGCCGGCACCACGGGCCCGGCCGCCGTGTAGAGCACCTTGACCGCGAACCCGAGCCCGAGCGTGGCGGCGATCATGACGAACGCGCCCAGGAAGCGCACGTTCTGGCGGACCTGGGTGAACAGGAACGCGGTCACGGCGGCGAAGCAGATGGCCACCACGAACTCGTACATGTTGCCCCACGGCCACCGGCCGACCGCCAGGCCGCGGGTGATGATGGCGCCAAGGTTGGCGGCCCACCCGATCCAGGCCAGCACGAGCGCGACCCGCCCGGCCCTGGCCCCGCCCGCCATGACGGGCACGGGCTCGGCGACGGGCGCCTCGGCCGCGGCGGCGGCGTCGCCGTCGGAGGGGGCGCCGACCGTGACGGGCTGCCGGGCGGCCCGCTTCACGGCCGCCTTGCCCAGGACGGCCCTTCCGAAGGCCAGCTCCATCGCGAAGCCCACCATGGCGATGATGTAGAGCAGGACGGCGCCGACGACGAAGTTGTCGCTCAGCCCGGCCAATTGCTCAGCGGACATGCTGTTCTCCTGCTGATAGAGCCTTGACGATCTCGGCGAACTCCTCGGCGAAGCCCGCCGCGGAGCCCTCGGTACGGGTCAGGCCGCCCACGTCGACCCGCCCTTCCCTGACCCGCACCCAGACACGCCGGCGGCGGATCATCAACGACAGCGCGATGGCGACCACCGCGACGGCCGCGGCGACCAGCGCGGGCACCCGCCCGGGGTCGTAGGCGGTCTGGAGCGTGATCCACTCCTTGACGCCGGTGAACTCCAGCTTCCCCGCGCCGCCGGGCAGCTCGGTGGACTCCCCCACCGACAACGGCTTGGTCGCGAACGATCCCCGCACCACGGGGACGACCTTGCCGTCGAGCTCGTCCGGCAGGATCTTGTAGACCGACTGCGGCTTGCCCGACCGCATGCCGAGGTCGCCCACGTAACCGCCGAGGAGCTGCACCTGCGGCTGGAGCTCGCCGGGGAAGGCCGAGGCGTAGGTGCCGTCGGTCAGCGGCACGCTGGTGGGCAGGAAACGCAGCAGGAACCCCAGCTGGGACGGCTGCGCGTCGGGCGCCTTGACGACGCACGACGAGGTCAGCGTGGCCTTCTGGTCGATCAGGCAGGCCACGGGCCCTTCGTAGGCGACCTGGCCCTTGCCGTCGGTGACCTTGAAGACGGGCGCGTAGCCGTGGCCGATCAGGTACGTCTGCGTCCCGTCGACCTCCAGCGGGTCGTTGACCTTGAGCTCGTAGTCGCGGGCGGGCGCGCCGGGCCGGTCGTGCACCTTCAGGTAGGCGGAGTAGTCGAGCTCCTGGCCCTTCTTGTCGCCCTCGACCTGGTAGGTGGCCTTGAAGTCGGTCAGCTCGAACGAGAACGGCTGGAGGGACTCGGCCGAGACCTGACTGCCGGGGATGAACCTGTCGTAGGCGGCCACCGTGTTGGCGAAGCCGTCGCCCTCGACGACCAGGACGTTGCCGCGGTAGCCGTACAGGGAGCCGAAGCCGACCGCGAGCAGGATGCCGAGCAGCGCGACGTGGAAGAACAGGTTGCCGGTCTCGCGCAGGTAGCCCTTCTCGGCGGCCACCCAGCCGTCGCCGGTGACGACGCGGAAGCGCATCTTGCGCAGCCGCCCGGCGGCCTCCTCCACGGTGAGGTCGCCCTCGAAGGAGTCGGAGTGCGGCAGCCGGGACAGGTTCTTGGGCGCGGCGGGCGGCTTGCGGCGCAGCTCGCGCAGGTAGGTGGCGGTGCGCGGGATGATGCAGCCGACGAGCGAGGTGAACAGCAGCAGGTAGACGGCGGCGAACCAGACCGAGGTGAACACCTCGAAGAGCTGGAACCGGTCGTACCACTCGGCCAGGGTCGGGTTCTGCTGGTAGAGCTGGGCCACCTTGTCGGGTTCGACGCTGCGCTGGGGCACCAGCGAGCCCGGGATCGAGCCGAGCGCCAGCAGGAAGAGCATGATCAGCGCGGTCTTCATCGAGGTGAGGGTGCGCCAGCCCCACCGGAGCCACCCGACCGGCCCCATGCCGGCCTGTCGCGGCTCGCGCTCCTCGCGCACCAGCTCGTCGACGCTCATCAGATCACCGGCTCGAACGCGCCGATGAGCCCCTGCATGGCCGCGATCATCGCACCCCACAGTCCGGTGACGAGCAGCAGCCCGACGGCCACCATCATGCCCCCGCCGATCCTGGTGATCAGCCGGGTGTGCCGGCGCACGGCCTGGAACGTGCGCAGCGCCTTGCTGTAGGCCAGGGCGGCGGCCACGAACGGCAGCCCGAGGCCCAGCGCGTAGGCGACGGCCAGCAGCGCGCCGCGCGAGGCGCTGCCCTCGTTGAGCCCGAGCGTGAGCACGACGGCCAGCGTGGGGCCGATGCACGGCGTCCAGCCCAGGCCGAACACCACGCCGAGCAGCGGCGCGCCGGCCAGGCCCGCGGCCGGCAGCTTGTGGATGCGCACGTCGCGCATCAGGCCGGGCAGCACGCCCAGGAAGGCCAGCCCGAGCAGGATCGTCAGGACGCCGAGCACCCGCGTGATGACCTGGGCGTTGCCCAGCATGATCGAGCCGAGCCCGCCGAACAGCGCGCCGCTGAGCACGAACACCAGCGCGAACCCGGCCACGAACAGGACCGTGCCGAGCACCAGCCGCCCCCGCTTGGGGTCGGCGCTCATGCCCGTGACGTACGACAGATAGCCCGGCACCAGCGGCAGCACGCACGGCGACAGGAACGACACCACCCCGGCCAGCAGCGCGATCGGCACCGCGAGCAGCAACGAGCCCGAGGCGACGACGTCACTCATCGCGCACCTTGGTCACCGTGTTCATCAGGTCGGTGTACTTGACCGCCCCGAGCGCCCTGGCCGCGATGCGCCCCTGCTTGTCGATGACCAGCGTGGACGGGATCGCCGCGGGCGGCACGGTGCCCTGGAAGGACAGCGCGACCTTGCCGGGCTGGTCGAAGATGTGGGAGTAGCCGGTCTGCTCGGTGCGCTCGAAGGCGAGGGCGTCGGCCTGGCGGTCCTTGAAGTCGATGCCGAGGAACTGCACGTCGCCCTTGGTCTTGGCGGCGACCTCCTTGAGCACCGGCGCCTCGGCCCGGCACGGGCCGCACCACGAGGCCCAGAAGTTGATCACCACGACCTTGCCCTTGTGGGCGGCCAGCGAGGCCGTGCCGCCGTCGAGCGTGGGGCCCTCGACCGGCGGGGCCGCCTTGCGGTCGGCGGCGTCGAAGACCTGCATCTTGCCGTCGCCCGCGACGAACCGGGTGTCGCCCACCTGGGGCTGCCCGCTCTGGTTGGCCGCACAGCCCGCGGCCAGCGCGGCCAGGAGAACGAGGGAGATGGACGTCGCGCGCACGGAGGATGATCTCCTTGTACTACAACCGGTAGAGCTTGCAACTCTACCGGCGGGCAGACATGGCCCCGACATCAGGCCCCTGGTATCGACGGCCCCGAACTCAGCGATCCGGCCGGCTCGCTGTAGCCGACGCTGACCAGGCGGTCGCCCTCGAAGGTGAAGGTGGTGAGGCTGGCCAGCGCGCACTGCCTGCGGCGCGGGTCGTGCCAGAGCCGGCGGCCCTCGGCGGCCATCCTGATCGTCCAGATCGGGAGCTGGTGGCTGACCAGCACGGCCTCGTGCCCGCGCGCGGCCGCCCTGGCGTCGTCGACGGCCGCCTTCATGCGCGCCACGATCGCCGGGTACGCCTCGCCCCACGACGGGCGCAGCGGGTTCCAGAAATAGCGGTAGTTGCGCGGGTTGCGGAAGATGGCCAGCCCCTGGCCGACCGGACGGCCCTGCAGCATGTTCGCCGCTTCGAGCAGGCGGTCGTCCTCGGTCACGTCGAGGCCGAGCTTGTCGGCAAGCGGGGCCGCGGTCTCCAGCGCGCGTTCGAGCGGCGAGCTGTGGATCGCGACGATGTCGCGGCCGCCGACGGCCTTGGCGACCGTCTCGGCCATGAGCCTGCCGGTGTCGGACAGGTGGTAGCCGGGCAGCCTGCCGTACAGGATGCCGCCGGGATTGTGCACCTCACCGTGGCGCAAAAGGTGGACGACGGTCGTTTCAGCCATGGTGTGCCACAGCCTATCCGTTTCGATGCCGGTCATAGTCAGGGGCTGCCTGGTCCGGCATTTCGCGCGGAGGTATGGTCGGGACGACTGCGCCTAGGGTTCCGCGTCCGGTCCGCCTCCCCGTCACACAACCAGGGCCGGAAGACAGGTCCGAGCGGCGCCGCGGCCCGCCGGGCCGTACAGCTGACGGGACAAAAGCCTGGAGGCTCCTCTCCGTCACCGCTGGAAGGAGTCGCCCGGATGAGCCCTTGGGCGCTGGTCCTCATCCTCGTCGCCGCCGTCGCGCACGCCACCTGGAACCTGCTGAGCAAGAAGGCGGCCCAGGCCGACGGCATCGTCTTCCTCTGGCTGGTCGGGGTCGTGGCCATGGTGGTGTGGAGCCCGCTGTTCGCCGGGTTCCTGCTGTTCACGGGCGCCCGGCTGTCGTGGGGCGACCTGGCGGTGATCGGCGGCAGCACGGCCCTGCACCTGGGGTACTTCGTGCTGCTCCAGCGCGGCTACGGCGCCGGCGACCTGTCGCTGGTCTACCCCGTCGCCCGCGGGACGGGGCCGATGCTGGCCAGCCTGGTCGCCGTGTTGTTCCTGGACGAGCACCCGGCGCCGGCCGGCGTGGCCGGGATCGTGCTCGTCGGCGTCGGGGTGTTCATGATGAGCGGCGGCGCGGCCGGGCGGGGCGACCTGCGGGGGCTGGCGTCGGGGCTGGTCGTGGGGCTGTTCATCGCCGGGTACACGGTGTGGGACTCGCAGGTGGTCAGCGCGTTCGCGGTGGCGCCGATCATGCTCAACTACCTCGGGGAGGTCGGGCGGGCGCTGGCGCTCACGCCGTTCGTCGCCGGGGCCAGGCGGCGGCTGGTCGGGGCCGTGTGGCGGGAGCACCGGTCGCGGATCGTGGGAGCGGCGTTCCTGATCTTCCTGTCGTACCTGCTGGTGCTGGTCGCGTTCACGATGGCGCCGGTGAGCGTGGTGGCGCCGGCGCGCGAGGTGAGCGTGCTGATCGCGGTGCTGCTCGGCGGGCGGCTGCTGGCCGAGGGCGACCTGCGGCGGCGGCTGCTGGCCGCGGGCGTGATCCTCGGCGGCGTGGTGGCGATCGCGCTCAGCTGAGCGCGGGTCGGGCGGGTGCGCGGCCGGGTGCCGGGCCGACTGCGCGCCTGGGTGCTCAGTTGACCGCCCAGGCGTTCTCCTGTTCGCGGCTGACGCCGATCAGCGCCTCGACCGTGGCCCTGATCGCGGGACGCCGGGCCGCGTCGGTGCGCCACACCGCGTAGATGCGGCGCGTCTGCCGCGGCATGATCGGCACCAGCCGCACGCCGTCGGGCACGCAGTCGCGGCCCAGGCGCGGCACGATCGCGCAGCCGAGCCCGGCGGCGACCAGCGCGAGCTGGGTGGGGTACTCGTCGGCCATGCACGCGATCTCCGGCTCCAGCGAGGCGTTGCGCAGCGTGAAGACCAGCCAGTCGTGGCAGACCGTGCCGGGCGACGAGCTGATCCACCGCTCGCCGTGCAGCTCGGCCAGCCCCACCTCCCTGCGCCCGGCCAGCGGATGGCCGGCCGGGATGGCGACGTCGGCCACGTCGTCGAGCAGCGTGGCCCTGGACAGGCCCTCGGGCATGGCGATGGGCCGGTTGAGCCAGTCCTGCATCACGCCCAGGTCCAGCTCGCCCCTGGCCACCTCGCGCAGCACCCGCTCCGGCTCGCGCTCGTAGAGCTGCACGTGCAGGTCGGGGTGGTGCCTCTTGAGCTGGACGAGCGCGCCGGGCATCAGGCCGCGGGTGGCGGTGGCGAAGGCGGCGATGCTGAGCCGGCCGACGACCTCGCCGCGCAGCGCCTCGAAGTCCGCCTCCGCGGTCTCGACCAGGGCCAGGATGCGCTCGGCGTGCTCGGCGAGCAGGCCGGCGGCGTCGGTCAGCCGCACGCCGCGGCCGTTGCGCTCCATGAGCCGGGCGCCCGTCTCCCGCTCCAGCTTGGCGATCTGCTGGCTGACGGCCGACGGGGTGACCATGAGCGCGTCGGCCGCCGCGCCGACCGACCCGTACACGTGCACGGCGTGAAGGGCCTTGAGCCGGTTCAGGTCCAACATGTAAGCCAGACTAAAGGGTTTAGCGTAGAAAGTCTCGCTTGTCCTTGTATCTGAAGCAGATGAAAATATATGCATGCGAATCATTAAGAGCAGGAAGCCCGAGACCCGTTCCACCTCGTACCTGAAGGTCCTCGCCGAGCAGGCCCGCGAGCAGCGCAACCGGTACCAGAAGACCCGCTCTGCGTGAGCCCCCGCCACCTCGCCCTAGCCGTCGGCCTCGCGGCCGTGTGGGGCTTCAACTTCGTCGTCATGCAGGTCGGCCTGAAGCACTTCCCTCCCCTGTTGTACGCGGGGATCAGGTTCACCCTGGCGGCGTTCCCCGCCCTGCTGATCGTGGGGCGGCCAGGAGTCCCGTGGCGCTGGGTCGCCGGGGTGGCGGCCACTCTCGGAGTGGGTCAGTTCGGCCTGTTGCTGGTGGGCATGCGAGCGGGCATGCCGGCCGGACTGACCTCTCTCGTCCTGCAGATGCAGGCGTTGTTCACCGTGCTGTTCGCGGTGACGCTGCTCGGCGAGCGGCTCACCGCCCGCCGCGTCCTCGGCCTGGCGGTCGCCTTCTGCGGCCTGGCCCTGGTGGCGTTCGACTTCGGGGTGTCCGGCCCGCTGGGCGCGTTCGCCCTGTGCGTGGCCGCCGCCGCGGCCTGGGGGCTCGGCAACGTGGTCCAGCGCAGGGCCGCGCCGCCGGACTCGCTGCGGTTCATGGTCTGGGTGAGCGCCTTCTCGGCGCCGCCCCTCCTGCTGCTGTCGTTGCTGGTCGAGGGGCCGCCGGTGCTGGCCGCCCCCGCCGAGGGCTGGTTGTCGCTGGCCTACGTGGCCTTCGTCTCGACGCTCGGCGGGTTCGGCGTGTGGGGCTGGCTGCTGCGCCGGTACGACGCCTCGACCGTGGCGCCGTACACGCTGCTGGTGCCGGTGTTCGGCATGTCGTCGGCCGCGCTGGCGGCCGGCGAGCCCCTCTCCTGGACCGAGGTCCTGGCCGCGGCCCTCATCGTCGCCGGCGTGCTGTACGCCGGCACCAGGCCGCGCCGCGTTACAGAACCGCCGCGGCCGCCTTCGCCGCTGCCGGCAGGGCCTCGCCGATCCGGTTGAGCGCCTCGTCGTCGTGCGAGGCCGACAGGAACCACGCCTCGTACGCCGACGGCGGCAGGTAGACGCCCTGGTCGAGCATCGCGTGGAAGAACGCGGTGAAGGCCGCCGTGTTCTGCGCCTTGGCCTGGTCGAAGTTGCTGACCTCGCCCTCGGCGAAGAAGATCGAGAACAGGCTGCCGGCACGCTGCAACCGGTGGGGCACGCCCGCCTTCGCCAGCGCGTCGGCCGCCGCGTCGCCCACCGCTAGCGCGGCGGCGTCGATGCGCGCGTAGGCGTCGGCGTCGAGGGCGCGCAGGGTCGCCAGGCCGGCGGCGCAGGCCAGCGGATTGCCGGACAGCGTGCCCGCCTGGTAGACCGGGCCCTCCGGAGCCAGGAAGGCCATCACGTCGGCCCGGCCGCCGAACGCCGCCGCGGGCAGGCCGCCGCCCATGACCTTGCCGAACGTCATCAGGTCGGCGTCGACCGGGTCGAGGCCGTACCAGCCGGCCGACGAGACGCGGAAGCCGGTCAGCACCTCGTCGACGATGAGCAGCGCGCCGTTGGCCGTGCACAGCTCGCGCAGCCGGGCGTTGAACCCGTCGCGCGGCGGGACGACGCCCATGTTCGCCGGGCACGCCTCGGTGATCACGCAGGCCACCTCGGCGGCCGCGAACGCCTCCGTCACCGCCTGGATGTCGTTGTACGGCAGCACGATCGTGTCGGCCGCCGACGCCCCGGTCACCCCGGGCGTGTCCGGCAGCCCGAACGTCACCACGCCCGACCCGGCCGAGGCCAGCAGGGCGTCGACGTGCCCGTGGTAGCAGCCGGCGAACTTGATCACCTTGGACCGCCCGGTGAAGCCGCGCGCCAGGCGCACCGCGCTCATCGTCGCCTCGGTGCCGGAGCTGACCAGGCGCACCTTCTCGACCGGCGCCATCCGGGAGACGATCTCCTCGGCCAGCTCGACCTCGCCCGGCGTGGCGGTGCCGTAGGAGAAGCCGTGCGCGACCGCGCCCGAGACGGCCTCGACGACCGCGGGATGCCGGTGGCCCAGGATCATCGGGCCCCAGGAGCAGACCAGGTCGACGTAGCGGTTGCCGTCGACGTCGGTGATGTACGGCCCCTGGCCCGAGGCCATGAAACGCGGCGTGCCGCCCACCGCGCCGAACGCGCGCACGGGCGAGTTGACGCCGCCGGGCACCACTTCCCTGGCGCGGGTGAAAAGACCTTCGGAGTTCTGTGTACGGCTCACCCGACCCAGGTTAGTCCCGCAGGTCCGTGCCCCCGCCGCGGGGCGTGCTCAGTCGGCGAGCCATTCCAGGATGCGCAGCGGGTCGGGCAGCGGACGGCCGTCGGGGGGCCGCAGCCAGGAGACCGGCTGGCCCGAGGGCAGCATCGAGGGCGGCGCGAGCACGTAGCTGTCGCGGCAGTGCCAGCGCAGGCCCGGCGTGTCGTCGATGGTGGCCGGGTCGCAGTCGAGCTGGCAGGACCACCACTCGTCCTCGTCCTCGGGGTTGCCGCGGGTGGCCACATAAAACAAGACCCGGTCGCCTTGAGCGGCGACCGGGCCTGGGTGGGCTCCGGCGGCGTCGATCCGGGTGAGGGCCGACAGGCCGGCGGCGAGCGGTACGTCGAACACGTCGAACACGCGCCCTGTGGGCAGGATCACGCCGGCCTCCGGCTCGCTCTCCCACCAGCGGGTGAGCAGCGTCGTGTCCGTCGTGGCCTGCATGTGCCAGGCGGGCGAGAGCGGATGGGCGCCGGGGTCGGGACAGCCGACGCGGTCGCACGAACACGCGCGCGGGCCGTGCCGCAGCGGATAGGCACCCGGCACGACGGGCCAGCCCAGGGACGCGTACTCCAGCACGGAATCGATGCGTGTCGGGCGCGACCGCTTTCTGGTACGCCGAGCCAGTGGTACCCCCACCATGGTGTCTCCCGTCGAGTCAGCGCCTGAGGAGGTCCCGGCTCCGGGCCGTTCGCACACCGCGGGACACACCAGCACTTGTCATCGCACTCTAACGCACACGCCTCAGGAGTTGACGGGAAACCCCTTGGTTAGAGCTGGCGCGCCACTTCCGTCGCCCAGTACGTGAGGATCATGTCGGCGCCGGCGCGCTTGATGGCGACCAGCGACTCCATGATCGTCCGGTCGCGGTCGATCCAGCCGTTGGCCGCCGCCGCCTCGACCATCGCGTACTCGCCGCTCACCTGGTAGGCCGCCACCGGCACGTCGACCGCGTCGCGCACCCGGGTGATGACGTCGAGGTAGGCCAGCGCCGGCTTGACCATGACGGCGTCGGCGCCCTCGGCCAGGTCGAGCCTGACCTCGCGCAGCGCCTCCTCCAGCGGACCGGCCGGGTCCTGCTGGTGGGTGCTGCGGTCGCCGAACTGCGGCGCGCACTCGGCGGCCTCGCGGAACGGGCCGAAGAAGGCGGAGGCGTACTTGACGGAGTAGGACAGGATCGGGACGTCGGCGTGGCCGGCCCCGTCGAGCGCGGCGCGGATGGCGCCGACCTGGCCGTCCATCATGCCGCTCGGCGCGATCATCTGGGAGCCGGCGGCGGCCTGGGCCAGCGCGATGGAGGCGTAACGCTCAAGCGTGGCGTCGTTGTCCACCTCGCCGGACGGGGTCAGGATCCCGCAGTGGCCGTGGTCGGTGAACTCGTCGAGGCAGGTGTCGGCCATGACCACGAGGGCGTCGCCGACCTCGGCGGTCACCTCGCGCAGCGCGACCTGGAGGATGCCGTCGGGATCGTCGGCCGCCGACCCGGTCGCGTCCTTGACCGCGGGGATGCCGAACAGGATCAGGCCGCCCACGCCCGCCTCGGCCGCGTCGTGCGCGGCCTTGCGCAGCGAGTCGCGGGTGTGCTGGGACACGCCCGGCATGGACGCCACCGGCTGCGGCGCGTCGATGCCCTCCTTGACGAACATCGGCAGGATCAGGTCCGCGGCGTGCAGCCGCGTGCCCGACACCATCCGGCGCAGCGCCTGGCTGCGACGCAGGCGCCGGGGACGTGCGACGGGGTACTGGGCGCTCACTTGGCTCTCCTCCTGGCGCCACGGCGGTTCTGGGAGGGCCTGCGCGGGCTGTCACCCGCGGCCACGGCCGCCTGGCGCTGCTTGGCACCGAACTCGGCCAGCGCTGCGGCCAGGGCTGATGCGGATGGCTTGTCGGACATGACGTCGACCCGGAGGCCGAACTCCTCGGCCGTCTTGGCCGTCTGCGGGCCGATCACCGCGATCACGGTGACGTTGTGCGGCTTGCCCGCGATGCCGACCAGGTTGCGCACGGTGGAGGACGAGGTGAACAGCACGGCGTCGAAGCCGCCGCCCTTGATCGCCTCGCGGATGGGCGCGGGCGGCGGCGCGGCGCGCACCGTCCGGTACGCCGTCACGTCGTCGCACTCCCAGCCCAGCTCGGTGAGCCCGGCCACCAGCGTGTCGGTCGAGATGTCGGCCCGGGGCAGCAACACCCGGTTGATCGGGTCGAGCATCGAGTCGTAGGGCGGCCACTCGGCCACGAGCCCTTCGGAGGACTGCTCGCCCGAGGGCAGCAGGTCAGGCTTGACGCCGAACTCGACCAGGGCCCGCGAGGTGGCCTCGCCCACGGCGGCCACCTTGAGCCCGGCGAAGGCCCGCGCGTCGAGCCCGTACTCCTCGAACTTCTCGCGCACCGCCTTGACGGCGTTGGCGCTGGTGAAGGCCACCCACTCGTAGCGGCCGGTGACCAGGCCCTTGATGGCGCGGTCCATCTGCTGCGGCGTGCGCGGCGGCTCGACCGAGATGGTCGGCACCTCCTCGGGCACCGCGCCGTAGGCCACGAGCTGCTCGGACAGGCTGCGGGACTGCTCCTTCGTCCGCGGCACCAGCACCCGCCAGCCGAACAGCGGCTTGGTCTCGAACCACGACAGCCGTTCGCGCTGCCCCACGGCCTCGCCGACCACGATCAGCGCGGGCTCGGTGAACCCGGCGTGCTTCAGGTCGGCCTGCAGCCGGCCGAGCGAGGACACGACGGTGTACTGCTCGGTGGTGGTGCCGCCGCTGCTGACGGCGACCGGCGTGGTGTCGGGCTTGCCGCCGGCGATCAGCGCCTTGCCGATGGCGACGGCCTCGGCGATGCCGTTGTAGATCACCAGCGTGCCGCGGGTGGCGGCGTGGGACGACCAGTCCTGCTCCTGAGCGGCGTCGACGACGCGGAACTCGGGCACGGCCGTGGCCGCCGGGATGCCGGCGTAGGTGAGCACCGCGGTCGCGGGCGGCACGCCGGGCACGATCTCGAAGTCCACCTCCGCCGCCACGCAGGCCGCGACCTCGTCGTCGATCGAGGAGAACAACATGGGGTCGCCCGCGCACAGGCGCACCACGAGCTGCCCGGCCTTGGCCCGCTGGACGTAGTCGCCCTCGGCGACCTCGACGCCCTCACGGCAGTGCTTGAGCAGCGGGCCGGACTGCTCGTCGTCGAGCACGACGGCGTCCGCCTTGCCGAGAAGTTCGGCGGCGCGGAGCGTCAGCAGGTTGGGGTCACCGGGACCCGCCCCCACGAAGGCGACGAAACCGGAGGTTGGACTATCGGAGCTCAATGGGATTGCTCCCCCATCAATCTGTCGGCCCCTTCGGCGATCATCTCGGCCGCCAGGAGGCGGCCCAGCTGTGCAGCCTCCGAAGGAGAACCGGCGGCGGACTTGCGGACCGCTTCGCGGCCGTCGATGGAGACGACCACTGCGGTCAGGTTCAGAGTGTGCCCGTGATCGGCCGCGAAAGCACCCACGGGTGCGGCGCAGCCCGCTTCCAGGGCGGACAGCACGGCGCGTTCGGCGGTCACCGCGCTGCGTGTGCGCGGGTCGTCGAGCACGGACAGGATCTCGATGAGGTCGGCGCGCGCGGCCAGGCACTCCACGGCGAGCGCGCCCTGGCCGGGGGCCGGCAGCAGCTCCTCGACCTCGAAGATCTGCGCGATCTCGCCGGCGCGGCCGAGCCTGGTGAGCCCGGCGCTGGCCAGCACGACGGCGTCGAGCTCGCCCGCGGCGATCTTGCCGATGCGCGTGTCGGCGTTGCCGCGGATCGGCACGTACTCCAGGTCGGGGCGGAGCGCGCTCAGCATGGCGACGCGGCGCGGCGAGCCCGTGCCGACCCTGGCCCCGGCGGGCAGGTCGGCGAACTTGTGCGAGCCGACCAGCGCGTCGCGGTGGTCGTGGCGCTCGGGCAGCGCGGCCAGCGTGAAGCGCGGGTCCTGCTTGGTCGGCAGGTCCTTCAGCGAGTGGACGGCGAAGTCGATCTCGCCCTCGACCAGCTTGTCGCGCAACGCGCTGACGAACACGCCGGTGCCGCCGAGCTGCGCCAGGTGCGCCTTGGTCACGTCGCCGAAGGTCGTCACGCCCACCAGCTCGACCGGGCGCCCGGTGCGCGCGGTGAGGGCGTCGGCCACCATCTGGGACTGCGTGGTCGCCAGCATGCTGCGGCGGGTGCCCAACCGCAGGTTCACAGCTCCACCTCCCTCACGGCCGCGGGCATCTTCGGATCGAGATTGAACAACTCACGCAGGGCTTCCGCATAATGATCGCCCCCTGGACCGGCGGCGAGCTGCTTGACACGCACAGTCGGCTCGTGAAGCAGTTTGTCAACGACCCTCTGCACGGTCATGGCGATTTCGTCCCTGGCCTTGTCGTCGAGATCGGGCATGCGCATCATCAGGCGGCCCAGCTCGGACTCCACCACGCCCGCCGCCTTGCTGCGCAGCGCCACCACGGTAGGGGTGACGCGGGCCGCGCGGGCGGCGTCGAGGTAGGCGTTCAGCTCCTCGGCCACGAGCGCGCGCACGGACTCGACGGCGTCGCCGCCGCGCGCGCCGACGCCGGACTCCTGGATCGTCTCCAGGTCGACCAGCGTGACGCCGGGCACCTCGCGCACGGCCGGGTCGATGTCGTGCGGCAGCGCCAGGTCGAGCAGGAACACGCCCCTGGTCAGCATGTCGGGGGTGATGACGTGCCGCCCGGCGCCGGTGCAGGTGATGACGACGTCGGCGCCCGCCAGCTCCTCGCGCACGGCGGCGAACGCGACGGCCCGGCCGCCGACCGATTCGGCCAGCCGCGCGCCCCGCTCGTACGTGCGGTTGGCCACGACGATGTCGGTGACCCCGGCGCGCTGGAGCGTGACGGCGGCCAGCGAGCTCATCGAGCCCGCGCCCACCACCAGCGCGCGCCGCCCGGCCAGGTCGCCGGCGAGCGCCAGGCCCGCCGAGACCAGCGAAGGGCCCGCCTGGTCGATGCCGGTGTCGGTGTGGGCGCGCTTGCCGACGCGCAGGGCCTGCTGCGTCAGCTCGTTGAGGGTCGCGCCGACCGTGCCGTGCTTCTGGGCGAGCTTGAGCGCCTGGCGGACCTGGCCCAGGATCTGGCCCTCGCCGACGGCCATGGAGTCGAGGCCGCACACCATCGAGAACAGGTGCTCGACGGCCCGCTCCTCGTAGTGCACGTAGAGATGCGGGGTCAGCTCGTCGGCCGGCACGCCGGAGTGGACGGCCAGCAGCCCGCTGATCGAGGTGACCGCGGCGTGGAAGCGGTCGACCGTGACGTAGATCTCGACCCTGTTGCAGGTCGAGATCACCATGGCCTCCGCGACGCTGGTGTCCTGCTGCACGTCGTGCAGCAGCTTGACCAGCGCGTCACCGGTCACCGAGACGCGTTCGAGAAGCGCCACCGGAGCGGTCCGGTGGCTGAGTCCGATCGCCAGAACACTCATTGACCGTCCACCGCCATGAGTGGCCCTCCAGCTTTGCGTTGCTCGTGGAACGCGAGAATCTGCAGTTCGATTGACAAGTCGACCTTCCGGACGTCGACGGTGTCCGGAACGGTGAGAACGACTGGGGCGAAGTTCAGGATGCTGGTCACGCCCACGGCGACAACACGATCGCACACTTCCTGCGCCGCTGCCGCCGGTGTCGCCAGTACCACGATCGAGACTCCACGCCGCTTGATGACGGCTTCCAGTTCGTCGATGTGCTCCACATTCAACCCCGCGATGGTGTCGCCCACGACTTCGGGGTCGGCGTCGAAGAGCGCGGCCACGCGGAAGCCCCTGGAGACGAAGCCGCCGTAGTTCGCCAGGGCGCGGCCGAGGTTGCCGACCCCGACGATCGCGACCGCCCAGTCCTGGGTCAGGCCGAGTTCGCGGGAGATCTGGTAGACGAGGTACTCCACCTCGTAGCCTACGCCGCGGGTGCCGTACGAGCCGAGGTGCGAGAGATCCTTGCGGAGCTTGGCCGAGTTCACGCCCGCGGCCACGGCCAGGTCCTCCGAGCTCACGGTCGCGACGCCGCGCTCCGCCATCCCGTGCAGCGCCCGCAGGTACAGCGGAAGCCTGGCGACCGTCGCCTCGGGGATGCCGCGGTCACGGGACTGGGACGTGCTCTTCACGTGCCGGAGCTCCAGGGAACGGGCGGTGGGGACCGCTGAACGGATTAGAACCGTCTTTCAGGTTAATCCCTTTGTGAACCGATGCACAAAGTAGGGGCGCTACCGTTGGTGACATGCATCGCATCACCTTGCTCGGCAAACCCGGCTGCCACCTCTGTGACGACGCCCGCGCGGTCATCGCCAGGGTGGCCGGAGAGCTGGGCGTGCCGTGGGAGGAGGTCAGCATCGACTCCTCCGAGGAGCTCAGGGAGAAGTACTGGGAGATGATCCCGGTGACGCTGATCGACGGCGTGCAGCACGACTTCTGGCGGGTCGACGAGGCCCGCCTGCGCGCCGCCCTCGCCTAGAACATGACGGTCAGAACATGACGGTGGGCAGCGGCACCACCTTCGCGGCGTTGACGTTGAGCTCGATGACGTTGGTGGCCAGCACCATCGCCTGACGCTCGTTGAGGAACCGCTCGACGTGCGGCTGCCGCTGGTGGTCGCGGTAGGCGACCTCGTCGCGGTAGAGCTCGTAGACGATGCGCTGCAGCGGGGCCGACTTGACGGCGTGGCAGGCGTAGACGAGCGTGTCGGGCTCGCCGCGGCGCACGGCCTCGACGGTGGCCTCGGCCAGGCGGTCGAACGCGTCGCCGGCGCCGTCCATGATGGTGAAGACGGTGAGCAGGCCGTAGATGCTGGGTGAGGGCCTGCCGCCCGCCTGCTGGGGCTGCGGCGGGGTGAACAGCTCGGCGCCCGGGTAGACCACGCCGGTGCCGGGCATCGCGTAGTCGGGCCGGGGGGGCTGGGCGTCCATGCGCGGGGAGGTGTCCATGCGCGGGGGCGGGGAGCCGTTCATGATGTAGCCGGTCGCGGGGCCCGAGTCGGGCGCGGCCCCCATCCGGGCGGCGTGGTCGACCTGCTGGTCGCCCGCCCGGTATTCGGCCACCAGGTCGCCCAGGCCGGGCGAGCGGCGCGGGGCCGCCACAGGGGGCGCCACGGGGGGCGCCACGGGAGGCGGCACGGCGGCCGGCACGGGCTCGGGCGCGGCCCTGCGGCCCGGCCGGCGCTCCACGTCGTCGTGCTGCGGCGCCTCCAGGTCGTCCTCGTCGTCCTCGTACGGCGCCAGCGGGCGCAGCACGGTGTACCAGATCGCCGCCGCGCCCACCGCGAGCAGCGCGGTGGTGAACAGCGGCGGCACCGAGAACCGCATGGCCCCGACCAGGGCGATGCTCGACGGCGCGATGACCAGGACCGCGTGGAGGTTGTCGGTGTCGTACTCGTCGCCGCCGCGCCACTTGAGCCCGGCCACCACCACGCACGCCAGCAGGACGACCACGTCGATCGTGTGCACGCCGATGAGCAGCTTGTCCGGGATGAGCCCCCACATGGAAGAGCCGGACGGCAGCGCCTTGCCCAGGTCGGTGGACCTGAGCGGGTCGAAGGTCAGGATCGCGACGGAGACGACGGTGAGCGCGATGCCGAACAACCAGGCCAGGAACCTCGGCGGCACCTTGTCGGACAGCAGCTGGATGAGGCCCACGGCCAGCCAGAGCGGCGCCAGCAGCGACCCGGTCACCTGGTAGAGGCGGAAGGTGACCGGCCCGAACCCCAGGACGTAACCGACGCCGATCGCGGCCAGCGACAGGCACAGGGCGCCGGCTGCAACGGTCCAGGCGATCAACCAGCCCTCGGGCTCGTCGCGCAGCCGCCTGATCAGGGCTCCGGTCGCGACGGCGGCGAGGAGCGCACCGGCAAGGGCTATGACAGCAACGAGGATCTCCATGGTGACTCCAATGCTGCCGGACGATGCCTCCCGGCCGGTAGCCGAAGAGGAAACAGGCGCTCCATGAGGGGCTTCGCCGCAGGCTGTGGGGTATGCGCCTATACGGTATAGGGCGATTACTCGTAGCCAGGCCAGCAGGCGCGGATTGTGGAATTTCCAGTTGATTTCTAGAGTATTCGAGCACGCCGCACCCCTTACCCCTAGGGATACCGGATGCCTGATTCGTGGCCGTTCGCCGGGCTGCTTGCTCCAGCGGTCGCTGGACCTGCCCGGACGGGCGAGCTTGGCGTGCGCGAAGAAGTGCCCGACGACATCCGTACGCTGGTGCTGCACGCCAAGAACGGATGCACGGACTCCTTTGGCACGCTCTACGACCGCTACGTGGACCTCGTCTACCGCTACATCTACTTCCGGGTCGGCTCCCACCAGCTCGCCGAGGACCTGACCAGCGAGACCTTCCTGCGCGCGCTGCGCAGGATCGGCGACTTCACCTGGCAGGGCCGCGACTTCGGCGCCTGGCTCGTCACCATCGCCAGGAACCTGGTGGCCGACCACTTCAAGTCCGGCCGCTACCGACTGGAGATCCCGACGGGAGAGCTGATCGACGTGCCGCTCGAAGGCGCGCACATCCCGGAGAACGCGGTGGTCACGGCCATCATCAACGACCGGGTGCTGCGCGCCGTCCGCGATCTCAATCCCGACCAGCAGGAATGCGTGGTGCTGCGCTTCCTGCACGGCCTCTCGCTCGCGGAAACCGCGTTGATCATGGGGAAGAAGAGTGGAGCGATCAAAGCGCTGCAGTTTCGGGCCATTCGAACGCTCGCCAGGGCACTCAAGCACGACCTGGCGTAACCTCTCCCACCCGCACCTCGTTAGGCCAGTTGTCACGGCTGGATCCCTCAGGGAGCTGTCATGAGTAGGGCGCGCAGGCGGCGGGAGCTCGTCATCGAGCGTCTCACGGAGCTGCACGGCCCGTCTCTGGGCGGCGGACCCGGGGCGGCCTTCCGCGAGCGCCTGCGCGAGGACCTGGTCTCCGGCCGCCTGCTGCTGACGGCCCCCGACGAGGAGCGCGCGCCGGGCCCGGCCGTTCCGGCCGTGCGCCGGCGACGCCGTCCGCTGTTGTCCCAGGTCGCCACGCTGGGTCTGGCGGGGGCGATGATGGTGGCGTCCTTCGCCACCTACCAGGCGGTCCCCGGTGACACGCTCTACCCGCTCAAGCGGGCCGCGGAGAGCACCCTCGTGCACCTGAGCACCGACGACGCCCAGCGCGGCGAGCGCGAGCTGGCCTCGGCCGAGACCCGCGCCAAGGAGGTCGCCAGCCTGCTCGGCTCGTCCACCGACAGCCCGCTGGTCGGCCAGACGCTCAAGGACATGGAGGACTCCACCCGCTCCGGGATCAGCCGGCTGACGCGTACGCAGCCCCGCTCGTCCAAGATCAAGAAGTTCGCCCAGAAGCAGCGGGAGACGGTCGAGCCGATGCTGGACCACCTCAACGAGGCACAGAAGGGACAGGCCGCCGGCTACCTCGACTACATCGAGGGGCTCGTGGCACCGGCTAGGTAAGCTGAACCGCATGTGGCGGCTAATGCGACGACGACACGAGGTTGAGGCCGAGGCCGCCGGCGAGGCCGCGGCGCGGGCGGCGGTCACCGTCGCGCCGGCCGAGCCGGTCGAGCCGGACCTGGAGGCGGCGGCCTTCTTCGACGTCGACAACACCATGATGCGCGGCGCGTCCATCTACCACTTCGCCCGCGGGCTGGCCACGCGCGGCATGTTCACCACGTCCGATCTGCTGAAGTTCGCCGTCGGCCAGGCCGTGTTCCGGTTGCGCGGCAACGAGAACCCCGAGCACATCGCGGTCGCCCGGGAGACCGCGCTCGCCTTCGTCGCGGGCGCCAAGGTCGACGACGTCGTCCGCCTCGGCGAAGAGATCTACGACGAGGTCATGGCCGACCGCATCTGGGGCGGCACCCGCGCGCTCGCGCAGAGCCACCTCGACGCCGGCCAGCGGGTCTGGCTCGTCACGGCCACGCCCGTCGAGCTGGCCCGGGTCATCGCCCAGCGGCTCGGCCTCACCGGCGCGCTCGGCACGGTCGCCGAGACCGCCGGCGGCGTCTACACCGGCCACCTGGTGGGCGACCTGCTGCACGGCCCGGCCAAGGCGGAGGCGGTGCGCGCGCTGGCCCGCCGCGAAGGGCTCGACCTGACCCGCTGCACGGCCTACAGCGACTCGGCCAACGACCTGCCGATGTTGTCGCTGGTCGGCAGCGCGGTGGCGATCAACCCCGACAGCGAGCTGCGCGAGCACGCCAGGAAGCACGACTGGCCGGTCAAGGACTTCCGCACCGGCCGCAAGGCCACCATGACCGCCCTGCCGATCGCGGCCGGGGTCGGCGCGATCGCGGGCGGCGTGGCGGCCGGCATCGCCCTGCGCAGGCACTACCGCTCCCACTGACCGCCCGCCCACGAGGCCGCCGACGAGGCCGCCCGCGCGCGCCCGGCGGCGTGGACGGCTCCTTGACGTCCACGGCCGGGCGCGCGCCGGCGCCGGTCATCGCAGGCGTTCGAACAGCTTCCTGGCGTCCGGTTGCAGCCATTCGATCCGGTTGGGATCGTCCTGGGCCGGTTTCCAGGGCACGGTGACGAACGTCACCTTCGTCGCGGACGTGGCCCTGGCCAGCTCGACCATGGCCTCCAGGCTCAGGTCCGTCCTGACCGACTTGCGCACCTCGCCGAGGAAGCCGCGCAGCCGGGCCGGGTCGGCGGCCGCGCTCCTCGCCTTCTTCAGCATCGCCAGCAGCAGGATCTGCTGCCGCTTGATCCGCTGGATGTCCGAGCCGTCGCCGTAGCGGCGCAGCCGGGCGTAGCCGAGGGCGGCCTCGCCGTTCAGGGTGACCTTGCCGGCGGGCAGTCTCAGCTTCGCCGCCTTGTCGTCCACGGGGGACCTGAGCGTGATCTGCACGCCGCCGAGGGCGTCCACCATGCCCTTGAAGCCGGCGAAGTCGACCTCGACCGTGTGGTCGATGCGGACGTCGGTCAGCTTCTCCAGCGTCTTGACCAGACAGGACGCGCCGCCGGTGTTGTACGCCGAGTTGACCATGTCCTTCCGCGCCGGGTCGGACCCGCACGACGGGATCTGCACGATCGAGTCGCGCGGCACGCTGACCCCGACGGCCTGGCCGCGGTCGGCGGGCACGTGCACGAGCAGGATGGTGTCGGAGCGCCTGCCGCCCTTGTCGGGCGTCCTGGCCAGGTGGGGCCCGTACTTGGCGTTGCCCGGCCCGTCGCGCGTGTCGGAGCCGATCACCAGGATGTTGCGGGCGCCACTCATGTCGACCGGCCGCGCGCCCGTCGACGGACCGGCCACGGTGTTGCCGTTGACCAGCATGGTCGGCACCGCGACGGCCGCGGCCGTGCCCACGGCGACCAGGCCGGCCGTCCAGTAGGCGTTCCATCTGCGCCGCGGGCGCTCCCGCAGCAGGCGGTCGCGCTGGCGGGCGAGCGTCGGGGGCGGCTCGTGCTCCAGTTCCCCGCCGAGGTCGCGGAGCATCCGCAGGTCGTCCATGGTCACTCCTCCTCCAGCATGGGGTTGGTGTCGCCGAGCGCGGCCCGTACCTTCCGCCTGCCCCTGTTGAGGCGGGAGCGCACGGTTCCGATCGGGATGCCGAGCGCCCGGGCGACCTCTTCGTAGGTGAGGTCGCCCCAGGCGATCAGCAGCAGGACGTCCCGGTCCTTGGCGGGCAGCGCGGCCAGCGCGCCCGCCAGGCGGGGACGGGCGGCCTGCGCCGTGACCCCCGCCGCGACGCGGTCGGCGGGCGACTCCACGTGCTGGTCGAGGGGGGCCCGCAGGAACGCCCGGTACCGCGCCGCCTCCTTGCGGTGGTGGCGGGAGATGAGCTTGGTGAGGATGCCGAAGAGCCACGGCCTGGCGTCGGGGCAGGACAGGTCGTAGCTCTTGCGGCGGGAGAACGCGACGAGGAACGTCTCGCCGACGAGGTCCTCGGCCGGCTCAGGGCCGAGGCGTTTGGAGACGTACCGGTAGAGCATGGCGGAGTAGCGGTCGAACAGTTCGGCGAACGCCTCCGGCTCGGTCAGGGAGGCGCTCACGAGCTCCGAGTCCGCCCCCCTGGTGGCGGGTTGCGTGATCATCTCCGCCCTTCTGTGGAGAATCGGTCACGGATGTCTTGCCACAACCCGCCAAGAGGGTTCAGATCTCCTTCAGGAACCCGCCGTCCACGGCGATGTCGGCGCCCGTCGTGCTGCCCGAGCGCGGCGAGACCAGCAGGGCGACCATGTCGGCGATCTCCTGCGGGCTCACCAGGCGTCCGGTGGCCAGCTTCATCATGCCGGGGGCGACCTGGGCGATGACGTCCTCCTTCGAGGCCCCGGCCATCCCGGCGATGACGTCGGCGGCGCCGCCGTCCTTGGTCCACCAGTCGGTCAGCACCGGGCCGGGCGAGATCGTGTTCACCCGGACGCCCTGCGGGCCGTACTCCTCCGAGACGGCCTTGCTCACGTGGTTCATGGCGGCCTTGGCCGCGCCGTAGTCCACGTTCATGGCCCCCGGCTGGCGGGCCGAGCCGGAGGAGATGTTCACGATCGAGCCGCCGCCGCGCTCCACCATGAGGGGCACGGCCGCGCGGATCATGCGTACGGCCGCGAACAGGTTGAACTCGAACATGGCCTGCCAGTCGTCGTCGCCCGGGGCCATGAACCCGACCCGGGGCAGCGTCACGCCGGGGGGCGGCCCGCCGGCGTTGTTGACCAGGATGTCCACCCCGCCGAACTCCTCGACGGCGCGGGCGATCACCCGGGCGGGCGCCTGCGGGTCCATCAGGTCGACCGCGACGTGCGTCACCTTGGCGTCGGGCGCGGTCCGCGAGGCCGCCACGACGTGCACGCCCTCCTCCGCCAGGGTGCGCGCGACGGCCAGGCCGATGCCCTTGGACGCGCCGGTGACGACGGCCACACGGCCGGAAAGCTGGAGATCCATCGAAGAGGTTCCTCTCGGGTGTCAGTGACTACACCCGCGAGAACACCGGCCGGGCGCGACCGGTTGCACCCTTCACAGGAACGACGGTCACAGGAACGGCGGTCACAGGAACGGCGGTCACAGGAACGGCGGTCACAGGAACGGCGGGAAGGCCGGCCCCCTGCGCAGCCGCAACTCGTTGAGCATCTGCTGGACGACCTCCCGCACGTGGTCGGTCAGGTTGAACACCAGCATCGGGTCGTCGGCCGCGGCGGGCTCGTACTCGTCGGTGCGGATCGGCTCGCCGAACTGAATCATCCACTTGGACGGCAGCGGCACCAGCCCGAGCGGCCCGAGCAGCGGGAAGAACGGCGTGATCGGCACGTAGGGGACGCCGAGCATGCGGGCCAGGAACTTCAGGTCGCCGATCTTCGGGTAGATCTCCTCGGCCCCCACGATGGCCGTGGGCACGATGGGCACGCCCGCGCGGATCGCCGAGGCCACGAAACCGCCCCGGCCGAACCGCTGCAGCTTGTAGCGCTCGGAGAACGGCTTCCCGACGCCCTTGAAGCCCTCGGGGAACACGCCGACGAGCTCGCCCTTGCGCAGCAGCCGGTCGGCGTCCTCGGGGCAGGCCAGCGTGTGGCCGGTCTTGCGGGACAGGTGACCGAGCAGCGGGAGCTGGTAGACCAGGTCGGCCCCGAGCAGGCGGACGGCCCGGCCCGCCTCGTCGTGCAGGGCGACCTGCATCATGAGCGCGTCGACCGGCAGCGTGCCGGAGTGGTTGGCCACCACCAGAGCGCCGCCCTCGGCGGGCACGTTCTTCAGCTCGGCCGTCTCGACCCTGAACCAGCGGTGGTAGAGCGGTCTGATCAGCTCGAGGAGCACCTTGTCGGTCAGCTCGGGGTCGTAGCCGAACTCGTCGACCTCGTACTCGCCGGTGATGCGCCGGCGGACGAACGCCAGCAGCCGCGCCAGCGGGTCGGGCTCCTCGTAGGACGGCGCGGCACTGATCGGGATCACCCGGCCCTCCTCCTCGTGCGGCACGCTCACGGACGCACACCTCCGAACGGGTGCATACCCCGTGAACGCACGAAGTCGTCGAAGGCCGCCGCGGTGGTGTACTTGGGCCGCCAGCCCAGCTCGGCCTCCAGCCTGGCGGTGTCGACCGCCCGGCCGTAGCTCATCAGCCGCAGCTGCTCGGGCGAGTACTCGACGAGGCCGAGCCTGCGCACGGTGTTGCCGAGCGTGCGGAAGACGGGCGCGAACAGCGGCAACGACGCCCGCCCGGCCCGCCGCGCGCACTGCGACAGCAGCAACACGCCTGCCCCGGCCACGTTGAACGTGCCGGGGTGGTCTTCGTTCGCCATCCTGCGCAGCACCTCGACCGCGTCGTCCTCGTGGACGAACTGCAACCGCGGGTCGAAGCCGAACACCGTCGGCAGGACGGGCTGGGTGAAGTACCGCGTGAGCGGCGAGTCGACGCCAGGACCCATGAAGTTGGCGAAGCGCAGCAACGACACCGTCACGTCGGGGCGGCGGCGCGCGAAACCGCGCACGTAGCCCTCGACCTCCGCCGCGTCCTTGGCGTAGCCGTGGACCGGGCCGACGTGCGGCTCCAGGTCCTCGGTGAACACCGCGGGATCGCGCGGGGACGAGCCGTAGACGGCGGTGGTGGAGCGCACCACCACGCGCCGCACGGTCGACGACCGCTGGCAGGCACCGAGCAGTTGCATGGTGCCTATGACGTTGTGCTCCTTCATGGCAGCCCTGCCGTCGCCCTTGGACGGGGCGCTGACCAGGCTCATGTGCACAACGGTGTCGATGTCCGCGGCCGCGATCACCTCAGCGATGTCGGGGCTGCGCAGATCGACCCGGACGAACTCCGTCCGGCCCAGAGTGATGCCGCCGTCCCGCGTCAGCGAGGGGGGCGGCACGGTGTCCACTCCGATGACGCGGCTGATCTCCGGGTCAGCCGCGAGGACGCTCGCCACCCGGGCGCCTATGTGGCGCGAGACCCCGGTGACAAGCACGGTGTGGGTCATCAGCGCCTCGCAGCTGCGTCGGTTACTTCTTGTTGCGCCGCTGGATGCGCGTCTTCTTGAGCAGCTTGCGGTGCTTCTTCTTGGCCATCCGCTTGCGGCGCTTCTTGATCACAGAGCCCACGGGACCCCCAGGTACTGATAGCAAGTCTGAATCGATGTGCGAGCGCACACCGGGTCACAGACTACCGGCGATCCGAGGTAGATCGCCCCTTGGGGGGTGAGAGCCCGGCCTCGTGGTGCGCAGGCCGGGCTTCTCCCGCGACCGAATTCACGGCGCGTTCGGGCGCGCCGCTACTTCAACCTGCCTCGATGTAGGCCTCCCGCAGATAGTCGTGGACCGCCTGCTCGGGCACTCTGAACGACCGGCCAACTCGGATGGCCGGCAGCTCACCTGAGTGGACGAGCCGGTACACCGTCATCTTGGACACCCTCATGACCGTCGCGACTTCAGCCACGGTCAGGAACTTCACCTCGCTGAGAGGTCTTTCGCCTGCACCCATCGGACGCCTCTTCCGCACGTGTTTCCGGGTTATCCCCACTGGTGCCATTGCTCACGCACGTGTACTGCCGTCAGCGTAAGTCGGGACTCCGGGTGCGCAAACCCCCTATTTTCTCAGTCCGCGGAGCCACCTGTCAGCCGGACCAGTAAAGTCGCTGGTTAGCAGCCGGGCCGAGCACCTCGCCTGGACCTTGGAACTGTCCAAGTTGCCACACATAAGAGTCGCCCAAGCCCCATCAAAAGTTGGCAAAGGGACAGCGAGCCTCTTGGAATGCAGGCGCGAAAAGACGGTATGGGGAGGGCCGTTTTCGACTCAAAGGGCTCGTGAGACCAGAGTGACCAACCGCTCGGTCAGCGGAGCGTAATAGCGGGGTAGCACATTGTCGTCGAGTGGCACGACGACGTCGATCTTTCCCTCGGCCTCGCCGAGGAACAGGCCGGGGTCGTTGCTGTCGGCGAAGGCCACCGTCGGCACGCCCGCCTCGCCCGCCGCCCCCGCCCAGCCGTGGTCGGCGATCACCAGGTCGGGCAGCTCGCCTTCGAGCTCGTCGAGCATGTGCCGCATCGGGGCCGAGTCGTGGGTGTGCACGAAGCCGCCGCGGTCGTCGAGCATGGCGACGTCCTGGAGGTAGCGCAGGCGGCGCGGGCGGCCGAAGCCGGAGCCGGCGTACGTCCAGCCCTCGGCCGGGGTGAGCAGGGTCGCGCCGCGCTCGACGGCGAACCTGGCCAGCGGCAGGTGGACGGCGAGCAGCCCGGTCGGGTGGCCGGTGGCGAACAACACCCGCGGGGACGGCCGCGACAACACCGACGCGATGCGGGCCGCCATGGCGTCGATCGCGTCGATCGTCAGGTCGGGGTCGATGGTGTCCTGGCCCCGGCGGTGGCCGGGATCGGCGACCACGCCGGCCGACTTGGCCATCAGGTCGAGGACGTCCCGGAAGCTCCACGGCTGCTCGAACGTCAGGCCGAGCATGTAGTACGGGTCGCGGTTGGCCAGCGAGCTGTAGTGGTCGAGGTTGTTCTCGCGCGACGTCGCGACGTCACCGGCGATGCGGCTGTGGATCAGGTGTCGGCGGAGTTCGTCGCGGCTCAGCACAGGTCTTCCTCATCAGGGGCATCGAGGGCCGTCAGGCGTCCTCGGGGCGGTCGTCAGGGCATCGGATCGAGGCCGTGCAGGGGGAACACCGCCTGCCGGGTCGCCATGACCGCACGGTCGATGGGGTCCGCTGGGTCATAACCGCCGGAGATGTCGTGAAATTCCGGGTTGCGGCCATCGGTCATGGTCAGCGGGGGCGCCTCGCCGGTGCGCTCCCTGACGTACTGGCGCCAGGCGTCGGGGGTGGGCGTGGCCGGATCGACGGGATGGCCGGCGGCCACGGCGATGAGGTGCGTCCAGATGCGCGGCACGACCTGGACGAGCTCGTAACCGCCGCCGCCCACCGCGATCCACCGGCCGCCCGCCGTCTCGTGCGCCAGGTCGTGCAGGGCGGCGTAGGCGGCGCGCTGGCCGTCGATGCTGAGCATGAGGTTGGCGAGGGGGTCGAGGGCGTGGCTGTCGCAGCCGTGCTGGGTGACCAGGATCTGCGGGCCGAACTCGCGCAGCAGCGGCGGCACGACCGCGTGGAAGGCGCGCAGCCAGCCGGAGTCGCCGGTGCCGGCCGGCAGCGCCACGTTGACGGCCGTGCCCTCCGCGCCGGTCTCGTGCGGGAAGCCGGTGCCCGGGAACAGCGTGCGCGGGCTCTCGTGCAGGCTGATCGTCAGCACCCGGGGGTCGTCGTAGAAGACGGCCTGCACGCCGTCGCCGTGGTGCACGTCGACGTCGACGTAGGCCACCCGGGTGGCCCCCTGCTCCAGCAGCCAGGCGATGGCCAGAGCAGGGTCGTTGTAGACGCAGAAGCCGCTGGCCGCGGCCGGCATGGCGTGGTGGAGCCCGCCCGCGACGTTGACGGCGTGCTCGGCCGCGCCCTCCCAGACCGCGCGCGCCGCCGCCAGGGACGCCCCCGCGATCAGCGCGGACGCCTCGTGCACGCCCTTGAAGGCCGGATTGTCGGTGGTGCCGAGCCCCGCCCGCAGGTCGGGCACGCCGGCCACGGAGACGCCCTTGACCGCCTCGATGTAGGCGCGGTCGTGCACCATGGCCAGCTCGTCGTCGCCGGCGGGCGCGCAGCCGGCCATCTCGACCTTGTCGAGGACGCCGAGCGCGCGGGCGAGCGCGATCGTCAGCTCGACCCTGATGGGCGCCAGCGGGTGGCTCGGGCCGAAGTTGTAGGAGGTGAGAGCGTCGTCCCAGATGACTCGTGCCGTTCGGCTCATGCCCCGCCCTCCGCGCGTCCCTCACCTTGCGCCGACGTTACCGCAGCGCCCTGTTCCGGTTGTAGCCCGGGTGATCGTCGGGGACGGCCTCGGTCGCATCAGAAATTTCGTGACTTAGTGTTTTATGGTGCGCTGGGCGCGACCTTTCCGCAGAATCTTCAATTTCTTCCGACGTCCCCGGGTTTTCGACACCACGATCGTGGTCGTGCTCGCTCTGTTCGCGAGCCTCGGGGTGATCGTGTCGTCCCTTCAGACGGGGGTCGACGGGGCGCTGGGGTCGGCGCACTTCCTGCTGACCAGCGTGCTGCTGCTCGTCCGCCGGACCAGGCCGGTGCTGGTGGCCGGGGCCGTCACGGTGGTGGACCTGATCGGCATCGCGGCCGGACTGGTGACGTCGGCCACCATCCCGGAGGGCATCGCCTTCTACAGCCTGGCGCGCCACTCCTCCGGCCGTCCCTCGCTGGTCATGGCGGTGGCGGGGATCGTCGCCTACGGCACGGTGATGGAGATCAAGGGGCCGGGCATCGGGCAGTTCCTGGCCGGCGCCTTCGTCGTCGCGATCCCGGCCGGCATCGGCGCGCTGGTCAAGACCAGGGCCGAGCTGAACGAGCGCAGCCGGCTGGAGGCCGCCGACGCCGCCGTACAGGCCGAGCGGCGGCGCATCGCGCGGGAGCTGCACGACGTCGTCGCGCACCACATCACGGTGATCAACGCCCTGGTCGGCGGCGCGCGGGCCACGCTCGCGCCGGAGCAGGAGGTCACCCGCGAGGCGCTGGAGAGCGCCCAGCAGACCGCCCGCCAGGCCATGTCGGAGATGCGCCGGCTGCTGCACGTGCTGCGGGCCGACGGCAACGACGGCCCGGACGCCGCGACCGGCGTGGGGGCCGACCGGCTGCCCGCGCTCATCGGCGAGGCCAGGAGCGCCGGGCTGCCCGCCAGCCTGACCGTCACGGGCGAGCCGGTGGCGTTGCCCTCGGCCGTGGACCACGCCGTCTACCGGATCGTGCAGGAGGCCCTGACCAACACCCGCAAGCACGCGGCCGGTGCCAGGGCCAGCGTGCGCCTGGCCTACGGGTCCGAGGCGGTGGAGGTCGAAGTGCTCGACGACGGCGTGCCGCAGCCGGGCGGCACGCCGGGGTTCGGGCTGGGCGGCATGGCCGAGCGGGTCGCGCTGTGCGGCGGCCGGCTTTCGACCGGCCCGCGTCCCGGGGGAGGATTTCGCGTGCACGCCCGCATCCCCTTGGAGGCAACATGATCACTGTGCTGCTGGTCGACGACCACGAGCTGGTCCGCAAGGGGTTCCGGCTGATGCTCGACGCGCAGCCCGACCTGTCCGTGGTGGGCGAGGCCGGCGACGGCGAGTCGGCCGTCGAGCTGAGCCGGCGGCTGCGTCCCGACGTGGTGCTGATGGACCTGCACATGCCGGGGCTCGACGGCGTGCGGGCGACCGAGCTGATCACCTCGGAGCTGCCGGGCGTGCGGGTGCTCGCGCTGAGCACGTTCGACCTGGACGAGAACGTGGTCGCGGCGCTGCGGGCGGGCGCCGACGGCTTCCTGCCCAAGGACGTCTCCCCCGAGGAACTGATCGAGGGCGTGCGCGTGGTGCACCGGGGCGAGTCGGCGGTCGCGCCGCGGCTGCTGACCCGGCTGATCGGCACGTTCGTGCGGGCGTCGAGGCCGCCGGCCGCGCCCGCGCCGCGGGGGCTGGACGCGCTGACCGAGCGCGAGCGGGAGATCCTCGTGCTGATCGCCAGAGGCCGGTCGAACACCGAGATCGCCGGGCAGCTGGCCGTCTCCCCCTCGACCGTCAAGAACCACGTGACCAGCCTGTTCGCCAAGATCGGGGTCAGGGACCGGGCGCAGGCCGTGATCGTCGCGTACGAGGCGGCGCTGATCAAACCTGGAGACTAGGACCAGGCTCCCAGGCCGCGCCCGGCAAGAACGTCCTCACGGCCGAAGAGAACGGCGGGCGCCGGCGGCACGCTTGGTGACATGACGGCGATTCGCGCAACCAACCTGAGCAAACGCTACGGCGCCACCCATGCCGTCGCGGACCTGTCGTTCGACGTCGAGCCCGGCCAGGTGACCGGGTTCCTCGGGCCCAACGGCGCCGGCAAGTCCACGACCATGCGGATGATCCTCGGCCTCGACCGGCCGTCGAGCGGGTCCGTGCTGGTGGACGGGCGGCCGTACCAGGAACATCGGCACCCGCTGCGCAAGGTGGGCGCGCTGCTGGACGCCAAGGCCGTGCACGGCGGCCGCAGCGCCCGCAACCACCTGCTGGCCATCGCCCAGAGCAACGGCATCCCGGCGAGCCGGGTGAACGAGGTGCTGGAGGCCGTCGGCCTGCGCGAGGTGGCACGGCGGCGGATCGGCGGCTTCTCGCTCGGCATGTCGCAGCGCCTGGGCATCGCGGCCGCGCTGCTCGGCGACCCCGAGATCCTGCTCTTCGACGAGCCGGTCAACGGGCTCGACCCCGAGGGCATCCTGTGGATCCGCACGTTCATGCGCAAGCTGGCGGCCGAGGGGCGCACGGTGTTCGTCTCCAGCCACCTCATGAGCGAGATGGCCCAGACGGCCGACCACCTGATCGTGATCGGCCGGGGCCGGCTGATCGCCGACACGAGCGTGCAGGAGTTCATCGGGCGCAGCTCGCAGGGCTACGTACGGGTGCGCTCGCCGCGCCTGGCCGAGGTCGCCGACCTGGTCAAGGTGGGCGACCTGTACCCCGACCACCTGCGCGTCACCGCGATGAGCACGCTGGAGATCGGCACCCTGACCGCTCGGGCCGGGATCCCCCTGGAGGAGCTGACGTTCGTGCAGCCCTCGCTCGAAGCGGCGTACATGGAGCTCACCAAGGACAGTGTGGAGTACTCGTCATGACCGACATCCTGAGGTCCGAATGGACCAAGATCCGTTCGGTGCGTTCGACGGTGTGGACGCTCGCCGTCACCGCCTTGCTCCTGATCGGCCTGGGCGGGCTGCTGTCGGTCGCGTCCAGGGCCACGGCCGACGGGCAGCCCATCACCGGTGACCAGGCCGTCATGACGAGCCTGACCGGCATCATGTTCGCCTCCCTGTCCATGGCCACGCTGGGCGTGCTGGTGATCTCCAGCGAGTACCGGACCGGCGGCATCCGCACGTCGCTGCTGGCCGTGCCGAGGCGGATGAGGCTGCTCGCCGGCAAGATCGTGGTGTTCACCGTGACGGCGCTGGTCGTCTCCACGGTCGCGGCGGCGGCCGCGGTGGCCGTCGGCGTGGCGATCCTGCGGCCGGGCTCGGTCGACATGGGCACCGCGGCGCAGTCGGTGTTCGGGGCCGGGCTCTACCTCACCGCCTGCGGCCTGTTCGGGCTCGGGCTCGGCACGCTGATCCGGCACACGCCGGGCGCGATCGTCTCGGCCATCGCGCTGATGATGGTGCTGCCGCAGCTCACCAACGCGCTGCCCGGCGCGTGGGGCAAGGCCGTCGCCGACCACTTCACCACCAACGCCGGCCTGGAGATCGTGCTGGACCAGCCCGGGAACCCGCTGGGGCCGTGGAGCGGGCTCGGCGTCTACGCGCTGTGGGTCGCCGTCGCGGTGGCGGCGGGGGCCGTGCTCATGCAGCGGCGGGACGCCTGAGCAGCACGGCAGGCTCTTCCGCCGCGGGTCACCCCGAGGCGAGCCGGCTCTCCCGCCGCGGGTCACCCCGAGGCGAGCCGGCTCTCCCGCCGCGGGTCACCCCGAGGCGAGCCGGCTCCCCCGCCGCGGGTCAGCCCGAGGCGAGCTGACGCCCCCGGTCGCGGGCGGCCTCGATGGCGGCCAGGAAGGCGGCGCGCACGCTGTGGCGCTCCAGCTCGGCGATGGCCGCGATCGTGGTGCCGCCCGGCGAGGTGACGGCCTCCCGGAGGATCACCGGGTGCTCCCCGGAGTCGCGCAGCATCACGGCGGCGCCGACGATCGACTGGGTGACCATGTCGAGCGCGGCGGCCCGCGGCATGCCGAGCAGGATGCCCGCGTCGACCATGGCCTCGACCAGGTAGAAGAAGTAGGCGGGGCCGCTGCCGGACAGCGCGGTCGCGGCGTCCTGCTGGGACTCGGGGATGCGCAGCACCTTGCCGACCGGCTTGAGCAGGCCCTCGGTGAGCTTGAGGTGCTCCTCGCCGGCGTGCGCGCCCGCCGAGATCACGCTCATCGCCTCGTCGAACTTGATCGGCGTGTTGGACATGACCCGGACCACCGGCACCTCGACGCCGAGCCGCTGCTCCACGAACGCGGTGGTGATGCCGGCCGCCGCCGTGATGACCAGACGGTCGGCCGGGACGTAGGGGGCGATCTCCGCCAGCAGGGTCGCCATGTCCTGGGGCTTGACGGCCAGGATCAGGGTGTCGGCCGACTTGGCCGCCTCGGCGTTGTCGACCGTGCGCACGCCGTAGGTCTCGCGCAGCGCCTGCGCCCGCTCCGGACGGCGGCTGGTCGCCATGATGTCGCCCGGCTTGAACCCGGCGCGCAGCAGCCCGGACAGCAGGGCCTCGCCCATCTTGCCGGTGCCCAGAATCGCGATCATCTCGACCTCTCGAAGGGGGAACGGACGCCGGCCCAGCCTACTAGCCCCGCGACAGCAGCGACCTGAGGAAGAACGCCAGGTTACGGGGGCGTTCGGCCAGGCGGCGCATGAGGTAGGCGTACCAGTCGGCGCCGTACGGGACGTACACGCGCACCTGGCCGCCGAGGCCGGCCAGACGGCGCTGCTCGCCGGGGCGCACGCCGTACAACATCTGGTACTCGAAGCCGTTGACGTCGCGGCCGTCGAGCACGGCCAGGGTGGAGGCGATCTGGATCATCCTGGGGTCGTGCGTGGCGATCATGGGGTAGCCGGTGCCCGCCATGAGGATCTTGAGGCAGCGCACGAACGAGCGGTCGACGTCGGCCGGCCTGCTGTAGGCGCCGGGGGCGGTGTAGGCGCCCTTGCAGAGCCGGACGCGGGCGCCGGCCAGCTTCTCGCAGCGTTCGAGCGCGTCGGGCAGGTACGCCTGGACCACGATCCCGACGTCGGGGTGCTCCTTGCGCAGGGTGGCGTGCACGAAGTGCAGGCCGCCGATCGTGTCGTGCTCCTCGGCGTCGAGCGTGACCGTGATGCCGCGGGCGGCCGCCGCCTCGCAGATGGTGGCCGCGTTGTCGAGCGCGACCTGCTCCGACAGCCGCAGGCCGAGCGCGGTCAGCTTGACCGAGGCGTCGCCGCCCGGCGGCAGCCGGTCGAGCAGCGACAGGTACTCGCGCACGGCCGCCTCGGCCTGTCTCCTGTCGGTCACCTCTTCGCCCAGGTGGTCGACGGTCACCAGCAGGCCCTCGTGGGACAGCGCGCGGATGACCTCGCCGACGTCGTCGGCGACGTATCGCTTGACCACGTCCCTGGTCAGCGGCGATGTGGTGATGACGCGTTCGGCGCGTTCGCTCTTGGAGACGGCGAGCATTGCCTGACGGAGCACGTGACCCACACTAACCGCCCACTTCCCGGGTATATCGCTGAACCGCGGACCTGCCCTTTTCGTCTTAGGGATATGCGCACAATGACGACAGCGACTCTTCTCGCCGGTTCTCTGGTGCTCGCGACGGGTTGTGCCACATCGCCGCCGGCCGCCCGTCCGCTGCCGCAGACGCCCGCCGAGCACGTCGTGACACCGGTCACGTCCGCCCCCAGCAAGGCCCCCGAGCCGGTCAAGCCCACCGGCGACGCCATCAACGTGCACAAGGTCCGCTGGACCAAGGCCGCGTCCCTCGCACGCGGCAAGCAGGTCAAGCTCACCTGGTGGTCGGGCGTGGAGCCGTGCACCGTGCTGGACAAGGTCAAGGTGAAGGAGACCGCCAGGAAGGTCACCATCACCCTGTACGAGGGCACGTCCCCCAAGGCCAAGAGCGTCTCCTGCATCATGCTGGCCGTGGAGAAGACCACGACCGTCAAGCTCAAGCACGCCCTCGGCAAGCGCAAGCTCGTGGACGGCGCGAAGCCCTAACGCCCGACGTCCCCCTCGGCCGCCCTCCTCATGACCGCGAGGTGGGCGGCTTCCTCATGCCGGTGGAACCGCCGGGCGTCCGCCCCCGTTACGCCTGATGTGTGGAATCACCCCAGTTCGTGGGAATGCCGACGCGCTCATCGGGGTTGAGTCGGGTAGGCTCAAGTCGTTTGACAAAGACGACACGAATCCGTAGCTTGAGTCCAACCGACTCAACTTTGACTACAAGGACGTACTCATGGCACGTGCGGTAGGTATCGACCTTGGGACGACCAACTCCGTCGTCTCGATCCTCGAGGGCGGTGAGCCCACCGTCATCGCCAACGCGCAGGGCTCGCGGACCACGCCGTCCGTGGTCGCCTTCGCGAAGAACGGCGAGGTCCTGGTGGGCGAGGTCGCCAAGCGGCAGGCCGTCACCAACGTTGACCGGACGATCCGCTCGGTCAAGCGCGAGATGGGCACCAACTGGTCCCAGGAGATCGACGGCAAGAAGTTCTCCCCCCAGCAGATCAGCGCCTTCGTGCTGCAGAAGCTGAAGCAGGACGCCGAGGCGTACCTGGGCGAGAAGATCACCGACGCGGTGGTCACCGTCCCGGCCTACTTCAACGACGCCCAGCGCCAGGCCACCAAGGAGGCCGGCACGGTCGCGGGCCTCAACGTCCTGCGCATCATCAACGAGCCGACCGCCGCGGCCCTCGCCTACGGGCTCGACAAGGAGCAGGACCAGACGATCCTGGTCTTCGACCTCGGCGGCGGCACCTTCGACGTCTCGCTGCTCGACGTCGGCCAGGAGGACGGCCACGGCTTCGTCGAGGTCAAGGCCACCTCCGGCGACAACCACCTCGGTGGCGACGACTGGGACCAGCGCGTCGTCGACGAGCTGGTCAAGCGCTTCCAGAACGCCCACGGCGTCGACCTCGCCAAGGACAAGATGGCCCTCCAGCGCCTGCGTGAGGCCGCGGAGAAGGCCAAGATCGAGCTGTCCAGCCAGGCCGAGACCAACATCAACCTGCCCTACATCACCGCCTCCGCCGAGGGCCCGCTGCACCTCGACGAGAAGCTGACCAGGGCCGAGTTCCAGCGCCTGACGGCCGACCTGCTCGAGCGCACCAAGGGCCCGTTCCACCAGGTCATCAAGGACGCCGGCATCAAGGTCTCCGACATCGCGCACGTGGTGCTCGTCGGCGGCTCGACCCGCATGCCCGCCGTCACCGAGCTCGTCCGCGAGCTGACCGGCGGCAAGGAGCCCAACAAGGGCGTCAACCCCGACGAGGTCGTCGCCATCGGCGCCGCCCTCCAGGCCGGCGTGCTCAAGGGTGAGGTCAAGGACGTCCTCCTGCTCGACGTGACCCCGCTGTCGCTGGGCATCGAGACCAAGGGCGGCATCTTCACCAAGATCATCGAGCGCAACACGACGATCCCGACCAAGCGCTCGGAGGTCTTCACCACGGCCGAGGACAACCAGCCGTCGGTGCAGATCCAGGTCTACCAGGGCGAGCGCGAGATCGCCTCGTACAACAAGAAGCTGGCCACCTTCGAGCTGACCGGCATCGCCCCGGCGCCGCGCGGCATCCCGCAGATCGAGGTCACCTTCGACATCGACGCCAACGGCATCGTCAACGTCTCCGCCAAGGACCTGGGCACGGGCAAGGAGCAGACGATGACCATCACCGGCGGCTCCGCGCTGCCGAAGGACGACATCGAGCGCATGATGCGCGAGGCCGAGTCGTACGCCGAGGAGGACAAGAAGCGCCGCGAGGAGGCCGAGGTCCGCAACAACGCGGACGGTCTGGCCTACCAGACGGAGAAGTTCCTCCGCGAGAACGACGACAAGGTCCCCGGCGACATCAAGACCGAGGTCAACGACGCCCTGGCCGAGCTGAAGAAGGCTCTTGAGGGCACCGACACCGACGTCATCCGCACCTCCGCGGAGAAGCTCGCCACGGTCAGCCAGAAGATGGGCTCGGCGATCTACGCCGCCGGCCAGGGCCAGCAGGCCGGCCCCGAGGGCGCTCCGCAGGACGCCTCGGCCGGTCAGGGCGCCAAGGCCGACGACGACGTGGTCGAGGCCGAGATCGTCGACGAAGACCAGCCGAAGAAGGACCAGTGATGCCGGCGCGCGACAACGGGCACGAGGAGCCGGTGATCCGCGACAAGCGCAAGATCGACCCGGAGACGGGCGAGGTTCGGGAGACCTCGGGCGAGCAGCCCGAGGCGCCCGCCGAGCAGGCGCCGGCGGCGGCCCAGGACGGTGAGCTGGCGGCCCAGCTCGCCGAGCGGACCGCCGACCTCCAGCGCCTCCAGGCGGAGTACACGAACTACCGCAGAAGGGTCGAGCGCGACAGGGTAGCGGTCCGCGAGCAGGCCGTCGCCGGCGCGCTGACCGAGCTGCTCCCCGTGCTCGACGACATCGGACGGGCCCGTGACCACGGCGAGCTGAACGGCGGCTTCGCGAAGGTGGCGGAGTCGTTGGAGTCGGCGCTCACCAAGCTGGGCCTCAGCGCCTTCGGCCAGAAGGGCGACCCGTTCGACCCGACGGTCCACGAGGCACTGATGCACAGCTACTCGCCCGACGTGACCGAGCCCACCGCGATCGAGGTGCTGCAGCCCGGTTACCGGATGGGTGAGCGGGTGCTGCGCCCGGCGCGGGTGGCGGTGGCCGAGCCCGAGGACGCTCCTCCCGCGTCCAATGACGACGAAGCAAACTGACAAAAGGACGAAGGGCCGTAGATGAGCACCAAGGACTACCTGGAAAAGGACTACTACGCCGTCCTTGGTGTGCCCAAGACCGCCACCGCCGACGAGATCAAGAAGGCGTACCGGAAGCTGGCCAGGCAGTACCACCCGGACACCAACCAGGGCGACGCCACCAAGGAGACCAAGTTCAAGGAGGTCTCGGAGGCGTACGACATCCTGTCCGACAGCAAGCGCCGCAAGGAGTACGACGAGGCGCGCACGCTGTTCGGGTCCGGGGTGGGCGGTCAGCGCCCCGGCGGTGGCGGTTTCCCGTTCGACTTCGGCGACCTGTTCGGCGGCACCGCCGGCCAGCAGGGCGGGGGCGCCGGTGAGCGGCTCGGCGACCTGTTCGGCGGGCTGTTCAACCGCGGTGGGGCGGGGGGCTCCACCCGCACGACGAGCGCGACCAGACCGCGCCGCGGCCAGGACGTCGAGTCCGAGGTCACGCTCTCGTTCACCGAGGCCGTCGAGGGCACCACGGTGTCGCTCAGGCTGACCAGCTCGGCCGCCTGCACCGCGTGCAGCGGCACCGGCGCCAAGGCGGGCACGACCCCCCGGGTCTGTCCCACCTGCGAGGGCACCGGCGCGGCCAGCCGCAACCTGGGCAACTTCGCCTTCTCCGAGCCCTGCCGCGACTGCAAGGGCCGCGGGCTGCTCGTGGACGACCCCTGCCCCGTGTGCGAGGGCAGCGGCCGGGCCAAGAGCACCCGCACGATCCAGGCCAGGATCCCCGCGGGCGTGGCCGACGGGCAGCGGGTCAAGCTCAAGGCCAAGGGCGCGCCGGGCGAGAACGGCGGCCCGGCCGGCGACCTCTACATCCTGACGCACGTCAAGCCGCACCCCGTGTTCGGCCGGACGGGCGACAACCTCACGATCACGGTTCCCGTGACGTTCTCGGAGGCCGCGCTGGGCGCCGAGATCAAGGTTCCGATCCTCAAGGGCATGCCGGTGACCCTGCGCATCCCGGCGGGCACGCCCAACGGCCGCACGTTCCGCGTGCGGGGCAGGGGCGTCACCCGCAAGGACGGCACCAAGGGTGACCTGCTCGCCAGCGTCGAGGTGCTCGTGCCGAAGACGCTCGACGACAAGTCGCGCGAGCTCCTCACCGAGTTCAACACCGCGACCGCGGGCGACGACCCGCGCGCCGATCTGATTCAGCGAGCCAGAAGCGAGTAGCCGATGGACGCCAACTATTTCGACCTGTCCGACGACACGCCTGTTTATGTGATTTCGGTGGCCGCGCAGCTCTCCGGGCTCCACCCGCAGACGCTGCGCCAGTACGACCGGCTCGGCCTGGTCAGCCCGGGCCGCACCGCCGGGCGCGGCCGCCTCTACTCCACAAGAGACATCATCCAGCTCCGCGAGGTCCAGCGGCTCTCCCAGGAGGAGGGCATCAACCTCGCGGGCATCAAGCGGATTCTCGAGCTCGAGAACGAAGCTCTGCGGCTGCGTGAGGAGGTTCACCGCCTGCGCGCCGAGATGCGGATGGTCCGGGCGCTGATCCGCTACGAGCTGCCACCGGGGGCCTAGGTTATGGACTACAAGCTCACCCAGAAGAGCCAGGAAGCTCTCTCGGGTGCCATGCGGCGCGCCGCCGCCGAGGGCAACCCGGAGATCTCTCCGGCCCATCTGCTCTCCACGCTGCTCTCCCAGACGGGCGGCACGGCCGTGCCGCTGCTCGAAGCGGTCGGCGCCGACTGGCGCACGCTGCGGGCGCGCGTCGAGGAGCAGCTCGCGGCGCTGCCGAAGGCTCAGGGCGCGACAGTGGGCGCGCCGTCGAGCTCGCGGCAGCTGCTCACCGTCATGAACACCGCCGCCCAGCACGCCAACCGCCTCGAAGACCTCTATGTCTCCACCGAGCACCTGCTCGTCGGCCTGGCGGCCGACGGCGGCGCGATGGCCGAGCTGCTCAAGTCGCAGGGCGCGACCCCGCAGGCGCTGCTCGACGCCTTCGAGAAGGTACGCGGCCACGCCCGCGTCACCAGCGAGACGCCCGAGGACACCTACCAGGCGCTGGAGAAGTACGGCGTCGACCTGACCGAGCGGGCCCGCGGCGGCGGCCTCGACCCGGTGATCGGCCGCGACTCGGAGATCCGCCGCGTGGTCCAGGTGCTCAGCCGCCGCACCAAGAACAACCCGGTGCTGATCGGCGAGCCCGGCGTCGGCAAGACCGCCGTCGTCGAGGGCCTGGCGCAGCGCATCGTGGCCGGCGACGTGCCCGAGTCGCTGCGCAACAAGCGGCTGATCTCGCTCGACCTGGGCGCGATGGTGGCCGGCGCGAAGTACCGCGGCGAGTTCGAGGAGCGTCTCAAGGCCGTCCTCTCCGAGATCAAGGAGAGCAACGGGCAGATCGTGACGTTCATCGACGAGCTGCACACCGTCGTCGGCGCGGGGGCCGCCGAGGGCGCCATGGACGCCGGCAACATGCTCAAGCCCATGCTGGCCCGCGGCGAGCTGCGCATGATCGGCGCGACCACGCTCGACGAGTACCGCGAGCGCATCGAGAAGGACCCCGCGCTGGAGCGCCGTTTCCAGCAGGTCTACGTGGGCGAGCCCACGGTCGAGGACACGATCGCGATCCTGCGCGGGCTCAAGGGCCGCTACGAGGCCCATCACCAGGTGCAGATCGCCGACAGCGCCCTGGTCGCCGCCGCCGCCCTGTCCGACCGCTACATCACCAACCGCTTCCTCCCCGACAAGGCCATCGACCTGGTCGACGAGGCCGCCTCGCGGCTGCGCATGGAGATCGACTCCCGTCCGGTGGAGATCGACCAGCTCCAGCGGAGCGTCGACCGCATGAAGATGGAGGAGCTGGCCCTGACGAAGGAGACCGACGAGGCGTCGGTCCAGCGGCTCGACCGCCTGCGCCAGGAGCTGGCCGACCGCCAGGAGGAGCTCAACGCCCTGGTCGGCCGCTGGGAGCACGAGAAGGCCGGGCTCAACAAGGTCGGCGAGCTGAAGAAGCAGCTCGACGAGGCCAGGGGCGCCGCCGAGCGGGCCCAGCGCGACGGCGACTTCGAGGCCGCCTCCCGGCTCATGTACGCCGAGGTGCCCCGGCTGGAGCAGGCCCTCCAGGCCGCCTCCGACGCCGCGCCGCCGGACAACGCCATGGTCAAGGAGGAGGTCGGCGCCGACGACATCGCCGAGGTCATCTCCTCCTGGACGGGCATCCCCGCGGGCCGCCTGCTGGAGGCCGAGACGGCCAAACTGCTGCGGATGGAGGAGGAGCTGGGCCGCCGGCTCATCGGCCAGCAGCAGGCCGTACAGGCCGTCTCCGACGCCGTGCGCCGCAGCCGGGCCGGCATCGCCGACCCCGACCGTCCCACGGGCTCGTTCCTGTTCCTCGGGCCCACCGGTGTGGGCAAGACCGAGCTGGCCAAGGCGCTGGCGGAGTTCCTGTTCGACGACGAGCGGGCGATGACCCGCATCGACATGAGCGAATACTCCGAGAAGCACAGCGTGGCCAGGCTCGTCGGCGCGCCTCCCGGCTACGTCGGCTACGAGGAGGGCGGCCAGCTCACCGAGGCCGTCCGGCGGCGGCCGTACACGGTGGTGCTGCTGGACGAGGTGGAGAAGGCGCACCCGGAGGTGTTCGACATCCTCCTCCAGGTGCTCGACGACGGCCGCCTGACCGACGGCCAGGGCCGCACGGTCGACTTCCGCAACACGATCCTGATCCTAACCTCCAACATCGGCTCGCAGTTCCTGGTCGATCCGAAGCTGGAGAACGACGCCAAGCGCGAGGCCGTCATGGGGGCGGTGCGCGGCTCGTTCAAGCCGGAGTTCCTCAACCGGCTCGACGACGTCATCCTCTTCGACGCGCTCGGCTCCGAAGAGCTGGCCCAGATCGTCGACCTCCAGGTCGACCGCCTGGCCCAGCGGCTGGCCGACCGCCGGCTGACGCTGGAGGTCAGCCCGGCCGCCCGCGAATGGCTCTCGCTGACCGGCTACGACCCCATGTACGGCGCCCGCCCGCTGCGCCGCCTGGTCCAGTCGGCCATCGGCGACAAGCTGGCCAAGGCCGTGCTGTCCGGCGAGATCGCCGACGGCGACAAGGTCAGGGTGGAGCTCGGCGACGACGAGCTGCTCATCCAGCGCGGCTGAGGCCGTGGCGTCGAGCCCGGAGATCCCCACGGATCTCCGGGCTCCGGCATGTCATGCCAGGGTCATGTCCCGTCGCCGCGGGGTAAGGTTCCCGCCACCCTTCGGACAAGCCGCACGCGACCGGCCGGACACGTGGCTAGCTTCGGCGTTCGTCAGATCACCGATTCCGATCAGAGGGACGTGCGGTGTCATCTCGTAAGATCCGAAGCATCCTCACGGTGGCCGCTCTGACCGCGGGCCTCACCTGGCCGGTCGCCGGTCCTTCGGTGGCCGACACCTGCCGGCCGCGAGCCGAGGCCATCGCCTCGTACTGCGACGGCCACGCCAAGCTCCAGCTCAACGAAGGCAGGACGAACGGCCACCGGGTCGTCACCGAGGAGGTCGGCAAGCTGGCCATGGCCGCCGGCGACATGGCCAGGCGGCTCGGCCTGACGGGTCTGGCGGCCGCCAGGTCCGCCATGGGCCCGCTGGCCGACCTCGGCGGCGTCGGGGCGACGTGGGGCATGCCCTCGCTGAACAGCGCCTCGCCCGCGCTGTTCCCCGCGGCCTCCGGCAACAGCGGGATGCGTGACCTGGCGACGACGCTGCAGGTGCCGGCGCTGCCCGCCCTCCCCGCGTTGCCGCAGACGCCCGTCGCGGCCCGGGTGCCGGCCGAGACGACGCTCGACGAGAGGCCGACCGCCCCCGCCTCGGCCCGCGCCGCGAAGTCACCGGGCAAGGCGCGGCAGCCGGTGCGGGAGGTCGGCGAAGACCTGATCTCGACCCTGCTGCCCAGGGCCGTGCAGAGCATCGAGGGCGCGTCGGCGCTGCCCGGCGGCTACCCCGCGATCGACGGCTTCAGCCGCCTGCTGCCCGGTCTCGACCTGCACTGAGCCAATGCGTCCGGGCGCGGGTCGTGCCTGCCGCGCCCGGGCTTCCTCAGCCGGAGGGGCCGTGGCCGCGCACTGTCGCGGCCCCTCCGGCCCGGCTTCGCGGGCACGCGACAAGCCGGGCCCCGCGCGGGGCCCGCCGGCCGGCCCCCGGACTAGGAGACGAGCTCGTCGAGCTCGTCCTCCGGAAGGCCGAGGTCGACCCTGATCCGGTATCGCGTCCGCAGCAGCGCCACCTGCTCGGGGTCGCCCTCGTCGCAGCCCAGCACGGCCTGGGTGGCCCATTCGAGGCCGCCCCGCAGATCGCCGTAGGCGACCAGGGTCTCCGCGATGGTGTGGGCCGTCGCCGTGGAGACGTCGCCCTCCGCGCGGATGGTCTCGATGAGCTCCCGGGCCTCGTCGGGCCGTTCGAGCTCGAAGAGGGTGTCGGCGATGCCTGCGCGCGGGTCGAAGCCCGCGTCGCCGCCGTCCTCCACGGCGCGCTGGAAACACTCCATCGCGCGTGCGGGCTGTCCCGCCGCTCGCCACTCCTCGGCGGCCAGGACGAGGATGGACGCCCTGGAGACGTCGCCGGACGAATAACCGAGCGCGACGTCGTAAAGCCGACTGGCCAAGGAACTGTGGTCGTCGGCCAGCAGGGCCTGCTCCAGCAGACGATCAAGGTGCTCTCGGGTCACATGCGCCACACCCGCGAGACTACCGAGCCGCCAGGCGGTTTGCCCGGTCAATGCGCATCGCCGGTCACATGCAAATTCGGCAACGTCTCGTCCAAGGCTGGTCACGCTGCGCGTGTATGCGCAGGTCAGCGGGCATATACGGCATGCTTTGCGGTACGCGGGCGGAGGGGGCTGTAATGGGCATGTCCAGGCAGATGACCTTCACGCTGGCCTGCGCCGTCGTTCTCTCGGCCCTCGGGCCCGGTGTGGCCGGGTACCTGTCGGCCCGGCTGGAGGCGATCCAGACGGCCGAACGCAACCTGCACGCGCTGCGGGCCAGGCTCGACGTCCGGCAGGCCCGGGACGTCCGGCCGGTGTCGTTCCCGCTGCCCTGCCTGCGCACGCCGGTGACGCCGCGCATCCAGCAGGTGCCCGCGACCGCGCTGGGCGACCGGCAGTCCGCCAGACGCCGGCACCGGGAGGCGGCGCCCCTGGTGCCCGAGTCGTGGCGGCGGGCCGCGCCCGGCGCCCACCGGCCGGTCATCGCCGGCACGGCCCGGTGATCCGGCCGGCGACCGCGGACCGCACGGCCCGGGCGAGCCCGAGCGCGACGCGGACCGGCCCACGCCTGTTGCGGGGGTCGAAGGGGGCACTGCGCTTGAAGGCGGACGGCGGAAGCTCGTACATCCTCACCTCAGGAAGACCCGTGACGGACAGCGACGATCGCTCGTCGCTGTCATGCCCAGATCTCGGTCAGCGTCCCACCTCGCCCTCGGTCAGCACGTGCGGCGACCACGACTTGAGCTGACGCGACAGGAACCCCCGCACCAGGTGCTTGGCGGCGTCGATGATGTCGGGCGCGCCGGCGGGGTCGCGCCGGAAGGCCAGCTTGAGCACCGCGTCGCCAGCCTCGACCGCGACCAGCACGGCCAGGTCGAGCGTCTCGCTGTCGGCCAGCCCGAACTCCTTGAGCAGCAGGCCGCGCAGCCTGCCCGCGATGACCGTGTTGTTCTCGGAGTCGGAGTCGAGCAGGTTGAGGTCGACGACGTCGCCGAAGTGCAGGCTCCTGAAGCCGGGGACCGTGCGGTGCATGTCGACGTACTCGTCGATGATCGCATCGACGGCCTCCCACCAGCCGCGGTACTCCTCCTCCATGAACCGCAGCCCCACGCGCGCCACGAACTGCTCGACGTTGCGCCGGGTGAGCTCCTGGGTGATGGCCCGCTTGTCGGGGAAGAACTGGTAGACCGAACCGATCGCGACGCCTGCCCGCTCGGCTATGCGGGTGGTGGACAGGGCCTCGTAGCCGGTCTCGTCGAGGAGTTCGGCGCAGGCGTCGAGCATGCGCTCGACGCGCCGGGCGCTGCGGCGTTGGGCCGGCTGCCGCCGGAGAGCTTTGGGGTGGACGCAGTCATCATCCATTTGCGGCGAAGACACGGATTCATCTTCTCTCGTCTGCACGATCGTTACCTACTAATTTGCGGGATTTCTCGGACGACTGCCCGTCGCGTCGCCCATGGCGAAATCCACGGGCCGGCATAACCGAATATCCGTACTGGTCGGCGCGCCGAATCCGGCCCGGCCCGCGGCCCGCGGCGCAGCGCGGACACCCGATGGCCCGGTGCCGCCGGATGGGAATGCGGCCCGGGACGACACCCCCGCCGATGATATGTTCGATAAAATGTTCCGGACGACGACCGCCATATTGTTCAGCACAATGCCCGGCACACTATATTGCGAGACGATATTTCGCGAATAATCTTCAATTCGAGCGATATCAGCGACGCCGGGCCGCCCCCGTCGTCGCGTGGCGGCCCCCCGCCACGGGTGCACGGCGCGAACATGTTGCGCCGGTGGAGCTCCAGCCCGTTGCGCGCGTCCCTGACGCGGTGGGCCGGCAGCAGGATCGCGGGCGCGGCGGGGGCGCCCTCCTCGAAGACCGCCGGTCGCACCCAGCCGCATGGGCGACCTCCTATTGGACGAACTGTCCAGAGGATAGATCGATCATGGCCGCGCGGCCAGCCCCGAGCACGAGCGCAGCGCCTTCCAGTCGCTCACGGCCTGGGTCCTGGCCGCGCCCGTCATGGGGATCGGGATGCCGCCCTGGATCGTGGCCGGGGTCCACTGGTCCTTGAGCACCTTGCGGCCGTTGATCGTCAGCGTCAGCACGCCCGTCCTGCCCGTGGTGCCCGGGGTGGAGTTGTAGAAGACGAAGTTGCCCATCCCGTAGCTGACGTAGGCGTCGTCCAGGTATCCGGCGCCGAGCAGGATGTGCGCGTGCCCGCCGACCACGACGTCGGCGCCCGCCGCGACCAGCTTGGGGGCGAGCGAACGCTGGGCCTCGTTGGGGCACTTCTGCATCTCGGTGCCCCAGTGCAGGTGCACGATGACGGTGTCGGAGGTCTTGCGCGCCTGGCGTACGGCCTTCAGCAGGCTCGCCTCGTCCTTGGCCGAGGCGAGTCCACCCTTGTCGGCCGTGGCCGTCCACGACTGGATGAACTCGGCGTCGAGCACCTGCGTCGCGCCGATGATCGCCACCCGGTTGCCGTTCACCGTCTTGCGGAAGGGTCTGTAGGCCTGCGCGGCGTTCGCCCCGATGCCCACGATCGGGAACTTGCTGCGCTTGATGGCCGCCAGCGAGTCGGCCAGGCCGCTCTCCATGTAGTCCATGCCGTGGTTGTTGGCCATGGAGGCGACGTCCACCCCGGCCGCCTTGAGCGCGCTGAACGCGGTCGCCGGCGCGCGGAAGGTGAACTGCTTGCCGGGCGCGGGCGTCCCGGCCGTGGTGATGGCGGTCTCCAGGTTCACCATCGTCAGGTCGGCCTTGCGCAGCACGTTCGCGATGGGTCCGAGGGCGGTGCCCGGGTTGGCGAGCCTGCCGCGCAGGACGCCCTCGAAGTGCACGTCGCCGCCGAAGGAGATGGTGAACGGCCGGCGCGCGGGCTTCGGCTTCGAGCTCGGCGACCCGGCCGCCTGCTGCTCGACCTGCTTGCTCTGGGGCTCTTTGTCAGGTGCCGACGAACATGCCGCGAGGGAGGCGGCGACGACCAGCACCGGTAGCACACGGGGGAGTCTCATCTACCGCCATTTCCGCTCGATCCAGACTTTTACGGATCGAGCATTCTATGGGCGGCAGATTAGGACTTGGTACCCATCAACCAGGTCAAAGCGGACCTGGTGGCGTCGTCCTTGGGGCTGTAGACGATCAGCCGCGTCTCGGGCGTGGCGGAGACGTTCAGGCTGGTCGTGCTGAAGCGGAGGTCGCCGGCGACCTCGTGCTTGAAGACCTTCACGCGGGGGCCCGGCTCGGCCACGTCCTGCCTGGCCCACATGCGGGCGAACTCGGCGCTCTCCGCGCTCAGCCGCCGCACGAAGTCCTGCCAGCAGGGGTCGTCGGCGTGCCGGCTGTAGGCGCCCCTGAAGACCGCGACCGCGCGCGGCAGCTCCGACTCGCGATTGACGAGGGTGGTCGGGGCCTCCGTGTTGACGAACGTCTGCCACAACGAGTTCCGCTCGCCGTCCGGGGCCTCGACGACGTGCGGGAACAGGGTGGCGTAGGCCGCGTTCCAGGCCAGCAGGTCCGAACGGCTGTTGGTGACGGACGCGGGCATGTCGCCGAGCTGGTCGAGGATGCCCTGCAGCTCGGGCGGCATGCGGCTGGCGTCGGCGACGGCGGGGGGCTCGGCCTGGCCGGTGAGCCGGTAGAGGTGCTGCCGCTCGGCGTTGTCCAGCATGAGCGTACGGGCGACGGCGTCGATCACCTGGCCGCTGACGTTGATCGGCCGGCCCTGCTCCAGCCACGTGTACCAGGTGACGCCCACCCCGGCGAGCTGGGCGACCTCCTCGCGGCGCAGCCCCGGCGTACGCCTGCGGGGGCCCGGCGCGAGGTTCACCATCTCGGGGGTGATGCGCGCCCGGCGAGTCCGGAGGAACGCCGCCAGATCCGTACGTCTTGCCTCGGTCACGGTCACACCTCCACTATGGGGGCATCCGCGCACACTTATCCAGGTGCCGCTAATACCAGTATAAAGGGACTCTCGTTACTGGTATCGGGTTCGCTAAATAATGAAACACATGACCGAATCCGCCACTGTCACCACTCCTGTCCAGGTCACCCCACCGGACAGGGCCAAGGCCAGCGGTCTGCTCCTCGCAGTGATCCTCGTCGGGCAGTTCCTGGCCATCCTCAACGTCAACATCGTCAACGTGGCCACCCCGACCATCGAGGCGGACCTGCACTCCTCCGGCGCGGGGCTGCAGATGATCGTCGCCGGTTACACCATTGTCTATGCCGTCCTTCTGATCACCGGCGCCCGGATCGGCGACCTCTTCGGCTACCGCAACGCCTTCCTCGGCGGACTGGCCGTGTTCACCGTCACCACGCTCGGCGCCGGCCTCGCGCCCTCGACGGGCTGGCTGATCGGCTTCCGCCTCGCCCAGGGCGCCGGCGCGGCCCTGATGATGCCGCAGGTGCTGACCCTGATCCAGCGCAACTACCAGGGCGCGGCCCGCGGACGGGCGATCGGGCTCTGGTCACTGGTGATCAGCGGCGGCATCGTCGTGGGCCAGGCGCTCGGCGGCATCCTGCTCGGTTTCGGAGCCGGCTGGCGGGTGGTGTTCCTGGTGCTCGTGCCGGTCGGGGCGGTGCTGCTCGGCATCGGGTTCCGCGCCCTGCCCGCCGACGAGGGCGGCGGCAGGACCGGGCTCGACCCGTGGGGCCTGGTGACCCTGTCGGCGGCCGTGCTGCTGTTCGTGGTGCCGCTGGTGCTCGGACGTGACCTGGGCTGGCCCGTCTGGGGCTGGGTCTCGATGGGGCTCAGCGTCGTGATGTTCGTGGCGTTCGTCCGGGTCGAGCGCTGGGTGACAGGGCGGGGCGGGCGTCCGCTGGTGGACGCCAAGGTGCTGGCCGCGCCGGGCATGCGTCCCGGCCTGGCGATCCTGCTGTTCGGCCCGGCGACGTGGGGCGCGTTCCTGTTCACCTCGGCCCTGCACCTGCAGGGCGACCTGCACCTCTCCCCGCTCGGCTCGGGCATGATGCTGGTGCCGTGCGCGCTCGCCTTCGGCCTCGTCGGCCTGCTGTGGCCGCGGCTGCCCGCGGGGCTGCAGCGCCCGCTCGTCCCGGTCGGCTACGTGGTGGCTGCGCCCGCCTACCTCGGCCTCGGCCTCGCCGCCGACGGCGGCGTCCTGTACGCGGTCATGAGCGCCCTCATCGGCGCCGGGCTCGGCGTGCAGGTGGCGGTGACCAACATGGCGACCGAGCAGGTCGACGGCGCGTACGCGGCGGACGCGAGCGGCGCACTGCTCACCGTGATGCAACTCGGCCAGGTCATCGGCGTCTCGACCGTGGGCACCCTGTTCATCTCGCTGAGCCAGGGCCACGGCACCGTCTCGGCCTCCCTCATGGCCGCCGTCGCGATGGCGGCCCTGGCCGTCCTGGCGGGCCTGAGCAGCCTCTTCCTGATCCGCCGCCGCTGACGTGCCGGCCGGCGGTGATCGCCCCACCACGGGTCGCCGACCATCGCCGGTTCGCCTTCACGGGACGCGAGCCCTTCGTCACCATGTACGCATGGCATCCCGATCTCCGCGGCGGTCGACCCTGCTGACGCTCCTCCTGGCAGCGGTCGCCTGCCTCATCGCGATGACGATGGGCTCGCCGCTCCTCCTCAAGCTGCTGGTGCCGGAAGATGCGCGGTGGCAGCAGCTCAGCGCGGTCGGCGAGACCTATGGAGCCGCTTCGGCGATCCTGTCCGCCTTCGCGCTCGTCGCCATCGGCTTCTCGCTCTTCCTGCAGGCCAAGGAGATGCGGCTGTCACGCTCGGCCGCCAACCGCGCCCACCACCTCCAGCTGATGCAGCTCCAGATGACCCATCCGGTGTTGCGGCGCGGGCTGGGGCTGCCGGACAACGGCCTCGGCAGGCGGACGCTTCTGGGAGAGCACACGTGACTACCGACGCGCGACCGCGGATGACAAAGCCGCCCTGCGATTCGTCGATGCGATCGACGACGCCTGGCGGCAGAGCAGAACGTCGGCGCCGGATCATTTGCTCGTCGGCCGCGCACGTCCTGCCGCGCTGAACGCTGCGGCGGCGGCTGTGGGCCGGATCTGGGAAACCCTACGAGGCGGGACGAGCCGGCGAACTCGGACCGGGGCTCGTCGTGGGCGGCCCTGAAGGTTGTGTCGCCAACTCGTCAGGGCCGCTTGCTCACCCGGCGGCAGCAGCCAGGGTCTGCAGGTCGAACTCGCCGTCACGCACCCCTGCGGTGAAGGCGGCCCATTCGGACGGCGTGAAGACGAGCACGGGGCCGTCCTCAACCTTGCTGTCCCGCAGGGCGACGTTGCCGTCTGCCAGAGGGGCGACCTCGACACAAGCGGTCGCTCCATTGCAGAAGGTGCTCTTCCGCCAGTTCGGGATCGTAGTGGTGTGCATTTTCTCCCCAAAAGGTATAGGCAGGCCCCATTGCCCGCCTACTGGGACCGCGTGCTCTAGCGCCGCCACAACATGGCTTTGCGTTGGATGAGTACGCGGGATTCGTCCTCGTCGAGTGCCTCTGCCCACATGTGGTCAAAAGCGTTCTCATAGCCGGCGACTCGTTCGAGGTCCTCTACGAAGTGAGCAGTGTACAAGTGCTCCAAATAGACGACATCGTCGAAACCGGTGAACTTCAGGTGAATGAACGCCCCGGTATTGACCGGATGGAGCGAGTCCAGCGGCAACACCCGGACGTTGACGTGCGGCAACAGGGAGACCTCGATGAGGTGTTCCATCTGCTCCCGCATGACCGAGGGCTCCCCGAAGCGCCGCATCAGCACCGCTTCGTCGAGCACCACGTTGAGGCGGCAGGGATCGGGCCGGTGCAGAACCCGTTGCTGACGGTCGAGGCGGGCCTCGACGCGACTGCGCACGCCGCTGTGCGTGATCCGGACGATTCCGCGCGCGGAGAGGATGACCTCTCGCGCGTAGTCCTCGGTCTGGAGGAGACCGGACACCAACTGGGGTTCCCAGTTGCGCTGAACCGTCGCCTCCGCCTCCAGCCCGAGAAGCCTGATGTACTCCTCGGGAAGGGAGTCTTCATAATCTTCCCACCACCCGCGCTGCTCCGCATCTCGCAGGAGGCCGAAGAGTTCGTCAAGTCTGTCGCCGTCGAGACTGTAGAGCTCGCCCAACGCCTTGATGTCGGCGGCGCTCGGCATGGTCTTCGCGGCTTCGATGCGGCTGACCTTGCTGGCCGACCAGCCGAGCTCGCGCGCCGCCCGGGCCCCGGTGAACTTCCGTCGTTCGCGAAGGAGGCGCAACTCCTGGCCTAGGCGGAGCCTGCGCACTGTCGGACTGCCCTGCTGCGATGGCACCGTCCACTCTCCTTGTCGGGAATGAAGGTGTGGCGGGAACGGATCGTTTGGCAACCCGGTTTGTGGGCCGTTCACTCAATCTTACACTGCAACTTGCACGAACTCTGCCGCATGGGGTTGCCCGAAGGCTTTCACGGAGAGAGCGTGGGAGCAAGACAAGGCTTCACGTAGGTATAGAGGTCGGGGGGAGGATTTACGGCCACCTCGGACGTCTCATATACACCTGACAGAACGCATGCAAGTTGCACGGCAACTGGAACGGCAACCTGCGAAGAAAGTTAATTCTTCCCTTGCTCGATGTATTGCAGCATCTCCGTACGCGGAGGACGATCGAGCCAGGAGGGTTCTCGACCGACGAGGGGAGGCCGGGATGACGAAACGGCCCCGCGCGTCGGGCTCTCCGCTCACGATCGGGCGCCCGCGACAGGGCCGCCTCACCGGCAACGGAGCCGTCCCGGATACGAATGTCCGCCCAAGGGAGGCCGCTTGCCGGAAGGACCGTCCCATCACCTGAAAAGCGTGTCGCTCATCGGAGCACGAAAGAAATTGCCGGGCCGAGACCGGATCCGCGTTCGCCGCATATGGGCTGCCACCCTGCGGCGGGACGGAGACCCGATCTGCGACCCGGCGAAGAAGCCACCTCTGGAAATGCCGCGAAAGGGGTCTTCTATGTACTCACAAGGTACCAAGGGGCTCGGCCGAATCAAGACCCGGATCCGGGATCTGATCGCATGGACGGACCGCGAGATCTGCATGGAGCCGGACGAGTTCGCCATCTACCGGGGCTGGACGGTCACCAGGACGGGCTTCGGCGCCCGCGCCTACCGCGACCCGCGCTTCGACCAGCTCACGGTGGCGTCACGGGTGCCCGAGGAGGTGTCCTGACGTGCCGAGGAACCCGCGCAACCAGATCTACCCGGCCGTCGAGGACCTGCCGGGCGCGGGCGGCGGGGGCCCGCTGACGCGGATCTGGCGCGTCCGCAGCGAGCTCATGGTGCTCGGGGCGCTGGGACTGCTGGTCCTGGCCCTGCTGGGCGCCGCGCGGGACGGCCGCTGGGTGCCGTTCGTCCTGCTGAGCAGCGCCGTCTCGGTGCCCGCCGTCACCAGGACCGGCCGCAACTGGGCCCTGGCCCACTTCTGGTGCGTGGTCTCCCGCCACCGCCTGCAGCGGGTCTGCCTGGAGACGACCATGCACACCCGGTCGGGACGGATCCCGCTGGTGCTCTGGATCACCCCCTCGGCCAGGGGCGAGAAGGCGCTGGTCATGACGCGGGCGGGCATCTCGGCCGAGGAGTTCGACGCCTACGCCGCGGAGATCGCGGCGGCCTGCTGGGCCAGGAGCGCCACCGTCCACCGGCACCGCGACCGGGCCCACCTGCTGCTGGTGGAGATCGTCCGGCGGGACGAGCTGCCCGGCGTGACCGCTCCCGGCCTGGAACGCCTGTACGGCCGCCATTCCTGGACGCCGCTGCGGTCCGACCTGGAGGAGCCGCACGATCTGCGCACGCCGCTGGCGTTGCCGCAGGTCGTCCGATGACCTAGGGAAAGCGGGACATCTCCCTAGGAACGGCCCCGGGGACCGCGGGGGCTCCCGGGGCTTCCCCATGCGGACGGGACGGGCCAAGATGAGTTCACCTGGCGAACTCAGGAGTCGCGATGACCTCGACCGTCCACCGCACCTGTCCCCTCTGCGAGGCCGTCTGCGGCCTGACGCTCACCCTCGACGACGGCGGGCACGTCATCGGCGTCCGCGGCGACCGGGACGACCCCTTCAGCAAGGGGTTCATCTGCCCCAAGGGCGCGAGCCTGGGCCGCCTCGACGAGGACCCCGACCGCCTGAGCAAGCCGCTGATCCGCGAGGGCGACCAGTGGCGCGAGGCGAGCTGGGAGGAGGCGTTCGAGGCCGTCGGGCAGGGCCTGGCCCGGGTCACCGAGCGGTACGGACGCCGGTCGGTGGCGGTCTACCTGGGCAACCCCAACGCCCACACGATGGCCGGCGGCCTCTACGCCGGGCCGCTGATCAAGGCGCTCGGCACCCGGAACGTCTTCACCGCCGCCACCGCCGACCAGATGCCCAAGCACGTCGCCAGCGGCCTGATGTTCGGCCACCCGCTGGCCGTCCCGGTCCCCGACCTGGACCGGACCGACTTCCTGCTGATGCTGGGCGCCAACCCGCTGGAGTCGAACGGCTCGCTGTGCACCGCCCCCGACTTCCCCGGCCGGCTCAAGGCCCTGCGCCGCCGCGGCGGCAGGCTCGTCGTGGTGGACCCGCGCCGCACCAGGACGGCGGCGCTGGCCGACGAGCACGTCTTCGTCCGGCCGGGCTCGGACGCGTACCTGCTGTTCGGGATCGTGCACACGCTGTTCGCCGAGGACCTGGCCAGGCCGTGGCACGAGGTCAACGGGCTGGCCGAGGTGCGCGAGGCGGCCAAGCACTTCCCGCCGGAGGCGGTCTCCCGGCGTACCGGCGTGCCGGCCGCGACGATCGTCCGGCTGGCCAGGGAGCTGGCCGGCGCGCGGACGGCCGCCGTGTACGCCCGGATGGGCACCTGCACGGCCGAGTTCGGCACGCTGGCCCAGTGGCTCGTGGACGTGCTCAACGTGCTCACCGGCAACCTCGACCGGCCCGGCGGCGCCATGTTCCCCAAGCCGGCGACCGAGTTCGGGGCGCGGCGGCGGCCGTACGCGACGGGCCGGTGGCGCAGCCGGGTGCGGGGGCTGCCCGAGGCCAACGGCGAGCTGCCCGTGGCCACGCTGGCCGACGAGATCGAGACGCCGGGCGAGGGCCAGGTCAGGATGCTGGTCACGATCGCGGGCAACCCGGTGTTGTCCGCGCCGCACGGCGACCGGCTGGCGGCGGCCTTCGCCGGGCTCGACTTCATGGTGAGCGTCGATCCGTACCTGAACGAGACCACCCGGCACGCGCACGTGATCCTGCCGCCGCCGCGCGTGCTGCAGTCGGGCCATTACGACTTCGCGCTGCTCGGGTTCGCCGTACGCAACTACGCCCGTTACTCGCGCCCCGCGCTGCCGCTGGACGGACGGCCCAGCGAGGCCCGGATCCTGGCCAGGCTGGCCGTGATCGCGTCCGGCATGGAAGGCCCGGGAGGGGCGGGAGTGACGAGAGGGACGGACGGGCCGGAGGAGGCCCTGGACGAGTTCCTGATCGGCGAGATGCTGCGCAAGGCCGTGCAGACGCCCGGCTCCGGCGTCGAGGGGCACGACGTGGCCGCGCTGCGGGCCGCGCTGGAGGGCGAGACGGGCGCCGAGCGCAGGCTGGACCTCATGCTCCGGCTCGGCCCGTACGGCGAGTGGGCCGGCAAGGGCGACCTGTCGCTGCGCAAGCTGCTCGACCACCCGCACGGCCTGGACCTCGGCGCGCTGGAGCCCCGGCTGCCCGAGGTGCTGAAGACCGCCTCGGGCATGATCGAGCTGGCCCCGCCGCAGCTCGTCGAGGACGTCGAGCGCCTGCGCGGCAGGCTGGCGGAGGAGCCGCCGGACATGGTGCTGATCGGGCGGCGCCACCTGCGCTCCAACAACAGCTGGCTGCACAACGTGGGCCCGCTGGTCGGCGGCACCAACACCTGCACGCTCCAGATCAACCCCGCCGACGTGGCCAGGCTCGGCCTGGACGGCCAGGCCGTGGTCACCTCGGCCATCGGAAGTCTCACGGTGACGCTGGAGCCCACCGACACGATCATGCCGGGCGTGGTCAGCCTGCCGCACGGCTGGGGGCACGCGGGCAGCACGCAGCAGGTGGCGGCCCAACACGCCGGTGTCAACACGAACGTGCTGACGGACGAATCCGCCCTGGATATCCCAAGTGGTAACGCAGTGTTCAACGGAGTTCCGGTCACGATTTCACCAACCGGGGTGATCACCGCACATTAGGGTGTCGCGCGTGACTATCGCGCCAGAAGAGGACCGCCTGTACGCCCAGATCGCGTTCGCCGTCGAGATCGACAAGTTGAAGCGGATCATCCGCCGCAACCATCTGATCGACGGGTCGCGGCGGGAGAACTCCGCCGAGCACTCCTGGTACGTGGGCACGCTGGCGATGGTCCTCGGCGAGCACGCGCCGCCCGGAACGGACCTGCAGCGGGTGGTGGCGATGTTACTCGTGCACGACCTGGTCGAGATCGACGCCGGCGACACCTTCGTCTACGACCACGTGGCGGTCGCCGCCCAGGCCGCCGCCGAGACCGCCGCGGCCGACCGCATCTTCGGCCTGCTCCCCGCGGAGCAGGGCGCCCGGCTGCGCGAGCTCTGGGACGAGTTCGAGGCCAGGCAGACGCCGGAGGCCCGGTTCGCCAAGGCGCTCGACCGGTTCGCGCCGATCCTGGCCAACCACCACACCGAGGGCGGCACCTGGCCGCTGTTCAAGGTGACGGCCGGCGAGGTCAGGGAGAAGGTGCGGATCATCCAGGAGGGGTCGGCCTCCCTCGGCGCGTACGCGCTGGAGCTGGTAGAACTCTCCGTGGCCAGGGGACACCTCTCCGAGTGATCCCGTCTAGGCCGGGGTAGGGGACTTGTCGTGAAAGAGACAGTGCGAGCGAGACGTCGGCAATTGCGGGGTTTCGTCGGTCCGGTTGACCTCGCCGATCGACTCGAGAAGTCGAAGGCGATGGACAAACCGATCCGGGGGCTGGCCAAGGTCGTACGCGAGCGCCTGCGTCAGGGCACCCTGCGCGACCTGCTGCACGGCGTGCCCACGGGGAAACCGCTGCACCCGCCGCTGGCCACGGTCACCCTCGGCTGCTGGTTGTCGGCCGCCGTGCTCGACCTGGCCCACGCCGACCCCAGGGCGAGCAGGCTGCTCCTGGCCACGGGCATCGCCAACGCACTGCCCACGGCGGCGGCCGGGCTGACCGACTGGTCCTCGCTCCACCGCGAGCAGCAGCGCGTGGGCTTCGTGCACATGGCGGCCAACATGACCGCCCTGGGCCTGATGTCGGCCTCGCTGGTGGCCCGGCTGCGCGGCGCCGAGCGGGCCGGGCGCGTGTTGTCGTACGTCGGGCTCGGGCTGGGCGGGCTGGGCGGCTACCTCGGCGGCCACATGGCCTACCGCCAGGCCGCGGGGGCCAACCACGCGCCGCAGGTCGCCCATCTCGTGCCGCTGGGCTGGCACGACCTGTGCCCGCTCAAGGACCTGCCCGACGGCAGGCCGGTCGCCCGCCGGCTCGGCTACATCCAGCTCTTCGTGCTGCGCCAGGGCGACGGGGTGACCGTGCTGGCCGACCGCTGCCCGCACCTGGCGGGCCCCCTGCACCAGGGCCGGCTGGTCATGGAGGACGGCGAGGCGTGCGTGGTCTGCCCCTGGCACAGCAGCACGTTCCGGCTGGCCGACGGCTCGGTGAAGCACGGTCCCGCGACCGCGCCCGCGCCCATGTTCGAGACCCGCGTCCGCCGCGACGGCACGATCCAGGTACGGCCGGGGTTGACCTGAACTTAACTTGAGGTCCTACCGTCGGGGCCATGAGCAAGATCCTGGTGACCGGCGCGACCGGCAATGTGGGCAAACATGTGGTCTCCCAGCTCGCGGAGGCGGGCCTCGACGTGCGGGCGCTGGTCAGGAACCCCGACAAGGCCCGGCTCCGCGAGGGCGTGGAGGCCGTGCGCGGCGACCTGACCGTGCCCGAGACCCTTGAACCGGCGCTGCGGGACGTCGAGAGCGTCTTCCTGCTGTGGCCCGGCTACTCCGAGGCGGCGACCGCGGGCGCGGTGACCGCCCTCGCCCGGCACGCCCGCCGCGTGGTCTACCTGTCCGCCGACGTCGAGGACCTGGCCGACGGCGAGGAGCCGACGCTGTTCCACCAGAGCGTCGAACGGCTGATCCGGCATTCCGGCCTGGCCTGGACGTTCCTGCGGCCCGGCGGCTTCGCCGCCAACACGCTGGGCTGGGCCGCCCAGATCCGGCAGGGAGTCGTGCGCTGGCCGTTCGGGCAGGCGGTCAGGGCGCTGATCCACGAGAAGGACATCGCCGCGGTGGCCACGCACGTGCTCACCTCGGCCGGCCACACGGGCGGCAGGTACGTGCTCTCCGGCCCCGAGCAGCTCACCCAGGCCGAGCAGGTGCGGATCATCGGCGAGGTGGCCGGGCACGAGGTGCGCTGGGAGGAGCAGCCGCTGGACGAGGCCCGCGCGCAACTGACGGCCGCCTGGGGCGATCCCGGGTTCGTGGAGGCCGCGCTGAAGGGCTGGGGGGCGGCGGTGGACAACCCGGAGCGGGTGACCGACACGGTGGAGCGACTGCTCGGCCGGCCCGCGCTGACCTTCCGCCAGTGGGCCGAGGACCATGTGGCGGACTTCCGCTAGTCGTCCCCGGCGGCCTCGTCGGCCGGATGCTCCACGAGGGCGAGGATCCGGCTGGACATGAATCGGGCCGTGCGTACCGGCGTGCCGCTCCGGGTGACCTCGCTCACCTCCACCAGCCCGCGCCGGTTGGCCACCTCGACGCGCCGGCCCGCGCGGGTGGCCGTGACCTCGTAGGTTCGCGGGGAGCCGCCCGCGTCGATGACGATCTCCACCCGATCACCCTTCATGTACTGATTTATACCCACTTAGGCCGGTATTTATCCGTACATGTGTTTGAGTTATTCTTCGGGGTTCTTGGGCGCGGGCGGGGCGAACAGCCCGCCCAGCCCTTCCAGCACCTTGCCCATCTCCGAGGGCACGATCCACACCTTGTTGGCGTCGCCCTTGGCGATCTCGGGCAGCGTCTGGAGGTACTGGTAGGCCAGCAACCGCTGGTCGGGCTTGCCGTCGTGGATGGCCTTGAAGACCATGCCGATCGCGTCGGCCTGGCCCTTGGCGCGCATGGCCTGGGCCTCGGCGTCCGCCTGCGCGCGCAGCACGGCGGCCTCCGCCTCGCCCCTGGCGCGCAGCACGGCCGCCTGCTTGTCGCCCTCGGCGGCCAGGATCGCCGCCTGACGCTGCCCCTCGGCGGCCAGCACGGCGGCGCGCTTGTCCCGGTCGGCGCGCATCTGCTTCTCCATCGAGTCCTGGATGGACACGGGCGGGTCGATGGCCTTCAGCTCGACCCGGTTGACCCGGATGCCCCACTTGCCGGTGGCCTCGTCGAGGCTGCCGCGCAGCTCGGTGTTGATCTCCTCGCGCGAGGTCAGCGTGCGTTCCAGGTCCATGCCGCCGACCACGTTGCGCAGCGTGGTGACGGTGAGCTGCTCCACGCCGATCAGGAAGTTCGCGATCTCGTACGTGGCCGCCTTGGGGTTGGTGACCTGGAAGTAGATCACCGTGTCGATCGACACCACCAGGTTGTCGGACGTGATCACCGGCTGCGGCGGGAACGAGACCACCTGTTCCCGCAGGTCGATCAGGTCTTTGATGCGATCGACGAACGGGACCACCATGTTGAGCCCGGGCGTCAGCGTGCGGTGGTAGCGGCCCAGCCGTTCGATGATGGCCGCCGTGGCCTGCGGGACGATGCGGATGCTGCGGACCACCACGAAACCCATCGCCGCGACCACGACGAGGGCGACGACGAGCTGCTCGGTCGACATGGCGAAGCTCCGGAGTCGAGGGGACCGACTCGGTGCATGATATTTCGTTTCACCTTTAGGCGACCGATATCCGCATAAATGGTGATCCAGTGAGGTCAGTGTGCCCTGGCGTACCAGCGGCCCTCGGCACTCCGGTCGAGCGTCAGCGGCACCCCGAACGTACGGGAGAGGTTGTCGGCCGTCATCACGTGGTCGAGCGGCCCCTGCGCCACCACGGACCCGTGCCGCAGCAGCAGGCCGTGCGTGAACCCGCTCGGCACCTCCTCGACGTGGTGCGTCACCAGCACCAGCGTCGGCGAGCGGTAGTCGCCGGCCAGCGCCGACAACCGGCGCACCAGGTCTTCCCTGCCGCCCAGGTCGAGGCCGGCGGCCGGCTCGTCGAGCAGGAGCATCTCGGGGTCGGGCATGAGCGCGCGGGCGATCTGCACCCGCTTGCGCTCGCCCTCCGACAGGGTGCCGAACCGCCGCCTGATCAGGTGGGCCGCGCCCATCATGTCGATCAGCTCGACGGCCCTGGTGACGTCGTTGGAGTCGTACTCCTCCGTCCAGCGGCCCATGATGGCGTACGAGGCGGTCAGGACGAGGTCGATGACCTTCTCCTCCGGCGGGATGCGCTCGGCCAGCGCGGCGCTCGCCAGCCCGATGCGCGGCCGCAGGTCGAACACGTCGGTCTGCCCCAGCCGCTCCCCCAGCACCTCGACCACGCCCTCGGTCGGATAGAGCAACGTCGCGGCGACCTGCAACAACGTGGTCTTGCCCGCGCCGTTGGGACCGATGACGACCCAGCGCTCGTCCTCGTTGACCGTCCAGTCGATGCCGCGCAGCAGGGCCGCTCCGTCGCGCCTGACGGCGACGTCCTGGAGCCGCAGCACCTGACCACCCATCCCCGTTCCCTCCCTTGGAGTCACCCTGGGGACCTCTGGAGTCACCCTGGGGACAAACCTATTGCAGGGCGAGCGCTTATCGTGGATCGGTGCACCCTGAATCACCTGTCTGTCCCTCGCTGGTCGCCTGGGGCAACGCGTGGCTCTCCGGTCACGTCGGCCTCGACGAGGCGGCTGACCACGTGGAAGCCGTCGCGGGGCCCGTCGTCGCCGGTGACGTGCCGCTGCGTAAATACCTCGCAAACCTGCGGTCCGACGGTCTGCACGAGTTCCGGCTCGCCCTTCCCGCGCCCGGCGACCCGCTGGGGCTGTCCGGGCCGGCGCCGTTCAACTCCTCCGCCGTGGAGGCCGGGCAGGCCGCCGTCGCCGTGCTGCGCGACCGGCGGCTCGGCCTGGTGCCCGTGCCCGACCGGCGCGGCTCCTCCTACGTGGGGACCCGCCTGGAGGTGCACGACGCCGGGCCGGTACGCCAGGACCTGCCCTCGCTGGCCGAGGCCGAGCACGAGCTGTCGTCGGCCATGCGCGCCGCCACCGAGGCGCTGACCGGCGTCGACGGCCCGGCCCAGGCCCGGCCCGACAGGCCGCAGCGCGGCGGCGAACTGGCCCCCGGCTACCCGGCCCGCGCCCACCGCGTCTCCACGCTGGCCACCCGGCTGGCCGCCGTCCTCGTCCTGGCCGACGATCGCGGGCTCACCTCGACCCAGGTGGCGGCCAGGGCCACGGCCCTGCGGGAGCTCGACCGGGCGGTGCGCCGCGCCCTGGTGGCCGCCCATCACGCCATCTTCGAGCCGGCACGCCACTCGTAGGCGGCTCGGGGGCCCGACCGGCGAAGGCCGCCGAGGTCAGGCCAGGCCGTGCCGCACGGCGTACAGCGCGGCCTGCGTCCGGTCCTGGACGCCCAGCTTCATCAGCACGTTCGACACATGGGTCTTGACGGTCTTCTCGGCGACGGCGAGGCTGCGCGCGATCTCCCTGTTGGACCGCCCGGCCGCGATCAGGGCGAGCACCTCGCGCTCCCGCTCGGTCAGCGGCGCCGGCCCCGGCACGGCGGCCGCGGGCGCCGGGGCGGCCAGCATCGCCTCGGCCGCCTCCGGCGCGAGCAGCACCTGACCGTTGTGCACCGCGCGCACGGCCTGGACCAGCGCGGACGGATCGACGTCCTTGTAGAGGAAGCCCGCGGCCCCCGCCCGCATCGCCGGGCCGACGTCGGACCGGTCGCTCACGGACGTCAGCACCACCACCCGCGTGGCCGAGCCGGCCAGCCGCTCCAGCGCGCCGAGCCCGTCGAGCACCGGCATCTTCAGGTCGAGCAGCAGCACGTCGGGCCTCAGCTCGACGACCAGCTCGACGGCCTGCGCGCCGTCGGCCGCCTCGCCGACGACGGTGACGTCGTCCTGGAGATCGAGGAACGTCCGCAGCCCCTGCCGGACCACCGGATGATCGTCGGCGATCAGCACCCGGATCACACGCCCACCTCCACGCGTACGGTGGTCCCCTGGCCGGGGGCCGAGGAGACCGTCATCGCCCCGCCGACCGACTCCGCCCGGTCGCGCATCGACACCAGGCCCAGGCCACGCGACTCCCCCTGCTCGAAGCCGTCGCCGTCGTCGTGGACGGTCAGCGCCAGCGCCCCGTCGCCGAGGGCCAGGCGTACGGACACCCGCGAGGCCCCGGAGTGCCTGAGCGCGTTGTGCAGCGCCTCCTGGGCCACCCGCAGCACAGCCACCTCCACCGCCGAGTCGAGCGGCGGCAGCTCGTCGCACTCGAACGTGACCAGCGAGGGGTGGAGCCGGTCGAGCATGCGCACGTGCTTGCGCAACGTCTCGGCGAGCCCGTGGCGGTCGAGCTCGGCCGGACGCAGCTCGACGATCACCGCGCGCAGCTCCGACAGCGCCTCCCCGGCCAGGCGCTGGACGCGTTCGAGCTCGGCGTGCGCCTTCTCGGGGGCCTTGTCCAGCATGGTGGCGGCGGCCTGGGCGGTCAGCCGGAGCGAGAACAACTTCTGGGTGACCGCGTCGTGCAGCTCGCGGGCCACCCGGTTGCGCTCCTCCAGCATGGCCAGCTCGCGCCCGCGCTCGTAGAGCCTGGCGTTGGTGAGCGCGATGGCGGCGTGCGCGGCGAACAGCGTCAGCAGCTCCTGGTCCTCCTGCGTGAACCCGCCGGGGGTGCGCTTGTTGGCCAGGAAGATGATGCCGATCACCTGGTCGGCATCGCGGATCGGGACGCCGAGGAAGTCCTTCATCACCGGGTGCGCCTTCGGCCACCACTCGAACCGCGGGTCCTCCCGCAGGTCGGGCAGCCGGGCCGGGGTGCCTTCGCGGAGCATCGCGCCGAGCATGCCGTGCTGCCTGGGCAGCGGGCCGATGGCCTCCCACTGCTTGTCGGTGATGCCCTCGGCGACGAACTCGGCGAACGAGCCGTCGTCGTCGGGCACGCCGAGCGCGGCGTAGCGGGCGTCGAGGAGGCGCTGCGCCGACCGTACGATGACCTGGAGCACCTCGCGGACCGACAGATGCCGGGTGACCGCGAGCACGGCGGAACTCACCGCCTGCAGGATCTCGTCCCGGTCCGATGAGCTCACGGACCCACTCTAGGGTCCCGCTCCAGGGGCGGAGTCCTAGGACGATGTGCCCAGGCCGGGGCGGGCCCTGCGCCCGATGCCGGCGCGGCGCGCCGATCCTAGCGTCGAGGTCATGACGAACACCGCTCTCATCACCGGCGCCTCCCGCGGCCTCGGCCTCGCCCTGGCGAGGTCCCTGGCGGAGGCGGGCTGGTCCCTCGCGCTCACCGCCCGCGGCGCCGACGAGCTGCGCCGGGTCGCCGACGAGCTGGGCGCCACCGCGATCCCCGGCGACGTGACCGACCCGGAGCACGTCGCGCGGCTGGGACGGGCCGTGCCCGAGCTGGACCTCCTGGTCAACAACGCCAGTGACCTCGGGGTGACCCCGCTGCCGCCGCTGGCGGGCTACCCGCTGGAGGCGTTCCGGGTCCTGCTGGAGACGAACGTGACCGCGCCGCTCGCGCTCATCCAGGCCACGCTGCCGGCCCTGCGCGCGGCCGGCGGGGCCGTGGTCAACATCACCTCCGACGCCGCCACCGGCGCCTACCCGGGCTGGGGCGGCTACGGCGCGACCAAGGCCGCCCTGGAGCAGCTGTCGAACGTGCTGGCCGCCGAGGAGCCCGGCCTGCGGGTCTGGTGGGCCGATCCGGGCGAGATGAACACCCGCATGCTCGCCGACGCCGTCGGGGCCGAGGAGGCGTCGGCGGCGACCGACCCCGCCAAAGTGGCCGCGGCGCTGCGCGACCTGGTCACGTCCCGGCCGGCGGGCGGGAAGGTGAGCCTGCAATGACGGCGCTGCTGGACTTCGCGCTGCCCGACGACCTGTCGGCCCACGAGCCGCCCGAGGCGCGCGGGCTGACCAGGGACGCGGTGCGCCTGATGGTCTCGCGCGGCGAGGCCGAGCCCGCCCACCACCGGTTCGGCGACCTGCCCGGACTGCTCGACCCCGGCGACCTCATCGTGGTCAACAACTCGGCGACGCTGCCCGCGGCGGTCCGCCTCGACCGGCTCGCCGTGCACTTCTCGACCGCCCGCGAGGACGGCACCTGGCTGGTCGAGCTGCGCCGCAGGACCGCCAAGGCGTCCGAGCCGTACGGCGGCGGGGAGCCGGGCGAGTGGCTGCCGCTGCCCGGCCGGGCCACGCTGCGGCTGATCGAACGGGAGACGCCGCGGCTGTGGCGGGCGCGGCTGGACCGGGACGTGCTGCCGTACCTGCGCGAGCACGGCCGTCCGATCCGCTACTCGTACGTGCCGGCCGACTGGCCCATCGACGCCTACCAGACGGTGTTCGCCACCGTGCCGGGCAGCGCGGAGATGCCGAGCGCGGCCCGGCCGTTCACCTCCGAGCTGGTCACCGCGCTGGTCTCGCGGGGCGTGACGATCGCGCCCGTCACGCTGCACACCGGCGTGGCCTCGCCCGAGAAGGACGAGCGGCCCTACGCCGAGCGGTACGAGGTGCCCGCCGCCACCGCCCGGCTGGTCAACCTGACCCGGCGGAACGGCGGCCGGGTGATCGCCGCGGGGACGACCGTCGTGCGCGCCCTGGAGACCGCCGTGGGCCCGGACGGCCAGGTCGGCGCCGCCTCCGGCTGGACCGGCCACGTCGTCACCCCGGCCGCCGGCGTACGGGCGGTCACCGGGCTCATCACCGGTCTGCACGAACCGCGCTCCAGCCATCTGCTCATGCTGACGGCGATCGCCGGCGAGAAAGCGCTGGCACGCGCGTACGAAGAAGCGCTGCGGAAGGGATATCTGTGGCACGAGTTCGGCGACACGCACTTGATTCTGGATAAATAAGCTTTACATGGATTTTGCCCTCGTGATAGGAACAGCGGACATTTACGGGGGCTTGTTCGTGCGCGTCCCCGTGCCACTTCCTCTCCGGAGACGTTGATGCGCAACTCCCTCACTAAGGTCGCCTCGCTGGCTTTGCTGGCCGGTGCGCTGATTGTCCCGGCGGTGCCCGCGTCCGCCACGACGACCACCGCCGCCCACGCCGTCAAGGCGGCCGACGCCCCGTTCGCGGTCTTCGACATCAAGCTGCAGGCGTCGAAGACCGCCAAGGCGGGCGGCCAGATCAGGTACAGCCTCAAGGCCACCAACACCGGCCCGTTCTCGGCCGACGCCTGGTTCGTGGGCGGCCAGTTCCCGAAGGGCGTGGACCTGCGCAGGGTCCGCTACGACGCTCCGAAGGGCACCGTCTGCACCCTCGACGGCCGCGCCCTGTACTGCAGCGTCCCCTACGTCCTGGAGAAGAAGGACTGGGTGCGCCTCGACTTCTACGCGAAGCTGAAGAAGAACGCCACGGGCACGCAGAAGGCGACCCTCGGCGTGGTCTCCTACGACGTCCAGCAGGGCATGTGGGACCAGGAGAAGGGCACGTGGGCGCTGGCCGAGGAGGAGCTGGAGCGCGTCGGCGTCCCCGTGCACGGCTACGCCAAGACCGTCAGGACCAGGATCGTCCGCTAGTCACGCTGCGCCCGTGTCCGAATGGCGAGCCTGCTGCGCGGGCACCGGACCGGGCGCAGTACCGTGGCTGGATGTGGACCAGCGCACCCTCCTGATCACCCTGACCGGCCCCGACCGGCCCGGTGTCACCTCCAGGCTCTTCTCCGTGCTGTCCGGGTTCCCGGTGACGGTCGCGGACATCGAACAGGTCGTCATCCGCGGCAGGCTCACGCTCGGCGTGCTCGTCGCGTACGCCGGCGGCCCGTCCACCGGCACGGGCACCACCCTCGGCGCGATGTGGACCGCCGTCGAACGGGTGGCCGAAGACCTCGGGATGGAGGTCGAGCTCTCCACCGGCTCCCAGGCCAAGGAACAGCGCCGCCGCGGCCGCCTGTCGGTCAGCGTGCTGGGCGCCACCCTCCAGCCCGCCGCCATCGCGGGCATCGCCGGCCGCATCGCCGCCGCCGGCGCGAACATCGACCGCATCGAACGCCTCGCCCAGTGGCCCGTCACCTGCATCGAGCTGTCGGTCTCCGGCGCCAACCCGGCCGCCCTGCGCGTCGAGCTGGCCGCCGAGGCCGCCGCCCAGGAGGTCGACGTCGCCGTCCAGCGCACCGGCCTGTCCCGCCGGGCCAAGCGGCTCATCGTCATGGACGTCGACTCCACCCTCATCCAGGGCGAGGTCATCGAGCTGCTGGCCGCGCACGCCGGCTGCCTCGACGAGGTCGCCCGGGTCACCGAGCAGGCCATGCGCGGCGAGCTCGACTTCGCCGAGTCGCTGCGCCGCCGGGTCGCGCTGCTGGAGGGGCTGCCGGCCGAGGTGTTCGAGCAGGTGCGCCAGGAGGTCGTGCTCACCCCGGGCGCCCGCACCCTCGTCCGTACGCTCAAGCGCCTCGACTACCGCTTCGCCATCGTCAGCGGCGGCTTCACCCAGATCACCGACGCCCTGGTCGAGGAGCTGGGCATCGACTACTCGGCGGCGAACGTCCTGGAGGTCATCGACGGCAAGCTCACCGGACGGGTCGTCGGCGAGATCGTCGACCGGCCGGGCAAGGCCCGCGCACTGGAGCGGTTCGCCAGGGAGGCCAGGCTGCCCATCTCCCAGACGGTGGCCATCGGCGACGGCGCCAACGACCTCGACATGATCGCCGCGGCCGGGCTGGGCATCGCCTTCAACGCCAAGCCCGTCGTCCGGCAGGCGGCCGACACCGCGGTCAACACGCCCTACCTCGACTCGATCCTCTACCTCCTGGGCATCTCCAGGGACGAGGTCGAGGCCGCCGACGCCGAGGACGGCGTGCTCACGTCCTGAACCGGGCGGTGACCTCGGCGGCCAGGTCGAGCGCGTCCTTGCAGAGCGACCTGAGCGCCGGGTGGGCGGTCACCGCGTGCCGCAGCCGCCTGCGCACGGCCGTGCCCTCCCCCGCCGCCGCCTCCTCCATCAGCGAGCTGACCTCGCGCGCCACCTCGTCCAGCTGCGACTCGAACGCGTCGGCGGCGGGCGGCGGCTCGCGCTCCCGTACGGCCTGCCCCACGGCGTCCAGCCGGTCGGCCACCGCGTCCAGCACGCCGGCGGTGGCGTCCGAGCCGGGTGCGGCCCCGCGCAGCACGGCGCCGAGCAGGATCGCGTCGTCCCTGACCTTCCTGGCCAGCGTCAGCGCGGCGCGCAGCTCGGCCGGGGCCCTGCCGCCCGGCTCCTTGTCCAGCTTGTCCAGCGACTCGCGCAGCCGGTCGGCCGCCGTCCCGGCGGACTCCGTACGGTCGGGCAGCCGGTCCAGGTCGCCTTCGGCCAGCGCGCGGACCAGGCAGGCGTGCTCGCGCAGCAGCTCGGCGGCCAGGCCGCGCAGCCGTCCGGCCTGGCCGCGCGGCCACAGCAGCCGGGCCGCCGCCAGCGCCAGCACGCCGCCGGCCGCGGTGAGCGCCAGCCTGATCCCCGCCGCCTCCCAGTCGAGCCGGGTCGAGAAGTCGGTGAGCATCATGGCCAGCGGCGTCGCGAAGATCGACCAGTAGCCGTAGCTCACCTCGCGCAGGGCGAACCCGAGCGTGCCGAACACGAGCACCGTCCCCACGATCGTGTAGGGCCCCGGCACCGCCGCCAGGATCAGCGCCGCCCCCGCGGCCCCCGCCACGGTGCCGGCCACCCGCAGCACCACCCGCTCGACGGTGTCCCCGTAGGTGGGCCGCACCGCCAGCAGCACGGTGAACACGAACCATTTGCCGTACTGCTCGTGCACCCCCAGCATCAGCGCCATCGCCACGGCGGCGGTGAGCCCCAGCCGCCCGGCGTGCTCCGGCCCCGAACCGCCCGGCGGCGGCTTCCACGGCAGCCGCGGGAACAGCCGGCGGCCCGCCGCAGGCTTCCCGGGCAGCAGCCCGCGGCCCTCCGGCGGCTTTTCCGGCAACCCCGCCAGCAGCCCGCCGCCCGTCGGCGGCCTTCCTGGCAACCCCGGCAGCAACCCGCGGCCCGCCGGTGGCACGTGCCGGGCGGCCAGGAGGCCGACCGTGCGCACCCCCACCGCGATCCGGTCCAGGCAGCGCCGGGCCTGCCCGAGCACCGCGCCGCTGCGCAGCGCCGCCGGGTCGGCGCCCGGCTCGCGTGCGCCCAGGCGCTCGGCGTAGTCGGCGGTGACGGCCAGTGCCTCCACCACCCCGGCCCGCCGCCCGTCCGCGGCCTCCCGCAGGTCCGCGGCCAGCGTCGTGGCCACGTCGTCGATCCCGTCCTGCTCGTCCGGGGCCGCCGCGCGCAGGGCGCGCAGCGCCACCGTCTCGTGGAAGATCCGGACCAGCGCCTCGACGTACGCACCGGCGGACCGGCCGGCCGCGTCCATGCTCTCGAACGACGCCGACGCCGTGGCCGCCGTCTCCAGGGCCTTGGACGCGCGTTCCCTGCGCTCGTCCCAGTCGTCGCCGGCGAGCCCGTCGAGCAGCCCGGCCACGGCGCGGACGGCCTCGCCCAGCGCCGTCGCCAGCGGGTCGAACCGGCGCAACGGCCACAGGGCCAGGGCGAGCACGGCGTACAGGAGGCCGCCGAACACCATCAGCTCGGGCGGCCCGAAACCCGCGGGCACCGCCAGATAGAACCCGGTGACCAGGGCGAACGCGGGCGGCGTACCGACCGTACGCCACCGGCCGCCCGCCGCGGCGACCGCTCCGAGCGCCAGCACCGCCCACCAGGGCCGGTCCGCCAGATACAGGCCCAGCCAGCACCCGCCGGCGATCAGCACGATCTTGATGGCCATGGACCGCGCCCGCGCCGCGTACGGTTGCCCGTACGTGTCCCCGAACGCCGTCAGGTAGGCCCCGAGGGCCAGGAACGCCCCCGACTGCGGCCGGCCCGCCAGCACCCCGGCCAGCAGCGGCCCGGCCACCGCGAGCCCGCACAGCAGCCCGTACCCCCAGGGCGGACGCGCGGGCAGCGAGAAGCCGTCACGCAGCGCTCTGGCGGCCCCCCGCATAGGCGTCGTCCCTGGTCAGTGCTCCTTGGGAGCCCAGTGCGTGACCAGGCGTCCCTCCCCCGGCCACAGGTCTACCCACGCCGCCTCCACCTGGATCACCGCGAACGCCCCGGGCCGGAAGCCGTAGTCGCCGCCGCCCAGTTGCAGGGCCAGCTCGTGCACCGCGGGATTGTGCCCGCACAACACGACCGTGCCCAGCTCCGGGTCGGTCCTGCGGAGCAGTTCCAGCAGCTCTTCCGGATATGCCTGGTAGATGTCGCGTTCGTAGCTGATCTCCATGCCCGGGAAGGCCAGCTCGGCGGTGCGCCTGGTCCGCAGCGCCGGTGAGCAGAGCACCGCGTCGGGGCTCAGCCCGGCCGCCCTGATCTCGTCGCCGGCCCGGCCGGCGTCGCGCTCGCCGCGCTCGGTCAGCGGACGTTCGCGATCGGCCAGGCCGGGCACCTGTGCGGCCTTGGCATGGCGGAGCAGTATCAGGGTCCGCGTCACGTCGTCACCTCGACCTGTCATTCGCTCGACTTGTCGTCGACCCGTCCATGCGTCGACCCGTCATTTCCTCGACTTGTCGTCGACCCGTCCATGCGTTGACCCGTCCATGCGTCGACCCGTCATCCCCTCGACGCCCAGATCCCGAGCCCGATGATCACGCCCAGGATGACCAGCATCGCCAGCAGGATCAGGCCCAGCGTCTTCCCGCCCGAGGGCCGGTTGTCCTCTTCCACCCGCCCAGTTTCCCACCGCGCCCCCGCCGTCCCCGCGCCACCCACCCACATGCGAAGACGCCCGCCCCTGGCCGGGACGGGCGTCTCGCCGATTGGTCGTTACGAGGCCACGGGCTCGTGCTCGCGGTCGTTGTTGGCCGGCTCGCTCGTCACCGACCTGCGCTTGGAGACGACGATGGCCGCCACGACCACCGCCACCGCCACCACCGTGATGCCGACCCGCAGCGCGGCGTTGCCCGCGTACAGGACGACGGCCGGCGCGACCAGCAGCGCCACCAGGTTCATCACCTTGATCAGCGGGTTGATGGCCGGGCCCGCGGTGTCCTTGAACGGGTCGCCGACCGTGTCGCCGATGACCGTGGCGGCGTGGGCCTCGGAGCCCTTGCCGCCGTGGTGCCCGTCCTCGACCAGCTTCTTGGCGTTGTCCCAGGCGCCACCGGAGTTGGCCAGGAAGACGGCCATCAGGGTGCCGCAGGCGATCGCGCCGGCCAGGAACGCGCCGAGCGGCGCGTAGCCGAGCGCGAACCCGACCGCGATCGGGGTCATCACCGCCAGCAGGCCGGGCGTGGCCAGCTCGCGGAGCGAGTCGCGGGTGCAGATGTCCACGACGCGGCCGTACTCGGGCTTCTCGGTGCCGTCCATGATGCCCGGCTTGTTGCGGAACTGGTCGCGTACCTCGAAGACCACCCGCATGGCCGCGCGGCCGACCGCCGAGATCGCCAAGCCGGAGAACAGGAACACCACCGCGGCGCCGACGATCAGCCCCACCAGCACGTTGGGCTGGTCGATGCTGAGGCTGAAGGTGGAGAAGGCGCCGAGCGCCGCCTTGATGTCCTGGCCGGCCTTGGAGAGCTGGTCCTCCACCGCCGTGCGGAACGCGCCGAACAGCGCCGTCGCCGCCAGCACGGCCGTGGCGATGGCGATGCCCTTGGTGATGGCCTTGGTGGTGTTGCCGACGGCGTCGAGGCTGGTGAGCACCCGCGCGCCCTCGCCCTCGACGTCGCCGGACATCTCGGCGATGCCCTGGGCGTTGTCGGAGACCGGGCCGAAGGTGTCCATGGAGACGATGACGCCGACCGTGGTCAGCAGGCCGGTGCCGGCCAGGGCCACCGCGAACAGCGCGATCGTGACGTTCCCGAACCCGAGCAGGAACGCCCCGTAGACCGCGCCCCCGATGATCAGCGCCGAGTAGACGGCCGACTCCAGGCCGACGCTGATGCCGGCGAGGATGACGGTGGCCGGGCCGGTGGCCGAGCTCTCGCCGATCTCGCGCACCGGACGGCGGTTGGTCTCGGTGAAGTAGCCGGTCAGCAGCTGGATGGCGCTGGCCAGGACCAGTCCGATCAGCACCGCGCCCACCGCGATCAGGCGCGGATCGGCGTCGGAGGTGACGGTCGAGCCCGACAGGGCGCCGAAGCTGCTGGGCAGATACCAGAAGGCCGCCGCGGCGACCAGCACCGCCGAGATCCCGGCCGAGATGAAGAAGCTGCGGTTGATCGCCGCCATGCCGCTGCGGTCTCGGTCGCGCAGCCCGGTGACGAAGATGCCGATGATCGCCGTCAGCACGCCGATCATGGGCACGATCAGCGGGAAGATCAGGCCCTGCTCGCCGAAGGCCACCTTGCCCAGGATGAGGCTGGCGACCAGCATGACCGCGTACGACTCGAACAGGTCGGCCGCCATGCCCGCGCAGTCGCCGACGTTGTCACCGACGTTGTCGGCGATCGTCGCGGCGTTGCGCGGGTCGTCCTCGGGGATGCCCTGCTCGACCTTGCCCACCAGGTCGGCGCCGACGTCGGCGGCCTTGGTGAAGATGCCGCCGCCGACTCGCATGAACATCGCCAGCAGCGCCGCCCCGAACCCGAAGCCTTCGAGAACGTGGGGCGCCTCGCCCTGGTAGATGAAGACGACCACGGCCGCACCGAGCAGCCCGAGGCCGACGGTGAACATGCCGGCGACGCCGCCGGTGCGGAAGGCGACGCGCATGGCGCGCTTCTCGCCCGACTCGTTGGCCGCGGCGGCGACGCGCACGTTTCCGCGCACCGCCAACCACATGCCCATGAATCCGGTCAATGCGGAGAACACCGCACCGACCACGAAGAAGATCGAGCGACCGACGCGTACGTCCATTTCGCCCGGTAGCAAGAGCAACAGGAAGGGAATGACGATCACGAAGATCGCCAGTGTGCGGAATTGGCGCGCGAGATAGGCAGCCGCGCCTTCCTGCACGGCTCGCGCGATGTTCTGCATGCGTTCGGTGCCCTGGCCGGCGGACAGCACCTCGCGTACGAGGCCGCCGGCGACGGCTAGCGCGATCAGCGCGACCGCGGCTACCACGATCACTATGGTGAGATTGTTACCGCTCAGGGACAGATTGGGCGCTGGCGCCAATGCCAGCATGTGCCTGCTCATCGTTCTCCTCGGCAAGACCGGTCGTCTCGCCCGAACGGTGCTGCGGGTCTCTCGGCGGGCGGGTGCGGCACCATCCGGGTTGTGGGTGCCGCTTCCGGTTGAATCCGCGGTTCCGCCGGATCACCTTGGCCGGTGCCGGGAGTCTACGCAGGCACTGAACGGATATGAAGGCTCTCGGGGCGGGTATTTGCGCGGGCGTTCAGTAATCCCCTGACAGCGGGCCGGTTTGAGATCTGACAGGCGAAATTTCCTCAGGTTTACGGGCATGACAACCCCACAAATCGGACCGCCCGAAACCCAGATTTAATCCCCACGACACGCCGATCCCCCTCCACGCCCACCCCCACCCACAACCGCCCTCTGCCAACCGCGCCCCGCCCCCACCACCTGGCGGCACCTCCAGACACCCCCGCCGGACCGTCACCTCCCGGCCCCACCCACCGGCCCCCCTTCCAGCACCACCATCCGGGACCACCATCCGGGACCACCTTCCGGCGCCACCTTCCGGCGCCACCGCCGCGAGATGCGGCGGGGCGCCACGACCGGTGGACGCGCCCACGTGACACGGGGCCGCCGGCCGCGGCCTGACCGACGCGGCACAACGCCACGGCCTCGCAGGGACACAGCCAGGCCCACACGGCCCGCCGCCACACGCCCCGCGACACACGGCGCCCAGCGCAAGCCCTTCCAACAACCCGGCCGACTATCCCCCACTCATCCACAGCCTGTGGACAACTCCTATCCCTGTCCACAGACACCACTGCGGCGGCAAGATCCATGGGCAGTCGTATTGCTCTACCAGGGCACGTCAGGCAGCGCAGGCCGAGCCTCGCCATCCTGGCCTCCCGGCCCTCAGGCGCGCCCCTCGCCGGCGAAGGCGTCGCAACGTACCGAGCCCTCAGCCCCCAGCCCAGACCCTTGCCGCACTGGCCTTCGGACTCCAGCCTCCGGCTGCGCCGCCGTAGATCTTCGCCCTTCGATCCCAGCCGCTACCCGCTCCCTGCAGAACCGCCTGCACAGCCGGCCCGCAGTCCGCGCCCCCGAGCAACCGCCCGATCGAAACCTGGACGTCTCGCCGTACAACACAGCGGTTGAACGCGCGAAGCGGGCTTTGGCCTGCTTTGAGGCCGAAGCCCAGGCAGCATGCGACGTAGAGGCGTGCGATGTAGAGACGTGCGACCTGGAGACGTGCGACCTGGAGACGTGCGACCTGGAGACGTGCGACCTGGAGACGTGCGACCTGGAGACGTGCGACCTGGAGACGTGCGGCCCTCGCACTGCTTCGATGCCGTGCCGGGCCCCGCGCCGGATCGCCCTGAGCTCTTCGCCGGTCCACGCCGTGCCCCTGCGGCGCTGAACCCCCGCATCGGGACCTCGCTGAACCGCTCCCGCAGGACCCCTGCACCCAACTTCGCTGACCCCTGCACCAGGCCTGGCCAAGACCCTGGGGCTGGTCCGCCGACGACCGCGCACACGCTGCCGCTTCTCTCGGATCGGTGCGGGCCGTCCGGACATGCCGACAGGACGAGGCAGCCGGCACCCTCGTCAGGACATGCGGAAACGTGGTGCGACTCGACAGGGAGGAAGGCATGCCACGACCGGACACCCCCTCATCCCCGTCTATCGCCCCTGAAACCACACCCGACCAGCTCGAACACGTCCCTTGGGAGACAAGGGACCGATCCAAGCGATGTCAGGTCAGGAACCCGCCCCGTTGGAGGCGGGCCAGCTCATCCGGATGTTCGTCCCCTTGGGGCTGGGGAAGACCTCGACGTCATCGGCCAGACCCGTGATGACGGCGATGCCGAAGCCTGACATGAACGAGTCAGAGAGCATGCCCAGATCGAGCGGCTGCTCCTGCTTGATCTCGTCACTGGGGGCCAGATCGCTGACCGTGACCTCGAAACGCCCGGAGTCGTCACGTAGCTCGATGCGGATGGGCTCGCCCGGGCAGTGAAGTCGATGCGCCTCGACCGCCCGGGAGCATGCCTCACCCACGGCGAGCCTGACTTCGTCCAGCAGCGATTCCTCCACGCCGGTACGACGGGCGATCGCCGTGGCCACCAGCCGGGCGGTCCGCACATGCGCGGGGAGAGCGCTGAACGTCAGCTCGACGGTAGCCATGCTACTTGTCTTTGCCGTGAGCTTCCTTGGCCTCGTCGACGGAAGCGTAAATCCCGAAGACCTTGGTCAGACCGGTGATGCGGAAGATCTTGAGGATGCGCTCCTGGGTGCACACCAGCTCGAGCGAGCCGTCGTGCGCCCGGACCCTCTTGAGCCCTCCGACGAGCACTCCCAACCCCGTGGAGTCGAGGAAGTCGACCTTCTCCATGTTCACCAGAAGGTGGAAGTTGCCCTTGTTCACCAGGTCGATGAGGAGCTCACGCAATCTCGGCGCCGTGTAGACATCGATCTCACCCTCGACCTCCACGATGGTGAGTCGGTCTTCGGTGCGGTGATCCAACTTCAGATCCACAGATCCTCCAGCGCCTCGCCTGCGAAAGTACTCTTGCGGGCCTGGCAATCTGGAGCGTGGCCCCAGACTGTCCGACCCTGACGCGCGGCATTCAACCACGCGTCTGGCTTGTGTCTATACGAAATCACGATTCCCGGCGACTTTGCCCATCGATGCAAGACTGGAAACAGTGACTTCCTCGGCATCCTCCCCACAACAGGCAGGTCCACTCCTCGCCCACCTGCTCGGAGTTCCCGCACGTCATGAGCGTGTCACCCATGTGGAGCATGTTCCTGCACGTCAGGCGGGTCAAGCGCGTTGGCCGGACTGGGCGCCGGAAGTCCTGGTTACGCGCTTGGCGAACCGTGGAGTTACAGGACTCTGGCCTCACCAGCACGAAGCCGCCGACCTGGCTTTCCGTGGCCGAAACGTGATCATCAGTACCGGAACGGCCTCGGGCAAGTCCCTGGCGTACCTCACGCCGGCGGTCGCCTCCTGCCTCGACGGCGGCACCGTCCTGTACCTGACGCCGACCAAGGCCCTGGCCGCCGACCAGCTCCGCGGCCTGCGCGAACTGCGCATCACGCAGGTGCGCGCCGCCTGCTTCGACGGCGACACCCCCTTCGAGGAACGTACGTGGATCCGCCAGCACGCCAACTACGTCCTGACCAATCCGGACATGCTCCACCGCGGCGTGCTGCCCCGCCACGCGCAGTGGTCCTCGTTCTTCCGCCGCCTCCGCATGGTGGTCGTGGACGAGTGCCATGGATACCGCGGCGTCTTCGGCTCGCACGTGGCCCAGATCCTGCGCCGTCTGCGCCGCGTCTGCGCCCGGTACGGCTCGCGCCCCACGTTCATGCTCGCCTCGGCCACGGCGAGCGAGCCCGGCGTGTTCGCCATGAGGCTGACGGGGCTTGAGATGGACGAGGTGACCACGGACGCCTCTCCGAAGGGTTCCACGACCATCGCGCTCTGGGAACCGCCCCTGACGGACCTGCGGGGCGAGGGAGGGGCTCCTGTGCGCCGCACGGCCACCGCGGAGGCCGCTGACCTCCTCGCGGACCTGGTCCTGGCGAACGTACGGACGCTCGCGTTCGTACGTTCGCGACGCGGCGCCGAGACGGTCGCCCTGTCCGCCCGCGCCAAGCTGGCCGACGTCGCCTTCTCCGTCACCGCCCCCTGGCCCCCGCACGCCACGCCCGAAACCGCGCCATGGCCCCCGCACGCCACGCCCGAAACCGCGCCGTGGCCCCCGCACGCCACGCCCGAAACCACGCCGTGGCCCCCGCACGCGACACCCGAAGCCACGCCCCCGGGCTTCTCCCCCGGCGCCGAGTCCCCGCCGCTCACCTCCTCCTCGCCCCCTCAGGACTCCGCTTCCCCCACCGGAAGCGCCGCATCCGACGTCCAGGACCCGCGCCACTCCACCCCGCCGAGCCCGCTCACCTGGGCCATCCCCGACGACGTCCAAGACCTGGCCGCCCTCCCCGACAAGGTCGCCGCCTACCGCGCCGGCTACCTCGCCGAGGACCGCCGCCTCCTGGAGAAGGCCCTGCGCGCCGGCACCCTCATGGGCCTGGCCACCACGAACGCCCTCGAACTCGGCGTGGACGTCTCGGGCCTGGACGCCGTGCTGATCGCCGGCTGGCCCGGCACCCGCGCCTCCCTCTGGCAGCAGGCCGGCCGGGCCGGACGCGACGGCCAGGACGCCCTCGCCGTGCTCATCGCCAGGGACGACCCCCTGGACACCTACCTCGTCCACCACCCGCAGGCTTTGTTCGGCCGGCCGGTGGAGGCGATCGTCCTGGACCCGGACAACCCGTACGTCCTGGGCCCCCACCTGTGCGCCGCCGCCGCCGAGATCCCGCTGACGGACGACGACCTGCCCGTCTTCGGCGCCACCACCGCCGACGTCCTGGAAGACCTGGTCGCCCGGAACCTCCTGAGACGCCGTCCCGCAGGCTGGTTCTGGACCCGCCGCGAACGCGCCACCGACCTCGCCGACATCAGAGGCGGCGGAGGCGCCCCGATCCAGGTGGTCGAGTCGTCGACCGGCCGCCTGCTCGGCAGCGTGGACGAGCCGTCCGCCCACACCACGGTCCACACCGGCGCGGTCTACCTCCACCAGGGCGAGACCTTCCTCGTGGAGACCCTCGACCTGGACGCCGGAGTCGCCCTGGTCGAGGCAGCCAATCCCGACTACTCCACGTTCGCCCGCGACATCACCGACATCTCCATCCTCGCCACCCAGCGCTCGCGCCCCCTCGGCCCGGGAACGCTGCACTTCGGCGAGGTGGAGGTGACCAGGCAGGTGGTCTCGTACCTGAAAAGACGCCTGCAGTCAGGCGAGATGCTCGGCGACGAACCCCTCGACCTGCCGCCCCGCACCCTCCGCACCCGCGCGGTCTGGTGGACCCTGCCCGCCACGGCGGTCGCGCCGCTCGCGGCGGCGGACATCGACCTCGGCGGCGCCGCGCACGCCGCCGAGCACGCCTCGATCGGCCTGCTCCCCCTGTTCGCCACCTGCGACCGATGGGACATCGGGGGCGTCTCCACCGAACTGCACGCCGACACCGGCCTGCTCACCGTCTTCGTGTACGACGGCCACGAAGGCGGCGCGGGCTTCGCCGAACGCGGCTACGCGCGGGCCACCGACTGGCTGACGGCCACGCGTGAGGCGATCGCGTCCTGCGAGTGCGAGCGCGGGTGCCCGTCCTGCATCCAGTCCCCGAAGTGCGGCAACGGCAACGAGCCCCTGCACAAACGCGGCGCGCTCCAGCTCCTGGACATCCTCCTCGCCCCCGGCCCCCTGTCCTAACTGTCACCCTTCTCCGGCCGGCGCCCCGCATACGCCCGCTCGTCGTCATCGTCATCGTCATCGTCGGAGGCCCAGAAGTCGCCGGCGCCCGGCAGCGGACGCTCCCAGAAACCGCTGTCCTCCATGCACCTGGGCGACGGTGGCAGGTAGTCGTCCCAACGCTGCTCCAGGGGGGTGGCGGGTGGGACGACGGGGCCGGTGGCGGGCTCGGGAACGTCCGTGACAGCCGAACTGGGCAACGCGATGCGCGGCGGATTCTGCGGATCCTGCCCTGCCTCCCTCGCCGTTTCCCGGCCCGTTTCCCGGCCCGTTTCCTGGCCCGTTTCCTGGCCCGTTTTCGGCCGAGCCTCGTGACGGCCTGTCTCCCGTGCTTTCTGGGCCGCGCGTAAGTCCTGCACGCTCAGATGGATCGGCAGAGCGACCGGCACCTGCCCCGACGCCCCACCCGACATCCGAGCCCCCCTTGGCTCCGCCTCCCGCCACCCCCGAACGTCGTATGCCCCCTGAGCCTCTCCCGCCCTGGGGGCCGCGCTTTCGGGAAGCGGACCAGGTGCGGCGGCCGCCCCTTCGAGAGCACGCTGCGGCGTCTCACGCGCCTGGCCCTGCGCATCCCCTGCCCTCTCGTCTTCGCCGGCGCCTTGCCTGATCGCAGGCTCGGGCAGGGGCGTCGAGGGGTTCGGCTGGGGAGGTTCCGGCATGCGTGTCCTGGCGACGGCGAGCACCACGGTAGGACGTCGGGACGCTGTCCTGGCTCGCGGAACCTCGTCGGGGTTGGGCTGAACCGTCCTGCTTCCTGCTGATGTGGCTGCACGGCTGGCCGAAGCCGCGGCGCTCGCACCGCCACGTCCGGCGCCGGTGGCCAGCGCGCGCCGCCGAGCCCATGCACCGGCGTGCGCCGCGAGCAGGAGAAGTAGCAGGCCTCCTGTCACGTACATCCCGTACTGCCCGAAGTTCCCCGTCGGCGACTCGTCCGACTCTGCCCTGACGCCGCCCGCCTGGATCGCAGCCGCTTCGGTGTCGTCGTCCGCGCGCTTGTTCGTCCCGGACGCTTCCTCGCGGCTGGGGTCGTCCGCGGTCGAGGTCGGGTGACTTTCCGGCATTGCGGGCAGGGCGGAGGTGTGCCTGCGGGTCGTCGTGGGCTTGCGGGTGGGTACGGTCGTGGGCCTGACGTGCTTCTTGGCCGGGAGGGTCGGCAGCGGATCGACCCGCGTCCTCCCGCCCGTCTTCGTCGTCTGCTTGGTCGTCTGCTGCTTGGTCGTCTGCTTCTTGGGCTGGGACGCGGCCGGCGCGGGAACCGTGACGTACGCGACACCCGATTTGCCCGACGCGACCGAACCACCGTCGCCGTCGCCGCGGAACGCCTTGACCGTGATGCCCACCCGCCGCCCCGCCGCCTTGGCGGGCACCGCGAGGGCGGCCTTGCACGAGGAGCCGGAGCATGCGTTGTCCGCGGACAGCCGGCCGACGACGCCGGACTGACTTGTGGAGACCTCATAGGACTGGAGATCCGGCTCCGAGCCCTTGCTCCAGGTCACCTCGACCTTGGTGGCGCCCTCCAGACGCGCGTCCACGTTCCTCGGGGGCTCGGGAGGTCGCCGCAGCTTGAACGTGCTGGTGGCGTACCTGGTGCCCGTGATGTCTCCTTTGAGCGTCACGGTGAAGGTGCCGTTGGGCGCGCTGCCGGCGTCGAACGTACCGGAGATCGTCTGGTTCGCCCCGCCTCCGGCGACCCTCTGGCTCGGGGTGGCGGGGCCTTCGACGTACAAACCCATCTTGAGCTGCATCAACCCGGTCTGAGCAGAGACCGTCACGGACGACCCTGTGACCACCTGGCCGTCGGAAGGCGACGTGATCTGCCCAGAGGCTTCGGCCTGCCGCGTCACCACAGCCGCCTGCGCCGACCCGCCCAGGACGATCGAACCCGCCACGACCGCCACAGCGGCCACCACTCTGCCAACCACCGTCACGACGATTCCCTCCACAGAGAGCCTCGCGCCGCATGACCGTCCAGGGGGCGTGCACGCGACGACCGGAAGTGCAGTCCGCCCGGCCGATGCGGTCACCGACCGCTCCTGAATTCGCCCTGTTGGCGACGTTCTGGAGGCGCGCCGTGGATGGCATGAACCGAGGGTAAGCGGAACCTTATGCGACGTAGCGAACTCTTGGACACCGCGTCCAAGAAGTCGTGACTCGATTGCGACATTGCACCGCAACTCACAGAAATATCGCCTGTTTGATGGGGATGATCCAAAAACACCAATAAACCCCAGCCGAAAAGGCGCCTCTTCCATCAATCAAACAACTTCGGCCCCAGACTTTCGCGCAATACCTCACCTAAGAGCAAATCCCGAGAATCTCCGCGCCCCGCCTCACACCGAAACGCCCCGGGCCTCCCCGCAACGCTTCACACGGGAACGTCTCGCGCACCCCCTCAGCGCTTCACACCGGAACGTCCAGCGAGCCTCCTCAGCGCTTCACGCGAGAACGCCCCCACGAACCTCCCTGCAACGCTTCACGCGAGAACGCCCCACGAACCTCCCGTGGCGTTTCACAAGGGACACGCCCCACGAACCCTCCGTGGCGTTTCACGCGACACCCCCCGCCGACCGCACGCTGGCCGGACGCCCCCAAGACGCCTCTCACCTCGACACGAACACCGCTGCCGGCACGCCGCGCCAGCTTCCCGTCGATGAACCGCATGCCGCCTCGGCCGCCAACCGCCCTACGTTGCCCGATCCCCCGCCGCCCCCCTGGCTTCAACTTGCTCCGCCAGGTTCCAGGCGAAGCCGCCGTCGACTCATCCCGGCACGCCTCGCGCCTTACTCCGCACGCTTCAAGCGGAAAGCCCCAGCGCACGAGCCGCCACGCCTCGCACCTCACACCCGCTGATTCGCACGCCACCATCGATGCCCGCAGCCCACGCCATAAGGCCCTTACTCATTTCGCCCGCCGAACGATTATCAGCCCATCGCAGAACAGGGTGGCCAGTAGTTCGAGGTCCCTCGCACAGACTTCCACGCTCCGCCACACCACTGTCCCGACGCGACGAATCGTGCACCGAGAAACCAGCTATGCCCCGTCGTCGCCATCGCGCAGCGAATGAATCATGCTCTGCAAAATCCGGAACGCGTCCGACTGCTCGGCCTCGGTCATGCCGGCCAGCATTCTGACCTCGACGGACCGGACCGCCGCGCTCGCCTTCTCCAGGCTCCGTCGGCCGCGAGGCGTGAGCCGCGCGGGAAGCGCCTTCCCCACGGGCGCCTCCGCGGGCCTGGTCACGTAGCCGTCTCGCTCCAGGGTCTGGAGCAGCACGTTCATCGACTGCCGGGTCACGAACGCGCCACGCGCCAGCTCGGAGTTCGACAAGCCCGGCCGTTGAGCCAGCAACTCCAGGCAGGAGTAGTGCGTCACGCTCATCCCGAGTGGCCGCAGCACCTCCTCCATGGCTGCCCGCAGGGCGCTCGAAGCCTCTTTCAGCAGGTAGCCCAGCGATTTGTCCAGGTCGACGCCGGCCCCGTTTTGACTCATGTCAGTATTCTGACATACATTGAGGCGTGTCAGAAAACTGACATAGAGCTGAAGGAGCATCCTCATGCCCGTCACCGGCCCCGACTTCATCTCGCTGCAAGCGCGCGACCTCGACGCTTCGCAGGCGTTCTACGAGCGGTACCTCGGCCTCGTCCGTTCGCAGGCCGGCCCTCCGCACGCCGTCGTCTTCGAGACGAAGCCGATCGCCTTCGCACTCCGCGAAGTCGTTCCCGGCACCGATCTCGGCTCCGTTGCCCAGCCCGGCATCGGTGCCGCGATCTGGCTGCACGCCACCGACGTCCAGGCCATCCACGATGCTCTCCTCGCCGACGGCCACACCATCGTCTCCGCACCGATCGACGGCCCCTTCGGCCGCACCTTCACCTTCGCCGACCCCGACGGCTACCAGATCACCCTCCATGACCGCGCCTGAGGCGAGCACCCTGGTCTTCGGAGCTACCGGGGGACTCGGCCGCCACCTCCTTGACGCGCTGGTCGCTCGCGGAACCAGCCCCGGAACAATCACCGCGGCCGGACGGAACCAGGCACGTCTGGGGGAACTCGCCTCCGCCGGGTTCAGCACCGCCGCCGTCGACCTGTCGGATTCAGCCGGCGTCGCAGAGCTGGTCGCCAGGCACTCCGACATCGTGTTGATCTCGGGCAGAGACCCGAACCGTCTCGCTCAGCACGAGTCGGTCATCGAGGCAGCGAAGAACGCGAACGTCCGGCACCTCTACTACACCAGCGGAGTTCGAGCCGACGACGACCGGTTCGAGATCAACGCCGACCACAGAGCGACAGAGGACGCTCTCACCGCGTCCGGCGTGACGTACACGATCCTGCGGAACACCTGGTACATCGAGAACTACATCCAGACGCTGGCAGGCCCCCGCTTCACCGGCGTTCTCGCCGCGGCGACCGGCGACGCCGTCGTTGCCGCAGCCAGCCGGAAGGACCTGGCTGAGGCGTTGGCCGTCGTCGTCACCACAGCTGGGCACGACAATGTGACTTACAGCCTCTCCGGCGACACGAACTTCACCTACGCCGACATTGCCGACGCGATGTCGGTCGTCCTGAAGCGGGAGGTCACGTACCGCCCTGTCACTTCCGAAGAGCTGCGGGTAGCACTGATCAACTCCGGGATGGACGGCGAGCTGGCCGGCTTCTTGGCACGTCTCGACGAGACCATCGCCGCGGGAGTTTTCGCTCGCGTCGGTGACGATCTCTCGCGACTCCTCGGCAGGCCGACCACCGGCCTGGTCGAGGGACTGACGGCAGAGTGAGCACCGGAGCCGCCGCAGGCGCGTTGGCATCTCGCCTCGCGCCGCCCCCGTCTCCCGATCAGCCAGTGGCCGGACTCGCGCGCAACGCCCCGAGGCATGCATGTGTCGGGATCGATCACGCGCCCCCAAGGACCCAGGACGGCGGCCTGACGACCGGCCGCTGCGATCAGCTGCTAGCCAGGTGACATCGTGACCGGCCCCGCGCGAGACCTGCCTGTAAGGGTGTGTGCTCCGGCGATCGGCAAGGTGATCGACAACGAGGTCCGGACGTCCGCGATCTCTCCTGTGATCTCACAAGCCGCCAGCCGGACACCGTTCTTTCTGGCCAACGCGGCCGCCCTGCCGCAAGCGCCCTCGGGGTCGACGATGGCCGTTCTGGCCGCGGCCAGAGCGCTCAGATCGGCCGCGCTGTCAACCCGATGGCGGGCCACACGAACCGCCCCCACGGAGGCCAACCCTCCGGCAACCGCCATCAGGAGCCCCATGAGGGCCACTCCCCATAAGGTCGCCGACCCTCGTTCCCTGTGCTTGATCATCCTTGTCCTCACAGTGATTGATCGGTGAAAGGTCGTCGATTCGCTGAGCTTTGAGACGCTTCCGCACCTCCCGCGCTGACGATCTCCGTGCCGCGTCGCGGAGTTGTTGTCTCTTCTTGTGGGTAGAAGACGCCGTAGGGGTTGGAGATTTCGCCCCCCGGCTGCCAGGAGGACACGAGGGCTCATGTCCTCCTGGCAGATCTCATTTCGGCAGGCACCTGCGTGACGTCACGGTTCTGTGGCGGCTGTCGCCGAGGCCGACACGCGGACGGCCGGCAGCGAAGCGCCCCAAGCTGGTCGTACATCTACTGCGATCTCTACGTGGGTGAATTCTGCGTCGCGGGCGATCTCTACGTGTGCGTCTGGGCGGGTGGCGGAGCGGGCGAGTTCGCGGACCTGGTCCAGCGGCTCACCTCGGGCTGCGGCGCGCACTGCCGCTCGGGCTGTGTCCACGCATTCCAGTTGGACGTTCACCGCTTGTATGGCCCAGAGCGCGGCTGCCAGGACGATCATGAGCGCGGGCAGCATGGCGGCGGTCTCGGCCGTCACCGAGCCGCGTGATGCCGACCGTTGCCTGGTGGCGGCGTTCCGCGTCTGGGGGAGGGTCATCCGGTCATCTTGAGCGCTCGGTCTATCAGGGATTTCAGCATCTCCTGCACCTCCGGGCTGCTGACCACCTTGAACAGGAGCGCGGCGAAGGCGCAGGCCGCGATGGTGCCGACTGCGTATTCGGCTGTGGACATGCCGCGCTCTCGGTTCGCGACAGCGCAGGTGATCCACTTGCCGGGGTACCAGCGTGAGCTCTGCCCGGTGGGCCCGCTGGGAGGTGCGGGGATGGTCGAGGAAGCGTGGGTGGCTGCCGTCTCGACGTCGGAGGAGTCGTCGGCTTCGGGGGGCGGCGTGGTGGTGGCCGGCTCGGTGCAGGCGGTGGGCCAGGATGAGGTGGCGTACGCGTGAGCTGGAGTGGGGCTGTGGGTGCCTGGCATGGTGGCGGGACCTTGCATCGTGCCTCCAGGTGGTCGGAGCCGGGTCTTGTCCGGCGGGAGTCCAAGGTTCGCCGAGAAGGCACAACCGCCGTCAGGCCGAATGGCGTTCTGGGGATTGTCGGCGCGTCGGCCCCCAGACTGTGGACAAGGCCGCCGCCAAGGGGGACGTCACGGCAGGACGATCGTGGAAGCGAGGCCGGCGATCACCGGGATGATGCCGAGGAGGACGAAAGCCGGCAGGAAGCACAGACCCAGCGGGGCGACCGCCTTCACGCCCACGGTCCGGGCGGCGGCGAGTGAGGCGGCTCTGGCAGTGTCTCGGGCGTCGTCGGCCAGCCGGGTCAGGACGTCCGCCAGCGGGGCACCGGTCTGCGCGGCCCGGCTCATGGCTCTCGACAGCTGGCTCAGGGCCGGGTCCTTCGCCAGGGTCGCCCAGGTCGGCTCGGGGTCGGCGCCCAACCGGAGTTGGCTGCCCACCCATGCCAGACGCTGACCGAGGGGGCCGCCGATCGTGGTCGCGGCCAGGTCGGTGGCAGCGGTCACCGGTTGTCCGGCGAGAAGGCAGGCGGTCATCAGGTCGGCGGCGAAGGGTAGATCGGCGGTGATCTGCTCGCGTTCCTGGCGGGACCGCGGAGGTTCCTTCCTGTGCAGGATCAGGGCGGTCACCGGGGTCAGCAGAAGGGCCACCGCGATTCCTGGGAGGCCGCCGACCAGGAGGGCGGTGATCACGCTGGTGACGGCGGCGGTGGTGACGGTTCTGCGGCTCGGGCGGCGGTGGTGGGGATCCTTCTTGTCGAGCCAGTCGGGCTGGGCGGGGACGTCCGTCGGAGATGTGGCGGGGCTCGACGGCGGGCCGGGCGCGGGCAGGAGGCGGCTGAGGCGGTCTGCCGGGACGCATGGGGCTGACCACAACCAGGTCGCGAGGGCTGCGCAGAGGGCGGACAACACAGGGAGCATCGGACGAAATCCAGAGGTTCGGTTGGCAGAGATGAGGACGCCTCGCCGGAGTACCGGCTTACAGATCACGCCGAAGTACTGGCCTACAGGTGTCCGAAGGCGTGGTGGGTCAGGGTTGGGCCTTGGTGGCCATGCGGTGGGTCCACCACAGGCCGCAGGCGTCGAGGGCGGTGCCGGACAGGAGGCAGAGCAGGCCCGGCCAGGTGCCGAACAGGAAGCTCAGCGGATGCATGTTGAGCGCTCCCGCCATGAGCAGACCGAGGACCGGCAGGCCCGCGAGCATCCGGGCCGTCGTGCGGGGGCCGGCCAGTTGGGCGGCGACGTCCTGGCGGTGTGTCTGGGCGGCGCGGAGCGTGCCGCCGACGCGTTCGACCAGGGCGGACATGCCGGCGCCCACGGTGAGGCTGACGTCCCAGCAGGCCGCGAGCCGGCGGAGGCCCTCGCCGCCCTGAGCCGGCGCCGCCGCCGTGAGGGCCGCGGAGACGTCGCCGCCGTCTCGCGCGGCGGCCAGGGCGGGGCGCAGAGCTTGCGGGTCGGGGAAGTCGACTGTCGTGATGGCCCGGGTCAGGGCTTCGCCGGGGGTGCGGCCCGCGGCGAGCTCGGCCGAGAGCGACTGGCACAGCTCTATGGAGGCCCGGCGCCAGGAGTCGGCGCGGCGGGCGGGACCGGGGCGGGTGAGGGTGGCCCGCAGCAGGTGCTGCCATGGGAGCTGGCGATGGCGAGCGGTCAGGAGCGCGTGCAGGCGGCGGGCGGGCGTGGCGGGGCCGGTCCACAACCAGATGGCGCAGGCTGTGGACAGGGCCGAGACGAGCGCGGCGGTCATCGCCCGGAGGCCTTCACGATGTCCTGCGCAGCAGGGATTCGTAGCCGGGGCCGGTGTGGGAGGAGCCGTTCGCGGCGAAGGTGAGGGCGGGGACCGATTCGACGAGGCCGGCCGGGGTTCTGGAGAGCAGGCAGATCTCGGCGACGCGCCTTCGGCCGTCGCTGCGGGTGCGGGTCAGGTGGACGACCACGTCGAGGGCCGCGGCCAGCTGGCTGTGCACGGCCTCCCTGGTCAGACCAGCCGCGCAGCCGAGGGCTTCCAGGCGGGGCGGCACGTCGGCCGCGGCGTTGGCGTGCAGGGTGCCGCAGCCGCCCTCGTGGCCGGTGTTCAGGGCGGCGAGCAGGTCGACGACCTCCGCTCCCCTGACCTCGCCCACCACGAGACGGTCGGGACGCATGCGCAGCGCCTGGCGCACCAGGTCGCGCAGGCCCACCCCGCCCGCTCCTTCGAGGTTGGCCGGGCGCGTCTCCAGACGGACCACGTGGGGGTGCAGAGGGCGCAGCTCGGCGGAGTCCTCCACCAGCAGGAGCCGTTCGGCCGGGTCGGCCTGGGACAGCAGGGCCGACAGGAGCGTGGTCTTGCCCGTGCCGGTGCCTCCGGTGACGAGGAAGGCGAGCCGGGCGTCGACCATCGCCGTCAGCACCGTGACGGCCGCCGGGGCGATCGTGCCGGCCGACACCAGGTCGGACAGGGTGAAGGTGCGGCGCGGCGGCAGACGCAGCGACACGCAGGTGCCACCGGACGCGATCGGCGGCAGTACGGCGTGCAGCCGGACGCCACCGGCCAGCCGCGCGTCGACGTAGGGGGACGCGTCGTCGAGCCGGCGACCGGCGGCGGCCGCGAGGCGCTGGGCCAGCCTGCGGACCGCCCCGTCGTCGGTGAAGGTGACGGAGGTGCGGCGCAGGCCGCCGCCGTCGTCGATCCACACCTCGCGTGGGCCGTTGACCAGTACGTCGGTGACGTCGGGGCGGGCCAGGAGCGGCTCCAGCGGGCCGGCGCCGATCAGGTCGGCGCACAGGGCGCGGGCCACCGCCAGGATCTCGGCGTCTCCGTAGACCGAGCGTTCGGCCCGGAGCGCCACGGCCACCTGGGCCGCCGTCGGCTCCACACCGGCGCGCGCCAGGCGGACGCGGACGGCCTCCACGAGCTCCGGCGAGACCTCCTCTGCGGCGCTCATGCCGGGAGCAGGTCGCGGAGGAGGGCGGCGCAGAGGGCCCCGAGGACCGTGCGCGGGCCGAGCCCGGGCAGCTCGCCGCGGTTGAGGGTGGCGGTGAGCCTCGGGTGGTCGGGCAGGTTGGCGGCGACGGGGATGCCGAGGGACGCCGCGGCCGTCTCCTCGTCGAGGACGCCGGGACGCAGGACGGCCCGCACGTCGGAGGTGTGTTTGCGGAGCTCGCCCAGGACCTGGACGGTGGACAGGATGCCGCGCAGGTCTGCCGTGGTGACCGTCAGGGTCGTGGTCGCCCTGGTGAGGGCTTCCACGGCGGCCGGGTCGAGATGGCGTGGCAGGTCGACGACGATCAGGTCGAAGCCGCGCCGGCCCGCTTCCAGGACCGAGCGCATGGCCTGGGACGGGATCGCGGCCACCGCGCCCCGGTGGAAGGACAGGACCGCGAGGTCGCCGAACGACGGGAGCGCCGCCCGCAGGGCGGTGGAGCTGATCCTTCCCTCTCTGGCCACGAGGTCGCCCCAGCGGGCGCCCGCCGCCTCCTCGTGGCCGAGCAGCGCGTCGATGCCGCCGCCCAGCGGGTCGGCGTCGACCAGCAGCGTACGGAGGCGGTCGCCCGAGGCGCGCAGGGCCAGGCAGGCGGCGACCACGCTCGCGCCCGCCCCGCCGTGGCCGCCGACGACGCAGGTCACCGCGCCGGAGCGGGGTTCGGGCTCCATGGCGTCGGCCAAGCGCTCCACGAGGTGGCGCTCGTCGCCGGGCAGGCGGACGACGCCCTGGGCGCCCACGGCCACGCATTTTCGCCAGGTGTCGGGGTCGTCGGGGACGCGGGTCACCAGGAGCACCTGGTCGCGGGCGGGCGGCGAGGTGGCGGAGAGCGCGTCGGCCTGGTCGGGGCCGACGGCGACCAGGGGGGCGAGGTTCCAGTAGGGGCGCGCGCCTGCGGGGGACTGGGCCACGTCGAGCTGGGCGCCGGCGGCGGCCGCGATGCGGACCAGGTCGTCGAGGAGGTCGTGGTCCTCGGTGATGACGAGGGGGCGGTGCACGGGGTCCTCCTCTTGCGGGGGCGTGGGAGGCCAACCCTGCCGGTGAGGAGGGACGTCGCGAGAGGGCGAACGGGATTCTGTGGACGGCGGCGCCGAGGCACGTACCGCCTGTGGACAACCGGTGAGCCCGAGACGACCTGGGGCGGAAAAAGGGCGACCCCCGCCGGGGGGGAGAGCGGGGGTCGCCTGATCGGTCCGGCTCCGGGGGGGTAGAGCCGGTCCCGTTTCAGAAGAAAGCTTTCATCACTTCACCGGAGCATGGCAAGAGACTTGCAAAGCAATCCCTCACTCAGTCGCTCCAGTTTCGGGCGATACCACCGTATGCTGCCCGATCCACTCGAGTTTCGTCGAGCAGTAATCTGGCATTTTCGCCAAGTTTTTTCGCCACCCCATAACGATCGCATAAAGGCGATCACTGTCCGTAATCGTCACAGGTAGGTAACGGGTTGGCGTTCGCGGGCGCCGCAACGGAACCCTCCCGGCCGCCCCACGGCCCGGTAAAGGTCTTGTGCCAAGGGGTTCCCATCAGGGGGGATCCGACGTAGAAAGGTGTTACGGACCACTTGTCCGGGTGCATCAGCCGGGCACCCACGTGCGACCAGCCGCGGGAGGCGCGTCGTGACGGGCTTGACCCGCTCCGACGAATTGAGGTGCACGCTTGGTAACCCGGTGTGATGCACCGGCAGACGGCGTCTCGCACGAGACGCCGTCAGCTATGTGACCAGCCCGTCCGTCAGCCCCGCTGCATCGCTTCGCAGATCGCGGTGGTCTCCCGCACCCCCAGGCTTACCGCCGAGGCACAGTGTTGTACCCACTGACCGACGCCCTCGGGGGTGCCGGTCAGGTACGCCCGCAGCGCCTCCGCGTACGGCAGCTCCAGGTGCCCGATCTCCACGACGACCAGCGACTTCGGGTCGAGCCCGTACTCGACGAGGGTCAGCCGCTCCGCCGAGCGGGCCACGACGCCGTCGCACGTACCGAACGGACGCAGCACCGCCAGCTCGGCGTGCACCACGGCGGCCAGCACGATCGCCGGGGCCTTGCCCGCCCCTTCCAGCAGCCGGAGCAGGGCCTCCATCCGCGTCGCGGTCTCCGCGGCCCCCGGCGCGGGGCCGAGCCCGAGCGGGTCGGGGGCCGAGTCGTCCGTACGGGGACGTCCCAAGGCGGGCTGGTCGGCGAGCCCCGCGGCGGCGACGGTGTGCAGGCGGGCCAGCACCTGCCTCGGCGCCTTCCGCCAGGTGGCGCCGAGCCGGCCCATCTCCGCGGACGCCCGCAGCGCCCCCTGGACCAGCGGGTCGTGCACCTCGTCGCGGCGCAGCGCGTCCAGCGGCACGTCGGCGCCCTCGATCGCGGCCGAGGCCCGCGCGCCACGCAGGGACGACTCGGTGGACACCGCCGGGCTCGCCCGGCGCAGGACGCGATGCCGATAGAGCCTGTCGACGGCCTGCCGGGCCTCGTCAACCGCCTCGGACACGCCTGGGAACCGCGCGATGACGGCCAATGGGTCACTCACGGAAACCGACCTTACCGGCGGGTACACCGTGCCCCACCATGGGCCACACCACCGCCGCGAAAGGCATCACGCCATGCCCCTCCACGGGCCCCACCACCGCCGCGAAAGGCGTCACGCCGTGCCCCTCCACGGGCCCCACCACCGCCGCACATGGCACCGCACCATGCCCCGCCATGGGCCACACCACCGCCGCAAATAGCACCGCACCATGCCCCGCCACGGGCCACACCACCGCCGCAAAAGGCATCACGTCATGCCCCGCCCGCGACCACGGCCACCGCCATATGAGGCGCCACGCCGCCCCTCGCCATGGACCGGACCGCCGCCGGATTAGGCGCTACGGCACCCCCCGCTTTTTCCCGCCACGCCGAACCGCATATTCTCCTGATTTCAGGATGACAACAGTTCAATTGCGTTTGTCATGCGAGCTGATAATCGTGCGGCCACCCACGCGAATCGGTACAGACCTGTCTAGACCTCTTGTGTGGGGAGGCCGTGAGCTGGTGAAGTGGGACCCGACCTATCCCACCTGGCCATAGAAGGAGCACGAAGTGGCCCCGGAGACCCCTGGCAACGAGACCCAGGCGCTGTCCAACCTGCTGCAGGAGAACCGCCGGTTCGCACCACCGGCTGAGCTGGCCGCGGCCGCGAACGTGACCGCCGCCGCCTACGCCGAGGCCGACGCCGACCGTCTCGCCTTCTGGGAGCGCGCGGCCGAGCGGCTGACCTGGGCCAGGCGGTGGGACACGACGCTGGAGTGGAACGCGCCGTTCGCCAAGTGGTTCGTCGGCGGCGAGCTCAACGTCGCCTACAACTGCGTCGACCGGCACGTCGAGGAGGGACGCGGCGACAAGGTCGCCTACCACTGGGAGGGCGAGCCCGAGGGCGACAGCCGCACGCTCACCTACAACGACCTCAAGACCGAGGTCAGCAAGGCCGCCAACGCCCTGCAGGAGCTCGGCGTGGGCAAGGGCGACCGGGTGGCCATCTACATGCCGATGATCCCCGAGCTGCCGATCGCGATGCTGGCCTGCGCCCGCATCGGCGCGATCCACTCGGTGGTGTTCGGCGGCTTCTCCGCCGGCGCGCTCAAGAGCCGCATCGACGACGCCGACGCCAAGCTCGTGATCACGGCCGACGGCGGCTACCGCCGCGGCAAGCCGAGCGCGCTCAAGCCCACCGTGGACGAGGCCGTCGCCGAGTGCCCCCAGGTGGAGAACGTGCTCGTCGTACGGCGTACCGGCCAGGACGTCGCGGTGGGCGAGAAGGACGTGTGGTGGCACGACCTGGTCGAGCGCCAGAGCGACCAGCACACCGCCGAGCCCCACGACGCCGAGGACCCGCTGTACATCCTCTACACCAGCGGCACCACCGGTAAGCCCAAGGGCATCCTGCACACGACCGGCGGCTACCTCACCCAGACCGCCTATACGCACCACGCGGTCTTCGACCTCAAGCCCGAGACCGACATCTACTGGTGCACGGCCGACATCGGCTGGGTCACCGGCCACTCCTACATCGTCTACGGCCCCCTCGCCAACGGCGCGACCAGCGTCATCTACGAGGGCACCCCGGACACCCCGCACCGCGGCCGGTTCTGGGAGATCGTGCAGAAGTACAAGGTCACGATCCTCTACACCGCCCCCACGGCGATCCGGACGTTCATGAAGTGGGGCGACGACATCCCCGCCAAGTTCGACATGTCCAGCCTGCGCGTCCTGGGCTCGGTCGGCGAGCCGATCAACCCCGAGGCCTACGTCTGGTACCGGGAGAACATCGGCCACGACCGCTGCCCGGTCGTGGACACCTGGTGGCAGACGGAGACCGGCGCGATCATGATCAGCCCGCTGCCGGGCGTCACCTCGGCCAAGCCGGGCGCGGCGATGCGGCCGCTGCCGGGCATCAACGCCGACGTGGTCGACGACCAGGGCAACAGCGTGCCCAACGGCGGCGGCGGCTTCCTCGTGGTGCGCGAGCCGTGGCCCTCCATGCTGCGCACGATCTGGGGCGACGACCAGCGCTACATCGACACGTACTGGTCGCGTTTCGAGGGCATGTACTTCCCCGGCGACGGCGCGAAGAAGGACGAGGACGGCGACCTGTGGCTGCTCGGCCGCGTCGACGACGTCATGCTCGTCTCCGGCCACAACATCTCCACCACCGAGGTGGAGAGCGCGCTGGTGAGCCACCCCAAGGTCGCCGAGGCGGCCGTGGTCGGCGCCACCGACCCGGTGACCGGCCAGGCCATCGTGTCGTTCGTGATCCTGCGCGGCAGCGTGGAGGAGAGCGACGACATCGCCGCCGAGCTGCGCGACCACGTGGCCAAGACGCTGGGCCCGATCGCCAAGCCGCGGCAGATCCTGGTCGTCCCCGAGCTGCCGAAGACCCGCTCCGGCAAGATCATGCGTCGTCTCCTGCGCGACGTGGCCGAGAACCGCAGCATCGGCGACGTCACCACGCTGGCCGACAGCACGGTGATGAACCTCATCTCCGAGAAGCTGCCCGCGGCCAAGTCCGAGGACTGATCAGGCCGCAGGACAGCTGAGGCGCATGCCCGAACTGGGCATGCGCCTCAGCTGTCTCCACCGGACGGCGTTATCGTGGGCGATCGGGTAGTTCTGTGAGTAGCAGCGTCCTCGGCGTGTTCGGTGGCGCCCAGCCGTCAGTACGGGATGTTTGACACGGCCACCAGGCCTCGATAGGAGACGTTCATGCCGCAGACTCCCGAGGAAGAATCCCTGGGCTCGCTGGTCGCCCAGGCCAGCAGCCATATCTCCGACCTCGTCCGCTCCGAGATCGAGCTGGCCAAGGCCGAGTTCAAGTTCGACGCCAAGCGGGTGGGCATGGCCGCGGGCCTGTTCGCCGCCGCCGCGTTCATGGCGCACCTGTGCCTGATCCTGGCCTCGTTCACCATCGCGTACGTGCTGGCCCAGTGGCTGCCCAACTGGCTGGCCTTCCTCATCGTGACCGTCTTCTACCTGGTGGCCGCGGGCCTGCTGGTGCTGGTCGGCGTACGCCGGCTGAAGGGCCTGGCCGGGATGAAGCGCACCGCCAGGTCGATCAAGGGCCTCAAGGAGATCGCGACGCCGGAGGAGCAGCCGCTTCCCGTGCCCAGTCCCGAGGGCCAGCCGGTGAGTCGTGATGGCACCTGACGAGACGGTCGTCCAGATCGACGGCCCGTGGACACACCGGGCCGTGCACGCCGGCGGCACCCGCTTCCACGTCGTGGAGGCCGGCGAGGGGCCGCTGGTCCTGCTGCTGCACGGGTTCCCGCAGTTCTGGTGGACCTGGCGCAACCAGCTCACCTCCCTCGCCCGGGCCGGTTTCCGGGCGGTCGCCGCCGACCTGCGCGGCTACGGCGGCAGCGACAAGCCGCCGCGCGGCTACGACCTGCCCACCCTGGCCGCCGACGCGACCGGCCTGATCCGCGCGCTGGGCGAGACCGGCGCGGTCGTCGTCGGGCACGGCTGGGGCGGCCTGCTGGCCTGGACGATGGCCGTGCTCGACCCCAAGTGCGTGCGCCGCCTGGTGGCGGTCTCGGCGCCGCACCCGCTGCGGCTGCGCAACGCGCTGATGACCGACCCCGCCCAGTTCAAGGCCGGCCGGCACGCGCTCGGCTACCAGCTCCCGCTGCTGCCCGAACGCCGGCTCACCCGGCACGACGCCGCCCTGGTCGGCCGCATCCTGACGAGCTGGTCGGCGCCCGGCTGGCCCGACGCCGAGACCGCGCGCACCTACCGGGAGGCGTTCCGGATCCCCGCCGTGGCCCACTCGGCGCTGGAGTACCACCGCTGGTTCGGCCGTTCCCAGCTGCGGCCCGACGGCCGCCGCTACGCCCGGGTCATGCGTACCGAGATCGAGGCGCCGACGCTGCACCTGCACGGCGCGCTCGACCCGTGCGTGCTGCCCCGCACCGCCCAGGGCTCCAGCCGGTACGTCGCCGCCCCCTACCGCTGGCGGCTGTTCGAGGGCGCCGGCCATTTCCCCCACGAAGAGATCCCCGACGTGTTCGACACCGAGCTGCTCGGCTGGCTGGCCGACCCCGAGCCCGACCGATGAGGAAGCCCCGCGAGCGATGAGAGACCGCGACCCCCAGGGCAAGCCGCGCAACGCCAGGCCACGCGACGCGTACGGCAGGCCGCTCCCCTACGGCTCGCCCGGCGTCGACCGGGTCCCCGACGACTACGCCCCCACCACCGAACAGGCGCTCGCCGACGCGCGGCGTTTCCTGGCCGAAGGGCTGCCGTTCAACGCCCACGAGGTCTTCGAGGGCCGCTGGAAGTGCGCGCCCGAGGAGGAGCGCGAGTTGTGGCAGGGGCTCGCGCAGATCTGCGTCGGCCTGACGCACCTCCAGCGCGGCAACGGCCGCGGCGCGGTCACCCTGTTCAGCCGCGGCGCGGCCAGGGCGCAGGCGTACGGCGGCGACTACGACGCCGTCGGCAGGGCGGCCACCGGCCTGACCCAGGACAGCGACCCCGCCGAGGCGATCGCCCTGGTCCTGGGCGAGCTGCCCGGTTAGTCGCACTCCTGGGTGCTGGCCGCGGAGGTGTCGTTCCTGCCCTGGCCGGCGTCGGGCGCGACCTCCTCGGCGGTCAGCACGTAACCGGTGTCCTTCTCGCTGACCGCGGCGGCGAAGATCACGCCGTAGACGCGGCCGTCGACGGTGAGCAGCGGGCCGCCGGAGTTGCCCGGCAGCACCTTGCCGCGGATCGCGTAGACCTTCCGCCGGACGTTGCTGCCGTGGTAGATGTCGGGGCCCTCGGCGTCGAGGCGGCCGCCGATGCGGGCCGGCTCGGCGGTGAAGCCCTTGCCCCTGGGGAAGCCGGCGATGATCGCGTTGGCGCCGCGCTTGCCGTCGGCCTCGAAGCTGAGCTGCGGCAGGTCGAGGCCGGGCACGTAGAGGATCGCGATGTCGCGCTGGGGGTTGTAGCGCACGACCTTGGCCGGGTGGCGCACGTTCTTGTAGTCGATGACCTCGAGATCGCGGGTGACGCCGGCGACGACGTGGGCGTTGGTCATGATCCGGTCGTCGGCGTAGACGAAGCCGGTGCCCTCGATGTGCTTGTTGCAGCTCTCGGCGTTGCCCTGGACCTTGACGATGGCCCGCTGGGCCCGGCCCAGCTTGGCGCCCTGGAGGATGCTCTGCGCGGGCGGCGGCACGTCGATCAGCGTGTCGGCGCCGATCGCGTCGAAGACGGGCGGGAACTCCGACCTGTCGACGAACTTCTTGAACGGCTGCTGCCAGTTGCGCGCGGCCTGCGGGATCGCGTCGTCGACGGTGGTCAGCAGCGCGGAGTTCTTGACCTGGTCGACCAGCGGGGTGAACGTCGTCGAGACGATCAGCGACCCGATCAGCCAGGCGATCACCAGCACGGACAGCGCGCTGGCGAACGTGCCGCCCACCGCGTCGGCCATCTTGGCCGGCTCCCACGTCACGTGGCTGCGCACGACCGCGCCGACCGTGGAGGAGGCGAACTGGCCGATCGTGGCGGCCAGGAAGACGATCACGATCGCGAGCAGCGCCTGCGGCGTGTCGCCGTCGACGACGGCCTTGGCGATCGGCGGAGCGATGAAGATGCCGAGCACGGCGCCGCCCACGAACCCCACGAAGCTCATCGCGCCGATGATGAAGCCCTGTCGGTAGCCGGATACGCCGAAGGCGATCACGAGGCCGATCAATATGAGGTCAAGCAGATCACCGCGCACGCTTCAAAGGTAGCCAGCGATACGGTCAAGTGTGCACGTCTTCCGCCAGGACGGCGTCACCCGCCTGGCTATCTTGAGCGGTATGCCGCCGGCCGAGGGAACAGTGCGCGATCTCATCCAGGCAGCTCTCAGCGACACCGATCCGGACGGCCCGCTGCGCTGGCACGTGATCTGCCAGCTGCGCCAGCGGGCCGACCTGGAGTCGTTCATCGAGGCACGCCGCCTGTGCGCTGCGGACAACGTGGCCGAGCGCCTGCTCGGGGTGGACATCATGGGCATGCTGCGGCCGTTCGTGGACCGTACGCTGCCGGTGCTGCGCTACCTGGCCGCCAGCGAGGACGACGCCATGGTCCTGTACTCCGTGCTGATCGCCTTCGGCCACCTGGCCGACCCCCGCTCGCTGCCTTCGGTGATCGACCTGGCCTGTCACGGCGATGCCCGGGTGCGGTACGGGGCCGCGTACGCGCTGCAGCACGTGCTCGGCGACCCGCCCGACCGGGCCGGCCTGGAGATGTTGCGCACCCTGGCCGCCGACGACGACGCCGACGTGGCCGACTGGGCCTCGCTGGGCGTCTCGCTCAGAGCCCCGGAGTGACCCCGGCCCGGCGTCCCGCGTCAGGGCGCCGGAGCGACCCTGGCCCGGCGTCCTGCGTCAGGGGGCCGGAGTGGTGCGCTCGCGCAGGCCCAGCCGCACGACCTCGGCCGGCAGGTCCTCCAGCCGCGCCTGGTCCCAGGGACGTTCGAGGCCGCCCTCGCGCAGCACGGCGTCGAGCACCATGGCGGTGAACCCCCACACCAGCATGCCCCGCACGTGGAAGGCCGGGCCGGCGAGCCCGCTGGGATGCCGCAACATGACCCGGTTGCCCGGATCGACCAGCTCGGCGATCGGCACCCGCTCCACGGACTCCACCTCGTCCGGCGAGGCCGCGTGCACGGCGGACGGCGTGTGCCACCAGCCGAACACCGGGGTGACGCGGTTGTCGCTGTGGTCGAGGTAGAGCTCGGGCATCATGCCGAGGACGCGGACGCCGCGGGGATCGACGCCGGTCTCCTCCTCCGCCTCGCGCAGGGCCGCGCCGACCGGGCCGCCGTCGCCGGGATCGACGCCGCCGCCGGGGAAGGCGGGCTGGCCCGCGTGCCTGCGCCCGCGTGAGCTGCGCTGGATGAGCAGCACGTCGGGGCCGAGCGGGCCCTCGCCGAACAACATCAGCACCGCGGCCGGGCGCCCGCCGTCGGCCGGGGGACGCAGGTATCGGGGGACCGTGATGCGCGCGGCCTGCGCCGCCAGCCGTTCGAGCCAGTCGGGCACTTCTGTCACGCCAACCTCCAACACGGCACGGCCTCGATCACTTCCCGCGGCTCGGGGATCAGGAGAAGGGACCGGGCCTGACCAGCTTCTCGGCCTCCGCCTCGCCGGTGGGCCCGGTGCCGAAGGAGGGGCACAGGCTCGCCAGCGGGCACACGCCGCAGGCCGGACGGCGGGCGTGGCAGATGCGACGGCCGTGCCAGATCACCCGGTGGGAGAAGATCGTCCACTCGCGGCGGGGCAGCAGCTCGGCCACGATGTGCTCGATCTTGACGGGGTCGGTCTCCTCGGTCCAGCCGAAGCGGCGCACGAGCCGCTGGAAGTGCGTGTCGACGGTCAGCCCCGGCACGCCGAACGCGTTGCCGAGCACCACGTTCGCGGTCTTGCGGCCCACGCCGGGCAGGGTGACCAGGTCTTTGAGCCGGCCGGGCACCTCGCCGCGGTAACGCTCGCACACGGCCTGGGCCATGCCGATGATGCTGTTGGTCTTCGCGCGGAAGAAGCCGGTCGAGCGGATGATGTCTTCCATCTCGGCGCGGTCGGCGGCGGCGTAGTCCTCGACGGTGGGGTATTTGGCGAACAGGGTGGGGGTCACCATGTTCACCCGCTTGTCGGTGCACTGGGCCGACAGGATGGTGGCGACCAGGAGCTCCAGCGGGTTGCGGAAGTCGAGCTCACAGTGGGCGTCGGGGTAGGTCTCGGCGAGGATGCGGTTCATCTTGCGTGCCCGCCGTACCAGGGCGAGCTGGGTCTCCGGCTTGCGCCCCGCCGCGTTCGTGGCCATGCCGCAAGACTATGGGAACGGTTGAACCTTCTACGCCGCGTTCGCGTACAACCTGGCGGCTTGGAGGGCGGCGACCATGGGCGATCGGCACAAGGGCGAGTCACTGACCGAGTTCGTCCGCGCGGGCGGGCCGTTGCGCGGCGCGGCGCTGCACCGGCTGGCGCTGGGCAGCGCGGCGGCGATGGCGAGGATGCACGCCCACGGCGTGACCGGCCTGCGGCTCACCCCGGACAACGTCGCGCTCGGCACGCGCGGCCAGGTGCTGGTGGGCGTCCAGGGCTCGCCCGGCCGCGGCGGTCCGGCCGCCGACGTGCGGGACTGGGCCGAGCTAGTGAGGTTCGCGAGCGGGTCCGGCGCGCTGCCGCAGCCGCTGCGCGGCGTCGTCGAGCGGTGCCGCCGTCCGGAGCCGGCCGGCCGCCCTTCGGCGGCCCATGTCGTACGCGTCCTGCTGGGCCACACGATGGCGACGGCGGTCGCCTCCGTGGACGACCTCCTGCGGAAGTAAGCAGGTCACCCGATTTGTTCATACACTTCAGTGCGCCACACAACAGGGCAATACCGGGCTAACCCGGGCATTCCCATAGCCTGTGTGTGCCGCCCGGAGTGGGGTGAGTCACAATGGCAGCAGAGGAGGCAGAGTGAACACCGAAGATGTGCTGGGCAAGGCCCCCCTGTTCGCCGCGCTCGACCGCGAGAGCGCCGCGGCGCTGCGGACGAGCATCACCGAGGTCCAGCTGTCCAAGGGACAGACCCTCTTCCACGAGAACGAGACCGGCGACCGGCTCTACGTCGTGCTCGAAGGCAAGATCAAACTTTCCCGCACGTCGCCCGACGGCCGCGAGAACCTGCTGAGCGTGCTCGGCCCGAGCGAGATGTTCGGCGAGCTGTCGCTGTTCGACCCGCGTCCGCGCACCGCCACGGCGACGGCGCTGACCGACGTGCGCCTGGCCGGCCTGGGCCACGACGACCTGCGCCCGTGGCTGACCGGCCGCCCCGAGGTGGCGCTGCACCTGCTGCGCGCGCTGGCCCAGCGGCTGCGCCGCACCAACGACGTGCTGGCCGACCTGGTCTTCACCGACGTGCCCGGCCGGGTCGCCAAGCAGCTCCTCGACCTGGCCGAGCGGTTCGGCGCCAAGACCGACGACGGCATGCGCGTGCACCACGACCTCACCCAGGAGGAGCTGGCCCAGCTCGTCGGGGCCTCGCGCGAGACGGTGAACAAGGCCCTGGCCGACTTCGCCCAGCGCGGCTGGCTGCGCATCGAGGCCAAGGCCGTGGTCATCCTCGACATGGACCGGCTCTACAACCGTTCCAGGTAGTCGAGCTGGGCCCGCACGGAGACCTCCGCGGCGGGCCAGAGCGACCTGTCGACGTCGGCGTACACGATCTCGACGACCTCCCGCGGCGTGCGCGCGCCCTGCGCCTGCGCCGCCCTGATCTGGTCGAGCCGCTGCCGCCGGTGGGCGATGTAGCCGTCGAGGGCCGCGATCGGGTCGGGCAGCACCGGGCCGTGGCCGGGCAGCAGCGCCCGCGCCCCCAGGCCCTCGGCCGCCGCCCGCAGCCGGTCGAGGCTGCGCAGGTAGTCGCCGAGGCCGCCGTCCTGGGCGATGATCGTGGTGCCCCGGCCGAGAACGGTGTCGCCGGTCAGCATGGCCCGGTCCTGGGCCAGCCAGAAGCACAGCGAGTCGAACGAGTGGCCGGGCGTGGCGTGGACGTGCAGCTCCAGGCCGTCGACCGTGATCACGTCGCCGTCGCCGAGCCCTTCGTCGCCGAGCCGGTGGCGCGGGTCGAGGGCGCGTACGGGGGCGTCGACCAGCTCGGCGAACCGCTTGGCGCCGCCGCTGTGGTCGGCGTGGCCGTGCGTGAGCAGGATCTGGGTGACCCGCCGCTCGCCCAGATGGTCACGTACGCGCAGCAGGTGCGCCTCGTCGTCGGGCCCGGGATCGACCACGACCGCGTCGCGGGTGCCGATGACCCAGGTGTTGGTGCCGTCGAGCGTCATGGCGGACGGGTTGGGCGCCAGCAGGTTCTCGGCGTGCTCGGTACGGGAGCCGTCGGGCGTGCCGAGCGGGATGTGCAGGCCGCTCACGGCGTCATCAACCTCATCTCCCCCTCGACCTCCACGGCCGCCGGCAGGATCGCGGTGATCCGCCGCTCCTCGGCCAGCACGGACGCCACGCTGTCGTGCCCGGCCAGCTCGGTGAGCGTGTGGGAGGTGGGCGGCATCAGGAAGATCTCGCCCGCGCGCCACAGCTCGATCGCCTCGGCCGGCCGCCGCCACACCACGTGGTCGGCCTCGCCCCCGACGTCGCGCGTGCGCTGCCCCTCGGGCAGCACCGCCACGAAGAACCGGGTGTCGAACCTGCGCTGCTCGATCTCCGGCGTGATCCAGTGGGCCCACGGCTTGAGCAGGTCGGACCGCAGCACCAGGCCCCGCTTGGCCAGGAAGTCGGCGAAGGCCAGACTCCGGTCGATCAGCGCCAGCCGGTCGGCCTCCCAGTCGTCGCCCGTGGTGTCCTCGACCACGTTGTCCGGCCCCGGCCCGGCCAGCAGCACCCCGGACTCCTCGAACGTCTCCCGCACGGCCGCGCACACCAGCCCGCGCGCCACGTTCTCACTGGCGTGGAAGACCTCTCCCCACTCCTTGGGGGACGGCCCGGCCCAGGCCACCGCCTGGTCGGTGTCGCGTGGATCGACGGAGCCGCCGGGGAAGACGTAGGCGCCCGCCGCGAAGGCCATCGTGGACTTCCGCCGGAGCAGGTAGACCTCGGGCCCGCCGCGCGGGCCCGAGCCGCGCAGGATCACCACCGTGGCGGCGTCGCGCGCCGGGACGGGGGCGAGCCGCCCGGCGATGATCTCTCTGGCTCGCGCGGCGAGCTCGTCGGGAAGGGGAAGACCGGCCACCTGACCTCCTACTAGAACATCACTCGGTCATGGTGACACATCCTGATGGTCAGGAGACCTCCGCGATCAGCTCCACTTCCACGGGGGCGTCCAGCGGCAGCGCGGCCACGCCCACGGCGCTGCGGGCGTGCTTGCCCGCCTCGCCGAACACCTCGGCCAGGAAGTCGCTGGCGCCGTTGGCCACCTGCGGCTGCTCGGTGAAGCTCGGCGCGCTGGCCACGAAGACCACGACCTTGACGATCCGCCGCACCCGGGACAGCTCGCCCAGCTCGGCCTTCAGCGCGGCCAGCGCGTTGAGCACGCAGATGCGCGCCTGCGCCTTGCCCTCGTCGACGCCGAGGTCGACGCCGAGCTTGCCGGTCTGGTGCAGCTTGCCCTCCAGCATGGGCACCTGGCCGGAGGTGTAGACCAGGTCACCGGTACGGGCGGTCGGCACGTACGCGGCCAGCGGCGTCACCGGCTGGGGCAGCTCGTACCCGAGCTCGGCGATCCGCTCCTCGGGGGTCATGCCTTCTCCCGCTTGAAGTAGGCGACGAGCTGCTCGGGCGAGGCGCCCTGGACGATCTGGACGAGCTCCCAGCCGTCGGACCCGAAGTTGTCGAGGATCATCTTCGTGTTGTGGATCAGCACCGGAGCGGTGAGGTACTCCCATTTCTTCATGGCATGACGATCTCATGGAAAGCCGCTTCCCGGCCTGTCACCCCACCCGTACGGGAGGCGGTGACCACAATGTGAGCAATCAAACGGTGGCCGTCGGGTTTCGACAAGTAACCGTTCGGTAGCCTCGAAACGTGGACTTCCCGGACACGGATTGGGGCGACGTGCGGCTGCACGTCGTCACCGGCAAGGGCGGCACCGGCAAGACGACCGTCGCCGCCGCCCTCGCCCTCGCACTGGCCGCGGGCGGGCGCAAGGTGCTGCTCGTCGAGGTGGAGGGCAGGCAGGGCATCGCCCAAATCTTCGACCTGCCGCCGCTGCCCTACGAGGAGCGCAAGATCGCCGTCGCGCCCTCCGGCGGCGACGTGTACGCGCTGGCCATCGATCCCGAAGAGGCCATGCTCGAATACATGGAGATGTTCTACGGCATGCGCAGGGCCGGGCGCGCGCTGACCAAGATGGGCATCGTCGACTTCGCCACCACCGTGGCCCCCGGGTTCCGCGACGTCCTGGTCACCGGCAAGACGACCGAGGCCGTGCGCAGGCGGGGCAAGAACGGCCGCCGGGTCTACGACGCCGTCGTCCTCGACGCGCCGCCCACCGGCCGCATCACGCGCTTCCTGAACGTCACCCAGGAGGTCGCCGGCCTGGCCAAGGTCGGACCGATCAAGAACCACTCGGAACTCGTGAACGGCGTCGTGAAGTCCAGGGAGACGATGGTGCACTTCGTCACCCTCCTGGAGGAGATGCCGGTGCAGGAGACCCTCGACGGGGTCGCCGAATTGCGCTCGGCCGGGCTCCCCGCAGGTTGCGTTTTCATCAACATGGTCCGTGAATCACTGCTTCCACAGGCCGCTCTTGACATGGCTGTCAAGGGCCGATTCGACGTGGGCGAGCTGGCGCTCGGGCTCAAGGCGGCCGGTCTCGCCGACACCTCCGACGCCGCCGCGATGGCCGAGGCGCTCGCCGAGGAGGTCGTCGAGCACGCCCGCCGCACCGAGCTGGAGCACGCCGAGCGCGAGTCGCTGGCCGAGGCCGGCCTGCCGCGCGTCGAGCTGCCGCTGCTGGCCGACGGCGTCGACCTGGCCGGCCTGTACGAGCTGGCCGAAATCCTCCGCACCCACCGGGGAGCCGCGTGAAGAAGCCCATCCCCCTCGACGTCGACGCGATCCTCGACGACAAGGGCACCCGGATCATCGTCTGCTGCGGCTCCGGCGGCGTCGGCAAGACCACGACCGCCGCGGCCCTCGGCCTGCGCGCCGCCGAACGCGGCCGGTGCGCGGTGGTGCTGACCGTCGACCCGGCGCGCCGCCTGGCCCAGTCGATGGGCCTGACCGAGCTGGACAACACCCCGCGCCTGGTCAGCTCGCCCGAGGGCGGCGGCCAGCTCTTCGCCATGATGCTCGACATGAAGCGCACGTTCGACGAGATCATCGAGGCGCACGCCGACCCGGAACGGGCCCGCCAGATCCTGTCGAACCCCTTCTACCAGTCGCTGTCCTCCAGCTTCTCGGGCACGCAGGAGTACATGGCGATGGAGAAGCTCGGCCAGCTCCGCCGCTCCGACGAGTGGGACCTGATCATCGTGGACACGCCGCCCTCGCGGTCGGCGCTGGACTTCCTCGACGCGCCCGAGCGGCTCGGCCGCTTCCTCGACGGACGGTTCATCCGGCTGCTCACCGCTCCCGCCAAGGCGGGCGGACGCAGCGCGTTCCGGCTGCTCAACGCCGGGTTCGGGTTGATGGCCGGCGCGATGACCAAGCTGCTCGGCGCGCAGGTGATCAAGGACCTGCAGACGTTCGTGTCCGCGCTGGACGCCGTGTTCGGCGGGTTCAGGCAGCGGGCCGAGATGACGTACAAGCTGTTGCAGGCGCCGGGCACGGCCTTCCTCGTGGTGGCCGCGCCGGAGCGCGACGCGATGAGGGAGGCGTCGTACTTCGTGGAACGGCTCGCCGAGGAGCGCATGCCCCTCGCCGGGCTCGTGGTGAACCGGGTGCACGTGTCGCCCGGCTCGGCGCTCTCGGCGGCACGCAGCGCCGCCGCGGCCGAGGACCTGGCGTCGAGGGGCGAACACGAGTTGACGGCCGCTGTGCTGCGGCTGCACACCGGCCGGATGCAACTCGCCACTCGCGAGAGCCGCGAGCAGGAGCATTTCGTCTCGGCGCATCCCACGGTGCCCGTGGCACAGGTACGTGCGATGTCCGGAGATGTCCACGACCTAGCCGGCTTGCGGCAGATCGGGAACCTGTTGGCGAGCGCGTAGAGAAAGCACGGCCGACGGGCGGCGCCGGCCGTGCTTTCCCGCCGCGGGCCCGATCAGCCCGCGATCAGCTCATTGGTCCGTTCGTACTCTTCCTTCGCGGACTCGAGCAGGTCGCGCCACGAGTCCACGTCGGGCCGGCGCCTGAGCAGCGCGCGGCGTTCGCGTTCGGTCATACCGCCCCACACCCCGAACTCGATGCGGTTGTCCAGCGCATCGGCGAGGCATTCGGTACGGACCGGGCATCCTCGACAGATCAGCTTCGCCCTGTTCTGTGCGGCGCCCTGGACGAACAGCGCGTCCGGGTCCGCACCCTTACAGGCGGCACGGGAGGTCCAATCCGTGATCCACATTTTTCGACCCCACTCCCCTTAGGTGGTCAGTCGTCATTTGGGGCCGACGGGCGCGGGCGCCGAGCCTCCGTATTCAGTTGCCGCAGAGGATGAACGTACGCAACTTCACGTTCGGGCCGACAGACCCCAGAGGACCAATTTCTCGCCGGACTGTTGACCGGGAATGACTAGTCACCCCTCCCAGTCAAGGCGAAATGGTGTCGTGTTACCGATAAGGACAGTGTTTCGACGTACCCTTGGGAGCGTGCAAGCGAAGCGCAAAGACCGCTCCCACCCGCTCGTCAGCGTCCTGCGTCTGATCATCGCCGGGACGGCGGCGGGTGTGCTGGCGGCGGCGGTGGCGCTGCCGGCGGTGGGCGGGGCGGGCGTGTCGGCCAAGACCGCCATGGACGGCCTCGAACTCAAGCCCCAGGAACTCGACGAACCCCCGCTGCCCGAACGCACGAAGCTGGTCGACGCCAACGGCAAGCAGATCGCCCAGTTCTACTACGAGAACCGGCAGTCCGTGACCCTCGACAAGGTCGCGCCCATCATGCAGACCGCGCTGATCGCGATCGAGGACTTCCGCTTCTTCGAGCACGGCCCGATCGACGTCGAGGGCACCGCCCGCGCCCTGGTGAAGAACCTCACCGGCGGCGGCGTCATGCAGGGCGGCTCCTCGATCACCCAGCAGTACGTCAAGCAGGTGCTGGTCAACAAGGCCGAGACGCCGGAGGAGCAGCAGGCGGCCATCGCCCCGACGATGTCCCGCAAGCTCCAGGAGCTGCGCTACGCCATGGCGATCGAGCGCAAGTACAGCAAGCAGCAGATCCTGGAGAAGTACCTCAACATCGCCTACTTCGGCGCGGGCGCGCACGGCATCCAGGCCGCGGCCAGGCGTTTCTTCGACAAGCCCGCCTCCGAGCTCGATCTGTCGGAGGCCGCCACGCTGGCCGGCGCCGTCCAGAACCCGGCCCGCACCGACCCCAACGTCGGCCCCGAGTCGCGCGAGCGGCTGCTGCTGCGCCGCAACACCGTGCTCGACCGGATGGCCGAGATTCACAAGATCACGCAGGCGGAGGCCGACGCGGCCAAGGCCGAGAAGCTCGGCTACAAGGACGTCAAGTTCCCCGGTGGTTGCGAGGCCAGCAAGTTCCCGTACTTCTGCCTCTACGTCCAGTACGAGATCCTCAACAACGACGACTTCGGCAAGAACCAGGACGAGCGCAGGAAGCTGCTCCAGCGCGGCGGCATGACGATCAAGACCACGCTCGACCCCAAGATGCAGAAGGCCGCCGAGAAGGCCATCAAGAAGTACGTCAGCCCCAAGGACAAGCCCGTGGCCGCGCAGGCCATGGTCGTGCCCGGCACCGGCGAGATCAAGGCGATGGCGGCCTCGCGCAAGTTCGGCGGCAGCAAGAAGAAGAACGAGATGAGCTACAACGTCGTCGCCGACGCCGCGCACGGCGGCGGGCGCGGCTTGCAGCAGGGCTCGACGGCCAAGGCGTACACGCTGGCCGCCGCCCTGGAGGAGGGCCTGAAGTACGGCGACGGCTTCCCCGCGCCGGCCGGGTTCACCGCGAGCGGCTACAACTCCTTCAAGGACTGCAAGGGCGACAACGTCGGCGACCCCTCGCACACCGCGCACAACTCCAGCGAGGGCGGCGGCGGCTTCAAGACCCTGCAGACCGGCACGTGGGGCTCGGTGAACACGTTCTTCCTCAAGCTGGAGCAGGAGGTCGGGCTCTGCAAGGTCGTCAAGCTCGCCAAGCGCCTCGGCGTCAAGCGGGCCGACGGCGGCAAGCTGCGCGAGGTCGAGACGTTCACGCTGGGCGTCAACGAGGTCGACCCCGTCACGATCGCCAACTCCTACGCCGTGTTCGCCTCGCGCGGCCAGTACTGCCAGCCGCTGGCCATCACCGAGATCAAGGACAGGAACGGCGCCGCCAAGCAGTACAAGCCGAAGTGCTCGCAGGTCATGGAGGAGGAGGTCGCCGACGCGGTCAGCGGCATCCTGTCGGGCGTGTTCACCAAGGGCACGATGAGCGGCGTGGGCGGCATCGGACGTGACGCGGCCGGCAAGACCGGAACGACCGACGATTACATGTCCGCCTGGTTCGCCGGTTACACCCCGAACCTGTCCTCGGCCGTGAGCCTCGGCGACCCGCGCGGCGCCTCCACCCACAAGCTGATCGGGGTCACGATCGGGGGGCAGTACTTCCCGTACGTGTACGGCGCCTCCATCTCCGGGCCCATCTGGAAGCAGGCGATGATGCAGGCGCTCAAGGGGGTGGAGCCGGCGAAGTTCACGCCGGTGGACCACTCGCGGTTCGGCGGCTGCTCCGACAAGTGCGCGCCGAAGCCCAAGAAGAAGAAGCGCGGCGACGAGGGGCCCGGGGACGGCGACCCGTTCGACAACTTCTTCGGCGACCACAACGACCGTGGCGACGGCGGGGACGGGCGCGGGCCGGGCGACTGGCAGCGGCCGGGCAACGGGTTCGGCGGCGGGCTGGGCGGCGGGCCGGGAGTCGGCGGGCTCGGCGGGCTCGGCGATGGGCTCGGCGGGCGGGCCGACACCGGGCTCACCGCCCCGGCGGCCCGAACCCGCCGCTGAGAGGCACTGGGCGGCCCCGAACAGCCTTTGCCACCGGATTGCCCTTCCATGGCCGCCCAGCCCCTCCTGCAACGCCTCCAGAGGCTTCCCAGAGACGGCCCTCAACAGCCGCCCCCTGGCCACCTCCCACAACACCTCTCAGACCGACACCGCCGCGGGGCCACGACACCGCCCGGTGAACCGGCACCGCCACTCCCTCGGACCGCCGCCGCCATGTAGGACCGCCGCAGTCACGTCCCAAGGGCGGCGTCCCGAGCGAGGGCGTCCCGAGCGAGGGCATCCCACGCGCAGGCGCCCCACACGAAGGCGGCACGGGCGACGGCCTCCCAGGTGAAGGCGGCGCGGGTGTGGCGGTCGGTGGGTGAAGTGGTGCCGGGGTCAGGCCGTGAGGCGGGCGCGGACGGCGGCGGCGACGCGGCCGCCTTCGGCCCTGCCCGCGACCTTGGGGTTGACCACCTTCATGACCTGCCCCATGGCCTGCGGCCCCGACGCGCCGGTCTCGGCCACGGCCGCGTCGACGATCTGGGCCAGCTCCTCGTCGGAGAGCTGCGCCGGCAGGTACTCCTCCAGCACCGCCTGCTCGTCCAGCTCGGCCTGGGCCTGCTCGGTGCGTCCGGCGTTCTGGAACGCCTCGGCGGCCTCGCGCCGCTTCTTGGCCTCCTTGGTCAGCACCTTGATGACCTCGTCATCGCTGAGCTCCCTGGCCGCCTTGCCCGCCACCTCCTCGACGTTCACGGCCGCCAGAGCCATGCGAATCGTCCGGAGACGGACTTCGTCCCGGCTCTTCATCGAGGCCGTGAGATCGGCCTTCAGCTTGTCCTTCATTGCGCTCATGCGGTCCATCTTGCCGTCTGCGGGGACGGCTCGTGCCCGTTGTCAGGCATCATGAGTACGTGAGGAAAGCCGTCGCAGTGCCCCTGTCCATGATCGGTCTCGGCCTGGCCGGGCTGGGCTACGCCTCCGTCGTGGAGCGCAACTGGTTCCGCCTGCGCCGCTTCGACGTGCCGGTGCTGGAGCGCGGGCGGCGTCCCGTACGCGTGCTGCACCTGTCCGACCTGCACCTGACCCCCAGGCGCACGATGCTCATCAACTGGGTGCGCTCCCTGGGCGCCCTGGAGCCCGACCTGGTGGTCAACACCGGCGACTCGATCGCCCACCCCGAAGCGGTCCCCGCGCTCCTGCACGCCCTGGAGCCGCTGCTGTCCCGTCCCGGCCTGTTCGTCTACGGGTCCAACGACCTCTACGCCCCGCAGCCGAAGAACCCGGCCCGCTACCTCTGGCGTACCTCGAAGAACGACCGCCGCCAGCACATCCCCAACCTCCCGTGGGAGGAACTGGGCGCCGGCATGGCCGCCGAGGGCTGGCTGGACATGAACAACACCACCGCCCGCGTCAAGATCGGCGACCTCGACGTCGCGGTGGCGGGCATCCACGACTCCCACATCTCCCGCGACCGCTACGACCTGGTCGCCGGCCCGGCCCCCGCCGACGCCGACCTCCGCCTCGGCGTCATGCACTCCCCCGAGCCGCGCAACATGACCCGCTTCGCCGAGGACGGCTACCAGCTCCTGCTCGCCGGTCACACCCACGGCGGCCAGCTCTGCGTCCCGTTCTACGGCGCCCTGGTCACCAACTGCGGCATCGACCGTGCCCGCGTGAAGGGCCTGAGCCGGCACGAGAACGCCTGGCTGCACGTGTCCGCCGGCCTCGGCACCTCGCCGTACGCACCGGCCCGTTTCGCGTGTTTCCCGGAGGCGACGTTGCTCACGCTGGTTCCGCGGCGCTGAGGCGGTCACGAGTACCCGCGAAGTCCGCTAGACTTTCTCAAGCACGCGCAAGACGGGCGTGCACCGGGGTGTAGCGCAGCTTGGCAGCGCGCTTCGTTCGGGACGAAGAGGTCGTGGGTTCAAATCCCGCCACCCCGACACAGTTTGACCAGGTAGAGGGCTTGATCCGCTAAGCGGGTCGAGCCCTTTTCCGTTTCCGGAAGTCGAGGGGAGCCATCTCGCTCGGACTCAACTTGTCGGAGCAGCGCTGCGGTCCCCTTGTTTGACCGAGTCGCGCGGGATGGCCGGACCACAGCACTACAGAGGTTGGGTTGAGGTTCTCCGGTGTGCTGACGAGGTTGAGCCTCGCCGTGCCGCTGAGACGTAGCGGTGCATCGAGGCCCGGCTAGCAGTAGAAATGCGGCGAACTGCCCGTCGTCGGGCGACTTGGTTCGCTCGCTACGATACGCGGCGTGAGTGATGACTCTTCCGTGATGAGCACCGGGCGCCTGGAGGCGTTCAGCGACGGCGTTTTCGCCATCGCGATCACGCTGCTGGTGCTGGAGATCCGGCTGCCCGAGGGCTGGGAAGAGGACCTCGGGGGCGCGCTGATCCGCCTGTGGCCGTCCTACCTCGCCTACATGGTGACGTTCCTGCTGGTGGGAATGATCTGGATGAACCACCATCGGATGTTCCACTTCATCCGCCGGACCGACGGCCCGCTGCTGGCCCTCAACGTGCTCCTCCTGATGGATGTCGCCTTCTTGCCGTTTCCCACGCACGTGCTGGCCGAGGCGCTGCACGCCGACCACGGCACCCAGATGGCCGCCGTCTTCTACGGAATCGTGCTGGTGATCGGCGGCATCTTCTACAACGCCGTGTGGTGGTACGCCTCGTCGGGGCACCGCCACCTCGGCGGGCACATCACTCCGGCCGAGGCGCGCTCGTTGCGATTCCGCTGGGGCATGGGGCCGGTGCTCTATCTCGTCGCGACCGTCATCGGCGCGCTCAGCGCGATTGGCGCGCTCGTGTTCTACGTGTTGCTGCTCGTCTTCTACATGTTCGACATGCGTCCCAGGCGACAGGCTGCGTAGCGCCCCACGGAACGTGAGGCGAACACGAGCGGGCCACCGTCGACGGGCGACGGGGGTGTTGCCGTTGGGCACGCTGGTGCGGGAGGGAAGCGGAGGAGATCGATCAGGTTTGTCCGGGGTGGCGGATGGGGGTGCCGGACAATTCTCCGGCGGCCGAGACTGAGGGTCGTGAGAGCGCCGGCTCGTGGCGCGGCGCTCGCCGCGCAGCCCGCGTCCGGGCGGCTTCTCGCGCATCCCCTTCCTCCGGAAAGGCCGCCGCCATGCCTCGAAGAATCCCGCGCCCCGCGGCGCGGCCGGGCCGATGAGTCCGTCCTCGCGGTGGCGGCGGTGGCTGGCCTTCGCGGGCGTGCTGGCCACGGTCGCCGCCGGCTCGGGAGCCGCGGTCCCGACGCCGGCGCTCACCGCTTCTCGTGATCCCACGCCGCGGGAAGAGGCACTCTTGCACGACGCGGAGGAGCTCCTCATCCAGCGATGCATGCGGCACGGAGGTTTCGCCTACTGGGTCGTCGAGTACGCGCCGCCCCCCGCGTTCCCCTACGTCGTGGACGACGTGAACGCGGCCGGCGCCCGCGGCTACGACACCGGCGGAACGCATGGCGGATCACCCCACCCCAACCAGGTCCACGGGATGAGCCTCCCGCCGGAGCGGCGGCACGCCTGGCTCCTCGCCATCCACGGCAGCCTGACGGACGAGCAGTTCGAGGCGAATCTGCCGTCGGGCGGACGCGTACGTCACAGCTCGCGCGGCTGCACGTCCCAGGCCCAGCAGCAGTTGTACGGCGACGCCCGGACGTGGTTCCGCGTCAAGGAGATCAGGACGAGCCTGCGCGCGGTCCGGTACGAGGCCGTGAGCGGCGATCCGGCCTTCGCCACGGCCATGGCCGGGTGGGCGGCCTGCATGCGCGGGCAGGGGCAGGCGTTCGCATCCCCCGTGGAGATCCGGGTCGCCCTCGACAACAGCCGCCAGAACGGGACGGAGGCCCGGTGGCGCCGGACCGCCGTCGCCGAGGCCACCTGCGCTCTGCGGACGGGCTTCGCCGCCACGGCGCACCGCCTGGACCGGCACTACGAGCAGCGCATCCGCGCCCGATACCGCGAGGAGCTGGCGACCTGGCGCCGCCTGTCGCTCTCCGCGCTTCCGCGAGCCCGAACCCTCACCGAGTCCCTCTGAGTTCCCGCCTTCTGTCGAACCCGAGAAAGGACCACCATGCGCACCATCATCTCCGTGGCCGCGGGGCTGGCCATCGCCGGCCTGGCCGCCGTCCTGCCGGCCGGCCAGGCCGTGGCCGACGACACCGCGCCCGCCGCGCCCGCCGCGTCCACCTCGTCCCCCTCGTCCACCTCGTCCGGCGCTCCCGCCGACGGCACGGCCGAGAAGGCGGTCACGCCCGCGAACCTCCTGATCCCTGACGGGTTCTTCTACGCGGCCGAGCATCCGAACGGGCTGGGCAAGTACTGCAGGTGGCTCCTCTACGACACCTCCTGGGCCGACTGCCTGAACGGCGAGAACCAGACCATCAGCATGGAGAACCAGGCCTCCCAGATGTTCAACAACGGGTTCCCGGGCAGTTACAGCGTCGTCAAGCTCTACTGGGGCCGCAACTACACCGGCGCCTGGCGCTGCCTGGCGAGCGGCAACCACTGGGACAACCTCTCGCTGGGACGCGAGACCTTCAACGGCGGCGCCGGCCTGTCCGGTTACGGGCAGTCCCTCAACGACAACGTCGCCTCGCACAAGTGGGTCGACGCCTGCTAGGACGTTCGCGAAGGACCCGCCGGTCCATCGAGCCGGAGAGCTCCCGGGCGGCCTGCACTCCATCGGCACACCCAAGCCTCATCCGGAGTCACGGCCACAGGTGGGTCGGAAGGCCCGGGAACCAGTAGGCGGCCGCCTACTGGTTCCCGGGTCGGTAGCCGGGCGGCGGGCCGTTCTTGATGTGCCAGGTCCTGCCGGTCGCCAGGTCGAGGAAGAAGTTCTTGCGCTCCCCGTCCCCCGAGTCCCGGCGGACCTGGAACGGGCCCTTGCTCGACCAGCCGGTGCCCGAATCGATCGGGTCCCCGTCGGGGAGTCGGGGGCGCACGCGATGGATGCGCTCGCCGGTGGTGAGGTCGTAGGTCTCGACGAGGTTTCCGTCGTCGCTGATGATCAGAAGTCGGTTTGCGTCCGGTTTGAGGAAGGCGGTGTGGGATCGCAGGAGCCCGTCCGGGATGGCGGTGCTCAGCAGCTCCTTGCCGCGGTGGTCGTAGGCGATCAGGCGGGAAGCCGTCCTGACCACCGTCCCCGCCGAGTTGACTTCGAGCACCTTCAGCACGCCGGGAAGCGTGATTCCGCTCCAGGTCCTGGTGTCGATGACGCGGGTGCCGTTCCTGGTCAGGGCGACGTACCTGCCGCGTTCGCTGATGCTCACCTCGGGCACGTCCGTGTCGGCGAGCGGCCCGCCGAGTTCATTCCGGTTCGCTTCGTTCTGGTGGACCATGCGACGCGAGGTCCGGTCCAGGTAGACGACGGATCGCCGATCGGGGCTCACCACGAACGGCGCCGCCTTCGGCGCCCCACCCCTCATGACGACATATGGCGCGGCCTGCGGGAACGGCACGTCGTCAACCAGCCAGTAGCGGCACGGCGCGTCCAGTTCGTCGATCCACGGACAGGTGGGCCGCTTGACCTCGCCGATCTTCTGGAACGAGACCTGCTGCTCCTCGAACCGTATGGGCATCGTGTACTGCGGCGATTCGCTCGGCAGCGCCCGTCCGGGAGCCAGGAAAACACCGGCCAGCACAATCGCGGCGCCCGCCGAATAGCGCGCGCGAACGGACCATCGGCCAATGGCGGACTCGGTTTCATCTGCCTTTTCCGGCCCGGCATTCCGCTCGGCGTACAATATCGCCGCTATCACCGCGACCACGATGACGGCATGCGCCAGCCGCGTGAGAGTGATTCCCTGCGCTGCCAGGAGGTAGCAGCCTGTCACGGCGGACGCGAATACGGCGAGCAGCCATGCCTGGCGATATACGGCCTCCGTGACCGGCGCCCGTACGACGCGGAACACCGAAACGGCGCACCACCCCACGACGAGATAGAACGGATCCGCGGTCAGCCCCGCCACGGGGGCCGCCAGGACGACGGCCGCCAGCCGCCACCGGCGCACACCGGCGAGATGGCCGACGACCCGGCGGGCGTCGGTCTCCTCGACCGGGAGGCCCGTCAGGGCGACGAACCTGCCGAGACGCCCCTGACCGAGGGGCGCGGCTGCCGCCGGCACGGTGATCAGCGCCGCCGCCCAGAAGATCAAGGGGGGTATCGTCACAAGGCGTCACGATATATGGTTCCATCTCGTGAGTTCAGCGGATATATGGCAGCGATTTGGCGTCGCCCCGCGTACACGATTACCGTTCGTGGTGTCCGGTTGTCTCGTGCTGATGTGCGTCGCGGGCGGCTTGTGGTGGACGGGGTCGATAACGCCGAACATCCGCTGGGGAATCAACAGCTTCTTTCTCACCGCCCAGGTTGACGACAATGGCGTGTTGTCCACCAGAGCCTGGATCGAGCTGGAGAACCAGGCGATTTCTCCATTCACCATCACGGATATCTCGATGGCCATACCGGGCCTGCGACTGCTCCCTCCCGAGGACACGCAGGACGATCCCGCCAAGTTCACCGTCAGGGGCGACGACTCGGAGACGGTGATCCGGCGGATCGTCATCACCGACTGCGCGGCGGTGCCGCACGAGCCGCGGCCGATCCGGTTCACCTACCGGACCTGGCTGGTCTCGGGCACGTCGGAGGTGGTGCTGGACCCGTGGCAGATGACGGTGGGCGAGCGTCGCGTTCCCGTGGCCTGGCAACGCGCCCTGGCCGGCACGGTGTGCAACAAGGCAGTGAGCGGCGAGTTCTGACGACCACCACAGCAGAGACGGCCGCCTCGGGAGAGACGGCCGCCTCGGGAGAGACGGCCACCTCAGAGAGAAACGGCCGCCTCGGGAGAGAAGGGCATCGCACGTGCGTCCCGTCACGAAGATCGCCACCGGGCTGGTCATCGCCTTCGGTGCGCTCCGCCTCAATGGCCTCGACCTGCTGTTCGACCCCGTCGGCTGGGGCCTGTGCGCCGCCGGGCTGCTCTCGTTGCAGCGACCGGGCGACGCCTTCGCCACGGCCCGGCAGTGGGCGTTCTGCATGGGCCTCGTCTCGCTGGTGCCCGTCGCGATCGGCCCGGGCACGGACGAGCCGATCAGGCTGGTGATCGGCTTCGTCGGCACGGCCGGCCCGCTGATCACGGTCTGGCTGATCGCGGACGCCCTCGTCACCGCCATGCGCGCACACGGCGACGACTCCCAGGCCGCCCTGCTGGACGTGTTGCGCTGGGCCGTGGCCGGTCTGGGCGCGGCCGGCCTGCTGGCCGGGTACGGCTACGCCGAGCTGTCACCTGTGCTGCTCGTCGCGTGGTTCGCCGCCCTGGTCGTGCTCATCGTCGTGCTCTATCGCTCGTCCGGCCTGCCGTACTTCTCGGCGCCCCTGCCGATCGCCGACGACGAGGTCAGCTCCACATAGCGCGCGCACGGGCGGGGGGTGAGTCAGCCGACTGTGCCCGGCCGTGCCCCCGATGCACGGCCGGGCACCGGTTCAGCCCACCGCGTAGGCGCGGATGACCGTCTGGGTCAGCCGGGTGGTGGGGGTGTCCGTGACGGTTGCGCGCAGGGAGACGAATCCCGCTGTGCGGGGGTTGGGGACCACCGCCAGCCAGCCCCGGGCGGATCGTGTCACCGGGACGGGACGCCAGGTTCGGCCGTCGTCGTCGGAGGTCTCAAGGCGTATCCGGGTGCTCTCCTTGCGGGATGAGGGGTCGAGGGTGATGGGGGTGCCGGTGCCCGGGCGGGCGCGGTTGTGGTCGTCCAGGGTGGGGGTGAGGCGGACCGCCGTCAGGGGCGGCGGGCGGTGGCCGTCGGCGCTGGAGGCGCGGAACGTCCAGACGGACTCGACGGCGGTCGAGAGGGCGGAGTAGGGCACCTGGCGGCGGGCCGACGCCTTCAGGGTGTACGTGGCGGGCTCCGGACGCAGGGTGGCGTGGAGCACGCACTCCTTGGGCCGTTCCGTCGCGCATCCCGCCAGGTCGGTCTCGGCCAGCGTCCGGCCGCCGGCGGTGAGGGTGGCGGTGCCGGTGGCCGCGTCGTCGGCGCCCCTGTGGCCGGCGACGCCGTCGGCGAACAGCTCGCCCACCGGAACGGTCAGCTCGTCGCCCGATCGGGTCGCGACGGGCGCGGACGGACCCGTCACGGCGGCGTTCCACACCTCCGTGGTGCTCCCCCGCTCCAGCCTGACCGGGGTGCCGGCCACGAAGGACGTGCCGACCTGGAAGACGCTGTCCCACACCAGTCCCGGCGTCCGGTAGTGGGTGAGGGTGCTCGGCAGTTCCAGCTCCTGGTCGGGGCTCGCCGTGATCCCGGGCCTGTCCTCGACGAGCCTCGGGCCGAAGTACGGAAGTCCGGTCGCCGCCGTGGCCGCGGCCCGGTACGTCGCCGTCACCTTGGCCAGGTCCACCCGCCGGGCGGCGTAGAAGGGGTTGTCCGGCAGCCCGTCGGTGTGGGTCTTGACCAGGTCGTAGACGTACGGGCTCGGCGTGCGGGTCCTGCTCGTCCACATGTTCCTGGTCAGGAATCGCAGGCCCGGCGCGCGTGCCGGGACGACGTAGGTGTCCCAGCCCGGTGCGGACCAGCTCGAGAAGCCGTAGGACCACGCGCCGTCGGCCAGTTCGACGATGAGTTCGGCGCCCGGCGCGGCGTCCGGGTCGTCCACGCTGAAACCGACTCGCCTGCCGTCGCGGGCGTCGACGGTCACCTGCCGGTCCTGGTCGAGATCGATCCGCGCGTGGGCCAGGGTGTGTCCCCCGTCGTCGTAGATCTCGGTGTACAGGTTCCACTCGCGCTCGGGCAGCCTGAGCCGGGCCGTCCCGTCAACGAGGGGGACGTCGCGGCCGGCGCCCGTCCGCGCGTCGTACACCTGGACGAAGGCCGCCTCGGCGGGCCGGCCGGCCCGGTCGAGCGCCTTGACGGTCACGTTGTGGGACTCGGGCTCGACGTACGCGCCGGCGAGGGTGCGGATCACCGTGTCGCCGGACCTGGCGATGATCGTGGCCAGGTGATCGCCGGACGCCTCGTCCTTGGCGTCGATCGTCACCGTGACGGTCGCCTGCCCCTTGGCGGGCACCTGGAGACGTCGCGCGGAGAGCCGCACCACCTCGCCGTCGGCGGTCAGGTCGAGGTCGACGGGGGTGTCACCGGCGTTGTCGTACGTGACGGTCCCGGTGGACACCCGCTCGCCCGTCCCGTCGGAGGGGAAGTACGCCCACACGCGCTCCGGCACGGCGACGACCTGCTGGGCCAGCGCGCGGACGACGTCCACCCGGCCGGTCCCCTGCCGGTACGGCGTCAGGCCGGGGAGCGGCGTGGCGCTGCCCGTCAGCGCGGCCTTGAGCCGTTGCCCGGTCCAGTCGGGATGAAGCTGGGCGAGGATCGCCGCGGCGCCCGCCACGTGCGGCGCGGCCATGGAGGTGCCCGACATCGCCACGTGCGCCTCGGTCCCGGTCCCGCCCGCCTTCGCGGCCACGATCCCCACTCCGGGCGCGGTGATGTCCGGTTTGATGGCGTGATCGCCCTCACGGGGGCCGCTGCCCGAGGAGGCGGCGATGCGGTCCTGGTGGTCGACGGAGCCGACGGTGAGCGCGGCGTCCGCGCTGCCGGGGCTGGTGACGACGGTGCTCTTGTTGCCCGAGGCCGCGACGAACAGCGTGCCGTACCGCTGCGACAGCGTGTTCACCGCCTGCTCGACCGGGTCGAGGTCCAGGGTGTCGGGGGCGCCGAAGCTCAAATTGACGATCTTGGCCTTGACCTCGGCGGCGGCCCACTCCATGCCCGCCAGGATCGCCGACTCGGTCAGTCCGAAGGCGGTGCCGGCCTTCGCGACGGCGAGCTTCGCGCCGGGCGCGATCCCCCGGTACTTCGCGTCGGCCCCCGCGATGATCGAGGCGACGTGGGTGCCGTGCCCGGTGTTGTCGCGGATGTCGGGCTCGTCGGTGAAGTTCTTCTCCTGGGTGACCACGCCTTTCAGGTCGGGGTGGTCGGGGTCGTACCCGCTGTCCAGGACGGCCACCGTGACGCCCTTGCCCGTCATGCCCTGCTTCCAGGCCTGGGTCGCGCCGATCTGCTCGGCGCTCCGGTCGAGGCTGTAGGAGCGGCGGCCGTCCAGCCAGAGTTTGGTGGATCCGGCCGTCAGGGAGCGGGCGCCGGCCGCCAGGTCCTGCCAGGTCTGCCCGGCGGACGCCTTGGGAACGTTCATCGCGCTCATCCCGAGCCCGCCGAGCGGCCGAGCCGGCTCGGTCCCCCGGAGCGCCGGGGCCGTCCCTCGGGACGACTGGACGATCAGCGGGATGTCCGGCCGGTCGGCGTCGCCGTACCGCCAGGCCAGCAGTTGGGTGACGTCGAACAGCCGCCGGTCGAGCAGGCTCGCCGCGACCAGCGGCCGGGCGTCGGACGGGATCACGTACAGGTGACCGTCCTGGACCTGGCCGCTGAACGCCACCCGCCGGCCCGGACCCGGTTGCACGCGGTATCCGCCGCCGCCGGTGACCACCACGCGGTCACCGGTGATCAGCGTGACGCCGCCCGCCCGGCCCGCGTCCACGGGCTGCGGAAGGTCGTCCTGACGGTCCGGCGCGGGCACGACGCCGACCGTCGCGGCCACCAGGACGGCGGCCAGCGCCTTGTTCGGGATCACGGGCATCCGGCCTTCTCCTTCAGCGTGCGCACGAGGTCGGCGGGCAGGTCCGAGTCGCTGACCTGGACTGCCGCCTTGCCGGCCATCGTCAGGTAGCCGCCGACGACGTGCATGGACTCCGGGACCGACGTCTTGGTCACCGGCTCGGTGTTCTTGCCCTCGTCCGTCCAGAAGGCGGGACCGAGGACGTCGAACGCCTGGATGTCCACCCCCCGGTCCTTGAGCAGGGCGCGCACCTCGCTGACGGGCCTGTTGTAGTACGGCGCGCAGTGCATGGGCTCGCCGGGCACGTCGAAGCCGGTGATGATCTGGTATTCCTCACCGGGACGCGCCTCCCGGCCGAGGAAGAGCTCGGCCGAGCCCTTGAAGTCCCGGCGGACCTTGATGCTGATCGGGCAGCCGCCTATCGTCTCGCAGCCTTCCTGACGGTCGATCACCTTGATCCCGTCCGGTTCCACCATGCTCGGGGCGACCGAGCCGACGCTGCTGGGTGTGGAGGGCAACAGGCGCAGCGTGATGTCGAGGCCGGCGTCGCGCAGCTGCCGCTGGTACTCCTCCGGCTTGGCGAACACGTCCTTGACCTCGATGACGAAGTAGCCGCCCTCCTCCTTGACGTCCAGGGCAGAGGCCGAGGCGGGCCCGAGGGCGACGACGACGGCCAGCGACGCCGCGAGGGCGCCCAGCGCGGCCGGCAGCACGAACAGGGCACGCCGCCTTTTGGGCGCGGGCAGGGCCGGAGCGGGCTCGTCCTCCATGATCTTGTACATCGTCTCCATGGCGCCGGGCGTCAGTCCCGGCCCCGCGGGCGGGGCGAGCCGCCTGACGATGTCGTCGGGCTGCGGGTTCATGAGGTCTCCTTGGCGAGCCGGACGGCCCGCGGGCCGTACCGGGCGAGATCGGGGTCGGCGGCGGCGAGCTCGGCGGCCAGGCGCTTGCGTGCGCGGTGCAGGCGCTGCCGGACGGCGAGGCGCGAGCAGCCGAGCACCTGCGCCAGCTCGGCGTTGCCGAGCCCCTCCCAGGCGACCAGCGAGAGCACCTCGCGGTCGTCGGCGGACAGCCGCATGAAGGCCGCGCGGGCGGTCTCGGGCACGGGGTCCGCCGCCGGGCCGGTCCATTCCGCGAGCTCGGTGCGCAGGCGCGTGGTGAGCGCCGCCCGGCGGGACTCGCCGCGGCGGTGGTTGGCCAGGGTGCGCCGGGCCACGCCGTACAGCCAGAGCCGGGCGCGGTCGCCGGTCGGCACCTCGCCGAGCCGCCGCCACGCGGTCGTGAACGTCTCGGCGATGACGTCGGCGACGTCGTGAGGGTCGTCGCTGCGCCGCCGCACATAGCCGGAGACGGTCGCGTAGTGCTCGGTGTAGAGCTCCTCGAAGCGTTGCCGGGGGTCCGGTGGGCCCACGCGGTCGTCCCTTCCGTAGGGGTATGTCACAACAAGCAGGTGTCCGGATGGTTCCAGACGTGACAGACGAATACGGAGAAGGCCGCTCGGCGTCGGTGCCGCTATCTCGGAGGGTCGGTGACGCCGCCTTCGCCCTGCCGGTCGGCGTTAGCGCGGGCCCCGGAGGTCGTCTGGCCGAAGAAGAAGCCGAGAATGACCAGGAAGGCGCTGGCCACGAGCTCGGGGATCGCGGTCGCGGTGAACATCGCGATGACGAGGGCGACGCCCAGCAGAATGAGCAGCACCGCGCCGATGAGAATGGCCACCGGTTCCCGTTCGAGGAACGACCAGCGCATCCGCCATTTCCGCTCGCTGATCTCGATGTCCCTCAGGGCCATGTCGATGTCGTCGAGCTGCGAGGCGGCGGTCTGCTCCGCCAGCGCGCGCTGCTCGCTGAGCAGAGAAGAGATCATCCCGTAGAGCTCGTCGCGGACCTCCGGGTCGTCGACCTTCCGGCTGACGACCTCCTGGACGTCCTGCAGTTGTTCCTGCGGATAGACGACGCGAATACGGTCGATGACGGCTCGCTTTCGCTCCAGCAATATGGGCAGGGCGCCGATGGAGACCGTCGCCTCGGCGCCGGTCTTGGCGATTATCGCGCCGGCCGAGGCGCTGATCTTCAGCGCGAGCGTGCCGAACTGTGACGGGTGCGCGATAGCCCGGTTCACCCGGTCGAGCGAATCCTTCAGCTCGGTCAAGGACTGCTGCTCGATCTGCTGCTGGCCGAGCCCCATGAGCTGCATCTGGGGTTCGTAATAAGCCCGCGCGGTCTCCACGTAACTCGCCAGTTGGGAAACCGGGACGATGGGCGTTCGGCTCATGACCGGAAACCCTAACCGGACCGGCAGGTGAACAGCGGCGGAAATCTGGGACTGGCGTTATCGATGTTATTGATGGGATGATCCCACAACTGATTGTCGATTCCAGCAGAAGGGGTTGTCGAATGAGTCCGTCTTCCCGGGCGCTGCCGATGGCGGGGTTCATGTTCTCCGCCGTCGGAGTGGGCGGCGTGGTTCTGCAGATGTTGAGCGTGGCCTATCCGGACGGCGATCCGGCGAAGGCGCGGGCGGCCGCGGGGTTGTTGCGGCAATTGGCGGGACGCGTGGACGCCAGCCTTGACGACGTCGAGGAGGTCGCGTCCCGGGTCTGGCTGCCGCCGAATTCCGGCGTGGGCATCGACGCGTTCCGGACGTATTTCAACCAGGAGATCGCGCCTTATCCGCCGCGCGTCGCCGCCTACATCCGAGGGCTGGCGGACGCGGTCGAGGATTACGCCGAATTGCTGGAACGGACCCAGCACACATTGCGCACGATGGCCATGATCCAGTGGATCGAACTGCTGATGTTCTTCTGCTGGCCGGCGATCGACAAGAAGGTCCAGGTGATGATCAACTGGGCGATACGCAGGTCGCAGGCGCGGCTGTTGCTCAAGATGTTCGAGAACGCCGTGGGCAAGCGGTTCATCTACGCCGTCGGGGGCAGCCTGGCCTACACCGTGCTCGACCAGGCGGTCGTCGACGGGCTCAAGCTCGCGAGGGGCGAGGACACCGGCTCCTGGGGGGACCGCGGCGAGTACATGCTGAAGAACTTCGCCGCGGCCATGGTCTTCTACCACGTGGACCCGGCCAACTTCGGCAAGGCCGCCAACGTGCTGCCGAAGAACCCGGCGGCGCGGAACGCGGTCGTGTTCCTGACCGGGTCCACCATTTTCAGCACCACCGCCAACGCGCTCAACCGGCCGGGCGACGTCGTGGACGACCCGGTCAGCCTGTTGCCGACCTGGCAGCAGATGCTCGCCAAGCTGGGGGTCGCCGCGGGCCAGGACCAGTTCAGGCGGTGGCGCCGGTACTGAGTGCCGGTCACGTCGTCAGTCCCGGGTGAAACGACGGATCTCGTCGGCGAACGGGCTCAGACCGGTCGTCATCAGGCCGGTCATCTGGGCGGCGAGGTCCTCGGCCGCGGCGTTCGCGGCGGCCAGCACGGCCTCGGCCAGGGCGTCCGCGCCCAGTCGCATGGCCCGCGGATCGATGCGCAGGCCGCCGAGCGCGCCGGTCGGCAACACCTCGGCCGTCACCTGGCCGTCGGCGGCCTCGCCACGGCCGCGGACGGCGTCGAGGCTCTCCTGCAACTCCTCCAGCGGGCGGACGTCGGCCTGGAACTGGCCGAGGAGGTGGCGCATCTCGTCGTCGAGGTAGGGGGTGGGGTCTTCGGGGGTGGTCATCGGGGGCTCCAGGGGTGTCAGATGAGCTGTCCGTCCTTGGGGGCGAGCTTGGGCGGGTCGGACACTTCGGGCAGGGATGCGATGGTGGCCCAGTTGGCGACGTCGAAGCTGGTCCGCATCTCGGCCAGGCGGTCGGCCACCGCCGGGTAGACCTCGCGCAGGGCGTCGACGTAGGTCTCGGCCTTTCCCAGGGCCGTCGCGTAGTTCTTCTTGAAGGTGTTCGCGGTCTCGTCGGTGCCGGCGAAGTCGCCCAGTGCGTCGAGGGCGTCGAGGATGCGGCGGGTGTCGTTCGCGAATTCGGTGCGCTCGGCCAGGAAGGCGCCGGCGGCCTTGGTGAAGGTGGTGCCGTGCACCTCGGTGGTCGGCATCCCAGGGCCCTGGGGGCCGGCCGCGCCGGGGGCGGGGGCCGAGGGGGTGGCGCTCGGGGCGGGAGCCACCCCTGAAGGGCTCGGTGTCGCACTGGGGGTGGTGGTCGGGGTCGGGGTCGGGCTCGCGGTGGGGGTCGGACTTGCGGTGGGGGTCGGGGTCCCGGTGGGGGTCGGGGTGCCGGTCCCGGTCGGGGTCGGCGCCGGCGTCCCGGTCGGAGATGGGGTCCCGGTGGGGGTCGGGGTCCCGGTCGGAGTCGGGGTCCCGGTGGGCGACGGGGTTGCCGTGGAGGTGGGGGTCGGGGTGGGGTACGGGGTCGTGGGGCTGGGGGTCGGGGGCTCACTGGGGGTCGGGGGCGTGGGGCTCGGGGCGGGCGTACCGGTCGGGGTGGGGGTGGGCGGCTCGTAGGTGGGCATGGCGGTTCTCCTGTCGGTACGTGGCCGCCGGCGGCGCACGGGGAGTTGTCCACAATACCGACAGGAATAGCAGGAAGTCGCTACGACTCGTGGACGGGGGCGAGATCGGCGAAGATGCGGTAGTCGGAGATCAGGCCGTCGTCCCGGGTGCGCCAGATGGACACGGCCACCACCGCGGCGTCCTTGCCGTCGAGCCGCCGGTACGTCACCTCGGTCTCGGCGATCGTGTCGGCCCCCACCTGCCAGTCCCGGACGATCCGGTGCCGCAGGCCGCCGATGGTCGAGTAGAACGTCCGCAGGCCGGCGGCGACGGCGTGGCGTCCCACCATGGGCTCGGCGTTGCCGAACACCAGGGTGGCGTCCTCGGCCAGCAGCTCGGCGAACGTGTCGGGGTCGAACGAGTCGACCGCCTGGAAAACGCGTCGTACCACATCGTGGGACATGTTGATCATTCCTCACGTGGACGGGGTCCGCTGGTGGGGACGATACGGGACGACGCGTTCCCGTGCGACAGGCCGGCGCGTCCGGCGCTTCCGGCACACAGCCGGGCGTTCCGGCGGGTGCTCAGGCGGGCGAGGTCCCGCCGGGAGCGGCCGGCGACTCGAAGGTGATCGACACGATGGCGCTGATGGCGAGGTTGTGCTCCCGGACGCCGGAGGTCCGCTCCGAGGACTCGACGGTGACGACGGAGTCGCCCCGGCGGGTGACGTGGCCGGTGAAGGAGTCGCCGCTGAGCAGGCGTACCGAGATGACCCGGTTCTCGTGGCGGGCGTTGTCGAGGAGCGCGATCCAGGAGGTGATGAGCCCGGCTCCGGGGGGTTCGAAAGGGTCTTGGGTCATGAGCAGCCCTCTGCCCCGAACAGAGGGAAGGGAACGGCCGGTCCGGGGACCTCACCGGCAGGAAAGGACGCCCGGCTCGCGCTCAGCGCGTGCAGCCCTCGCCGGACAGGGAGCCGTTCCAGGAGAAGGCCGTGCGGCACAGGTACGTGCCGGGGTCGGGGCCGGCCATGATCGTGACGTTGACGTTCACGTAGCCGACGCCCTCGCAGTCCCGGCCGGAGATCGTGCCGTGGTCGATCCGGCCGAGGAAGCAGGTGTAGGCGCCGTCGGCGCGGGCGGCCTGCGCGGGCAGCAGCGAGCAGATGAGCGCGGCCGCCGCGGCGACGGCCGTACGCCGGATGAGGATCACGGCTCCACGCTAGGAAGCCCTCGGAGGACCACCTAGTACGACATGTCACCGGTCGTCGTGAAATTTCGCAGGATGTCGTGTGACGAATTCACGCGCCCTTCAACAGCAGGACATCCAGCGTGGATACCTTTCGACCCTTATCTGTAGATTTGCTGCCAAGGGAAGCGTCATGTCTCGTTCGTTCATCGCCCTGCTGGCCGTCGGCGCGGCCCTCGCCACCACCGTCGCCGCGCCCGCCGACGCCGCCTCGGGACGGCAGCCGCGCGTCCTGTCCGACGTGACGCTGCCCGCCCCCGACCTGGCCGCCTTCGAGCCGGACATCGTCAAGAACTCCCGCGGCGTCAAGCTGGGCGGCCTCGGCAGCGGCCTGTTCCCGGCCACGCGCGCGGGCGAGTACTGGATGGTCACCGACCGCGGCCCGAACGGCGAGCCCAAGATCAACGGCGAGAAGCGGCGCACGTTCCCGGTGCCGGAGTTCGCCCCGGCGATCGTCCGCGTGGCCGTGCGGCACGACGCGGCGCGCATCGTGCAGAGCATCCCGCTGAAGACCTCCGACGGCACCCCGATCACCGGCCTGTCCAACCAGTCCGGCCACGACGAGATCCCCTACACCTGGGACGGCCTGACGCAGCTCCCCTACGACCCGAACGGCCTGGACACCGAGGACCTCGTCACCGACGGCCACGGCGGCTTCTGGCTGGTGGACGAGTACTCCCCCTCGCTGCTGCACGTGGCGGGCGACGGCCGCGTCCTGGCCAGGTACGTGCCCAAGGGCCTGAAGCTGACCGGCGCCGGCTACCCGGTCCACGAGACGCTGCCCGCGATCCTGGCGACCCGGCAGCAGAACCGCGGCATCGAGGCGCTCGGCGTCTCGCAGGCCGAGCGCGCGCTGTACCTGGCCGTGCAGAGCCCGCTCGCCAACCCCGACAAGAAGACCGGCAAGGCGTCGAGCACGGCCCGGATCCTGCGGGTGGACCTGCGTACCGGCCGCCCGACCGGCGAGTGGGCCTACACCATGGAGAACGTCGCCGCCTTCGACCCGGCGGCCGAGCAGGGCGACATGAAGATCTCCGCCCTGAACGTGCTGAGCCCCGGCCGCCTGCTGCTCCAGGAGCGCACCGACGCCGTGGCCCGCCTCTACACCGTGGACCTGCGCCGGGCGACGAACCTGCTCGGCGGCCGGCACGACGACCCGGCCACCACGCCCTCGCTGGAGGCGTCGCTGCCGTCGGACGTCACCGTCGCCACCAAGGCCCTGGCCGTGGACCTGGCGGCGATCCCCGGCCTGCCCGGCAAGATCGAGGGCGTCGCCCTGCTCGACCCGGTGACGCTCGCCGTGGCCAACGACAACGACTTCGGCCTCGGCACCTTCGACGCCGACGGCCGCCTGGTGGACTCGGGCGTGACCAGCCGGATCCTGACGATCCGGCTGGCCAGGCCGCTCTTCTGAGCCGTCCCGTCAGGACAGCGTGCTCGCGTACGGGTCCCAGCCGGCGGGCAGGGGCTCGGGGGCCGTCGCGGCCGAGGTGATCGGGCGGAACTCGGCGCGTTCGCCCGACTCGGTGATGGCCGTCATGAGCTCCAGCACGTGCAGCGTCAGCTCGCCGGAGGCCCGGTGCGGCGTGCCCGCGCGCAGCGACCGGGCCAGGTCGAGCACGCCGATGCCGCGCCCGGCCTGCTCGGCGGCGACGGGCAGCTCGCGCCAGTCGGCGTCGTGCGGGCCGCGGACCAGCAGCGGGCCGCCGAAGGTGTTGGGGTCGGGCAGCAGCAGGGCTCCTTCCGTGCCGATGACCTCGATCAGCTTGCGGCTGACGGGCGAGTCGAAGCTGAAGGTCGCGGTGGCGGTGGCCGTGCCGGGGAAGTCCAGCAGGGCGTTGACGTGGGTGGGCACGTCCACGGGGAACAGGGTGCCGGCCTTGGGGCCGGAGCCGACGACCCGCTCGGCGCGGGCCCTGCGGGTGCCGCCCGCGACCCGGGCGACCGGGCCGAGCAGGGAGACCAGCGCGGTCAGGTAGTAGGGGCCCATGTCGAACAGGGGGCCGCCGCCGGGCCGGTAGTAGAACTCGGGATCGGGGTGCCAGGACTCCGGGCCCAGGTTCTGGAAGGCGACGGTGATCCCGACCGGCTCGCCGATCAGGCCGGAGCGCAGGGCGTGCGCCGCGGCCTGGAGCCCGGGGCCGAGGAAGGTGTCGGGGGCGCCGCCGACGCGCAGGCCCAGGTTCGCGGCCTCGGCCATGACCTTGGCCGCCTGGTCCATGTCCAGGGCGAGCGGCTTCTCGCCGTACACGTGCTTGCCGGCGCGCAGGGACTCCAGCGCGACGGCCGCGTGCGCGGCCGGGACCGTCAGGTTGACCACGATCTCGACCTCGGGCAGGGCGAGGATCTCGGCCAGGCTGCCCGAGGCGGGCACGCCGTGCTCGCGGGCCGCCGCGGCGGCCCGGCCGGTGTCGAGGTCGGCCACGCCGAGCACCCGCACGTCGGGGAAGGCGGTGAGGTTGCGCAGGTACTGGGCGCTGATCACCCCGGCGCCGACGACCGCGACGCCGACGGGCCCGCCGCTCACGAGCCCTCCAGGCCGGTCAGGTAAGCATGGCTGTCGGCCAGGGCGGTGAACAGGTCGGTCGCGCACGTGTCGAGCTCGACGATCCGCCAGGCGTCCGGCGCGGCGGCCAGGATCTCGGGCACCGGCATCGCGCCCGCGCCCACCGCCGTGTGCGGCTCGCCCTTGACCATCGGCCCGTCCTTGACGTGCAGCGCGAGCGTGCGCCCGGCCAGGCGGCCGAGCAGGGCGGGCACGTCGGCGCCGCCCACGGCCGCCCAGTACGTGTCGATCTCCAGGAACACCTCGGGGACCAACAGGTCGGCCAGCGCCTCGATGGCGTGCCGGCCGTCGATCCTGGGCTCGATCTCCCACCAGTGGTTGTGGTAGCCGATGCGCATGCCGTGCCCGGCCGCCTGCTCGGCCAGGCCGTTCAGCAGGTCGGCGGTGCGCGTGAGGCCGTCGCGGGTGGTGAACTCGGCCTCGGGGACGCCGCCGGGGATGATCACCAGGTCGGCGCCGACCGTGGCGACGGCGTCGAAGACCTCGGCGGGCTCCTGACTGAGCAGCGCGTACGCGTGCGTGCTGCTCACCGCGAGCCCCAGGTCGTCGATCACCTGGCGGAAGCCCTTGGGGTCGGCGGTCGGGTCGAAGGGCTCGACGGCGCCGTAACCGATGCCCGCGATGCGCTCAAGGGTGCCGTCGCGGTCGGCGGCGAGCTGCTCCCTGACGGTGTAGAGCTGGACGCTGAGCGGCCTGGTCATCCACGGACCCCCATGAGGTGTTCGAGGGCGAGCTGGTTGAGCCGGGTGAAGTGGAAGCCGCGCCGGGCCGCCGCCTCGGGGTCGAAGTCGTCGCCGGCCAGGTCCTGCCAGGTCTCGCCGGCGGCCAGCGTGGGCCGGGCCAGCTCGTCCACGCGGGAGGCGCGCAGGGCCTCCTGGACCTCGGGGTCGGCGCGGAAGGCGCGCGACTTCTCCTTCAGGATCAGGTACGTGCGCATGTTCGCGGCGGCCGAGTCCCACACGTCGTCGGGGTCCTCGGTGCGCAGCGGCTTGTAGTCGAAGTGCCGGGGGCCGTCGTAGCCGCCGTTCTCCAGCAGGTCGACCAGGAAGAAGGCGCTCTTGAGGTCGCCGTGGCCGAAGATCAGGTCCTGGTCGTACTTGGGGCCGTGCTGGCCATTGAGGTCGATGTGGAACAGCTTGCCGTGCCACAGCGCCTGGGCGATGCCGTGGACGAAGTTGAGCCCCGCCATCTGCTCGTGGCCGACCTCGGGGTTGAGGCCCACCATCTCGGGGTGCTCCAGGTCGTTGATGAGCGCCAGGGCGTGGCCGATGGTCGGCAGCAGGATGTCGCCGCGCGGCTCGTTGGGCTTGGGCTCCAGGGCGAAGCGCAGGTCGTAGCCGCGGTCGAGGACGTACTGGCAGAGCAGGTCCAGGCCCTCCTTGTAGCGGTCGAGGGCCGCCTTGACGTCCTTGGCCGCGTCGGACTCGGCGCCCTCGCGGCCGCCCCAGCACACATACGTGGTCGCGCCGAGCGAGGCGGCCAGGTCGATGTTGCGCATGACCTTGCGCAGGGCGTACCGGCGCACGTCGCGGTCGTTGCTGGTGAACGCGCCGTCCTTGAACACCGGGTGGGTGAACAGGTTCGTGGTGGCCATCGGGACCTTCATCCCGGTCTCGTCCAGGGCCTTGCGGAAGGCGGCGATCGCCTTGTCCCGGTCGGGCTCGACGGCCAGCAGGTCGTCGTCGTGGAAGGTGACGCCGTACGCGCCGAGCTCGGCCAGCCGGTGCACGCTCTCGACGGGGTCGAGCGCGGGACGGCTCGCGTCGCCGAACGGGTCACGGGCCTGCCAGCCCACGGTCCAGAGTCCGAAGGTGAAGCGATCGGCTGGTGTCGGAGTGAAGGATGACATTTGCTGACGTCCCCTACCTTTAGTCCATAATCTGTACATAATCCTGAGGAGGCATGCATGGTGGCGTCAAGGGGGGTCCGGCATGATTCCATGCGTGCCCGCAATCTGGCCGTGGTACTCCAGGCCGTCCACGGGCACGGCCCGCTCACCAGGGCGGCGCTGGCCGAGCTCACCGGGCTGACCAAGACCACCGTGTCCAGCCTGGTCGCGGCCCTGCTGGAGGCCGGCGCGGTGAGCGAGTCGGGCGCGGTGCGCGACGGCGAGCGCGGGCGGCCCGGCGTGGCCGTGGAGCTGAGCGGGCACCGGGTGGCCGCGCTCGGGCTGGAGGTCAACATCGACTACCTGGCCGCCTGCGTGGTCGACCTGACCCGGTCCGTACGCCTGCGCCGCATCCGCCCGGCCGACAACCGCGGCTCCGACCCGGCGGGCGTGCTGCACCTGCTGCGCGACCTGGTGAAGGAGGTCACCGCGGAGGCCGAGGCGGCCGGGCTGCGGATCATCGGCGCCGCCCTGGCCGTGCCCGGCACGGTCGAGGACGGCCTGCTGCGCAACGCCCCCCACCTGGGCTGGCGCGACGTACGGGTGGCCGACCTGCTCGACCTGCCGTGCGCGGTCGACAACGAGGCGAACCTGGCGGCGCTGGGCGAGTTGTGGTTCGGCTCGCGGGCGACGGACTTCCTCTACGTCTCCGGCGAGATCGGCGTCGGCGCCGGGCTGGTCGTGGACGGGACCGTGTTCCGGGGCACGTACGGGCTGGCCGGCGAGCTGGGGCACGTCGTCGTGACCCCCGACGGCCCCGCCTGCCGCTGCGGCGGCCGCGGCTGCCTGGAGGTGTACGCGGGCCAGGACGCCCTGCTCGGCGACCTGGACTCGGTGGCCGAGCTGGCCGACGCGCTGGCCGGCGGCGACCGGCGCGCGCTGGCCGCCTGCGCGCGGGCCGGGGAGGCGCTCGGGGTGGCGCTCACGTCGGCCGTGCACCTGCTGGACCCCGGCCGGATCGTGCTCGGCGGCATCTTCGCCCCGCTGTTCCCGTGGCTGGAGACCCCGGCCGGGGACGTGCTGGCGGCCCGGCTGGGGCAGATGCGCGGCACGCCGCCCGCCCTGGTCGTCTCGGCCAACGGCGCCGACGCGGCGGTGCTGGGGGCGGCCGGGCTGATCATCCAGCGGATCGTCGCCGACCCCGCGGACGTGCTGGGCGTGTGACGGGTCAGTAGTAGCCCTTGTTCCCGTCGACCAGCTCTCTGACGATGTCGAGGTGGCCGGCGTGCCGGGCGGTCTCCTCGACCATGTGGATCAGCACCCAGCGCAGCGAGGAGGCCGCCGACCGGAAGTCGGGGTGCTTGCCGACGTCGTCGAGCGAGTGGGCGGCGACGATCTCGTTGGAGCGCTCGCACTGCTTGGCGTAGTCGTCGAGGAGCTGGGCCAGCGTGACGCCCTCGACCAGCATGTCGGCGTCCTCGGGCTCGTCCTGGAACTGCGGGTTGCCCTCGGCGCTGCCGCCCAGGAAGAGCACCTCGAACCAGCAGTGCTCGGTCCAGCGCATGTGGGAGACCAGGCCGGCCACCGTCATCAGGGGCGAGGTCGGCAGCACCGGCCGGTGGGCGTCGGCCTCGGCCAGCCCCTCGCACTTCCAGTGGACGATCGCGCGCTGCATGTCGAGCCAGCCGACGAGCTGGGTACGTTCGTCGGCCACGAAGGGCGGACGTACACGGGGTGGCGTCATGCGCCGGAGGCTACTGCAGGGGTCATCGGCGACGCACCGGATTTTCGGCCGGTTCGCGTATGACCCGGGCGAGCCGCGACAATGGCTCGATGGCGGAAAGTGCAGAGGCCGACTGGGTCTCCAGGTTCGCGGACGAGGTGATCTCCGAGGCGGAGCGTCGTGCCCCGGGCAAACCGATCGTCTGCGCCTCCGGGCTCAGCCCCTCGGGTCCCATCCACCTCGGCAACCTGCGCGAGGTCATGACCCCCCACCTCGTCGCCGACGAGATCAGGCGGCGCGGCCTCGACTGCGTGCACCTGCTGTCCTGGGACGACTACGACCGTTTCCGCAGGGTGCCCGCGGGCGTCGACCCGTCCTGGGCCGAGCACATCGGCAAACCGCTGACCTCGGTGCCCGCCCCGCCGGGCAGCCCGCACGCCAACTGGGCCGAGCACTTCAAGGCGCCGATGACCGCCGCGCTGGCCGAGCTGGGCGTCGACTACCGGGGCATCAGCCAGACCGAGCAGTACACCTCGGGGGCCTACCGGGAGCAGATCCTGCTGGCCATGCGCGAGCGGTCGCGGATCGACGCGATCCTGGCGGCGTACCGGACCAAGGACGGCGGCCGGGAGGTGGCGGACTACTTCCCGTACAAGCCGTACTGCGAGCTGTGCGAGCGCGACCTCACCAAGGTCACCGGGTACGACGACGAGACGACCGAGCTGGCCTACACCTGCGAGTGCGGGTTCGGCGAGACCGTGCGCCTGGCCGAGCACGACCGCGGCAAGCTGGTGTGGAAGGTCGACTGGCCGATGCGGTGGGCGCATGAGGGCGTGGTCTTCGAGCCGTCGGGCGTCGACCACCACTCCCCCGGCTCGGCCTGGATCGTCGGCGGCCAGATCGTCGGCGAGATCTTCGGCGGCGAGCAGCCCATCGGCCCGATGTACGCCTTCGTCGGCATCACCGGCATGGCCAAGATGAGCAGCTCCAAGGGCGACGTGCCGACCCCGGCCGACGCGCTGGAGATCATGGAGGCGCCCGTGCTGCGCTGGCTGTACGCCCGCCGCAAGCCCGCGCAGTCCTTCAAGATCGCCTTCGACCAGGAGATCCAGCGCCTCTACGACGAGTGGGACGCCCTGGCCCGCAAGGTCGCCGCCGGCCAGGCCCAGCCCGCCGAGCTGGCCGCCCACGCCCGCGCCGTGGGCACCGCCGCCGGGCCGCTGCCGGCCACGCCGGTCCCGGTGCCCTACCGCACGCTGGCCTCGATCCTCGACATCACCACCGGCCACGACGAGCAGGCGCTGCGCATCCTGCGCGACCTCGACGCCGTCGACCGGCTCGACGAGGCCCGCCCCCGGCTCGACCGGGCGCAGCGCTGGGTGGCCGACCACCTGCCCGCCGACCAGCGCACCCACGTGCGCGAGACGCCCGACCAGGAGCTGCTCGACTCCCTCGGCCAGACCGAGCGCGAGTCGTTGCGGCTGCTGGCCGACGGCCTCGACGACTGGACGCTCGACGGCCTCACCAACCTGGTCTACGGCGTGCCGAAGCTCCAGGCCGGTCTCGACGCCGACGCCAAGCCCACGCCGGAGCTGAAGGCGGCCCAGCGCGCGTTCTTCGTCCTGCTCTACCGGCTGCTGGTCGGCCGCGACACCGGGCCGCGGCTGCCCACGCTGCTCATGGCGGTGGGCGCCGACCGGGTGCGGAAGCTGGTCGGCGGGTGAGGGGCGGCCGCGGGTGAACGGCGTCGTCCTGGTCACCGGGATCTCGGCCGCGGGCAAGTCCACGGTCGCCCAGGCGCTGGCCGAGCGCCTGCCGCGGTCGGCCCACGTCCGGGGCGACACCTTCCGCCGCATGGTCGTGGGCGGCCGGGCCGAGATGACGCCCGGGTCGGAGGAGGAGGCGGTGCGCCAGTTGCACCTGCGCTACCGGCTCGCGGCCCGGACGGCGGACTTGTATTTCGAAGCCGGATTTACAGCAATTGTGCAAGATGTGGTTCTTGGAGAGGACTTGGAGCGGTTCACTCAGTGGATCCGCACCCGTCCGCTCCGGGTGGTCGTGCTCGCCCCCGACGCCGCCGCCGTCGAGCGCCGCGAGCGCGAACGCGCCAAGACCGGCTACGGCGCCTGGACGATCGCCCAGCTCGACGCCGCCCTGCGGGCCGGGACGCCACGCATCGGCCTGTGGCTGGACACCTCCGCCCAGTCCCCCGCCGAGACCGTCGAGGAGATCCTCGCGCGGGCGGACGAGGCATTGGTCGGTGGAGATCGCATATAAGTAGGATCACTGCAAGGCAGTGTCAAGTGGGCTGCATGTGTGCAGGTGCACCTTGTACCCATGAACAAGCAGCCCTTCGCCGCCAGTGTCAGTGTCATCGTCCCCGCGATGAACGAAGCCGAGAACCTTCCCCACGTCTTCGCCACGCTGCCCGACTGGATCGACGAGGTGATCCTGGTCGACGGCAACTCGACCGACGACACCGTCGCCGTCGCGCGCAGGCTGCGTCCCGACCTCCGGGTCGTCGTGCAGAGCCGGCGCGGCAAGGGCAACGCCCTCATCGAGGGCTTCCAGGCCGCCCGGGGGGACATCATCGTCATGATCGACGCCGATGGATCCACCGACGGCAAGGAGATCCGCTCGTTCGTCGAGACCCTCATCGACGGCGCCGACTTCGCCAAGGGCTCCCGGTACGCCCCCGGCGGCGGCTCCGACGACCTCAGCCCCATCCGGTCGCTGGGCAACAAGTTCCTCACCGGCCTGACCAACATGCTGTACGGCACCCGCTTCACCGACCTGTGCTACGGCTACAACGCCTTCTGGCGCGACCACCTGGACGTCATGGAGCTCGACTGCGACGGCTTCGAGATCGAGACCCTCATGAACGTCCGGGCCGCCCAGGCCGGCCTGGTCATCCACGAGGTGCCCAGCCACGAGCGCTCCCGGATCCACGGCGCGAGCAACCTGCACGCGGTGCGCGACGGCTGGCGCGTGCTGAAGACGATCATGCGCGAGCGTACGCGCGGGACCGCCATGATGCCGCAGACCGAGGTGGCGCTGGCGAAGTAGGAAGTGACATCCTCCGACAATGCGCTACATAGTGATCGGAGCAGGAGCAGTCGGCGGCACCATCGGCGCCCGCCTCCACCAGGGCGGGCACGAGGTCGTGCTCGTCGCGAGAGGCGCGCACCACGAGGCGCTCAAGCGTGACGGACTCCGCCTGATCACCCCCGATTCCGACGAGACCCTGGCCATCCCCGCGGCCTCCGGCCCGATCCCCACCCGCGACGACGACGTGCTGATCCTGGCCACCAAGTCCCAGGACACCCTGGCCGCCCTCGATCCCTGGCCGACGGACCTGCCGGTCGTGTGCGCGCAGAACGGCGTGGCCAATGAGCGCACCGTCCTGCGCAGGTCCGAGCGGGTCTACGGCATGTGCGTGTGGCTGCCGTCCCAGCACCTCGAACCCGGCGTCGTGGCCGCCCACGGCCACCCGTACTCGGGCCTGCTGCACGTCGGGCGCTATCCCCAGGGTGTGGACGACCTCGCCGGGAAGATCGCCGACGACCTCGGCAAACACGGGCTCCTCGCCCGCGCCACCCCCGACGTCATGCGCTGGAAGCACGGCAAGCTGCTCAACAACCTCGGCAACGCCGTCGAAGCCCTCGTGGGGCACGCCGACGGCATGGCCGAGCTCGCCGACCGGGCCCGCGCCGAGGCCATCGGCGTGTTCGAGCACGCGGGCATCCCCTACTCCACCTCCGAGGACGAGCGCCGGGTCCGCGGCCACCAGGTGGACGTCGTCCCGATCGAAGGCGTCCGGCGGGGCGGCGGGTCGTCCTGGCAGAGCCTGGCCAGGGGCAGCGGCTCGATCGAGGCCGACTACCTCAACGGCGAGATCGTCCTGCTCGGCCGCGAGCACGGCGTGCCCACGCCGGTCAACGAAGTGCTGCGCCGCGAGGCCAACCGGGTCGCCCGCGAGAAGCTGCCGCCCGCCTCGATGCCGGTGGCGCAGCTGACCGCGCTCATCGACGCGCGTTCCGCAGCCTGATCCCGCTGAACTCCATGCTGCTGCCGGTCACCTCGTGCCAGAACGGCCACAGGTTGTCCAGCACGCGCAGCTGGATCCCGGCCTGCTCGTGCAGCTCGAACAGGTCGCCCACCGGCTCCGGCGGGCCGATCGGGACGACCGGCTCCCTCGACACCAGGGCGTGCGGCGGATCGCCGATCGGCGCGAACCCGGCCGCGGGCAGGCGGTAGGCGTACAGGCGGACGTCCATGACGGCCCTGAGCCAGGCGTACTCGACGGCGTGCACGCGCTCGCCGCAGCCCGCGCCGGCGATCCTGGCCACGTCCTCGTCGGTGGTGTGCGGCCCGCGCCAGGCCATCGCCCGCGGGCAGGCGCGCGGGAACCAGTGGTCGGGGCAGCGGTCGTGGCCGACCGCCCACACGTACGGCTCGCCGAGCGAGGACGTCTGCGCGACCCGGGGCACGAACCGCTCGATGGTCGGGTCCTCAGAGAAGTGCAGCACCTGGCCGGGCTCGGGTCTCATACCCGCCATCATGCGCATACCCCGTCTCCGTCAGGGCAGAAGAAACGCGCTCTGACGACAAGGGGTGAGTTCGGATGGTCTTATTGGGTCTGATCCTGGTCCTGCTCGCCGGCGGCGCCGTCGCCTTGGTGGCGACGGAGGAGAGCTCCAGGTACATCCTGTTCGGCAACACCTACCAGCTCGACCACGTCCAGATGTTCCTCGCCGGAGCGGTCGTCGCGGCCGCCCTGCTGGCGGGGATCTGGCTGATCGGCGCCGGGTCGCGCAGGACCGCCAGGAAGCGCCGCAGGCTGCGGGCCGCCCGCGCCGAGGAATCCGACCGGGTCTCCCGCCTGGAGAACGAGAAGCGGGACCTCGAACGGCGGCTCGAACGCGACCGCAACCGCGCCGCGCACGACGGCGTGACGGACGGCGGAACGGACGGCCGCGTCGCGCACGAACGGGTCGCGAGCGAGCGAGCCGCGCACGAACGGGTGGACGGCGACCGGCTGGTGGCCGGCGGCCGCCGCCCCGACGACACCAGGCCGTGAGCTCATGGGCGCGAGGGCAGCAGCTTGCCCTCGCGCCAGAGCGCGAACCCCGTGACCAGCGCTCCCACGCCTTCCCAGAGCCCCACGCCGAAGAACTCGCCCGGCGCCGCCCCCGTGACGACCAGCGTCGTGAACACCGCGAACGTCACCAGCCGGAACGGCACGGTCCACCGGAAGAACGGCGTGTAGTCGGCGGATGCCGCGAAAACGTAATAGACCCCCATGTTCACCGCCGCCATCGACGAAGCCGCCATGTAGACCAGCGTGTAGTCGCCGGACGGCCGTACGCCGAGCACCTCGAAACCCAGCAGGACCAGCAGGGAGTCCGGCGACAGCAGCCCGACGAGCCCGAGCGCGAAGGCGAGCACGCCGAAGACGCCGATGGTCCAGCCGGCGGCGGAACGCGGAAGACGCACAGAAATCCTTCCAAAGGGGGGTGTAATCTGCGAGGCGATCTCATCATGCACCCGGAGGTCGCATGCCCCCCACGCGTGGCCGTCCCATTGCTCTGAAGCTCCTGATCCTCCTGCTCGTGCCGCTGCTGTCCCTGGTCGGGCTGTGGGCGTTCGCGGCGGGCCTGACCGGCGGCGACGGCCTGCGCCTGCTGGAGATCAACAAGCTCGCCTCCAACCTGGCCACGCCGTCGGAGCGGATCAACGCCGAGCTCCAGGACGAGCGGCTGGCCTCGGTCGAGTTCCTGGCCACCCACCGCGGCGCGGACAAGCTGGCCAGGCAGCGCGGGCAGACCGACCGGGCCGTCGCGGCCTTCCGCAAGCTGGCCAAGGATCAGCGCGGGATGTCGCCCGAGATGCGCACCCAGCTCGACGCCCTCAACGCCAAGCTCGACCTGCTGTCCGGCATCCGCGCCGAGGTGGACGGCAACACGGTCGCGCCGCTGGCCGTGATCGACGGCTACAGCCAGATCGTGGACGCCTCCTTCCGCATGTACGACGCGATGGTCCTGGTGCCCGACATGTCGCTGTACCGGCAGGCGCGGGCCGTCACCATGCTCGGCGAGGCCAAGGACCTGGTCTCGCGCGAGCGCGCGATGATCGTCGTGGTGCTGGCCAGAGGGCGGGTCGAGGCGGTCGAGCGGGAGGCGTTCACCGGGATGGTGGCGACCCGGCGGCTGCTGTACTCGCAGGCGCTCTCCCACCTGGACGGCGGCCTGCGCGGCCCGTACGAGCAACTGGCCGCCTCGCCCGTCTACAAGGAGTTCCTCGACGCCGAGGACGCCATCCGGGGCCAGGCCGCGATGAACGGCCTGCCCGCCACCGCCGCCACCTGGGAGATCGACGGCCAGAACCTGTGGGCCGTGCTCGAACGCGACCAGGGCCAGGCCGTGGAGGGCATCGTGGCCCGGGTGACGCCGGCCGCCGGGAGCATCCTGATCAAGATCGGCGTGGCCGGCGGCGTGGGCCTGCTCGCCGTGCTCGCCTCGATCCTGCTGTCGCTGCGCTTCCGCAGGCGGCTGGTCCGCGAGCTGGCCGGGCTGCGCGACGCGGCCACCGAGCTGGCCGAGGTGCGGCTGACCGGGCTGATCGAGCGGCTGCGCACGAACACCCGCCCGCCCACGGCCGCCGAGGTCGCGCCGCTGGAGGTCAGGACGGAGACCTCCGAGGTCGCCGACATCGTGCGGGCCTTCAACCACGTGCAGTCCACGGCCGTGGAGGCCGCCGTCGGCCAGGCCAGGCTGCGGCACGGCGTCAGCCAGGTCTTCGTGAACCTGGCCCGCCGCAACCAGTCGCTGCTGCACCGCCAGCTGCTCCAGCTCGACAGCATGGAGCGGGCCACCGAGGAGCCCGACCTGCTGGCCGACCTGTTCAAGCTCGACCACCTCACCACCCGCATGCGCAGACACGCCGAGAGCCTGATCATCCTGTCCGACCAGGCCCCCGGACGCGGCTGGCGCAACCCGGTGGCCATCCTCGACGTGCTGCGCGCGGCCGTCGCGGAGGTCGAGGAGTACGAGCGCGTCGAGATCCTGCCGCCGCCGCAGACCGCGCTGCTCGGCGCGACCGTCACGGACGTGGCCCACCTGCTGGCCGAGCTGGTCGAGAACGCCACCCTCTTCTCACCCCCGCAGACCAGGGTGGACGTGCGCAGTTCGAGCACCCCGAACGGCCTGATGATCGAGATCGAGGACCGCGGCCTCGGCCTGCCCCGCGTCGAGCTGGACGAGCTCAACGACCGGCTGGCCAAGATGCCGGAGTTCGACCTGGCGCAGAGCGACCGGCTGGGCCTGTTCGTGGTCGGCCGGCTGGCCGCCCGGCACGACATCAAGGTCACCCTCGCGCCCTCGCCCTACGGCGGCCTGACCGCGATGGTCTTCCTGCCCTCAGCCCTCCTGGCCGACCAGCCGGTCCTCGCCGGGAGCTAGGTAGGCCGTCCCGCCCGAGGCCCGCGCCCGCGCGGCCGCCAGCAGCCGCCGGTGGCCGTGGGCGGGCAGCAGGCGGGCGGCCTCCTCGTGGGTGTAGAAGCCGTGGTCGTCCAGCTCCTCGGCCTGCAAGGTGATCACCGTGCCCGGCGGCAGCTCACCGCAGTCGAACATGAAGTTGACCATCGCGTACGGCACGTAGGCCAGGCCGTCGACCCAGCTCACGGCGAGCAGCCGGCCGACCTCCAGCGTCAGGCCGAGCTCCTCGGCGACCTCCCTGGCGCACGCCTGCGCCGGGTGCTCGCCCGCGTCGATGATGCCGCCGGGGAAGGACCAGTGGTCGCGGTAGTTGGGCTTGACGAGCAGGGCGCGGCCCCGCTCGTCGGTGATGTAGGCCGCGGCCCCGGTGACGACCCTGTTGACGGTGGACCAGAAATCGTTCACCGGGCCAACGTTACGGCAGCACCTGCAGCAGCGCCTGGGTCCTGGCCTTGGCCGGTTCCTCGATCCGCTGGCTCTCCTTGCCCGCCGCGTCCAGCACGACCAGCGTGTTGTGCGCGCCGCCCGCCACGCGGACGACCAGCCGCCCGTCGGCCAGGTAGAAGGCGCCGATCAGCCGGCCCTTGACGGCCGGGGTGAGCTTCCGGCCCGTCACCAGGTCGACCACGGCCGGCTTGAAGGCCGCCGGCCAGCTGCCGTCGCCGAGCGCGGCCGAATCGGCGGGGACCGCGACGACCGCGTTGCGGCCGTTCGGCGACAGGCTCTGCACGTGGGTGACGAGCTTGACGCCCTTGGCCCTGACGGCCTTCCCGGTCTGGACGTCGAGCCGGTAGACGGCGTCGGCCTCGCCGGTGTAGCCCGCGAGGTACCGGCCGCCCGCCGCCCACGCCAGGTGGCACACGCCCTTGGTCGTGCCGAGCCGGCGCCTGCCGGTGCCGTCGGCCTTGACCGCCATGACGGTCTCGCCCTTGCCGACGTAGGCGATCTGCGTGGAGTCGGGCGACCAGACGGGGGTCAGGCACGGCGTGCCGCCCTGGAGCTTCGTGGCCGCGGTGACGGTCTTGGCGCCGTCCTTGACCTGGAGGTTGCCGCCGTCGGTCACCCAGGCGGCCTTCCTGCCGTCCGGCGAGACGGCGAACTGCGGCAGCGCGCCGATCTTGGCGAGGGTGCTCCACTCCCCGCCCTCGTAGCGGGCGAGCCGGTGGCCGTCGCCCGCGTAGACGGCGGCGCCGGAGAGCTCGGGCGCGGTGGCCGCCGACGCGGGGGCGGGGGCCAGCAATGCGGCGCCGAGGGCGAGCCCGGCCACAACACGAATCTTCATGACAGCCTATGGTGCCGTAACGGATCAAAGACGCATGAACGGCTCGCTGAAGTGCGCGGTGGCGATCGTCGCCCGCTCGGCCCGCAGCGCCGCCAGGACCTCGGTGCGCGTGCGCGCGGCCGTCTCCTGGTCGTCGTCGTAGGCGTAGTGGATGCCCGGGTCGGCCAGTTGCACCGGGTGGAGCACGAGGTCGCCGGTGATGGCCAGGTCGCCGACCCTGGCGATCTGGTGGCCGGCGGTGTGGCCGGGCGTGTGCTGGACGTGGACGCCCGGCGCGATCTCGGCCTGCCCCTCGACGACGTGGAGCTGGTCCTTGAGCAGGGTCAGCAGGTCGGACATGGCTCCGGAGGCCGAGTCCACCTCGGCCCGCTGGAGCACGTGGCGCGCGTTCTCGAACACCGGCCGGCCGCCCGTGACCGCGCCGCTGGCGTGGTCGCTGTGCAGGTGGGTGAGGACGACGGTGCCGATGTCGGCGGGCGTGACGCCCACCGCCGCCAGCTCGTCCGCCAGGACGCCGGGCACGGGCGCCCAGCCGGCCGCCGGGGAGTCCTCCCCGCCGATGCCGGTGTCGACGAGGGTGAGGCGGCCTGCGCCGTCACGCAGCAGGTAGCAGTGGAAGTGCAGGACCCACGGATCGTCCGCCGGGCCGGAGCCGGGGAACATCTCGGCGAGCGGGAGGCGGATCGCGGGGCCCATCGGGCCCACCGCGTCGCAGAGCGGCGTCACCTCGACGCCGGAGACGGTGATGGGGCTGTGCTTCATCCCGCCTAGGTTAGGCGGCGACGGGCTGCCGCGGAACGTACTCGTTCTCCAGGTCGGCGGCGTAGACGGCGCGGCAGCAGTGGGCGCACCGGTACATGATCGGGCCCTCGTCGAGCGTGTGCTGGCACTGCGGGCAGTGGACGGTGTTCATGGCGTTCCCCCAAGGAGCTCGGATGTGTCCATGGAACCCCCGCCGAGTTGCAGGGGTCCTGCATGTCACTTGACACGGTGCCGCTGCGCTGATGGGGGTTGTGTGTCTTCGCCGCACCGCCGGCCGGGCGTCTTCCTCACGGCGTGGTGCGATGAAGAACATTGTCACGCGTACGGGCCGGAACGCGCGGCAGAACACACCAGAACCGTCCGGGAATAGTCCAAGAGGGCTAGGCGTTTCATGGGGCGGAACGTGTGGTATCTTCCCCACAAGCGTTGAGCTTCTGCTCCGCTGGTTTTCCTCGTCAAGCCCCGCCCAGGTTCTCCGGGCCCGGCTTCTTCATCGAACTCGCCGATCCCGCATCGGCGCATCTCCCCCAAAGGGGCTCATCATGTCTGTTCACACCATTCCGCACCAGCGCGCGGAAACGCCCGCAGGGCAGGTGAGCGGCCTCCTCGACGTGCAGGAGAAGTCCGCCTTCATCCGCGCGGAACACCTTCCCGGGCCGGGCGACGTACGCCTGCCGGTCGAGCGGGTCAGGCAGCTCGGGCTGCGGCGCGGCGACCACGTCGTGGCCTCCGTGGCCGGGAACAAGCCGGCCGCCGTCCAGTCCGTCAACGGCCTGACCGAGTGGCGGGACCGGCCGCGTTTCGAGGAGCTGACGCCCGTCCACCCGGACGAGCGGCTGGTCATCGAGACCGGGTCGCTCAGCACCCGGGTCATCGACCTGGTCGCGCCCATCGGCAAGGGGCAGCGCGGCCTCATCGTGGCGCCGCCCAAGGCCGGCAAGACGATGGTGCTGCAGGCGCTGGCCGCCGCGGTCACCCGCAACCATCCCGAGGTGCACCTCATGGTCGTGCTCGTGGGCGAGCGGCCCGAGGAGGTGACCGAGATGCGGGCCTCCGTCCAGGGGGAGATCTTCGCCTCCACCTTCGACCACCCCGACCGCGACCACGCCGCCGTCGCCGAGCTGGCCCTCGAACGCGCCAAGCGCCTGGTGGAGGGCGGCCGCGACGTCGTGCTGCTGCTCGACTCGCTGACCCGGCTCGGCCGGGCCTACAACAACCTCGCGCCCGGCGGCGGCCGGGTGCTCACCGGCGGCATCGACGCCCGCGCCCTCTACCCGCCCAAACGTTTCTTCGGCGCGGCCCGCAACGTCGAGGGCGGCGGCTCGCTGACCATCCTCGCCAGCGCCCTCGTGGACACCGGCTCGCGCATGGACAACAGCCTGTACGAGGAGTTCAAGGGCACCGGCAACATGGAGCTCCACCTCGCCCGCGACCTGGCCGAGCGACGCCTGTTCCCGGCGGTCGACCTGGAGGCCTCCGGCACCAGGCGCGAGGAGATGCTGCTGCACCCGCAGGAGCGCCAGGTGATCTGGCGGCTGCGCCGCACGCTCGCCGGGCTGGACCGGCAGCAGGCCCTGGAGACGCTCGTCGGCAAGCTGCGCGCGACGCCGTCCAACGCCGCGTTCCTGCTGGAGGCGCTGCGCGCGGCGGCGTGAGGCCGCTGGAGAATGGGCGCATGCTGGCCGACATCGTCGAACACCTGATCTGCCCCGTCTGCCACGCGGACGTGGAGCTCGCCGAGGGCGCCCTGCGGTGCGCGCGGGGGCACTCCTTCGACGTGGCCAAGCAGGGGTACGTCAGCCTGCTCACCGGGTCACGCCCGCCCGGCACCGCCGACAGTCCCGCGATGGTGGCCGCGCGGGCCGAGTTCCTGGCGGCCGGGCACTACGCCCCGCTGGCGCAGGCGCTGGCGGAAACCGTACGCGTACGGGTGGCGGCTGGAGAAAAACGTGAATCTTCTACTGAATCGAATGACGAAACCGGGCCGAGAGCGTACGGTGGGGCGGGAGTGGAGGCCGGTCCGCAAGATGGGCCGGTGACCGTCGAGGGTCTCGGCGCGGCGGGCAGGGTCGCACCGCTGATCGTCGACGCCGGCACGGGCACCGGACACTATCTGGCGGCCGTGCTCAATGCGGTGGACGATGGCATCGGGATGGCGTTCGACGTGTCCAAGCACGCCGTACGGCGGGCGGCGCGGGCGCATCCGAGGCTGGGGGCGTTCGTGGCGGACGTGTGGCGGCCGCTCCCGATCCGGCATGGGGTGGCCGATGTGGTGATCGATGTGTTCGCGCCCAGGAACGGGCCCGAGTTCCGGCGGATCCTGCGCCCTGGAGGGGCCGCGGTCGTCGCGACCCCGGCCGCGGCGCACCTGAGCCCGCTGGTGCAGGAGCTGGGGCTGCTCTCGGTGGACGAGGAGAAGGATCGCCGGGTCGCCCGCAGCATGCAGGGGTTCGCCCAGGCCGGGCGGCGCACGATCGAGTTCGACATGGAGCTCGGGCCGGACGAGCTGGTCCAGGTCGTGGGAATGGGCCCGAGCGCGTGGCACACTGATTCCGCCGAGCTGGCCGCCCGCATATCCGGTTATTTCCGCCGGCATGCCAAGAATGGCCAGAAGAAAGTTACGGTCAGAGCCGCGTTTCATCTGTCTATCTTCGAGCCTGAGCCCCGTTCAAGACCTGTTCCTTGACGGGCATCTGCGACTGGTGTTACTGATGGGGCATTTAGTCCGAAATTCCCCCACATTCCCCGAGTATTTCCCCGACTCAGGCGCAATACTGGACGGCATCCCGCACCCAGAGGGCGTGGGCCATCGATGGGAGGGGGCGCGCCGGATGAAGGCGGAGGAACGCTGGCAGGCCAGGTTCCGCGCGTCGCGCATGACGCTGCCGACCTGGGCCCGCCAGGCCCCGAACCGCTCCATCTACCGCTCCAACGCCACCGGGACGTGGGAGGTCTACGCCTGGGACCGGGCGACGGGCGCCGTGCGCCAGGTCACCGACCGGCCCAAGGGCACCGCGTACGCGGCGATCGACCCGGCGGGACAGTGGATCTACTGGTTCGCCGACACCGACGGCGACGAGTTCGGCACCTGGTGGCGCCAGCCGTTCGCCGGCGGTCCGAGCGAACCGGCCGCGCCCGGCCTGCCGCCGGGTCAGCCGGGCGGCATCGCGCTGTCGGCCACCGGCATGGCCGCCATCAGCCTGGCCAGCGAGGGCACGTTCCGGATCCATCTGGTGCCTCCCGGCGGGCCGGCCGAGCTGCTGTACGAGCACGCCGAGGCCGCCTGGGTGACCGACATGTCCCTCGACGGCTCCCTCATCGCCATCAACCACGGCGAGTACGGCGACTTCCGGCGTCCGGCGCTGCGCGTCGTCGACCAGCACGGCGAGACCGTCGGCGAGCTCTACGACGGCCCCGACAAGGGCGTGCACGGCCTCCGCTTCGCCCCGGTGCTCGGCGACCGCCGCCTGCTGACCCTGCACGAGCGCCGCCAGCGCCACGAGCCCCTGGTCTGGGACCCGGTCACCGACGAGCAGCGCGAGATCTGGCTGAAGGACCCCGGCGACCTGGCCGCCGAGTGGTTCGACGACGGCCGCGGCCTGCTGATCGTGCGCGACCACCGTGCCCGCAGCTACCTGCACCGCTACGACCTGGCGGGCGGCGTCCTGACGCTCATCGACACCCCGCACGGCGTGATCGACGAGGCCGCGCCGCGGCCCGGCGGCCACATCGAGTACTCCTGGTCCAGCGGCTCGCGGCCGCCGGTCATCCGGTCGAGCAACGGCCAGGTCGTGCTCAACGCGGGCGGCCCGCCGGCGCCGCCGAGCGTGCCCGTCGAGGACCTCGACGTCGAGGGGCCCGGCGGGCGCATCCACGCGCTGGTGTCCAAGCCCGAGACCGGCGCGGCGCCCTATCCGGCGGTCTTCCTCATGCACGGCGGCCCGACCGACCACGACCGCGACGCATTCTCCCCCGAGGTCGCGGCCTGGGTCGACGCGGGCTTCGCCGTCGTCCGCGTCAACTACCGCGGCTCGACCGGCTACGGCTCCGCCTGGCGCGACGCGCTGCACGGCGACGTCGGGCACATCGAGCTGGCCGACATCGCCGCCGTCCGCCAGTCGCTGGTGGACCGGGGCACGATCGACCCCGCCCGGCTGATCCTGGCCGGCACCGCCTGGGGCGGCTACCTCTCGCTGCTCGGGCTCGGCGTCCAGCCGGGCCTGTGGGCCGCGGGCATCGCCGCGGTGCCCATCGCCTGCCACCAGACCTGCTACGAGGACGAGGCCGAGAGCCTGCGCGCCTACCAGCGCGCCCTGCTCGGCGGCTCCCCCGACGAGCAGCCCGAGCGGTACGCGTTCTGCTCGCCGATCACGTACGTGGATCAGATCAAGAGCCCTCTGCTGATCCTCGCCGGCGAGAACGACACCCGCTGCCCGCTGCGCCAGATCGAGAAGTACGTGGCCAAGCTGGCCGAGCACGGCCGCGAGCACGAGCTCTACACCTACGGCGCCATCCGCGGCTCGCTCGTGGTCGCCGAACGCATCGCGCAGACGGCCCTGCAACTGGAGTTCGCCCGCAAGCACGTGCACGTCGGCTGACCTCTGGCGCACGTCGTGGGAGCGCTCCTGCGGGGGCGCCCCGGGCGGGTCAGCGCGCGCGCAGGACCACGATGGCCAGGTCGTCGGCGCTCGGCTCGGCGGCGAACTCCGCCGCGCCCCTGCGGATGCGCTCGGCCACCGCCCTGGCCGACAGCCCGGCGCACTCGGCCAGCAGCTTGGCCAGGCCGCCGTCGTCGTCGAGCAGCCGCCCGCCCGAGCGCCGCTCGGTCACGCCGTCGGTCACCGCCAGCAGCACGTCGCCGTGGTCGAGATGGATGGTGTCGGCCTCGAACACGACCTCGTGGAAGACGCCGAGCAGCGACTGGGGCGTGGTCACCGCCTCCACCTTGCCGCTCGGCTTGAGCCGCAGCGCCTCGGGATGGCCGGCGGACACCAGCCGCACCTCCAGACCGGACTCCACGGGCGTGATGTCGCCGTGCAGCAGCGTGAGGAACCTGGCCCGCTCGCCCTCCTCCAGGATCGCCTGGTTGAGCCGGCCGAGCACCGCGGCGACGCCGTAGCCCTCGCGGGCCAGCAGGCGCAGCGTGTGGCGGGCCAGGCCGGTCACCGCGGCGGCCTCGGGGCCGGTGCCGCAGACGTCGCCGATGGCGAAGCGCCAGGAGTCGTCGCCCGCCTTGAACAGGTCGTAGAAGTCGCCGCCGACCTCGTTGGCCTCGCCGGCGGGCTCGTAGATGACGCCGTAGTCGAGGCCGGGCACCTCGGGCTCGTTGGGCGGCAGGAGACTGCGCTGCAGCGCCCGGTTGGCCGCGGCCTGCTGGGCGTAGAGCCGGGCGTTGTCCATGGCCAGCGCGGCGCGCCTGCCGATGTCGTCGGCGAACTGGATGACCTCGTCGGGGAAGCGGTCGGACCGGCCCAGGCACATCATGCCGAGCCCGCGGCCGCGCGCGGTGAGCGGCACGGCCAGCACCTGGGAGTCGTTCAGGTGGATGACGGACGTGGCCCTGGTGTCGGCCGCGCCGACGTCCAGCTCCGTGAGCTGCTCGCGCAGGCCGTCGATGCGGGCCTCGTCGGCGTGCCAGAGGTAGACCAGGCGCAGCGGGCCGCCCGAGTTGCCGGCGGTGTAGACCGCGCACCAGCTCGACAGGCGGGGCACGACGATCTGGGCGATGATCGCCGGGACCATGTCGGGGTCGAGGGTGCCAGCCAGCAGGTCGCTGGCGTCAGCCAGGAACCCGAGCCAGTGGGGGCCCCGCGCGCTCTCCTCCGCCCATTCGGCGGCCACCTGGTCCACGGAGCCGGGTAGCGTGAGCCTTGCCCAATGGACACGGGAATCGCCCGCGAAGGTGACTCCCCATTCCTCCACGTTCACGGAAGGAGCCTTCGGGTCACCGTGCGCGGTGTTCCGCTGCCGCAGTTCGACCTGGACTGCGTCCCCGTAATGCTTCCAAATCACCTCAAACGGCTCGTCAGAGACCTGCTCCGCCAGATCGCCGGCCACCTGCTCGGCGGTGTGGAGCACGCTGACGGTGGCCCACGCGGTCATCACCTCGCGCGTGAACCTCATCGCAGCCGTCACAGCGGTATCGCCAGGCGCGAAGGTCGCGGCCAGGACCGCGTGGGGAGAAGCAGTCATCCCATCGTGCCTACCACACTTCTCACTGACTTGGGGTAAATCCAAGGGCAGGACTACGAGCTACTCATCGTGACAGACTTGAATCACTCGCCGGGACCCGTCGCGAGTGAAGGAGGCCCCATGACCACGGCCAAGGCCGCATCAAGCCCGGAGGAGCGGACCTATACAGAATCGGATCTCGTTCCCGTGCTGGAGACTCTCTTCTCCTGGCGTGACGGCGATTTCCGGCGTCGGGTCCCGCACGCTCCTCCCGGCATCCTCAGCGAAGTGCGCCTGCTGCTGAACGAAGTGGCCGATCGCCGCGAACATCTCGCCAACGAGCTGGCAAGGGTTCGCAAAGAAGTCGTCAAGGAAGGGCGCTTCGGCGAGCGGCTGACGCCCGGCCCGGGCGTCGGGGCGTGGTCCGAGAGCGTCGAGTCGGTCAACATGCTGATCGACGCCCTGGTGAGCCCGGTCAGCGGCGCGGCCGACGTGATCGACGCGGTCGCCAAGGGCGACCTGTCGCGGCGCATCGACCTCGACCGGTCGGCGCGCGGCGAGGTGCGCCGGCTGGGCAAGGCCATCAACGGCATGGTCGACCAGCTCGCCCTGTTCAACTCCGAGGTCACCAGGGTCGCCCGCGAGGCGGGCACCGAGGGCAGGCTGGGCGGCAGCGCCAACCTGCGGGGCATGTCGGGAAGCTGGCGCGACCTCACCGAGGCCGTCAACACGATGTCCTCGCGCGTGGCCGCGCAGGTGCGCGACATCGCCGTGGTCACCACGGCGGTCGCCAAGGGCGACCTGAGCCGCAAGGTCACGGTCGACGCCGTGGGCGAGATGTTCGAGCTGAAGAACACCGTCAACACGATGGTCGACCAGCTCTCGGGCTTCGCCGAGGAGGTCACCCGCGTGGCCCGCGAGGTGGGCACCGAGGGCCAGCTGGGCGGCCAGGCGCAGGTCACCGGCGTGTCGGGCGTCTGGAAGGACCTCACCGACAACGTCAACTTCATGGCCAACAACCTGACCTCGCAGGTGCGCTCGATCGCCACCGTCGCGACGGCGGTCGCCCAGGGCAACCTGTCGAAGAAGATCACCGTTGACGCCGAGGGCGAGATCCTGCAGCTCAAGGACACCCTCAACACGATGGTCGACCAGCTGTCCTCGTTCGCCGACGAGGTCACCCGCGTCGCCCGCGAGGTCGGCACCGAAGGCAAGCTCGGCGGACGCGCCGAGGTGAAGGGCGTGTCGGGCGTCTGGAAGGACCTCACCGACAACGTCAACTCGATGGCCAACAACCTGACCTACCAGGTGCGCAACATCGCCCAGGTGACGACGGCCGTGGCCAACGGCGACCTCACCCGCAAGATCGACGTCGATGCCCAGGGCGAGATCCTCGAACTCAAGTCGACCATGAACACGATGGTCGAGCAGCTGTCCTCGTTCGCCTCCGAGGTCACCCGCGTGGCCCGCGAGGTGGGCACGGAAGGCCAGCTCGGCGGCCAGGCGCAGGTGCGCGGCGTGTCCGGGGTGTGGAAGGACCTCACCGACAACGTCAACTCGATGGCCAACAACCTCACCTCGCAGGTGCGCCAGATCGCGGCCGTCTCGTCCGCGGTGGCGCAGGGCAACCTGTCGAAGAAGATCACCGTTGACGCCCAGGGCGAGATCCTGCAGCTCAAGGACACCCTCAACACGATGGTCGACCAGCTGTCGTCGTTCGCCGACGAGGTCACCCGCGTCGCCCGCGAGGTGGGCACGCAGGGGCAGCTCGGCGGCCAGGCGCGCGTCCAGGGCGTGTCGGGCGTGTGGAAGGACCTCACCGACAACGTCAACTTCATGGCGAACAACCTGACCTATCAGGTGCGCAACATCGCCGAGGTCACCACGGCCGTGGCCAACGGCGACCTGACCCGCAAGATCGACGTCGACGCCCAGGGCGAGATCCTGGCGCTGAAGACCACCATCAACCGGATGGTCGACCAGCTGTCCTCCTTCGCCTCCGAGGTCACCCGCGTGGCCCGCGAGGTGGGCTCGGAGGGCCAGCTCGGCGGCCAGGCCCGGGTCGAGGGCGTCGAGGGCACCTGGAAGCGGCTCACCGAGAGCGTCAACGAGCTGGCCGGGAACCTGACCACGCAGGTGCGCGCCATCGCGACCGTCACCAGCGCCGTGGCCCGGGGCGACCTGACCCGGTCGATCGCCGTCGAGGCGCAGGGCGAGCTGGCGGAGCTGAAGGACAACATCAACTCGATGGTGGCCAACCTCCGCGAGACCACCCAGGCCAACCAGGAGCAGGACTGGCTCAAGTCCAACCTGGCCCGCATCTCCCGGCTCATGCAGGGCCACCGCGACCTGTTCGAGGTGGCCAAGCTGACGATGAGCGAGCTCACCCCGCTGGTCTCGGCCCGCTACGGCGCCTTCTACGGCATCGACCCCGAGGGCGACCACGAGCTGACGCTGATCGGCGGCTACGGCGTGCGTCCCGACCGGGGGCCGCGCCGGCGCTTCGCGATCGGCGAGGGCATCGTCGGCCAGGCGGCGGCCGAGGGCCGGCACATCATCCTCGACGACGTGCCGCCGCAGTTCATCACCATCGACAGCGGGCTCAGCCAGTCCACGCCCGCGCAGATCGTGGTGCTGCCGATCCTGTTCGAGAACCGCGTGCTCGGCGTGCTGGAGCTGGCCTCCTTCACCCCGTTCGGCGAGGTGCACCTCGACTTCCTGACGCAGCTCGTCGAGACCATCGGCGTCACGATGAACACGATCATCGCCAACTCCCGCACCGAAGACCTGCTGACCGAGTCCCAGCGGCTCACCCGTGAGCTGCAGGAGCGCTCCGACGAGCTCCAGCGGCAGCAGGAGGAGCTGCGCAGGTCCAACGCCGAGCTGGAGGACAAGGCGGCGCTGCTGGCCAAGCAGAACCGCGCGATCGAGATCCAGAACTTCCAGATCGAGCAGGCCCGCCGCACCCTGGAGGAGCGCGCCGAGCAGCTCGCGGTCTCCTCGCGGTACAAGTCCGAGTTCCTCGCGAACATGTCCCACGAGCTGCGCACGCCGCTCAACAGCCTGCTGGTGCTGGCCAAGCTGCTGACCGAGAACGCCGAGGGCAACCTGACGTCGCAGCAGGTCGAGTTCGCCCGCACGATCCACAGCGCGGGCTCGGCGCTGCTGCAGCTCATCAACGACATGCTCGACCTGTCGAAGGTCGAGGCGGGCCGGATGGACATCCACCCGATCCAGGTGTCGCTGCCCAAGATGGTCGACCTGCTGGAGGCGGCCTTCGCGCCGCTGGCCCAGGACAAGGGCCTGTCGTTCGGCGTCGAGGTGGCCTCCGACGTGCCGAGCGAGCTGCGGGCCGACGAGCAGCGCCTGCAGCAGGTGCTGCGCAACCTGCTGTCCAACGCGGTGAAGTTCACCCCGAAGGGCGAGGTCAAGCTGCGGGTCGCGGCGGCGCCCCGCGATGTCGACTTCGACGACGACACCCTCCACGACGCCACCGACCTGCTGGCCTTCCAGGTGATCGACACCGGCATCGGCATCGCGCCCGACAAGCGCGAGGTCATCTTCGAGGCGTTCAGGCAGGCCGACGGCACCACCAGCCGCAAGTACGGCGGCACCGGCCTCGGCCTGGCCATCTGCCGCGACATCGCCCGGCTGCTCGGCGGCGAGATCCACGTCGAGAGCGAGCTGGGCAGGGGCAGCACGTTCACCCTCTACCTGCCGGCCTCCTACACCGGCCCGCTGGCCGCCACCGACGGCAGCACGGCCCCGCGCCGGCAGCTCATGACCTCGCCCGCCGAGGAGCAGGCCGCCGCCGCGACCCTGCCCGAGCCGCCGCCGCTGGACATGCCGATGCCGGAGCTGGTCGAGCCGCCGGTGGAGACGCCCGCCCAGTGGCAGGGCGACGACCCGCTCAACGGCGCCAAGATCCTCATCGTCGACGACGACATCCGCAACGTGTTCGCCCTCACCAGCGTGCTGGAACGACACGGATCGACGGTCGTCTACGCCGAGAACGGCCGCGAGGGGATCGAGCAGCTCGAACGGAACGAGGACGTCGCGCTCGTGCTGATGGACATCATGATGCCGGAGATGGACGGCTGGGCCACGACCTCGGCCATCCGGCGCATGCCGCAGTTCGCCGACCTGCCGATCATCGCGTTGACCGCTAAGGTCATGCGTGGTGATCGCGAGAAGAGCATCGCCTCGGGCGCGTCCGACTACGTGCCCAAGCCGGTCGACGTCGATCGCCTGCTCGAACGGCTGCGCGGCTGGCTCAGCCGTGGGCGGGGAGCCACGACCGACTCGTCGCCCTCAACCGCTGAAGGGTCGTGATCGATGCCGGACCGTGCAAAGATCCTCCTGGTCGACGACCGCGAGGAGAACCTGATCGCTCTGGAGGCGATCCTCAGCTCGCTCGACCTGGTGCCCGTACGCGCCAGGTCCGGCGAGGAGGCCCTCAAGGCGCTGCTCAACACCGAGTTCGCGCTGATCCTGCTCGACGTCCGCATGCCGGGCATGGACGGCTTCGAGACGGCCGCCCACATCAAGCGGCGGGAGCGGACCAGGAACATCCCGATCATCTTCCTGACCGTGGTCGACAGCGCCCCCGACTACGCCTTCCGCGGATACGCGGCGGGGGCGGTCGACTACCTCACCAAGCCGTTCGACCCTTGGGTGTTGCGGGCGAAGGTGTCGGTGTTCACCGAGCTCTACAACATGAACAAGCGCCTGGCCGAGCAGGCGTCGTTGCTGCGCGAGCGGCTGACCGGCGAGTTGCCGCCCGGAGCGGGTGACCACGCCTCGGTGCTGCCGGAGTTGTCCCGGCGGCTGACGGCGGTGGAGGACGAGCTGGCCCGGGTGCGGGAGCTGGCCCGCAAGTCGCAGGATCCGGCGCTCGCCGTGCCGCTGGCCGACCTGGGCGATCGGCTCGCCCACCTGCGCGCCGGCTTCGACGCGCTCTCCTGACCCCGTGCCGTCCGACGCCCGGGCCGCCGCTCACGGCGCCCGGGCGTCCGGCTTGCTGTGCGGGACGGGTCAGTGGCGGGCGCGTTCGAGGGCGTCCCAGAAGCCGCGGCGCAGGGCGTGGCGGACCTCGTCGTGCAGCAGGAAGTCGATCGGCAGCGAGGAGCCCTGCAGGAGGCGGGCCTCCAGGTCGGAGGGCATGCGGGGCTTGCGGGCCAGCACCGCCTCCAGCCACAGCGCGGGCGCGTCGCGGGCCACGGACTCGCCGAAGTCGTGCCCTTCGCGATGGGCGGCCTTCACGGCGTCGGCCAGCGTGGTGGCCCCGGCGGTGGCGGCGGGCGGCGGCGAGACGGGCGCGGCCTGCGGCCCGGTGTACGGCCCGAGCTGCGCCGGCTGGTAGGCGCCCCCCGAGGACGGCGTGGCGAACTGCCCGGTGGTGGGCGAGGCGGACTGCGGCTGCTGCAACGGCCCGGTCGCCGGCGCGGACGGCGGCACGGAAGGCGGGATCGACGGCGGCTGCTCCTGGTACCCCGAGTACGACGGCAGCACCGGCGGCGTGGCCGACCGCCCGCCCGAGGACGCCTGCCCGTTGGCGGACGACTGGCCGGAGGAGGGGGCCGCGTGGCTCCCGGAGGGCTGCCCGGCCGCGTGGCTGCCCGCCGTCGGCGCGGACGGCGGGGACGGCGCCGGCGGCAGCGAGGCCGTCGGGGTCACCGGGGGCGCGGCCGGCGGCGCGGGCGGCAGCGAGTGGGCGGCGTGCCCGTTGCTGAGCGACTGGTGGTGGCCGTTGGAGGACTCGGTGACGCCGCTCACCATCGTGACGTAGGGCCGCAGGTGGGCGTTGCCCAGCTCGACCAGGTCGTCGCACTCCTGCCGCAGCGACCGGGACACGGCCCACCCGCCGTCGGCGGCGATGTGGATGACGGTGACCCTGATGCCGAGGTCTTGTGCGTCGCACACCACCTGGGCGAGGTCTTCGTCGCCGCTGACGACGACGGCGTCGCAGATGGCGTTGTTGCGGGCGAGGGTCATGAGGTCGCGGTGGACCTGGGCGTCGACGCCTTCGCGGCGGCCCGGCCGGATGCGCGAGAGCCTGAGCTTGAGGCCCGGGATGTCGGCCAGCGCGTCGTGCTCCGGGGTGCGGCGGCCCTCGACGGTCGCCTCGTACCAGTAGCACCGCAGCAGCGGCAGGCCCGTGCGTTCGCGCGACAGGTTGGTCATCAGCTGGAGCAGCCCGGGATAGTCCCAGGCGACGGCCTCTCGATGGCGAGTGCCGTGCACGGCCATCGCTCCGTCTGCCAGCAGATAGCCGGCGTCCACGAACAGCGCACAGCGATCCACTGACACCGCCCCTTTCCTGGTGGTCCGACCTTGCTGGCTCTGCACCGTCAGAGACCGGACTCGGCGGCCCTCTTTCAGGGTAATGAAAGCAGGTGATCGCGCGAGGGTGAATCCCGACGATTCGACCGCGGGCCGCCGTGCAGCCAGACCATTTAGGCAGACCGTACCAGTTCGTCCTGTTTGCGGTCATGAGCGTGCCCGGACGGTCAGCGCGGCCGCTCCGAAGAGCACGACGTCCTTGTCGGTCACGATCGTCAGCGCCGGATCGCGGCCCAGCTCGGCGTCGACCGTGTCGACGTCGACGCCGAAGGTCATGCCCGTGGCGCCGTTGGCGGAGCCGTCGAAGACGTTGGCGCGCTCGCGGTCGCCGCCCTCCGGGACGATCGCGCCGGTGCCGAGCGAGACCTTGTCGCCCTGGAGGTCGGCGTCGCCCTCCCAGGTGACCAGCTCGGCCCGGGCCGGCGCGGCGGCCCGGCTCAGGCCGCCGAGCGGCATGCGCACCTTCCTGGCCGCGCCGCCGATCACGGTCGCCGTGTCGAGCACCACGGCCTGGCTGTACGGCTCCCGCGGCCCGGCCACGACCACCACCAGACTCCACCCGGCGTGGCTGGAGGCCCCCTCCGCCATCGGCGCGTCGGCCGCCCACCACAGACCGCCCGGCCGCGCCTGCCCGGCCAGCGCGGTGACGTCGGCGAACGCCTGGTAGGCCGGGCCGAGCGGCATGTCGAGCGCCGTGACGTGGTCGGGACGGACCGACACGTACGTGCGCCGGCCCGGCGCCCTGACCTTGACCGGCCCCGCCGCCGCGCCGCTCGCCGACCAGTAGAGGCCCGCCCACACGACCCGGCCGTCCTTGGGCAGGGTGAGCCGGGCCGCGCTGGAGGCGCTGGTGGCCGGGCTGGAGTCCTGGTCGAGCGGGGTCATCGGCCACAGGTCGTTGTCGCGCTGGTCGCCCTGGCGGCGCCTGGCCTCGGGACAACCGTCGTGCTCCTCGGGACAGCTCAGCAACGTGTTGCCGATCGCCCGGACGGCCACCCTGCCCTCGGTGGCGAACCGGGCCGACGCCCCCACCGTGCGCACGCCCTGCGCGGCCCGCGCGTTGACGTGGAGGTCGTCGGCGTCGACGCGCACGGCGGGCCCGGCGCCCTCCGGAGCCAGCTCCGACACCTGCACGCGCAGGAACACCGCCGTGCCCTGCCCGGCGGCCAGCGGCTGCCTGGCGCACCGGGCGCCCTGGCCGGCCTGCCGGCAGGACCAGCCGTCGACCGTGCCCACGGGTTCGAGCAGCGCCACGCCGTGCCCGCGCCTGGCCGGGGGCAGGAGCGTCACGCCGGGCGGCAGCTCGACGGTCGCGGCCAGCTCGCCGCTCGGGCCGTCGCCGTCGTTGCGCAGGCGCATGCCGACGATGCCGGGCTGGGCGCGTACGAGGGCGCCGAGCGCGCCGATCGTGGCCCGCAGCCGCGCCCTGCCCCGTGGCTCCCTCCGCGGCGGCGGGACGCGCGCCGGCGGCTCGCTCGCCACGGGCAGCGGCACCGGCCGCACCGACGCAGAGGGCTGGGCCAGCGGCGTGGGCGTGGCCGCCGGCCGCTCGGCCACCGGCGACTCCCCGGACACCAGCACGAACGCCGCCACCGCCGCGGACGCGACCGCGACGCCGCCCGCCGCCACGACCTGCTGCCGCGAGGGCGCCCGCCGCAACCAGCCGAACAGCCGCAGCAGCCAGCCGGCTCCGCCGCCGGCCGCGCCCGCCTTGGCCAGCGCCGCGGCGTACCCGCCGAACACGGGGCCGGCGATCAGCGGGCCGACGATGACGCGCAGGCCGCGGTTGACGTCGGTCAGTTCGAGCAGGACGCCGTGGCACTCCTCGCAGTCGTTGACGTGCTCGTCGACCGCGCGCGAGTCACGCCTGGCCAGGCCGCCCCTGACGTAGGCGCCCATCTTGCCGAGCACCGGACGGCACTCGTGCTGCGGCGCCGCGCGCAGGTGCATCTGCAGGTACGCCTGCCGCAGCCCCTCGCGCGCCCGGTAGGCCAGCGCCGCCACCCCGTTGGCCGACAGCCCGAGCAGCGGCGCGACCTCGGCGGGCTTGCACTTCTCCACCTCGGTGTGCCAGAGCACCGCCCGCCACCGCTCGGGCAGCGACAGGAACGCGCGCGAGATCATCGACCGCTCCAGGCCGACGAGCGCGGGATCGACGAAGGGCACGCCCGCGTCGTAGCGCTCGATCTCGCCGGTGGTCACCTGGCGGCTCTCGACCCGGCCGCGGTCGTAGACGGTGCGGCGCACGACGGTCAGCAGGTAGGTGCGGAACCCCGACTCGGGACCGCCGCCCCTGCCCACCAGGTCGAGGATCTTCGTGAACGACTCGGCCACGACGTCCTCGGCCTCGGACTCGCCCCTGACGAGCTGCCTGGCCAGCGCACGGGCCGCGGCCACGTGACGCTCGTAGAGCCGTCCGTACGCGGTCGCGTCGCCGGCCCGGACCTCCTTCAGCAGGTCCGCATCGCTTCGCGGCGATTCCACACTCATTGTGACCTCACGATTACAGCGGGTTGCCCCGCGCAATCATTCCGCATTCTGCGTCATGACTAAACCGAAGCGCCGTCTTTACCTCCGAGGACCACGGGAGGACGCATGGACGAGGACGTGCTGTCGCGCTGGCGCGGCCGGAGCATGGCGGAGGGCTGGTCGCTGGCCGACGACTGGTGGACCCCGGCGGTGACGTACGCGATCAGGGCCGTGACGGACGGCGGCGACCTGCCGCGCGCCTGCGAGGAGCTGGGCGCGGCGCGCGCCGGGGCGGGGGTGGGGATCACCGAGGGGCTGGGCGACCTGGCGGCGCTGTTCGCCGTCACCGATCGGGGCGAGCCGACGTTCCCGCTGGTACGGGCGTACGCGGCCGGGTGGGCCGAGCAGAGCTTCGCGCCCATGAACGACCTGCAGTGCGAGGACCCGCTGACCGGGCTGGCCACGGTGGCCTATCTGCGCACCAGGCTGGGCGAGCTCTACCGGGGGGCGGTCGCGGGCGGGCACCTGCTGGTGGTGGCCGAGCCGTACGGGCGGATCGCGGAACTGGCCGAGCGGCTGGCGGCGGCGCTCAACCTGGCCACGGCGCTGCGCAGGGCCTTCACCGGCGACGAGACGCTGGCGCTGCTCGCGCCCACCCGCGTCGGCGCGGTGACCAGGGAGGACGATCGGCTGGCCGAGAAGGTCGCCGACCTGCGGGCCACGGAGATCCTGTACGGCCGCCACCCCCGCGTCCGGGTGCGCCGGCTCCCCCGCGCGCACGCGCAGGCCCTGGCTCTCATCAGGACGCTGAGCCTGGGACCCTAAGCTTGGGCGCATGACAGACCGCGACAACCTGCTGGCCGAGATCAAGCGCAAGGCCGTCGTCCACGGCAAGGTCACGCTCTCCTCGGGCAAGGAGGCCGACTTCTACCTCGACCTGCGGCGGATCACGCTCGACGGGGTGGCCGCGCCGCTCGTCGGCAAGGTGATGCTCGACCTGACCGACGATCTCGACTTCGACGCCGTCGGCGGGCTCACGATGGGGGCCGACCCGGTGGCCTGCGCGATGCTGCACGCGGCGGCGGCGCGCGGGCGCACGCTCGACGCGTTCGTGGTGCGCAAGGCGCAGAAGTCGCACGGCATGCAGCGCCGGATCGAGGGCCCGGAGGTGAAGGGCCGCCGGGTGCTGGCCGTGGAGGACACCTCGACGACCGGCGGCTCGCCGCTGACCGCCGTGGAGGCGCTGCGGGAGGCGGGGGCCGAGGTGGTGGCCGTGGCCACGATCGTCGACCGGGGCGCGGCGGCGCGGATGGCGGAGGAGGGGCTCGACTACCGCACCGCCTTCACCCTCCAGGACCTCGGACTCTGAAGACCTCCCTCGCGCCCTGCGCACCAGGGCGCGCCTGCACCCGGCAGTGACTCCGGGCCCCCGGCGCCGGCGCCGGACGCTAGTGCTGGGGGTCGGTGCTGGAGGGCACGCGGTGGTGCTTGCCGTTGGGCAGCGGCAGCCGCTTGCGCTCGCGGCGCTTCTTGACGACCTCGACGATGATCGGGATCAGCGAGATGAAGACGATGATGAACACGCCCGGCAGGATGTACTTGTCGATCTGCTTGGGATCGACCTTGCTGCCGAGGAAGTAGCCCAGCAGCACCAGGCCCTCGACCCAGACCACGCCGCCGATGACATTCCACACGAAGAAGCGCCTGGCGGGCATCTCCAGGACGCCGGCCACCGGGTTCATGAACGTGCGGACGATCGGCACGAACCGCGCCAGCACGACCGCCCGCGCCGGGCCGAACTTCTGGAAGAACTCCTCGGCGCGGATCACGTGTTCGCGTTTGAACAGCCGCGAGTCGGGCCGGTCGAACATCTTCCTGCCGAACCTGGCCCCCAGGAAGTGGCCGAGCTGGGCGCCCGCGATGGCACACAGCGGTGTGCCGATCACCAGGACGGGGAAGGAGATCGGCGGCGCCTCGCCCACGACCAGCGACGCGGAACTGAAGATCCCCGCCGCCACCAGCAGCGAGTCGCCCGGCAGGAAGAAGCCGAGCAGCAGACCCGTCTCGGCGAAGATGATCGCCAGGACGCCGATGGTGGCGAAGGCGCCGAGGATGGTGAGCCACCACGTCGGGTCGAGGAGATTCCAGAGCCAGTCCACCCCGTGAGCCTACCTGGAGCCGAGCGAATCGGATGTGGCCATCCGGCTCGCGTTGTCACTACCAGTTGTGGTTGGGAGCCGGGATACTGGGCAGGCGCGAAGCCGTACTTCTCAGGGAGATGACTCATGCCCATCGCGACTCCAGAGGTCTACGCCGAGATGCTCGACCGTGCCAAGGCGGGCGGGTTCGCCTATCCGGCGATCAACGTGACCTCTTCTCAGACCTTGAACGCCGCGCTGCGCGGGTTCGCCGAGGCCGAGAGCGACGGCATCGTGCAGGTGTCCACCGGCGGCGCGGAGTTCCTCTCCGGCACGACGGTCAAGGACATGGTGACGGGCGCGACCGCGCTGGCCGAGTACGCCCGGGTGGTGGCCGCCAAGTACCCGGTCACGGTGGCGCTGCACACCGACCACTGCCCGAAGGACAAGCTCGACGGCTACATGCGGCCGCTGATCGACATCTCGCTGGAGCGGGTGTCCAAGGGCCTCGACCCGCTCTTCCAGTCGCACATGTGGGACGGCTCGGCCGTGCCGCTGGAGGAGAACCTGGAGATCGCCAAGGAACTCCTGGACAAGTGCGCCCGCGCCCGGATCATCATGGAGATGGAGATCGGCGTGGTCGGCGGCGAGGAGGACGGCGTCGTCGGCGAGATCAACGAGAAGCTCTACACCACCGCCGAGGACGCGCTGGCCACGGCCGAGGCCGTCGGCGTCGGCGACCGGGGCCGCTACATGCTGGCCGCCACGTTCGGCAACGTGCACGGCGTCTACAAGCCGGGCCACGTGAAGCTGCGGCCGAGCGTGCTGAAGGAGATCCAGGAGGCGGTCGGCGCCAAGTACGGCAAGGACAAGCCGTTCGACCTGGTCTTCCACGGCGGCTCCGGCTCGCTGCTGGAGGAGATCCACGAGGCCATCTCCTACGGCGTGGTGAAGATGAACGTCGACACCGACACCCAGTACGCCTTCACCAGGCCGATCGCCGACCACATGTTCCGCAACTACGACGGCGTGCTGAAGGTCGACGGCGAGGTCGGCAACAAGAAGGCCTACGACCCGCGCGCCTACGGCAAGAGCGCCGAGACCGGCATGGCGGCCCGCGTGGCGGAGGCCTGCCACAACCTCAAGAGCAGTGGGACGAAGATCTCCTAGCCACTTGGGCGGCACGGCGGGTATGACTTGTCCTATGGATAACCTTCTCGCCGGGCCGCCCCCGACTCACCTGCCGGACCTGCCCGAGGCCAGGGAGGCGCTGGAATCCGGGGCCAAGGCCGCCGACGTGGCCGCCCGCTTCCCCGCCCACCCGGCGGCCTGGGCCGCGCTCGCGGAGGAGTACTTCGCGCAGGGCCATGCCGTCACCTCCTACGCCTTCGCCCGCACGGGCTACCATCGCGGCCTCGACCAGCTGCGCAGGAACGGCTGGAAGGGCCACGGCCCCATCCCTTGGGAGCACGAGCCCAACCGCGGCTTCCTGCGCTGCCTGCACGCCCTGTCCAGGGCGGCGCAGTCCATCGGCGAGAAGGACGAGGCCGAGCGTTGCCTGCAGTTCCTCAAGGACAGCAGCGAGACCGGATATGAGGCGCTGACCAAGGGTTAGCGGCGCGTTGGGCCCGCATTGGACCCACGCGCCTTGGGACGAATGGGCAGACTCGGGTAGTCTCTCTACGCAAGAGCCCCTGTCGCACTTGCGCCAGGGGTTTCGTTTTGTGCTCGGGAGACTGAACAATGCCGGCTGCCGTTCTCGTTGGGGCCCAGTGGGGCGATGAGGGCAAGGGCAAGGCCACCGACCTGCTCGGTGGCGACGTCGACTACGTCGTCCGTTATCAGGGTGGCAACAACGCGGGACACACCGTCGTCATCGGTGACCAGAAATACGCTCTGCATCTTCTGCCGACGGGGATCCTGTCGCCGGACGTCGTACCGGTGATCGGCAACGGTGTGGTGATCGACCCGGGGGTGCTGCTGAGCGAGATCGACGGGCTGGCCGAGCGGGGCATCTCCGCCGAACGCCTGCTGATCTCCTCGAACGCGCACCTGATCATGCCGCACCACAAGGCGCTGGACAAGGTCACCGAGCGCTATCTCGGCAAGGCCAAGATCGGCACCACCGGACGCGGCATCGGCCCGGCGTACGGCGACAAGATCGCCCGGATGGGCGTGCGGGTCCAGGACCTGCTCGACCCGGGCATCCTGGCCAAGAAGATCGAGGTCGCCCTGACCGAGAAGAACCAGGTGCTGACCAAGGTCTACAACCGGCGCGGCATCGACCCGGCCGCCGTGCTGGAGGAGTACCTGGCCTACGCCGAACGGCTCAAGCCGCACATCGCCGACACCTCGCTGGTGCTCTCCAAGGCGCTGGACGAGGGCAAGTTCGTGCTGCTGGAGGGCGGTCAGGGCACGCTGCTGGACATCGACCACGGCACGTACCCGTTCGTCACCTCCTCCTCGCCGACGTCCGGGGGCGCGTGCGCCGGGGCGGGCATCCCGCCGAACCGGCTCACGAAGATCATCGGGATTCTGAAGGCGTACACGACCCGCGTGGGCTCGGGGCCGTTCCCGACCGAGCTGACCGACGAGACGGGCGAGTGGCTGCGCAGGACCGGCGGCGAGTACGGCGTCACCACCGGCCGCGACCGTCGCTGCGGCTGGTTCGACGCGGTGATCGCCCGCTACGCCACCCGGATCAACGGCATCACCGACTACTTCCTCACCAAGCTCGACATCCTGTCGGGCCTGGAGCGCATCCCGGTGTGCGTGGCCTACGAGGTCGACGGCGTGCGGTTCGACGAGATCCCGATGACCCAGACCGACTTCCACCACGCGGTCCCGGTCTACGAGGAGCTGCCGGGCTGGAAGGAGGACATCTCCAACGCCAAGTCGTTCGACGACCTGCCGCCGAACGCGCGGTCGTACGTGCGCGCCCTGGAGGAGATGAGCGGGGCGCCCATCTCGGCGATCGGCGTCGGCCCCGGCCGCGACCAGACCGTCGTGGTGCGGTCGCTGGTCTGACCGGCACGTGAGAGAGGGCCCGGCGCGGGAACGCGCCGGGCCCCTCGCGTGTCTCCGGACTACGGCCGGCCGGCGGGCTGCTCGTCCGCCGGGCCTCCGGCGGTGAGGACGGCGGCGGTCATCGGGGTGTGCAGGGTCCAGCCCAGGGTCTCGTACAGGGCCTGCCCCGCTTCGGTGGCGACCAGGATGCCCGTACGGGCGCCCCGGGAGACGGCGGCGGCGGCGAGCGCGGCCATGACGACCGTCCCGAGGCCGCGCCGGCGGTGTTCGGCGGCCGTCTCCACCTGGTCGATCACGGCGGCCCGGCCCGCGACGGCGAACTGGCCGCGCGCCGCGACCTCGCCCGCGGCCGTGAGCAGCCGCGCCACGGTCACCCCCGCCCTGGTGGTGATCGCCAGGGTGTAGCCCGCGGGGGCCTTCGGGGTGGTGCGGGTCAGGGACGCGGTGGTCATCATGTACTCCTGCTCCTGCACGGACCACCGCGGAGGCAGGGAGGGGGCGACCGCCTCGGCGGGGGCGCAGAGCTTGAGCCAGGTGCCGGGGACGGTGAGGGTGCCGGTCAGGTGGTCCAGGATCTCCGCGGTCGGGGCGGGGACGACGTGCCGCGTCACGTGGCCGGGGAGGCCGACGTCCACTCTGAGGCCCCACGGTTCGGGCACGGGCCGCGGGGCGTTGCGGGAGATCACCCAGCCGTCCACCCATGCCCGGACTGTTGCGGAATGGGCATGTTTGAGAACCTCCGTCATGAGCTCCAGCTTATTGCAAGGTAGTTGCATTTATCGTGCAATAGGCGGGCGGAGAGTTCTCTTAGCACCTTCACCGGCGACCGGGGCGTAGCAGGATAAAAAGGACACGGCGTGGCACTGCCTCAGCGGGCCTCGCGCCGGGTAGTGTCCCCGGTGTGCGCGTTGAGATTCATGGTCACCGAGGAGCTCGGGGCCTGTGGCCGGAGAACACCCTGCCAGGGCTGAGCCACACGATGGAGCTGGGCGTTCACGCGCTCGAGTTCGACGTCGCCCTCACCGCCGATCGCCGCCTCGTGCTCACGCACGACCTCACGGTCTCGGCCGTCACCAGTGCCGACCGCCGGCCGCTGCGGCCGGGCGATCCGCTCTTCCCGTACGTGGGCAAGCCGATCAACGCGCTCAGCCTCGCCCAGCTGCGCACGCTCGACGTGGGCGTACGCCTGCCGCGCCACCTCGACGACCCGTTCGCGCTGACCCAGGTCGCCATGCCGGAGACCAGGATGCCGACGCTCGGCGCGGTGCTCGGGCTGGTCAACGCCTACGAGGCCGAGCACGTACGGCTGCACGTCGAGCTGAAGTCCGACCCGACCAGGCCGGAGCTGACGGCCGACCCGGAGATGTTCACCGAGCTGGTGGTCGAGGAGCTCGACCGGCACGGCAGGCTGGGCAACGCCGCCCTCCTCAGCTTCGACTGGCGCGTCATCGGGCACGCGGCCCGGCTGGCCCCGGCGGCCAGGCGGTTCGCGCTGATCGAGTTCGACACGCTCCACTGGCACGAGGGCGGGCTGGGCGACGACATCCCGGCCGCCGCCCGGGAGGCCGGGGCCACCACGCTCTCGCCCGAGCACGTGATGGTCGACGAGAAGCTGATGGCCCAGGCGGCCGCGGCGGGCCTCGACGTGGCGGTCTGGACGGTCAACGACCAGGCCCTGGCCGCTCGCATGATCGACCTCGGCGTGGCCGGGATCGTCACCGACTACCCCGACCGCATGCGGGAGCTGTGGCGCGAGCGCGGCCTCGATCTGCCGGAGGGCGTCCGGCCGCTCAAGCCCGTGAGCGTCTGAGCGCCGCGAGCCCCGAGCGTCCGGACGCGTCGTTCAGAGCCAGCCGTTGCGGCGGAAGCCGCGGTGCAGCAGCACGCAGGCCGTGATCATCACAGCCAGCACCGCCGGATAGCCCCAGACCTGCTTGGTCTCGGGCATGAAGTCGAAGTTCATGCCGTAGATGCCGGCGATCATCGTCGGCACGGCCAGGATGGCGACCCACGAAGAGATCTTGCGCATGTCCTCGTTGGCCAGGGCGTTCGAGCGGGCCAGGGCGGCCTGCAGGATCGAGCTGCACAGTTCGTTGGAGGACTCGACCTGCTCGCACACGCGGGACAGGTGGTCGCCGACGTCGCGGAAGTACTCGCGCATCTCCGAGGGGATCACGCGGCGCTGCGGCAGCGCCGACAGCGGCGACTGCAGCGGGGTCACGGCCCGCTTCATCTCCAGCATCTCCCGCTTGAGCTGGTAGATCCGGTTGATGTCGCGGGAGCTGACGTCGGCGAAGACGGTCGCCTCGACCTCTTCGAGCTCCAGCTGCATCAGGTCGGCCACCTGGAGGTACTGGTCGACGACGTGGTCGGCGATGGCGTGCAGCACGCCGGCCGGGCCGCGGTTCATCAGCTTGGGCTTGTCCTCGAGACGCTCGCGGACCAGGGTGAGCGGACAGTGCTCGCCGTGGCGCACGGTGACCACGAAGTCGACGCCGAGGAAGACCATGATCTCGCCGGTGGCGATGATCTCGCTGTTGGCCGTCAGCTCGTCGTGGTCGAGGTAGGCGACCGTCTTCAGCACCATGAACAGCGACTCGCCGTAGCGCTCGACCTTGGGACGCTGGTGGGCCTTGACCGCGTCCTCGACGGCCAGCGGGTGCAGGCCGAAGACCTCGGACAACCACTCCACCTCGGGCGCCTCGGGCTCGTGCAGCCCGACCCAGACGAACGCGTTCGCGCCGTCGGAGCTCTTGTTGTGCTCGCGGACGAGCTCGAGGGACTCGACGATGCCCGGGGCGCAGACCTTCTTGCCCTGGATGTAGGCGCCGAATTCGACGATGGAGTCGACAGGGGGCACGCAGACCTCACGCACCGGCTTGGTGAGCGGGCGTGCGGCATGCGGCTGAACAGGGTGACGGTTGATGCGACGGAAAAGCGTGGACGAGCGCATGGCAGTCCCTTTCCGCCCGACCTGGCACGCTCCACGCGCGATGAAAAGTCACCTCAATCGACACAAATGCGTGGAGGCACGATCAGGCTGCCGGATTGGAGTGGTCGGGGGTAACTGGGGCGTACGTGGGAGAGCACGTACTGCTGGGATCACCAGGTTTCATCCCGGACCACCTCCAATCACAAGAGACGCCGCAAAGCCGCCTTAACCTACCACAGGCGGGTGAACCCAAACGACGATACTCGCCGGAGGCTGCTCGGATCAGGTGGAACCACACAAAGATGCGGGCTTGATCCGGCATTCGACGTGCCCGCAACTCGCCCGGGACGTGCTCCGGAGCCGTCCGGGACCCGCGCCGGGCGAGGGGGCCGGGCCTGCGACAATGGGGCACGTGCGCGTTCTAGTCATTGGTTCCGGAGGGCGTGAGCACGCCCTGTGCCGTTCGCTCAAACTCGATCCCCAGGTCAGCGAGCTCCACTGTGCTCCCGGTAACGCGGGCATCGAAGGCGTCGCGACCGTTCATCCCGTCGATCCCGTCGATCCCGCGCAGGTGGCCGAGCTGGCCGGGCGGCTGGGGGCCGACCTCGTCGTCATCGGGCCGGAGGCGCCGCTCGTCGCGGGCGTGGCCGACGCCGTGCGCGAGGCCGGCATCGCCTGCTTCGGGCCGACCCGCGAGGCGGCCATGCTCGAAGGCTCCAAGGCGTTCGCCAAGGAGATCATGAAGGCCGCCGACGTGCCCACCGCCCGGGCCCGCACGTGCGAGACCGAGGAGGAGGCCGCCGCCGCGCTCGACGAGTTCGGCGCCCCCTACGTCGTCAAGGACGACGGCCTCGCCGCGGGCAAGGGCGTGGTCGTCACGCGCGATCGCGACCAGGCGCTGGAGCACGCGCGGGCCTGCGAGCGGGTGGTCATCGAGGAGTTCCTCGACGGGCCCGAGGTGTCGCTGTTCGCGCTCTGCGACGGCAGCACGGCGGTGCCGCTCCAGCTCGCCCAGGACTTCAAGCGCGCCTACGACGGCGACGAGGGGCCCAACACCGGCGGCATGGGCGCGTACACGCCGCTCCCCTGGGCTCCGGAAGGGCTGACCGAGCAGGTCATGCGCGAGGTCGTGCACCCGACGATCGCCGAGCTGGGGCGGCGCGGGCTGCCGTACCAGGGGGTGCTCTACGTGGGGCTGGCCCTGACCCGGAAGGGGCCGAAGGTGGTCGAGTTCAACGCCCGGTTCGGCGACCCCGAGACGCAGGTGCTGCTCGACCGGCTGGAGACGCCGCTCGGCGGGCTGCTGATGGCCTGCGCCACCGGCGAGCTGGGCCTCGACCCGGTGTTCAAGGACGGCTCGGCGGTGACCGTGGTGATCGCGGCGGAGAACTACCCCGACGCGCCGGTCAAGGGCGACGTGATCACCGGCCTGACCGAGACCGAGAACGCGTACGTGATCCACGCCGGCACCGCGCGCGGCCCCGGCGGCGAGGTCGTCTCCAACGGCGGCCGGGTGCTGACCGTCGTCGGCCACGGCCCCGACCAGGCCAGCGCCCGCCGCAACGCCTACGACCTCGTCGACCGCGTCGAGCTGCGCGGCTCGCACCACAGGACGGACATCGCCCGATGAAGCATCTGCACTCCGGCAAGGTACGCGACCTCTACGAGACCGACGAGGGCCTGCTGCTGATGGTCGCCTCCGACCGGATCTCGGCCTTCGACTACGTGCTGGAGCCCGGCATCCCCGACAAGGGCGCCATCCTCACCCAGATGTCGCTGTGGTGGTTCGACCAGCTCAAGGACGTCGTGCCCAACCACATCCTGGCCAGGGGCGACGACGCGCGCAGCGTGGTGTGCAAGCCGCTGCGCATGGTCCAGGTGGAGTGCGTGGCTCGCGGCTACCTGGCCGGCGGCGGCCTGTCGGAGTACCGCGCGACCGGCACGGTCTCCGGGGTGCCGCTGCCCCCGGGGCTGGAGGACGGCTCCCGCCTGCCGGAGCCGATCTTCACCCCCTCGACCAAGGCCCCGCAGGGCGAGCACGACGAGCCGATCTCCTTCGAGCAGGTGGTCGCCGAGGTCGGCGCGGAGACGGCCGACGAACTGCGGCGCATCACGCTCGACGTCTACACGCGCGGCGCGGACATCGCCCGCGAGCGCGGCATCATCCTGGCCGACACCAAGATCGAACTGGGCTTCGACGCCGACGGCGTGCTGACCCTGGGCGACGAGGTGCTGACCCCGGACTCGTCGCGGTTCTGGCCGGCCGACGAATGGCAGCCTGGCCGGGCGCAACCTTCTTTCGATAAGCAATATGTACGCGATTGGCTGCTCTCGCCCGAATCCGGATGGGACAAATCATCCGGAAACCCCCCGCCTCGGCTTCCGGAGCACGTTGTCGAGCGCACAAGGCAGCGATACCTAGAAGCGTATGAGCGCGTCACGGGGGTTCCCTTTAGCGGATGATTCGGCTGGGTCACCTGGTGTCAGCCACTACTGTTGGCCCGATCGAGCCTCACCGTTGATTTCAAGGAGCCGCACGAAATGGTCCGTTACCGCGTGCGCGGTGGCAACGCACTGCGTGGAACCGCGTTCATCCAGGGCGCGAAGAACGCCGTGCTTCCCATGATCGGTGCGGCTCTGCTGGCCGCCAAGGGCCGTACCGTGCTGCGGAACGTGCCGATCATCGAAGACGTCCGGCGCGCGGTCGAGCTGGCCGAGGCGATCGGCGCGTACGTGGAGCTGCACGAGTCCGAGCGCACGCTGGTCATCGACGCCTCCCGGCTGAGCAGCCCGGTGTTGCCGGCCGAGATCGCGCGCCGGTTCCGCGGCTCGGTGCTGTTCACCCCGGCGCTGCTCCACCGGCTCGGCGAGGCGATCGTGGAGGGCGTGGGCGGCTGCAACCTCGGCAGCCGCAACCTCGACTTCCACTACCTGGGCTACAAGCGGCTGGGCGCGGTCGTCGACGAGGGCGAGACCGTCATCCACGTCAAGGCCAGCGGCCTGACCGGCGCGACGCTCTACCTCGACACGCCCTCCCACACCGGCACCGAGAACCTGATCATGGCCGCCGCCCTGGCCAAGGGCACGACGGTGATCGAGAACGCGGCCCTTGAGCCGGAAGTGCTCGACGTCATCGACATGCTCACCAAGATGGGCGCGCGCATCAGCGGCGGCGGCACCGGGTTCATCACCGTCGAGGGCGTGGAGGAGCTGCACGCCGTCGAGCACACCGTGATGCCCGACCGGCTCGACGCGGGCGTGTTCGCGATGGCCGCGGCGATCACCGGCGGCGAGCTCAGCCTCGTGGGCACCGGCCTCGACCTCGGCGTCGTCCGCTACAAGCTGGAGCAGATGGGCGTCGACTTCGCCCGGCAGGGCGCGGTGCTGCACGTGCGCTGCGACCGCCCGCTGCGGCCCATCAACATCATCACCGACACCTACCCCGGGTTCGCGACCGACCTGCAGTCGCCGATGATGACGGTGGCGGCCCTGGCCGACGGCACCAGCTACATCCACGAGCGCATCTTCGACGGCCGCTTCGCCCTGGCCGGCGAGCTCAACAAGATGGGCGCCGACGTCGAGGTCGACGGCAGCCGGGCCGTCGTGCGCGGGCGCACGCCGCTCAAGGGCGCACAAGTCACGGCGCACGATCTGCGCTCCGGTATCGCGCTCGTGCTCGCCGGTCTGGCGGCCGAAGGAGAGACCGTCATCGAGTCCGGATACCTCATCGATCGCGGCCACGCACATCTCGCGGCGCGAATGCGCGCGCTCGGCGCGGACATTACACGAGAGATTTCTGAGCGCTAAAAAACATGAGAAAAACCGCGTTGAGCTGCTGAGACATCTTGTCGGGCGGTCAACCAGAACGACTTTCCGGAAAAGTCGGGCGTGACATTACGGCCCCCGCGAGCGATCGTTCCAAAAGAGAGCACTGCAACGGACGGCAGGATGGGACGAACATTGGTCGAGAGGGCCGAAGAAACTCCCCGAGTGTCACGCCCGGGCGCCATGACACCGGACCTCACCATCGGCGTGGTCGGACCCCACGACCTGGTCGAGCGAGTCATGCTGATGGGTCACGCCGCGGCACCGCTGCCGTGTCGCCTGGTCGCGGCCGCGTACCGCGATGAGCAGGAGGCGCCCGACAAGGTGACGCGGCTCGGTCCCGGTGTCGACGCGTGCCTGTTCGCCAGCCCGGTCCCCTATGACCTGGCCAGGCGATCAGGCGTGCTGACGATGCCCGCGACCTACGTGCAACTCGGCGGAGCGGCATTGGTGGCGGCGCTGGCGAAGGCCGCACTTGACACTCGGATGGACCCGCAACGGGTCAGCGTGGACGTGGTCAGCAGGGCGGATGTCGAGGAGGCGTACACCGACCTCGGCATACCGGCCACGGACGTGCACAGCCGCGACGAGCCCGGAGCCACGGGCACGATCGCGGCCTACCACGAACGGCTGGCCCGCCAGGGCGCCACCTCGGGGGCACTGACGTGCCTGCCCGCGGTGGCCGAACGCCTGCACGCCGCCGGCGTGCCGGTCATCAGGATCAGGCCGACCTCGGCCGCGGTCCGGACGGCGCTGCACACCGCGGCGCTGCTCGGGGCGCATCACCGGCTGGAGGAGTCGCAGCTCACCGTGGTGCTGGTGGAGGTGCCGACGCTGCGCGAGCCCGTGCGGCGCGCGGCGCCGCGCTACTGGCGCGACGAGCTGCGGCTGTCGCTGCACCGGTTGCTGGTCCAGGAGGCGAACCGGATCAACGCGACCGTCTGGCCGATCGACGATCACAGTTACCTGGTCACCGCGACCAGGGGCTCGATCGCCGCGGCCACCGACGGGTTCCGGGTGCTGCCCTTCGCGGCCAGGATCCGGGACGAGCTGGGGCTGGCGGTCGAGGTGGGCGTCGGCATGGGGCGGACGACACACGACGCGGAGTCGCACGCGCGGGCCGCGCTGGCCCGTACCCAGGCGGGCAAGCAGGCGCAGGGGTTCGCGGTGGACCGCGAGGGCCGGGCCCTCATCCCGGCCCCCCGGATGCCACCCACCGGGTCGACCGCGCTCAAGCCGAAGGGCGTGGAGGTGCTGGCCAGGCTGGCGGCCAAGCTCGAAGGCGGCGACACGGTGGTCGACGCCGAGGGCGCGGGCAAGATGCTCGGGGTGACGCCGCGCACGGCTCGGCGGTTGCTGCGCACGCTGGTTGACGAGGGACTCGCGTGGCCGCTTCCGCCGAACCGCACCCCGCAGCCGGGGCGTCCGCGCCAGCTCTACCGGCTCATCGTGGAGAAGCTCGGACCGCGGTGACCGTACGGGGGCCCGTCGCCCCATTTCAGGGGCGACGGGTGCCCGGTTCTTGACCTGGGGAGTCAAAGGTACAGACAATCCGCTTGACTCTTGTGGTCTTATTGGTTGACCCGAGTAGATCCGGGTATGTTCTCCCACGCCCCCGATCGACGGGATTCGGACGGGGGCGCCAAACTTTCCCGCACAGCCCCTTCGCCGCCGCCCTTTTTACGGAAGGCGTCCGGACGGGGCTGTGAGGCCGTTTGGCGGCACTGTCGGGCCACCGGGCATGTCCGGATATAGCCGGTCACACCAACCCGCCTGGGACGCTTTCAGCAGGCGCACACCATCGCCCGTCCAGCAGACGCACGCCGTCGTCCGCGCCGGCTTCAGCAGGCGCACGCGATCCCCGACACCGGCGCCGTCAGGGCGTCGACCGGTCGCCGGCTCACGCCCGACGCGGTCTCGACCGGAAAGCCCTCCCTGGCCCAGTACTCGAAGCCGCCGAGCATCTCCTTGACCGCGTAGCCGAGCCTGGCGAACTCCAGCGCGGCCCGCGTGGCGCCGTTGCAGCCAGGGCCCCAGCAGTAGGTGACGACGGTGACGTCCCGGGGGATCAGCGCGGCGGCCCCGGCGGCGATCTCGGCCGTGGGCAGGTGGACCGCCCCCTGCACGTGCCCCTGGTCCCAGCTCTCCCGGCTGCGCGAGTCCACGACCACGACCTCCGGCACGCCGGCGGCCAGGTCGGCGGCCACGTCGGAGACGTCGGTCTCGAAGGCCAGGCGGGCGGCGAAGTGGGCGAGCGCGGCGGCGTTGGGGGCGGCGGGGGTGGAGGTGACGGCTGACATCTACGACATGTCCCTTCATTGCTGGTCAGTCGCGATCCTCCCAGCCGGCCCTCGCACTCAACAGTGGCACGAAAGCCGCCTGTCGCTAATATCGCGCCAAATCCCGAAGTCCGATACCCGCAGGTGCTTTGTCGGAGTCGCCGGATAAAGTCATGACCCATGAGTGCGAACACCACTGACAGCCGGGCTCCCGTCCTCGTCTGGAGTGCCCTGGCGATCGTGTACGTGGTGTGGGGCTCGACCTACCTCGGCATCAGGATCGCCATCGAGACCATGCCGCCCATGCTGAGCGGCGCGCTGCGTTTCGTGACGGCCGCGCTGCTGCTCGGCGGCTTCCTGCTGATCAGGAAGGGCCTGGAGCCGTTCCGGGTGTCGTGGCGGCAGGTCTGCGGGGCCGGGCTGGTCGGCCTGCTCCTGCTGACCAGCGGCAACGGCATGGTGGCCGTGGCCGAGCAGCACATCTCCAGCGGCCTGGCCGCGCTGCTCGTGGCCTCGGTGCCGCTCTGGCTCGTCGTGTTCCGGATCCTGGTCAGGGACCGGCCGGCCGTGCTGACGCTGGCCGGCGTGCTCGTCGGGTTCGGCGGCGTCGCGGCGTTGTCGCTGACCGGCGGCCAGTCGGTGGACACCACCGGGATCGTGGTGATCCTGGTCGCCTCGTTCTCGTGGTCGGTCGGCTCGTTCCTGTCGGCGCGCATCCCCATGCCCGCCAACCCCTTCGCGGCCAGCTCGATCGAGATGCTGGTCGGCGGCGCCGGCCTGGCCGTGACCGGCACGGCGCTCGGCGAACGGCTCGACCTGGCGGCGATCTCCGGACGGTCCTGGGCGGCGCTGGCCTACCTGGTGCTGGTCGGCTCGCTGGTCGGCTTCACCGCCTACACCTGGCTGCTGGGGAACGCGCCGATCTCGCTGGTCTCCACGTACGCCTACGTCAACCCGGTCGTCGCCGTGATCCTCGGCGTGCTGGTCGTGAACGAGCACGTGACGCCGCAGATCATCGCCGGCGGGGCGGTGATCCTGGTGGGCGTCGCCCTGGTGGTCTCCACCGAACGACGCGCCAAGGCCAGGACCGCGCCCCTCGCCGAAGAGGTCAGCGCCTAACCGCGGAACGCCTTGGCCGCGGCGAGGAAGGCGTCGTTGGCCTCGGGGTCGCCGATGGAGACCCGGGCCCCCTCGCCCGCGAACGGCCGTACGGCCACGCCCTCCACCGCGCAGGCGGCGGCGAAGTCGAGGGTGCGCTCGCCGAGCCGCAGCCAGACGAAGTTCGCCTCGGTCGGCGGAACCGTCCAGCCCTGCTCGATCAGCGACTCGCGGACCCGGCTGCGCTCCTTGACCACCCGCTCGACCCGCTCCAGCAGCTCATCCTCGGCCTTCAGCGAGGCGACGGCGGCAACCTGCGCGAGGTGGTTGACGGCGAACGGGATGATCGTCTTGCGGACGGCCGCCGCCACGGGCTCGTGCCCGATCAGGTAGCCGACCCGCAGGCCCGCCAGCCCGTACGCCTTGGAGAAGGTGCGCAGCACGCAGACGTTCGGCCGGTCGCGGTAGAGCGTCAGGCCGTCGGGGACGTCCTCGTCGCGGACGTACTCGCGGTAGGCCTCGTCCAGCACCACGAGCACGTTCTCCGGCACGCGGTCGAGGAAGGACACCAGGGCGTCGCGGCGGATCGCGGTGCCGGTGGGGTTGTTGGGGTTGCACACGAAGACCATGCGGGTGCGGTCGGTGATCGCCTCCGCCATGGCGTCCAGGTCGTGGTCCTCGCCCGCCAGCGGCACCTGGACGGACGTGACCCCCGCCAGGTCCGCCAGCAACGGGTACGCCTCGAACGACCGCCACGCGTAGACGACCTCGACGCCGGGCTCGCCGACCGTCTCGAACAGCTGCTGGGCCACCGTGACCGAGCCGGCGCCCAGCGCGATGTGCTCGAACGGCACGCCGTACCGCTCGGCGATGGCCTCGGTCAGCCCGACGGCGCCGGGGTCGGGATAGCGGTTGATCTGCCGGGCTCCCTCGGCGACGGCCTCGACCACGGAGGGCAGCGGGTCGTAGGGGGATTCGTTCGAGGAGAGCTTGTACGACCGGCCGTCGGCGGAGACCACGGCCTTGCCCGGCTTGTAGGGGGGCATGGTGTCCAGGATGTGGCGGAAACGAGGCATAGAACTACCTTAAAAGGCCACGCCCGATGAAGCATCCGCCAGCCCCCGCACGTCGGGAGGGCTCATGGCCGGGTGCGCTCCCAGCGGATCTCGCCGTCGTGCACGAGGTCGGTGGGGTGGAGGCCGGCGTGCGCGGCGACCGCGGCGGAGGCCGCGTGGCCCGGGTGGATGTGGGCGACGACCGTGCCGAGGTCGTGGGCGTCGCACCAGGAGACCAGGGCGCGGGCGGCCTCGGCGGCCAGGCCGCGGCCCTGCCAGGGCACCCCGACCACCCAGGCGATCTCGGCCGTGCCCGCCTCGACGGTCGCCTGCACGTAACCGGCCAGCCGGCCGTCGGCGCGCAGGCGCAGCACCCAGTTGCGCCAGCCGGGCGGGCCCCCGACCAGGCGTTCGTAGCGGGCGCGCAGTTCCTGCTCGGTGGCGGGGGCGCCGCCGACGAACTCGTGCAGGCGCGGGTCGGCGAGCACGGCCGCCATCTCCGCCGCGTGCTCGACGCGCAGGGGCACGAGCGACAGGCGAGGGGTCTCGATGACGTCGACGAGGTCGTTCGGGATGGTCACTCCTGGAGCATGGGCGGGTGGAGGAGCTCGGCGGGGCCGCGGCGGTAGAGCTTGGCGGGGCGGCCGCCGTCCCTGGTGGTGGTGGCGCCCGTCTCCACCAGGAAGCCCTCCGCCTTGGTGACCTTCCGGTGGAAGTTGCGGGGATCGAGGGCGCGCCCCCAGACGATCTCGTACACCCGCCGCAGGTCCGCGACGGTGAACTCCGGCGGGCAGAAGGCCGCCCCCAGGGACGTGTACTCCAGCTTGGCGCGGGCGCGGTCGACGCCGTCGAGCATGATGCGGCGGTGGTCGAAGGCCATGACGGAAAGCGCCTCGACCGGCTGCCAGCTCATGTGCGCCTGCTCCGAGGCCGGCAGGTCGGGGGCCAGGCCCAGGTAGGCGACGCTCAGCACGCGCTGGCGCGGGTCGCGGTCGGGGTATCCGTACGTCTGGAGCTGCTCCAGGTGCACCGGGGCGCCCGGGAGCCCGGCCCGCTCGGCCAGCACGCGGTGGGCGGCGGCCGGCAGGTCCTCGTCGAGCTGGATGAACCCGCCCGGCAGCGACCAGCGGCGCAGGAACGGCGGATTGTCGCGCCGCCACACCAGGGCGCTGAGCGCGTGGTTGCGCACGGTGAGCACGACCAGGTCGACGCTGACCGGGATGCTCGGGACCATGGACGGCACGTTACACGGAGTCCCGTCTGCCCTATGCGGATATGCGTACGTGGAGGGGCGTCGTGGCCTCCTTGCCGGACGCCCCCTTGATCCCTATCTTGACCCACTCCCCGGGCGGCACCTGGGTCCAGTCGAACGGCACCCAGGCCGTCGCCATCCGGGCCGGGTGCTCGTCCAGCGGGTCCTTGTCCAGCCAGCCGACGGCCGAGACCACCAGTTCCTTGGTGCCGCCGGACCATTCGACGAGCACGGTGCTGCCGTCGAGGTTGTAGCCGCGCACCTCGACGCCGTCCTGCGGGTCGCGGGCCCGCCTGATGGCGTCCACGGCGATCGGGCGCTGCCAGTCGCGGGCGATCTCGTCCTGGAGCGAGGGGTCGCCGCAGGTCATGAAGTCGCTCCACATGTAGGAGACGATCTTCTGGACGTACCGGCCGGCCATCGTGACGGCCTGGTCCAGGCGCTTCTTGTCGGTCTGGCCGCGGGTGCCCTGCGGGGCGCACGGCTGCTTGCCGGACGGCTCGAACGCCTCCACGTTCGCCCACAGCTCCACCTCGTGACCGGCCTGGAGCATCTCGTCGCGGGCCTTGGCCATCTCCCGGTAGTAGTCGCGGGTCGAGCCGTGGTACGCGGTGCCGTACGTGGCCTCGCCCACCACCGGGCGCAGCCGGTCGTCCACCTCGGTGTCGCGCTCGTCCGGCCAGAACAGGCCGACCTTGCCGGTGCCCCGGCTGTCCTGCGGGGCGATGATGCCGACGCCGGTCCGGGCCAGCGCCTTGAACGCCTCGGCCACCTGCGCCGGCGTCTGGCCGAAGCCGACCCGCTTGCGCGCGTCCAGGTACGGGCTGATCAGGATCGGCTTGCCCAGCTCCTGCTCCACGATCCGGTGCTGGTCGGCGTACACCTCAAGGGTGGGGTTGGTGGCCAGCGTGGCCCCCATCTGGACCTCGAACGGCTGGTAGACGCCGCCCAGGGCCTGCCGGTCGGCGAAGCGCACGCCGTAGTCCTGCAGGATGCGCCGGGTCAGCGTGGTGAGGGTGCCGATGTGCCGCTTGTTCGCCCTGGTCGGCGTCTCGGAGTCGCGCGGGGCGAGCGGCAGCGCGGGGAAGACCCGCATGCTGAACTGGTCGGCCAGGTCGAGCAGCTCGTTCAGGCTGTCCTTGGCCGAGCCGGCCACCAGGATCAGGTCGTACGACGTGGCCTTCTTGGTGAAGTCGCAGGTGGCGTCGTCGGAGCCGTCCGGAGGGGCGACCATGCGGTAGTAGATGCGGTCGCCGGCCTTGACCGCGTGTTCCATCTTGGGGCAGCGGAACAGGCCGCCGCCGAACGCCTCGTCGGTGCGGTAGACGTACGTGCGCCCGATCCGGTTGCCGGGGTTGGCCTTGCGCAGGTCCCGTTCGGCGGCGTCGTGGCAGCTCAGGCCGTCCTCTTCGCACGCCTTGTACAGCGGGTCGAGCGTTCCGTCCTTCGCCAGCACCTCGCCGGTGTCGTCGGAGACGCTCCGGAACTGCAGGCCGTACCCGATCCTGATGATCGTGTCGCCGCCGGCGCGGTGGATCTCCTGGAGCTGGTGACGCCAGGTGCACGGGTTCGACTTCGGCGTGATCCAGTAGCCGGTGACGGCGTAGAAGTTCTTGGTCGTGGTGTCGAACGTGCCGCAGGGGTCGGTGAACTCCTTGACCTTCGGCGGCGGCGGCGTCGAGACCGTCCTGGACGGCTTCGGCGTGCTCGACGAGGACGCGACCGGCCGCTCGGACGACGACGGGAAGAGGATGATCACCACCGCGACCACGGCCAGGACGGCTGCGCCCACGAGCAGGAAGAGCCATCGCACGTTCAGGAACCTACCGCTCTCGTGATCTGCCGGAGATAAACCGCTATCGGGTGATTCCGGCCCATGCCTCAAGCTGGGTCACGAACCGCTTGGCCGAGTTCGGCCAGTGGTGGTTCGCGCGGGCCGCGGCGTACCCGCGAGCACCCTGCGCCCGCCGCTCGCGCACGTCGTCGCGCAGCGTCAGCACCGCCTGCGCGACGGCCTTCGGGTCCTCCCAGGGCACGACGACGCCGCTGTCGTACCGCTCCACCAGCTCGACCGCGCGCGGCGACGGCGTCGTGATGACCGGGATGCCGTGCGCCATGTACTCCACGATCTTGGTCGGCATCGAGTGCCGGTAGTTGGGCTCGTCGTGCAGCAGCGACAGCCCGGCCAGCGCCCCGTCGAGCCGCTTGAGCGCCTCGTCGTTGGGCATGAAGTCACGCCACTCCAGCAGCCCGTCGGCGACGGCCTGGTTGAGCATGGGACGGCTCTGCGGATCGGCGTACCCGATCAGCTCCACCGTCACCCGGTACGGCTGCAGCAGCTTGGCCACCTCGACGGCCTCGAACACCCCGCGCGCCCGCGACAACCACCCGAGGTAGACCACCCGGTCGTCGCCCGGAGGCGTCACCGAGTCCGGCACCCAGGTCTCGTTGGGCACGATCAGGTGGGCGTGCTTGAAGCGGCCCGCATAGGCGGTCTCGGCCAGCAGCAGATGCATGTGCCGCTCGGCCGTGCCCTCCAGCATGCGGGCGAAGAAGCGCACCGGCGGGCGCAGGAACGAGGGCAGCCACGGCTTGAGCGACAGCGTCGCGGGGGTGTCCTCGTGCACGTCCCAGACCACCGGCGGCCGGTTGCGCACGCCCCAGACCGCGAACAGCAGCTCCGGGTCGTGGATCAGGACCAGGTCGACCTTGTTCCGCATGCGCTTGAACAGCCGCCGGGCGGCCCAGACGGCCGCCATGCGTTTGCGCTGGGCGGCCCTGGGCAGATCGACGCCGTTGACCCATGGACGCGGTACGACCCCGTGTGCCGAGAAGGAGGCGGCATACGTGACCTCATGACCGGCATCCACGAGGGCACGGATCTGCCGATGCAGAATTCTCGCGTCCTCGGGGTTATGCACCACCGTCATGACGAGCACGTGCACTGCGCGCAGCCCTCCGTCGCTACAGCCGCTCGACGCGTTCACCCTCGGTGAGCACACCGCGGGTGTCCAGCACGAGCTTGGCCTTCGCCTCGACCATGGCCAGATCGAACGCGGCGTGCTGCTGCAGCAGCAGCGTCACGTCGGCGTTGACCACGGCCTCGGCCAGATCCTCTTCCCGTGGCACCGGAGTGCCGTCGACCGACCACTCCTTGACGTACGGATCGGCGAACGAGAGGTCGGCCCCCAGTTCCAGCAGCGCACGCGCCACCGGCAGAGCCGGAGTTTCCCGTTCGTCGGCGATATCCGGTTTGTACGTGACGCCGAGCATAACCACTCGGGCGCCGTTCACGGGCTTCTTGTGTCTGTTCAGCAGTCGCTGGACGCGCGCCACCACGTAGGACGGCATGCGCTCGTTGATCTCCTGGGCCAGCTCCACGAACCTGAACGGGTACCCGAGCTTGCGCACGGTGTAGGACAGGTACGAGGGGTCCACGGGGATGCAGTGACCGCCGACGCCCGGCCCCGGCAGGAACTTTTGGAAGCCGAACGGCTTGGTGGCCGCGGCCTCGATCGACTCCCACAGGTTGATGCCGAGCTCGTCGCAGAAGATCGCCATCTCGTTGACGAGGGCGATGTTGACGTGCCGGTAGGTGTTCTCCAGCAGCTTGGCCATCTCGGCCTCGCGGGTGCCGCTGACCGGCACCACCTGCTCGATGAACTGGTTGTAGAACGCCGTCGCCCGGTCGCGGCAGACCGGCGTGTAGCCGCCCACGACCTTCGGGGTGTTCTTGAGCCCGAACTTCGGGTTGCCCGGGTCGATGCGCTCGGGCGAGAAGGCCAGGTGGAAGTCCACGCCGGCGGCCAGGCCCGACTGCTCCAGCAGCGGGCGGGCCACCTCGTCGGTGGTGCCGGGCCAGGTGGTGGATTCGAGCACGACGAGCGTGCCCTTGCTGAGGTTGCGGGCGACGGCCTTGGTCGCGCCCTCGACCGCGGACAGATCGGGACGGTGGTCCTCGTCCAGCGGGGTGGGTACGCAGATGACGATCGTGTTGCTTCTGGCCAGCACGGACTCGTCCAGCGTCGCGCTGAATCCGTTCGCCAGCATGTGATCGAGGTCAGCGTCGGTCAGGTCATCGATGTAGGACTGCCCGGCGTTGAGCGCGTCGACCTTCCGGGGGTCGACGTCCACGCCGACGACCCGCAGCCCGGCGGCAACCGCTTCCTTCGCAAGCGGCATACCGACGTAGCCCAGGCCGATGACAGCCAAGTCGATTTCTGTCACAGCAGTGCCTTCGAGAGCCGGAAACAACACTTCATGGTCGCAAAGGTTATCTCAAGTCCACCTAGCTCACGCCTAATGCGACCGAACCCGTCACAACGTACAGGCAACGTGGAGGTCATCTTTCGGCAAGCGATCGGTACAGGGCTTGATAAGTCTCGGCAACGCGGCTCCAGGTCCGCTTCGCGGCGACCTCGGCGCGTCCGGCCTCGCCCATCTCCGCCCGCCTGGCCGGGTCCTCGCGCAGGCCGGCGATGGCCTTGGCCAGCTCGGCCGGGTCGCCGGGAGGCACCAGCAGGCCGGCACCGTCGGAGCCGACGAGCTCGGACAACGCGGGCAGATCGCTGAGCACCACCGGCTTGCCGAGCGCCATCGCCTCGACCGGCTTCAGGGGCGTGACGAGCCGGCAGACCCGCAGGTCCTCGCGCGGGCAGGCGAAGATGTCGATGGCGTCCTGGGCCTGCAGCGCCTCGTCGGGACCCACCCGGCCGGGCAGGACGGCGTCGCGCAGCCCCAGCTCCTCGACCAGGGCGAGCAGGTTCTCCCGCTCGGCGCCGTCGCCCACGATGAGCACCCGCACCGGCGTGCGGTCGTCGCGCAGCAGCGCGGCGGCGCGCAGCAGGGTGGCGAAGCCCTCGTAGGCCACGATGCTGGACACCGAGCCGACCACGATCTCGCCGGGGGCGATGCCGTACGCCTCGCGGAAGGAGGCGCCGTCGTAGTGGGCCGACAGCAGGGTGTCGTCGACGGCGTTGGGGGCCAGGTGGATGCGTTCCCTGGGCACGCCGCGCTCGACGATCTCGGTGGCCATCGTCTCGGCCAGCGTGACGACCGCGTCGGCCTCGCGCATGAGGAACGCCTCGCGCTCGCGCTGGAGCACGTGCCGCTGGCTGCCGACCCGGATCGGGTCGCGAGAGGCCCACGTCTCCTCCAGGAAGCCGCGCACCTCGTAGACGAACGGGGTGCCCGTCCGGTCGCGGACGGCGTGGGCGACCGAGCCGTTGCGGTGGTCGGTGGCGGCGTGCAGGACCTGCGGGCGCAGCTGCTCGACCAGGCGGGTGACGCCCTCGGCGCCCTTGACCATGCGGCCGCGCATCTCGAACGGCACCTCGCCGTGCCCGTCGGGCAGCAGGCGGTAGTACGGGATGCCGTCGATCTCCTCCTGCGCGGGCGCGTCGGCGTGCCCCTGGAGCATGGGCCAGCCCCAGCTCGTCACGACGTGCGGGTCGAGCCCGGCCGCCTTCTGGGAGGTGACGATCCGGTGGGTGCGCACGGTGTAGCCGGCCTGCGTGTACGGCAGCGCGTTGGTGACCAGGTGCAGCACGCGGCCCTCGACGCGCCCGGCGATGGCGACCTTCGGCCCCGGCGGGATCGGGTCGGGGCTGATGGCGGCCAGCTCACCGCGGTAGTAGGCGGCCCTGCGCTTGACGAAGGGGTATTTGGTGTGCGCGTCGAGCACCTCGGCGGCCTCGGAGACCCGGCCGGCGTCCCAGTGGGCCTTCGCCTCGTTCCACGGCGCCTTGATCATGCGCATGCCGAGCTTGCGGACCATGCGCCGGGCGCCACGGGCGGCCGGCCAGGCCACGCTGCCGACGAACGGGCGCAGCTTGGGCGGGAGCGCGTCGGCGGCGGCCTGCGCCACGCGGACGGGGTCGGACTTGACCTTGGTCACGACGACGCGGGAGACGATGACGGGGTGCTGGACGAAGCCTTTGAGAAGTCCCCCGACGCCGGCCCGGGCGGACTTCGCGGAAACCTTGGAGGAGTCTTGACGACTGGCGTCGGATGCCACGCTGGGACCGTACCATAGGCAGCGTTTTTTCCCTTCCGCTATGAAAGGCGAGGTCAATGAGGGAGAACCCCCTGGTCCTGCACGTTTTGGGTGCTCGTCCCAATTTCGTGAAAGCGGCCCCGGTGGTGCGTGCACTCGGTGAACTCGGCGTGCGGCAGGGCATCATCCACACCGGTCAGCACTACGACGCGCTGATGTCGGACGTCTTCTTCGCCGATCTCGGCCTGCCCGAGCCGGTGGCCAACCTGGCGGTGGGCTCCGGCACGCACGCCAGGCAGACCGCGGCCCTGCTCGTGGGCCTGGAGGACGTCTTCGTCGCCCAGGAGCCCGACCTCGTCGTGGTCTACGGCGACGTGAACTCGACGCTGGCCGCGATCCTGGTCGCCGCCAAGCTCGGCATCAGGACGGCGCACGTCGAGGCCGGGCTGCGCTCGTTCGACCGGGGCATGCCCGAGGAGGTCAACCGGGTCGTCACCGACGCGCTGGCCGACCTGCTGTTCGTCACCTCGCCCGAGGCCCTCGCCTATCTGGCCTCGGAGGGCGTGCCGCCCGCGAAGGTGCACCTGGTGGGCAACCCGATGATCGACAGCCTGTTCGCCGCGCTGCCCTCGCTGGACCCGGCGCCGGTGGTGGCGCGGCTCGGCCTGCCGTCCCGGTACGCCGTGGCGACCCTGCACCGCCCGGCCAACGTGGACACCGCCGAGGCCGCCAGGGAGCTGGTCGAGGCGGTGCTGGAGGTGTCGCGGCGGACGCCGGTCGTGGTGCCGGTGCACCCGCGCGGCAAGGCGCGGCTGGCCGAGGCGGGTCTGGTGGACGGCGACACGATCAAGGTCATCGAGCCGCTGGGTTATGTGGACTTCCTCTCACTCGTCCGGGGCGCGGCGCTGGTCGTCACCGACTCCGGCGGCGTGCAGGAGGAGACGACCATGCTGGGCGTCCCGTGCCTGACGCTGCGGCCCAACACCGAGCGGCCGATCACGATCACGCACGGCACGAACCGCCTGGTCACGCCCGCGCTGCTGCCCGCCGCCGCGGAGAAGGCGCTCGCCGACGGCGCCGCCACCCCGGCCGGCGAGCTGCCGGTGTTGTGGGACGGCAAGGCCGGTCCGCGCATCGCGACGGTGATCGCGGCGTGGCTGAAGGGCGACAACCTGGCCCCGGCTTCCCAGGCCAAACGCCCCGAATAGCGACTGAATCCGCCGTACTATGACATACCTCCGCTGAGCGATAGGCGTATCACCATGGCCGAAAACCCTGAGCCCCCCGCGTTCCAGCGACTGGGACCCGTCAACTGGCTGCCCGAGGAGCGCAAGCTCATCGAGCGGTACGAGGCCGAGGTCAGGGAGCTGCGGCGGCGGCTGGAGATCGCCGAGGCCAAGGCCGCGTACGCCGGCTGGAAGCTGGAGGCCACCCAGGCCAAGCGCACGTTCAAGCTGGGCGAGGCCCTGGGCTCGAAGAGCCCGGGCAGGATCGTCGAGGCGGTCAGGTCGAAGGACAAGGCGCCCAAGCCGCCCATGCCGGTCACCGAGGCGGTCGAGCTCGCCAACCACCGCCCCCCGCTGGTCGAGGTGCCGGCGGCGAAGTGGCCGCTCGGCCCGGTCAACCGGCCCGACCTCAAGGTGGCGGTCATCCTGGACGACTTCTCCAGGATGGCCTTCAGGTACGAGTGGGACCAGATCGAGTTCGGCCTCAAGGACTGGCCGGAGATCTTCGCCGACAAGCGCCCCGACCTGCTGTTCTGCGAGTCGGCCTGGCACGGCAACCAGGGCCGCTGGCGCTACCAGATGACCGGCACGAACGCCCCCAAGGAGCCGCTGCGCGACCTGGTCGCCTGGTGCCGCGCCGAGGGCATCCCCACGGTCTTCTGGAACAAGGAGGACCCGCCGAACTTCGACTTCTTCATCGACACGGCCAAGCTGTTCGACTACGTGTTCACCTGCGACGGCGACATGCTGCCGAAGTACCGCGAGGTGCTCGGCCACGACCGGGTCGACGTGCTGCAGTTCGCCGCCCAGCCGCGGGTGCACAACCCGATCCAGCAGAAGCAGGGCCGGCTGCACGACGTGGTGTTCGCCGGCATGTACTTCCGCGACAAGCACCCCGAGCGGCGCGAGCAGATGGAGGTCGTCCTCGACCCGGTGCGCGAGCTGGGCCTGCACATCTTCGCCCGCAACGGCGAGGTGGACGAGAAGTACGCCTGGCCGGAGAAGTACCGGCCGCACATCGTGGGCGAGCTGCCCTACGACCAGATGCTGGCCGCGTACCGGATGTACAAGGTCTTCCTCAACGTCAACTCGGTGCTCGACTCGCCGACCATGTGCGCCCGCCGCGTCTTCGAGCTGTCGGCGTGCGCGACCCCGGTGGTGTCGGGCTGGTCGCGGGCGATCGAGGAGACGTTCGGCGAGCTGGTGCCGATCGCGCGCGAGCCGGTCGAGTCGTACAACCAGGTGTTGCACCTGATCAACAGCCCCGAGCTGCGGGCCAGGATGGGCCACCTGGCGATGCGGGAGGTCTTCGACAAGCACCTGTTCTCGCACCGGGTGGACCAGATCCTGCAGAACCTCGGCCACGCCACCACGCCGCGGTCACGTTCGATCTCGGTCGTGCTGCCGACCAACCGGGCCGCGCAGATCGAGCACGCGATCTCGTCGGTGGCCCGGCAGCTCCACCGGCCGCTGCAGCTCGTCATGGTCCTGCACGGGCTGGACATCGACCCGGTGGTGGTCGCCGACAAGGCGCGGATGGCCGGCATCACGGACGTCGTCGTGCTGCCCGCCGCCCCGGAGCTGACGCTCGGCGCCTGCATGAACCTGGGCATCGCCGCCGCCGAGGGCGACCTGATCGCCAAGATGGACGACGACAACCTCTACGGCGAGCACTACCTGTCGGACCTGGTGCGCGCGTTCGACTACTCCGACGCCGAGCTGGTCGGCAAGGGCGCGCACTACGCGTACTTCGAGGGCAGCAACACCACCATGCTCCGGCTGCCCGGCCTGGAGCACCGGTACTCCTTCCTCGTCCAGGGCGGCACGTTCCTCGGCAAGGCGGACATGTTCCGCTCGTACGGCTTCGCGGACATCACGCGGGGGGAGGACACCCAGCTGGTACGCCGGCTGAAGGAGGACTCCGTCAAGATCTACTCGGCCGACCGGTTCAACTTCGTCTACTGGCGCAGCGCCGACGCCTCGATGCACACCTGGCAGGCCGACCACATCAAGCTGACCCGCAACGCCCAGTTCTCCTTCGTCGGCCGCCCGGACGACCACGTGCTCATCTGAGCCTCAGCGGGTGACGCGGGCCAGGTTCTGGTCGGCCAGGCGGGCGAGCTCGTACAGGCCGGCCGCCTTCACCTTCTCGCCGACGACGAGCATGCTCATGATCAGGTGGGCCCGCCTGATCACGATCGACCCGATCTGGGCGCGCTTGTCGCCGCCGGAGGCCGTCGTCAGGTACGCCCGCGACTCGTCGCCCCTGGCCGGCATGGCCAGCTTGGCGGTGCGGTAGGTCACGTCCGCGCCCTCGACGGTGGCCTTGTACAGGGCGCACTGCGGCGGCAGCGGCGCCGGCATGGACGCCGACGGCATCGACACGACGGCCTGCGTGATCGAGCCGCGCGCGGCGGAGAAGGCGATGACGGCGGCGGGCGCCCGGGCCACCTCCGGCTTGGCCGCGTCGAGCTGGGCGGCCCCGGCGCACTCCGGACGTTCCAGCTTGGCCTGCTGGATGGCGGCCAGCCCCTCCTGGGTGGACTTGAGCGAGCCGAACGCCCCCATCTCCGGCCCGTACGCGATGCGCATGCCCTTGGGCACGGGCAGCAGGGCGGCGCGCAGCCGGGCCGCCTCCACCGCCGAGGAGGACGCGGCGGGCTGCGCCGACCCGGCGGCCTGATCACCGGCCTCGCCGGCGGAACATCCGGCGACGACCATCATGCTCAGACATACCCCCGAAATAGCCTTAAGCACGAATTCTCCCCTTGCTCTAGCGGCTTTTTCGAAAACGCTAGAGGAAGGGCCGAGTAAGGAGCCGAGTAACGGCGCTATTCACGGAATTCGGCAGGTTCACGAGGAATTTCAGGCTCGCGAGTGGTTTTGGGCTCGCGCGGGACTTCAGGCTCGCGAGTGGTTTTGGGCTCGCGCGGGACTCCGGGTTCGGCGCCGTTCCGGCTTCCGCCGTCGAGCAGCGCCCTGGCCAGGCCGATCCCGGTGCCGCCGAGCGTGAGCGCCTTGGCCAGCAGCTCCTCCACGCCCTGGGCGCCGTTCAGCACCACCATGTGGTCCACGTTCCCGAACGCCTTCGCGCCCGCCTCGACGACCTCCGGCCAGCGCTCGGCGAGCTGCTGGGCGATGACCGCCTCCTGGTTCTCCTTCAGCGCCTCGGCCCGCGCCCTGATCGCCTCGGCCTCGGCCAGGCCCAGCGCCCTGGCCGCCTGCGCCTCGGCCAGCCCGCGCGCCTGGGCGGCCTGGGCCTCCGCCTCACCCGCGATCTTGGTGGCCGCGCCGGCCGCCTCGCCGCGCAGCCGTACGGACTCGGCCTCCGCGGCGGCGGCCAGCTTCACCTGGCTCGCCTGGGCCCCGGCGCGCAGCTCGGTCTCCTGCGCCTCGGCCTGGGCCTGGGCGATCCGGGCGTCCCGGTCGGCCTGCGCGAGCGTGACGGTCTCGTACGCCTTGGCGTCGGCGGGCTTGCGCACCTGCGACTGCAGCCGCTGCTCGGCGAGCTGGGCCTCCAGCTCAGCGGCCCGGGTCTCCTGGACGACGACCTCCTGCCGGGCGGTGGCCTCCGACAGCGGCCCGGCCTGCCGGGTCGTGGCCTGCGCCCGGTCGATCTCGGCCTGGTAGGCGGCCCGCTTGAGCTGCGCGTCGCGCTGGGCGGCGGCCTTGTTGGCGGCGGCGATCTGCTCGGCCTCGGTGGCCTCCTGGTCGCGCTGAGCCTGGGCGATGCGGGCGACGGCCGCGACCCTGGCGGCGTGCGGCTTGCCGAGGTTGGCGATGTAGCCGGTCTCGTCGTCGATCTCCTGGATCTGCAGCGAGTCGACGATCAGCCCGAGCTTGCTCATCTCGTCGGCCGCCGAGGCCCTGGTCTCGCTGGTCAGGCGCTCGCGGTTGAGTATCAGGTCCTCGATGGTGAGGTTGCCGATGATCGAGCGCAGGTGCCCGGTGAACAGCTCGTGGATCGCGCTGGTCATGAAGTCCTGCTGGTCGAGGAAGCGGCGGGCGGCGTTGGCGATCGAGGACAGGTCGTCGCCGACCTTGTAGATGACCACGCCGCGGATGTGCACGGGGATGCCCTGCTGGGTGACGCAGGAGACCTGGAGATTGGCCGCCCTGGTGTCCAGGCGCAGCCGCCGGGCGGCCTGGAAGCCGGGGAGCACGGCCGTGCCCTTGCCAGTGATGATCTTGAAGCCCAGGCTGTCGACGCCCTCGCCCCGGCGGCGCGCCCCCAGGCCGGAGATGATCAGCGCCTCGTTGGGCTCGGCGACCCGCCAGACGGCTTTGAACAGCAGAATCACGATGACGACCGCGACGACCGCGGCTCCGGCGACGATGAAGACCTCGGGGGACATCCGGCCCTCCCTAGACGAGTGCTCTGGCCACGTAAACCGTCCGCGGGGGGAAGTAGTCCACCACGACGACGACGGTTCCGAGGCCGAACTCCTCGTCGGGCACGCTGGGGTGGGCGTAGAAGGCCTCCACCCCGCCCCTGACCGGGATCATGACCTCGCCGACGAGCCCAGGGCCGATCTTTCCGGTGACTCTGCCCTGCTTGCCGACCACCGCGCTCCCCCCGCTCGCTTCCGTTCCGGACGCTACTCCAAACGGGCATTCGCGGTAATAGGCCACGCAAAATGTTTCTCGAACCGCTGCGCGCCCCTGTGGGGCTTTTGGTCGAAGTGCTGATGATCGCCCTCATGAGCAGGAATCCGCGCGACCTCGGGATGGATGTGCCCATTTCCCGCCGTGACTTGTTCGACGGGATTGCGGTGAGCGCTCTGGCATGCTCGGCGGCGAAGGCCGTTGTCAATGACGCGGAACCGGCCGGAGGGCTGCGCGGGGACACCGCGCAGGCGGTCGCCGTGCCGCACGCGCTGCGCGACGGCCGCTTCTGGCGGCACGCGGGCCCGCCCGAGCCCACCGGCGAGAGCTACGACCTGGTGGTGGTGGGCGGCGGGCGCAGCGGTCTCAGCGCGGCGGCGGAGTGGCTGCGCCGGGAGCCGCGGGCCCGCGTGCTCGTGCTGGACAACCGCGACCCCGGCGAGCACGGCGGCCCGGCGGGGTTCGGCGCGCGCCCGGCCGTGCGCGTGATGTGCGACAGGGAGAGCTTCGGCGCCGACACGCTGGTCCCGGCCGGCCGGCTGGAGGAGCTGCCGCTCGCCGCGCGGGCCGTCGACGACCTGCGCATGCTGCGCGACGACCCGCCCGACTGGTTCCCCGGGCTGTCGCAGGAGGACAAGCAGGAGCGCCTGGCCGGGCTGACCTACTCCGGGTTTCTGCTGGAGGTCTGCGGCGTGCATCCCGACGCCGAACGGTTCTGCCGGACGCTGCCGTGCGCCGAACGGGCCTACGACGGCCGGGCGCTCGGGGCGGTGGACGCCTGGGCCGCGGGTTATCCGGGCTTCGGCGGCCTGGGGCTCGACAAGCCCTCGCGGTACGCCTCGGCGGCCGGGCCGGCGACCGCGGGCCCGCTCGGGGCCGCGCGGGCGGTGCTGCGGCCGTCCAGCCCCGTGGTCTCGGTACGGCACGGGGACGCGTCCGTGGTGGTCGCCTACTTCGACGGGCATCGGGTCAGGACCGTCGGCGCGGAGTCGGTGATCATGGCCTGCTGGAGCGCGGACGTGCCGTACCTGGTGCCCGACCTGCCCGAGCAGCAGCAGCGGGCGTTGCGCCAGGCGGCCCGGCTGCCGGTCCTGGAGGCGAGCGTGCGGCTGCGCGGCGGCCGGGCGCGGATCGGGCGCACCCGGTGGACGGGCGCGTTCTGGTGTCTGAGCGAGCCCGCGCCCGAGGGGTTGCGCCTGCTGGCCACGCCGTGCCGGTCGGAGCTCGGGCCCGTGGCGGGGGCGGCGGCGGGCCGGCGGGAGATGATGGCGACGCCGTACGACCGGCTGGCGGACGGCGTGCGCGACCAGGTGGCCCGGCTGCTGGGCCCGCGGGCCGGCGTCGAGGCGGTCACCGTCCACCGCTGGGGGCACGGGCTGCCGGTGGCGTACTGCAGGCCCTGGCACCCCTTCTACCCCGACGGCCCCTTCCCCGCCGACGTCGCCCGCAGGCGGTTCGGCCGCATCGCCATCGCCGGGTCGGACACCGAGCCGGCGGCCGGCGGCGACGCGGCGGTGGTGGCCGCGCACCGGGCCGTGCGCGAGCTCACTGCATGAGGCCCTGGCTGCGGGTCTTCCTCGGCGGGCTGGTCCTGTGGCTGGCCACGGTCGCCGTCACGGCCTGGACGGCCAACTCCAACCTGGTGCCCACCGTCGTGCTGTTCGGCAGCTTCCTGATCCCGGTGACGTTCGTGGTGTGGGCGCACGGGCGCGACCGCTCGCCGGTGGTCACGGTGGAGCTGCAGTTCCGGGCGTTCGTGGTCGGCGGCGTGCTCGGGGTGCTCGGCGCGTCGCTGCTGGAGAGCTGGCTGATCCGGCCCTCGTTCGTCATGTACGCGCTGGTCGGCCTGATCGAGGAGGGCGTGAAGCTGGCCGCGCTGATGTACGTCACCCGGCACGCGGTCCGGCGCTCGTCCAGGGACGGCGTGGTGCTCGGCGCGACGGTCGGCTTCGGCTTCGCCGCCTTCGAGAGCTCCGGTTACGCCTTCAACGCCCTGTTCACCGCCGACGGCCTGTCGCTGGCGCAGCTCGTCGAGACCGAGATCCTGCGCGGCATCCTGGCCCCGGTGGGCCACGGCCTGTGGACCGCGATACTCGGCGGCGTGCTGTTCGCCGCCCACGGACGCCTCACCGGGCACGTCGTGTGGTGCTATCTCGGCGTCTCGCTGCTGCACGCGTTGTGGGACTCGATGAGCGCCATCGCCATCGCGATCACGCTGGTCCTGACCGGGCGGCGGTGGCAGTTCGAGCTGCTGCGGATCGGCCGGGTGCCGAACGTGACCGAAGGGCAGGTGCACGTGTACACGCTGGTGAACTGGGCCGGACTCATCGTGATCTCGCTGGTCGCGCTGGGGTGGCTCTGGCGGGTGCTGCGCGCGGCTCGCCGGGAGACCGAGATCATGCCCCAATAATCACGGTAATCATCCTGTTCCTCCCACTGCGCCGGAACCATAAACGATGCTAGTCTCCTGTGCGATCTTCCGGAGGTGTATTTACACAAGGTGTGGAAATGCCCCCGACTCGAGGTTGGGACATGGGCTCGCGAAACCGGTCAATTCGGTTCAAGATCTTTTTATTGCTGCTGCTACCCCTCCTGTCTCTCAGCGCGCTGTGGGGTTTCGTCCTCAACCTGACCATGGGCGACGCACAGTCACTCCTCCGGGCCGACACGCTCTACGAAACACTCGGCGTCACCTCCACCGACCTGGGCGTACAGCTCCAGTCCGAACGGGTGCGCTCCGCCGAGGCGCTCACCACCCGTGAACTCACCGAGGTCCTGGGCGCGCAGCGGGCCCGTACGGACAAGGCGGCGGCCGACTTCCGGCACGCCGTCACCGAGGCGGGCGACGCGGTCGGCGACGACCTGCGCATGCCGCTCGACGCCCTGACCGCCCACCTCGACCGGCTCGGCGCCATCCGCGCCGACATCGACGGCGGCATCAGCTCCCGCCTGGCCGGCGTGGACGCCTACAACCAGGTGCTCGACGCCGTCTACGCCCTCTACGACCACCTGATCTCCGTCTCCGACCTGACCGTCTTCCAGCAGGCCACCTCCCTGCACGCCATGGGCAGCGCCCGGGAGTACATCGCCAGGGAGCACGCCCTCATCGTCGGCGCGCTGGTGGACAAGCGGCTGACCGAGCCCGAGCGGGCCGCCTTCACCGAGTACGCGGCCTCCAGGAAGTTCCTGCACGCCCGCGGGCTGGCCGGGCTCGACGTGCCGCTGCGCAGGCCGTTCGAGCAGATCTTCGCGTCCCAGCCGTTCCTGACCTTCTCCGCGCTGGAGTCCAGGGTCGTCAAGACCGGGGCGCCGCCCGCCGACGCCGAGGCGTGGAAGAGCGCGGTGGACCGGCTCACCACCGAACTGGACCGCGACAGCGCCGCCGCGGCCAGGACGCTGGCCGGCCGGACCTCGCGGGCCGCGACCGGCACGGTCGTCGAGATCGCCGTCGCGGGCGGCCTCGGGTTGATAGCCGTGCTCGCGTCGATCATCATCTCTGTACGCTTCGGTCGCCGCCTGGCGGGCGAGCTGTACGGGCTGCGCACCGCCGCGATCGAGCTGGCGGAGGTGCGCCTGCCCGACGTCGTGGACAGGCTGCGCAAGGGCGAGGACGTTGACGTGCGGAAGGAGGCCAGGGCCATCAGGGTGAGCGGATCGGCGGAGATCACCGACGTCGGCCGGGCCTTCGCGTCCGTGCAGCGCACGGCGGTGACGGCGGCCGTCGGCCAGGCCGCGCTGCGCCGCGGGGTCGGGCAGGTCTTCCTCAACCTCGCCAGACGCAAGCAGGGCCTGCTGCACCGGCAGCTCGGGCTGCTCGACGGCATGCAGCGCCGCACGCACGACCCCGACCGGCTGGAGGAGCTCTTCCGCCTCGACCACCTGACCACCCGGATGCGGCGGCACGCCGAGAGCCTGATGATCCTGTCGGGCGCGCCCCCGGCACGGGCCTGGCGCCGGCCGGTGCCCGTGATCGACATCGTCCGGGCCGCGGTCGCCGAGGTCGAGGACTACACGAGGGTCAACGTCGAGGCCATTCCGGTCAGCGCGTTCGACGGCGGGGCCGCGGCCGACCTCACGCACCTCGTGGCCGAGCTGATCGAGAACGCCACCATCTACTCACCGCCGGACACCGTGGTCCAGATCCGCGGCGACGTGGTCAGCAACGGCTACGCGATCGAGATCGAGGACAAGGGGCTCGGCCTGTCGGCCGTCGAGTACGCCGCGATCAACAAGCTGCTGACCGCGCCGCCCGAGTTCGACCTGGCCGACAGCGACCGGCTGGGCCTGTTCGTGGTGGCCAGGCTGGCCGAACGCCACGGCGTCAAGGTCCAGCTCCGCCGCTCGCCCTACGGCGGCACCGCGGCCATCGTGCTCGTGCCGCGCTCGCTGGTCGCCGACCAGGCCGCGCTGACCTCCGGCGACGACGACGGCCGGCCGGCGGAGCTGCCGAGCCGGACGAAGAAGGCACTCGCGGTGGTCACCTCGGGCACCCACGCCGGACTGCCCAGGCGCGTGCGCCAGGCGAACCTGGCGCCGCAGCTCAAGGAAGAACCGCCGGAGCCGGAGCCGCAGGCCGAACGCTCTCCCGACGAGGTACGCGATCTGTTCTCCGCGTTCCAGCGGGGAACCCAACGTGCCCGAGAAGAAGCCTCCGAGGAGGAGCCCATGAGCAAGGGGGACGCATGACTGCGCAAACCACCAACACCGGTGAGCTGAACTGGCTGCTCGACGACCTGGCAGGCAGGGTCGCCGCCGTCCGCCAGGCGGTCATCCTTTCCACCGACGGCCTGGCCGTCGGGTACTCCAAGGGATTGACCCGCGAGGACGCCGAGCACCTGTCGGCCGTGGCCGCGGGCTTCCAGAGCCTGGCCCGCGGCACCGGGCGCCATTTCGGCGGCGGCGACGTGCGCCAGACCATCGTGGAGATGGAGAGCGCGTTCCTGTTCGTCACCGCGGCCGGCCAGGGCACCTGCCTGGCCGTGATCGCCGAGGCGAACGTCGACGTCGGGCACATCGCGTACGAGATGGCGATGCTGGTCAAGCGGGTGGGCCAGCACATCACCACCAACCCGCGCGCGGGAACGGCATGACCGACGCCCCCCGCTGGTACGACGAGGAGGCCGGGCCCGTCGTCCGGCCCTTCGCCCTCATCCGAGGCCGGACGCGCTCGTCGGGAGACGCCTTCGACCTCGTCGCGTCCGTGCGCGCGCTCGCCGACCAGGCGGCCGACCTCGGGCCGGAACAGCAGCTCATCCTGCGGGCGGCGCGGAGCCCGATCTCGGTGGCCGACCTGGCCGTCGAGCTCGACCTGCCCGTAGGCGTCGTCCGGGTGCTGCTCGGCGACATGCGTGACCACGGCCTCATCTCGGTGACGTCGCCCTCGGCAACGGGGTCGCGTTCGAATGAGCGCATTCTCAAGGAAGTGATCAATGGACTCCGTGCTCTCTGAGGACCCCGTCGCGCTGAAGATCCTCATCGCGGGCGGGTTCGGCGTCGGCAAGACCACCCTGGTCGGGTCGATCAGCGAGATCAAGCCGCTGCGCACGGAAGAGGTGCTCTCCGACCGCGGGATCGGGGTCGACGACCTCGACGGCGTGGAGGCCAAGACGACCACCACCGTGGCGATGGACTTCGGCCGCATCACGATCCGCGACGGACTGGTCGTCTACCTGTTCGGCACCCCCGGCCAGGAACGGTTCTGGTTCATGTGGGACGAGCTGTCCTACGGCGCGCTGGGCGCGGTCGTGATCGCCGACACCCGGCGGCTGACCGACTGCTTCCCGTCGGTGGACTACTTCGAGCAGCGCGGCACCCCGTTCGTGGTGGCCGTCAACTGCTTCGACGGCGCCTCCCAGCACAGCGTGGACGACGTGCGCATCGCGCTCGACCTCGACGACGACGTCCCGGTGATGCTGTGCGACGTGCGGCGCAGGGCCTCGGCCAAGGAAGTGATGATCACCCTGGTCGAGCACTCCCTGCGGACGCTCACCGCCGCCAACTAGGACGCGCGGCCCGCCGCCGCGAACCCGGGCGGGCACGGCCCGCCGCCGGGCTAGAGCGCGCGCAGCCCGCTGATCACCTCGCGGAGCAGGCTCTCCGTCGGGGTGGCGGTCTTGTCGCGCGGCGGGCGCACGTCGATCAGGTCGTACTCCAGCAGGTCGCCGAGCAGCACCCGGACCACGCCCACGGGCAGCCCGAGCTCCGAGGCGACCTCGGCGACGGGCCTGGAGTGACCGGTCAGGCAGCTCATCAGCCGCCGGTGCTGGCCGCTCAGCTCGGCCTTGGCCGGCGCGGGCCGTCCCGTCGAGACGACGGTCGCCAGCAGATCGAGGGCCGGGGACGAGGGCCTGGTGCGCCCCCGCGCCACGGCGTACGGCCGGACGACGGGCCCGGCCTCCTCGTCAACCCACTCGTGCTCGCCGCTCACGCTCGGGACCCCCCATCCTGGTCGCTTTCCTGCCGCCCCCGCTGCCATCCGGACTGGAGTGAGGAGAGCAGCGCCCTGGTCTCCTCAGGAGAACGCTCGTCGGCCACGGGCGCCACGGGCGCCGGTGGCGTCGGCGCGGCCAAGGGCGCCTGCCTGAGCCGCTGCCGCTGCGGCAGGCCCGTCTGCCGGTCGCGGCGGGGCAGGTCCTGCCCCTCGCCCGATGCGGGCCCCGCGCGCTTGCTCGTGCGCACCCGGCGCGGCAGTTCGCCCGGCCCGGTCGCCTCCCCCGCGTCGGCCGGCCGCTCGGACCGGACGACGGAGACGGACACGGGCTCGAACTCCATCGGCCGCACCGGCGTCGCCATGGGCTCGACCAGCGATCCCGGCACGAGCACGATGGCGGTCGTGCCGCCGTACGGGGACAGCTTCAGCGTCACCTTGATGCCGTGCCGGGCGGCCAGCATGCCGACCACCGCGAACCCCAGCCGCTCGGTCTGCGCCGGGTCGAACTCGGGCGGGCTGGCCAGGCGGTCGTTGATGGCCTTGCGGGTCTCCTCGTCCATGCCGAGGCCGCGGTCCTCGATCTCGACCGCGAAGCCCCTGCCGACCATCTCGCCGCGCACCGAGACCTCGTTGGCGGGCGAGGAGAACGACGTCGCGTTCTCGATCAGCTCGGCGAACAGGTGCATGAGGTCGGCCACGGCCGAGCCGGACACGCCGCACTCGGGCATCGGGTAGACCCGGACCCGGGTGTACTCCTCGACCTGGGCGGCGGCGCCGCTCAGCACGTCCTCGACCGGGATGACGCCGCGCCACCTGCGGCCCGCCGTGCCGCCCGAGAGCAGCACCAGGCCCTCGGCGTGGCGGCGCATGCGGGTGGTCAGGTGGTCGAGCCGGAACAGGCGCTCCAGGGCCTCGGGCTCCTCGGTCTGGCGCTGCATCTCGTCCAGCATCCTGAGCTGGCGCTGCAGCAGCGACTGGCTGCGCCTGGCCAGGTTCCGCAGCGCCTCGGCCACGCCCTCGCGCAGCCTGGCCTGCTCGACGGCGGCGTCCACGGCGGTGCTCTGCACGCTGTCGAAGGCCGCGGCGAGGTCGGCGACCTCGCTGGTGGCGTTGTCGCCGACCTTGATCGGCGGGGCTTCGGCCTCGATGTCCACCCGCTCGCCGGTACGCAGCTTCGTCACCACGTCGGGCAGCCTGACCTCGGCCAGGTCCAGCGCCGTACGGCGGAGGGTGGCCAGCTCCCTGGTGATCCTGCGGCCCACCCGGACGGAGATGAAGATCGAGAAGGCCACCGCGATGAGCCCCAGCGCGCCCGCGATCGCGGCCCTGACCACGATGACCACGCCGGCCGGCTGCATCCGGCCCAGCAGCTTGTCCCCGGTGTCCCAGACGGCCTCGCTGTACTCCTTGAGCACCTGGTCGGCGATGCCGCGCCAGAGGTCCATGTCGGCCGGCTGGCCGGCGACGTAGCTCCGCAGGAGGCTCTCCATGGTGATGTACCTGGAGGAGTAGAACAGCTTCTCGAACGGCGCCCGCAGCTCGGTGTCGAGGTTGGCCAGCGCCTTCGGGAACAGGAACGTGCGGGTGCCGTCGATGCCGGCCAGCAGGTGCACGTCGTGCATCGAGGGACGGCCGTTCGAGCCGACCATCAGGGCGTTCTCGCGGCTGAGCAGCTCGCGCACCTCGTCGGCCGCGATCAGGCCGTGGGCCTGGAGGGACAGTTCGAGGTCGGTGCTGACGGTCAGCCGGGAGTACAGCAGGTGGACCTCGTCGGAGACCTTGGCGTACTCGGTGACCAGGTTGCCGGGGGTGATCCTGCGCTCGTCGACCTTGCGCCTGACCTCCGGCAGCCGGTCGACGGTGTCCAGGACGACCTGGAACTGCTTCTTCATGTCGTCGGTCATCGCCGACTGGGAGTCCTCCGACAGGGCCTGCTCGCGCAGGGTCTTCCTGGCGGCGTCCACCTTGGCGCGGGCCTTGGTCAGGGCTCCGGGCTCGGTCGCCGTGCCGGCGAGGCGTTCGGCGGAGGCCAGGCGTTCGACCTGAAGGCTGGAGACCAGGCCGTCGGCGTTGTTGATCACTCCCGACCAGATGGCGTCGACCTTGAAGAGGTTCAGCGCCTCACCCGTGGTCGTGCTCGCGGCGAAGCCCCAGAGCGCGATCAGGGAGATCAAGGGGATGACGAGCAGCGTCGAGATCTTGAATCGGATGGATCTGCCCGATGCCATGACACCTGCTCCCGCATAGAAGATCGCGGAGAGAATAGCATCGAAACAGACGAGATTAAGATCGACTAGCGATAAATCTGTGATATGTCGGGAAATTTGCGTCTACTGGGTGCTTCGGGGCGCGGGCCGGCGACCACGTCAGCCACAGCGCCCACGCCGCCAGCAGGCCCAGCAACGACACCTCGGCGCCCAGCAGCAGCCGCTCGACCAGGCCGATCATGACCCGCTCCCCCGGCAGGGCCACGTACGTGATCGCCAGCAGCCCGAACCCGCCCGCCAGCGCCACCCACTCCACGGCCCGCGCGACGGGCTTCCAGTGGGCGTTCGCGGTCAGCCTGGGCACCAGCAGGGCCCCGGCGGCCGGAAGGCTCACGAACGCCGCGATCGACACGTACCGGTGGATCTGGGCCGCGAGGTCGAGATCGAGACCGAGCGGGACGGTCGGGATGACCGCCACCACGATCAGCGCCGCCGACCACACCATGAGCAACTTCTCCGGCAGCCCCCGGATCGGCGCCCCCATCCTCCGCAGGGCCGCCAGCAGCGTGAGCGAGCCGACCCCGAGCACCGCCATCGCGACCTCCGTGACGCCCCCGCGGTCGGTCACGGCGTACTCGCTGATGGTCACGTTCATGGGGTCGAGGTAGGGGTCGGGCCCGAAGTGGCCGACCAGGATCGCGACCACCGAGAACACGATCGATGCACAGGCGATCAGGGGGTAGAGCCTCGTCGGGGTCATGAGGGCCCTCAGGTTCACGCTCCAGGGCGCTCTCGCGACTCTCACTCTGCTGTTCGGCACTGCGGTCATGTGCCCAACTCTCGCGCCCCCAGGCGTGCCGCCACATCCGGTGGCGCCCCCGAGCCGTCCCTGAGTCCACCCCTGAGTCCCCCTCCCCGGCCCCCGGGGTGGACGTCCCTCAGTCGGAGGCGACGAAGAGGGAGAACACGCGGCCGGGACGGCCGACGGGCGTCCAGGAGTCATCGAATCCATCGTATTGAAATACGCTCATGTCCCGAGCCACTCGGAAAACGGTGTCGTCCGTGACCGCGCAGGACGCGCTGTGCTCCCCGATGCGCTGCCAGTTTCCGGCCGCGTCCTGGAATTGATATACGCCACTGAAGTCGGCGGCGGTGGCGAACAGCCCGAAACCTCCGGCGAAGATCTGGAGAATGCCGCGGGGAGGGGCGCCGAGATTGTCCCAGGCGGTTCCGGATCCGGTGTATCTGAACACCGTGTTGTTGAGCGGGTCCGTGCGGTAGACCGTGTCCGCGATCGCGTATGCGCCGCCTTTGGGGCCGATGCGTTCCCACTCGTTCGGGTTGCCGCTGTAGAGGAAGGTGTCACCCTGGAAGTCGGGCATCTGGGCCACGACGCTGAACCCCGCCACATTCAGGAAGCCGGAGTCGCCGACCTTGCTCCACAGCGGCGTGTCGCCGTCGAAGCCGTCGAACTGGAGTATCCGGCTGCCGTCCTGAGGCGTCTTGTAGAGGGTGTCGTCGGAGACGGCGTAGGTCCCGCCGACCTCGCCGACGGAGAACCAGTCGAATGGGGTGCCGCTGTAGCCGAACGCGGTGCCCGTCTCGTCGCCGGTGCCCTCGACAAGGGTTCCCCACCCGCCGCCGAAAGGCCCATGGATGGTGACCGGTCCTCTGATCTGGGTCCAGGAAGTGCCGGAGCCGTCGTACCGGAAAACGCCGTTGACATTGTCGTCGGCGTCAATGGTCACCGCATTAAGAGTGAGGGCCACGGATCTCTCCGTTTCTCGCAGGAAGGACACCCGTGGTGCCAGGTATCACGCTGATCGCAGCATCGCTTCGCGCGGCCGCGACCAGCAACTCCGACACGCATCGGATTTCTAATGACTTGTCCACCGCGAGGCTTTTTTCGCCCAATAACAAGAGCCCTCAGTCGAGCACGTGGGACGTGGCCCTGGCGTAGCGGGCGCGGATCTCCGGGACGGCCGGGGCGTCGTAGGTCTCGGTGTCCTCGGTTCGCCAGTCGGGGGTCGTGAGGAGGGCGGCGGCCTGGCGGGCGGCGCCGTCGGCGACGTACTCGCCGGGCGGCGGCACCGCGATCGGCACGCCGAAGACGGTCGGCGCGACGCGGCGTACGGCCTCAGAGCGCGCCGCGCCGCCGATCAGCAGCACCCGCTCCGGACGGGTGCCGAGCGCGTCTAGGGCGTCGGCGAGGCCGCACAGCATGCCCTCGACGGCCGCGCGGGCCAGGTGGGCCGGAGTCGAGGTGGCCAGCGTGAGCCCGAGGACCGAGCCGGTCGCGGTGGGCCGGTTGGGGGTGCGCTCGCCCTCCAGGTAGGGCACCAGCGTCAGCCCGCCGGCCCCCGCCGGGGCCCGGAGCGCGAGGTCGCTCAGCTCGTCGAGGCCGACCCCGGCCAGCCCGGCGGCCGCGTCGAGGACCCGGGCGGCGTTCAGCGTGCACACCAGCGGCAGGAAGCGGCCGGTGGCGTCGGCGAACCCGGCGACCGCGCCGGTGGGGTCGGCGCTGGGCGTCTCCGCGACCGCGAACACCGTGCCGGACGTGCCGAGCGAGACCACCACGTCACCCGGCCCGGCCCCGATGCCGAGGGCGGCCGCCATGTTGTCGCCGGTGCCCGGCGCGAGCAGCGGCCCCGCAGACGCCGGGTCGCCCGCGCGGTCGGCGGGCCCCAGCACCCGGGGCAGCAGCGGGACGGCGCCGAAGGCCGCCTTGAGCAGGTCGGTGCGGTAGGCGCCGGTCGCCGGGGACCAGTAGCCGGTGCCCGAGGCGTCGCCCCGGTCGGTGGTGAGCAGGTCGAGCGGCGGCGGAGGCGCATCGTGCCAGGCCGCGAGATCGAAACCGGCGCCCGAACTGCCCGGCCCCGAGCCCTTGCCCGAACCGGAGCCGCCGCCCGGACCCGAGCCCTTGCCTGAACCGGAGCCCTTGCCCGAACCCGAGCCGTTGGCCAGGGCGAGCGCGCCCGCCAGCCGCCAGGTCAGCCAGTCGTGCGGCAGGCAGACCGCCGCCGTGCGGCGGGCGTTGTCCGGCTCGTGCTCGGCCAGCCACCGCAGCTTGGCCACGGTGAACGCGGCGACGGGCACCGAGCCGACCGCGTCGGCCCAGGCCCCCGGCCCGCCCAGCTCCGCCACCAGGTCGGCGGCGGCCCGGGCGGAGCGGGTGTCGTTCCACAGCAGGGCGTCGCGCACGACCTCGCCCGACTCGTCGAGGCAGACCATGCCGTGCTGCTGCCCGGCCACGCTGACGGCGGCGACGTCGGCCAGCCCGCCGGCCTCCTCGACAGCCCGCAGCAGCGCGGTCCACCAGTGGGAGGGGTGGATCTCGGTGCCGGCAGGATGGGCGGCGCGGCCCTGTCTGACCAGCGCGCCCGTCTCGGCCTCGCGAATGACGACCTTGCAGCTCTGCGTGGAGGAATCAACCCCAGCGACCAGCGTCACCCGAACTCCTTATGCGTGCTCCCGCGCGAGATGGTTGAGATGGTATCCCCGCTCGGGAGCGACGTTCAGGGGCAATTCGGATGATTCACAACCCCGAGGGGTCGCGGCCGACGCTGATCTCCTCCGCGATCTTGCGGATCTCCGTCACCTCGAGACCTGGAGCCTTGGGCAAGTGGCGCAGCAACGCCTCCATGACGACGGGCACGGGCTGGCCCGCCATCAGCCCGGCGATGCCGTGGACCGTCCGGAACAGTGCCTCTTCGGTGTCGTGCATCGGCAATCCCCTCGTTCGGCTACCGGGAGAGGCTACGGCCTGGCCACGACAGTTCGCTCGCTACCGCTCCAGCGTGTCCCGCACGGCCCGCGACCAAGTCGTTCCCGCGCGTCCCGCACGGCCGGGCGTTCTACCGTTCCAGCGCGCCCCGCACGGCCGGGCGTTCTACCGTTCCAGCGCGCCCCGCACGGCCGAGCAGATCGCGCCGAGCTCGCGGACCTGCTCGGGGGTGAGGACGTCGAACAGGCTCCGGCGCACCTCCTCCACGTGGCCGGGGGCGGCGGCGGCCAGCGTGGCGAACCCCTCGTCCGTCAGGACGGCGAGGTTGCCCCTGCCGTCGGCCGGGCAGCGCTCACGGCGCACCCAGCCGCGCTCCTCCAGGCGGGCGACGGCGTGCGACAGGCGGCTCTGGGAGCTCTGGGCCCTGGCGGCCAGCTCGCTCATGCGCATCGACCGGCCCGGCGCCTCCGACAGCGCCACCAGGATCATGTAGTACGTGTGCGGCATGCCCGCCTCGCGCTGGAGCTGCCGGTCCAGCGCCTCGTTGATGAGCTGGCCGGCGGCCAGGAAGTCACGCCAGGTCTGCTGCTCGTCCGGATCCAGCCATCGGGTCACCCTCTCATTTTAGTTGAACTCTCATATACTCTGACCCGGGAATAACAGGTGAAAGGGGACGACCATGCCGGTCCACAGGCTCAACCATGCGGTCCTCTACGTCCGTGACGTGGAGCGCAGCGTGGCCTTCTACCGGGAGGCGCTCGGATTCGAGGTGGTCATGGGCATGCGCGGCGCCGCGTTCCTCCAGGCCCCCGGCTCCAGCAACGACCACGACCTCGGGCTGTTCGAGATCGGCGCGGGCGCCGGCCCCTCGCCCGCCGGACGCACCGCCGTCGGGCTCTACCACCTGGCGTGGGAGGTCGACACGCTCGACGAGCTGGAGCGCATCGCGGTCACCCTGGGCGAGCTCGGCTCCCTCGTCGGCGCCTCCGACCACGGGACGACCAAGGCGCTGTACGCCAAGGACCCCGACGGGCTGGAGTTCGAGGTCTCCTGGCTGGTGCCCGCCTCGCTGATCACGGACGAGACCCTGGCCGCCAGGTCCGCCATCCGCCCGCTCGACCTGGCCGCCGACAAGGAGCGGTACGGCGCCCAGACCCGGGGCGGGGTAGGGGTGTCGATCCCGGCCTGAAGGTACCGTGGCAGGTATCCGACCGATTTGTTCCGGAGAGGGTCATGCCAAACGATCCGGATCACGTCCTCGACGCCATCGACGGCGTCGTGGACGAATGGGAGACGCTGAGCGCGGACGCCATGCGCTGGGCGCCTCCCGAGCACAAGTCGCCCGACCTGCTGGACGAGGCGACGGAGATCCTCAGGCCGCTGGCCGAGGCGCTCTCCGAGGTGCTGCGGCCGCTCGGCGACTCCATCAACCGCGCGCTGGAACGGCTCACCGACGACGACTGACCGACTCTGACCGACCCTGATCGGGCCCTGACCGGCCCTGACCAGCTCTGACCGGCCCTGACCGGCCCTGACCGGCCCTGACCGGCCCGTCATGGCGCGTACGGGCGCGTAGCGGCTCGTGGCCGTCAGTCGGTTCTGCGGCGGCGGGTGCGGCGGGGGTAGGCCTTGGCCGTCTCGGCCAGCCGGGCCGAGTGCTCGGCCTGCCGGCGCCAGTGGCCGTACGCGTCGCCGCGCTGGGCCAGCCGGTCGAGCTCCCGCATGGTCGTGAGCGGGATGAACGCGGGCTCGGCGTCCCGCCAGGGCGTGCCGGGCAGCGGCATGAACGTGTGCGTGTGGATGCGGGCGCCCAGCTCGGCCAGGTCGCCGGCCAGCACGAGCGACTGGCGCTGGTCCTCCTCCGACTCCCCCGGCATGCCGAAGATGAAGTCGACGTTCGGCCTGAAGCCGTGCTCGACGGCGATCCGGACGGCGTCGCGCACGGGCGAGGTGCCGTGCCCGCGGCCCGAGGCGGCCAGCACCCGGTCGGACCCCGACTGGGCGCCGATGATCAGGTTGTCGTTGGCGACGTACCGCTTGAGCAGCCGCATGGCCTCGGGCGTGACGTGCTCAGGGCGCACCTCGGAGGGGAAGCTGCCGAAGAACACCCGGCCGTGCGGCGGCAGCTCCTCCTTGACCCCCGCCAGCAGTTCCTCCACCGCGCCGAGATCGGGATCAGGGCCCGGCGAGCCGTAGGAGAGCGAGGTCGGCGTGATGAACCGCACGTCCCGCAGCCCCTGCTCGACCATGCCCCTGACGTGCTCGCGCACGCTCGCCACCGACCGGTGGCGGAACTGACCGCCGAACATGAACGGGGTCTGGCAGAACCGGCAGGTGTACCGGCACCCCCGGGTGATCTCGATCGGCCCCTTACGCCCCAGGAACGACGGGAACGCGTCGAGCGGGAGCTGCGGGGCCGGGCGCGTCCTGAGCGCGACGCCGTCGCCGTCCTTGACCGCGAGGCCGGGCACGGTCGTCAGCGGCTCGTCCCGGCGCAGCGCCTCGACCAGGGCGATGATCGTGGACTCGCCCTCGCCGATCGCGGCCAGGTCCCAGCCGGCGTCGATGACCTGCTGCGGCTCGGCGGTGGCGTGCACGCCGCCGGCGATGTGCAGCCCCCGGCCGTCGCTGAGCGACCTGACGGCGGCCAGCTCGGCGGCCATGGCCTCGGCGTCGGGCGAGTAGAACGACCAGAGCACGAGCACCCGGTCGGCCCGGCTCGCCGCGATGTGGGCCGCCGTCTCCTCCGGGGTGACGCCCAGCAGCTGCCGGTGCTCCACGCCCGAGGTCTCCAGGGCGGCGAGCACCGCGTGCACGCCGTACGTCACGGCCTTGCGGTAACGGACCACCACATCCACTGCCAGCGCCACGACCGGCAGCGTAGCTCAGGCGGAGGCCAGCCGCATGGGACGCAGCGCGCCGGTGAGCTTGGCCAGCTCGGCGAGCATGGCGTCGGCGGCGGCGATCATGACGTCGTTGGCCGCCACGCTGCCGTCCTCGGCGATGAACTGCTGGTAGAAGGGGATGTTGACGGCTTCGACCACGGGGATCATCTTCAGCGTGCTGACGACCTGGCGCAGGCCGTTCACCGCCCGGGTGCCGCCGGAGATCCCGCCGTAGCTGACGAACCCCGCCGCCTTGTGCTGCCACTCGTGGTGCAGGTAGTCCAGGGCGTTCTTCAGCACGGCCGTGAAGCTGTGGTTGTACTCGGGGGTCACGAACACGAAGGCGTCGCCACGGTCGACGGTGGCGCTCCACTCCTTGGTGTGGGCGTTCACGTACTGCTTGAGCTTGGGGTGGTTCGGCTCGTCGAGGAACGGCAGGCCCACCTCGGCGAGGTCGACCAGCTCGACGTCGAAGTGGCCGGAGGCGACGGCCCGGCTCCTGAACCACTCGGCGACCTCGCGCCCGGCGCGGCCGGGACGGGTGCTGGCGACGATGATCTGCAGGACCGGCTTGTCCATGGGGTTCCTCCTCAGGTAGTTGATACCTCAACATTATTGAGTAACTAAACATTTCTTAGCAAATGCTAGGATCATCCCCGTGAGCCCCCATTCCGTCTGCGTCCGGTTCCACGTCGCCCTCGAACTGATCGGCGCCCGGTGGTCGGGAGCCGTGATCCACATGATCTTCAAGGGCGCCCATCGTTACGCCGATCTCAAGGCGGCCATCCCCGGCATCAACGACACGATGCTGGCCCGCCGGCTGCGCGAGCTGGAGACGGCCGGGCTCGTCGAGCGGCGGGTGCTGGCCACGTCGCCGGTGCGGGTCGAATACCACCTGACGGAGATGGGCCAGGAGCTGCGTCCGGTGCTCGACGAGCTGGTCACCTGGGCGCACAAGTGGATCACGCTGCCCGAGGAACCGGCCAGATCCGCCTAGCGCGTACGGGCGAGCGCGGGGAGGCGGGCCGGGGTTAGACTCCGGCCATGCACTGGCGACATTGATGAACCACCAGCGGCCGACGCGGCAGGAGCGCGCGCGGGCCTCCGAGGTGCCGAGCACCAGACGGAGTCCCTGTCCGCCCCTTCCGAGAGGGCCGCATGTTCGTCCCCAAGCTTTACGTCTACACGTTCCTCGGCGAGTTCGTCCTGCTCTACCCGGTGTACACGCTGCTGTTCACCGATTCCGGGCTCTCGGTGGCCGAGACGTCCTCGCTGTTCGTCATCTGGTCCGTGACCGGCATGGTGCTGGAGATCCCCTCCGGCGCCTGGGCCGACGCGGTGTCCCGCAGGCTGTTGTTGTTCCTGGGCCCGCTGCTGGCCGGCGCCGGCTTCGCGCTGTGGGTGCTGTTCCCGTCCTACTGGGCCTTCGCGCTGGGCTTCGTGTTGTGGGGGGCCGAGGGCGCGCTCGTCTCGGGCGCCTTCGAGGCGCTCGCGTACGAGGAGCTCGAACGCCGGGGCCTGCAGGGCCGGTACGCCGCCGTCATGGGCCGGGCGCACTCGATCGGCATCGCCGCCGCCGCGTCGGCGATCGCCCTCGCCACGCCCGTGTTCGCGGTCGGCGGATATCCGGCGGTGGGGGTGGCCAGCGTGGCGGCCTGCCTGTTGTGCGCCGCCACCGCGCTGACCCTGCCCGAGCGGCGTCCTGCCCGAGCGACGTCCGCTGATTCGGACGGGCGGTATCTCGCGGTTCTGCGAGCCGGTGTGGCCGAGGCCCGTACTGATCGGAACGTGCTCGAAGCGATCGTCCTGATCTCCGTCGTGACGGCGATCTGGGGCGCGCTGGAGGAGTACGTGCCCTTCCTGGCCGCCGCGACCGGCGCGCCCAGGACGGCCGTGCCGCTGCTCGTCCTGGCCGTCTGGGTCGGGGCGGCGGCGGGCGGCCTGCTGGCGGGGCCCGCCCGCCGCCTGAGCGAGCGGTCGTTCGCGCTGGTCCTGGCGCTGGCGGCGCTGGCCATGGCGGCGGGCGCGCTGGTTCCGCATCCGGCCGGGTTCCTGCTGGTCGCCGGCGCCTTCGGGGCGTTCCAGATGGCCGGCGTGGTGGCCGACACGCGGCTGCAGGAACGCGTCTCGGGCGATCAGCGGGCCACCGTGACGTCGGTGGCCGGCCTCGGGACGAACGTGGTCACCCTGGCCGTCTACACGGCCTACGGCGCGGGATCGCCGTTCCTGTCCCACGGCACGACGTTCGCCCTCCTGATCCTGCCGTACGTGGTCATCGCCCTGTGGCTGGCCCGGGAGCGGGTCGCGCCGATGTGATCCTCTTCGACGCGAACGGGACGCGCTTGGGCAGCGGCGGCGGCTCCTCCCCCTCCTTCTCCGGAGCCGGCGCCCCGCCCCGGCGCGCCCGCCAGCGGGACGGGAACACCGAAGCGGTCAGCAGAATGCCACCGACCACCAACGACCAGGTATTCAGCAATGCCGCGTACGCGTCCAGATAATCGGCGGGAACCAGGTCGAATCCCATTCTCCGGTCGCCTCCCGTGGCGGCCCGCACGACCGTCGCCCCGGCCAGGGCGGTGAATGCCAGGCCGGGCAGCAGCGAGGCGACCGGAGAAATCCGGGAACCGGCCAGGACTCCGATGAGGAGCGCGGTTCCCGCCAGCGCCGCCGTCGCCGTCCAGTCGGGGACGGACTCGGGGACGGACTCGGGGACGGACGTGGTCGCGCGCAGTCCGTACAGAAGACCGGCCGCGATCAACGGGATCGCGGCCACCCCCACCGCGGCCCCGGCGAAATGACGAACACCATTACCCATAGAGAACACCTCCAGGCCCAATACGATACCGACATACCACCAGTTACAACTTTAGGACGAAAAATCTCCATTTGTGGCCGGTGGCCGGAAGGACGGGCATATCGCCTTAATAGGAAATGATTGGTATCTCCTCATTTGTCTGTCAGCCGTTACCGTGACAGAACCCCCCCATCGAGGAGCGGCGGCATGTTTCGCTGTGCAGTGGCAGGCGTCACCCTCCTGGCCGCCTGCCTGGCCACCCCCGCCCACGCGGCGTCCGACCCCGTGATCGAGGCGCTCTCGCGCGACCTCGGCCTCTCGGAGCCCGCAGTGGTCACCCGGCTGGCGAACGAGCGGCATGCCGCCGCCCTGGAGGCTGAACTGGCCACCTCGCTGGGCGACTCCTACGGCGGGTCGTGGCTGACCGACGACGCCTCCGCCCTCGTCGTCGCCACCACCGACCCCGCCAGGACCGCCGCGATCTCGGCCCGGGGGGCGCGCCCTGCCGTCGTGCGGCACTCGCTGTCGGAGCTGGACGCCGTCGTGCGCCGCCTGGACCAGGCCGCCCGCCGCATCCGGACCGGTCCCGCCCTCTGGTACGCCGACGTCCGCGCGAACCGGGTCGTCCTCCAGGTCCCCTCCCCGTCCGGACCGGCCCCGGCCCCGGCCCTGGTGAGGGCGGCGCGCAGCGCGGCCGTCGTGGTGGCGCCGGCCGCCGAGCTGCCCCGCACGTACGCCGACATCATCGGCGGCGACCCCTTCTACATCGGCTCGATGCGCTGCACGATCGGCTTCTCGGTCACCAAGGGCAGCATGCCGGGCTTCGTCACCGCGGGACACTGCGGGCACACCGGCGACCTGGTCAAGTCGCCGGCCGGCACCGTCCAGGGCTCGTCCTTCCCGGGCAACGACTACGCGTGGGTCGCCACCCCGGGGTACACCGCGCAGCCGTACGTCCGCGGCCCCGGTGGGACGCTGGTGACGGTACGCGGCTCGGTCCAGGCGACGGTGGGCGCGTCCGTCTGCCGTGGGGGCCCGACCACCGGCTGGCACTGCGGCACCGTCCAGCAGCACAACGCCACCATCACCTACGCCCAGGGCACCGTGTACGGCCTGACCCGCACCAACGTGTGCGCCGAACCCGGCGACTCCGGCGGACCGTTCATCTCGGGCGGCCAGGCCCAGGGCGTGACCTCGGGCGGCTCCGGCAACTGCAGCACGGGCGGCACGACGTACTTCCAGCCCGTCAACGAGATCCTGAGCGCGTACGGCCTGACCCTCCGCACCGCCTGACCACACCCCGCCCTCTTCCAGGGCCACCCTGGACCTTCGGGAAACTCGTTCGCGCGCTCCCTCCGGGAAATTCGTTCGCGCGCTCCCTTCGGGAAATCCGTTCGCGCGCTCCCTTGGGGAAATTCGTTCGCGCGCCACCGATGAGTTCTCATGCCCGGCCCGGTCTGCCCTCCCGACAGCGGATACCCTCCGCCGCACCGACCACCGGGAGGCACCGATGACGCGCCCCAACCTGAACAGCCTGCTCCTGGCCAGCACCGACCCGGCCCGGCTACGCGCCTGGTACGCCGCCGTGCTCGACCCCGAGTCCGACACCGACGTCACCCATTACGGCGTGCTGACGTTCGGCGACTTCCACCTGATCATCGACACCCGGGCCGACGTGGCGGACAAGAATCCCGAGCCCGGACGGGTGATACTCAACTTCGACGTCCCCGACGCGCGCGCGATCGTCGCCCGGATGGAGGAGGCGGGCGTGTCCTGGCTGGCCGAGCTCGAAGACCGCGAGGGCAGCCTGTTCGCCACGGCGATCGACCCCGACGGCAACTACGTCCAGATCATCCAGCTCAGCGAGGAACACCGGAAGGCGATGTGACGATGTTCGGCAAGACGAAGGCGTTCAGCGGATTCTCCGTCAACGATCTGGCCGCCGCGAAGGCGTTCTACGGCGACACCCTCGGGCTGGAGGTGTCGGAGTCGAACGGCCTGCTCACCCTGCACATCGCCGGCGGCACCGACATCCTGGTCTACCCCAAGCCCGACCACGTCCCCGCGACCTTCACCATCCTCAACTTCCCGGTCGACGACATCGAGCAGGCCGTCGACGCCCTGGCGGCCCGGGGCGTGCACTTCCAGCGCTACGACCACCTGAAGACCGACGAAAAGGGCATCTTCCGCGGCGGCGGCCCCCTGATCGCCTGGTTCACCGACCCGTCAGGAAACGTCCTCTCAGTCCTCCAGGACTGACGCCCGGAAGCCAGGCCTCGGTCCTCCAGGACTGACGCCTGGGAGCCGGGCCTCGGTTCGGCGCCGCAGGAACACCTGCCCCACCCTGCGGCGCCCGCCCCACCCCGGACCGTCCCATCCCACGGCCCCGGCATGACTCACGTTTCCGCAGGCAGACCGCCTCTCGCGTGTCCCACCCTGTCCCACGGACGATGCGCACGACCTCGCCTCCGTGTTCGGATAAGCCCCGTCAGCACGCACCGCTCACCACGTACTGACGAAGGCACGAAGCACCGGCGAGTCCCCGCGAATCCGATCAGAAAAGGCAGTGACCGGACATGAGCCACCACGTCAGCGAGAACGTCCTCAGCATCACGGACACCGAGCAGCAGCAGCGGCCCAAAGCCCGCAGAATGAGGTTCACCCTCAACGGCGCACTCTGGTCACTCCAGGCGTTGTGGGGCTTCTTCTTCGCCGGCAGCGGCTTCGGCAAGGTGCTGCTGTACGACGACGCCCTGTTCGCGACAGCGCCCCGAGCTGTGGCCTGGTACGCGGCTGTGCCGCAGTCCCTGATCGTCTTCATCGGGATCGTCGAGGTGCTCGGCGGCATCGGACTGATCCTGCCGGCGATGACGAAGGTCAAGCCGATGCTGACGCCGCTCGCCGCCGCCGGCCTGACGCTGACGATGATCCTCGCGGCCGGTTTCCACATCCTGCGCGGCGAGTACGAACTGGTTCCCGCCAACATCCTCCTGGGCGCCGTCGCGGCCTTCGTCACGGCCGGACGCTGGAAGCTGCGCCCCATCTCCCCCGCACCCGTCACCACCCGAGGCGTACTCGGCGCGCTCGCCGTCCTGGTCGCCCTGGCCGTGCTGACGTTCGCTCCCACCTGGTACACGATGACCAACGTCCAGTTCTGATCCCTGCGCCGGCAGGCGGAGGGCGCCGGGCGCGAAACCGCGGGGAACAAGACGCCGTGGGCTCGAACCCGGCACCGGCAGAGACTAGATGCAGATCCAGCAATAGATCATCTGCTCTTCCTCTTGCGCCCGTTGAGCAAGACCTCGCAGCCCGGTAAGAATCTCCAGCAGGTATCCAGCGCCCGGTGGCACGTAGGCGAACTCCTCGATCTGCTCCCATCGCTCGACGAGTTCGTCCAACCTGCTGTCCGGGATGCCGGCCAGCGTGTCGCGCACATCCGCAGAGAGCTCTTCGATTCCCGGCCCCTCCTTGTAAGGAGAGTCGTCGGGCAGAGCCTCCCACTCCTCCATCGTCGCCGGAGCACCCTCGGGCGGCGGATAGACGGTGACCGGCCGCACCAGGTCCAAGCTGTACGGAACGTCTCTGGCAAGGGCTATCAGCTGGCCGAGAATCACGTAGGGGTCGATCCACTTGGCCTCCACGGCGTCGAACGTGGCCACCCCCGGGATGGGCTTCTCGACTGCACGTGGGTCATCAGGATTCTCCGCAGCGGCCTGCCTGTTCGCCGCCCGGTAATAGTCGTAGAAGACCCCCATGCGTCCCTCTCGTTCGATCGCCCGGCTTCCATGTTCGCGACAGATTAGGGGATCGTACGTATGTGCGAAAGACGCCTGGACCGCCCGCAACTCTCCCGGCGCTGTGATGTGCCCGCCGGAGGCGTACTTCGCTAGCTTCCTCGCCCGAACGTCGCCGGACCCACTCGCATCCCCTGATTGGCCATGGCGGCGGCAGCGGCACCGCCCAACCGCGTGACAGCATGCGTCCAAGCCGTGGCGGTGGGCTCGTTCAATCGAGGCGTGCATTAGTCAGCAATGGCGACGCTACCGAGCCGGCGATCCCAGTAACGGAAGTTGTGGAAGGACGCCACCGATCGCATTAAGTCCGCCCTCTGGGAATGACGCCCCAATTACAACCCACAGCTCCGCAGAGATTGAAAGAGGCCCTATCCCGAAGATCGGGGAAGGGCCGTTGATTTGACGGAGGATCGGTGATTGAACCCCGGAGAGTGTTGCGATCAAACCGCATTGGCAGCCCGGATCTTGCCTGTCCCGATCGGTTCAACCGGGACCTACGAACGCGACCCGGCTGATCCGCCTGGAACGGCGTGGGACGGTGCTGGATTGCAACTAGGGAGCAGACACCACGGGCGGCATTACCTCGATGATGCGGGCTGTTCCGCTGGGCGGTCGCATCTCGTGCATTGTGATCACGTCACTCGGCTTGACGTGTCGCCAGTGGCCAGGGGTCAAGGGAACAAGTCGCACAGGTGCACACTCTCCCGGTTCCAACGGCGTACGACCTTCCACCCAGAGGAAGGCGATACTGAGCGACAGCTCACCGTCAGGCGTGCGCCGTCCGATATCCCACATGGGTCGAAGCCCTTTACCGGGGAGTATCGGCACCTTGCGGCCTCCCCTCTCGGTAGGCAAGAGGCAGAGCTCAGCCCGGAGAACACCGTTCCGGGCCTCGCCGCACCGCCACTCATACCAGGTGACATACCATTCAAGCCACATCACCCGGGCAGCGTCGGCCAGCAGACCCCAGAACTCGGGCGGCTGGGGGGGCGCGTCGCCGAGTTCCTCCAGCAAAAGAAGGACCATCTCCCATTCACCGTGCTCCAGGTACTCCAGCGCATCGGCGACGCTGGCACCGGCCTCGGTTCGGATGTGAGGGGAGCAGAACTGAGCGGCCTTCAACAGCGAGGAGTCCAGGTCCACACCATTGATTGTGGCAGGCTCTCGAACCCTGACCCTACGGATTGAAGATCCAGGTTGAGCTGTTCCAGATTGCTCAGGTCAGAGGGCCTGCGCGGTCTATCCTGAACGGCTCTGAACGCCTCTGTATTGCAACCCGAACTGCAGCCTCGGCACCCCCTTGGCAGCTCGGCCGGGATGCCAAGGTTATTGTGCATGGACGAGAAGTCAGACCGAGGAGTGAACCAGTGAGCAGGAAGCTGGCTACGGATCCGACGGCTCTCCGAAATGCCGTGAATGATCAACTGCCAGGCTGGGCGGGCGCGTGGGCCAGCGGGGCTACTTCTGTTGACGGGCTTCTCCGGTGGATTGTCGCTGATCTCGACCGGATGCCGGCGTTGAGCGTTCATGATGCCGAGTTCCGGCATTACGGCTCTGGATATGCCTCCTTCGTTGATGTCTTCATCACCAAGCGCGACGGATCGATGCGCCAATCCGAGAACGGCTGGACGAACGTTGAGGGGTTGCCCCTCGTGCTGTCCCGGCTCGCTCCACTGGCAGCACTCTTCAAGCCCGACATCCAAGCTTCGGGGCCGAGTGGTGCCGGTAGTCGCGGCATGCCGGAGCTGTCGCTGGTCACGGATACTGCTCTTCCGAGTTGGGAGGAGGAGTATCGGCAGATTCACCAGGTGCTCGATCGACACGACATCGCCCTGCTCGATTCTCAGGTCCTCAGCTTGCCGTTAGAGGCCGAGCTTCGGCCCGAAACAGTTCTCGGCAGGCCGCCGTACAGGGTGTTCGATGCTTGGTTCCACTGGATGGATTGAGACATCGAGTCCGCGCCCTCAGCTTGGGAAGTCTTTCAACGCCACTGGCCTGATCTGCCAAAACTGTGACCCGCACGCATGCCGGCCGAGTGCCCGTGCGTGCCCGTTATTCCCCTGTTGACTGCCGACCGTACGGGCACGCAACGAGCACGCGCCACAGCTCGATGTCAAAACGGAGCCTCAACTCCGGCGTCAGGCGATCGTGAGAGCGGCATCTGAACGAAGGTGGAGTGTGCACGGTCGACAGGCCACGGTGGTTTCGACGAGTGAGGTGGAACCTACCCGGCGAAAGTGGTTGGGCAGTTGGATTACACGCCGGACGACATCGCGCTCCGGGGCGGAGCTGAGGAACGGGGGTGGCTGGGCAAGGATGCGGGCATCGGCGATGAGATCAATCGGCGCCATGGCGCTCCACGCGGGCGCCGATCTGACGCAGAGAGCATGCCGCCATGGGTGACGAACTCTATGATCAGATTCGTCCTGATCGTTGAGATTCGGAGAAGATGTCAATCTCATGCGCCGCGCCATGGTCCTTCTGGGTGGCGTCGCCCTCGCCATCGGCGCGTTCGTCCTCTTCTACCGGGGCCCGGGACAACCGTTCATCCGCGGCTACGTGAGCGACGTCAGCGCCACCATGCTGGTCTACGCGTTCTTGGGACTGTTGTGGCGCACCACCGCCGCACGCCGCACCCTGGCCACGGCCGCAATCGCCGCCGCCGTCGAGTTCTACCAAATAGTCGGCATAACCCCGCCGGGCGTCGGCGGTGTCCTGGTCGGCGCGTTCCCCGACCCGTGGGACCTGGTCGCCTACGCCATCGGGGTCGTCGCAGCCCTGACCTGGGAACGCCGATTGGTCCGAGCCGATGATCAGCCCGGCTGACTCCCGAACGCCACCCCACCGGCACGCTGACCGTACGGATGCCCCCACAGCGGCGAGGTCATCGGGTTCGTCCCGCGCGGCGGCCAACCGTCGCAAAGCAGAACCGCCGCATCTCAGGACAAGCCGGCGCGTCGCGTGGAGTCCATCCTCAACCAGGCCGGCATGGGGACATCCGCGCTCACGACGTCCGGCACACCGCCGCAACGCTGTTGAGAGAGCAGGCTCGGAGCTCCCGCATCAGCAGTCCCTTGAACCTCGCTCTCAGGCGTTCGGTGCCGATCGGCCTCATGGTGTTTCAGGAGGTCAAGGGCCGCTGGTTGTGCGCATTGGTTCGGCCTCCAGTGGCGCGGTGGGGGTCGTCTGTGCCATCACGGTGCCATCTGGCACAGGGACATGAGGGTGATGTCGGCGGCGTTGGGAACGTCTCGGCGGGGGTTCATTCAGCCTCGACCACAAGGTCCTCGGGAGGGGCGGTGATGTGGACAGGCTTTCCCCAGCCTTTGTAGAGGACATTCATCCTCACGGTGTCAGCTTTCTGCTCCGGGCCATAGGGCTCGTAGACGGTCTCGGCCTGGAAGCGTCGAGGCAGGTTATCCGGACCCAGCCAGAGCTTCCACGTGATGCGGCCTCCTGTCCACTCACCTATTCGTTTGCCGTAGAAGATGCCGGCCTGGCGCGAGCCGAGGTGACCGACCTCAACCGAGCCGTCATATCGGGTGGTGGGGACGCCGTCGCACCTGTCCTTGCTGGGCACCTTCTCGGCGCTGCGGGAGATCAGCTGCAAGAATTTCGGATTGAGGGCGTCCACCAAGTTCTGTGACCAAAGGAAGCCGTCCTTATCCCGCCAGTGGTTCCACTTCTTACCCTCGGGAAGGTCGTCCCAATAGGTTTGGGTATAGGTATTGCGGCCGAGGTTGATCATGCGGAACCGTTCCGGGTCTCCGTCGCCCACGGTGGAAATCTCTGTGATGTCGCTGGCGTACACGCCGGTCTTGGCGGCGAACCGGTGTTTGCCGTGGGTGACCGCCAGGCTGGCGCCCGAACCCAAGCCCGCGCGGGTCTTCTGGGAGAACAGCACACTGCTCTTACCTGCGAACTCACCCTTGAGCGCGGATATCGCCTGAGCCAGCGAACTGGTGACCTGTGCGTGCGCCACGCCGGCCAGAGACGCTGTAAGCAGGAGGGCGAGGACGCCTAGCAACGCGCATAAGATTCTCATGGGATCATCTTCAGCGACAGCCGATCTCAGCCATGTCACCGGGGGATTGCAAGCGTGACACCCACCCAGGTTTTGCTAAATGGCCGCCTCTGCTGTTTCGACCGAAGGTGACATTTCAAGGTTAAGGGAAAGCTGATGGCTGCTCGTCTACTACCTGGATTGCCCTCATAATCAGCGTGCGGGCGGCTTTGCCGTACACAGCTCGTTCAGCCAGTTCTATGAAGGTATGGGAGTACACCGCGATCTCATGCGCCCGCGTGACCGTCAGATGACCCGATACGAGTTCGACGGCAACCTCCTCGTCGTCGAACATGAAGAACGCTTCGGTGGGCCACATGCTCGTCCTGTCCGCGCCCAACGGGATAATGCTGAGCGACACAGAGGCCAGCGTACTTCCGGTCAGTAACACCAGGTGCAGCGCCAGGAGTGGCGGCACGGCTGCGACGATCCGCACGCCTGCGGTGAGAAGTGGCACCGCAGGCCGCGCCACATGAAGTGCAAGGTCCACGGCCATCGACCGAGCTGCAAGCCGGACTGCATCCAAGCAGGCCACGACTGTTACAAGCGCCTCTGCCTCAAAGACTGCATCGGCCACGCGGACAAGTGCCCCAAGCGGACGAGCGGCGGCCTGGTCTTCCGGCAACGCAAGGGCAAGAGCAAGCTCACTCTCCAGTGCCCGCCTGCACTCCTCGCCCAGCTCAAGGCGCACCGCGAAATCCAAGACGCCGAGCGAGAGCGCCGCGACGACGCTGGTCACGACGCTGTTACGCCAAGCCCGGCGCCCCTGTGCATGCCGTCCACCGTCCTGGCTCATGCGGCCGCACACGACGAACAGGACCCAAGCCGACCCTCATCTTTGCGTGCTTCCCACCCACGGGTGAGCGCTCAGCCCCGCTGACCGGGACGTTCCACGATCATCGACGTCAGCAAGGCCGTGCTCCACACCGCTCCCTTGCGGGTGGCGGGCTCGCTGCTGCCAGGCATGAACGCATCGCGCAACCAGACCGTCCGAGTTCCCAGGTAGCGATAGGTGGCCGGATCCAGGATCTCGTATCGGCGGAAGGGCCGCGCATCGCCGACGCGCTCCAGCCAGACGCCCAGCCCACTGCGGCTGGCGGCGTCGCTCACGCCCTGCTCGATCCGGACGCCGGGAATGAGGGCCAGAGCGCGGAACATGGCCGCCTCCAGCCGCGGTGGCATCGTGCCGTACCTGCTCAGGTAGAGCATGATCACGCGATAGGCGCGGGCATCAGCGGGTTCGACGCTCTTGGGCACCCCCTCCTCGCGGGCTCCCTCGATCCAGTGACGATCACCTGTGATCTCGGCCAGCAGCTTCCTCGGGTCAGTGGGCAGCTTGCGCAGCTTGGCGTCGTACTGCTGCGGCGACAGGTCGTCATCGCCGGGATCCAGCGGGTTGTGTTCCTTACCAACGGTGAGCTGGCCGTCCTCGCCGAAGGAGGCAGCCTGCCTGCCGTCATAGCGCAGCCATTGTTCCTGGGTCTTGGTCGTCTCTGAGTTCGGCTGCTTGTCCAGAGTCTTGGTGTAGTGCCACTGCGTCGGCAGCGGCACCTGGGCGCTCCTACGCCTGCTCGCCACATCGGCGGCGCGGACCAGCACCACGCTGGAGTCGAGCCGAACGACTGAGGGTCTAGCCGCTGGCCCCTGAGCGGGCGGTTGCGGCCATAGGGCGGCCACGGCGACCGAGGCGGCGGCCCCTAGCGCCCCGATCGCAAGCAGGCGCCGCCCCACGGATCGCCTGCGCCCCCCTATCCGCTTCAGCAGCCGCCTGCGTTCCGAGATGATCCACTCATGGCCGGGCTCGGGGACCTCGGCACGCCACTCGTGCAACGATCGCAGGTCATCCATCGAAAGACTCCTCTCGGGTCATCGCGGGGTCGGATCCGCCGAGCGCCTGGCGTGTCCTCGTCCTGGCTCGGTTCAGGCGGGATCTGACAGTGCCGATCGGGATATCCAGTGCACGGGCCACGTCCTGATACGACATGTCGGCCCAGGCCACGAGTAACAGCACCTCCCGATCACCGGGTGACAGCTTTGCCAGCGCCGCCGCCAGACCGGCCTGCTGTGCGGCGACCCGGTCATCGACACGCTCGGCGTAGGGCTCGACGATCTCGTCGATGCCGCTGCGGACCAGCGCCCGGTAGAACCGAACCTCCACACGTCTGTGTCGGCTGATGAGTCGAGCGGTGATGCCGTACAGCCAAGGCCGTGCGTCAGGATGGCTCATGTCATAGCGGCCACGGCGCCGAAACGCGGTCAGAAAGGCGTCGGAGACGATGTCGTCGGCAAGAGAGGGGCCCAGCCGCCGGGCAACGTAACGCCGTAACGCGGGCGCATGTCTGTCGAACAGGTCGGCGAAGGACTCCGGGTCGTGCTCCGACCGCCGTATCAGCTCGGCGTCGACAGCCCTATCGGATTCGTCATCGGTCACATGGTGCTCCAATCCCTGAGCGGTGGTTCACCAGCTTTCGCCCGAAGGGTTGGCACGAGTTCGTGTCAGGAGATGTGATCCGCGTCACGCAGCGATCAGATCGCGACGCGACCCGCGACATCTGATCGCACGGCCACAAACGATCTTCACTGACGTTCGCATGCCTCCGTCACCTCGCTGGACGGCACTTTCGCCGTCCAGTCCCGTTCGCCACAGTTCATGATCGTCCACTCGGGCGGCTCCCGAGGTGGCTCTCCTCGACTTTGCCCAAGCCCTGGAGGCCGAAGCCGAAAGGGAGGCGGTGTGATGGCCACCGGGAAGCCCAACGGCCACTCCTCCATCTACCTCGGCAAGGACGGCCTCTGGCACGGCTGGGTCACGATCGGGATCAAGCCGGACGGCTCCCAGGGCCGGCGCCACCGCAAGGCCAAGACGGAAGCGAAGGTCACCCGGAAAGTCCGCGAGCTGGAAGGGGCACGCCAATCCGGCCACGTCGGCAAACCTGGCCGGCCGCCCACGGTCGGGAGTAGTGGAAATCCATCCTCAAGCAGGCCGGCGTATGGGACGTCCGGGTCCACGACGCCCGGCACACCGCCGCGACGCTACTGATCGAGCAGGGCGTCCACATCCGTGTCGTACAAAAGATCCTCGGCCACACGCGGGTGACCACCACCGAGCGGTACACCCACGTCGCAACCCTTCAGATGAAGGACGCCAGCGACCGCACGGACTCTGCCCTCTGGGGCTGACAGGCCAACTGCAACCCACAGCCCCGCAGAGATCGAAAAAGGCCCTCCCCCGGAGATCGGGGAAGGGCCTTTGACCTGGCGGAGGATCGGGGATTTGAACCCCGGATGGTGTTGCCACCAAACCGCATTAGCAGTGCGGCGCCATAGACCTGACTAGGCGAATCCTCCTGGAAGCCATCGCGGCTCAGCACAGCGTACCGGCCTTCTGCCGAGGCGGCAAAGCGGTTGCGCGTCGTGCCTTCACCAAGAGTTATCAACAGCCTGTGGGTAACCACCTGTGGATGAAGCCCGTCCCATGTCAGGACGGGCTTCCCGGGTGTGGATAACCCAGCTCAGGCGGGGTTCGCCTCGCCCTCGATCTCGATCTTGACCTTCTTGCCCACGAGCACACCGCCGGCCTCCAGGGTCTGGTTCCAGGTCAGGCCGAACTCCTCGCGGTCGAACTCGGTGTTGATGGAGAAGCCCCAGACCGAGTTGCCCCAGGGGTTGGTGCCGGCGCCGCCGTACTCGACGGTGAGCTCGACTTCCTTGGTGACGTCGCGGATGGTCAGGTCGCCTACGACGGTGAACTCGTCGCCGGAGTGGCCGACCACGCGGGTGCTGCGGAAGGTGATCTCGGGGAACTTGTCCACGGCGAGGAAGTCGTCGCTGCGCAGGTGGCCGTCGCGGTCGCCGACGCCGGTGTCGATGCTGGCGGTCTTGATCGTCAGCTCGGCCGTGGACTCCAGCGGGTTCTCCGCGATCGTCACGGTGCCGCTGAAGTCGCCGAAGCGGCCGCGGACCTTGCTCACCATCATGTGCTTGACCACGAACCCGATGCGGGTGTGGGCCACGTCGAGGTTGTACGTGCCGGCGGCGGGGATGGTCAGGGACTCCCAGGTGCGGGTGCTCATCGGGTTCTCCTTGGGAACGTTGCTGTGCGGATGTCTGCGGCAACAAATGTCTACACGAGGAATATTCCGCAAGTCAACTAACGTCGGTTAAGGTATGGACGTGAAGCACATCGATGACCCCAGGCTGACGGCGATGGGCCTGCTCGCCGAGGTTCACGCAGGCCTGTCGGCCCGGATGCAGCCCGTCTTCAGTGCGGCGGGGTTGTCGGGCATCGACTTCGAGACCGTCATCCGCCTGGCGCGATCACCGCGGCAGGCGCTGCGGATGACCGACCTGGCCGCCCAGACGGGCCTGTCCACGAGCGGCGTGACCAGGGTCGTCGACCGGCTCGAACGCGAGGGCCTGGTGACCAGGCAGGCGTGCGCCACCGACCGCAGGGCCTCCTACGCCGCGCTCACGGACGAGGGGCGCGACCGGCTGGCGAGCGTCCTGCCCCAGCACCTTCAGGACATCGAGGACACCTTCACCGGCCTCCTGAGCCACGACGAGCTCGCCGCGTTCCTGCAGACGCTCCGCAAGATCAGAGACGTCGTACGCCCCTGCGCGACCGCCGGCGCCGAGGAGACCACCCCGTCGCTCAACTGAGGGCTCGGAGCCGACCAAGGGCTGGAGCCAACCGAGGGCTGGGAGCCAACCCAGGGCTTGGAGCCGACCAAGGGCTTGGAGCCACACAACCGAGGGCCTAGAACCAACCGAGAGCTTGGAGCGATCCTACGCGGACGTCTCCGGCACCCCCGGGCCCCCCGCCTCCGTGGCGATCCCCAAGGCGCTCCTGAGTTTGCCCATCGCCCGCGACACCGTGCTCTTGACCGTGCCGACGCTGATCCCGAGCGTCCTGGCGATCTCCGGCTCGGTCATGTCCTCGTAGTACCGCAGCACGATCGCGGCCCGCATCCGTTCGGGCAGCCCCTCCAGCGCCTGTTCCAGCAGCTCGTGCACCTCGCCGCAGGCCGGCGGGTCGGCCGTGGGCACCTCGGGCAGCTCGTCCGACGGGTACTCCTCCAGTTTGCGCCGCCGCCACTGCGAGATGTTGATGTTGACCATCGCCCGGCGGACGTACCCGTCCAGCGCCCCCCGGTCCTCGATCTTGCCCCACGCCAGGTACGTCTTGGCCAGGGCGCTCTGCAACAGGTCCTCCGCGTCCAGCGGATGCCCGGTGAGCTGACGGGCGGCGCGCAGCAGCGCGGGACCGCGGGCCATGACGTACTCGCGGAACTCCTCTTCCCACCCGGTGGTCTGCATCGTGGCCAGAATCGCAGCCTGATGCCCTTTTGCGACTGAGCCACAATTCAGGTTTCGGCCCGACGAAGACAAAGGTCAGTCAAGGTCGGTGGCGGATTGTTCGAAGGCGGGTGTCAACTACCTTCCCCGGGGATGCGTATTTTGCTCCCATCTGTTCGCCGCGGCACGAGCCGCTCCGGAGTCATGTGAACCTAGTACCTGACGAGGGAGGGCGGATGGGCTATCCGAACGTCGAGCGCCGCAGACTGCTCGCGGCCGCCGCGCTGGGCCGCGCCCCGGGCATCGCCGGCCCCGACCCGGCCGGCGGCCCGCCTTTATGCGCCGTCACCGGCGAGATCCTTGACGTGAGCCCGCATCTCATCGCCGTCGAGACCTCCGAAGGCGCCGAGGAGCGGCTGGTGATCGCCCCCTGGGCCACGGCCTGGCACGGCGCGGAGATCGCGCCCGCCGACCTCCCGGTGGGCTCCATGGTCCTCATGCGCACGTTGCGCGAAGGCCGGGTGGTCGAGCGCATCTGGGCCGACACCACCCGCCTCACCGGCACGATCGTCTCGATCGAGGGGCGCCGGGAGCTGACGGTCGAGCTCGACTGCGGCCCCCACCGCGGCCCCCGCACGATCGTCATCCCCTACCCGGCCACCGGACGGCTGCAGGTGCGGCATCCGAAGTTCGAGCCGGGTTACCTGTTCGACGCCATCGGGATCAGGCGCGACGGCTCCGCCCTGGCGCTGCTGCCGGCGACCTCGCAGCCCGCCCACCGGTCGGGCAGCGTCCCGGCTCCGCCCCCGGCCTACGCCGGGGCCCAGGCGCGCATCTCCGGCACGGCCACCTGGTCCGACACGTTCGACGAGGAGGAGCGCGGCGCGGCGTACCCGATGCTGGAGCGCGTGGACACCGGCTGCCCCGACGCCGGGCTCTCCTGCGCCGGCCTGCCCTACCTCGCCATCGGCTCGCTGCTGCAGATCAGGAACACGTGCGCCGGCCGCACGGCCAACCTGCCGGTGGTCGCCTGCGGATGCCTGGCCGGGCGGTTCTGCGACCGCTGCGTCGAGTGCGAGACCTCGCCGCGCGGGCGCGTCGCCGAGTTGTCGCCGGCCTCGTTCGTCGAGCTGGGCGGCGAGTTGATCAAGGGCTGCTTCAACGCTCAGATCGGATTGGGGTGACGGGCGTGCTGGAGACGGGCGTGCTGGGATCGCAGCTGCCGATCCTGATCGTGCTGCTGGTCATGGGCACCGGCGCGAAGGTGGTGACGGTCCGCGGGGGCGGGGAGCCGGGTGCCCTGTCCAGGCTGGGCCCGGCCGTGCTCATGCCCGGCCGGATGCAGGCGCCCTCGCTGCTGGTCTGCGCGGCGGGCGAGCTGGTGCTCGCCGTCGGGCTGCTGGCCGGCACCGCGCCGATCTTCAGGTGGGGGACGGTCTGCTTCTTCGCTCTGTCCACGTACGTGCTGATCGAGCTGCGCAGGCGGCGTCCGGACGCGGGCTGCGGCTGCTTCGGCGAGGTCAGCTCGGCGCCGGTCGGCATGCGCTCGATCGGCCGGACGGTCGTGCTGACCGGGATGTCGGCGTTGTCGGTGGCCGCGCCGGCGTCGGGCTGGGCGGCGATGACCCACCCGACCTGGTTCACGGCCGCGGGGGTGGCGGTGCTCGCGCTGCTCTCCCCCGAGATCGAGGAGCTGGTCGACCGCGTACGGTACCGCGCCCCCTGTGAGCAGCGCCCCGGCCCCGCCGAGCAGGTGATGCTCTCCAGGCTCAGGTCGAGCGGCGCGTGGCGGACGTACCGGGAGGCGCTGACCTCGCCCGAACCCTACGACAGCTGGCGTGAGCTGTGCTGGCGCTTCTTCGTCTTCACCGGCCGCGACCACGACGACGTCGTCTTCGCGGTCTACCTGAGCGGACGGCGTCCGGCGGTGCGCGTGGCCGTAGTGAGCAGCGACGACAGCGACTCTCTGCCGGAATATACGTCAGTATCGGCGTGACGCTAGAGAGCCCTAGATTTCTCTATCCGGGCATGGCGATACAGCTCTATTGGGCTGTCTAGCTTCCCCACTAGACAGCCCAATAGAGGTCTAGGGGCGGCGCTCAAATGGGTTGAGCCCGCAGGAACCTTCCGAAGTGCGGCACCGTGAACGCGATCAGACCGCGTTCGGCGCTGTAGATGAGCCCTTTCTTGATCAGACTGTCGCGGGCGGGCGAGAGGCTGGACGGCTTCCGCCCGAGGGCGTCGGCCACGTCGGCGGTGGCGACCGGCTCATCGCCGATCTGGGCCATGGCGTGCATGTAGTCGCGCTCGGCGGGGGTGGCGCGCTCGTAGCGGCTGCCGAAGAAGCCCACGGCCAGCTCCTCCTCGGCCTCGGGCGCGGACACCTTGACGTCGTCGAGGGTGATCGGGCTGCGCAGCGCGAGGTCCCAGGCGACCTTGCCGTACGCCTGGACGAAGTAGGGATAGCCGTCGGCGGCCTCGTAGAGCGCGTCGAGGGCCTCCTGGGTGAACTCGACCTTCTCCTCCCGCGCGGGCAGGATCAGCGCCAGGTCGGCCGCCTCACGGTCGAGCTTGTCGATGCGCGCGTAGCGGAAGAGCCGTTCGGAATAGCTCTTGCTGGCCGACAGCACGCTCGGCAGGTGCGGCAGCCCCGCGCCCACCACGATCAGCGGCCCGCCCGACTGGGACAGCTCGTGGCAGGCGGCGCAGAGCGCGGAGACGTCGGCGGACTGCACGTCCTGCATCTCGTCGATGAACAGCGCGATGCCCACGCCGAGGTCGGTCGCCACGCCGGCGGCGTCGACGAACAACTCGGTGAGGTCGATCTCCAGGTCGCCGGAGTCGGCGCGCCCGCGGCTGGCGGGCACCTCGATGCCGGGCGACCAGTGGGAGGTGCCCTTGGCCGCGGACGGGTCGCGCATCGCGAACGCCTTCAGCACGCCGAGGAACTCCTCGATGCGCTCGGGCGCGCGGTGGCGCGGAGCCAGCTCGCGGATGGCCATGTGCAGGGCGGCCGCCACGGGACGCCGGATCGACTGGTCGGGCCGGGCCTCGATCTTGCCCGTGCCCCACAGCCGCTGCATGGCCATGGACTTGAACGTGTTGAGCAGGACGGTCTTGCCGACGCCGCGCAGGCCGGTGACGACCATGCTGCGCTCGGGACGGCCACGGGCGACCCGCTCCAGCACCACTTCGAACTGCTGCAGCTCACGGTCGCGCCCGGCCAGCTCCGGCGGACGCTGCCCGGCGCCGGGGGCGTAGGGATTGCGCACAGGGTCCACGCTCTCGGACTTTATTGCCGGATATAGCGGCCGTCTTAGATTTGGGAAGAAAGTGCTACGGCGTGTCCGAGCAGGGGCTGTGGCGAGCATCGTCATCGGACACACCCCCTCTCACCAGGCCGAACCCTTGTTCGATTTCGATACCCAGAACTGTAGCGCGGACTCGAACATGCATGCGATGGTTTCGAGTAAAAGATCTTTGCAACAGTCCGGGACGCCCGTGCGTCTCGGTGTTGTGGAGTTCGAGGAGTTCGTGCAAGCGCGTGGCGCCGCCCTGCTCCGGTACGGATACGTGCTCACCGGGAACCCGGACGACGCCGCCGACCTCGTCCAGGAGGCGCTGCTCAAGCTCGGCGACACCTGGCGCAAGGTGCGCAACAAGGACAACCCGGAGTCCTACGTCCGCACGATCATGACCCGTCAGCACGTGAACTGGTGGCGCCGGCGACGCAGGGAACAGCTCACGGGCGAGGTGCCCGAGGGCGCCTACACCGACCGCCACTCCTCCGGCGAGCTGTGGCGGGAGCTGGCGACGCTGCCGCGCAGGCAGCGGGTGGTCCTGGTGCTGCGGTACTACGAGGACCTGTCGGACCAGGAGATCGCCGACATCCTCGGCATCTCCCGCAGAACCGTCCGCAGCCAGGCGTCGCGCGCGCTGCACACGTTGAGGATCCGGCCGGCACTGCTGGAGAGGGAACGGGCATGAGGAGCGAGAAGGACCTGACCGAGACGCTTCGGGCCGCGGCGGACCACGCTCCTGACCCCGGCGGGCTGCTCGCCGGGGTGGAGGGGCGGCGTCGGCGCAGGCGGAGGCGGCGTACCCGGGGGCTGGCCGTCGTGACGGCGGTGGCGGCCGTGCTCGCGGCCGGCACGGTCATGGCGGCGAACGGGCGGCAGGCAGCCGCGCCGTCCCCGGCCGCGCGGCCCTTCCCGCAGGCGGTGGCCGTGCCCCTGGAGCGGGCGTGGCCGCAGGCCGTCGTCACGATGCCCGGCGTGCGCGCGGACGGCCTGTTCCGCTTCCCGGTCACCACGCTCGACGCCACCCGGATCCTGGTCGTCGCCGGGCCCGGGATGGCCACGATCCGCGCGATCGAGGTCTACGACACCACCACCCGGACGTTCCGCGAGATCACCGGCATCTCGACCCCGCCGGGCATGAGAACCTACCGCCCCCAGCCGCCGGCGCATGACGGGCTGAACCTCGCCTGGCACGTGAACGCCGTACGGAAGGACGGCACGCAGGTGCGCGAGATCTGGACGGTCCCGCTCGCCGGCGGCGAGCCCCGGCAGGTCGCCGCGATGACCGGAGAGCACCTGCGGATCGAGCGCATCGCCCTCGACGGCGACCGGATCGTCTGGTCGGAACGGACCGGCGGCGTGTGGTGGATGCCGCTCGCGGGCGGCGCCCCGACGCGCTTTCCGGGCAGCGACGGCCTGCACCTCGTCGAATGGCCGTGGGCGAGCGACGTCGCCGACGGCGAGGACCGGAACCAGACCAGGCTCGTGAACCTGTCGACCGGCCGCCCCTCCACCAGGGACGTCGTCGCGCCCCCGGACGTGCTGAGGCTGCGCTGCGGCCCGTCCTGGTGCCGGGGCGTGCGGGGCGGGCGCACGTACCTGCAGCGCCTGGACGGCGGCGGCGCGGCCGAACCTCCGGGACTCGGGCTCGTGCCCAGGCTCGGCGACTACCCGGCCCTCGACCGTTTCGTGGTGAGCAGCGGCGGCGCGGTCTACGACGTGCGGACCGGCACGCTGGCCACGTCGGACCGGCCGGGCATCTGGTGGGGGCACGAATGGTCCGCCGAACCGGCCGCGATCGTGTACTGGGCCGAGAGCCTGCGCGACGGGTACCGGGTGCTCAACTTGGCAGCCGTCCCGCCCGCGCAATAGCGTTCGTGGCCATGCGGACCTTCGCGAACGTACAGGAACTCAAGGCGGCCGTGGGCGAGACGTTCGGCCCGACCGAGTGGCGCACCGTCACCCAGGAGCAGGTCGACCTCTTCGCCGACGCCACCGACGACCACCAGTGGATCCACGTGGACGTGGAGCGCGCCAAGGAGGGGCCCTTCGGCGGCACGATCGCCCACGGCTACCTGACCCTGTCGCTGCTGCCGACGTTCATGTTCGAGATGGTGCGCGTCGAGGGCATCGCGATGGGCGTCAACTACGGGCTGAACAAGGTGCGCTTCCCGCGGCCGGTGCCCGTGGGCGCGCGGGTCAGGGCCGTGGGCGAGCTCACCGACGTCAAGGGCACCCCGGCCGGCTATCTGGCCAACCTGAAGATGACGATCGAGATCGAGGGCGAGCGCCGGCCCGCCTGCATCGCCGAGTCGCTCAGCCTGTACGTCCCCGCGAGCTGATCACCGCAGCGACAGGACGATTCCCACCACCGCGGCGAGCCCGATCAGCCCGAGATAGGCCAGCACGAGCCGGGTGTCCCTGAGCAGGCATTTGCTCCGGGTCAGCCCGGCCCGCCGCGCCTTCCAGTACCCCGCGAACCCCAGCGCCGCGAAGCCGAGCACCGCCCACGGCCCGAGCAGCCAGGCCAGCAGCGCCACGGTGGCGTACACGCACAACCGGAGCGGGTCGTACGGCCGGCTGTTCAGAGGATCACCAGCCCCGGCCGGGCGGCCACCGCGGACAGCCGCTGCCGCGACAGCTGCGGCCAGGCCTGTACGGCGCAGAACGGCGCGCACTGGTCCTGCTCGGCCCGCGTGCCGACGTGCACGCAGCACTGCGTGAGCCGCTCCTCGATCATGGTCGAGATGTCCATGAACGGCTTGATCGTGATCCGCACCACCCGCTCGCCCAGCATCCTGCGCAGCTTCTTCCGCCGGCCGGGCAGCGCCGAGGAGGCGAGGGTGAGCAGCGTGGCGACGCCGAGGTCGCAGTTCTCGCAGATGTCCCGCCACAGGTCCCCGATCTGCGGGTGGGACAGCGACGACTGCTCCGACAGCAGCCCGAGCAGCGATTCCTGGACGGCCGTCCGCAGCTCGCGCGGCAGCTCGGAGTCGGCGATGCGGTTGGAGACCAGGCCCAGGTTCTCCTTGAGGCGGTCGTGGCCGATCAGGGCGACCAGCGAGCGCCACTGCTGGGCGTCGTCGCGGATCAGATAGCCGACCGAGCAGCAGTGAGGGTGCGAGCAGGGCAGGGCGGTCAGGTCGCGCCAGGTCACCAGGCCGCCGGTCTGCGGGCCGAGCCGCTTGAGCACGCCGGTGTGGGTGAGCCGGTCGGACGGGTCGATGACGCCCGATCTCCCCGAGCCGAACTGGGGTTGCAGCGACACGCCGCCGACGAACGGCGTGTCGAGCGCGAGGCGCACGACGTCGCCGATCTCGCCGTCGTTGACGCCCAGGGCCGCGGTCATGACCAGGGTCGTGAAGATCTCCCGCTCCGACAGCCGCCGTACGGCCTCCGCCTTGATCCGGCGCAGGTCGCCGCCGCGGTGGTGCTTGGACGCCTCGGCCGACGAGCCGTCGTACTGGAGGTAGACCTCCACCCGGTCGCGGTGCTCGGTGAGCAGGTCGAGCAGGGCGTCGTCCCTGGCGATGAGCACGCCGTTGGTGTTGATCAGGATGCGGGTGACCGGCCGGCTCACCAGCTCGGCGAGGAGGGTCTTCAGCTCGGGGTGGAGCGTGGGCTCGCCGCCGCTCAGCATCAGGACGTCGAGCTTGCCGTTCTCCCTGGCCAGACGCTGGTCGACGTTCGCCAGCACGTCGGCCACCGGGACGACGCCGGTCAGGTCGGGCGAGCTGTCGGCGAAGCAGGTGGGGCAGCGCAGGTTGCACGCCTCGGCGATGTCCTCCAGGAGGATGCAGGTGTGCTGGGTCTGCATCTCGGGCAGGCCGTTGAGGTACGCGCCGGGGATCGGAGCGAAGTTTCCGGACACGTCGGGGATGTGCTGCTTGGTGGGAGCGGTCCACTCCTCCAGGTAGGAGAGGATCTCCGGGTCCTCGTCGTACAGCGTGCGGATCAGGCCGTGTTCGCGGCAGCCGCGTTCCAGCCACACCTTGCCGTCGCGTTCGGCCAGCCAGCCGCTCAGCCGTTCGACCTGGTCGAGGTCCTGGCCGTGGCATTTCAGGCAGAACGCGTTGACGTACCGGAGGATGCGGTCTCCCCGTAGCCCCATCCCTGCGCTCATGTCGTGACCTTCCATCTGAAAAGGGCATCGTAGTGGCCTCGACGCCAGCCGTACGCGAGCCTGAGCGCGAGCAGCGTCAGGCCGGGCACCAGGAACCATTGCGGCCCGGTGAGGTCGAGCCACAACGTCTCGTTCGCCCTGGTGAACTCGACCAGGAACCGGAAGACCGCGTATCCGGCGAGATAGAGCGTGAACAGCTCCCCGGGCTCGGTCAGCCGCTTGCGCGCCCACCGCAGCGCGACGAACGCGGCCAGCTGGAAGATGATCTCGTACACGAACGACGGGTGCATGGCCTGGCCCGTCAGGCATCCCGGACATTCCGGGGTGGACGGCGGCGCGTGCACCCCCCAGGGCAGGTCCGTGGGCCTGCCGGGGGCCTCGGTCAGGTGGCAGCCGATGCGGCCGATCGCCATGCCCAGCGCCACCGCCGGGGCGAACAGGTCACCGGTGCGCTCCTTGTAGCCGATGACCTTCTTGGCGACCAGCACGCCGACGTACGCGCCGGTCAGGCCGCCGAGGATGCTGCGGGAGCCGTACAGCCAGAGGTCGGCGAGGTCGAGCGTCTCCAGCCAGCCCGCCAGACGCATGCCGATCGCGCCCCCGACCAGGGCTCCGGTGACGGCGACCAGTGACTGCTCGTTGAGCGCGCCCCTGGCCCTGGCCTCGCGGACGAACACCACCGCGGCCACCAGGACGCCCAGGCCGACGAATATCTCGTGGTAAGGCATGGTTCAGCCGTACAGGCTGGGGTTGGGACGACCGGTGCGGACTCCGGCCGTCAGCGTCGACCACGACGCCCAGCCGATCGCGAGCCCCAGCCCCCGCCCCCGGGACCATGGCTTGCGCAGTAGACCGAACCCCAGACCGGCGGCCAGGCCGGCGAGGGCGATCAGGACCGCGGTGTAGGTGAGAACGCCCACGACCAGCATCGCGCTGAGAAGCCTCATGGAGTTGCGACTACTGGGTGGTGGTGACTGTAGAGGCGTTGAGCACGGCTGCTGCGGCGGCGGCTGCGATTTCAACGCCCGCACGTGTGACGGCGGCGGCAACGGCCCCGGCTGTGGGGACGGCGGGGGCAACGGCCCCGGTTGTGACAGGAGCGGCGGCAACGGCCCCGGTTGTGGGAACGGCGCGGGCAACGGCCCCGGCTGTGACGACGGCGGGGGCGACGATGGAGGCGACGGTGGTGGTGGCCAGTTCTGGTGCTGCCCCGGCGGGCCCTGTGGCGGTGGCGTCGTCATCCCGCTACCTCTGGCCGACAGGCGATGCTACGTGCCGAACGATCAATGCCTTCACCTATGCGTACAGGCCGGGGTTCAGCCCCGTGCAATATCCGGCCGAGACGATCGACGCCAACGCCCATCCGATCATCAACCCGAGCCCCAGGCCGAACGACCACGGCTTGCGCAGGACGACCAGCACGATGCCCACGCCGAGCCCCAGGAGCAAGAGGAACCCCGCCGCGACGCCGATCGCCGCCGCGGACTGCACGCTGATCGCGAGCAGCCCGACCACCAGGTTGATCACCAGGTAGGCGAAACTCCCGGCCAGCGCCAACGCAACGGTAAGCCCGGCCTGCCGCCGCGGCTGCGACGGCTGCGGCGGCCCTACGGGAGGAGGCCCGGCTGGCGGCCCGCTGGGCGGCCCGAACGGCGGCTGCCCGGGCCCCGGTGGACGCTGCCCATACGGAACCTGCCCAGCCGCCCCGGACGCAGGCTGCCCGAACGGCGGCTGCCCAGACGGCCCGGACGGCCGCTGCCCAGACTGAGACCCAGGCACCCCTGGTGGACGCTGCCCATACGGAACCTGCCCCGACGGAGGCTGACTGGAGGGCGACTGACTGGACGAAGGCTGGCCGGACGAAGGCTGGCCACCGGGCGGCCCGGGTGGACGCTGTCCGAACGGAGGCTGCTCCGAGGGCGGCTCCCCCGGTGGAGGGGGCGGCGGCGTGGTCACGCCGTTCACCCTACGGGGCTAAAGCGACTCTGAGTAGTAAATCGCCGCCTGCACGCGGCTCTTCAGCCCCAGTTTGTTCAGCAGCCGGCTGACGTGCGTCTTCGTGGTGGCCTCGGCCATGTCGAGCTCCTTGGCGATCTCGGCGTTGGACAGGCCGCGGCCGATGCAGGCCAGCACCTCACGCTCGCGCGGGGTCAGGGCCTCCGGGTCGGGCGGCTCACGACGGGGCGGCTGGTCGGCGAAGGCGGCGATCAGCCGTCTGGTGACGCCCGGCGCGATCATCCCCTCGCCGCCCGCCACCAACCTCACCGCTTCCACCAGGGCATCGGCCTCGGTGTTCTTGAGCAGGAAACCGGCCGCCCCCGCCCGAAGCGCGCCGAAGACGTACTCATCGACGTCGAACGTCGTGAGGATCAGGACGTCACTCACCCCCGCCAGCTCCCTGGTGGCGGAGATGCCGTCGAGACGAGGCATGCGGATGTCCATGAGGACGACGTCAGGCCGCAGATCGTGAGCCAACCGAACCGCCTGCTCACCGTCGGCGGCCTCCCCCACGACCTCGATGTCGTCGGCGCCGTCCAGAATCATCACAATCCCGGCCCGTACGGCCGCGTGATCGTCAGCCACCAACACCCTGATGCTCATGCCACGTCCGTTCCGCCATCACCGTTCCTGGGACGCTCACCGCCCCTGGGACGCTCACCATCCGTGGGACGCTCACCATCCCTGGGACGCTCACCATCCCTGGGACGCTCACCATCCCTGAGGTCTTCACCGTCGTCACCAGCGCTCTCATCCACCGGCGCCAACGCTGCCCCTCCGACCGCCCGCCACCGCACCGCCCGCCCATCCACAACCCCAGCCTCCGGCCCCTGCACACCCGCACCCCGTCCCTCCGGATCCCGCGCCCCAGAAGCACGCACCTCCGCAGAACGGCCACCCGAGGCACGACCACCGCCCAAAACACCATCACCCAAGACACGCCCACCCACAGGACGGTCACCTGACCCACGACCGTTCGGCGGCCGACCATCGAGCGCCCGTGTACCGGGGTTGAGCGACGTCGGAAAGCCCGCCGCGATGCGCCACCCATCCCCCGACCGCCCCGCCTCGAAGAACCCTCCGACCAGCGAGGCCCGTTCGCGCATGCCGATCAGCCCCGCCCCCGAACCCGGCAGCCGAGCCCCCCGCCGCCCGACCCGGTTCTCGACCGTCAGGAGAACCTCCCCCGGTTCGTACGTCAGCGAGACGACGACCGGCGCCTCACCATGCTTGAGCGCGTTCGTCAGCCCTTCCTGAAGGATGCGATAACCGGCCAGATCCACCGAAGCCGGCACCTCACGCAACTCCCCCTCGACCCGCAGCTCGACCGCCATCCCAGCCCGCCGCGTACGCTCGACCAGGTTCTCGGCGTCGGCCAGCCGCGGCCGGGTGGCCTCAAGCTCCGGCCCTTCCCCTTCGCGCCCGCCGTTGGCCTCCCGCAGCAGCCCGATCATGTCCCGCATCTCGGCCATGCCCTTGACGCTGTTCTCCCGTACGGACTCCATGACCTTGCGAACCGTCTCCCGATCCAGGTCCTTACGGGACAGAGCAGCCGTCGACTGGATGGCGATGGCACTGAAATGGTTCGCGATCATGTCATGCAGCTCACGAGCCATCCGCGTACGCTCAGCCGCGATCGCGGCCTGCCGATCGAGCTCGGCCAGGTGCGCGACCTGCTCGGCCCGCGCGCGTTCCGCGGCCGCCCGGTCGCGCTGCTCCCGCAGCACCCAGGCCGTGGTGACCGGCGTGACCAGCACCAGCCCCGCCTGGATCCCCATGACGGCCAGCAACCGCCAGTCCGCCGCGATGAACGCCGCCACCGCCCCGGCCACCACGGCCAGCACCGTCGTGATCCCGAGCAGCCACCGAGCGAGCCGCGCCGGCCCGTAGAGCGCCGCGGCGTAAAGATTGTCGGTGAACACCAGCACGGTCGCCAGCGACGGCCCCACCAGCCCGTCGATCGTGACGGCCACCACCCCCAGCGCCAGCGACCACAACGGGGCCCGCTGCCGCAGCAACACGGCCGAACAGGTGATCGCCAACGGCACCAGCAACACCCACACCGGCACGCCCCGACGCAGGTATCCACCAGCCAGAATCAGCAGCGCCCCCAGAACGAAGGCCGCCCCCGCCGCCACCCCAGGCGGCACCCTGCCCTTCTCCTGACCGCCGCCCCCGGAAGCCCCTCGCGCCTCAAACCGCCCCAACCACCGCGAACCCGCCCGCCCCCCGGCGTTCCACGGCAGCGGCACCGATCGCCACCCCTGTGAAACCGAGCGCGTCAAGGCCGTCGACCGGCCAGCGCCCCTACGCACCCGGACCACCCGGCCAGCTCCGGCCCCGCCCACACCCCGAACCACCAGGCCTGCTCCGGCCCTGCCCACACCCCGTACCACCCGAGCCGGCCCCCAGCGGCGCCCTGGACGGCGTCGCCCGACCCGCCACCGCCCGCGCCCCGGCGCCACAGCCCCTCACCGCCGCTCGTGTCATGTCCTCATCTCACCACTCCCGGACGCCGCCGCCGTCCTCCGAGGGTCAGCCTGTGGATACACCTTTCGATGTATCCACAGGCTCGTTTTCGCCGACGATGTGCTGGGCCGCGAATCCCCGCAAGCTGGTACACGTGATTGTCGCCATCCTCATCGGCTGCGAAATCGGCTTCTGGCTCCTCCTGGGCCTCGGCCTGGCCTGCCGCTACCTCTGGCAGCGCCGACGGCTGAGCACGGCCCTCCTGCTCTGCGTCCCGCTCCTCGACGTGGTCCTCCTGGCCGCGGCGGTCATCGACATGCGCGGCGGCGCCACGGCGGACCTGCGCCACGGCCTGGCGGCGGCCTACCTGGCCTACTCGATCGTCTTCGGCCACCGAACGATGCGCTGGGCCGACGCCCGCTTCCACCACCGCTTCGCCGGCGGCCCCCCGCCCTGGAAGCCTCCAGCAGGCGGACCCGCCCGGACCCGCTACGAGTGGGCGTTCTGGCTGAAACTCCTCCTGGCGTACGGGATCTCGTGCCTAATCCTCTTCGGCCTCATCTGGCTCGTGAACGACCCCTCCCGCACAAAAGCCCTGGTGGACTTCATGCTCAACCTCCTCAAGGTCCCCCTGATCGCCCTGATCTGGCCGGTGAGCCACACACTCTGGCCCAAGAAGGAGCAGTCGGCTCGCCAGTGATCGCGGTATTCGGTTCGATGCACTGCACAGAACCCGCTATGCTTGCTTACGCAGCGAGCGGCCGTAGCTCAATGGATAGAGCATCTGACTACGGATCAGAAGGTTGGGGTTTCGAGTACCTCCGGCCGCACAGCAGGTCAAAGGCCCTCCGGGATCATCCCGGAGGGCCTTTTTCGTGGGCGTACAGCAACGCTGTACAGCAACGTGGGCTCGCGCAACCGGTCTTCTATAGACACCGCGCGAAGACGACGAAACCCGTAGCACCCTCGCGGTGCTTGACGATCTCCAACGCGGTCGGAGCTTCTGTCTGACCCAAGCCACCAGCGCGCCCATGCACCCGCTATCGACCAGATCAACGTGATCTTCTCGTACCGACCATGCAGGCGCTCCAACTCGGACCCAGCATCCGCCTCCGGGCATACCCGCGATCAGCTTGTTCAAGGACACTCGGCAGGCTGCGCGATCATGTGGGCATGGTTCTCTCTGCCCCCTCCGAACGTCTCCCCACAGAGCCAGCCTTGATCAAGCTGTGGTTTCAGTTCGTGCCCCGGGAAGGTTGGCTTCCCTACGACACCGAAGGACTTTGGGCCATGCCCTTAACCGAGGACACCGCCCGTGTGGCGAACGTCCCATTTCTGCAGGACGGGGTCGCCGAAGGCGATGTGGTGCGCTTCATCACTAATGATGACGGTCTCCGCTGGGCCTGTGAGCGGGTGGAAGCGTCGGGCAATTGCACGATCCGGGTTTTGCCGTCACCCAACGGACCGCTGGGGCGAAGCGCGCACGCCGTGTACGAGCAGTTGGCACCGTTCGGCCTGGGCGGGGAGTCCTTCAGCTCGGAGCTTCCCCTGGTCGCTTTCACTGTGCCGGCGGGCCAGGGCTCGGGCAGATAAAGACGCTGCTGACACGTGGCCAAATGGATGGCTGGTGGCACTTCGAGGAGGCCTGCATCACCGACGCCTGGCGAAGCGCTTAACGATGGGTTCGTTCACGGGCCGCGGAAGGTGCCAGCCTTGCTCAGGCACCGCCGAGGCCCTCCCGAAGACGGTGAACCCAGTCTGCGGGGAAGACCTGCTCAAGCCGCTCTTTGCTGATCTCCAGCATTCCCTCCTGCGCCAGGGGAAGAAGAGCGCCGTCCTGGACGGCCTTGTGATCCTCAGGTGCCGGGCAGATCAGAACGGCGAGGATCCGGCACGTCCGTTGGAGCTCCTCGATCCCGGTCGTACGGATCATGCTCTTGATGGGCTCCCACGCTGTCCGCACAGCGAGACCCACCAGAGCATTGAGGAGGGCTCCGCGTCCCTCGTTCTGCCGGGACTGCATAATGACCGCCGTCACGTACTCCGGGATTTGGTTCAGAGATTTCGAGAACTTCTCAATGGCCTCGGCCATGGCAATGAGGAGATCGCACCAGAAGTGATTGGTGAGCTGCCTTCTCGCTTCTCTCGGCTTGCCCCCACCGAAGCTCTTATCGAGCTCCTGCACCACAGGGCCAGCAAGGGTATCTCCGATTTCTTGGATAAGGTCGATGGCGTCGGGGTGTTTGGATAGCCAGTCAACGAGGTCGACCGTGGCACTATCGGTGGCGACTGCCTTTCGCTCCCTGGAGGGCTTTCGTCGCCCTATGGGAGGTCGACTTGCGGCCCAGGCCGCGTCGCTAGTGTCTCTCGCCGCTTCACGAGCCGCGGTCGAAGGGTCGCGAGCCAGTGAGAGAGCGTGCGTCCAGCCGTGCTGTGCCCCGCCGCACGCAGAACAGCCGCAGTGATGTCCCTTGGCCCGCTCGCAATTCACAGGGTGCGTCATTCGCCCTCCGCTACGTCTGGCAGGAGATGACCTGGCACCTCACTGGAAGCCCCCATCTCTTTGAACCACATGCAACGAGAAACGAAATGGCCAACGCAGCTAGTGCTGCATATCCCTTGGGCTATGAGACAATCCCATGAACACACTTAGGCCCTTTGGGGATATCCCAAGAGGACCCAAGTTTGATACCGAGAGATTAGTTATGACTCGCTTGAGCGGTAGAGGCTTTGATTGAGCCTGTCTAGCGCCTTAAGGGTTTCGGGACTGGGAATCTGGGTGTATACGTCCATGGTCATCGAGATCTGCGAGTGGCGCAGGATGCGCATCGTCACACGCGGGTGGAGGTCCAGGGCGGCCAGAAGTGAGCCGCACGTGTGCCGGGTGTCGTGCACACGGATGCGTGGGACATTCGCTCGGCGGCAGTGGTTCTCGAAGGCCCGGTTGAAGTTGCGCGGCTCTATTGGCGTACCGGTACGGGTCGTGAACGTCAGGTCCGAGGTCTTCCATGCGTCGCCAACCAATTTCCGCGCCTCCTCCTGGACGCGCTGCCGGTCCCTGAGTGCGGAAACGCACAGGCCGAAGAGTGGCAGCGAAGCGTGCCTGCTCCCTCAACAGCCGCATCTCGGGCGACACCTAAGGGGGATCTATCCACGACGCCTTCAAAGGCGATGGTCTAGCTGTCGTTCGACGAGGATGGGCCTGGAGAGCTTCGGTCCTAGACTCGAGCCATGGCCAGGACTGACCGCGCCAGCCGGCTGATCGCGGCACCACCGGCGACCGTCTACGGCGCTCTCCTCGACCGGGAGTCGCTCGAAACGTGGTTGCCGCCGGACGGCATGCGCGGGCGGATCAAGCGGTGGGATGCCCGGCCTGGTGGTGGGTTCATGATGGTTCTCACGTACCTCGATCCCACCGACAACCCCGGCAAGACGTCCGACGCGACGGACGTCGTCAACGTCGCGTTCGTCGACCTGGTGCCACCAGAGCGCGTGGTGCAGCGGGCAGTGTTCGAGGCTGATGACCCGTCATACGCGGGCACCATGACGATGACCTGGCACCTCGCTGCCGCCGGCGAAGGGACCGAAGTAACCGTCACCGCCACGGACGTACCGCCCGGCATCGACCAAGCGGTACACGAGGCCGGGATGGCCTCCTCGCTGGCCAACCTGGCGTCGCATGTCGAAGGGGCCGGATGACTCAGGTCGGCCTGCACCCGAGGGGCCAGCGCCATCGGATGAGTGGGTGGGCGGCCGGCCGGGGGGCTGTGTGCAGCAGTGGAATACAGCAACACCGCCTCACGTCATCACACTCCACTGGGCTGCATCTGCCATGTGACCAGGGCGAGGAGCCGTCTACTTCGTGACCGGCTCCCATCTGCAGGTGGGCGCTCACGTACCACTGCCGAGAGACACGATGTCGCCCGGTTGAGGCCGTGACGATCGCTCACTCCCCATCGCCGACCGTGGCTGGGGGGATCGACGCCGAAGCCTCCTCCGTCAGGCACCGGCACCGGCACCGGCACCGAGTGACCATGGCGTAGGTGACAACGTCGCTGACTGCAACGTACCCACGCATCAGCGCATCCGTGCCACCGTCCGCACGCCCTTGATCATCTTCTCGATCAGGCGAGCAGGGTGATTGCTCCGCCTGAGAAGCCAACAGTCCTCCTCGCAAGGGATCGGCCTCCTATCTCCCAGAGCAGCGCGTCGCATCGACTGACACTTCAGACCAATCCCGGCGATTCGGTTGCTGGGGTGAATGGAGCGCAGTCCAATGGCCTCACGCCTCGATCTCGAGCTTGGTCGTCGCACCCGAAGGAGTCACGTATGACCCGGGAGCAAGTGGAACAGGCCTTACGCCGAGCCGAGCAACTCACGGATCAAGCCAAGCCCAGTCTGGATCGGGCAATCTCGCTCATGGCACAGAACGTCTGGACCGGCCCAGCAGCTCAGCGCTTCGCCGACGAGCTGACCGCTCAGCGCCAAGCTCTGATCGGCGCGTGCACCGGTGCGGTAGACGAGCTGCGGGCGCTGTTAGCCCGTACGCCGGCAGACACTTCCGGCTAAGCCCATGGGTCAGCTGGAGGGCATGGTCCCCGAGGGAGTCCGCAGCCTGAAGGACACGCTGCACCAAGCTGAATCGTCGCTGGAAGCCATCGGCGAGGAGTTGTGGAACATCCTTCGCGGGTCCTGGCTGTCGACCGCCTCGGCCGACACGATCCGTCAGGTAGGGGCGTGGGCCGGCGCACAGGGACCGGAGATCAACAAGCGGTTGGTGCTCCTGGAACGCATGGAGCTGGCCAAGCCCGAGATGTTCGGCGCGGGGAAGCCGCCGATCTCGGTCGACGGTTCGATGTTCGCCCCGGGAGCGGTCCTGCCCACGGCAGGCGGCTTCTGGGACCGTATCGGCCAGCAGATCCATGATGCCTTCGACCCGAACCTGACCTCCGGCAACCAGATGACGGAAACGGCCAAGGGCACGGTGGAGAGCCTGGCCGGCTTGGGCAAGATGGTGATCGACTACTCTCCCACGCGGGCGGTCGTCGACTTCATGGGCTGGCAACGCAGCGTCAACGACCTGGGCCAAAGCCTGCTCTACGGCATTCAGGACCCGGTCGGGTTCGCCAAGTCCGTGCTGGACTGGGACACCTGGGCTGCCAATCCCGATCGGGCATTTGGCCGCCTCATCCCGGACATCGTGGCAGCCGTCACAACCGCCGGCTCAAGCGGCGCCGTCTCCGGCACCACCCGAGCCGTGGGAGCCCTGGGCAAGGCGGCCAAGAGCGTGATCAAACCCAAGCCAACGGCCACGCTCTCACGCTTCGGGGAGCGCTTCGAACTCAAGGGGAAGGACGTGCCACCGCTGTTCCGGGGAGACGGCCGGACACTGGAGCGAATCTTCGAGAAGGGCATGACCGCTCGCGACCCGGACATGAGCGTCGAACAGCATCTCTCCGGCGAGAACGGTCTGATCGCCGCCTCGAAGAGCAAGAACGTGGCCCGAGGGTTCGCCGTCGGGCACAAGGGCTACATCTTTGAGATCGAAGACCGCGGGAACGGCATGGAGGTAAAGTACGGCCCCGGCTTCAGGCACCTCAGAGGCGAGCAGGAGGTCGTGTTCAAGCGGATCGATCCGTCGCAGATCAGAGGAGCCTGGAAGCCGGGCAAGTATGGAAGCGCTGACGACGTCTGGATTCCGAACCCCCACTACGTGCCGAGGTGAGCATGCACGACCTCGAATTGGTCAACTTGGCGGACGAGTCCCTTCTGCCCTGCCAGGTGACAACGCAGACCGATGGCGAGACGTACGAGCTCCGACTGGATCGCGCAAGCGCTTCGCCGATCAGGGTTCACTCATCGATCGACTTCGAAGACGCCTTGCGACAGCTGAGAGCAGAGCTGGAACAGCAGAACCTGCTGTTGCTCTGCAACAGGTACCGCCGGGATGCGTTCGTCTCCTCGATGTCACGCCAGATGAGCGAGGGCCTGTCGTGCTACGTAGTCGTCGCTGGGGAACCCGTATCGCCGGAGCTGCTCGTCGAGAGCCTCGGACCTGCGCCGAGGAGCGATGTCGTCACGGCTGAGGAGGCGTCGAAGTTCATCGATGAATGGATCGCCAGCTTCGACGATTGACGAGTCTCTTCGAACAGGCCCTCGGCTCCTGTACAGCAACACCGCCTCACAGAGGCATTCTCCGCCTGCTCGCATCTGCCTCTGAGGAAGGCCGTTGGCGAGGTGTCTACGGCTCAGGTGGTCAGGTGTCGTACAGGCCGTCCCATGGATCGTAGAAGCCGATGTTGTTCGGGTAGAACTCGGCGTGTTCTTCGCCTTCGAAGGTCTCTATGACGAGGCCGAACAGCACTCCGTCGAACGTGTGCCGGAAGGGCCGGATGGCGATGTCGTCGAAGCGGAGGCCCGTGAGCGTGTCGAGCCAGTGTTTCAGTCGCTCCTCGGCGCGGGCGACGGCCGAGCGGTGGACGTCGTCGGCGCCGGTGTGCTCGATGCGGGAGCCGAGGTGGTGGCCGGCGGCGTCGAAGGTGTGCAGGACGGCGTACCAGCGCTTGCGCCTCGGCCAGTCGTCGGAGTGGATGTAGTCCTCCGGGAAGGCGGCTATGACGGAGCCGAAGAACTGGCCGCCGTCCCAATGGCCGATCGTGTCGGTGTGGTAGTTGGGTTCGTAAACGATGGGGATGATTGCGGGGACTGCCATGCGCTGGACAGTAGACGTCGGGACTGACAACACGTCTCTGCGGGTGAGGGCCCTGATGACCACGCGTTCTTGTCGGTGCTGGACGGTGGTGGACGTCTTCGTTCCTGGTACGGATCAGACGGCCCTGGGCTTCGTTCACCGCATGCGAAAGGCCCGCGGCCAGGGATCTCTGGCGCAGGTGGGCGAGCTGGTCGCCGTTCTCATTACCTGACGCGTAATCGCGGTACTTACGTGCCTGCTGCCATTGTTCAGGTGTCGAAACGAGCACTTGAAGGAGCCGAGATGACCGCCCTCACCATCACCGCCGACCGGACCAAGTTCCTGCGCCTCGCTCTTGTTGCGGACGCCGTCGTCACCGGCGTCAATGGGCTGGTGTACTTGGCTCTGGCCGGCCCCGCGAGTGACCTGCTCGGGCCCGGTGCGGGGCTGCTGCGCGAGATCGGGGTCTTCCTGCTCGTGTACGGCGCCGCCGTCGGCCTGGTGGCCGCGCGTCCCACGATCAGCCAGAACGCCGTCCGGGCTGTCATCGCGTTGAACATCGTCTGGACCCTGAGCAGCGTGGCGGCCGTCGTGACCAGCGCCGTCGGGTTCAGCACGCTCGGGGCCGTCTGGGCCGTCGCGCAGGCCCTGGTCGTGGGGCTGTTCGCCGAGCTGCAGATCACCGGGCTGCGCAAAGCCCGGCGCTGAAACCTGTTCGAAGGGATCGCCGGCGTGCGGGGGCGGCTGCTGATCCCGCCGTCGTTCGATGCCACGTGGTCGGGCCGGTCGCTTGCGATATGGGGATCGGTCCCGAAAGTGGGGCCTCAGGAGCGAGGTTCGTTTGTTTGTGGTCGGTGCGAGCGCTGGCCGGGATTTATTTCGGGCGCGATTTCCGCCGTGCGTTCAATAAGGTGTCTCACATGCCAGGCCGGGGCGGGACAAAGCGAAAGACAGAAGTTGTGAGGCTGCGCCGTCACGCGGACTTGGCTTCGCCATCCAGGGGCGCGGAGATGGTGAGTACGGCGGCAGGGCCCGAGGGGGAACTCGTCGTTGTGTGGGCCTCGCAGGAGAACTCCGATGCGCTCACCGCGCAGACTTCGGCCCCCGATGGGGCATCATTTCCTCATTCGCGTACGGCAGCGCCCCCCGAATTACAGGTCGCCACGTACCGTCCCATCTGACGAGGTTGGTTCCCATCGCCCGGCGCTCACATGCGCGCAACCACGTCCAGCCGCTGCCGGACGGGGCCGTGCTGTTGGTGGGGGCGCGGTGCCGGTGGCGGGACGGAGCGGCCGAGTCCAACGCTGCCGTCTACGATGCCGACGGAAAACTCCTGCGAAAGGGCGTCCTGGGAGACGGAATCGCCGACGTGCAGACGACGCTTTCCGGCGACATATGGGTGAGCTATTACGACGAAGGCGTGTTCGGCAGCTTCGGATGGGGAGAGAAAGGCAGTCCTGCCCCCATCGGCTCCCCCGGACTGATCCGCTTCGGGGCTGACCTGGCTCCCGCGTGGCGATATCCGTACGACGGCGAGTTCGGCGCGATCTCCGACTGCTACGCGCTGAACGTGTCGGGAAATGAGGCGTGGGCCTACTACTACATCGACTTTCCCCTTGTGCGGGTACGAGCCGGCGCGGTTGCCGGCTGGTCCACGCAGGTGAGGGGCGCCCATGCGCTCGTTGTCGCCGGTGACCGGGTGGCGCTTGTCGGCGGATATGGAGAACATCGGCGCCGGGTGGTCACCGGGAGCGTCAAGGGAGAAGGCTTGTCGGTGGATCGTCCCACCCGGCTGGTGATGTCCGACGGACGGCCGGTACCCAGGACGGCGGCCGTGCTGGGGCGAGGCAGCGAGCTGCACGTCGTCGTGGGCACTACTTGGCTGAAGGTGGGGTTCGAGGACCTGGCGTCAGCCTGAGTGGTCGAACGGCACATGCGGAGTCTGTGTCAGTCGGGTGGCTGGCCAGTGTGACCCCGCCTGCGCCCGCCTCGTGCAGCCCCCAGGCGTAGAGGCCGGTGGCGGCCAGGCTCAGCGGGCCCTCGATGGCGGCGGCGACCGCGGGGACGGACTGATCGCAGCATCCTGCGTTCCATTTGTTCGTGGACTCATGCCGACCGAGGTCCTGACGCTGTTCGTACGTGATGGTGCCGCAGTCGGCCGTCGCGGTGGGTGCGCCCTTCGGGGTGTGACGACGGCCCAGCGCTATGTGCTGTTTCCGGCACCTTGATCACCTGGACGCGGGCCCGCGACGACGCCTCGTCCGGCGCGAGCGGGTCGGCCTCGCCACGGCGGATGTGCCGGCGTTCCGTGGCGAGTTAGAGCTGGGGCTGTGTGCAGCCTGCCCGAGACCCTGCCAGCAAAGGCGCAATCGCCGACGGGAATGTGCGGCGTTCCTACTGCTGCGGCGTTCCTGCTGCCGCGGCGACGTACGTCTCGATGCCGTCGAGGATTCTGGCGAGGCCGAATTCGAAGCCGTCGAGCGGAGGTTCGTCGGCGAGGAACATGGGGTCCTGGATCGCGTCCGCGACGGCGTTCAGGTTGCGGGAGCGGAGTTGGCCGTCAAGGAACACGCGGACCGCGCGTACTGCCCGTTGCTGGTCGGGGTTCGCGCGGCGCAACGCGGCCGGTGTCGGAGTGTTGCGTCGCAGGTTGGCGCCGTACCGGGCGTGGCTGTCGAGGAGGTACGCGCAGTTCAGCATCAGCTGCGCCTCCATGCCGGTCGGCCCGAGCGCGGTGATCAGGGCGTCCAGCCAGGCCGCGTTGTGCGGGGTCAGGGAGACGGTGGTCGGGACGTCCAGCAGCCATGGACGGGAGAGGAAACGCTCGAACAGCCGACGTGACCACAGCGCGGCCGCCTCTCGCCAATCGCCGTCGGGCAACTCGGGCGGGTCGCCCCAGGCGCGATCGGCCAGGAGCACGATGAGCTCGTCCTTGGAGCTGACGTAGCGATACAGCGCGTTGGCGGTCACGCCGATCCGGGCGGCCACCTTCGGCAGGGAGGCAGCGGCGATGCCCTCCTCGTCGGCCAGTTCGGTCGCGACCGCGATGATCTTCTCGACGCTGTGCGCCGGCTTGGGGCCGCGCCGCCCACCGGTGTCGACGACGCCCCAGGCCGCGGCCAGGCCCGGCGGCAGCGCATCGAGGTCGGCGTCGTCGGCGGGGCCGGGATCCGGCGCGGGCTCGCGGTCTCGCGTGAGGTCGCGTCCGGAGCTCTTGCGTGGGGTCATGGCCGGCATCCTCTCGAAGATCTGAAGGAAATAGTAGACGGCTTACACAGTTGTTGCTACTGTGCATGCCATGAACACTTCATTACTTACACAGATTCAGCTCCCACCCACGGCCCGCCGCTGGATCGGCGTCGCCGGGATCCTCGGCGCCGTCTTCGCGATGGCCGAGCTCCCCCTCTACTTCGTCGTCCCGGCGTGTGACCCGCCGGCCTGCGGTGTCGAGACCGGCGCTCTCATGCCGGACTGGCTGATCCTCACCCGTACGCTCTTCAACTTCTGCGCGCTGACGCTGTTCCTGGTGTTCATGAGCGGCGTCCGGTCACTCATCACGCGGGCCGACGCCCGCTACGAGTGGTTCGGGGCGGTCGCCGGCACCGCCGGCGTGGCGTGGACGATCATCGACATGGTCGCCAAGGGGATCGAGGGCAGCAGCGCCATCAAGGCCGTCGAGGAGATCGACCCGACCCGTACCGTGCCCACCTACCTGCTCTACGGCTCCATGAGCCACCTGATGCTGGTCGTCTTCGGTGTCGCCTTCGGGTACGCGGTGCTGCGCACCGGCGCCCTCTCCCGGTGGGTCGGCTGGTCGTCGTTCGGCATCGCCGCGCTGCACCTGGCCGGGGTGCCGTCGATGTTCTTCGGCTTCAACTCGTCGGAGTTCTACGCCTCGAACGGCTGGGGCGCGGTCGCGATGTTCAACGGCATCGCCGCCATCTGGGTGGCGGCCGTCGGCGTCGCGGCGCTGAGGAAGAGGGGCATGCCGGCGCCGAGGTTGGTCTGACGACGGCGACGCACAGGCACGTACGCGTGGCGAGTTCGGCGGTCGCGCCCCACTGAAGCGGGTCGCATCCCGCTGAAGCAGGCCAGTCCCACTGAAACAGGCCGGATCCTGCAGAAGCGGGTCGCATCCCGCCGAACTCGCACGTGCCGAACTCGCACGGGTGAACTCGCACGGGTGAACTCGCACAGGGAACGATGGAACCGAAGGGCCGGTGCGGGTGAGTCAGTGGTGAAGGGTGCGAACGCGCCCTGCGGAAGGACTTCCCCCCATGAGAGGACTCACCCCGGTGGCGGCCGTCACGGACGCCGCCCTCATCGAGGAGTCGCTGGCCGACCCCGATCGGTTCGCGGGCCTCTTCGACAGGTACGCGGATGAGATCCACCGATATGCCACCAGACGCCTAGGCCAGGAGAACTCCTCCGCGGCCGACGACGTGACGGCGGAGACGTTCCTCGCGGCGTTCCGAAAACGGTCCCGCTACGACCTGTCCAGACCGGACGCCGCCCCCTGGTTGTACGGCATCGCCGCCAACCTGATCGCCAAGCACCGCCGTACCGAGGTGCGCAGGCTGCGAGCCCTGGCCAGGATGCCGGGTGACGACGACCACCCCTTCGAGCAGCGCAGCATCGACCGGATCGACGCCCAGCGGCTCGGTCCCCGTCTGGCCGACGCGCTGGCGAGGCTCTCTTCGGCCGAACGCGAGCTGCTCTTCCTGGTCACCTGGGCCGAACTGTCCTACGAGCAGGCGGCTCAGGCGTTCGACATCCCGGTGGGCACCGTCCGTTCCCGTCTGTCCCGGATCCGGGCCAAGATTCGCAACGTCCTGGAGGACCCCCGATGAACGAGTTCGACCTGATCAACGACGTACGGCCGGAAGTGGCGCCCTACGACCCCGGCACCAAGGCCATGGCCAGGGATCGGCTGCTCAGGGCCGGCCGGCCCCGGTGGTCCTGGCGCAGGCCGTACACCTTCGCCCTCACCGGAGGGCTGGCGCTGGCCGTCGGCCTGGTCGCGGTGCAGGTCCCGTCCGCCTCGAACCCGTCTCACGAGATGAAGCTGCTGTCGGCCGCCGACGTGCTCAACCGCGCGGCGAAGGCCGCGGTCGACGAGATCGAGCCGCGCGACGACCAGTACATCGTGGTGAAGACCCTGCAGACGATGGACTACTCCCTGATGCCCTACGAGAAGTCCAAGGACCACTACTACCGGCGCTACAAGGACACCATCTGGCTGCGAGCGGGCGAGCGGCGGCCAGGGCAGTACGCCGACGGCGTGCGCAAGCAGACGCCCATCGAGCCCCTGGCCTATGCCGGCGAACCGATCCCGAAGTCCGCCTACAAGGACATGGGAACCAAGCTCCAGCCCATCGTCTACTGCAAGGACTCCAAGAGCGACTACCCGACGATCAAGAACCTGCCGACCGAGCCGGACGGCATGCGCGCCCACCTCAGCGCCAGGTGGAAGCCCAAGGCGGAGAAGCTGACGCCGTTCCTCGCCTTCCTCGCCGCACGTGAGCTGCTGTGGCAGACGTACCTGCCGGCCGCGCAGCGCAGCGCGTTGTACCAGGCCCTGAGCACGTTCCCCGGCATCACCCTCGACGAGGGGGTGCAGGACGCCGCGGGCCGCGAGGGCATCGGCGTGGGCTTCACGAGCCCGGACGGGCTGCGCTGGGAGCTGATCTTCGACAGGGACACCTACGCGCTGCTCGGCGACCGTCAGGTGGTGGTCGACGCCAAGGCGGCCAAGCCGCCGACCGGCACCCTGGTGGCCGCCACGGCGCAACTCGACATCTCGGTCGCGGACTCCGCGCCCGACGTCGAGGTCGAGGAGAGGTTCAAGAGCGGACAGTGGTGCACCGGCAACTAGCCCCGAGGAGGGCGGCGGGGGTGTGGCCTCCCGCACCGATGGGCGCGGTGCTCGGATGACGGCACGGCCCGGCGCCGCTCGTCACGCGGGCGATGCGCGACGGACGGTCCCGGCGTCCTTGCCGGTCAACGTGGCGAGGGCGTCGAGGAGGGTGGAGGCAGCCGGGGGCGGGCCGGGCCAGCGGGCGGCGACGTGCCCGTCGGGACGGACGAGCAGCGCTCCCCGCGCGGTGATCCCGCAGAACGCCGCGTGTTCCGCGGGAAGGGACTCGACGCGCACCGGCCATGGCGTCGCCTGTCGTGCCCAGTCTGCGGGGTCCGGGGTGAGCACGGTGAACCACTCGCCGAACGTGTCCAGGGTCGAGCGGTCGCGGGCGAGCCAGAGGTGCGGCATCCGGCAACCGGGTTCCGCGCTGGGCACGTAGTCCGCGCCCGGCGGCTCCGGCGCGGGTCCTTCGCCCGCGAGGACGGCCCCGGAGTGGTACGTGACGCCCAGCACCAGGCCGAGCTGCGCGAAGTACCGCTCCGACCAGGGCAGCTCGACGTGTTCCGGAGCGGCCCGACCGGGCTGGAGCTGGGCGCGGCGCCGGTTCTGCACGTCGAGCATGAGCTCGGTGTGGGCCACCGCCTGACGCAATGTCCGGCAGGCGACGGGCCGCCGCTCCTCCTCGTACGTCTCCAGCAGGCCGGAACCGGCCCACCCCCGCAGGACGCCCGCCAGTTTCCAGCACAGGTTGTGCACGTCGGCGATGCCGGTGTTCATGCCAAGCCCGCCGACGATGGGCATCGCGTGCGCGGCGTCGCCGGCCAGCAGGATCCGGCCGTGACGGAAACGCTCGGCGACGAACGCGTCCGTCTCCCAGTGCTGGATCCGTACGACGTCGGCCGGCACGCCGCCGCCGAGGGCGCGCTCGAGGAGAGCGGGCCAGTCGGCGCGCGGGCCGTCGGCCGGGGTGGGGACGAACCAGGCCCAGCCCCCTTCGGGATACAGCGGCGCGAACAGGCCGTGCGCGGTGAAGTAGACCCCGGCGGGCTGGTCGGCGCACCAGCGGCGCAGGTCGGCGTCGAACACGACGGTGGTGAAGCCGCCCATGCCTCCGGGGCCGGTGACGCCGATGCCCAGCAGGCGCCGGACGGTGGAGTTGGCGCCGTCGGCGGCCACGACGTGACGGGCGCGGAGCCGGGTGCGCTCGCCATCCGGAGAGGCGCTGATCAGGGCGGCCCCGACGCCGTCCGCCTCCTCGGTCAGGCCGGCGAGCTCGACGCCGAAGCAGGCCGGCGACCTCGCCCCGGCGAGCAGGACGGGTTCCAGCCGGTCCTGCGAGGTGACCACGCCGGTCACGGGGCTCTCGGGCACCGGCGCGTCGATGCCGGTCATCGCCGCCGTGGCGAAGTCGCGGCCGCGCAGGGTGTCGCGGAAGCGGATGCGGCCGTACTCGGGGGCGAACGCGTGGGCGGTGATCCCGGCGGCGAGCCCGAGCCCGCGGAAGATCTCCATCGAACGCACGTTGACCAGCCGGGCCCGCGGGAAGGGCGACGGCTCGCGGTGCCGTTCGACCAGCAGGGCCCGCACACCCCAGCGTTCCAGCAGCGCCCGCGAGCCCGACCGGCCCGCCGCCGACGATCAGCACCTCCACCTCGCCGTCCCCGATGGGGACGCTCCGCAGCCGATCCACGTCTCATCGTAAGCAGGGCCTGCCCGGCCGGATCGTTCCGGCGGGGCGGGCGCGGCAAGCGGCGCGGGCGCGGGAAGCGGCGCGGGCGCGGGAGGCGGCGCGGGCCGGTGAATCGTCCGTAAGCTGAGGATGTGTCTCCCGCACTGGTCCTCCTCGACGGCGTCCGCTGGCACGGCGCGCGCGTCGTGGGCGACCGCGCGCACACCCTGCTGGCCGTGCTCGCCCTGCACGGGCGCGCGGGCGTCGGCGACGAGCGGCTGGTCGAGGAGTTGTGGCCCGACGGCGCGCCGGCCAACCCGACCAAGGCGCTGCAGGTGGTCGTCTCCCGGACCAGGGCCGCGACCGGCCCCGACGTCGTCGTGCGCGTCCCGCGTGGTTACCGGCTCGGGCTGCCCGCCGGCCAGGTCGACGTCCTGCTGCTCGGGACGCTGGTGGAGCAGGCGCGGGCCGCGCTGGGCCAGGACGACGCGGCGCTGGCGCGCCGGCGTGCCGAGGAGGCCCTGGACCTGGTCGTGGCCGGCGGCCCCGACGGCGCCACGGGCGCGCTGGCCGACCTGCGCGCCCTCGCCGCGCGCCAGGCGGCCGAGGCGCAGCGGGTGGCGGCGATCGCGGCCGGCCGCGGCGGCGCGCACGAGGCCGCGCTGCCGCTGCTGGAGGAGGCCGCGGCCGAACGGCCGCAGGACGAGGAGCTGCTGGCCTGCCTGTTGCGCAGCGAAGCCGCCGTCCGCGGCGCCGCCGCCGCGCTGGAGCGCTACGAACGCCACCGCTCGGGCCTGATCGCCCGGCTCGGCACCGAACCCGGCCCCGAGCTGGCCCGCGTGTACGCCGAACTCCTCGCCGCAGACCGGCCGGTGCGCGCCGGCCTCCAGTTCGACGGCTCCTCGCTGCTCGGCCGCGAGGACGACATCCGCGCCGTGCACGCCCTGTTGCAGACCAACCGGGTGGTCTCCGTCGTCGGCCCCGGTGGCCTGGGCAAGACGCGGCTGGCCCACGTGGCGGGCCGGAACGCCGCGCAGCCCGTCGTGCACTTCATCGAACTGGTCGGCGTCTCCTCGCCGGAGGGCGTGGTGGGCGAGGTGGGCTCGGCGCTCGGGGTCCGCGACTCGGTCAGCGGGCGCCGGATCCTGACCGCCGGGCAGCGCGCCGACGTGCGCGCCCGCATCGCCCAGCATCTCGACCAGGCTCCGGCGCTGCTCATCCTGGACAACTGCGAGCACGTGATCGAGGCCGTCGCCGACCTGGTGGCGTTCCTCACCGTGACGACCCGCGACCTGCGGGTGCTGACCACCTCGCGGGCCCCGCTGTCGATCCCCGCCGAACGTGTCTACCTGCTCGGCGAGCTGCTCGCCGAGGACGCTGCGGAGCTGTTCCGGCAGCGTGCCACGGCCGCCCGCCCGGGGGTGCGGATCGGCGGGGAGGCGGTCGGGGAGGTCGTCGCCCGCCTCGACGGGCTGCCGCTGGCGATCGAGCTGGCCGCGGCCAAGGTACGGGTGATGTCGGTCGAGGAGATCGCGCGGCGGCTGGCGGACCGGTTCGCCCTGCTGCGCGGCGGCAACCGGACGGCCCCCGACCGCCACCAGACGCTGCTCGCGGTGATCGACTGGTCGTGGAACCTGCTGGACGAGCCCGAACGGCGGGCCTGGCGCTGGTTGTCGCTGTTCGGCGACGGGTTCACGCTGACCGCCGCCGAACACGTACTGGGCCCGGACGCCCTGGCCGTCGTGGACGCGCTCACCGAGCAGTCCATCCTCGGCGTCCGCGAGACGGCGTACGGCCTGCGCTACCGGATGCTGGAGACCGTCAGGGAGTTCGGGCGGCTGCGGCTGAAGGAGGCCGGCGAGGAGGCGGCGGCCCGCGCGGCGCAGCGGAAGTGGGCGACGGCGTACGCCCTCGCACACGCCTACACGCTGTTCGGCCCGGGGCAGTACGAGTCGGTCGACGCGCTGCGCGCGGAGGAGGGCAACCTCGCCGACCTGCTCCGGCAGGCGCTCGGCGAGCCCGACCCGGCCGCGACGGTCCAGTTGCTGGCCGGCGTGGGCTCGCTGTGGTCGATCCGCGGCGACCACACCCGGATCTTCGTCCACCGGGAGGCGATCGGCCAGGCGCTCAAGGGCTGGGTACCGCCACCGCCGCTCGTCGAGGTGACCAGGGCCGCCCTGCTGATCACGCTGATGAACACCGTCGCCGTGACGGACCTCGCCCACGATCCCCTGCGCCTGCTTCTCCAGGAGCTGCCGGAGACCGGCGAGACCGATCCCCGCCTGGGGGCCATGACCGCGGTGGCGCTCGCCTGGGACCGGGACGACGCCCACCGCAAGCTCCTGGAGCTGCGCCGGAGCCCCGACCGCGACGTGGCGCTGGCCGCGGCGCAGGCGAGCATCCACGTCCTGGAGAACGTCGGGGAGGTGCACCAGGCGATCGAGGCCGCCGAGCAGGCCCTGTCGCTGCTCCGCGGCAGTGAGGGCCCGTGGATCGGCGCGATCGCGCACGCCATCCTGGCCCACCTGTTCATGCAGCTCGGCGACCGCGAGCGGGCGGTCGGCCACGCGCGGACCGCGCTGCCGGTGGTGCGCCGGCTCGGCGCCGCCGACGACGAGGCCCAGCTCCGCTCGGTCCTGCTGATCTCGGCGCTGGCCGACGGCGATCTCGACGCCGCCGAGGCCGAGCTGGCCGGCATCAACGGGATCAGCGAGGGCGACACCGTGCTCGGCGGCGCGGCGATCGACTCGCTGTGCGCGGCCGAGATCGCCCTCGCCCGCGGGGAGACGGCCGCGGCGCTGCTGCACTACCGCCGGGCGGTCGAGCGGGCGCGCGACCTACGTCCGCCTGGGGTGCCGCATGAGGGGGCCACGTCCTGGTCGGTCGTCGCGGAGTCGATCGCGCTGACGGCGTACGCGCACCACGCGGGGCCGCGGGAGGCCCGGTACGGCGCGGAGCTGTTCGCCGCCGCGCAGGGCTACGACCTGCTGATCGTGACGAACCCGGTGCTCGACTTCCCGGTGTGCGGCTCGATGTTGTTCGCGCTCGGGACGTGGGGGCTGCTGCGGCAGGCCATGGAGGCGCGCGACGCGATCAGGCTGCTGGTGCTGGCCGAACGGTTCGCCTACAACAGCACGATGCCGAGCATGCACTTCGAGCTGGTCGAGCCGCACGCGGAACGGGCCGCGCCGGGCCTGCTCGCGGCCGTCCGGGCCGGGTACGGCGACCGGCGCGGCCCTGACCTGCTCGACGAGGCCCGGCGGCACGTCGAGCAGGTCTTCGGCCGTGACCGGCGGCGCTCACATGTGCCGCTTGTAGCTGCGCACCGACAGGGGCGCGAAGATCGCCATGACGACCGCGCACGCCAGCAGGGTCCAGGCCACCTCGCTGCTGACGAGGGCGTTGTTGGCGAGGTCCCGGGTGGCCGTGACCAGGTGTGAGACCGGATTGACCCGGACGAACGCGGCCAGCCACCCCGGCAGCGTCTCCACGGGGACGAACGCGTTGGACAGGAACGTCAGCGGGAACAGGATCATCATCGAGATGCCCTGCACGGCCTGGGCGCTGCGGGCGATCGTGCCGACCCAGGTGAAGATCCACGCCAGCGACCAGCCCGTGAAGATCGCGAGCAGGATGGCGGCCAGCACGCCGCCCACGCCGCCGCCCGGCCGGTAGCCCATCAGCACGCCCATGCCGAAGGTCAGCGTGGCCGCGATCGTGTACCGCAGCAGGTCGGCCACCATCGGGCCGGCGAGCGGGGCGATCCGGGCGATCGGCAACGACTTGAACCGGTCGAAGACGCCCTTCTCCATGTCCTCGCGCAGCTGCGTGCCCGTCGCCATGCACGTCGTCAGCACCGTCTGGGCGAGGATGCCGGGGATCATCAGCGGGAGGTAGTTCTGCACGTCGCCGGCGATGGCGCCGCCGAAGATGTAGGCGAACATCGCGGTGAACAACAAGGGTTGCAGCGCCACGTCGAAGAACTGCTCCGGGTTGCGGCGCATCTTCTTCAACGCCCGCCAGGCCATCGACAGGGTCTGGCCGACGGTCTCCGCCAGGGTCACGCGCCGCCGGGCGGCCTCCACGCGGTCGGCGGCCCGTACCGTCTCGCGGGTGGGGGCGATCATGGTGCTCATCGGTTCTCCTCCGTGCCGGTCGCGGCGTCGTCGTCCGTGCCGTGGCCGGTCAGGACGAGGAACACCTCGTCCAGGCTGGGCTTGGCCACGCTCACCGACGCGATCGACACCCCGGCGGTGCGCAGGGCGATCAGCACCTCGGCGGCCAGGTCCGCCTGGTCGAGCGCGACGTTGAGGCGACCCTGCTCCGGGCTGAGCACCGGGTCGGAGCCGAGCACGCGCCGCACGACCTCCACGGCGGCGGGCACCTCGCCCGGGTCGGCGAGCAGCAACTGCAGGGTCGAGTTGCCGACCGCGCTCTTCAGCTGGTCGGGCGTGCCCTCGGCGACCTTGCGGCCGTGGTCGATGACGGCGATGCGGTCGGCGAGCTGGTCGGCCTCGTCCAGGTACTGGGTGGTCAGCAGCACGGTGCAGCCGTCGGAGACCAGGTCGCGGATGGCGTCCCACATCTGGCCGCGGGTGCGGGGGTCGAGGCCGGTGGTGGGCTCGTCCAGGAAGATCAGCGGAGGTCTGGTGATCAGGCTGACCGCCAGGTCCAGACGCCTGCGCATGCCGCCGGAGAACTGCGAGATCGGCTTGTCGGCCGCGTCCTCCAGGCCGAACTGGCCCAGCAGCTCGGTGGCGATGCGCCGGGCGCGCGGCTTGGCGATGCCCTGGAGGCGGCTGAACAGCCAGAGGTTCTCGCGGGCGGTCAGATTCTCGTCGACCGAGGCGTACTGGCCCGTGACGCCGACGAGCTGGCGGATCACGTGCGGGTTGGCGGCCACGTCCACCCCGAAGATCTCGGCCCGGCCGGCGTCGATCTTCAGGAGGGTGGCCAGCATCCGGAGGGTGGTGGTCTTGCCCGCGCCGTTGGGGCCGAGGACGCCGAAGATCTCGCCGGTGCGTACGTCGAGGTCGATCCCGTCCACGGCCCGGTGTGCGCCGAACGTCTTCACCAGCCCTTCGGCGTGTACGGCCGCCTCGGCGGCCGCTCTGGGGGGCGGGCCGACCCCGGCGTGCCCGAGTTCTGTGATGCTCATGGCTCCAGTGTCGGGGACGCCGGTTTCATGGCGCCCTCGACAAGGTTTCACCGGTTACCGAGGAGAATGTACGGATGCGTGCAGCGCCATGGATGATCCTCATCGGCCCCGCCGCAGCGGGCAAGAGCACCTTGGGCGCGGGCATGGCCGCGGCGACGGGCCGGAGCTTCGTCGACCTCGACGCGATCGGCGCCGGCTACTACGCCGAGACGGGCTGGGACATGGACCGGCTGCGCTCCCGGATCCGGGCCGTCGGCCGGGTCGCGGCCGAACGGGAGTGGGAACCGGCCCGCGCCCACGCCGTGGAGCGCGCGGTGGCCGACCACCCGGACGCGATCGTCGCCCTCGGCGCCGGCCACAGCCACTACACGCGGCCGGAGCTGCTCCTGCGCGTCCAGGCCGCCCTCGCCGCCGTCGAGCACGTGGTGCTGGTGCTGCCCTGCCCGGACGAGGAACGATCCGTCCAGGTCCTGCGGCGGCGCAGCCTGGCCACGAAGCGGACCGACTGGATCAGCGCCGACGGCCACGACTTCCTCGCGGAGTGGGTGCGCGACCCGGGCAACCGCACCCTGGCCACAACCGTCCTGCACACCGACGCGGAGACCCCCGCCCAGACCCTCGCCCGCCTCCTGACCACGTGCGGAACCAGCTAGCGCTCGGAGCCGAAGCGGTAGACGGTCGAGTTCCTGGCCCGGCACCCGAGGCGCTCGTACAGGCGGTTGGCGGCCGCGCGGTCGGGGCGGGAGGTGAGGTCGACGGTACGGGCGCCCGCCTGTTCTGCCAGGCGCAGGGCGTGCCGGGTCAGCTCGGCGGCGATGCCGCGCCCTCGCGCCGAGGCGTCGACCACCACGTCCTCGATGCGGGCGCGCATGCCGGTCGCCACCGGGAACAGGACCAGCGTCAGCGTGCCGACGATGCGGCCGTCCAGGCGGGCGGTCAGCACGGTGTTCGCCTCGCTGCGCACGACGCGTTCAAGCGCCGCCCGGTCCGGCGGCCCTGCGGACGCCGAGAGCTGGGGCAGCAGCACCCCGAACGCGTCCACCAGCTCCTGGTCCACCTCGCGGACGGCGTCCACCTCGACATCCATGCGCCCGACCCTACCGACCCACGGACCAGCGGCGGCGATCAGGCGCCCAGGACGCCTCTCGGGCGAGTCCGGGAAAGGCATGCGGCCGGTCACGATGTTTCCCGGACGGTCGCCACGCCGGGCGTACCAGCACGGTAATCTCATCGGACGATAACTAAATGCATTAATCTGGCGACTGTGAGTAATGGACACGTTGTCGGTACGCCCCCGCTTCGCCGTACCCTCACCCGCGTCCTCCGCCGCGTCGGGAGGCGGGGCGCCTCCTTGGCGTTCGTGGGCCTGCTGAGCCTGGCCATCGCCGCCTCGCTGGCATTCGTGCCGGGCAACCAGCGCGGCACGCCCGGCTACGCGTCGCTGGCCGTCATCGCGCCGCTGCCCGCCTGGGCGGCGGTCTGGTGCGCGCTCGGCATGCTCTGCCTGGCGCAGGCGTTCATGCGGTCCGACCGGGTGGCCTTCGCCGCCGCGACCGCGCTGCTCCTCACGTACGGGCTGATCTATCTGATCTCGACCTTCACCGGCGACAACCCGCGCGGCTGGGTCGGCGGGGCGGTCTGGCTGGCCTTCGGCGGCTGGATCGCGCTGATCGCCACCTGGCCCGAGGCGGTCGTGCTGGGCCGCCTGCCGGGCGGCCGCGCGGCGTCCTCGACGGCCGTCATCGTGGCCGACGCGTCGGGCACGATCCAGTCGTGGAACCCGCAGGCCGAGGCGCTGTTCGGCTGGGACACCGACGAGGCGGTCGGCAGGTCGCTGACGATCCTGATGCCGCCGCGCTTCCGCGACCGGCACACCGACGGGCTGGCCCGGGTGCTCTGCGACGGCCACTCCGACCTGGCCGGCCGGATCATCCCGCTGGTCGGCCTCCACCGCGACGGCGGCGAGTTCCCGATCGCGCTGACGGTCAACGCCTGGCACAGCGACGAAGGCGTCACCTACACAGGGGTGATCCGTCCATTGGGGGGCCGCCATGTCCGCTCTGAGTGACGTCCTGGTCCAGCTCGGCGTCGGCATCGTGCCGCTCGGCGTGGCCTACCTCGCCTTCCGCTCGGCGACGGACGCCAGCAAGAAGTCCCAGCAGAGCGCGTTGCTCCAGGTCGAGCACCAGGCCGAGGTCGAACGCTCGAAGGTCGACGCCGAAGCCTTCATCCGCGCCAAGACGATCTACGAGGACGCCCTGGCGCAGATGGAGAAGCAGATGACCCGGATGCAGGGCCAGGCCAGCCAGCTCGGCGCCGAGCTGGTCAACGAGCAGAGCAGCTCGGTGGTGATGCGCGACCAGATCCGCCGGTTGCAGGCCCAGATCCGGGCGCTGGAACGCACGGTTCTCGCGTTGCGCTCCCAGCTGGTGGACGCGGGGTTGTCACCGGCGCCGCCGTCCGACCTGACCGGGCCGCATCTGCTCCTGCCGCAGCGTTCGGCCGACTAGGAGGCGTCGCGGGCCAGGCCGTGGGCGGCGGCCAGCAGCTCGACCGAGCGCAGCCACGCCTTCCTGTCGGGCGCCGAGGAGACGACGATCAGCTCGTCGGCCTGCGCGTGCGCGGTGAAGCGGGTGAGATAGTCCTCCACCTCGGCGGGCGTGCCGACGGCCGAGTACTGCATCATCCGCAGGATCTGCTGCCCGGCCGGCGATTCGAGCACCATGTCGGCCTCCTCCGGCGTGAACGTGCGCCCGCGTCCGAGGAACCGGCTCACCCGGTACCGCTTGGCCGTCAGCAGCTGCTCCTGCGCCTCCTCGCGGGTGTCGGCGGCGATCACGTTCACCCCGGCGATCACGTACGGCTCGGCGAGCTGCTCGGACGGCTTGAACTCGCGCCGGTAGAGCGCCACGGCCTCCTCCAGCGCGTCGGGCGCGAAGTGCGAGGCGAACGCGTACGGCAGCCCGAGCGCGGCGGCGAGCTGGGCGCCGAACAACGACGAGCCGAGGATGTACAGCGGCACGTTGGTGCCCTTGCCAGGCGTGGCGTCCACACCGGGGATGCGCGACTCGCCGGTGAGGAATCCCTGCAGTTCCAGGACGTCCTGGGGGAAGGTGTCGGCGGCGCCGGGGGTGCGCCTCAGAGCGCGCATGGTCGGCTGGTCGCTGCCGGGGGCGCGGCCGAGGCCGAGGTCGATGCGGCCGGGGTGGAGGGTCTCCAGGGTGCCGAACTGTTCGGCGATGGTCAGCGGGGAGTGGTTGGGCAGCATGATGCCGCCCGCTCCGAGGCGGATCGTCCTGGTGTGAGCGGCTACGTGGGCGATGAGCACGCTGGTGGCCGAGGAGGCGATGCTCGGCATGTTGTGGTGCTCGGCGTACCAGATGCGGTGGTATCCCAGTTCTTCGGCCCGCTGGGCCAGGCCCACGCTGGCGGCCAGACTCTCGCTCGCCGTCTCTCCGTCGCCGATGTGCGCCAGATCAAGGATGGAGAGTGGAACAGTCATGGGGAACGAGCCCTTTCGCCTGGACGGTGGCCATCGGGCAGTGCAACCGTAATGGCTCTCCGCTTATTTCCCGGGCGCCCCCGCGCGGGGGCGCCCGGGAGGCGTCAGGACGCGGTGCAGGTGAGGGCGGGTGGGGTGCTGGTCGCGGCGTCGCCGTTGGCGAGGAAGCCGAACGTGGTGGTCGCGCCGCCGGCCAGGGCTCCGTTCCAGCTCAGGTTCGTCACGGTGGCGTTGCCGGACAGGGTGCCGTTCCAGAGCTGGCTGATCGTCTGGCTGCCGGGGAACGTCCACTGGACCTTCCAGCCGGCGGTCGGCGCCGAGCCGGTGTTCTTCACGGTGACCTCGCCCTGGAAGCCGCCCTGCCACTGGCTGGTCACCTTGTAGGCGGCCGAGCAACCGGCCGGGCCGCCGGTCGGGGTCACGGTGGGGGTGACCGTCGGGGTCACTGTGGGGGTCACGGTCGGGGTCACGGTCGGGCTCGCCGTGGGTGAGGGCGCGGCCATGGCCAGGTCGTACGCCCGCTGCGGCACGAACTGCCCGGCCCCCGCGATGCAGCCGTCGGCCTCGCCCGGCGGCTTGACCCACAGGTAGGCGTCGATCGCGGCGTCGCCCGTGTTCGTGGTGCTCCACAGGCCCGTGGCCCGGCCGGCGGGGTCGCACCACTCGCTGCCCGCCGGGCCGTTGCCGTTGCGGCTGGTGTCGATGACCGCCTTCAACCTGGACACGCCGGTCGCCGCGATGACGCTCTTGGCGTACGACACCAGTCCCGGCGTCGCGCGGTAGTTGGAGGTGTTGAGCGCGATGCCGTCGGCGCTGCCCCCGACGTCGGCGCCGTTGAGCCTGGACGCGGCCTCCGACGCCGGCAACCAGGCGTCGTGACCGATGTCGAAGTACACCTTGACCTGCGACGACGTCGCCTTGAACTTCTTGCCCGCGTACGCCATGGACGCCTTCACCTCGGCCTGCTGCGCGGCGTTCATGCAGTTCGTCATGATGGCCAGCGCGTCCGGTTCGAGGACGACGGTCGCCGCCCGCCCGCCCAGACCGGCCGCGATCTGGTCGATCCACGCCCGGTAGGACGCGTGGTCGGGCGCGCCGCCCGCGCTCGCACCGCCGCAGTCGCGGTTGGGCATGTCGTACACGACGACGATCGGGATCTTGCCCGCCGCGGCGGCGGCCCCCACGTAGGAGTCCACCTGGCCGCGCACGGTGGCGGGGTTGTAGCTGGCGAACCACCGGCCCTGGGGCACGGCGGCGATCCGGTCCCTGATCACCGGCGTGCGGCTGTCGCCCGGGTTGGCGGCGACCCATTTGGCGGCGTTCGTCTGGGGATCGACGTAGAAAGCGGAGTCGGCGGCCTGGGCGGTGGACGAGGCGAGGACGACCGCCCCCGCCGCGGCCACGGCGGTGGCGGCGAGGAGCGCCGCGAGCACGGGCCTTCTGCGAGACATGAGGTTACTCCGTCCGTAGAGTGGGAGTGGGAGCGCTCCCACGGCTCTCTCCGGATCGTAGGGAGCCCGCCCGGCCACAGAAAGACGTCCGACCGGTGCGAACCGGCTTTCCCCAGGCCACGGCCGGTCAGGGCGATGAAAGTTTCACTCCGCCAGGCACGCCTCGAACACCGCGGTCAACCGGTCGACGTCGGCCGCCGTGGGCTGCTCCGGGCCCAGCCGGCGGCGCATCGCGCCGATGCCCAGGAAGACCGCCGTCGCCATCCTCGCCCGCGCCTGGACGTCGGGCCCGTCGAGCTGCGCGGCCAGCGGATCGAGGATGGACGTGCGCAGGCGCTCGCGCACGACGTCCTGGATCTCCGGATGACCGGCCGAACGTTCGAGGGTGCGCAGCACCGGGCTCTCGGGGTCGTGATGCATGCGCTCGGCCGCGTACTCGGCCAGGCGTCGCGGCAGGCTCGCGTGGTCGCCGGTCAGCAGGGCGACGAACGTGGGCTCGCCTTCGAGTACCGCGCCGAAGAGCCCGGCCTTGGAGCCGAAATAGCGGCCGACCAGGGCGATGTTGGCCTCCGCGGCCGCGGCGATCATGCGGACCGTGACCTGCTCGTATCCGTGCTCGCCGAACAGCACGCGGGCCGCGTCAAGGATGCGCTGCCGGGTGGCCTCGCGGCCGCGGGGCCGGGCGTCCGTCGTCGGGGCGTCCATGTCCCGAACTCTACTCAGGAATAAAGTCACTTGCCGCGCGGCTAGTAAACATGCGTATACTCAACATTGGATAAGTGCGTACGAAGGGGATGTGGTGTCTTGGTAGCCCAGGCACAGGCCGCGCCCCCCGCCCGGAGGCAGTACACCCACCGCGAGATCCTCGAAGTCATGTCCGGGCTCATGCTCGCCATGCTGACGTCGATGATCTCCACTTCCGTGGTGGGCACCGCGTTGCCGACGATCGTGGGGGAACTCGGCGGTCAGGACCAGTACTCATGGGTGGCCAGCGCCACCATGCTGACGATGACGGTCTCGACACCGTTGTGGGGCAAGCTGTCCGACCTGTTCGGACGGAAACTGCTCTTCCAGACCGCTCTCGGTCTGTTCGTGGCGGCTTCACTGGTGGCCGGTCTGTCCCAGAACATGGGACAGCTCATCGCGGCGCGTGCCGTGCAGGGCCTGGGCGTGGGTGGTTTGTCGGCACTTGCGCAGGTGATCCTGGGAGACATCGTCTCGCCGCGCGAGCGCGGCCGGTACTCCGGTTACATGGGGGCCGTCTTCGGGATCTCCACCGTCGCCGGGCCGCTGCTCGGCGGGTTCATCGTGGACACCGACTGGCTCGGCTGGCGCTGGTGCTTCTACGTCGTGGTGCCGTTCGCCATCGTCGCGTTCGCGGTGGTGCAGAAGGTGCTGCGGCTGCCCAAGGTCAAGCGGAACACCTCGATCGACATCTGGGGCGCGACCACCATCACGGCCAGCGCGGCCTCGCTGATGCTGCTGCTGACGCTGGGCGGCAACGAGTTCGAGTGGAACTCGTTCTGGACCTACTTCCTGGCCGCGTTCGCCCTGCTCATGCTGGCCCTGGCGGTGCTGGCCGAACGTACGGCCCGCAACCCGATCCTGCCTCCGCGGCTGTTCAGGAACCGCACGTTCGTGCTCACCAGCGCGGCCTCGCTGTTCGTCGGCATGGCCATGTTCGGCGCGATGATCTACCTGCCGCAGTACCTGCAGATCGTCAAGGGCCTGAGCCCGACGAACTCGGGCCTGATGACGCTGCCCATGGTGGTGGCGCTGTTCCTGGCGGGCGTGATCTCCGGCAAGATCGTCACGAACACCGGCAAGTGGAAGATCTTCCCGGTCGCCGGTCTGGTGATCGTGGCCGTCGGCCTGTTCCTGCTCTCCCGGCTGCACGTCGACTCCAGCGAATGGCTCATCGGCTTCGACGTGGGCGTCCTCGGCATCGGCCTCGGCCTGTCCATGCAGATGCTCATCCTGGCCGCCCAGAACGGCTCCGAGCTGCGTGACATGGCCTCGACCACGGCCGGCGTCTCGTTCTTCCGCTCGCTCGGCGGCGCGATGGGCGTCGCGGGCTTCGGCGCGATCCTGACCAACCGGCAGGCGAGCGAGTTCGCCGACCTCGTGGCCCAGGCCCGTCTCCACCTGCCCAGCACCGGGCAGAAGCTGGGCAGCCCGGCGGCCATCCAGCACCTGCCCGAGCCGATCAAGGGCATCATCCTGGAGTCCTTCACCCGGGCCCTGGAGACGGTGTTCATGGTCGGCGTGCCGATCGCCCTGCTCGGGTTCGTCGCGGCGCTGTTCCTGAAGGAGCTGCCGCTGCGCGGCACCACGATGCCGGCCGGCCCCAAGCCACTCGGCAAGGACGACCTCGTCCTGGCCGGGCTGCTCCTGGAGCTCATCGCCCAGCGCGTCGAGCGGTCGAACGGCCAGCCGTCCGCGCTGCTCTCCGCGGTCGCCAGGATGGCGCCGCCCGACGGCCGCCCCGAGCGCGAACGCGCCTGGGCAGTCGCACAGAACGTGCTTCGGCCCACCTCGCGCGCCCTCATCGCGCAGGCCACGCCGGCGCAGCAAGACCTCGTATCCGGAGGAGTCTCACAATGATTCGCAAGTTCGTGGGCGCCGTAGCGGCGGCCCTGGCGGTCATGGCCGGCCTGTGGCTGATGATCGCCCCCTTCGCCCTCGGCACGCAGCCCGAGAACGCCGACTGGACCGACCCCACCACGACCGAGTTCTTCTCGGGCCTGGGCGTGACCGTCTTCGGTCTTGTGGGCGTCGTCGGCTTCGTCCTGGCCATCTACGAAGAGCTCGTGATCCGCGGGCTGGTGACCGTCAAGCAGCGTGTGGAGCCGGAGCCCGAGCCCGTGCCCGCCGCCCCGCAGGCGTCCTCGGCCGAGCTGGCGAGCCTGCTCGCCCCGCTGGTGGAGGCGCTGCGCGAGGACATGCACAACCCGAGCCGCGGCGGTGAGCACCGTCAGAACGGCAGGACCACCCTGGTGGGTCTGGAGGAGTCCCGATGAAGGCCAAGCTGGGCATTTCCGCCCTCGTGCTGCTGTTCCTGACCGGGCTGTGGCTGGTCGCCGCGCCGTTCGCGGTCGGCTATCAGCCCCGGGGCGCCGGGTACACGGACGCGACCGTCAACGACCTGTGGGTCGGCGGCGGGCTCGCCGCGGTCTCGTTCGTCGCCCTGGTGATCTACGCCGCCGACTCACTGCGCGAGCTGGCCCGCCGCGGCAAGCACGCGGACGTCTGACGCGAGTCGTGCCGTGTTCGGCGGTAACACAGACCCCGGCCGGGAGCCACTGGAAGGCCGGCTCCCGGCGGGGCAGTTCGAGATCGGCAAGGACGGCGCCGGGCTGCTGGTCGTCGGCTTCGACGGGTCGGACCCCAGCCGCAACGCGCTCGCGTACGCGGCCGGCCTGGCCCGGCGGGACGCCGCCGCGCTGCTCGTCGCCTTCGTGGAGCCGATCAACAGCACCACGTTGTGGTTCTTCGCCGGCTCCCCGGTCATCCCCGACAGCGCGGCCGACCTCACCGACGACCTCCGGGATGAGCTGAGGGGCGCGGGCGTGCCCTGGCAGTTCGTCAGCGTCCGCGGGGACACCGCTCGCGAGCTGGAGGCGCTGGCCGGCTCCTACCGGGCCGACGCCATCGTGGTCGGCAGGTCGCGCTCGTCCTGGCACGCCCTGGGCGGCTCGGTGGCCGTCGGCCTGGCGAAACGGGCTCGCCGTACCGTGCTGATAGTCCCCTGACCTGGCACGACGTCGCATATGGTGGCCAGATGAAACGTACCGCCGCCATCGCGTTCGTGGTGCTCACGTCCGTTTCGTGCGCAGGGCAGGAGCCCGTCGCCTCCTCCGGCGCCACGCCCACGCCCTCCGCGCCCGCGTCCGGGACGGCGTCGCCCACGACCTCGCCCACGAGCGAGCCGAGCCCGACGGCTCCGCCGCCGTTCACCTCGAAGGTCACGAAGGTGTCGCGCGAGCGGCTGCCGTACTCGTGGCGGCCGGGTTGCCCGGTGTCCTACCAGGACCTGCGGCTGGTCACCATGTCGTTCTGGGGTTTCGACGACAAGCCGCACACCGGCGAGCTGGTCGTCCGCAAGACGGTCACCGACGACATCGAGACCGTCTTCCGCAAACTGTACGACTGGCGCTGGCCCATCCGGCAGATGAAGCTCGTCGACGTCTACAAAGGCGACGACTTCGCCTCCATCGAGGCCGACAACACCTCGGCATTCAACTGCCGTCGCGCGACCGGGTCCAGCAATTGGTCGAACCACGCGTACGGCCAAGCGATTGACATCAATCCGCGCGAGAACCCATATGTCACCGCAAGCGGTGGCACAGCGCACCAAAATGCCAAGAGGTACACCAAGCGCCCAATGAAGGGTAAAGGTGTGGTAAACCCTGGAGACAAGGTCGTAAGGGCCTTCGCCGACGTCGGCTGGGAGTGGGGCGGCTACTGGGCGGGCGCCAAGGACCTGCAACATTTCAGTAAGGGCGGAGGCTGAGACAATCCCTCATGGCGGCTAAGGACGGCGACGGCTGGGCCGAATGCGGGCTCGGACACAGACATTGGGGCATCCACGGAGCGTCGGGCCTGCTGCTCGTCCACCATGACCCGCTCGGCGTGCCCCACGTGCTCATGCAGGAGCGCTCCTTGTGGAGCCACCACGGCGGCACCTGGGGGCTGCTCGGCGGCGCCCGCGACAGCCACGAGGACGCCGTCACCAGCGCGCTGCGCGAGGCCCACGAGGAGGCCGCCCTCGGCGGCGACGGGTTCCGCGTCCAGGGCGTCTACCTCGACGACCACGGCGGCTGGACCTTCGAGACGGTGATCGCCGAGTCCGCCGAGCTGGTGCCGGCCAGGCCCGCCAACAGCGAGAGCACCGACCTGCGCTGGCTGCCGCTGCCCGAGGTGGCCGGCCGCAAGCTTCATCCCGGCTTCGCCGCGACCTGGGACCGCGTCCAGGCCGCCATCCGTCCCGAGACGATCGTGCTCGACGTCGCCAACATCATCGGCGCGCGGGCCGAGCGCGGCTGGTGGAACGACCGGCTGGGCGCGGCCACCCGGCTGCTCACCGACGTGGCGGAGCTCAGGCTGTTCCACCCGGTGTTGTCGCAGTGGTTCCCGCGGGTGGTCGCCGTCGTGGAGGGCGCGGCCAGGAGCACCCCCGAGATCCCCGGGCTGCAGGTCGTCGCGGCCACGGGCAGCGGCGACGACGCGATCGTCGCCGTCGCGGCCCAGGCCAAGCCCTGGGAGCGGGTGCTCGTCGTCACGGCCGACCGCGGGCTCCGGGAACGGGTCGCCGAACTGGGCGCCGAGACCGAGGGCCCCCGCTGGCTCCTGTCCCAACTGAGCCGCTGAACGGGCGGCGCCGTCAAACAGGAACCACCTCGTCGAAGACGGCCGTCAGCCCGGTCACCTCGAGCACCCGTCGCAGCACGCCGTGCACGCCCAACAGGCGTAACGAGCCGCCGCGCCCGGCGACCACGCGCTGGTGCTCCACCAGCGTCCACAGGCCGCTGGAGTCGCAGAAGTCGAGATGGTGGGCGTCGATCGCGAGGGCGACGAGCCCTTCGGCGGACAGCTCGGCCAGCCGCCGCTTCAGCAGGGGCGCCGTGATCTTGTCGAGGTCTCCGGCGAGGCGCACCGTCGTTCCGCCAGGACCGCGCTCAACCTCGACGCCCAGATCCGCCACCTCCTGAACGTACACCCCTGCCACCACAGCCGCTATCGTGGTGTCCGCACAGGAGGGTTCGCATAGTGGACGAGTGCAGCCGCCTTGAAAGCGGCCAGGTCAGCGATGGCCTCGTGGGTTCGAATCCCACACCCTCCGCTCACTCGCGCACACCCGCGAACCCGTCGCCCACGCTGGCGGCGAGCTGCAGGTAGGCCTCCCTGGTCGCCTCCTGGAGCCGGTCGAGGTCGATCTCCGCGCCCTCCTCCAGGTGCGGGTCGTACGGCACCCTGATCACCGCGCGGCACCTGGCCGCGAAATGGGCCTCCAGCTTTCTGATGTCCACCGCCGACTTCGACCGCGGCCGGACGCTGCACAGCACCACGGTCGCGTTCTTCACCAGGTCGGCGTAGTGGTGGGCCTCCAGCCAGTCGAGGGTGGCCGAGGCGGCCCTGGCGCCGTCCACGGAAGGGCTGCTGACCAGCACGATCTGGTCGGCGAGCCCGAGCACGCCGCCCATGGCGGAGTGCAGCAGGCCGGTGCCGCAGTCGGTGATGCAGATCGAGTAGAAGTTCTCCAGCACCTGGGAGACGGCCTGGTAGTCGGCGCCGCTGAACGCCTCCGACACCGACGGGTCGCGGTCGGAGGCCAGCACCTCCAGCCGCGAGGGCGCCTGCGAGGTGAACGCCCTGATGTCGACGTACCGCTTGACCTGGTCGCGCTCGTTGAGCAGGTCGCGCACGGTGGCCGAGGTCTCCAGCACCAGCTTGTCGGACAGCGTGCCCCGGTCGGGGTTGGCGTCCACGGCGATGACGCGGTCGCCGCGCATCTGCGCGAGCGTCGCGCCGAGCCCGACCGTGGTCGTGGTCTTGCCCACGCCGCCCTTCAGGCTCAGCACCGCCACCCGGTGATGGCCGGTGGTCACGGGGGTGCGCGCCCTGGTCACCAGCTCGCGGCGGCGGCGCACCTCCGGCGCCTCGCCCGGCTTGATCCAGCCGCCGGACGCCTTGTACACCAGACGCCGCCAGCCCTTCGAGGGCGCGTTGCGCCTGCCGCGCAGCAGCGACTCCGGGTCGAGGCTGTCGGCGGTCGGCCGGCCGGTGAGCGGCGGGCGCTGCGGCGCGGTGAACACCGGGATGGGCGCCGGACGCCGCCGGCGCTCGTGCGGTGGCGGGATCTCCCGCTCGGCCGGCCGCCATTCCTGGCGGTCGCTCCACTGCGGTCGCTCGTCCCGCGCGGCCTCCTGGGGTGCGGGGTCGCCGTGCGCGAGGTCGGGCCGCTGCGGGCGGCCCTCGCGGAAGGAGGCGTCGGACCACTGCGGCCGCTCGTCCCACCGGGGCCGCTCGTCGGCCGGCGCCTCCTCGACCGCCTCCGTCCGTACGGGCTCCGCGCGTACGGGCTCCCTGCGTACGGGGTCCTCTGCGCGGCCGGGCTCCTCGAACCCGCGCGGCGGCTCGACCGGGGCAGGCTCGTCAAGCGTCCCGGGGGGCTCGGTACGGGCAGGCACGTCGAACGCCCTGGCCGGCTCGGTGCGGGCCGGCACGTCAAAGGCCCTGGGAGACTCGGTGCGGGCCGGCACGTCGAACGCCTCGGGGAGCTCGGTGATCATCGGCTGCGTCTCGTTCGACTGCTCGGCGGGCCGCGACCAGTCGCCGAGCAACGGCCAGCCCGGCTCCTCGCTCTCGCCCGCCGGCTCCTCGCCCTGCCGCCGCCCCTGCTCCCGGACCGGCTCCTCGCCCTGCTCCCGGTCCTGCTCCCGGTCCTGCTCCCGGCTCGGCTCCGGGCCCTGCTCAGTGCTCTTCCCGCTGCTGTTCTCGGCGCTCTTCTCCCCGCTCCCCGCCCGCTCGGGCGGCGTGAACGTCAAGGAGTAGCTGTCGGTGTCGTCAGGACGCGGCAACGGCCTAAGCGGCGCCAGGAAGGGATCCTCCGACCGGCCGAGGCTCACCGGCGGCGCGGCCGGCTCGCTCTCCTGCGCACTGCCGCTCTCCTGCCCCCTGCCGCTCTCCTGCGTGGCGGCCCGGTCCAGCCACTCCCCGGCCTCGCTCTCGGCCTCGGGCAGATCCTCGGCCGCCGCGTGGCCGTAAACGGAGTCGACGGCGGCGCGGAACAGCGGCGGCGTCGGCGTGTCGTGCGGCGTGGGCACGAGCAGCCACGGGTCCTTGGGGTACGGCGAAGCGACCGGCTCGTCCGCCGACGCGGACGAGGCTCCGACGGAGACGGGCGTCTCCTCCGTCTCCTTGATCGCGTCCAGCCAGGCCAGCTGTTCCTCGAGAGATTCTTCTCGATCGTGTCTTGCCACCGTGTTCCCCCTCGGGTGGGTCTAAAGGGGCAGCAAATACTTTGCAGGTTAACGCCACGCGTTCCCGCGCAGCCCGGCAACCCACAACTTCTTTGCCCGGCTACCGTGGATCGCATGCGAGCCATTGAGATCACGGAGCCGGGCGGACCAGAGGTCCTGGAATGGCACGAGGTGCCGGATCCGCCCGTCGGACGCGGCGACGTGCTCATCGACGTGGTGGCCTCGGCGGTGAACCGGGCCGACGTCCACCAGCGGAGGGGCTTCTACGACCCGCCGCCCGGTGCGCCCCTGTACCCCGGGCTGGAGGTGTCGGGCGTGGTGGCCGCGGTGGGGGCGGACGTCGAGCAGTTCAAGGCCGGCGACGAGGTGTGCGCGCTGCTGGCCGGCGGCGGTTACGCCGAGCGCGTGGCGGTGCCCTGGCAGCAGGTCATGCCGGCGCCGCGGGGCGTGCCGCTGGCGGAGGCGGCGGGGCTGCCCGAGGTGGCGTGCACGGTGTGGTCGAACGTGTTCATGGTCGGCCGGCTGCGGCGCGGCGAGACGCTGCTGGTGCACGGCGGGGCCAGCGGCATCGGCACGTTCGCGGTGCAGCTCGCCAAGGCGCTCGGCTCGCGGGTGGCGGCCACGGTCGGGTCCGCGGCGAAGGCCGAGCAGGTCAGGAAGCTGGGCGCGGACGAGGTCGTCAACTACCGCGAGGAGGACTTCGCCGACCGGGTGGAGGCCGACGTCATCCTCGACATCATGGGGGCCAAATACCTGGCGGCCAACGTACGGGCGCTGCGCACCGGCGGCCGGCTGGTGATCATCGGCCTGCAGGGCGGCGGAAGGGCCGAGCTCGACCTGGGCGCGCTGCTGACCAAGCGGGCCTCCGTCCACGGCACCACGTTGCGCGCCCGTCCGGTGGATGAGAAGGGCGTCATCGTCCGGAGCGTCGTGGACAACGTCTGGCCGCTGGTGGAGGCGGGTGCCGTGCGTCCCGTGGTGCACGCGCGGGTGCCCATGGCGGAGGCAGCCGATGCACACCGAATGTTGGATTCGGGAGAGCACGTCGGCAAGATCCTGCTAGTACGGTGAGTGTTATGAATGCTGAGGACAACAACACCCCTCACATCGTGGTGGTGGGCCCCGACTTCCAAGGTCAGGGCGATAGCGGTGATGAAGAGCGCTCGGTCACCAACCTGGTCGAGCAGCCCGCCAAGGTGATGCGCATCGGCAGCATGATCAGGCAGCTCCTGGAGGAGGTGCGCGCCGCCCCCCTCGACGAGGCCAGCCGCAAGCGCCTGAAGGAGATCCACGAGTCCTCCATCAAGGAGCTTGAGGACGGTTTGGCGCCGGAGCTGGTCGACGAGCTGGAACGGCTGTCGCTCCCGTTCACCGACGACAACGGCACGCCCCCCAGCGAGGCCGAGCTGCGCATCGCGCACGCCCAGCTCGTGGGCTGGTTGGAGGGTTTGTTCCACGGTATCCAGACCACCCTGTTCGCCCAGCAGATGGCGGCCAGGGCCCAGTTGGAGCAGATGCGCAGGGCGCTGCCCGGCGTGCCGGGTGACGAGAGCCACCGGCCGCCGAGCGGGTCGGGCCCCTACCTGTAGAGCCGCTCCAGCACCTGAGCGACGCCGTCCTCGTCGTTGGACGCGGTCACGTGATCGACCGCCGCCAGCACGTCGGGGTGGGCGTTCGCGACGGCGTACGACGTACCTGCCCAGCTCAGCATGGGCAGGTCGTTCGGCATGTCGCCGAAGGCGACCACCTCGGCCGGCTTGATCTCGCGCCGCCCGGCGAGCGTGGCCAGCGCGGTCGCCTTCGTCACGCCCTGGGCGCTCATCTCGACCAGGCCGCCGTGGCTGGAGTGGGTGGCGGTCACCAGGTGGCCCACCAGGTCGTGCACGGTCGCGTGCAGCTCGTCGGCGTCCATCTCGGGATGGAGGGCGAGCAGCTTGGCGCAGGGCCGGGCGGTCAGCGCGTCACGGTCAATCCGGACAACTCCGACACCTTTGCGATCCAGGCCACCGAGCCGGAAATCGGACTCGTGCGCAAAACCGCCTTCATACTCGACCGAAAATACGAGATCGGACACGTTCGCTCGTAGCTGAGCGACGACTTCCCCGAGTACGCGGGCGTCGATGAGGTGAGATTCCACTATCCGTTCGGTATGGAGATCGTAGATCAGTGCGCCGTTGGCGCATACAGCCAGGCCACGGTGCCGTACGGCGTCCGCGACCTCCCTCATCCACCGGGGCGGCCGTCCGGTCACGAAGACGAGCGCGGCCCCGGATTCCTCGACTTTCGCGAAGGCCGCAGCCGTCCGGGGAGACACGGTTCCGTCGGCGCGCAGGGCGGTGCCGTCGAGGTCGGTGGCCACTAGGCGCGGCGGTGCAAGGCTCTGCATAACAGGTTCCAGTTTGCCCGGTGATGCCGCCTGACAGAAATCTTCGTAGGGACGGGAACACCAACGCGCCAGAATGGTGTTAGATGTGATGGCGTTGTATTAGCTGTTCCCGTAGTGAAAACCAGCATGACTTTGTCTGAGCCACCCCGGGTGCCTGCTGTACGACACACCGGGATCCACGAGGTGTGGGTCCCATAGATTCACATCCTGAGGGAGAGCTTTTATGGCTCAGGGAACCGTCAAGTGGTTCAACGCTGAGAAGGGCTTCGGCTTCATCGCCCCGGACGGCGGTGCGCCGGACGTGTTCGTGCACTTCTCCGAGATCGTCGGCAACGGCTACCGCAGCCTTGAAGACGGCCAGCGGGTCGAGTTCGAGATCACGCAGGGACAGAAGGGGCCGCAGGCCTCCCAGGTCCGTGCCCTCTGACCTGTAGTTCGTAGTTCGCAACTAAGGCCGGGGTCCGCATTCCAGCGGACTCCGGTCTTTTTGCTTCTCGCCCCGGCACTTCGCCTGCCCCTTCGGCAGGGCCTGAGGACGCCGTTGCGGCCCTGACATGCGCTGGGCGGCCCCTCCCCATGTCCGGACATGTACTCGCGCGTCAGGGGCCGTCTGAAGCGCGACGGGAAGTTCCGCCCACAGGTGGAGGTCGTCCTGTGGACAAAGGGGAGTTTCACAAATCAGTCACGGCCTCGGGCGCGGCCCAACTTCCCGCCGTCTCCCGCCATCCACCCGTATATGAGGTACGCGTGGTTATGTCACCCCGTGACCATCACCGGGGTCATCCTGCTCCTGCTCAACGACCACCTCTTCAAGCCGCTCTGGCCCGGCCTGCTCACCGGCAAGCTCAGTGATGTGGCCGGACTCGTGGTCGCCCCCGCCCTGATGGCACTGCTCCTCGGGCGCCGCGCCGACCTGGCGGCCACCGTCCTGACCGGTCTGCTGTTCACGTTCATGAAGACCACGGAGACGGGCGCCGAGCTCGCCTCCGTGGGCTGGAGCCTCGTGGCCAGGCCCTCGCGGGTCCTGGCCGACCCCACGGACCTGATCGCCCTGCCCGCCCTCGCCCTGGCCTGGTGGGTACGGCTGCGCAGCGCCGACACCGACTCCCCGCGCCGGCGGATCATGGTCACCGTGCCGCTGGCCGTCCTGGCCGTGACCGCCACGGCCGGGCCCGTCCCGGCGTCGGCGGCCATGTCCGTCGACGTGACCGAATCAGGCAAGATCGTCGTCGGGACGACCGGCACGGAACAGAGCTCCCGCCTCTCCGACGACGGCGGCACGACCTGGACCGACGGAACCGTCCCCGCCTCGGCCCGGACGTCGATCAGCGCCCAGTGCGTGCCCGGCCAGGCGACCCGCTGCTACCGCGTCCGCCAGAACCACCTCGGCGTGGACCAGTCGGACGACGGCGGCCGCACCTGGCGGCCCTCCTGGCAACCCTCCCCCGACGCCCGCCTCCGGCTGACCAGGAAGTACGGCGCGGACGAGAACATGCTCATGTCCTACGACCTGGCGGTCCAGGCCAGGCCAGGCGGGCACGTCGTGGTCGTCGCCAACGGCGTGGACGGCATCCTGGTCAGGGACGTCTCAGGCGTCTGGCGTCGCCTCGGCTGGTCCTACACGCTCGACACCGTGCAGGCCGACGAGGTGGACCTCAGCCCCGAGCGGAACGTCGCGCTCTTCCTGGCGGTGTGCATGCTGCTGGGCGGCGTCGGCGCCAGGATGCGCAGGTATCAGGGGGCGTTCGGGGCATCGGGGGCGATCGGGGCGCTGGCCATGTTCGTCGCGCTGGACAGCGGGACGGACGAGACGGTGTTCGTCAACCTCACCGCGGTGTTCAGCTGGGCGGTGGCGCTGGCGGCCGGGCTGGCGTGCCTCGTGCTGGCCTGGGACGGGAAGCCGCAGCCGGTGAGCGCGCTGACCGGCGTGGTGGCCGCGCCGCTGGTCTACGCGGCCGTCTACCTGCCCTTCCACGGCTGGGCAGGCGGCACGCCCGAGAGCCACGGGGCCGCCGTCACGCTCGCGGCCCTGCTGACCGGCCTGATCGTGATCGCGGGCGTCGCCGTCATCGCGATCGACGCCCGCCGCCACTCCTACTTGGACGGCTCCAGCACGTCGAGCCCCACGTAGGGACGCAGCGCCTTGGGAACCACCACCGAGCCGTCGGCCTGCTGGTGGTTCTCCAGGATCGCCACGATCCACCGGGTGGTGGCCAGCGTGCCGTTGAGCGTGGCCAGATGCTGCGGCTTGCCGTCTTTGTCGCGATAACGGACGGCGAGCCTGCGCGACTGGAACTCGGTGCAGTTGGACGTCGAGGTCAGCTCGCGGTAGCGGCCCTGGGTCGGGATCCACGCCTCGCAGTCGAACTTGCGCGCCGCCGACATGCCGAGATCGCCCGCCGCCGTGTCGATGATCCGGTAGGGGACCTCGATCTTGGCCAGCATCTCCTTCTCCCAGGCCAGCAGCCGCTGGTGCTCCTCGTGCGCCTCCTCGGGACGGACGTAGGAGAACATCTCCACCTTGTCGAACTGGTGGACCCTGATGATGCCCCGGGTGTCCTTGCCGTACGAGCCGGCCTCGCGGCGGAAGCACGACGACCAGCCCGCGTAGCGCAGCGGCAGCTCGTCGCCGCTCACGATCTCGTTGGCGTGGTAGCCGGCCAGCGCCACCTCGGAGGTGCCGACGAGGTAGAGGTCGTCCTCCGGCAGGCGGTAGATCTCCTTGTCGTGGGCCACGTGGAAGCCGGTGCCCTGCATGGTCTCCGGCTTGACCAGCACCGGAGTGATCATCGGCGTGAAGCCAGCCTCGATCGCCTGCTGCATCGCCATGTTGAGCAGGCCGAGCTGCAGGCGCGCGCCGACGCCCTTGAGGAAGAAGAACCGCGAGCCGGACACCTTGGCACCGCGTTCCATGTCGATCGCGCCGAGCGCCTCGCCGAGCTCCAGGTGGTCCTTCGGCTCGAAGTCGAACTGGCGCGGCTCCCCGAACGTCTCCAGGACGACATAGTCGTCCTCGCCGCCCGGAGGGGCGCCTTCCTCGACGATGTTCGGCACCGTCTGCATGAGCTGTTCGAGCTCGGCGGCCAGCTTCTCCGCCTCGGCCTCGGCGGCCTTGACCTGGCTCGCGAGGTCCTTGGCCCGCTGGAGCAGCGCGGCCTTCTCCTCGCCCTGCGCCTTGGAGACCGACTTGCCCATGCTCTTTTGCTCAGCGCGCATCGACTCGAACGAGGTCAGCGCGGATCGGTGGCGCTCGTCGAGGTCGAGCAGCGTTGCGACGACGGAGTCGTCCTCACCGCGGGCACGCTGCGACGCCCGTAGCCGGTCGGGATCCTCACGAAGGGTACGCAGGTCAATCACAAGGAAAGGCTACCGGCGCGCGCCCCCACCCCGCCCCCGGATTCCCCGGCACACCACTCGGGGCATGCCCGCGGCCCCCTCGAAGGCGGCGACGGCCACCCGCAGGCAGCGCGGCCTGTGGGAACCCCCGGGAACGGTCGGACCCGCGTGAACGCCCTGGGGCGTCAGAGCCGGCCGGATCTGACGCGGGCCAGCCAGTCGGCGGCCTCGGCGAACTGGGTGTCGGCCGTGCCTCTCTTGATCTGCGGCGCGACCCCGTCGGCGCGGGGGTAGCTGCCGAGGAAGCGCACCTCGCCGCAGATGCGGTGGAGCCCGGCGACGGCCTCGCCCACCCGCGCGTCGGCGATGTGCCCCTCGAAGTCGAAGTGGAAGAAATAGCGCCCGATGCCGTCGCCCGTCGGCCGGGACTCGATGCGGGTCAGGTTGACCCCGCGCACGGAGAACTCGGTCAGCATCTCCAGCAGCGCGCCCGGGTGGTCGTCAGCCAGGAAGACGACCAGCGTGGTGCGGTCGGAGCCGGTCGCCTCCGGCAGCGGCCCGGGACGGCTCACCTTGACGAACCTGGTCACCGTGTCGGACCGGTCGCCGATGTCGCCGGCCAGCGCGACCAGCCCGTAGTGCTCGCCGGCGATGCGCGCGGCGATGGCCGCGTCGTACGGCGAGCCGGGCAGCGAGACCTCCTGGGCCGCGGCCGCGGTGGACGGCGCGGCGACCACCACGGCGTCGGGCAGCTCGCGGGCGATGAAGGCGCGGCACTGCGTGATGGCCGCGGGATGGGTGTAGACCCGCTTGATGTGCGCGATCTCGGTGCCGGGCCTGGCCAGCAGCGAGAACTGGACCGGCAGCAGCAGCTCGGCCGTGATCACCAGCGGCTCGCCCCAGGCGAACTCGTCGAGCGTCGTGGTGATCGCGCCCTCGATGGAGTTCTCCAGCGGCACGACGGCGCCGTCGGCGTCACCGGAACGGGCGGCGTTGAGCGCCGCGCTCACCGTGGCGCAGGGCAGGCGCTCGGCGGCGGGGTCAAGGAGCCTCAGGGCCTCTTCGGTGAAGGTCCCTTCCGGTCCGAGATAGGCGAGTCTGGGCATGCATCCAGAGTATCCGCAGGTGGTCGCAGCATGCCGCTCTTTCGCCGACCGCGTACGGCACCCGTACGGACACTCAGCGTGAACCCTTGAGGACCCGCGGCGGGACCAGCGGCCCCAGCCCGAGCCGGGCCGCCCGCACCGCCTGCTCCTCCTCCGGCGACAGCGGCTGCTGGCCCTTCCCGCCCACCACCGGACGCACGTACGTGCGCGTCTCACTGGTGCCGTTGATCGAGGTCAGCACGATGCCGTCACCCAGCCCGTTGATCATGGCCACCGAGAACGAGAGCCTGCCGCTCATCTCGGCGAGCGCGTCGTAGCGGCACACGGCCACGTCGCGGATCGCCTTGAGGTCGCCGGCGCCCTCGCTGGTCTGCCTGGCCACCCTGCGCAGGCAGTCGTCGACGGCGGCCCTGGCCTGCCTGAGGCCCATGTAGCCGATGAACACGCCACTCACCCCGGCCACCAGGCCCACGACTACCCAAGCGGTAACGAGCACGCCACAGAGGGTAATACTTCGGTCAAGCCAATTGCCGCCGTTTGGGCAACCAGGACGCCAGCAGCCAGACCAGAACCAGCGCCCCGAGCCCGAACCCGTCCTGCACGATCTTCCCGAGCACCAGGCTCACCCCCGGGATGCCGGCGGCGATCAGCGAGACCCCCCACCAGGGCACGGGCACCACGTAGAACAGCCAGACCCCCGCGGCCACCCGCAGCCTGACCGGATCGCGCCCGTCGCCGACGATCGCCCCGAGCACCACGACCACCCAGGCCAGATGGTGGATCCAGGCGACCGGCGAGAGCAGCACCGCCATCAGCGACGTCAGCGCCACCGCCGTCAGCTCGTCCTTCGCCTGGTACGCCGCCCGCGCAGCCCGGAACCCGTACCAGGCCACGGCCGCCACGATCACGGCCCAGATCGCGAACGTCAGCGACTCCGGCATGTACAGCCGCAGCAACATGCCGCGGATCGACTGGTTCGTCGTGGCGGTGTTCGCACCCAGCCGCTCCGGATCGAGCAGCGCCGAGAACCAGAAGGCGGACGCGTCCTGCGGGATCACCACGAACGGCAGCACCGTCAGCACGGCCGCCACGAACGCCGCCATGAAGAACGTCCGCCACTGCCTGGTGACCAGGAAGTAGATCAGGAAGACGCCGGGGGTCAGCTTGACGGCCGTGGCCAGCCCGACCAGGAACCCCCGGGGCAGCCAGGGCCGCCGCGCCAGGCAGTCCACCAGGCACAGGGCGACCAGCAGGATGTCCACCTGCCCGAACCGCACCTGGTCCCGGATCGGCATCAGGTACGTGCAGGCCACCATGAGCAGCCCGAACACCCACGGCACGTAGGCCCGCAGCGCCTGGCGGAAGGCGAACCAGACGGTGACGGCCAGCGCCGCGAAGATGCCGGCCGTCCACACCCATTGGGCGGTGCCCCAGGACATCTCGGCCAGCGCCACGGCCAGCATCGCCGCGATGGGCGGATAGGTGAACGGCAGCAGCTGCGGCGCCGGGGTGAAGAAGTCGTACACCGGACGGCCGTCGAGCAGCATCTGGCCGCCGGTACGGTAGACGTCGAGGTCGACGAGCCGCTGGTCGTCCGGGTTGGTCAGCCACGTGTGCACAAGAGGCGCGGCCGCCGCCGCGACGACGAGCGCCACCACCACCCACGCCCACCACTGCCGCCGGATCACTCGCACCTCGCCTCTTGTCACGATGTGGCACGTTACCGTGGCTGTTGATCGAGGGCGCAGACACTGGGGGTTCCGTACATGCATCACGCCACGCCGGGGGGCGAGCACCAAGCGCGTCGCGCACGCCCCGCGGCCCCGAGCGCCCATGCCAAGCCTCTGCGGCACCTCGGTACAGCGGCACCTCGGGCGGGCCGCCATCTCGTCACGGTCCTCCTCGGCCTCCTGCTCGCCGCCCTCCTCCTCCCCGGCACGGCCGCCGCCGCTTCCCAGAGCGGCAGCACAGCCGCGGCGGCCGCCGGTGACGGCGCCTCGGGTGACGGCGCCTCGGGTGACGGCGCCTCGGGTGACGGCGCCTCGGGTGACGGCGCCTCCGGACAAAGCGGGCAAGGCGGGCAAGGCGGGCCGGCGGGGCGGCGGGTCGTGGTGGTCGGCGTCCCAGGTCTTCAGTGGAGTGACTTCAGCGAGTCGGGCACGCCCACCCTGTGGAAGCTCGCCGCCCAGGGCAGCTCGGCGTCACTGTCCACCCGCGCCGTCCCGCCCAAGGACAGTGGCGTCACCTGCCCCATGGCGGGCTGGCTGACCGTCTCCGCCGGCCAGCGCGCCGGCACCCCCGGGCAGGGCTGCCCCGCCGCGACGCCGCCTCAGCCCGCCGGGGAAGGCGCCACCGTCCCCGGGTGGCGGGAGCTGGTGGCCTTCCAGGCCGACACCGGCTACGCGGCGCAGATCGGCACGCTCGGCCAGTTGGTGACGGACGGCGGGGGCAAGGTGGCGGCGATCCGCCCCGGCGCCGCCCTCGCCGCCGCCGACAAGACCGGAAAAATCACTAAATACGCCCCCACCCTCGACGCCCTGACCGACCTGACCCCCTACAACCTGATCGTCTTCGAAGCCGCCGACCTCACCACCGCCTGGGCCCGCGGCCCCCTCGGCGATCACGCGATCCCGGTCTCCCTCCCGGCCGCCGACCGTCGAGCCGCCGCGACCAAGGCAGATCAGCAGATCGCCGCCCTGATCGGCAAGGTGCCCCCGAACACCACCGTCCTGCTCGCCGGCATCTCCGACCTCAGCCCGAACGCGCACCTCCACGCGGCCCTGGCCACGGGACCGTCCCCGAGCGGGCAGCCGTACCCGCAGGGGGGCTACCTCACCGCCTCCTCCACCCGCCAGGACGGCCTGGTCACCATCACCGACCTCACCGCCACCGCCATCCAGCTCCTGGGCCTGACGGCCCCCCGCGACGTGGTCGGCCGCGCCTGGCAGCCCGACGGCAACGCCCCCGCGCCGGCCGCCGCCGCGGTGACGCGCCTGGCCGACGGCGACCTGGCCAGCCAGGTGCTCCGGGAGGTACGCGGGCCGTTCTTCACCGTCCTGGTGAGCGTCCAGCTGCTCTTCTACGCCCTGGCCGCCCTGGCACTGCGCCGCCGCCGCTCCTCCCGCGTCCGGCAGGCCGCACCCGCGTCCGACGCGGGCTCGTCGGCCGCCGGCGACCGCACGCCCCCGGCGACCGCCGCCGTGACGGGCGCCACCGAGGCCGACGGCCGCTCCGCCCCGGCTGCGGGCGGCGACCCGGCCGGCGCCTCGAAACTGCTGGCCGCCATCCAGGTGGTGGCGACCGTCAGCGGCGCCATCGCCGTCTCGACGTTCCTGGCCCAGCTCGTGCCGTGGTGGAGCCTGCCGATGCCGATGGTCTCGGTGATCGTGACGATCCTGGCCATCGCCGCCCTGATCACCGGTCTCGCGTTCGCCGGCCCATGGCGTGCGCACGTGCTGGGACCGCTCACCGTGGTCGCGGCCGTCACCTCGCTCGCCCTCCTCATCGACGTGATGACCGGCTCGGCCCTCCAGGTGAACGCCGTGACCGGCTACGAACCCGTCACCGGCGGACGTTTCTACGGCTTCAGCAACATCGCCTTCGCCGTCTACGCGACCGGCACGGTTCTCGGCCTGGCCGGGGTGGCGCATTGGCTGCTCGGCAGAGGCGTCTCCAGGACGGTGGTCGTGGCGCTGTGCGCCCTGTACGGCGCCTTCGCCGTCTTCGCGGACGGTTCGCCCTCGTGGGGCGCGGACTTCGGCGGTGTGCCGGCGTTCGTCATCGGGGTGGCGGTCTTCCTCATCCTGCTGTCCGGCAGGCGGGTGTCGGTGGTGAAACTCCTGCTCGTGGGGGTGGGCGCGGTCGCGCTGATCGCCGCCATCTCGGTCTTCGACTGGATGCGCCCGGCCGACAGGCGCACGCACCTCGGCGCGTTCGTGCAGCAGATCATCGACGGCCAGGCGTGGACCGTCGTCGGACGAAAGTTCGGGGCCATGATCGGCGTGACCGTGGGCAACTGGCCGCTGACCCTGCTCTCGCTGGTCGCGCTGGCGTTCCTGTTCCTGGTGCTGGCCCGCCCGTCGCGCTGGGGCGCCTCGGCGCTGGGTCAGGCGTACACGCTGGCCCCGCCGCTCAGGGCCGGCCTGTTCGGGACGCTCACCTGCGCCTTCATCGGCTTCCTGATGAACGACTCGGGCATCGCCATCCCGGCCATGGCGCTCACGGTGGCGGTGCCGCTGACGCTCGCGGCCTGCGTACGGGCCCTCCAACTCGCCACGCCCACACCACCAGCAGAACGGTCAACGCCAGCAGCGCCCACCCGATCTGAGGCCTGAGCACGCCACTGAGCCATTCGACGCCCGGCGGCTGCCCGTCGACCCGGGCGGGCAGGTAGGCCAGGGACAGGATCAGCAGGTGGGCGACCATGAACCCGTCGACGGCCGAGGCGCCCACCAGGGCGAGCATGCCGAACGCCAGCCCGTCGTACCAGGGCAGGATGTACGGCGTGGCGAACAGGTAGGCCACGACGAGCGCCGCCGCCACGACCGGCGCCTCCAGCCCTGCGGAGGCCCCCGGCCCCTGGAGGCCGGCGGACCGCCGGGACGCCAGCCGGAGCAACGACCAGGCGACGAGCACGAGCACCGCCAGCGCGCCGACCTGGATCTCGCCCCGGTACGCCCGCCCCGGGCCGACCAGGGCCCAGAGCCACCCCTGAACCAGCTTCCAGAACGAGGCGTGCGAGATCGCCTTGCTGGTGGTCGTCACCGGCGTGATCGCCTCGGGCCCGACGACCGCGTAGCCGACGACCACCACGGCCAGCGCGGCGGCCGCCATGACGGCGAGCCGCCCCGGACGGCGGCGCAGCTCCCACGCGGGCCCCAGCGCCACCACCCCCGCGTTGAGCTTCGTCGCCACCCCGAGCCCGAGCAGCACCCCCGACGCGACCGGACGTGCCCTGGCCAGCAGCGCGGCCACCATGCAGGCGATGGCCAGCGTGTCGGCGTGCATGCCCGCGACCAGGTGGTAGAGCAGCAGCGGATTGACCGCCCACAGCAGGGCGGCGCGCAGCCGCCGGGCCGGGTCGTCCCTGGTGAAGCGGTCGATGAGCAGAGCCGTGACGACGAAGGCAGCGGCGTTGAACACCGCCAGCACGAAGATGGTCAACCGGAGCGAGTCGCCCCCGATCCAGCTCGCCAGCGCCTGGAGAGCGGTGGCGACGGGCCCGTAGACGCTGGGTTCCTCGCGCCACGGCCGCTCGACCGCGTCGGCGATGGGATCGCCCGGCAGGTCGACGGCGCCGTGCGTGTAGGGGTTCAGCCCCAGCGTGACCATCCGGCCGTACACGGCGTAGTTGAGATGGTCGCCGGAGCCCGAGGGAGGCAGGAACGCGAGCACCCCCGCGGCGAGACAGCCGAGCAGCACCAGCGGCCGAGCACGCAGCCCGGGACGCGCCCCGGCGGCCAGCGCCGCCAGCAGCCCGACCCCGCCGATGACCAGAGCCGCGGCGGCCAGGACGAGCACCGCATAAGGATCAGGACGGGCAGCCAGCCAGTACGGCGGCTGCCACCCCGGCCCGCCCAGCGCCGGAACCATGGGAGAGGGCCCGAGCAACCCGATCGTGATCGTCAGGAGCACGGAGACCGCGATCATCACCAGCCCGGGAACCGCGAGCCGCGCTCGAACGGCGTCGACGAACCGCCCCTGTCGAGGCGCCGCCGCCCGCCCACCGGCCGCGGAGGCCCGCGCGAACACCGGCCGCCCACCCCACGCGAGAACCCCGCCCGCCGAGAAGCGGCACCGGTCGGCGGCGGACCACGGAAGCCGCAGCGATGCCACCCACAAGGGTGGGGCTTGTGCCTGTCTGCGGCGTCTCTCCGAAGTCACCCGCAAATTCCAGCACACTCCTCACGGCCGCAGCCCCAGATCATCCACGCCTGTGGACAACCCGGAGGCCGACCTCACCGCTTGGGGAGAAGTTTGCCGAGATTTTCGACGACCACCGGCTCCCGGCTCGCCAGAGCCAGAGCGACGTCCCGCAACTGCCGGGCGCGGTGCAACTGGGCCCGCCAGTCGTTGCCGGTGGCCCGGTGGGACATCTCCACCTCGACCTCGACGACCCTGAACCCCTTGCGCAGCAGGTCGATCGTGAGCGCCGTCTCCACGCCGAACCCGTGCGCCAGCGGCCGGGCGGCCTCGAAGGCGGCTCTGGTCAGGCAACGCTGGCCGTTGAGCGGCTGGGCGGCCTCGAAGCCGGTGGCGCGGCGGATGCCGTCCTTGGACACGCGCACGACTAACCCATGGCCGCCGAGCTTCACCCGCGTGCCGAACAGCGCGATCGTCATGTCGGCCTTGCCCTCGCGCACGGGCTCCACCAGCGGCGCCGCGGCGCTCGCCGTGTCACCCAGGTCGGCGTCGAGGAAAAGCAGGTGGCGAGGGGTACGGCCGTCGTCGAGGAGGCGTACGGCCTCCGCGCCCGTCTCCATGGCCGCGGCCTTGCCGCGGTTGCGGCTGTGGCGGACCACCCGCGCGCCCGCCGCCCGCGCCACCTTGCCGGTGCGGTCCGTCGAGCCGTCGTCGACGACCACGACGAGATCGACGCCCGGCAGGCCGGCCGCCGCCGCGACGGTGGCGGCGATGCGGTCGCCCTCGTTCACCGCGGGAATGACGACAGCCGTGTCAGCCTGCGTCATGATCCCTCGGTGATGAGGAACTCCTGCGGCAGCTCGTCATGCACGGTGAACACCGAGACGAGCCCCGTCACCTGCAGGATCTTGCGGACGGCCGGACGCGGCGCGGCCACCTCCAGCACACCTCCCCGCTCTTTCATGCGCTTGAGCGCCGAGAGCAGCACGTTCATCCCCGTGGAGTCGCAGAAATCCACGGCGGACATGTCGATGACCACCCGGCTGGGCTCGTCCTGCAGTAGCCGAGTGAACTCGGCCTGCAGGTGAGGCGCCGTATAGAGGTCGATTTCTCCGGTGATGGCAACGAGTGCGCACCCGGCATGTGATCGAGTCGAGACCTTGAGCTCCACATGGGCAGGCTAGCGGCGCGGAGGCTTCCGGTCACGTTGTCACGCCGAGAGGGGAACGACAGGTTTTTGTCCTCCGTTTGGGCTCCATCAAAACGGAGAGTACGCGAAGCTTGACAGCGTGACACCGGAACCGGCAACGCTTCACGGAGAAGGAGGGGCTGTGGCCCGCCCCATGGGCCTCGTATCGATGAATGCAGAGAAACCTGAAGATCCACAGCGTCAGGGGCTCCGGGAACGTCTGGAGACCATCCTCATCCGCACAGAAAAGGCCACGTCATGGCATGACGAAGCAGCGCGCCTGCGCGGTCTGCTGAACCACGAGGGCTACGTCCCGATCCGCACCAGGCTGGCGAGCGAAGACCTCGACTTCCTGGCCGGCTCCCGCGCCGACCTGCTCAGGTTCGCCGAGCTCGGGCTGCGGCTGCTCGACCTGCACCAGCCGCGCGACGCGGGTGGCATCACGAGCGACACCGCCAACCCGATCCTGCGGTGCCGGAGCTGCATGTGGCGCTGGCCCTGCCCGACGTTCCGGGCGATGTCGGAGTCGTTCGGGCAACGCGACACCGCGCTCCCCGAACCCGCCTGACCCGGGCGACCCACGTTCGAGTAAGCGAGATCACAGCGGAAGATCGAGGCAGGACACCGTGCGGGAACGTCAACTTCCGGACACCAGGGGCAACCGGATCTCGAACCGGCACCCGGGTCCTTCGTTGACCACCCCGATCATCCCATCATGCGCCTCGACGATCCCCTGGGCGATCGCCAGCCCGAGCCCGGCGCCGCCGTCGGCGGTGGGCGTACGCGCGGCCTCCCCCCGGAACGCCACCTCGAACACCCGAGGCAGATCCTCCTCGGGAATCCCCCCGCAACCGTCGGCCACCGAGAGGCAGGCCATCCCCTGCTCGTCCACCCCGGCCCGCAGCACCACGGTACGTTCCGACGGCGTGTGCCGGATGGCGTTGACGACCAGGTTCCGCAGGGCCCGGCCCAGCGCCGCCGCGTCGGCCTCCACGGGCACGGCCCCCGCCGCCTCCGCCGTGAGCACCACCCCCTTGGCCCTGGCCAGCGGCTCGACCCCGGCCAGCGTGTCCGCGACGAGGTCGGCGAGCCCGATCCTGGCCCGCGAGAGCCGCAACGCGCCCGCGTGGATGCGCGACAGCTCGAACAGGTCGTCCACCATGGCCGAGAGCCGTTCGACCTCCAGCTTGATCTGGCCGTGGTAGCGCGCGACCGTCTCGTGGTCGGCCACCACCCCGTCCTCCAGGGCCTCGGCCATGGCCCGCAGGCCGGCGAGCGGTGTGCGCAGGTCGTGGCTCACCCACGCGACCAGTTCCCGGCGCGCGCCTTCGAGCGCGCGTTCCCGCGCGTACGCCTCCTCAAGGGTGCTCGCGATCTCCTGGAGCTCGGCCGGCAACCCCTGCGGCGCCCTGAACGGCACGTCGCGCACGGCCGCCACCAGCCGCCTGCTCTCCCCCACCACCCGCCTGGCCAGCACGAACGCGACCCCGAGCCCCACCAGGCCGCCCACCGCGACCACGCTGAGCACGAAGTCCTTGACCGCCCCCTCGATGATCATTTTCATGGTGATCGCGACCACGCCCGCCAGCGTCGCCGCCACGGCGACCACCACCACGACGGCCAGCATCACCCCGATCGACCTGGTCCGCAGCCGTCCCATGGCCCATACGCCGGCGGCGGCGACCAGCAGCCCCAGCCCCGCCGAGACGGCCACGACCATGGGCAGCTCGCTCACCGACACCATGGCCGGCGGGCACGTCCCGCCCAGGCAGGGCTCGGGAGGCGTCACCCCGCGCTCTCCAGCGGCTCGTACCGGTAGCCGACACCCCAGACCGTGACGATCCGCCGCGGCTCGGTCGGGTCCGCCTCGACCTTCTCCCGCAACCGCCGCACGTGCACGGTCACGGTCGAGGAGTCGCCGAACGACCACCCCCACACCTGGTCGAGCAGCGCCGACCGGCTGAACGCCTGGCGCGGGTTGCGCATGAGGTAGGCCAGCAGGTCGAACTCCCTGGCCGTCAGCAGCACCTGCGCGCCGCCGAGCCGCACCTCGTGGGCGCCGACGTCCACGACGAGGTCGCCGTCGCGCAGCACGCCGGTGCCGGCCGTGACGGACGCCCCCCGCGCCCGGCGCAGCACCGACTGCACGCGCAACGCCAGCTCCCGGGGGCTGAACGGCTTCGTCACGTAGTCGTCGGCCCCGGTCTCCAGACCCACCACCCGGTCGATCTCCTCGCCGAGCGCGGTCAGCATGATCACCGGGACCGGCCACCGCTCCCTGAGCTTCCTGCACACCTGGAGCCCGTCGATCCTGGGCAGCATCAGGTCGAGCACCATGAGGTCGGGCGGGTCGGCCAGGGCCCTGCGCAGCGCCTCGGCGCCGTCGCCCACGCACTCCACCTCGTGCCCGTCGCGCTCCAGATAGCGCGCCACGACCTCGGACACGGTCGGATCGTCGTCGACCACCAGGATGCGGGTGTTCACCGTCTCACCGTACGGCCGGGCCCACGTGGCGGACATGGTGGCGGACGTGGACGTCACAGGTTCGTAAGCCTCGCGGATCATGCTCGGAGGACGTACGGTGGCCTCATGAGTAGAGTCGTGATGCTCGTTTTAGGGACCCTTCTCGGTCTCTTCGTGCTGTTCAACTTCCTCCTGCCCCTGCTGGCAGGTCTGTTCAAGCTGGTCCTGATCGTCGGGGTCGTCGCCCTGGTGGTCTTCATCGCGGTCACCGTCGTCGGTAAGTCCCGTTCGTCGCAGTGACCTCGCTTCTGTTCGATCCGTGGCTGGTGGGGATCACCATGATGGCGATCCTCCTGCTGGCCACGTGGGCGGCCACGTTGCCGCCCGTCCTCGGCGGTGAGTCTCCCGGCTTCCCGCTGACCTACGCGCGCCGCACGGCCTTCCAGCGGCTGCGCGATCCCGACGCGGCCGGACGCCCGCGTCCACGAGCGCCTTAGGCGAGCCCCGCTTCCGTCAAAGCGGGGCTCATCGTCATGTATGAGCCCTGGTCCGTCGTCATGTCTGAAGGGCTCATGATCGATTCACTTGTCACGTTCGTCATCGGCGTGTCCGGGGGCCATGCCGCCCTCGCCATCGTGCTGTTCACGCTCGCCGTACGCCTGTTTCTGCTGCCGCTCAACGTCCGGCAGGCGCGGGCCGGCCAGGTCCGGCAGCGGCTCGCGCCCAGGCTGCAGGAGCTGCGCGAGCGCCACCGGCGCGATCCGGAGCGGTTGTCCAAGGAACTGACCGCTCTGTACGCGCGGGAGGGCACGTCACCGTTCGCGGGGATCTTGCCGATGCTGGCGCAATTGCCGTTCCTGTGGCTGATGTTCAGGGTGGCCACGCATCCGACGGCACTGGCCGGTCACACTCTGTTCGGGGCGCCGCTGGGACAGCAGCTCGCGGGCGTGGTGGCCAATTTCGGTCTGATCAGTTGGCCGGTTTCGGTCTTTGTCATCATGATCGCGGGGCTCGTGCTGCTGGCATGGCTGTCGGCACGCTCGATCAAGGTGTCGGAGGAGCAGCCGGAGTGGCTGCGCAAGGTCATGCCGCTGATGCCGTACGGCTCCGCGCTGGCCGTGCTCGTGCTCCCCCTGGCGGCCGGCCTGTACCTGCTGGTCTCCACGGCATGGGCCCTCACCGAACGGGCCGTACTGGCGGCCAGGACCGCCTAACCGGCCTCCTTCAGGGCCGCGACCTGCCCGTTCACCGCCGCCCCGTGGGGTGCGGGCAGGATGGCCCACACCGTCGTCGTGTCACCGTCGTGACGAACCCCCCAGCTCTCAGCCACGTATTCGACGATCCCCAGCCCCCGGCCCCCGAGCGAAGACAGGGTCGGGCGGCCCGCCCGCGGCTCTGTCGCCGCACCCCCGTCGCTGACCGCCACCTCTATGTGATCGTCGCTACGCATCCAGGCGACCCTCACCATGCCTGAAGGCAGCGGATGCGCGTGCCGCAGCGCGTTGCTCAGCAACTCGCTCACCACCAGCACCGCATCGTCGATCGCAGCGGTGTAGACCCCGCAATCCTGCAGGTCAGTGCTCAGACGCTGGCGGGCGACGGCGACGCTGGACGGCGCGTACGGCAGCAGCACCACGCTTGACACACCCACCTCCCCGTTCCCTGTGCCCCCCGCGGGAACACTCCCCGGTACGACCGAAATGCCCCGTTAGCCAATCGCAGAAACCGCATCTCGATCACAGCTTGTACACATTGGACGATAGATCAGCTCAACTGTGACCACCTCGTTACCGCATCGGTGTGTCGGATCGGATAGGGGAAGCGCGCCTCAGGATCAACCGCATCCTCGTACCCCCTCCGGGCCTCGGTTGAGCACTCACTTCTCCCCCCTGTGCCCTGGCCAGACTGCGGACGATGTAGAGGCCGAGCCCCACTCCACCAAAGCGCCTCCGGTCCCCGCTGTCCACCTGGACGAAGCGCTCAAAGATCCGTTCGCGGTCAGGCGGTGCGATTCCGACCCCCTCGTCATCCACCACTACGACCACGCCGTCGTCTTCGGGCCAAGCTTCAACACAGATCAATCCACCCATTGGGGAATATTTAAACGCGTTCTCCAGCAATTGCCCCAGAACGATGTCGGTTGCCAGGGCGTCCCCCAGCACCGGCGGCAAGTCGTCCGGGATGCGCACTTCGACGCGGTGGCGGTCGGACAACACGGGGAGGCCGAGCGTGGCCGCGTGGATGCGGGCCGCGAGATCGAACGCCTCGATCCGGACGGCCAGCTCGTCCGCACCCGCCCTGGCCCCCAGCAGCAGGTGGTCCATGAGCTGGCCCAGTGATCCGGCCCGCTCGGCGATCGTGTGCACGGCCGACCGGCGTTCCGCGTCGCTCATCTTGTCCCAGCGCGCGTCGAGCGTGCCGGCGAACCCGCGCACGATCGTGATCGGCGTGCGCAGCTCGTGGCTGGTCGTGGCCAGGAAGAGGTCCTTGGCCTCCTCCAGCTCCTTGGCCTGGGTGACGTCGCGGAAGTCGATGACGATCTCGCCGGTCTCCTCGATCCGCGCGCTCACCACGTCGAGCCAGCGGCCGTTCTCCATCTGGAAGGTGAGCTTCTCGCCGGGGCTGGGCAGCGGGAACGGCGGCGGACCGCCGATCACCGCGTCGGCGGGGAAGGCGGTCAGCTCGGCCGCGGCGGGGTTCCAGCGCACGACCCGGCCGGCGTCGTCCAGCACGGCGATGCCGTCGGCGCTGGCGTCGAACACGGCCCGCTCGTGCGCCCGCTGCCGCACCGCCTCCTGGTAGGCCACCGCGTTGCCGACCGCGATGCCGGCGTGCCCGGCCAGCAGCTCCAGCAGCTCCAGCTCCAGGTGGCCGGGGGCGGGCCCGGCGAACAGCGCGTAGAGGGCGCCGTAGGGGCGGCCGCCGACCGCGGCCAGGCCGAGCGCGATCGTGTGCAGCCCGTCGAGGCTGGCCCACACCAGGTCGCCGAGCCCCTGGGACTCCAGCATGACGGTCTTGCCCGTGCGTAAGAGTTTGTCCACCAGGCTCGTCCGCAGGCCGGTGGTGGTGCCCCTGAGCGTCTCCGGCAGCCGGTACGTGCTGACCAGCCGCAGCCGCTCCCCCTCGATCAGCACGAACCCGCCCGCGTCCGCGCCCGTGAGCTCGGTGAGGCTGGCCGAGATGCGGTCGAGCACGGCCGGCAGCTCCAGCTCCGAGTTGATGTCGCCGACCACGTCGGTGAGCCGGCGCACCAGCCTGGCCCGGCGTTCCATGCGCAGCCCGGCGACCTCGTCGGCCCGCGCGGGATGGTGGGCCAGGACGTAGCCGACCACGGAGTTGCCCATGCGCAGGGCGTTGATGTCCACGCGCAGGTCGAGCGGCCTGCCGTCCTTGTGGACGCGCTTGGTGCGCAGCGACACCTGCCCCCCGGTGCGTACGCGCTCCAGCACCGCGTTGTGCTCGGCGGCCAGCTCGTCGGGGACGATCGGCGCCCGGCGACCCAGCATCTCGGCCGCCGTCCAGCCGAACAGGTGCTCGGCCGCCGCGTTCCAGACCAGCACGCTCTGGTCGCGGTCGAGCGCCACCACGGCGTTGGGGGACCCGGCGAGCACGGCGCGGGCGATCTCCTCGTCACTCCCGACCCATGCGTATCCCACACCTCCATAGTGCACGTGGCGTGGTGGGTCTGACGGGCGATCCGTCCGATACGCTGCGCTCACGAAGATTCCGGTGGCTGAAACGGGTGAGCGGCATGTCGAGCAGCGACCTCGATGCCCTGCTGAGAGTGACCTCCAGCACCTACAAGGGCGAGGGGCCCCCGGACATCGCGTTCGGCACCTACGACGGCGCGGTGGGCAGGCTGGTGCTCGCGGTGACCGGCAAGGGCATCGCGGCCTGCAGTTTCGAGGCCGAGAACACCGTGTTCGAGCGGGTGGCCAAGGAGGTCGGCACGTTCATCGGGCCCGACGCCCGCCGCCTCGACCCGGTGCGCCGGGAGCTCGACGCGTACTTCTCCGGCCGGCTGCGCACCTTCGCCACGCCGGTCGACCTCGCGCTGGCCACGCCGTTCGCCCGTACCGTGCTGCAGAAGACCATGGCCGTGCCCTACGGCACGACCACGACGTACGAGGAGATCGGCGCGAGCATCGGGCGGCCGCGCGCCCTGCGCGCGGTGGGCAACGCGGTCGGCGCCAACCCCGTGTGCGTGATCGTGCCCTGTCATCGGGTGGTCCGTGAGGACGGCGAGCTCGGCGACTACGCCGGAGGCGTGGCCGCCAAGCAGCACCTGCTCAACGTCGAACGCCGGGCCTCAGCGGGCCGCTGAGCGGCGCCGGCCGAGCACGCCGACGACCAGCGTCACCAGGGCCGCGACCAGCGCGCCGCCGAGCGCGCCGTTCATCCACGGCTCCCGCGTGAAGCCGACGGCGTCGCGGGCCGACGCCCAGAAGCCGTCCCAGCCGGCGACCGTGGGCGTCGAGGTGGTGAACCAGTAGGCGGCGAAGCCCAGCGCCCACGGCAGCAGCATCAGCCAGCGCGAGGGCGCGTCCTCGGCGGTGTTCCAGCGGGCGGCGCCGCCGAGCACGAAGTAGTCGACGGCCAGCACCGCGAACATCGGCACGAACACCGCGCCGATCACCCCGAGGAACGCGCCGTAGGAGGTGACGTCCACGACCAGGGCGATCGCGGTGGTGAGCACGCCGATCGCGGTGGAGACGATCCGCCGGTCGACCTTCGGCATCAGGTTCTGCAGCGAGAGGGTGGTGGAGTACACATTGGCGAAGGACTGGTCGGTCTCGCGCAGCACCAGGATGCCGAAGAACAGCGCGCCCAGCGGCGCCGCGACGAACGGCTGGAAGACGACCATGCCGTCGGCCGCGACCGCCTGGGCGCCCGCGATGGCCACCGCGTACACGCCGAGGGCCAGGCAGGCCACCTGGGCGACGGTGTAGCCGCCGACGACCCCGGTGAAGGCGGCCCGGCTGGACCGCGAGTGCCTGGCGAAGTCGGCGGCCATCGGCACCCACGACACCGACAGGGCGATGACGTAGTCGACGGCCGGGGCGAAGGCCGTCCACGACCCGCCCGTGTACGTCGGCGCCTCGCCCAGGAACGACACGGTGAACCAGATCAGCGACACGATCACGCCGGCGGTCACGTACCGGCGCAGCAGCCTGATCGATCCGAGCGGCCAGACGGCGAGCGCGGTGGTCAGCACCCCCGCCACCACCACCCACACCTGGTACGGGACGCTCCCGAAGATCGCATTCGCGGCCTTGGCGATCACCCAGAGCTCGAAGGCCCCCCAGCCGAGCATCTGCACGATGTTCAGCACGGACGGGACGTACGACATCTTGGCCCCGAACAGCCCGCGCAGCAGCACCATCGCCGGCCGCCCGGTCTGCGTGCCGGGGATGGCCGACAGGCCGACCATGGCCGTGCCGATGAGGCTGCCGACCACGGCGGCCGTGAGCGCGGCCACCAGGCTGAGCGGCGCGTTGCCCAGAGGGTCGATCAGGACGAGCGCGCCGGAGAAGCCGAGGAGGCTGACACCGAGGTTGGCCCAGAGCGCGCCTTGGTCGAGGACGCCGAGGGTCTTGGGGGGCGCGCCGTCAAGGGTCAGCGGAACTTCGTCGACGACATGCGTCATCGCACACTCCCTACGCCGGCATTACCCGGACAGGTTCAGGCGGTCGGCAGCGGCTGTGTTGCTGCCCTCTCAGCCCGGCACCCCGAGCTCCCGCGACTATGCAGTTGGCGCCCTCATCATGCCTCAATGGCGGCGGAACCGCCACAGTGGGGCATTCAGGCCACGAAAGGATCCTGCCCGGTCTCGCTGACCATCGGACGGCGCGCGAACTCCCACGACTGCATGCCGCCGCCCACGTTGACGGCGTCGCGCCCGAGCTGGTTGAGCCACGCCGTGACCTGCATCGACCGGCCGCCGACCCGGCACACCACGTAGACCGTGCGGTCGGCGGGCACCTCCTCGACCCGGCCCTGGATCTGCGACATCGGGATGTGCACGGCCTCGGGGGCGTGGCCGGCGAGCCATTCGTCCTGCTCGCGGACGTCGAGCAGGTAGGCGTCGTCGGGAACGGCGGTGACGTCGATCTCTGGAACGGTCATGCCTCCATCATCCCGCGCCCGGGACCCTACTTGAGCAGGCGCGACATCCGCCGGTCGGCCAGCGGCTTGCCGCCCGTCTGGCAGGTCGGGCAGTACTGGAGCGCGGAGTCGGCGAAGGACACCTCGCGGATCGTGTCGCCGCACACGTCGCACGGCTGGCCGGCCCGGTTGTGCACGCGCAGCCCGGACTTCTTCTCCGCCTTGAGGTCTTTGGCGGCCAGCCCGTGCGCCCGTTCGACGGCGTCGCGCAACGTCGTCACGATGGCCTCGTGCAGGTCGGCGATCTGCGCGTCGGTCAGCGTCCCAGCGATCTTGAACGGCGACATCCTCGCCGCGTGCAGCACCTCGTCGGAGTAGGCGTTGCCGATGCCCGCGATCACCTTCTGGTCGCGCAGCAGCCCCTTGATCTGGGTGCGGTTGCCGCCCACGATGCGCTTGAGCGCCTCGACGGTGAAGGCGTCGTCGAGCGGGTCGGGGCCCAGGGCGGCGACGCCGGGCACGTCCTCCGGTTTGTCGGTGACGTAGACGGCCAGCCGTTTCTGCGTGCCGGCCTCGGTCAGCTCGAACCCGGGGGCCAGGCCGTCGTCGTCGGGCGCCAGCCGTACGCGTACGGCCAGCGGCCCCTTGCCCGGCCGCACTGGCCGCGCGCCGGTCAGGTCGTCGCGCCAGCGCAGCCAGCCGGCGCGGGCCAGATGGATGATCAGGTGCAGGCCGTCGCAGTCGAGGTCGATGAACTTGCCGTGCCTCGACACGCCCGTGACGGTGAGCCCGCCGAGCGCGGTGACCGGCGGGTCGAACGTCTTGAGCGCCTGGAAGCCGACGACGTCGACGCCGGCGATCGAGCGGCCGACCGCCCGCTCGCGCAGGAAGTTGGTGAGCGACTCCACCTCGGGAAGTTCCGGCATGCCCCCAGGGTATGGCGCGTACCGGACCGGCACGCGACTACGGCACGTCCCAGAAGGCGAGCTCGTGTGCCATGCCCTCGGCGAACAGCGCCTCCGCCCGTACGGGGTCGGGGTCGGCCTCGTCGATCATCTGCCCGATCCGTACGGTCAGCGCCGCGAACGCCGGGTCGGCGTAGGTGTCCACCCAGGCCCGGTAGCGCGGCTCGGCGGGCGGGTTCTCGGCGAGGATCTTCCCAAGACTCGAATATCCCCACATACACGGATAAAGCGCCGCCAACCCCTCCCCGTACGACCCCGCCGCCTCCAGCAGGAACGCCGTGTACGCCGCACACGCCGGCCCCTTCACCGCATTGTCAAGATCGGCCCCGAACTCCGCCGACAACGACCGATGCAGACGCAGTTCGTCGTGGTACGTCGAGTACGCCAGATCCACCAGGTCGCCCAGATGCCCGTCCGGCGCCTGCCAGGCCAGCCTGGAGAACACCCGCACGTAGTCGAGCAGGTACAGGTAGTCCTGCTCCAGCCAGGACCGGAAGACCGGCTCGGCCAGGTCGCCGCGCCCGATGCCGGCCACCGTGGGATGGTCGAGCTGCGCCTGGAGCAAGGGCCGGCCGATCGCGTGAAGTCTTTCCGAAATGCTCATGCTGGGAGGTTAGTGTCGGGACATGACCGTGACGATTGCCGAAGAACTCCTCCTCCTCGCCCACGACGAGGCAGAAGGCAAGCAGCTCATCGGGGGCGTGCAGCTCGACCCCGCGCTCGGCGGCGCGATCCTCGCCGAGCTGGCCGCCGCGGGCCGCGTCGAGCTGGCCGACGACAAGGTGACGGTCAAGGACCCCACCCCGCTGGGCGACGCCGAGCTCGACGCCGCCCTCGCCCGCATGGCCGCGGACGGCAAGGCCAGGAAGCCCGCGTGGTGGGTGCAGCGGCTGCAGTCGGACAAGCTGCGCAGGCGCCTGCTCACCAGGCTCGCCGAGGCGGGCGTGCTGGCCGAGGAGCGCGGCCGGGTCCTGGGCGTCTTCCCGACCACGCGGTGGCCGGAGGCGGACCCCCAGGTGGAGGCCGACGTGCGCGAACGCGTCACGGCCGTCCTCGCGGGCGCCGACCCCGACGAGCGCACCGCCACGCTCATCGCGATCATGCACGCGGCGAAGCTCGACCGCAAAGCCTTCCCCGGCGCCGACCGCAAGCGCGTCAAGGAGATCGCCGAGGGCGAGTGGGCCGGCCAGGCGGTCGCCAAGACGATCGCCGCCATCACCGCGGCCATCGCCGCCACCGCCTCCACCGCCGCGGTCGTCGCCGCCACCACGTCCTGAGCCGGGCCCCGCTGTTCCCGCGAGGCTCGCGCCTGCGCGGGAAGCGGGTCAACCGGCGTCGACGATCTCCTTCGGCACCGGCTTGTCGGCCTTCAGCGCGTCGAAGAGGGCCAGCGCCTTGAGGCGGTCCCACTTGACCGCCGCACCGCCGCCGGCGACGATCTCGTTCCCGCCGAACGGCACCACGGTCGTGACCGGGCTGTCGCCCATCGCCAGCCCCAGCGAGAGCATGTCGAACGCGCCCGTGCTGGAGTCGACCTCGACCGCGTCCGTGGCGCTCATGGCCAGCGGGATCGAGGTGAACGGGTTGATCAGCACGCCCGGGCTGGCGGCCTTCTTCACCACCGCGCCGAGGAACTGCCGCTGCCGCTTGGTGCGCTCGAAGTCCGGCAGCGCGCCGCCCTTGCGGGTGCGTACGTAGCCGAGGGCCTGGGCGCCGTTGAGCACCTGCTTGCCCTTCTTGAGCTTGAGCCCGGCCTTGGGGTCGTCGACGTCGGCCCGGACGTTGATCTCGACGCCGCCGATCGCGTCCACGATGTCCACGAAGCCGGCGAAGCCGATCTCCATGTAGTTGTCGACGTGCACGCCGGTGACCGTCTCGACCGTGCGGACCAGCAGCTTCGGCCCGCCGGACGCGTACGCCGCGTTGAGCTTGTCGCGCCCGCGCCCCGGAATGGTCACCGCCGAGTCGCGCGGAAGGCTGACCAGGGTGGGCTTGTCGCCGTTGTCGGAGATGTGCAGCAGCATCATCGAGTCGGTGCGCTGCCCGACCGCGCGCCCGGTGGCCAGCTTCTTGCGCTCGGCCGCGGTCAGGCCCTTGCGGCTGTCGGAGCCGACCAGCAGCCAGTTGGTGCCGGGTGTGTCGGCGGGCCGGCCCTCGTATTCGTCGAGCACCCCGTCGATGCCCGCCAGCCGGGAGTCGATCCAGAAGAACAGGCCCACGGCCGCCACCAGGAGCAGCGCGACCAGGCCCGCGACGATCTTCAGGACGGTCCGGCCGCGCACCCGCGGCCCCCTGGGCCCGCGCGGCTCCTTCGGCGCGGGCTCGCCCGCCGCCCTGAGCGGTTTGACCGGGCCGTTCCCGGCGCGCTCGCGTCCGTAGACCTTGCCCGACCGGGAAGGCGGCGGAGGCGGCGGCGACTGCTGGTCGTCGGAGTAGGCGGGCAGCTTGGACGTGGCCGCGTTCGGCACGCCCGGCGGGACCCGGTGGGCGGGTGCGCCGCCGGAGCGCGGCCCGTCGCCGGGCCTCGGCGGCAGCGGGCGGCCGTCGCCCGGCGAGCGCATGGCCCGCGTACGGTCGTCCTCAGACACTTCGCCTTCTTCCCTTCGGTATGCCATAGACGCTACGTCCAACCCCCTGGCAGTGAAGACATCTCACCAAGTTTCTTCCACGGACAAGTACACACAACTGGCGGAGAGTCACTGCGGAAACATAGACGCGGACTGCGTCGTTAGCGTTATGGACGACCTCTATCGAAGGGATGATCGTGTCCGCTCCGGACTCGTGGAGTCTTGGCCCGTGCCTCGGCACGGGTTTCTCTGAGGGCTCACTCAGGTGAGCGCCTATCTCGGCCTGCTGGCCCTTTTCCTGCTCACCGCCGCCACCGGGTACTTCGTCGCCCAGGAGTTCGCCTTCGTCGCCGCCGACCGGGGCCTCCTGCGCGAGCAGGCCGCGGCCGGTGACACCCAGGCCGAAAAGGCACTGCAGGTGACCTCCCGGCTCTCGTTCATGCTCTCGGGCGCCCAGCTCGGCATCACCGTCACGGCCCTGCTCGTCGGCTTCCTGGCCGAGCCGGCCATCTCCGTCCTGGTACGGCCCTGGCTCGACGGCACGGGCCTGCCCGACGCGGCGATCACGGGGCTGTCCGTGGCCGCCGGCGTGTTCGTGGCGACCGTGGTCCAGATGGTGCTCGGCGAGCTGGCGCCGAAGAACCTCGGCATCGCCAGGCCCGAGCCGGTGGCCAAGTTCCTGGCCGGCTCCACGCTGGTCTACCTGGCGGTCGTGGGGCCGGTGGTCAAGCTGTTCGACTCGGCCGCCACCGGGCTGCTCCGCCGCGTCGGCATCGAGCCGGTCGAGGAGGTCGAGCACGGGGCCACCCCCGAGGAGCTCTCCCGGATCATCGAGGAGTCGACCCAGGCGGGCGAGCTGCCCCCGAGGTTGTCGGAGCTGCTGGAGCGCGCCCTGGAGTTCGGCGACCACAGCGCCGAGGAGATCATGGTGCCGCGCCCCCGCGTGGTGGCGCTGCGCGACTCCCAGCCCATCTCCGAGCTGCTGGAGGTCATGCGCGAACGCGGCCACTCCCGCTACCCCGTCGTCGGCGACGACGGCGACGTGGTGGGCGTGACGGGCGTGCGCGAGCTGCTGGAGTCCGGACTGGACGAGGGCCTGGTCGCCAGCATCACCCGCCCCGCGCTGCTGGTGCCCGACTCGCTGCCGCTGCCGGCCGTCCTCGACCGGATGCGGGCGGCCAACGACGACATCGTCTGCGTCATCGACGAGTACGGCGGCCTGGCCGGTGTGCTCACCGTCGAGGACCTGGCCGAGGAGCTGGTCGGCGAGCTCGTCGACGAGAACGACCCCGAGCCGGCGGGCGCCGTCGAGCGGCCCGGCGGCGTCTGGGAGGTGCCCGGCTGGCTCAGGCTGGACGAGGTCGAGCGCGCGACCGGCGTCGCGCTGCCGGAGAGCGACGACTACGACACCCTCGCCGGCCTGGTGCTGGCCCGGCTGGGCCGGATGCCCGACCCCGGCGACGTGGTGACCGTCCCGATCGAGGGGGACGCCGACCCGTTCGCCGACGACGCGGCCGAGCACCTGGCCGAGCTGACCGTCATGTCGCTCAACCGCCGGGTGCCCGAATGGGTGCGGCTCGCGCCCGTGCAGCACGCGGAGGCGTCCCGATGACGATGATCCTGGTCAGCCTCGCGCTGCTGTTCTTCAACGCCCTGTTCGTGGCCGCCGAGTTCGCGTTCGTCTCCTCCAGGCGGCACCGTCTGGAGGAGATGGCCTCGGGCGGCAACCGCCTGGTCCGGGTCGCGGCCAAGTCGGCCGTGGGCGGCGGGCGTCAGCTCTCGCTCATGCTGGCCGGCGCGCAGCTCGGCATCACGCTGTGCACGCTGGGCCTCGGCCAGGTCACCGAGCCGGCCATCGAGCACTTCCTGGAGCCGGTCTTCGCCGCCGTCGGCGTGCCGGAGTCGCTGCGCATGCCGATCGCGCTGACGATCGCGTTGACGCTGGTGACGTTCCTGCACATGGTGGTGGGCGAGATGGCCCCCAAGTCGTGGGCGCTGACGCACCCCGAGCGGGCGGCGCTGGTTCTGACGCTGCCGTTCCGCGGGTTCACCCAGCTCATGCGCCCGCTGCTGTCGTCGCTGAACGCGCTGACCAACCTCATCCTGCGCCTGTTCGGCGTGCAGCCGCGCGACGAGCTGGCCACCACCAGGACGCCCCGGCAGCTCGCCATGCTGGTGGGCGAGTCGGGCCGGATGGGCCTGCTCGACCGGGAGGAGCACGACCTGCTCACCCGCGCGCTGCGGCTGCAGGCCGAGGGCATCGAGCGGCTGATGGTGCCGATCGACCGGGCCGTGAAGGTGCCGCCGGCCGCCGGGTCGGCCCAGATCAGGGCCAGGGCGGCGGGCAGCGGCCACCTGCGGCTGCTGGTGGGCGGCCCGGCCGGCATCGAGGGCGTCCTGCACGCCCGTGACGCCCTCCTGCAGCCCACGCGTACGGCCGGTGAGCTCGCCAGGCCGCTGCCGAGGTTGGCGTGCGTCACGCAGGTCCCCGAGGCCGTGACGGCCCTTCAGGAGGCCCGCGCGCACCTGGCGCTGGTCACCGGCCAGGGCGGCGCGGTCATCGGCATGGTGAGCCTCACGGACCTCCTGGGCGAGCTCCTGGACACCAAGGCCGCCTCGCGCGCCTACTCCCCGGCGGCGAACCCGTCGAGGTAGGCGGCGTGCTGCGCCCGCTCGGCCTCGACGAGCGGGTGCGGCTCGGCGTAGACGTGTTCGAAGATCGCCGAAGGGGCGGGGTCGGGCAGTTCGAGCAGCCGCCTGCGCAGCTCGGCCCCGACCTTGGCGGCGTCGGCCTCGACCGCGCGGAAGAAGTCGTCGCCGGTGCCGGCCGCGGTCAGGTACGCCCTGACCCGCTCGATGGGGTCGCGCCGCCGCCACGCCTCGACGTCGTCCTTGGCCCGGTAGCGGGTGGGGTCGTCGGAGGTGGTGTGCGCCCCCATCCGGTACGTGAACGCCTCGACGAGCGTGGGCCCCTGCCCCGACCGGGCGTCGGCCAGCGCCTTGCGCGTGACCGCGAGACAGGCCAGCACGTCGTTCCCGTCGACCCGGACGCCGGGGAACCCGAAGCCCTCGGCCCGGCGGTACAGCGGGATCCGCGACTGGCGTTCCTGGGGCTCGGAGATCGCCCACTGGTTGTTCTGGCAGAAGAACACGATCGGCGCGTGACAGGCGCCGGCGAAGACGAACGCCTCGTTCACGTCGCCCTGGGAGGTGGCGCCGTCGCCGAAGTAGACGATGGTCGCCCCGGCCTTGTCGGTGCCGATGACGCCGTCGCGCTGCATGCCCATCGCGTAACCGGTGGCGTGCAGCGCCTGCGTCCCGATGACGATCGTGTACAGGAAGAAGTTGTGCCGGGACGGGTCCCAGCCGCCGTGGTTGACGCCGCGCCACATGGCGACCACGTCGAGGGGGTCCATTCCCCGGCAGTAGGCGACCCCGTGCTCCCGGTAGGAGGGGAAGACGGCGTCCAGATCGCCGACGGCGCGCCCGGAGCCGACCTGGGCGGCCTCCTGCCCGAGCAGGGACGTCCACAGCCCCAGCTCCCCCTGCCGCGCGAGCGCGACCGCCTCGGAGTCGATCTGCCGGACGGTCACGAGATCCCGATAGAGGTCCCGGATCTCGTCATCCGAGACGTCCAGCGGATATTCCGGATGCTCCACGCGCTCACCTGAGGGCGTGAGCAGCTGAACCATCGAGTCATCCATGTGCGGCAACCCCCTGAACAGAAACCCAGCGGCCACAGTTTGCCGTAGCCCTCAGGATCACCCGAACTCGCCCACCACACCAATGTGACCTAAATCACGCAAGCCACCGGAAAGTTCCCTGCAAGCCGCCTGACCTAAAGTCCAAGAGCCACGTCACAAGAAAGAAATCCCAGGACCCTTGCGCAGCAAGACCCGGTACGAAACCGTGGGCCAGACCCAGAAAGCAGGGGCCAGGCCCAGGAGACGAGCAACCCTCATGGACGGGGGTCCGGGGGAGAATCCCCCGGACGCTTGTCCCCCTGGGGGTCCGGGGGTTATCCCCCGGGCAGATATGACGAGGGGACCCGAGGAAGCCGACCTGTAAGGCCGGCGACCAAGGATCCCCTAGTCACCGAGTGGGCGAGGAGGGATTTGAACCCTCACGTCCTTTCGGACACACGGACCTGAACCGTGCGCGTCTGCCGTTCCGCCACCCGCCCGTTTGTGGGTGCGGAGAAACAGTAGCACGGAACAGCCACTGGTACTGAACCCGGATACGATCGCAGAAGACACGGAAGCGGAGGAGCTGGGCGCGACTGGCAACGAGCGTCACGACGCCGCCACGTGGGACGAGCGGAAACCGGGCGCCGGAAGCGTCTGGGGCCGCGATCATATGCAGGGAAGAAGGGAGGTACCCGGTGGGAGTCCTTCAGCGCTTCGAGCGAAGGCTCGAAGGCTTGGTTGAGGGGGCCTTTGCGCGGGCGTTCAAATCTGACCTTCAGCCGGTCGAGGTCGCCAGCGCGGTTCAACGGGAGATGGACGAGCGGGCGGCGATCGTCGCACAGGGCCGGACGCTCGTGCCCAACGACTTCGTGGTGGAGCTGTCCACGACCGACAGCGAACGGCTTGAGGTCTACGCCGACAGCATCAGCCACGAGCTGGCCAACCTCGCCAGGGAGTACGCCAAGGAACAGGGCTACTCCTTCGTGGGACCGGTCCGGGTGCGCTTCGAGACCGCCGGAGACCTGGCTGTGGGCCTGTTCCGCATCCGGTCCGGCGTCATCCGCGGCGCGACGGTCGAGCAGGACGAGATCCGCCAGCCGGCGAGCGACCTGCCCCCGTCCAGGCCCGGGGCCTTCAACGGGCGGCCCAGGCTGCTCGTCTCCACCCAGGACGACCCGCAGGGCGACCGCTCCTACGAGCTCACCACGCCGGTGACCTTGCTGGGCAGGGGCACCGACTGCGATCTTCGTCTTGTCGATCCGGGAGTGTCGCGGCACCATGCGGAGCTGCGCGTCGAGGGGCAGCTCGTGGCCCTCGTCGATCTCGGTTCGACGAACGGTACCTTCGTCAACGGCCAGCCGGTACGCAGAATCGAGCTCCAGAACGGCACGCGAGTGACGCTGGGACGCACGACTCTGGTGTTCCGGCGCGATTAGGGGTAGACAGACGGTCCATGTCCGAGCTCACGCTGCTGCTGATCCGGCTCGCCTTCCTGGCGGTGCTGTGGTTTTTCGTCATTGCCGCAGTCGGCGTGATCCGGACTGACTTGTTCGGTTCACGCACGGCTCCCGCGGGCCCGCGCAAAGCCGTGAAGCCCGCCAAACCGGTGGCCAAGCCCAAGAGCAAGAAGGGCGAGCCACGCCAGCTCATCGTTACCGGTGGCCCATTGCAGGGCACCACCATTAACCTCACGGAGACGCCCATCACCATTGGCCGGGCGAACGACGCCACGCTGGTAGTCAGCGACGACTACGCATCCAGCCGGCATGCCCGGCTCTTCCCTCAGGACGGTCAATGGATCGTGGAAGATCTCGGTTCGACCAACGGCACGTATCTCGACCGCTCGAAAGTCACCCGTCCGACCCCGGTGCCGCTCGGTGTTCCGATCCGCGTCGGCAAGACAGTCATTGAATTGCGCAAATGACCATCGCACTCCGCTACGCCGCCCGCTCGGACGTCGGCCTCCTCCGCGAAGGGAACGAGGACTCGGCGTACGCTAGCGGCCGCCTGCTGGCCGTCGCCGACGGCATGGGCGGGCACGCACACGGCGAGGTGGCGAGCTCTGTCGCCATCGCCGCCATGGCCTCTCTGGAAGAGGCCCAACAGGGGGGTGACCTGCTCAACGCCATCGAGGCAGCGGTGCGCGACGCCAATCGCCGGCTGCACGAGATGGTCGGGCGGGATCCCAGCCTCAAAGGCATGGGCACGACGCTCACCGCCATGCTCTGGAACGGCACCCAGGTCGCCCTGGTGCACGTGGGCGACTCGCGCGCCTACCTCCTGAGACGCGGCGAGCTCTACCAGATCACCCATGACCACACCCTGGTGCAGCAGCTCGTCGACGACGGGCGCATCACGCCCGAAGAGGCGGCCACGCACCCCCAACGATCGATCCTGCTGCGCGCGCTCGACGGCAGCGGCGAGGTCGATCCCGACCTCACCCTGCGCGAGGCGCAGGTGGGCGACCGCTACCTGCTCTGTTCCGACGGCCTGTCGGGCGTGGTGAGCGCCGAGACGCTGCACGCCACGCTGACCAACATCGACGACCCCGAAGAGGTGGTCCGCCAGCTCATCGATCTGGCGAACCGGGGCGGCGGGCCCGACAACATCACGTGCGTGCTCGCCGACGTGCTGGAGATCAGCGACGGCCAGGAAGTCCCCGTGGAGGCGGCGGTCGTCGGCGCCGCGGGGATGACCAGGCTACGAGGAGGCGCCCCGGAGACCCAGCCGGGGCGATTGAGCGCGGTGACCGCACCCCAGCCGGCGATCACCGACGGTGACGACTTCGACGAGCCGGTCGCGCAGGCGACCCGGCGGTCGGGGCGGCGCCGTCGTGTGTGGCCCGTGCTGGTCACCGTGCTCGGGGTGGGCGCCGTCGCCTTGGGCGCCGGCGGTTACCTCGGATGGCAGTGGACCCAGGACCAGTTCTTCGTCGGTGCCAGGGGCGACGAAGTGGTCATCTTCCAGGGGATCAAGCAGGAGGTGGGGCCGATCGAGTTCTTCCACGTGGAGAAGCGCACCGGCCGTCCGCTCTCCAAGCTGTCCCCGGCGGATCAGGCCCTGATCAAGAGCGGCATACCCGTCACCGACGTCAACGAAGGCGTGACGAAGATAAACGGATTGAAGTTCTCCCAGGACGACAAGGGCGACACGGGCGACACGAGCTCCACCACGGCCACGTCCCCGACTCCCTCCGCCACCAAGACGAAATCGCAATAAATGGCAGAAATGCTCGCGACCCCCGTCCCGATGCCGGCCAAACGGCGGGTGGCCCAGCTGGTCCTGCTCGCCATGGCGGTGCTGATCATCATGGGCGCCTACGCCAACGTCGGCCTGGCCGTCGACGGCAAGGTGCCGGCCGGCATGCTGGCCTACGGCCTGGGCCTCGGCGGCCTGATGCTGGCGGCCTACCTGGTGCTGGCCAAGTTCGCGCCATGGGCCGATCCGCTGATCCTGCCGCTGGTGACCCTGATCAACGGCCTCGGGCTGGTGATGATCTACCGGCTGGAGTCAGCCGACATGAAGGGCGCCTCCGCGGCCAACCAGATCATGTGGACCGGCGTCGGCGTCGTCATGTTCTCGATCACGCTGATCGTGCTGCGCGACCACCGCATGCTCCAACGCCTCACGTACACGGCGGGCGCGGTGGGCCTGGTGCTGCTGGCGATCCCGGCGCTGCTGCCCGGCTCGCTCAGCGAGGTCCAGGGCGCCAAGATCTGGATCCGCGTCGGCGGCTTCTCCATCCAGCCGGGCGAGTTCGCCAAGCTGGCGCTGGTGGTCTTCTTCGCCGGTTACCTGGTGGCCAAGCGCGACGTGCTGGCGCTGGCCGGGCGGCGGCTGCTCTTCATCGACCTGCCGCGTGCCCGCGACCTCGGCCCGGTCCTGGTCACCTGGGGCCTCAGCCTGCTGGTGCTGGTCTTCGAGAAGGACCTCGGCACCTCGCTGCTGCTGTTCGGCACGTTCATCGCGATGCTCTACATCGCCACCCAGCGCACCTCGTGGGTGCTCATCGGCATCCTGCTGTTCGTCGGCGGCGCCTTCCTCGCCGGGCAGGTCTTCGACCACGTCGGCGCGCGTTTCGACGCCTGGCTCGACCCGAGCGACCCGGTCAACTTCGGCACCGCCCCCATCTGCCTGGAGGACCCGCCGGGCGACCCGATGTGCAGCAAGAGCTACCAGATCATGCAGGGGCTGTTCGGCTTCGGCGCGGGCGGCATCCTCGGCACCGGGCTCGGCCAGGGCCACCCCGATCTGATCCCGCTGAGCTTCTCCGACTTCATCTTCGCCGCGACCGGCGAGGAGCTCGGGCTGACCGGCCTGATGGCGCTGCTCATGCTCTACGCGCTGCTGGTCGAGCGCGGCCTGCGCACCTCGCTCGTGGCCCGCGACCCGTTCTCGAAGCTGCTGGCCGGCGGCCTGTCGTTCATCCTGGCCTGGCAGGTGTTCATCATCGTCGGCGGCGTGACGAACCTCATCCCGCTGACCGGCCTGGTCACCCCGTTCATGTCGCAGGGCGGCTCGGCGCTGCTGGCTAACTGGATCCTTATCGCGCTGCTGATACGCATGTCAGACGCGGCGCGACGGCCCCCGCCCCAGGCGATCCAGAACGAAGGACTCACCCAGGTGTTCCAGCGATGAACAGCACTCTGAAGCGTGCGGCCGTGGCCTGCCTGGTCATGTTCGCGCTCCTGATGATCAACGTGAACATCCTCCAGGCGGTCCGGGCCGACGACTACCGCTCCAACCCGAGCAACCGCCGCAACTACTACGAGCGCTACGCCGTCGAGCGCGGCCGCATCACCGCCGGCGGCAAGGTGATCGCCCAGTCGGTGGAGACCGACAGCAAGAACTTCAGGTTCGTCAGGAAGTACACCGACGGGAAGCTCTACGCGCACGTCACGGGCTACTTCTCGCCCGAGAGCGCGAGCGCGATCGAGGGGGCCGAGAACAAGCTGCTCGACGGCTCCAGCGCCGACCTGCTGCTGCGGCGCAGCATCGACCTGTTCACGGGCGAGCCGACCAGGGGCGCGAACGTCGACCTCACGATCAACCCCAAGGCGCAGAAGGCGGCCTACGACGCGCTGCGCGCCAGCGGCAAGCGCGGCGCGCTGGTGGCGCTCGACCCGCGGACGGGCGGGATCCTGGCGATGGTGTCGCTGCCCACCTTCGACCCGGCCGAGCTGTCGGGCACCGACAAGGGCACGGTGTTCACCCGGTACAACCAGCTGGACAAGGACAAGAGCCAGCCGCTGCTCAACCGGGCCATCGCCCAGACGTACCCGCCGGGGTCGACGTTCAAGGTGGTGACGGCGGCGGCGTACCTGGAGGACGACTCCTCGCGCGGCGGCGACACCACGGTCGACGCGCCGCAGCGGCTGCCGCTGCCCAACACGAACATCAGCCTGCCCAACTACGGCGGCGCGGCCTGCGGCGCCGGCCAGGTGCCGCTCGTGTACGCGCTGGAGAAGTCCTGCAACACGCCGTTCGCCAAGATCGGCATGCAGCTGGGCTACGACAAGCTCAACGAGCAGACCGAGAAGTTCGGCATGGGCAAGCAGATCGGCGTGCCGATGTCGGTGGCCCAGAGCGACTTCGGCAGCAAGTACGACGACGCCGCGCTCGCGATGGCCTCGATCGGTCAGCGCGACAACCGGATGACGCCCCTGCAGATGGCCATGATCGCGGCCGGCATCGCCAACGACGGCAAGGTGATGAAGCCGTACCTGGTGAACAAGATCACCGACTCCAAGAACGACGTCATGGAGGAGGCCAAGCCCGAGGAGCTGACCGAGGCGGTCAGTTCCGAGACGGCGGCCAAGCTGCGCGACATGATGGTCAGCGTGGTCAAGAACGGCACGGCCAACCTCGCGCAGGTGCCGGGCGTCCAGGTGGGTGGCAAGACCGGCACCGCGGAGACCGCCGACGGCGCGCCGCCGCACGCCTGGTTCATCTCCTTCGCGCCCGCCGAGGACCCGAAGGTGGCGCTGGCGGTCATCGTCGAGTCGGGCGCGGCCAACGTCGGCGCGGAGGCCACGGGCGGTCACACCGCCGCCCCGATCGCAAAGGCTGTGCTGGAGGCGGTGCTGAACAAGTGAGTGACGGTAACGTGCTGGGTCATGCGGCTCCGTAACCGCTACCTCCTGCTCTCCCGCATCGCCACGGGCGGTATGGGAGAGGTGTGGCGCGCCCGTGACGAGCTCCTGGGCCGCGAGGTCGCGGTCAAGATCCTGCGCAGTCACATGCACGCCGACCCCACGTTCCGCGAGCGCTTCCGCAACGAGGCGCGGCTCACCGCCGCCCTGGCCGATCCCGGGGTGGCCCAGATCTTCGACTACGGCGAGCAGAGCGACCTGGCCTATCTCGTGATGGAGCTGGTGCACGGCGAGCCGCTGTCGGCCATCCTGGGGCGCAACGGCGCGCTCGGGCCCGAGGTGGCCCTCGACGTGGTGCACCAGACCGCCAAGGCGCTGCACGCGGCCCACTCCTCCGGGATCATCCACAGGGACGTCAAGCCCGGCAACCTGCTGGTCACCCGCGAGGGCACGATCAAGGTGACCGACTTCGGCATCGCCCGCGCCCTGGAGGCGGCGCCCGTCACGCAGACCGGCACCGTCCTCGGCACGGCCCAGTACGTCAGCCCCGAGCAGGCCCAGGGTTTCCCGCTCACGCCCGCGACCGACCTGTACTCGCTGGGCGTGGTGGCCTACGAGTGCCTGGCCGGCCACACGCCGTTCCGGGCCGACAGCCAGGTGGCGATCGCGCTGCTGCACCTCAACGAGCAGCCGCCGCCGCTCGGCGCGGACGTGCCCGTCCCGGTGCGCGACCTGGTCATGACGCTGCTGTCCAAGGAGCCGGGGATGCGTCCGGCCTCGGCGCTGGAGGCGGCCGACCGGGCGTACGTGCTGCGTCAGTCGCTGGTCGAGGGCGTCGAGCAGGGCGCCGACCTGAGCATGTACACCGATCCGGCGGGTTTCCGGGTGCGCGAGCCGGCCACGGAGGACCAGCGGGCGACCGAGAGCCTCGCCCCGGCCACGACGGTCCAGAGCCCGCCCGATCCGCCGGCCCGCGGCCGCCGTGGCGCGCGGACGCTGGCGCTGGTCGCGACGGCCGGCTGCGTGGCCGCGGTGGGGCTGAGCGCGATCACGTTCGCCAACCGCGATACGACGCCGCCGCCCCTGCCGGAGATCGCCGAGCCCAGCCACTCCCCGATGCAGTCGCCCGAGCTGCTCAGGCCCACGCGGGTGAAGAAGCACACGCGCCGACCCCCTGCGCTTCCGGTGAAGTCGACGCGGCCGGTACCCTCGCGGTCGGCTACGGTAAGCAAGTCGGCTACTCCCACGAAGAAGCCGACACCGAAGCCAACCCCGACCACCCGTACCCCGACTCCCACCCCCACCACCCCAACGCCCAGCAGGACACCGACAACTCCGACACCAACCGCTTCGCCGGACCCGGGTGGCACAAACCCGCCGAAGGAGGAGACGTGATGCGCTACGGGGTCGATGATGGACACCGGCGGCCCCCCGAGCAGGCCGGTACCCAAGATGAACGGTAAGGGACAGTGCAGGAAATGACTCAGCCTCGGCTACTCGGAGGTCGTTACGAGCTCGACGGTGTCGTCGGGCGCGGCGGCATGGCCGAGGTGTATCGCGCCCGAGACATCCGGCTGGACCGCATAGTCGCGATCAAGACCCTCCGCTCCGACCTGGCGCGCGATCACACCTTCCAGGCCCGCTTCCGCCGCGAGGCGCAGTCGGCGGCCTCACTGAACCACCCCGCCGTCGTCGCGGTCTACGACACCGGCGAAGACGTCACCGACGGCACCCCGGTGCCCTACATCGTGATGGAGTACGTCGACGGCCGGACGCTGCGCGACCTGCTGCGCCAGGACCGCCGGCTGCTGCCCGAGCGGGCGGCCGAGCTGGTCGACGGCATCCTGCGCGCGCTCGACTACAGCCACCGCGGCGGCATCGTCCACCGTGACATCAAGCCGGCCAACGTGATGATCACGCGCGCCGGCGACGTCAAGGTGATGGACTTCGGCATCGCGCGCGCGATGGCCGACTCGGCCGCCACCATGACCCAGACGGCGCAGGTGATAGGGACCGCCCAGTACCTGTCGCCCGAGCAGGCCCGCGGCGAGCGCGTCGACGCCCGCAGCGACATCTACTCCACCGGCTGCGTGCTGTACGAGCTGCTCACCGGCCAGCCGCCGTTCACCGGCGACTCCCCGGTGGCGATCGCCTACCAGCACGTCCGCGAAGAGCCGATCCCGCCCTCGCAGATCGACCGCGAGATCCCGGCGTGGGCCGACGCGATCGTGCTCAAGGCCATGGCCAAGGACCCGGCCCACCGCTACCAGAACGCCGGCGAGATGCGGGCCGACATCCAGCGGGCCATGTCCGGCATGCCGGTCGACGCCCAGACGATGGCGATGACCGGGAACTTCAACCAGGGCACCCGCATGATGACCGCCACCCAGGCGGCCCAGGGCCCGGCCACGCAGCGCACCGGCGCGGTCCCGCCGTACGAGTACGGCGACGGCGACGGCACCCGCGTGGGGCGGCGCAGGGCCTCCGGCGGCGGCGGCAACGCGGTCAAGACAGCGTTGTGGATCATCATCCCGCTGCTGATCATCGGCGCCTTCGTCACGGTCGGCTACCTGGTGTTCGGCACCAAGACCACGCCCACCGACGCCTCGGTCACCATCCCGGCCCTGGCCACGCAGAAGCTGGATCCCGCGCAGAAGGCGCTCATCGCCCTGAACCTGAAGCCCGAGGTGGTGCAGGAGGCCAGCGACGAGTTCGGCAAGGGCACGGTGATCCGCACCGAGCCGGCCGAGGGCGAGAAGGTCGAGAAGGGCTCCACGGTCAAGCTGGTCGTGTCCAAGGGCAAGGAGAAGGTCGCCGTCCCCGACGGGCTCATCGGCATGAGCACCCAGGACGCGATGAAGGCCCTCGACGACGTCGGCCTGAAGGGCGTGGTCAAGACCAAGCAGTCCGCCAAGCCCCAGGGCAAGGTCTTCGAGACCAAGCCGGCGGCCGGCACCGAGATCGAGAAGGACGCCAGCGTCACCCTCTACGTGCCGTTCGAGCTGACCGAGCTGCCCGACGTGACCGGCTATACCCAGAAGGACGCCATCGCCGCGCTCAAGGGCGCCGGTTTCAAGGTGAAGGTGTCGCCGCAGGCCGACAACCAGGCCGAGGGCACGGTCATCCAGCAGAACCCGGGCGCGGGCCAGAAGCTGCCGCCGAACACGACGATCACGATCGTGGTGTCCACCGGCCCCGAGACGGCTCCGCCGCCCACCAACGAGCAGCCCACCGACGAACCGACCGACGACCAGACGGACTTCCCGTCCGACGAGCCGACCGAGGACAACCCGATCGGCGACGACGGCCTCAACGGCTGACCGAGCACCCAGGGCCGCCCTCCCCACGCGGGAAGGGCGGCCCTTCGGCGTTCCCCGAGCACGAAAGAACGCCCCCGCCGCTCGGGGGCAACGGCGGGGGCGTTCCTTTGGTAGTCGCTCTGTGCGAGCCGGGCGTTACACGATCCCGCGCAGCCAGTTCCCGAGCAGCCGGTGGCCGTGCTCGGACAGCACCGACTCCGGGTGGAACTGGATGCCCTCGATGGGCGCCCGGCGGTGGCGCAGGCCCATGATGACCCCGTCGTCGGTGCGGGCGGTCACGTCGAGGACCTCGGGGACGGTCTCCGGCAGCACGGCGAGCGAGTGGTAGCGGGTCATCGGCACCGGCGACGGCAGGCCCTCGAAGACCCCCTTGCCGTCGTGGTGCACCGCGCTGGTGCGGCCGTGGACCAGCTCGGGCGCGCGGGCCACGGTGGCGCCGAAGGCGACCGCGATGGCCTGGTGGCCGAGGCAGACGCCGAGCAGGGGCGTGCCGCGCTCGGCCGCGCGCAGCACCAGGGGCACGCTCACGCCGGCCGCCTCCGGGGTGCCCGGCCCGGGGCTGACGAGCACGCCGTCGAAGGCGTCGCCGTCGCGCACGCCCACGACGTCGCGGGGGCGCACGTCGCAGTCGGCGCCCAGCACGCGCAGGTACTGGACGATCGTGTGGACGAAGCTGTCGTGGTTGTCCACGACCAGCACGCGGGTCATCTTCTTACGGTCACCTCGTCGAGCGTCACCGCCGGCTCCAGGAGCGGGAACACGGCATACCAGAGTACGACCCCCACGACCGCGACCAGCACGGCGGCCACCAGCACCTTGCGGCGGGTGTCGCCGGGCAGTCTGCGCCAGATCCAGCCGTACATGTCAGTCCTTTCTGAGCTCGGTCTTCTTGAGCACGCCGTACACGATGAGGCGCTGGGCGGCGGAGTATTCGGGGTGGCAGGTGGAGAGGGTGATGTAGGCGCGGATGGGACGGATGTCGGGCTTGCCGGGGACGGGGGCGAGCACCTCCACCTCCGTGGGCTCCACGACGTCCTGGGACGTGACGCGGTAGGTGTAGCGGGCCTCGCGGGCGTCCACGATGATCTCGTCGCCGCGTTCGAGCTCGTCGAGCTCCTTGAACGGGGCCGCGTACGTGGTCCGGTGGCCCGAGACCACGAAGTTGCCGACCTGGCCGGGCATGGCGCTGTCTGGGTAGTGTCCCGGGCCCTTCTTCAGGTGCTCGGCGTCCACGCCCTCGACGATGGCGTACCGGTAGTCGCGGCCGAGCCTCGGGATGCTCAGCATGGCGACGGCCTTGCCGAGCTCGATGTTGTCGATGCGGCCGCGGTCGCGCTCCGCCTTCTCGGCGGCCAGCTCGCGCTGGAGCAGCAACTGCTGGCTCTTGGTGTAGGCGCCGGTGCCCCAGAGCAGGTAGGCGCAGAACAACATGAGGACCAGGCCGGCGGTGATGCTCAGCTCCCCCACGGCCCGGAAGATGGACCGCATGTCGTCAGCGTATTCATGACATCTCGCGACGTGGGGGATCGCCATGTCGTGCGCGTGGCGACTATCCTGGGGCACGCTTCAACTACGCTTAACGAAGAGCCTGTGGACGATCCGGAAGCCCAGGCCCTCAGCAGGAGTTACCCAGTGCCCAAGTCCAAGGCTCGCAAGAAGGCGGTTTACACCCCGCCGCAGAAGTCCCAGCAGGTCAAGGTCAGCCCGCGCTGGCTGGCGCCCACCATGGTGGTGTCCTGGATCATCGGCATCCTGTGGATCGCGATCTACTACGTCGCCCCGCAGGCGCCCTTCTTCAGCGACCTCCAGAACTGGAACCTGCTGATCGGGTTTGTCTTCATCATCTTCGGTGTGGTTCTTTCCACCCGCTGGCGTTAGTTCTTTCCACAGTCTTTTCCACAGCCTGGGGAAGTCAGATCGAGCTCAGGATCGCCGAGGTCCGGGCCATCACGAGCACGGCTAGCACGGCCAGCGCTCCCGCGATCGCCAGCACCTGCCACAGGGTCCGGTTGTTCTTGGGGGCGTAGGCCATCGCTCCCGCCAGCACCGAGCCGGTGATCAGGCCGCCGACGTGCCCGGTCCAGCTGATGCCGGGGAACACGAAGGTGATCACCAGGTTGATCACGATGAGCATGGCGATGCCGCGGACGTCCATGTTGAGCTTTCGGCCCACCACGAAGACGGCGCCGAAGAGGCCGAAGATGGCGCCGGACGCGCCCACGGTCGGCTGGCCGAGCGGGTCGAGCCAGAGGCTGAGCACGCTGCCGCCGACGGCGCTGACGAGGTAGAGGGCCGTGTAGCGCACGTGACCGAAGGCGCGCTCCAGATAGGGCCCGACGACGTAGAGCGCCCAGCAGTTGAACAGGATGTGGAAGACGCCGGCGTGCACGAACGCGGCGCTGACCAGCCGGTAGTAGTCGCCGAAGACCGCCACTCCGGCCGGCCACATCTGCAGCGCCCCGGTGACGGCGGGCACGAGGTACTGGGCGCCGAAGACGAGGACGTTGAGGGCCAGGATGGCCCAGGTGACGTACGGCGTGCCGACGACCTGGCCGCCGAAGGTGGAGCGGGCCTGGCGGAAACCCTGGTTGCCCTGGGCGACGCATTCGGGGCACTGGAAGCCCACGGCGGCGTCGCGCATGCAGTCGGGGCAGATGGGCCGGTCACAGCGCTGGCAGCGGACCCAGGTCTCCCTGCCGGGATGCCGGTAGCACGTGGGGACCGCCTCGGCGGGCTGCTCGGGCTGCGAGGGCGGGCTGGGCGGCTGGCTGGTCATGTCCAGAGCCTATGACGTACCGGACCCAGCTGTGTGCCGTCGATCAGGGCTGTGACATGCCTGCCCGAAGGGGGCGGGACCCGTGGGTGGCCCGCCCCCGTCAGGGACGGGCTCAGCCCTGTACGCGCTCGATGGTGACCGACTCCAGGACGACGTCCTGGACCGGACGGTCGCGCCGGTCGGTGTCGGTCTTGGCGATGGCGTCGACGACGTCCTGGCCCTCGACGACCTCACCGAAGATCGTGTGCTTGCCGTTGAGGTGCGGCGTGGGCACGACCGTGATGAAGAACTGCGAGCCGTTGGTGCCCCTGCCGCCCCGGACGCCCGCGTTGGCCATGGCCAGCAGGTAGGGCCGGTTGAAGTAGAGGTCGGGGTGGATCTCGTCGTCGAACTCGTAGCCGGGGCCGCCGATGCCCTGGCCGAGCGGGTCGCCGCCCTGGATCATGAAACCGGAGATGACCCGGTGGAAGACGGTCCCGTCGTACAGCCGGGCCGTGCTCTTCTCGCCCGACTCCGGATGCGTCCACTCGCGGGTGCCCTCGGCGAGCTCCACGAAGTTGCGGACGGTCTTCGGCGCCTGGTTCGGGAAAAGCTCGACCTTGATATCGCCGCGATTGGTCTTCAGATTTGCGATCAGCTTCTCAGCCACGAGACAGCTGCCCCCCTCTATGTACAGGGTTGTATGTGATGTTCTGCGGAATATGGCCGTTCGGCCTCCTGAGCCATCCTCCCATGGACCGCCATGATTGAGCCGCCTTGTCCAGGGAAGGTCAAGCGCGGGGCCCCAACGACAGGGGAGGTTGTCGTGTCCCTGACACTGAAGAGACGCCGCGTGGTAATAGAGGTACCCGCCACGTGGATGGGCCGCATGAAGGCCCAGGCCGTCAAGACCGGCCATCGCATGGCGCCAATGGCGGACCAGGCCAAGGTGGCCACCGCACAGCGCATCGAAGACGCCCGTTACTGGGCGGCGCCCAGGCTCGACGCCGCGGCGCACGGGTTCGAGGATCAGGTCGCCCCCAAGGTCAGCAGGATGCTGTCGGCGGCGGCCAGGAGAATCGATCCGAAACCGTCCCGGTCACGGCGGTGGCCGACGATGGTGCTGCTGACCGGTCTTGCGGTCGGCGCGATCGGCTACATGGCCTACCGCCGCAACGCCCAGCAGTGGACCGAGCACATGAAGGACTCTGCCTCCGATGCATCACGCTGGGTCGGTGAGAAGGCGGACAGGACCGCGCATTCGGCGGACCGGATGGCGTCCAACGTGCAGAACAAGACGGACCAGGCATCGCACAACATGCCCTGATCCGGACAGGAAGCGCGCCCCCGCTCTCGTGAGAGCGGGGGCGCGCTTCCGCGTTCCGGCCCGTTGACGTTTCACCAAGCGCTTGCTACAAACCCGGGCATGGCGCTGTCACCGCTCGACGATCACCCCGTGCACCAGACCGCCCAGGTCATGCGGCACGTCGCCACCTCCGACCGCAACTTCTACGACCGCTACTACTTCAACTGCCACGCCGGCACCGACGAGCTCATGCTGATCGTCGGCCTCGGCCAGTACCCCAACCTCGGCGTCACCGACGCCTTCGCCTGCGTACGGCACGGCGACCTGCACCGGGTCGTGCGGGCCTCGCGCGAGCTGGGCCCCGACCGGATGGACACCAGGATCGGCCCCTTCCGGGTCGAGGTGATCGAAGGGCTCAAGCGGCTCCGGGTGATCCTTGAGCCGACCGAGCATGGCCTGTCCTTCGAGCTCGACTGGGAGGGGACGATCCCGGCGACCCTCGAACCCCGCCATTTCCTGCGCTGGCAGGAACGGGTGATGTTCGACTCGGTGCGGCTCGCCCAGACCGGCCGCTGGTCCGGCAGCATCACCGTCGGCGACCAGGTGATCCCGGTCACCCCCGACCGCTGGCTCGGCACCAGGGACCGGTCATGGGGTGTGCGGCCGGTGGGCGAGCCCGAGCCGCCCGGCATCCAGGCCAACAACCCCGGCACGTTCTACTGGCTGTACACGCCGATGAAGTTCGACGACCACGCCATCCTGTGCATCGTCCAGGAGGACCACCGTGGCCGGCGGCTGCTGGAGGAGGCCGTACGCGTCTGGACGGACGGGCGGGAGGAGGAGTACCTCGGCCGGCCGGACTACCGCCCGGTCTACGCCCCTGGCACCCGGGACGTCGTGGACGCCGTGATCGCCTTCTCGCCGCCCGGCGGCAAGCCGTTCGAGGTGCGCTGCACGCCGGTGCTGCCGGTGCACCTCATGGCCGGCACCGGATACGGGCTGGAGCCGGAGTGGCGGCACGGCATGTACCAGGGGTCGGGAACGGTCGTGCAGGGGGTGACGTACCGGCTGCCCGACGACGCCGCCAGGATGTGGGGCCTGGTCGACGCCGTCGGCCGCTTCGAGTACGACGGGCTCGTCGGCCACGGCCTGTTCGAGTACTGGGCGCTCGGCCCGCACCCGTCGTTCCCCGGGTGAACTACTTGACGGACTCGGCGGGGGCGCAGACGATGCGGACGACCTTGCTGGGGTCGTCCAGCTTCACGGCGCCCGGGGGAAGCTCGGTCGCGGGCAGCGCCGGGAGCACCCGCGCCGCCTCGCCTTCGGGAAGGTCGGCGGGCCCGGTCTCGGCATCGGTCAGGGGCGTCGCCGGGACGGCGGGCACGGCCTCGCCTTCGGGAAGGGTGGCGCTCGGCGTGGTGGGCGCGGCCTCGGTGCCGGACCGAGGGGCGGCCGGGGCGGAGGGGGTGGTCGGGGTGGCCTCGGTGCTGGCCCGGGGGGCGAGTTCGATCACGCGGCCCTGCTCGGCCTTGAGCTCCGGCGCGCCGTCCGCCCGCTCACCCTTCTCGGCGCGCATGACGAACACCCGAGCCGCCGGGCCGTCGGCGAGCTTGAGCTCCTTGCCGTCCGCCGTCCGGCAGGACACAGCCATGGTGGTGGTGGTGGCGTCGGGGGCGGGGGTCCCGTCGGCCAGGGCGGAGCCGCCCAGGCCCGCGAGCGCGAGCACCCCCACCGTGCCGAGGACCGCGAGACGTCGCTTGAACATGCATTCTCCTCAGTGGGATCCATCCGAACGCCCCGAGCGTGCTCGCCCGCACCTGAAGCGTCCCTGAACGCGCCCTAAATGATCTTCAGGTTGGCTTTAGGTTCGCTCAGGCACTCTTTACGTCGTGCGAGTGCTGCTGGTGGAGGACGAGGAACGGCTGGCCGGCCTGATCAAGGGCGGGCTGGCGGGCGAGGGCTTCGCCGTGGACGTGGCCCACGACGGCCGCGACGGCCTGTGGATGGCGACCGAGAACGCCTACGACGTGATCGTCCTGGACGTGATGCTGCCCAGGATGAACGGCTACACGGTCTGCTCCCGGCTGCGCGAGGCGGGCGACTGGACCCCGATCATGATGCTCACCGCCAAGGACGGCGTCCACGACGAGGCCGAGTCGCTGGACAACGGCGCCGACGACTACCTGGCCAAGCCGTTCTCGTACGTGGTGCTGCTGGCCCGGCTGCGCGCCCTGGTGCGGCGCGGCGGGACCGAGCGGCCGGTCACGATCACGGTCGGCGACCTGGTGGTGGACCCGGCCGGCCTGCGCTGCCGCAGGGGCGGGGTGGAGGTCGGGCTGACGCCGAAGGAGTTCGCGGTGCTGCACGCGCTCGCCCGCCGCCCCGGCGAGGTGGTCTCCAAGAGCGAGCTGCTGGCCCAGGCGTGGGACTTCTCCTACGACGGTGACCCGAACATCGTCGAGGTCTACATCAGCGCACTGCGCAGGAAGATCGACCTGCCGTTCGGGCGGACGACGCTGGTGACCGTCCGGGGAGCGGGCTACCGGTTGGAGGCGGCATGAGGGCGCTGCTCGAACGGAGGCCGAGCTGGGCGCGGGTGCCGGGCGGGCTGTCGTCGGTGCGGGTGCGGGCCACCGTCGCGGCGACGCTGGTGGTGGCCCTGGCGCTCGGCGTCGCCGCCCTGGTGCTGGTCATGGCGTTGCGCGGCACGCTGGAGGGCAACGCGGGCGAGGAGGCGGCCAGGCGCGCCGCGGCGGCGATGCCGTACGCGGAGACGGTGCCGATCATGCCTGAGGGGGTGACGCCGGCGGCCACGACGACCGCCGCCCGGACGACCACGATCATGGCGGACGACCTGTCCGTGGTGCGGCTCGCCGATCCCGACCTCGTCCTGGCCGGCCGCGCCACCGGCTCGCCCGCCCTGTGGGCGCAGCCGGCCGAATACGCCGTCGCGGGCCTGCAGGTGAGCACGCCGACCGGCCCGGCCACGCTCTGGTCGCGGGTTTCCCTGGACGGCGTGCAGAAGGCCGTCCAGGCCCTGTACGGCGCGTTGCTGCCCGGCGTGCCTGCCCTGCTGCTCGTGGTGGCCGGGATGACCTGGTTCTCCGTGGGCCGCGCGCTGGCCCCCGTGGCCGCGATCAGGGCCAAGGTGGCCGACATCACGGCCCGCGACCTGCACCAGCGCGTGCCGGTGCCGGGTTCCAAGGACGAGATCGCGGCCCTGGCCACCACCGTGAACGGCACCCTCGACCGCCTGGAGACGGCCGTGGGCCGGCACAAACGGTTCGTCGCCGACGCCGCTCACGAGCTGCGCAGCCCCATCGCCACCCTGCGGGCCCGGCTCGAACTGGCCGAGCAGAGCGAGCTCACCCGCGAGGCGCTGGCCGACGTCGAACGCCTGCAGTCGCTGGCCGCCGACCTGCTCATGCTGGCCAAGCTGGACGCCGGCGAGCCGCTGCGCACCGGCGAGCTGGACCTGGGTCAGGTGGCGGCCGAGGAGTCGCTGCGGGTCAGGCGGCGGCCGGAGATCAGGGTCGAGCTGGACATCGAGCCCGACGTGGTGCTGAACGGCTCCCGCGCGCACCTCGACCGGCTGGTCACCAACCTGGCCGACAACGCCGTCCGGCACGCCGCCTCGGCCGTACGCGTGCGGGTGCGCGCCGAGGAGGGCCAGGCCGTGCTGGAGGTGCACGACGACGGCCCGGGGATCCCGCCGGAGCACCGCGAGGCCGTCTTCGGCCGCTTCACCCGCCTGGACGAGGCGCGGGCGAGGGACGCCGGCGGCGCCGGGCTCGGCCTGCCCATCGCCAGGGACATCGCCCACCTGCACGGCGGCACGCTCACGTACACGGACGCCGGTTTCGTGGCCCGGTTCCCCCTCGCGGAGGGGGCGCTCAGCCCCGTTTGACGACCAGGGCGTAGTTCGTGCTGCGCTGGAAGATCTCGAAACCGGCGCGGGAGTAGACGCTGACGGCTCCCGTGGGGTTGTCGGCGTCGACGCCCAGCCCGGTCGTGTCGAACCCCTGCGCGCGGAAGGCGGCCAGGGCGTGCGCGATCAGCGCGCCGGCCACGCCCTTGCCGCGCCACTCCCGGAGCGTGCCGACGATCTGGATCCAGGCCCGGCGCTCGCCGGCCAGCTCGTTGTAGCCCTCGAAGGTGTGGGTGATGAGCGTGCCCACCGCCCGGCCGTCGTGCAGGGCCACGAACGACGATTCCGGCAGGAAGTTCTGGGAGCCGACGATGTAGTCGCGCCAGCTCTCCGGGGTGTGCGGAACGCTGCCCCAGTGGTCGAGGAACGCCTCGTTGCGTACGCGGCGGGCGCCCTCGTCCAGCTCGGGCGACCAGGGGGCGACGGTCACCCCGGCGGGCGGCGCGAAGGCCGGCAGGTCGCCCGACAGCGAGCGTCCCATGTGGGCGAACCAGCGGTTGGCGACGAAACCGGCGCCCTCGGCCAGCGCCTTCAGCCCGACGTTGGTGTCGGGCACGTGGAGGTGGATCTCCGGCTGGACGCCGGGGAAGGCCCGCTCGCTCAACCCAGGCGCCACGGCCAGGCTCCAGTCGACGATCCGCCGGCCGAGCCCGCGCCTGCGGTGGGCGGGGTGCACGCCGCCCGACAGCCGCATGACGTGGCTGTCGGTGACGGACTGCCGGACCGGCAGGTAGCCGTAGGCGACGATCTCGCCGCCCTGCCTGGCCGCGAGCGTCCCCGCGGCCAGGTCGATCAGGCGGTGGCCGAGCTGCTCCCTGACGTCGTCGAGGTCGGGGATCTCGCCCGTGCGATCCTCGGCCTCGATCGCGGCCAGGAGGGCGGCGAGCGCCTCGGCGTCGTCAGGGGTCAGCGGTTCCCACACCAGGCTCATGGCCAGCAGCCTAGGACAGCCTGGCGAAACACCCCAGTTCTTTCCCTATGCGGGTGATGCCTTCGGCGAAGCCCTTCCTCGTCCGCTGGCCGAACCCGATGAAGAACCGGTTGGCCAGGGGCACGGCCCAGCGTCCCCGCTCGGCCACGTCGTAGACGCGGTGCTCCACGCGGGCGCCCTCGGGGTGCGGGAGCACGGCCCATTCGCCCCGGTACCACCAGCCGCCCTGGAAGGCGACGGTGTACCCGTCCTTCTCGACGGTCATCGGGTGTGTGGGCAGTGAGCGCGTCAGGGCCTGCCACACCTGCTCGACCGGGGCGCCGACCACCCCGGCCACCTCGGTGATCAGCCGTTTCCTCACGGCTTGCGCACCCGGCTGTTCTGGAAGGAGGCGAACCGCCAGCCTTCCGGCGTGCGCAGCGCGGTCAGCGTGACGACGGACTCCCTGCTCGGGTCGGGCACGCCGGCCACCGACGAGCTGCCGCCGACGATCACCAGCGCGACGTCGTCGGTCAGCGGCCGGACGATCGGCGCGGGGCCGCCCTCGGCCAGCTTGATCGAGGTCTCGAACAGCGCGCGGTGGGTCTCCTCGATCGCCTTCCTGCCCCGCAGGTGCAGGCCGAAGAAGGTGATGTAGTCGGCGTCCTCGGTGAACAGGCCGGCGTAGGCGGCGGAGTCGCCGGCGTTCCAGGTCTCCGTCATCCGCTCCACCAGGCGGGTGATCTCTTCGGACATGGCACAGCTCCTTTCGTCGCGGCGCCTATCCTGGGAGTTGCGCGTCCGGGCAGGGCAGGCGCCGTGTTCGGATGTCGGCCGCCGGGGTGTTGGCGCACCCCGGCGGCCCTTCTCTCACCCCTCGGTCGTGCTCGTCCAGGCGAGCTCGCCCTGGTCGAGCCGGTCGAGAAGTCTTCTGATCCAGGCGAGCTCGGCGGCGTGCAGCGCCTGCTCGCACTCGACCTCCAGCATGAGGATCTCGGGCAGGCCGCTGTCGTGCATGGCCTTGATGTGCCCTTCCATCCCGGCGAGCGTGCCTTCGAGGGTCGCGGCGCGGGTGCGCAGCGCCCGCTGCGCCTCGGGCAGCGGCAGGCAGCCGATCAGCGAGATGGCCGCGACGAAGGCGCGCCGGTCGGGGTCGGGCTGCTCCAGCAGCCGCCGGAGCCGGGTGATCAGCTCTTCGCGGCCCTCGTCGGTGATCTCGTAGACCGTGCGCTCGGGACGGCGGCCCTCGCGGCCGGTCGCGGCGGGGACGATCAGCTCGTCCCTGGCCAGCCGCTCGACCGCGTGGTAGAGGCTGCGCGGCAGGCCGGTGATGTAGTCCTTGTGCGTGTCGATGATGAAGCGGTGGAGCTCGTAGGGGTGGCTCGGGTGCACCGTGAGCAGGGCGAGCACGGTCAGGTCGACCAGGCCCTTGCGTTGTGCCATGTTGCCTCCCCCTATATTGCAATTTGCAATATAGCTCACCCGTCGAGCTGGAGGAAGGCCCGCTCGATCGCCTGCCGCGACACCTGCTCCGGGTACGGGAACCGGGTGATCGAGTCCCGCAGCCCCTCCACGTGGGCCTTCGCGGCCAGCTCCGCCACCAGCGCCAGCTCGGCCTGCTGCTCCTGGACGAAGGCCCGGCCGACCACCGCGCCGTGCCCCGGCACGAACACCTGCTCGGGCAGCGCGTCGAGCATCGCGGCCGTCGTGTCCGGCCAGTCGAGCGGGTAGGAGTCGCCGAACGCCGGCGGCGCGCCCTCCTCGACCAGGTCGCCGGCGAACACCACGCCGGCGTCCGGCACGTGCACGACGATGTCGTTGCTGCTGTGGCCGAGCCCGAAGTGCCGCAGGTGCACCATGCGTCCGCCGATGTCGAGGCTGGCCGAGACGGTGAAGGTGTGGTCGGGCGGCGTGACGGCGATCTCCTCCATCTCCGCGCGGCGGTCGGGCCGCCGTTCCATGACGTCCGCGCGGTGCCGCTCGCCGTACACCTCGATCTCCTCGGCGCACCGGACGTGGCTCCAGATCTCGGCGGGACGGAAGAGCGCGTTGCCGAAGTAGTGGTCGAAATGCGAATGGCTGTTCACGACCGTCCACGGGTGGCCGGTGATCGTCCTGATCGCGTCGATCAGGTCGGCGGCCTCCCGGTGGGAGCTTCGGGTGTCGAGCACCAGACAGTGCCCGTCGCCCACGATGAGGCCCGTGTTCAGGTCGAAGGACTCATGGCGACGCACGTAGACGCGGTCGCCGACCTCCTGCCACTGCTCGTTCATGGCAACGAACCTTACTTTTCGGACTTCCCGCCGGTCATCCCCGGAGGTAGGCCAGCACGGCCAGGACCCGGCGGTGGCCGTCAGACTCCGGCGGCAGGTCGAGCTTGGTGAAGATGCCGGCGATGTGCTTGGCCACCGCGGCGTCGGTGACGACCAGCTCCCTGGCGATCGAGGCGTTCGCGCGGCCCTCGGCGATCAGGGCGAGCACCTGCTGCTCGCGCGGGGTGAGCCGGGCCAGCGGGTCGCGCCGGCGGCGCAGGAGCTGGCGCACCACCTCCGGGTCCACGACCGTGCCGCCCGCGGCCACCCGGTCGAGCGCGTCGACGAACTCGCGCACGTCGCCGATCCGGTCCTTCAGCAGGTAGCCGACGCCCGTGCCGGCGCCGGACTCCAGCAGCTCGGCCGCGTACGTCTGCTCGACGTACTGACTGAGCACGAGGACGGCCAGCTCGGGGTGGCGGCGGCGCAGGCCGAGCGCGGCGCGCAGGCCCTCGTCGGTGAAGCCCGGGGGCATGCGCACGTCGGTCACCACGGCGTCGGGGCGGTGCTCGGCGACCGCCGCGACCAGGGCGCCGGCGTCGCCGACCGAGGCCGCCACGGTGTGGCCGAACCGTTCGAGCAGCCCCACCAGCCCCTCGCGGAGCAGCACGGCATCCTCGGCGATCACGACGCGCACGGGATCTCCACTCGTACCAGGGTCGGGCCGCCCGGCGGGCTGGACACCGACAATCGTCCCGCCACCACGGCCAGCCGGTCGGCCAGGCCGGTCAGCCCGGTGCCCCTGGCCGGGTCCGCGCCGCCGACGCCGTCGTCGCGCACCTCGACGGCCAGCGTGCCGGCCGCCGTCCGGGCGGTGACCGCGGCCCTGGTGGCGCCGCTGTGCCTGGCCACGTTCGCCAGCGCCTCGGTGACCACGTAGTACGCGGTGACCTCGACGGGCGCGGGCAGCCGCCCGAGCTCGTCGGCGTCCACGTCCACGGGGACGGGCGAGCGTCCGGCCACGTCGCGGATCGCCGCGCCCAGCCCCCGGTCGGTGAGCACCTGCGAGTGCACGCCCCGGATCAGCTCGCGCAGCTCGGCCAGCGCCTGCCCGGCCTCGTCGTGCGCCACGTCGAGCAGCCGGGCCGTCGGCGAATCGTCGGGCACGTCCAGCCGGGCCAGGCCGAGCGTCATCGACAGGGCGACCAGCCGCTGCTGCGCGCCGTCGTGCAGGTCCCGCTCGATCCGGCGGCGTTCGGTCTCGAACGCGTCCACCAGGCGCGCCCGCGACCGCATGATCTCGCTCAGCTCCGACCCGGCCGGCGCGAGCACCGCCCTGACCATCGCGCCGCGCGCCCCGCCCCACGCCGTGATCGTGTACGCCGCCACCGGCAGCAGCAGCACCCCCGCCACGCCCGCCACGGCGCCGAGCACCGGCCCGGCCTCCGGCTGGACCACGGGGGACAGGATCAGCAGCACCGGCCCCCCGACGGTGAACCCCAGCATGACCAGGTCGATCCACCACATCGCGAACACCGTCATGACCGCGACCCCGGCCGCCCGCCGGCGCCGGTCGGGCACCGACGGCAGCGGCACGGTGTCCACCAGGCGCAGCCGCACCCGTTCGAACCGGGCGACCGGCGGCACGACCAGCGCGAGCAGCACCGGCACGAGCAGCAGGCCGACCGGCGGCCCGGCGAGCCCGACCGCGATGACCCCGAGCCCGACGGCCGCCCCCGGCAGCACGCTGCCCACCAGGTACGCCACGCACCGCCACGGCCAGGCCGACCGGAGGAAGGCGGCCGGCCGCTGCGTGAGCGCTTCGAGCGCGGTCCTGTTTCCCACCCGGCGACCGTATCCGGGGACGGGAACGGCCCGCAGTAGTGCAGGGTCTACCCTCGGCGGCTCAGCTCGCCATCAGCGGCTCGGCGGCGGTACGCAGCTCGGCGCTGAACGGCGTGGGCCGGAAGGTCTGCGGATCGAGGTTGACGTTGACGCGGTAGCCCTCGGCGTGCACGATTGAGCGGTCCTGCGACAGGACGCGGAAGCCGTACACGCCGCTGGTGCGGCCCATGCGGTCGATCCAGAAGTCGACCTGCACCTCGCCCGCGCCCATGACCGGCGCGTTGTAGGTGATCTTGAACTCGCGTACGGCCAGGTAGAGGTCCTTGAACTTGGAGATCGCCGGGTCGAAGCTCCAGCCCTGCTCGGCCCAGTAGGCGGAGATCGCGCGCTCGACCAGCAGGGCGTAACGCGAGTTGTGCAGCAGGCCCATCGCGTCGAGGTCGTCGAAGTGCACCTGGGCGGGTCGGGTCTGGGTCACGCGAGCTCCTTCAGTCGGTCGTGGACGGCGCGGCGGGCCCGCTCGTAGGCGGCCTCGCCCCTGCCGAGCAGGCGGGTGTGGGTGACCGCGGCCTCGCCGAGGGCGTCGATCTCGTACGCGAGCTGCGCCGGGTCGGTCTCCGGGCGCAGCTCCCCCAGCTCGACCGCCTCCCGGACCAGCCGCTCGACGAAGTGCAGCCACTCGGCCATCGACTCGGCCACCCGGTCCCTGACCGGGCCGGGACGGTCGTCGAACTCCACCCGCGCCGTGTAGAAGAAGCACCCGCCGGGCAGGACGCCCCTCTCGTAGAAACGCAGGCGCGCCTCGTGCAGGGCCAGGACGCGGGCCACGCCGGGAGGGGCCTTGAGCGCGGGCTTGACGATCTCGTCGGTCCATTGGCGGACGGCCCACTCGATGGTGTCGAGCTGAAGTTGCTCTTTATCTCGCCAGTGAGCGAAAAATCCGGATTTGCTGACACCGGCGGCTTCGGCCAGCCGGCCCAGGGTCAGCCCGTCCAGACCGTGCACCGAGGCCAGCGACACGGCCTGCCCGAGGATCGCCTCACGGCTGCGCTGCCCGCGCGCCCGGCGACCGTCTTCCTTCACGTCGGCCATGCCGCCAGCATACATTAACGACCGATCGTTCAGATTGACGGGGTCAGACCCTCCCGTAGCGCACCGCGACCGCGTCGAAGATCCGGACCGCCGCCGCCGCGTCCGCTTCCGTGATCGGGCAGTCGAGCTGCGGGTCATTGCCGTCGAGCCCCGACTCCCGCTCGACGATCCGCGCCACCTGGTACATCAGGCCCACGACCCGGCCCGCGGCCTCACCGTGCCACCAGTACGGCACGCTGATCCCCCAGCCGCCCGCCCAGTGGTCCACGGAGATGCCGGTGCCCTCGTGTTCGAGCTCCCAGTTGGGCGGGCCCTCGAAGACCGTCACGTCGCCGAGGAGCGCGCGGGCCTGGGTGACGACGTTGTTCCAGGCCACCAGGTCCGGCGGGCGCGGCTCGTCGCTCTCCGAGCCGAAGTACAGGTCGTAGCTCATGGTGGACGAAACTAGCGCCCACCCCCGACGAAACCCCGCAGAATACGCCGAACGACAACGACCAGCGCGAGCGCCACCCCGACCCTCACCACCACGGAACTTCCCCCGCGGGGCGCCTGCGCGGCCACGGGCGCCGCCTCGCCGGCGGTGACCTCCGAGTAGACGTCGTCGATGATCAGGTTGAACCGGCGTTCCCTGCGCGACCCGGCGCTCGTCGTCCGCAACGTCCGCACCTGACGCCAGAAGTCGCGCCCGATCGGCCCGGCGAGCACGGTCGCGGCGATCTGCCGCAGGTGCGCCTCGGTGATCGAGCGCAGCTCCCACATCAGCAGCCAGTGGTTGAGGATCATGTTCACGTACAGGTGGGCCCGCTGCCCCTCCTCGTCGCCGGAGGCGAAGAACGCTCCCCAGCAGGCCCGGTAGAGCGGGTCGTCCATCGCCATCTTCATCAGGTCGCCGTGCAGCGTGCGCAGCGCCTGCTCCCTGGCGGACTTGGCCTCTCTGGCCTGGAGCACGAGCGAGAACGCCACGCCGATGAGCGCGAGGACGGCCAGGATGGCCGAGGCCGCGCCGTACGTCTGGCCGATGTCGCCGAGCACCGACCAGTCGCCGCGGCTGCGCCCCAGGGCGGCCAGGAAGAACGGGGAGGCGACGACCAGTCCGGCGGCGGCGACGACCGACAGCAGGAGCAAAATGGTCACCCAGTAGCGCCCGAACGACCGTCTGTTCACCGCGCTAGAACGTGGCGGAGTGGCGCAGGGGCGGGGGGAGGACGTCGCGTTCGGCGGTCATGTACGGGATGAGCTCCACTCCCTGACCGAAGAGCTTTTCCAGCTCGTCTCCGCAGCTCTCGATCAACGGCCGGTCGAGGATCTTGCGCGCTCCGGTCAGTGTGCCGTCCTCGCTGTAGAGCACCTCGTACATGACGGTCGAGTCGAGGACGACCAGCTCGGGCAGCGGCCCGGGGAAGCCGAGAGCGGGCAGGCGGTCGGCTTCGAGCACGCGGATGTGCTCACCGGCCAGCGCCCGCAGGCGGATGTAGTAGAGCTCCCACTGCAGGTAACGGCTGAAGGGCCGCTCGACCAGCCGCACGCGCCGCATCGCGAACTCCCCCGCCTCGCGCAGCGGCCGCTGGATCTCGTGGCGACGCTCGTCGATGAGCCGGATCGCCTCTCCCCAGTCGCCGGCGTCGAGGGCCAGCCAGCTCGGCTCGTCCGGCTCGCGGTAGCTCTGGCGGGTCTCCAGTTTCCAGAAGACACGTTCGAGCTCGCGGAAGTACGGCCAGAAATCGGAGAAATACTCATCTGGAGTGAGCTGCTGGGACTGCGCCGCAGCGACGTTTCTAAGCATCAGGGATATCCGGCTTGGCGGCTACGAGCATCTTGCGGGGAATGACGACCAGGCGTTCGTCTCGGGCAATACTAACCCCCGCGGGCAGGCGGCCACGATAACTCTCCGTGAGGTCGCGTCCTATCACCGCGATATCGCCGTTGGAGAGCTCCCAGATATCGGGACATGAGGGGCTTGCCGTGGTATCGCCCAGCTCAAGGGCCGACCTCCCCAGGCGTCGTCGCAGTTCGGCCGATGCGTCAGCTTCCCATGGACGCGCCACGGCAAATCCCCTTTTCCCTGGTGGCGTTACGCATGAGTGTGACATCGAATGCCATGACCGACAATGTCCCCGTCACGGAAGAGTGAATTCACTGCGGCGGCAGTAATGTTCCGACGGGGAGCGCCGGATCATTCTCCCGCTGCGTGCTTGCGGAACTCCAGCCCCTCGAACGTTCCCGACGTGCGCCAGCCGTCGATGTAGGCGAAGTACGCCATCGCCCCCTGGGGATGGCCGATGTTCAGCCGGCCTTTCATGCCGGCGTCCTGGCCCTCGTTGTTGTAGTAGCCGGGTGTGCAGTCGGCGGAGGCGCCCAGGATGCTTCCCGGGCCCGACAGCAGCAGCTCGATCCAGGCGTCCTCGGCCTCCCGGGTCGCCTCGACCTCGTCGAAGCCCTGGTCGAGCGCGTGGCTGACGATCGTGGCGATGGTCCGGCCGGCCTCGGTGAGGTTGTGCGGGATGTTGGAGATGAGGTTCGCGCCCTGCGTGGGCTGGACGACGAAGGCGTTGGGGAAGCCGTGCACGTGGATGCCGTGCAGGGTGCGCATGCCGTCCGCCCAGCGGTCGGTGAGCCGCAGGCCGTCGCGGCCGGTCAGCTCGTAGCCGGCGCGCCGGGTGTAGTCGGTGGTCACCTCGAAGCCCGAGGCGTAGATGACGCAGTCGACCTCGTACTCGACGCCCCCGGCCACCACCCCGCGCCGGGTGACGCGCTCGACGCCCTTGCCGTCGGTGTCCACCAGGTGGGTGCCCGGCACGTTGAAGGACTGCAGGTACTCGTCGTGGAAGCAGGGACGCTTGCAGAGCTGGCGGTACCAGGCCTTGAGCTTCGCGGCGGTCCGCGGGTCGGCGACGATCGCGTCGACGCGGGCCCGGATCTCCTCCATCTTCTCGAAGTCGGAGTCCTCGTACGCCTGCGCCATCTTCTCCGGGGTCAGGTCCTCGGGCGGCAGGGCCGCGATGCGGGCGCGGACGCGGCGGGCGATGTCGGTCCAGCCGTCCATCACCAGGTCCTCGTCGACCAGGCCGCCGGTCTGGTTGCCGGTGAAGTTCTCCAGCCAGCGCTGCTGCCAGCCCGGGGTGGCGGCGATGCCGGCGAACCAGGCGGGGTCGGTGGGCCGGTTGTCGCGTACGTCCACCGAGGAGGGGGTGCGCTGGAACACGTACAGCTCGGCGCAGGCGCGGGCCAGGTGCGGCACGCACTGCACGGCCGTCGCGCCCGTGCCGATGACGGCGACACGCTTGTCCGCCAGCCGGTCCATGGGCGCGCCGGTGGGGTCGCCGCCGGTGTAGTCGTAGTCCCAGCGGCTGGTGTGGAACGAATGCCCGCGGAAGTCGTCGATGCCCGGGATGCCGGGGAGTTTGGGCACGTGCAGCGGGCCGATGCCCATGACCACGAACCGGGCGGTGAAGGCGTCGCCGCGGTTCGTGCGCACGGTCCAGCGCGACCGGGAGGCGTCCCACTCCAGGTCCTGGACCTCGGTGTGGAAGAGCGCGTCGTCGTACAGGCCGTAGTGCTTGCCGATGCGGCGGCAGTGTTCGAGGATCTCGGGGGCGTGCGCGTACTTCTCCGTCGGCATGTGGCCGGTCTCCTCCAGGAGCGGCATGTACACGAACGACGCGGTGTCGCACTGGGCTCCCGGGTAGCGGTTCCAGTACCAGGTGCCGCCGAAGTCGCCGCCCTTCTCGACGATCCGCACGTCGCCGACCCCCGCCTCCCTGAGCCGGGCGCCGGTGACGAGCCCGGCGAACCCGCCGCCGACGACGGCCACCGTCACGTGGTCGGTCTTCGGTTCGCGCTCGGTCCTCGGCGTGTACGGGTCCTCGAGGTAGTGGGCGAAGCGGCCGGTGAGGCGGACGTACTGGTCGTTGCCGTCCGGGCGGAGCCGCTTGTCGCGCTCTTCGAGGTATTTGCGGCGGAGGGCTTCTTTGTCCATACGTCCTCCGGGGACGAGGTTCCGAATTCCAGAATGTCATTCGCGAATCTCGTTCGACAAGGCCCGCGGCCGGGTGAAGCGGGCCCGCAGCCGGCCGAGGACCGGCGGACCGCCCGCGAAGCACCACAACGCGATCACCGGATCGCAGATGGCGCAGCCGAAGGAGGAGTCCGCGGCGAAGGGCAGCAGCGGGCTGCCCTGGAGGTGGTGCAGCACGTCCCAGGCGGTGTGCAGCAGCCAGCCGATGCCGATGAACGTCCAGCTCTCCAGCCCGCGGTAGGCGACGTAGGTCATCACGACGGGCAGCAGGAACTCCCAGTAGCCGAGCCCGCCGCCGCTGAGGTACGCGGCGCCCGCGCCGGCCACCAGCACGGCGTTGGCGCGGCGGCCGTGCGGCTCGGGGATCAGGGAGACGAGGGAGACGGCGACCAGGCCGATCAGGATCGGCATGAGGATGGACATGGGGCACTTCCTGCTGGATTCGGGGGAACGCAGCCAGGCTAGGCGGGCCGTCCTGACCCTCCCAGAGGGTGGCTCGACAAACTCCGACGAGTTCCCGCCAACCGCCCGCCGCCTGGCCTAGCGTGGCCGCATGCACACTGTGGCGGTCCTGGCCCTCGATCACGTGGTGGCGGCCGACCTGGCGATCCCGGTCGAGGTCTTCGGCCGCGCCCGGCTGGCCGACGGGAGCCGCCCGTACCGGGTCCAGGTGTGCGCGGCGACGCCGCAGGTGGCCGCCGACGCCTTCACGATCGTCGCGCCCCACGGCCTGGAGGCGCTGCGCACGGCCGACACGATCATGGTGCCCGGCTGCTCGGAGCAGGCCGCCCCGCCGAGCCCCGAGGTGCTCGCGGCGCTGCGCGACGCGGCCGCCGCCGGCACCCGCATCGCCTCCATCTGCGCGGGGGCCTTCACGCTGGCCGCGGCCGGGCTGCTCGACGGGCTGGGCGCGACCACCCACTGGATGGCCGCCGACCGGCTGGCCGAGCTCTTCCCCGACGTCGACGTGCGGCCCGACGTGCTCTACGTCGACAACGGCCAGATCCTGACCTCGGCCGGCGCCGCCGCCGGGCTCGACCTGTGCCTGCACCTCGTCCGGCGCGACTTCGGCTCGGCGGTCGCCGCGGACTCGGCCCGCCTGTCGGTGACGCCCCTGGAGCGGGAGGGCGGCCAGGCCCAGTTCATGGCGCACACCCGGCCGCCGGTGCCCCAGGGCTCGTTGCTGGAGCCGGTGCTGGCGTGGATCGAGGACAACCTCGACGGCAAGGTGACCCTGGCCGCGATGGCCGCGCAGAGCGGGATGAGCGAGCGCACGTTCGGCCGCCGGTTCCGCGAGCAGACCGGCACCACGCCGCTGCAGTGGCTGCTGCGCGCCCGGGTGCGGCGGGCGCAGCTCCTCCTGGAGACCACCGACCACGGCGTGGAGCGGATCGCCACGCAGTCCGGGTTCGGCTCGGCGGTCGCCCTCCGCGAGCGGTTCAAGCGGGTGGTCGGCGTGCCGCCGCAGTCCTACCGCGCCTCTTTCCGGCCGCTCGTCACGGACGCGGCTCTCGTCACGGACGCGGCTCTCGTCACGGACGAGGCTCTCGTCACGGACGCAGCGCCGTGAGGGCGCTCTCCCAGACGTAGGTGTCGTTGCCGTCGCCCGCGCTCGGCGCGTGCGGCTCGAACTGCCCCGGCCCGATCAGGACGCGCACCCCCTCCGACCGCAGCTCCTCGACGCTGCGCCGGAAGGGCGCGCGGGCGGCGAGCGCGCTGTTGACGAACGGCAGGACGACCACGGGGATGCCGAGCCCCGGAGCCTCGGCCAGCAGCCCGAGCGCGTAGGTGTCGGCGACGCCCATGGCGAACTTGTTGATCGTGTTGTACGTGGCCGGGGCGACGATGATCGCGTCGGCCCGCGGCGGCCTGGGCTCGTCCGGCCTGCGGTAGCGGCTGCGGACCGGGCGCCCGGTCAGGCGCTCCAGCTCCGGCACGTCGACGAAGCCGAGCGCCGAGGGCGTGGCGACGATCTGGACGTCCCAGCCCTCTTCCTGAGCCGGGACGACGAGCCTGGCGACGTCGCCGGCCGGGCCCGCCGCGCACACGATGACATGGAGACTGCGTGCCGGTGTCTTCACGGTTGAGATCGTAGGACGCCCGCCGCCCCCTCGGCATCGCGTACGCGGGCGGCGACCTCCGGCGTGAGGTGGCGGGCCAGCACCTCCAGGGCGGCGGTGACCTCGCCGACCGCCTCGGGGCCCGGGTCGGGCAGGGCGGCGGCGAGGGCGTCGTCGATCGGGGCGGCCCTGACCTCGGCGACCCGGGCGGAGGGCGTCGCCGCGGGACGGATGAGCCGCCGCCGCCGGTCGGCCGGATCGGGCACGCCCTCGATCGACCCCGTGGACTCCAACCGGGCGACGGCCGTGGACACCTGGCTCTGCGGCAGGCCGGTCCGGGCCGCGATCTCGCTGACCGTCGTGCCGGGGTGGGCGACCACGTCGCCGAGGACGACGAGCACCGTGCGGACCGAGCCCCGCGGGCCGTCGCCCTTCGGCTGGGGCATCGCCTGCTCGCCGATCTTCATGAGGGTGCGGCCTAGCAGGAACAGTTCGACTCCGTTCATGAAGTCATGATACATCTAGATCGATGCATCGATTTAGATGCTTTTTTTCCCTAGCGGAGGAGACCCGCATGACCGCCCTTCCCGTCCCCGGCGCCACCCTCCACTTCCAGGTCGAGGGCAGCGGCCCGGTCCTGCTGTTGTCGCAGAGCGGCGAGGGCGACGCCGATCGCACCGCCGACCTCGTGCCGCTCCTGGCGGACACCTTCACCGTCGTCACCTACGACCGGCGCGGCCTGTCGCGCAGCACCCTCGACCCCGCCGCGCCGCCCGTCACCATGGCCGACCACGCCGACGACGTCGCGCGGCTGCTCGCCGAGGTCGCCGACGGGCCCGCCCTGATGGCCGGGTTCAGCATGGGAGGCGCGATCGGCCTGCGGGTCGCGGCCCGCCACCCCGGCGTGCTGCGCACGCTGATCGCGCACGAGCCCGTGCTGCCGAACCTGCTGCCCGCCGCCGGCCGCGCCGAGCACGTGGCCGAGCTGGCGGCCATCCAGCGGGCGTACGCGGACGGGGGGCTGGCCGCGGCCTTCCCCGCGATCACCCGGCACCTCGGCATCGACCCGGCCCACGACGAGACCGAGGACGGGCTCACCCCGCAGCCGCTCACGGCCAGGCGGCAGGCCAACTTCGGGTTCTTCATCGGGACGGAGTTCACGGCCGTCATGGAGGACGACCTCGCCCCGGCCGAGACGGCGGGCACCGGGACCCGGGTGATCCCGGCGATCGGCCTCGCCACCCGGCCGTCGGTGCACACCTACCGTTGCGCGCTCGCGCTGGCCGAGCTGCTCGGCGTCGAGCCGGTCACGCTGCCGGGCGGCCACAACGGCAACACGGCCTTCCCGCGCGCGACGGCTCGGGCACTCAAGAAGCTCCTCGCTCCGCGCCACGTCCAGGCGTGAACGTACGGGCGCGAACGTCCGCGCGGTCAGCGGCCGGGCGGTCAGCGCCGGGCGGTCAGCGCGGGGCGGTCAGCGGCCGCAGGTGCGGAGCATGTTGGACAGCGCCACACGCTCGCTGCGCGTCACGAACAGCCGGTAGTGGTGTTTGACGGTGATCCACGAGGTCGCGTAGCGGCACCAGTACGCACGGCGGCGCGGACGCCAGCTCTGCGGCCCCTGCCCGCCCTTGGCGATGTTGGCGGAATGGCTGACGGTGACCAGCTCAGGACGGGTGAGGTCGTTGGCGAAGGCCCGCCGCCGCGCCGGGCTCCACCTCTTGGCGCCCGAGCGCCAGGCGTAGGCCAGCGGGACGACGTGGTCGACGTCCACCAGGCGCTCGCTCTTCAGCCGCCTGCCGTCGTACGGGCTGTACCAGACGCCCTTCACCGGATGGCAGGCCGCGTTCCTGCGCACCCGCCGCCCGTCCCGGGCCAGGACGGTCTCGCGTACGTCACACCTTCCCTTGTGACGTCCCCACTTGGGCTGGAACCGGCGATGGGTGTAGCCGCGCAACGATAAGGGCCTGGCGACCCGCAGCTGGGCCAGCATGCGGCGGGCCCGCGCCGCACTGGCCTGCGCGCCCGCATGGGCGCGTGCGCCGGACTGCGCCGCGGCCGGCTGCGGCGCGGCCACGACCTCGGTGATCGGGATGACCAGGAAGGCGAGGACGGCCATCAGAACGGCCCGTCTCAGGAAGATCATGCTTTACCCCATACCCACCCAGGACGGACCTCCTCCAAGTGGATGGCCAGCCCTCCGCAAGTGGGGGTGCGTACCTTCCCGAACCATGAGAAAGCTCCCTCTCCTCCTCGCCGCCCTGACCGCCGCCTCCGCCGTCGTGCTGCCCGCGACCACGTCCCTCGCGTCGGCCTCCGCCGCCGGGAAGACGCTCTCCTTCCGCGGCATGACGCTGCGGATCCCCGCCGACTGGAAAGTGCACCGGTCGGGTGACCACGTCGTGGTGGTGACCGGGTTGTTGTGCAAGAAGCCGGAGCCGTTCGCGCCCGACTGCGAGAGCTTCTGGATCTTCGGGCCGAAGGACTACACGAACGTGCCGGTCGGCGGCGGTTCCATGACGTACACGGGCAAGCAGCAGTTCCATCCGTTCAGCGGGGTGATCCCGTGCCCGTTCAACTCCAACCTGAGCTGGTATCCCGGCGAGAAGGCGTCCTACCGCGGGCTGCGGCCGGTGGGCGCCGGGCACCAGGCGAAGTACACCACCTGGCCGAACCGCTGCGTGACGAACGACACCGGCCGCACCACCAGCAAGTGGAACGAGAAGGAGTGGTTCCTGCCGCAGTCCGGGATCCTGGTGGTGGACGCCTGGAACACCTACGGGCTGGCCGGCGTGCTCAAGCGCGCCACCTGGAACTGATCCCGCACGTCCCGGCTTCCGGGTGCCGGCTGGCACGATGGGCGGTGGTTCGGGGATGGGGGTGAGGGGTGGCGAGCCGGTTCTTCATCGGTGAGGGGTACGCGACGTACCAGGGGCCGTCGGCGGACAACTCGCTCCATCGTCACGCCGCGTACCAGGTGACGGCCGCCGTGGAGGGCGAGGTGGCGGTCGTCGACGAGCGGGGGACGTGTCATCGCGGGCCTGCGCTGATCATCCCGCCCATGGTCCGGCACCGCATGCCGGGGGCGCCGGACGTCCGCATCTGGTTCGTCGAGCCGCAGTGCTCGTACGCGTCCGTCCTGCGCGACCGCTGCACCCGGTTCCCCGGCACCACGCCCATCGGCTCCGACCTTCCGCCCGACGACGGCCCCCCTACCGGCTCCGACCTGCCGCCCGGCGGTGGGGTGATCACCGCGGCTGCCGATCTGCATGCCCTCCGTGAGGAGGATTTCCGTCGGGTCGTGGAACCTCGGCCGTTCCGGGCGCTCGATCCGCGCCTGGTGGTGGCGATGGAGGCGTTGACGTCGCGGAACCTCCTGGTCGCCGACGCGGCCGCGCAGGCCGGGCTCTCCCCGCAGCGCCTGCGTGCCCTGGCCCGGCTGCAACTCGGCATGCCGCTCGCCAGGTGGCGCATCTGGCGGCGGCTCACCCGCGCGGCCCGCGCCCTGGCCGACGGCAGTTCGATCGCCGAGGCCGCGCTCAACGGCGGCTTCGCCGACCAGGCCCACTTCCATCGGCAGTTACGCGACATGCTGGGGCTCACGCCGGCGACCGTGCTGCCGCTGCTGCGCCGATCAGCCGCGGGCGGCCCGTAGACGGAGATTGAGCCGGTCAGCCGCGGGCGGCCACGTAGACGGAGATTGAGCCGGTCACCGTCCGCACGACCTCCGCCTCGCGGACGTCCGCGAACCCCGCGTCGGTCATCAGCGCCGGCAGCACGCCGTCGGCGTTGGGCTGCGTGTCCCGCACCCCGTCGGCCAGTTGCACCACGCGGAACGCCAGCCGCATCGACGCCGTCCGCTGCCAACCGTAGTCGGCGATCACCAGCTTGCCGCCCGGCCGCAGCACGGCGTGCATGGAGGCGAGGATCGCGCGTTTCATCGCGAGCGGACATTGGTGCAGGACCAGGCTCGACACCGCCGTGTCGGCCGAACCCGGCCCCAGCAGGCCGGTCAGCGCGTCCCCCATGCCGAGCCGCCATTCCGGGGCCGTACCGCTCGCCCTGCCCTTGCGCCGCGCCTGGGCCAGCGTCTCCGGATCGGGGTCGACGCCGACGATCCTGGCCCGCGGCTGGAGGCGGTGGAGCAGCATGGCCTGCGAACCGGTGCCGCAGCCGACGTCCACGATCGTCTCGTCCGGCCTGGGGGCGACGTGCATGGCCACCAGGGTGCGCCACAGCCGTTCCCGCGTCAGCGCGACCACCGGGTCGTACAGGCGGGTGAACTTCAGACGTCCGAGGGCGGGGGTGAAGGTCTGTTCAGACATGGACGCAGTCTCATCCGCCCGCCGCATCCCGGTCTTGAACGAAACGCTCGCACGACGCCTGCGTGACCGCCGCTACTCGCATGCCCGGGTTCGGGCTCCGACCTTCTTCAGCCCGTACTCCGACCTGAGCCGTACCTCTTGCACGAAGCACTCGTAGTCGAACACCTCCGTGACCCCCGGCATCCTCGCGAGCCGGCGGCGCCAGGGGCCGCGATTCACGTCCGACCGAATCGACAGCCGGTACGACTCAGGCATGTCCGACACCCTGGTGGCCGCGATCAGCGACTCCCTGTCCGCGTACGCTTCGGCGAAGTTGCGATACGCCGTCCTCTGGTCCTCGTATTCGTACGATTCGAGGCCGGGAATCCGCTCGATGACGGCGACGATCGCCTTCTTCTCCTTGGCGGTGGCGGCCTTCCGGTTCGCCGGTCCCCGCCCGTGCCGACATCCGGGCATGACGGTACCGCTCGTGCAGAGGAAGACGGAGAGTTCCGCCTCCCAACGGGACCGGGTGGCCCTACGGACCTCCAACTGGTCGACGACCCGCGCCACGCCAGGGCGCAAACCCGCCGCCGACGCGATGCGTGCCCGGTCGGCCGTCTGGGAAACCCGTATCCAGAACGACTCAGGCAGGTCCTTGGCCCGTACCTCGGCCAGCATCTTCGTCTCGCCGTCGAACTCCCGGCGGAACTCCGCATAGGACGCCGCCCGGCTCACGAACCGCACCTCGGTCACCCCGGGCGTGGATGTCAGGAAAGCCTCGACGTCCCGCCGCTGTTTCGCCGTCACGGGCCGTTTGTGACAGCCGCGGGCGGACGGCGTACAGAGGAACACCGCGATTTCCCCGTCGTCGACGGCGGCGACATCCGCGGGACCGGGCCCTGTTTCGGCCGACGCGGCCTGCCCGGACATCCCCGACAATGCCACGGCAGCCGCGACCATCACCCGCGAGAACCAGCGCTTCACTGAACTCCTTGTTTCCACGAATCAGTCCCCCTGCGGGGGCGTCGCTGACGTACCGGCGCGGTCGCGGAATCGTAGCCGGACCATCGCACCATCAAGATGCACAGGCCGACGACCGTCGTCATCGCACCGGAGAAGAGGCCCGAAAACGCCAGGACGCTTTCGCCGTCCGGATCGCCTATCCCGGACGGGCCAGTCTCGACCCATTCGCCCATGGCCCATGCCTGAGTGGCGACCAGCAGCCCGAAAAGCGTCGTGACCGTTCCCAGCAGATAGCCAGGAGTCCGCGCCCATACCCCTTTCACGGCGAGCACGAGCCCCACGACCAGCGCGATCGGCACGGTGACGAACTGCCCCATCTCCAGGGCCATCAGCGTCGAGAGCCGCGCATGCTGAAAATCGTCCGCACGTAGCGGCGGCCACAGGACCAGGCACAGCGCGGCACCGGCAAGAAGACCAATCGCCAACAACAGGAGCATCGCCACGAGCAGCATGATCCCGGACCAACCCACCCAACCGCCAGACGTTTCCCACAGTCATCAACCGGCGCCCCACCCGCTGCAAACCGGGTGGTACGGTATGCGTCATGCGGATGATCCACTCATTTCTCGGCTGGTGGCGCCCCTGACCGGGCGGCACTGCTCATCCGCGCAGACCTGACAAAGCGGCCGCCCAGTCCCGGGCGGCCCGTCGGTGTCCTCATTCCTCGGCCGATCCAGGACGACGGGCGGCTCCCGACCTGAGGGAGCTCCACCGATGCCACGACGTCTCACGGGTTTCACGCCGTCCGGCGACCTGCACCTCGGCAACTACTTCGGCGCCATCGCCCCGATCATCGCCGGTCAGACCACCACGGACACCGTCGTCTTCATCTCCGACCTGCACGCGCTCACCCTGGACCACGACCCGACCCAGGTGCGCCGGCGCACCCTGGAATTCGCCACCCTGCTGCTGGCCGCCGGCACCGACCCCGAGTCCTGCCTGTTCCTCGTCCAGTCGCACGTCCCGGAACACACCGAACTGCACTATCTGCTCGAATGCACCACGGGCTACGGCGAGGCCCAGCGAATGATCCAGTTCAAGGAGAAGTCCGGCCGCCAGCAGCAGGTCCGCATGTCGCTGCTGACGTACCCGATCCTCATGGCCGCCGACATCCTGCTGTACGACACCGACGAGGTCCCCGTCGGCGAGGACCAACGCCAGCACGTCGAGCTGGCCAGAACCGTCGCCCAGCGGTTCAACACCCGGTACGCCCCCGTCTTCACCGTGCCCACGACGGTCAACCCGCCGGTGGCCGCCCGTCTCATGGACCTGACGTCTCCCGCCGACAAGATGAGCAAGTCGGCCGCCACGCCGGGCGGCACCCTGCGCCTGCTCGACGAGCCCGACGTGCTGCGGCGCAAGGTGATGCGCGCGGTCACCGACGCGGACAACACGGTCGCCTACGATCCCGACCGCAAACCCGGCGTCTCGAACCTCCTGGCCATCCTGGCCGCCTGCACCGGCGAGGCCCCCGAGGACCTGGCGTCCCGGTTCGACCGCTACGGCGAGCTCAAGGAGGCGGTGGCCGACGCGGTGGTGACCACCCTGACCCCCATCCGCGACCGCTACCTGCACCTGTCGGAAGACCCCGGCCACGTCCAGAAGGCTCTGCGGTCCGGCGCCGAACGAGCCCGCGACCTGGCCGGCGCCAAGATCCGCCAGACCAAGGCAGCCATCGGCCTGCTCCCCGCCTGACTGCGACTCCCCCCGCCCGCACCACACCCGCCTCCGGCCCCGCGCCGGAGGCGGGCCCACGTCACCCGCCGATCAGGACCTGGACCCCGTCAGAGCCCTCACGAATCCGGCCGAGCACCCGCAGAAAACGGCGACCATGCGGATACAGGTCGTTCCAGGGAAGCCAACCGGTGGTGCGGCTGATACCGGCCTCTTGTAGATCCTGACGGACGCGCCGGCCGAGCAGGCCGCTGACCGCCTGCCCATGGCCGGTGCGGGTGATCGTGAACTCGGTGAGCTCGCACGTGTCCGGTGACGGCTGCTGCAACTGGATCTCCACCGTGCCGAGCACTTCTCCGGCCACCGGCTCGCCCGGCGGCCGCTTCTCGTAGGACCAGCGGCGAAGGTCCCACACGCGTGGCTCGTCGTGGGGTTGCGCCTCTCGTACGTGCGTCTGGCCGTCGTCCCCCACTACGGCGACGTACCGGAGCCGGTTTCCGAAGCACGGAGCAGGAACGTTCCTCGTCCGAGCTCTTGCGTGATCGGCCCCAGCGCTCCAACGCAGCCTCCTCCGTCCACGGACACCCCGGGCCCTGCGTCCGAGCAGCGCCAGACAGACCGCGAAGGGAAGGGAGATCAGCGCTGCCCGGCCGAGCCCCTGCCGCAAGCCGCCGCCCGCGCCGGACGGCAGGACCTGCCGCGGTCAACGTGGCACCCAAACGGCCTTTCTTGATCAGCAACCACCGCGCAGCTTTTGGGACTACGGCGCGCTACATTCGACCCGGTTACGCTGGCGAATGAAGACCGAATACGCACCCCTTGGCTCTTGCATCCGACGTTGGATCCCAGCTCGCGAGCACTCCACACGATCGGCGCTTACCGCGTACGACGAGTGAATACACGCACACCTCTGCGAGTGTAGGAGTATTGGATTTATCGTGTACACACTCACGCATGCCAAATCGTAATATGCCGAGGACGGGTTCACAAATGTCAACAGCGACGTTTCCTGTCGCCGACGTCACCCGTCACATCCAGTAAGAGCATCGAAGAGAGGGAGGCGAAAATGAAGTTTCTGGAGTCACTGGGCGAGCGGATGGTCCGCCTGGTGGCGCCGTCGGTTACTGCCGACGGTGCGACATGCGGCCCCTGGTTCTACGATTCGTGCGTCAGCGGGTTCTGCACCCTGCCCTGGCAGGACCGCATCAGGTACGGTCAAACCTGTTGCTACAGCAATGGCATATGCATGACTTCGTGGGACATGGGCGACTGCGGGACCTGCGCCGCCGCCGCCTGAGTCGGTAACCCTTCAGGCGGCCTACATGCCCGCCGCCTTCGGCGTATCGCGACCTGATGCGTGCCTGCAGAGGCCGGCCGGCTTCCCGATGGACCACTGCCCACCGGGAAGCCGGATCCGTTATGCGCCAGACCGCACCGTGCTCCTAGTCATACGCCGGCGCCCCGCTGAGCGCCGTGATGCCTTGGTCATGCATAAGAGCATCGGTCGCCAATTCACGGGCGACTAACCGGATTAAGCCGGACATTCGATAGCGGTCATGTCCTACCGTCTCCAGTAAATGAACGTCGAGCAGGCGCTGAACTATTCGGTCCGCCTCGACCGAGGTAATGTCAAGCAGATCCGCCACTCTGCCGACATCGAGTTCGAGGACGGGTGCAAGCCCGATCAGGCAGAGCGCGCGCGCCGCCACCCTGTCATCGGGATGTTCGCTGCGCCGCAGAGCGGAATGGCTGACCTCAAGACTCTCGCGCACGCGGACGTCGCTGACAGCCAACTCATCTAGACGATATCGCTCGTCTGCGAGACGGTTCACCAGACAACGAACGGTCCAGCCCGGACGAGCCTTCAGTCGATACGCGGCCGCGTAAAGGGCGAGCGGCAAATATTCGCACAGCTGCGCGAGCTCGACCGCCCCCAAAGGGTCCGACACCACCCGGGGACTTCCGACGAGATGCTGCAACATCGTCTGCGCGGCGTCTGGATCGAGCGGGCCAAGCTCCAGATCAGTGGTCCCGTTGAGGGCGGCAAGCCTGGCACGGCTGGTCATCAGCACAACATTGCGGGACGAGCCAGGCAGCAAAGCGCGCGCCTGCCTTTCTGTCGCGATGTTGTCCAAGATAATCAACATCCGTCGCCTGGCGATCAAGGTGCGAAAGAGCGCAGCAGCCTCTTCGATGTCCTGTGGCACGCCCTTTGCAGGGACGCCCAGAGCTCGCAGAAAGCGTCCCAGGGCCTCGCCTGGACACAGCGGTTCGTTATCGGATGTCGTCCCTCTCAGATCCACATACAACTGTCCGTCCGGGAAATAGGCAGACCATCGATATGCGGATCGAATCGCCAGCGCCGACTTGCCGACGCCAGGCGGACCGTGGATCACCACCACCGCACCAGACCTTGCCGGATCACCTGTCCGCAGCAGGCCGCCGAGCATCTCTAGATCGTCGTGCCGGCCGACGAATGTTTCGATGTCCAGCGGTAACTGCTGCGGTGTGGTGAAGATTGGAGGCGCGGCGACCGTCATGGCGCCATGGCCGGGCAACGACAGTTGTGGATCCGACTGCAAAATGCGGCCTTGTAGGATTTGTAACGGCAGGCTTGGCTCCACGCCGATTTCTTCGATCAAGTGCGTCCGGAGGCGATGAAAGACTGAAAGCGCTTCCGCCTGTCGGCCATCCCGGTACAGTCCCAGCATCAGCTGTTCCGACAGACGCTCCCGCAGTGGATATCGATGGACCCAGCTCTGCAGCTCAGCGGTGACCTCTGCCTGCATCCCCATGGCGAGCTGCGCATCGCAGAGCGACTCCACTGCCATCAGACGCTGCTCATCCAAACGCTGGGCGGCAATCGCGAGCGCATCACTCAAGTGCGGCACGTCCTGGAAAACTGGCCCTTGCCACAGGCCCAGCGCCTGCTTGAAGCGTTCAGTCGCCAACGACAGGTCGCCCTGTAGTCGCGCTGCGGTGCCCTCCGCGATCAGGCGCTCGAACACCACAGCGTCGAGGCCGTCCGATGGTACCTCGATCATGTAGCCCAGCGGATCCGTGCTGATTGGAGCGGTCTTCCGTATAGTCGAGGACAACATGCGGCGAAGGGTCCACACATACGTCCGCACGTTCGAAAGGGCCGACTCCGGCGGTTCCCCCTGCCAGAGCTCGTCCACGAGTCGGTCCACCGACACCGGGGCGTTGGGATCGGTCAGCAGAATGGCGAGCAGCAGTCGCAGCTTCGGGCGGCCGATCTTCACCTCCACACCTTCCGTGGTGATAACTCGCAGCGGCCCCAACAGACGGAATTGAAAATCACTCACTTCTGCTCTCATCTTTCGGTGCGCATGAACGTATAGTCGGTGACAGAGTCGGCCGGAAGCCACGGCATGGAGCAGTTCCCGGAAAGAGATGAGTCGTTAATAGCCGTTCTGATCGAGGAATCAACCGACGTCAACACAGCACGCTCAGTTGCGGGAAGAGGCACCGCACTTCTGATTCAGGAGCCGGATCTCGATTGCGTCGGGAGCCGTCGCACAACTGTTCCGACGACGGTCGCGAGGGAGAAATAACCATGGCTGCGAGAGTCGTAACTGGCTGCGGAATTATCCCCCAGCAGGACCACCATGCCTGCCGGCACATGTCGGTCGGCAACGTCCCGCAGGGCCGGCACCCGCTCGCGCGGGAGATCGTCACCAGGAACGGCCAGCACTCTTTTGATCAGATATCCGGGTTCCGCGCCGCTTCCCTTCTGAGCAGATCGAGAAGGAGATTGCACGCGTGCCGACTCTGGCCCGCGAAGGACAACGACTTCATCTGCGCGCACTTCCGACCGCCGCATCCGGCGGACGAGCACCTGTTCCCCGGTTTGATAGGTTGGCTCCATACTCTTGCCCCGCACCGTCACGACTAGAAAGGTACGACGAAACCAAAGAACGGCGACTGCAGAAACAGCGCTGCCGGCCAATACGGACGCCAGAACAATTGACATGGACGCCTCCCGTATCAACGGTGTCAGGATCCGTGATCCCATAAATCGGAAAAATTCTCCTTATGTTCGCCAGGTCGATCACTGACACAGTGAATACCGATATGCGCAGCGGATGCAGCCCTGCACGGATCAACGTCGAGGGATAGAGTAGGACCGTGGCTGTATATTGAGCTCAGAATTGATGTATTGCTCGGGAAGTGGTCGTCGCACCGATACACAGAGACTGGCCAACCGGCGGACAGCTCAACAGTTCCCTCATCTCGCCTAATTCAACGTCATGAGGCCCACGCTTCTCTTTGCGAGGCAATACCATTGTCAGCCGACATGCGGGGCCGAACAAGAGATGATGTGGAAATACTCATTTCCGCTCCCGGCGACACAAGAGTAAGAGGAATATCGCAATCCGTTACCACGGACTGTGCTCGTCCACTGAATCTGGCCTCTTACGATTGGTGATCGCCTTACTTCATGGTGTTTCCGTAGTCCAGGGCGGTGAGCGTGATCACAGCGGCTCGGCCGCAGTGAGCGACAGGCTTCCACCAACCATGGAGATCGGACTCAGGGCATGCTCATGCCCTGACCCACCGCCGCCTGTCCCGGTGATCTGACCGTCTGCCCTCAAGGTGGTCGTACCTGCTTGACCAGTTGTTGCAGTGAGCAGCGGTATCTGGAGGGGTAGAGACACCTGCCTGCACAACACCTTGATGGTGACGACAAGCGGAGGTGATCTCGCCCCCTAGAGGGTGTCTGACAATTCGGCTTGCCGGAGCCAGAGCATGAGTGAGGCGATGGTGACGCCAGCTAGGTAGCGGCTGGCCAGCTTGTCGAAGCG
>NZ_JBIATU010000006.1:0-520762 GCF_042892035.1 Nonomuraea sp. NPDC001831 | reverse complement strand
ACCTCGGAGGTGAACAACGACAACTGATCGACCATCCCGTTGAACACCGAGGCGATCTCACCCAGCAACCCGTCGGCGTCCTCCGGCAGACGGGTGCGGAAATCACCGTCCCGGACCGCCGTCAGCCCGCCGAGCAGCTGGCGCAGCTCGGTCTCGCCCACCTCGGACGGGCCTCGGACCCGTTTGCCGCGCCCGCTCGTACGTGCGTTGCCGACCGTGGGGTCGCTCATGTCGTGTTCCTCGTTCCGTGCTCGCCCGGCATGGAAGAACTTCAACCCTGGGTAGCGGAAGAGTAGCCGCCTGCGCCCAGACGCGCGCTAGCCCCGAAGTTAGCCGAGAATGCGCCCGCGCGCCGCCCGTCACACGGAACGTTCCGCGGCGGCCCTGGCGGCGGCCACCGCCTCCTCGACGGTGTCGTGCACGGGGAGGTGCCCGAGCACCCCGGTGATGTCCAGCAAACGGGCGGGCAGGGGCTGCACGGCGGCCAGGCGCACCGCGCCCGACCTCCGGAGCTGGTCGGTGGCGAAGGCCAGCAGGACGTGCAGGCCCGAGCTGTCCACGAACGGCACCCGGGCCAGGTCGAACACGACCTGGTGACCGGGCTCCGGACGGTCTCTGAGGAAGCTCTCGAACTGGGCGCGGTTGGTGGCGTCGAGCTCGCCGGACACCTCGATCACCGTCACGCCCGGCTGCTCCCGGCGCAGGAGCGTCAGCGGCGGCATCGCCGCCGCCCACCGCGCTCGGGACGCGACGCGACCGGTGGCGGAGGGGCGCCGTCCGGCGCCCGGTGATGACCGGCCCCGGCGGAGGCCGGGTGTGTCGAGAAGCCGCGTCCCGCGGGGGGCGGAGCAGTCACGCAAGCAGAATAGCCTCCCGGGGTCGCCGGGGACATCCCATCAGTGACCGTGACCGTGACCGACGAACGCGCCCGCCGGCCTGCCGGGCGGGACGAGACCGAGCGAGATCGCCGCCGCCACCCCCGCGACGACCGCGCACAACACGAGCCCCGAGGTGAAGCCGCCGGCGCCCGCGCCCGGCACCAGGCTGGACGCGGCGACCGTGGACACCACCGCCACCCCGATCGAGCCGCCCAGCTCGTGGAAGGTGTTGATCACCCCGGAGGCGACGCCGTTCTCGCCGGGCGGGACGTTGGCCATCGTCGTGGTGGTGGCGGTCACGAACGCCGGCCCGATCCCCACGGCGGCCAGCACGAACCCCGGCACCAAGGTGGTGTACGCGCCCGCCTCGGGGGACACCCGGGTCATCAGCGCCGCCCCCGCGGCGGTCAGCAGGAACGACGCCACGGCCACCGGCCGGCCGCCCACCTTGCCGATGAGGCGGCCGCCGACGTGCGCGCCCAGCGTGATGGCGACGGCGACGGGCAGGAACGTGAGCCCGGTCCGCAGGGGGCTGTAGCCCAGGACGTGCTGCAGGTAGAGGGAGCTGAGGAAGAACAGGCCCAGCATCAGCCCGGTGGCGACCAGCATGACGAACGCGCCCGAGACGACGGGACGCCTGGCCAGGGTCTCGATCCGCATGAGCGGCGCCCGTACCGACCGCTCCACCAGGACGAACGCGACATACGACACGGCGGCCCCGGCCAGCGGCAGCAGGGTTCCCGCGGAGGCCCAGCCGCCGTCGCCGGCCGAGACGAGCCCGTAGATCAGCAGGGCGGTGGCCAGGGTGACGAGCAGCGCGCCGCCGACGTCGACCCGGCCCCCGCGCGGGGCATCGCCGGTGGCCCGGGCGGCGACGCGGGCGGGGACGACGCGGGGGACGGCGGCCAGCACCAGCAGGCCGACGGGGACGTTCACGTAGAACACCCACATCCAGCCGGGGCCGTCGGTCAGGACGCCGCCGAGCAGCACGCCGATCGCCGCGCCGGAGCCGCCGATGGCCGCCCACACGGCGAGCGCGCGGGCCCGGCGCTCACCCTGGAAGACGGTGGTGACGACGGCCAGCGCCGCGGGGGACAGCAGCGCCGCGCCGACCCCCTGGACGGCCCGCCCGGCGATGAGCGTGCCGCCGTCGCCGGCCAGGCCGCAGGCGAGCGAGGCCGCGGTGAACAGCGCCAGCCCGGCCATGAGCGTGCGGCGGGGGCCGAGCGCGTCGGCGAGCCGCCCGCCGAGGACCATCAGGCCGCCGAAGCACAGCGTGTACGTGGTCACCACCCAGGTCAGCGCCTCCCGGCCGAGCGCGAGGTCGGCGCCGATGGTGGGCAGGGCCACCTGGACGACGGTGATGTCGATGATCAGCATGAGCTGCGCCAGGCACAACAACGCCAGCACCGCCCAGCCCTTGCTCTGTGCGGGCGCGGCAGCCCGCGTCCCGACGTGATGACTCATTCCCGGTCTCCTTAACTCGTACACTGATGTTCAAGTTAAGCACAACAAAACGGTACGCCGGTAGGGTGTCGCGGCGGCACGGGTCGGCCGGGCACGTTCGGGCCGCGCCGGGCGGCGGAGTGTGAGGTCGTGCCGGAAGGCCGGCGGGGGCCTGGCGGGAGAGGTCAGGCGGGGGAGGGCGGGGTCAGGAGGGAGAGCATGGTGCGGGCCAGGACCGGCTCGACCTGCTCGGCGGCCAGACGGCCGGCCTCCCGTTCCTGGGCCGCGCTGTGGATGATCGCGAAGAACGTCGTCACCAGCCACTCCAGCGGCAGGTCGGTGCGGAAGTCGCCGTCGTCCTGGCCGCGGGCGATCAGGCGCTCCACCCGGCGCAGCGGGCGGTCGTGGTGCTCGCGGATGCGCTCGGTGGGCAGCACCCGGTCGGCGGCCACGAAGAGCCGCCGGTGGCGGTCGAGGATCTCCCACGACGAACGCAGCAGCCCCGCCATCGCCTCCGGCGCGGGGGCCGTGTCGAGTGCCTCGTCCTCCAGGACGGCGTCGGCCAGCCCGACGGTGTGGTCGAGGACGGCGTCCACCAGGGCCTCGCGGGAGGGGAAGTGCCCGTACAGGGTGACCCGGCCGACGCCCGCGGCCTTGGCGATCTCGGCCACGCTCGCGCCCGGGTCGTCGCTGAGCAGCCGCGTCCCGGCCTCCAGGATGGCGGCGATGTTGCGCTCGGCGTCGGCCCGCCGGGCGGGGACGGGCTGTCGGGCGGCGGTCTTCCCCATGGGCACCACCCTACGACGCTCCCGGCCGGAGATCGTCGCCGCCCTCGGCGCGTCACCGGCCCCGGGGGAGGCGGTCAGAGGGCGAGCGCGTGGTCCAGGAGGGACTGGAGGGTGACGGCTCCGGCGACCCGGCCGTCCTCCACGATCGCCACCAGCGGGCTGCGCGTGCGGGCCATGAGCGCCGCCAGTTCGAGCACCGTGGCCTTCATGTCCGCCACCGGCAACTCCCGCGGCTGCTCGGGCAGGCACTCGCGGACGGTGCGCGTGCCGAGCCGGCGCAGGAAGAGGTCGGCGTGGGCCTCGTCCACCACCCGGGCCAGGGCCGGGTCGTCCTGGCAGTAGGGCGGCACGGCCAGCCGGAGCACCTGCGTGCCGGGGAGGATGCTGTGGGGGCGGCCGTCGTCGCCGATCACGATGAGGCCGGGCAGGTCGCGCTCGGCCAGCAGCCGGGCGGCGTCGAGCGCCGACATGTCGAGCGTGACCGCCGGGAACTCCGTGACGAGATCGCGTGCGCGCATGGGTGATCATCCTCCGGCCCACAGCCTAGCCAACGCCCCTCCCGCCCGGCGCGCGGGCACTGGTCGTCGGCGAACGCCCGCCGTGCGCGGCGGTCGTGCGGTTCGCGCTTCACCGGCTGGGATATTGAACCGCGGCCCTTCGGTGGCGAAATCGGGCGCGCGGGATTTCCCGAAGAGCGTGCCGCGACACCGGGATTTGGGCCCGATTGAGAATCGATCGCCGCGAAATACATCGCCGGCGTCCATGTCATTCACCGCGATGTGCCCGCCGCGGTCTTCCGGACCGAAAAATGCGCGGCCCCGGTCGATCACGGAGCATCCCGTTCCCGTTACTGGAAACGATCTTTACATTTAATCCCACGCGTGTGACGATCACTGAGTTTTACCAACATCTGTTCGAAAGGCTGTGAGTGAACACACGTCGATTAGCGTCCGGCTTTTCCCGCCGGACGCGCCGTCGCGCTGCCCTGATCACGACTCTGACGCTGCCGCTCGCGCTGCTGAGCGCCCCCGCCATCGCCCAGGGCCGCACGTCACCCTCCACCGCGGCGCCTCCGGCGACGACGCCATCGGCCACCACTACGGAACCGGCGCTCAAGGCCGCCTGGCGGCAGGCGGCCGAGTCCGGCAAACCCGTCGAGGTGCCGTCCCGGTTCTCCGAGACCATGAAGGTCTGGGCGAACCCCGACGGCAAGCACCTGCGGGCTGAGCTGTACACCCGGCCCGTCCAGCTCAGGAACCCGGCCGGCGCCTGGGAGCCCGTCGACACCCGCATCGTCACCCGGGACGGCAAGCTGCAGGCCGCCCGCGTCAAGACCCCGCTGACCTTCGGCGGGCGCGGCGCCAGACACCTGGTGTCGGCGGCGGGCGAACGGGGCACGACCGGCCTGCGCGTCACCCGGGCGTTGCCGGAGCCGAAGGTCTCCGGCAGCACGGTCACCTACCCCGACGCCGTCGCGGCGGGAGCGGACCTGGTGGTGCGGGCCCAGCCTGACGGGTTCGTCTCGCAGGTGGTCCTCCGGCGGCGGCCGGCCGGGCCGGTGACCGTCCGGCTGCCGCTCACCCTGCCCGAGGGCACCGCCTTCGGCACCACCTCCGACGGGCGGCCGCAGCTCAAGGACGCCAAGGGCAAGGCCGTGGCGGCGCCGGTCGTCCTGACCGCCATGGACGCCAAGGCCGAGACCGGGCCCGACGCCGGCCGGTCCGCCCCGGTCCAGGCCCGGGTGGACGCCTCCGGCGCGACGCCTGAGCTGGTGTTCACGCCGGACGAGAAGTTCCTCGCCGATCCGGCGGTGACCTACCCGGTGACGATCGCCGCGGCCGACGACTGGTTCGGCGGCGGCCAGCCCGACGACGCCTGGGTCAGCAAGAACAACCCCGCCACCAACAACGCCGCGGCCGCCTGGCTGCGCGCCGGCACCACCTCCACCGGCGCCGACATCGCCCGCGTCTACCTGAAGTTCGACACCGACGACCCCGCGCTCAAGGGCGCCACCGTGGTCGAGGCGGACCTGTCGGTGTGGAACTACAAGTCGGGCGGCCCCAGTGGCCAGCAGTGCGGCGACCCCATGGGATCGGGCATCGGGGCCGCCCTGGTCACCTCGGCCTGGGACACCTCCACCCTGAGCTGGTCCCGGCAGCCCACGTTCGCCAGCAGCCTGGAGGGCGTGAACAAGGCCGGCTACAACTCCGAGGCCGCCCCCGGCTCCTGGTGCGCCACGGAGGAGACGCTGGTCCACCCGGTCACGAACATGGCCGGCGCGTGGATCGAGCGGGGCGTGGCCAACCACGGGATGGTGCTGCGGGCCGTCAACGAGACCACGGCGATCAACTGGCGCCAGTACTACTCCAAGGAGCAGAACGGCGACCCCTACCCGGGCTTCCGCCACCCGCCCACCCTCATGATCCAATACGTTCCGGCGCCCGAGCCGGAACAGGTGGCCATCGTTCGCGACTATCCCGGCGGCCAGCAGGTTCCGGCCGGCTCCTTCGCGGAGGACAAGGCCTGGGCGACGTCGTCGATGCGCGACGGGGAGACGGTGCCCGGCCGCGCGATCACGCCGGAGAAGGCGCTGGACGAGGCCATCGCCCGGAACAACACCGTCGAGCTCGGCGCGATGGACGCGTCCTACCCGAGCGGCCTGTCCGACGAGGAGCTGGCCGCGGGGTTCGACCCGGTCTCCGACGATCCGGGAACACCGCCCGCGCCCAACCCCGAACCGACGCCACCGGCGCCCGGCAAGGTGCTCAACGCCAACCCGTCCTTCGAGAGCGGGCTCCCGCCGTGGACAGCGACCGGCGGCACCTTGGAGCGGTCGGCCGACCGCGCACACGAGAGTGCCGGAACCGCGTCGGCGAAGCTGGTCGTGCCCGCGGGCGGTCAGGCGGAGGTCCGCTCCGAGACCGGGATCGCGGTCCGCGCGAACGCTCTGCACGCGGCCAACGGCTGGTTCTACCCGCAGGGCGGGAGCCTCACCCTCGCCTGGGGCGTGGACTGGTTCGACTCCGCCGGGACACTGCTCAAGTCCAGCACGGCCGAGCGGACCCTGGCGGCCGACACCTGGACCGCCGTCGAGGCGACCGTCCCGCCGCCCTCCGGGGCCGCGACGGCGCAGCTCAAACTGTCGGTCAAGGCCGGCCAGGACGCCCCGGCGACGTTGTACGCGGACGAGCTGAAACTCCTCGGCAGCGGAGACACGGACCCGGGCCCCGGCCAGGAACGCACGATCGAGCTCCCGCTGAAGGACAACCTCTGGATCGACAGCGCGGACGCGATCGACGACAGCGGCGACAACCTCTGGGCGGGCCTGTACGACGGCTCCAGCACCCCGGTCAAGGAGCGCACCTACCTGCGGTTCGACTCCGCCGCCCTCACCGGCAAGCAGGTCAAGTCGGCGGAACTGCGCCTGTCGAACGTCTACGGGTACGGATGCGGCGACAGCGGCGCCGGCATCCTCGCCCAGCAGGTGACCGCGGCCTGGGACATCAGCACGTTGAGCTGGGCCAGGCAACCCGCGGTGACGACTGAGAACCAGGCCACCGCCCGTGACCCGCAGCCCTGCCAGGACGACGATCCCGTCATCGGCGACACGTGGACGTGGCCGGTCACGGGCATCGCGCAGGCGTGGGGCTCGGGCCGGCCGAACCATGGCCTTCTCCTCCGAGGCGTCCACGAGGCGTCCACCGCGTCGGCGTACGACCGGGGGTTCGCCTCCTCGCGGTCCGGCAGGCAGGCACCCACGCTGGTCGTGACCTACATCGACTCCCCGACCACCACACCGACCCCCACTCCGACACCGACACCCACGCCGACCCCGACCCCGACCCCGACACCGACCCCGACTCCGACCCCCACTCCCACGCCGACTCCCACCCCCACGCCGACTCCCGGTGACGACACCACGTCCCCGGAGGTCGTGCAGGTCCAGCCCGCCGACGACGCCGAGAACGTGCCGGCAAGCGCCAAGGTGATCGTGCGGTTCAACGAACCTGTCACGAATGCCCGGCTCACCGTGACCGACCTGTTCGAGGAGCGGGAGGTCGCGGGGCAGTCCAGCATGAGCCCGGACGGGAAGACGCTGACCTTCACGCCCTCCCAGGCGCTCGGCAGCTTCTACGCGGCGGAGGTGAGCGAAGCCCAGGACGCGGCCGGCAACATCATGATCGGCTCCTACGCCTGGTGGTTCACCAACTACCAATGGACCCCGCTGAAGGCGACGGCCAAGAAGGCCGCTCCCGGCGCCCTGGCGGCCGGCCAGCTGCGCGTCCGCGGCGTCAAGGAGTCGTCGGGACGGCTGGTCGTCCCGACGACGCGGCCTTCCTTGCTGGTCAACGCCCCCCGTGCGGCAGGACGGCACGCTTCGGCGGAGGTTCAGGTCGAACACGCGTCGGCGCGTCAGGGCAAGGGCGTGATCTGGTCGGGCAGCGCGGAGGCCGCCGAGCACGGCTCTCCGGCGATCACCGGCATCCAGGTGCCCGCGGGCAAGCTGCGTGACGGCTGGCGGGTGCGCTGGCGGGCCCGGGTGTCACTGGCGGGAGCCGTGGGCGCCTGGTCGGACTGGCAGTCGTTCACGGTGGCCGAGACCGCGGGCGGGTCCGAGCTCACCGCCACCGCGGCGGCGGACGCGGCGAGCATCAAGAAGTACCTGCCCGCCGACAAGGACGCCGCCCAGGACGTCACCTTCACCGAATGCCAGGCGGCCGCCGCCACCGAGTCCTGGAACGGTTACACCAAGAACCGTTTCGCCTACTGCAACAAGGGGCCCTGGGTCAGCCGGATCACCGCGAAGTACCCGGACGGTCAGGAGCAGGTGCTGACCAAGGTCCAGGGCAAGCGGCTGGTGCGGATCTCGACGGACCAGACCGGCCGCGAGTTCGAGATCACGACCCGCATCTCGGTCGACGCGGGCGGCTTCGGCGCCCTCGCGACGGCTCCGCACGCGTTCTGGACCGAGGTGAGCGATCCCGGGCCGGGAACCGGCGCCTGCCAACTCGTCTCCAGGACCGGGACGAAGTGGGCCACTCCCACGCAATGGAACAACGCGAGCCAGGAATGGCAGATCACCGAACGTTTCCGTACCGACCGTGCGGACGGCGAGCACAAGATCGGCTCCTGTACGCTGACGCCCGCCCTCGCGCACGACTACAACGGCAAGCGGGCCGCGCCCGGGTTTCGGTCCTTCACCGTCAGGTGTGACACCTCACCCCTCATCTCCTGGCACAACAAGGACGCGCAGGGCAATTCCGTCGGCGGCTGCGTGATCATGGACGCCGTTCCCGCGCAGTCCTTCGCCAAGGACGACAAGAACGACAAGGGCGTGGCGGTCGACCAGATCTACGACCACATCAAGCGGGCGCTGACGCCCGGCTCCGTCACCAACCCCCAACCCGGCGGCATCGCCTTCCCGGACCTGCGCCAGGCGAAGAGCATTCCGGGCGGCACACCGCAGAACCCCCTGTCCCGGGCGAGGTATTCGTCACAGATCGACGCCAATCATAGATTCGCCGGTAAAACGTGCGAGTTCGAGTTCGGCAAGGAGGAACTGGCCGCCGATGACGTCGAATGCGATCAGTTCCCCTTCGCCTCGACGGCGCAAGGAGCCGCCTACGCGAAACCGGAACACAATTTCTCGGTGCAGATCCTCGGCAAGGAACAGAACCAGGGTTTCGGCGCGGTGCTGCAGGCCTGGTACAACAACAATCGAATCCTTCGGCAGGACAAGTTCTACCTGCGGCTGAAATAGCGGCCGCCGCGGCCCGCTTCCCACCGTTCGGAAAGCGGGCCGCGTCACCCTCCTCATGCTGTAGCCCCGGACGGGACGCCTGCCGGGGGCCGCGGAGAATCCCGGGCTCCCGCAGCGGGTCAGGAGGGGAAGCGCAGGTGGGCCGGGGGGACGTGGGCGGTGAGCCAGACGCCGTTGGCGCTGCGCAGGAAGAGGTGCCCGGCGGCGTGCATGTCCCCGGCGGCGACCGCCAGCACCACCGGCCTGCCCCTGCGCGCGCCCACCCGGACGGCGGTCTCCCGGTCGGGGGACAGGTGCACGTGGTGGCGGCTCATCGGCCGCAGGCCCTCGCGGCGGATCGCGTCCAGGTGGCGGGCCACCGTCCCGTGGTAGAGGTAGGCGGGCGGCTCCATGGCGGGCAGGCCGAGCTCCACCGGCACGGAGTGGCCCTGGCTCGCGCGGATCCTGCCGTCCTCGATCGCGTAGCGCCGCTTGTCGTCGGCCGCCACGACCTGGCGCAGCTCGTCGGGGGTGATCGGGAAGTCGTGCGCCGCGGCCGCGGCGAGCAGGTCGTCGACGGGGACCCAGCCGGCCGCGTCGAGGGTGAGCCCGATGCGCTGCGGGTCGTGGCGCAGGTGCCTGGCCAGGTACTTGGAGATGCGGATCATGCGTCGTTCGTCCATGGGCTTCCCATGGTGGCAGCTGCGGACGGGCGCGGTCAGGTGGTTTGTGCCCGTACGAGGTCTTCGCCGACGGACGTACGGCCGTAGAGGACCGAACGGCCCGCCCGCACCCGGCCGACCAGCCCCGCGTCGAGCAGCACCTTGAGATGGCGGCCCACCGAGCCCAGGCCCTGGCCGGTGAGCGCGACGAGCTGCGTGGTGCTCTTCGGGGTGTCCAGCAGCACCAGCACGCCCGCCCGGGCCCCGCCCAGCAGCCGGCCCAGCGCCTGCGGCGCGGGCGGCGGGCCGACGTCGGCCAGCGGGCCCGAGCACGGGTAGACGATCGCGCAGCGGCGGGAGCCGTGCCAGCTCACCCAGCCCTGGCGCGGCGTGACCGGCACGAACATCAGCCTCGCGCCCGCCAGGTCCCGCGGCGGATGGTCGTAGGCGTTGATCTGCAGCCGCCCGTCGCCCAGCCAGCGCAGACCGGGACGCATGCCGTCCAGAGCCGCCGCCCAGCCGCCCCGGCCCAGCCGCGCGGCGCGGGCCGTGACGTCGGCCTCGATGATCCGGCGGCGCCGCGGCCAGGCCGGCAGCACGGTCTCGCGCCACACCCACTCCAGCCGGGCGGCCATGCGTGCGGGCAGGTCGTCGCGGCGCAGCGCGGCGGGCACCGGGCCGCCCAGCGACTCGACCAGGTCCGCGCGCGCCTGCTCGGGCGGGGTGTCGCGGACGCTCGCCAGCTCCTCCTCGAAGGCCGCCTCGCCCTCTCCCTCGGGCGTGGGCGTGAGGAACGTCGCGTTCCACGTACGGCCCAGGGCGGCGCGGACGAGCAGCGCCGTGACCGGGTCGGCGGCCTGCTGGGCGCGGTAGGCGGGCAGGTGGGCGGCCAGCCAGGCGTGCTCGCCGGGATGGGCGGCGACGGCGCGGTCCAGCGTCTTCAGCGCGGCGATCGTCTCGGCCAGCGGCGACAGGACGAACCGGCCGTCCGCCAGCGTGTCCGCGTCGACCTGCCAGAACCCCACCACGTCCTCCTCGTCCCTGCTCTGTTTCGCGGGTGGGCGAAACAGTAACGCCTGCCGTCGCCGGTCGCGAAGACTGCCGTCCCATGCGCACGTACCGGGACCTGTTCGGCAGGTCCGGATTCACCCCGCTCTTCCTGGTCTCGTCCGGGCAGGTGGCCGGGCAGACGGTGAGCGGGCTCGCCCTCGGCACCCTCGTCTACGCCGACACCGGATCGCCGCTGCTGTCCGGGCTGGCCATGTTCGGCCCGGCGCTCGCCCAGGTGGTGGGCGCGGCCACGCTGCTGTCGGCGGCCGACCGGCTGCCGCCGCGCGCCGCCCTGTCCGGGCTGGCGCTGGCGGCCGCGCTCGGCGCCGCCTTCCTGGCCGTGCCCGGCCTGCCCGTGTGGGGCATGCTCGCCGTCGTGCTGGCACTCGGCGCGCTGTCCGCGCTCGGCGGCGGCGTCCGTTACGGGCTGCTGAACGAGCTGCTCGACCGGGACGGCTACCTGCTCGGCCGGTCGGTGCTCAACATGTCCTCCGGGATCGTGCAGATCGCCGGGTTCGGCGCGGGCGGGGTGCTGGTGACCGTCCTGTCGCCGCGCGGGACGCTGCTCGTCGCGGCGGCCCTCCACCTGGCCGCCGCGACGGCCGGGCTGGGGCTCGGACGGCGGCGGCCGCGCGCGTCCGGACGGCCCTCACCCGCCGAGACCTGGCGCGACAACGCCCGCCTGTGGTCCGATCGGCCGCGCCGGCACGTCTTCCTCGCCCTCTGGCTGCCCAACGGCCTGATCGTCGGCTGCGAGTCGTTGTTCGTGCCGCTCGCGCCGGACCGGGCCGGGCTGCTGTTCGCCTGCGCCGCCGGCGGGATGCTCGCCGGTGACGTGCTGGTCGGCCGGTACGTGCCGCCGCACCGGCGGGCGCGGCTGGTCACGCCGCTGTACCTGCGGCTCGCGCTGCCGTACCTGGTGTTCGTGGCCTGCCCGTCGCCGGTGCTGGTCGCGCTCGCCTCGGCCGGGTTCGCCGCCACCCTGCTGCTGCAGGAGCGGCTCATGGCGCTGACGCCCCCCGAGCTGAGCGGCCACGCGCTCGGCCTGCACTCCTCCGGCATGATCGCCATGCAGGGGCTGGCCGCCGCGCTCGCCGGCGCCCTGGCCGAGCACACCTCGCCCGGCGCGGCCATGGCCGTGCTGGCCGCGGCGTCGGCGGCCGTCACGCTCGCGCTGGCGCCCCGCCTGCGGTCCCCCCGTGTCGCAACCCCGGCGCAGGGTCCGGCGAAGTTACCGTTGACCAGGGGAAATCGCCGGGGGAAGGACACATCATGACGCAGACGGACGACTTCGTGCTCGACGTCACCAGGATCCGCGAGCAGGTGCGGCAGAAGATGGACGAGGGCCCGATCACGCAGACCTTCGGCCGCGACCCGGAGAAGGTCATCGAGGTCCTCAACGACGTGATCGCCACCGAGGTGGTGTGCTGGCTCAGGTACACCAGGCACGCCATCTCGGCCAAGGGCATCGACCGCGCGCAGGTGGCGGCGGAGTTCACCGAGCACGCCAAGGAGGAGCTCGACCACGCGCTGCGCGCCGCCGAACGCGTCAGCCAGCTCGGCGGCGAGCCGGACTTCGACCCGGCCAAGCTCGTCCAGCGCTCGCACACCGACTACCAGGTGCCCGCCGACACCGACCTGAAGGCGCTGCTGGAGGCCAACCTGTGGGCCGAGCGCATCGTCATCTCCACCTACCAGGAGATCATCCGCTGGCTCGGCGACGGCGACCCCACCACCCGCCGGCTCATGGAGTCGATCCTGGAAGAGGAGGAGGAGCACGCCGACGACCTCACCGACCTGCTCGGGGTCTAGAACCGGGCTTGGCCCGCCGTTGGGCGGCCCGTGAGCCGGCCCGGGTAAGGGCCCGGCATGAAGAGCCTGGTCAACACGCCCGTCACGCGCACGCCGACGTCCCGTGAGATCGACGTCGAGACGCTGAGCCGCCGCCTGGCCGCGGCCGTGGACGGCGAGGTGCGCTTCGACCTGGGCAGCCGCGCCGCCTACGCGCGTGACGCCTCCAACTACCGGCAGGTCCCGATCGGCGTCGTCGTGCCGTACGACCTGGACGCCGGGGTGGCGGCGGTGGCCGTGTGCCGGTCCGGGGACGTGCCCGTGCTCTCCCGCGGCGGCGGCACCAGCCTGGCCGGGCAGTGCTGCAACGCGGCGGTGGTGATCGACTGGTCCAAGCACTGCGGCGCGGTCGAGTCCGTGGACGTTGCGGGCCGCCGGGTCGTCGTCCAGGCGGGTGCCGTGCTCGACCAGGTGGACCACGAGCTGGCCCGGTACGGGCTGATGGTGGGGCCCCGGCCGTCCAGCCATCGGGCCTGCACGATCGGCGGCATGATCGGCAACAACTCGTGCGGGGCCTCGGCGCAGGCGTACGGGAAGATGTCGCAGTCGGTGCTCCGGCTGGAGATCCTCACCTACGACGGCGTGCGCGCCTGGGTCGGGCCGACCGGCGACGCCGAGTACGACCGCATCCAGGCCCAGGGCGGCCGCCTGGCCGAGATCTACCGCCAGGTGCGCGAGCTGCGCGACGAGACCATGGAACTGGTCCGCACCCGCTACCCCAGGCTGGAACGCCGCATCTCCGGCTACAACCTCGACCAGCTCCTGCCCGAGAACGGCTTCGACCTGGCCCGCGCCCTGACCGGCAGCGAGGGCACGCTGGTGACCGTGCTGCGCGCCGAGTTGCGCGTCGTGCCGTCCCCGCCCGCCAGGGCGCTGGCCGTGCTCGGCTTCGAGGACGTCTTCACCGCCGCCGACGCCGTCCCGGCCGTGGCCCGGCACGCGCCGATCGCGCTGGAGGCCATGGACGAGACCATGTACCGGCTGGCCAAGCGGGAGCACCCCGGCGACCCGGCGCTCCAGGACCTGCCCGAGGGCGGCGGCTGGCTGCTGGTGCAGTTCGGCGGCGACACGCCCGAGCAGGCGCGCGAGCAGGCCGAGACGATGATGCGCGACGTGGGGGAGCGGGCCGGGACGCCCACCCCCACGCACGCCTTCCTCGGCGACCCGGCCAGGGAGGACCGGCTGTGGCGGTGGCGGGAGTCGGGGCTCGGCGTGGAGGCGTACCCGCCGACCGGCCGCCAGACGTACGAGGGCTGGTCGGACGCGGCCGTGCCGCCCGAGCGGCTGGGCGCCTACCTGCGGGACTACGAGCGGCTGCTGCGCGCGCACGACTACCAGGACTCCGCCCTGTACGGCCACTTCGGCCAGGGCTGCGTGCACGGCCGGCTGCCGCTCGACCTGCACACCGACGACGGCATCGCCCGCTACCGCGCCTTCGCCAGGGAGGCCGCCGAGCTGGTCGCCTCCTACGGCGGCTCGTTGTCCGGCGAGCACGGCGACGGCCAGGCGCTGGCCGAGCTGCTGCCCGTCATGTTCGGCCAGGAGGTCGTGGAGGTGTTCGGCCGCTTCAAGGCCATCTTCGACCCGCGCGACCGGATGAACCCCGGCAAGGTCGTCCACCCCCGCCATCTCGACCAGAACCTGGCCCAGCACCGCTTCTACCCGCAGGAGCCGCGCCAGACGTTCTTCCAGTACCCCCACGACCACGGGCGTTTCGGGCACGCCGCCACCCGCTGCGTCGGCACCGGCACCTGCCGCAAGCACACCTTCGAGGGCGGCGTCATGTGCCCCAGCTACCGGGTGACCCGCGAGGAGGAGCACTCCACGCGGGGGCGCGCCCGGCTGCTGGAGGAGATGGTGCGCGGCGACGTCATCACCGACGGCTGGCGTTCGGCCGCCGTGCGGGACGCACTCGACCTGTGCCTGTCGTGCAAGGGCTGCCGCTCCGAATGCCCGGTGAACGTGGACATGGCCACCTACAAGGCCGAGTTCCTCGCCCACCACTACCGGCGCCGCGTCCGGCCGCGCGCCCACTACTCGATGGGCTGGCTGCCGGTGTGGGCCGCGCTCGCCTCGGCCGCGCCCGGCCTGGTCAACGCGGTCAACTCGGCGCCCGGGCTGTCGCGGCTGGTCAAGGCCGTCGCGGGGATCACGCCGGAGCGCGAGCTGCCGAGGTTCGCCCGGCAGCGGTTCACCGACTGGTTCAGGCGGCGTCCGCGCGGCGGGCCGGGCACGCGGGGGCGGGTGGTGTTGTGGGCCGACACGTTCACCGACCACTTCGACCCGCACATCGGGCGGGCCGCCGTGGACGTGCTGGAGGCGGCCGGGTTCGAGGTCGTGGTGCCGCCGGTGACGCTGTGCTGCGGGCTGACCTGGATCAGCACCGGGCAGCTCGGGGTGGCCCGGCGGGTGCTGGCCCGGACGGTGAGGGCGCTCGCCCCCTGGGCCGAGGCCGGGGTGCCGGTGGTCGGCCTGGAGCCGAGCTGCGCCGCCGTGTTCCGCTCCGACGGGCCCGAACTGCTCAACACGGCCGAGACGCGGCTGCTGGCGGAGCGGTTCCTGACGCTGGCCGAGCTGCTGGAGACGCGCGCCGCCGACTGGCGGCCGGCCACGACCGGCGGGCAGGCGATCGCGCAGGTGCACTGCCACCAGAGCGCGATCATGGGCTACGACGCCGACCGGGCCGTGCTCGACCGCTTCGGCATCCGGACCAGCGTGCTCGACACCGGCTGCTGCGGGCAGGCCGGCAACTTCGGGTTCGAGCGGGGACACCACGAGGTGGCGCAGGCCTGCGCCGAGCAGGGGCTCTGGCCGGCCGTACGGTCGGCGGGGCCGGGGGAGGAGCTGCTCGCCGACGGCTTCTCCTGCCGCACCCAGATCGCCGCCGCCGGCACCGGACGCCAGGGCCGCCACCTGGCCGAACTGCTCGCCACGGCCCTCATCCGCCAGGACTGACCCCGCCCCGGCCCCGACCGGGTACGGCCCGATCACGGGTCGGCCCGGGGCGGGGTCAGGCCGACAGGCTCTGGGCCAGGCGGCGGGGCAGGCCGGTGTTGCGCGGGCGGCCCACCCGGTGGACGGCCAGCTCCAGCGCCTCGCGCTGCCCCACCAGCACGACCCACGCCTTGGCCCGCGTCACCAGCGTGTACAGCAGCTTGCGCCGCAACATGACCCCACCCGCCTCGGCCACGATCGGCGCCACCACGAACGGGTACTCGCTGCCCTGCGAGCGGTGCACGCTGATCGCGTAGGCGTGGGTGAGGTCGTCGAGCTCGCCGAACCCGTACTGGACGGTCTCGCCGTCGTCGGTGCGGACCTCGATCACGCGGTCCTGCGGCAGCACGGCGGTGACCGTGGCGGTCTCGCCGTTGAAGACGCCCTTGTCGTAGTTGTTGCGGATGGGCATGACCCGGTCGCCCACCCGGAACACCGACGCCCCCGACCAGTGCTCGGGCTTGTCGTCGGCCGCCGGGTTGAGGCGGTCCTGCAGCAGCCGGCCCAGCGTGACCGCGCCCGTCTCGCCCTTGCGCATCGGGCACAGCACCTGCACCTGCTCGGGCGGCACGCCCTGCTTGCGCGGGATCGCCTCCATGGCCAGATGGGCCACCCGCTCGGCCACCCGCGCCGGATCGTCGAGCTCCTCGAACCAGAACCCGCCGCGCCCCGGCGTCGCCGGCACGCGGCCGGCCCGGATGAGGTGGGCGGCCTCGACGATGCCGCTGCCGGCCGCCTGGCGGAAGACGTGGGTGAGCCGCACCCGCGGGACGGCCTCCACGCGCAGCAGGTCGGCCAGCACGTCGCCGGCGCCGATGCTGGGCAGCTGGTCGCTGTCGCCGATGAGCAGCAGGTGGCTGCCCGGCTGGACGGCCGCCGTGAGCCGCGTGGCGAGATGGAGGTCGAGCATCGACGCCTCGTCGACCACGATCAGGTCGGCCTGCGCGGGCGCCTCCTCGAACAGCGTGGAGGGGTCGGGGTCGGGCTGGTGGGCGAGCATGCGGTGGATGGTCATCGCGGGCATGCCGGTCAGCTCCGACAGGCGTTTGGCGGCCTTGCCGGTGGGGGCCGTGAGCGTGACCGAGCCGCCCGACGCTTTGACCGTGGCGGCCACGGCCCTGACCGTGTGGCTCTTGCCGCAGCCGGGCCCGCCGGTGATGATCGAGACGGTGCAGGTCAGCGCCATGTTGACGGCCGCGCGCTGGTCGTCGTGGAGGGTCTCGTCCTCGCGGAAGGAACGCAGCGGCAGCGTGGAGCGGGCCCGCAGGAGCCGGGTGAGCTGCTCGGTGAGCTGCCGCTCGCGGGCGTGCACGTGTTTGGCGTAGGCCACCGCCCGCCCCGGCTGCTCGTCGTCGGCCTCGACCACCACCCGCCGCTCGGCCACCAGCGCGTCGATCATCGGCCCGACCGCCTCGGGGTCGAGCTCGATCAGCTCGGCCGCCCGCGCCACCAGATGGGGCACCGGCACGAAGCAGTGGCCGTCGCGGACCGCCGCCGACTCCAGCCGGTCGAGCAGCGCCGCCTTGATCCGCTGCGGGCTGCGCTCGGGCACCCCCCGCTGCAGCGCGATGCGGTCGGCGACGCGGAAGGCGATGCCCCTGACCCGGCCGATCAGCCGGTAGGGGTCGGTGGCCAGCACCTCCTCGGCCTCGCCGCCGAACACCTGGTGGATCTTGGCCGCGAGCAGCGGGCTGACGCCCAGCCCCTGCAACGTCACCATCAGCGCGGCGATGGCCTTCTGCTCCTGCCACGCCTGGACGATCTGCGCCTGCCGCAGCGGCCCGATGTTGACGACCTCGGTCAGCCGCCCCGGCTCGGCGTCGATGACCTTGAGCGTGTCCTCGCCGAAGTGGTCGACGATCGCGTACGCCAGCCGCGGCCCGATGCCGCGGATCAGCCCCGACCCCAGGTAGACGCGGATCGCCCGGACCGTGGCGGGCACCACCCGCTCGCACCCGGACACCGCGAACCGCCTGCCGTGGCGCGCGTGGTGGCTCCAGTCGCCGGTCAGCCGGAGCGTCTCGCCCGGCTGCGCGCCCGACAGCGCCCGGCCGGTGGCCACGAAGTCGGGCACGCCCTCGGCGCTCATGCGCGCGACGGTGTATTCGTCGTCCCTGACGTAGACGAGCTGCTCGACCGAGGCCTCCACAGCAGCGATCAAACCATCCGCCACCGACAGTCCGTCACATGGCGCTGGGATAGGTCTCCGGCTCGACGTCGTCCCACGGCTCGGCGTGCAGCGGGTGCAGGGCCTCGGTCACGTCCAGCCAGATGAAGGCGTCGTAGCGGTCGCCGAGCGCGGTGGGCACGTAGTTGCCCCACTTCTCGCGCTCGGGCCGGTAGACGACGCCGATCGCGCGGTGGTCCAGCGACTGGTCGAACCAGCGCGGACGGGGCCGCGGGGGCGTCACGAACAGGGCGCGCTCGCCGCCGAGCGCGTCGTGCAGCAGCGCCTCCAGCGATCCGGGCCGGGCCGGCGGGACGGGCATGACGTGCGCCCGCGTGCCCCAGCTCGCCCCGGCCACCACCGTCCCCCGGTAGCCGCCGAAGCCGACCAGGACGACGTCCTCGCCGTGCCGCTCGCGGGCCAACTGGCCGAGGTTGGTCATGCCGGCGGCGGCCATGTCGGTGGCGCGGGCGTCGCCGACGTGCGTGTTGTGCGCCCACACCACGCCCTTGGTCCCGTAGAAGGCGGTCAGCCGGTCCAGGGTGTCGGCCATGTGCACGTCCCTGACGTTCCACGAATCGGGGCCGCCGCCGACCATGGTCCGGTAGTAGTTCTCGGCCCCGGCCACGACCTCGGCGTTCTGCCGGGCCTCGAAGCCGTTCTCGTCGGCGGGCGCGGCCGCCACGACCGCCCTGAGCAGCTCCACGACCTCGTTCTCGCAGGAGTCGGGGACCAGGCGGGTCTCCAGGCCGTAGCGCTGCGGGTCGTGGCCGTAGGACTCGAAGCAGTACAGGGCCTCCATCACCGTGTCGAGCTGGCCGGGCAGGTGGTCGGCGGCGTAGCGGCGCACGGCGCGCAGGGACTCCCAGAGGCTGTAGACGTCGAGGCCGTGGAAGCCGACGCGCTCCTGCGGCGGCAGGGCCGCGTTCCAGCGGCGCAGCCAGCGGCAGAACTCGGCGACCTCCTCGTTGGCCCACATGAACGCGGGCCAGCGCTGGTAGGCGTACAGGGCGTCGAAGGGGTCCTCGCCGTCGCGGGTGACCGCGCGGTGGACGCGCTCGCAGTCGGGCCAGTCGCCCTCGACGGCGACGAACCCGAAGCCCTTCTCGGCGATCAGGCGGCGGGTGAGCGCGGCCCGCCAGGTGTAGAAGTCGTGGGTGCCGTGACTGGCCTCGCCGATCAGCACGAGACCGGCCTCGCCGACGCGGTCGAGCAGCGGGTCGAGGTCCTGTTCGCCCGACAGCCGCAGCGCCGAGCGGGTGACGTCATCCATAGCCGTCCTCCTCTGCCGGCCGGAAGACGCCCAGGCATTCGCGGGCGAGCTGGAGCTCCTCGCGCACCTGGACGACCAGGACGGGCACGGCGGCGCCCGGCCCGCTGACCGGGCCGTCGTCGTGCCGGTTGCCGGACTCGGGCGGCTCGACGCCGAGCAGCCCGAGCCGGCGGCAGACCGCCTCGCGCACCTCGGGCTGGTCCCAGCCGATCTCGCCGGTGAACACCAGCGCGTCGATCCTGGACAGCGACGTGGCGGCGGCGGCGATCTCCCGGCTCACCCGGTGGCAGAACACCTCCAGGGCCAGGGCGGCCTCGGCGTCGCCGGCGCGTTCGGCCTCGACCAGCTCGCGGGTGTCGCCCGAGCGGCCGCCGGACAGCCCGAGCAGCCCGGACCGGCGTTGCAGGCCCTCGCCCAGTTCCTCGGCCGACAGGTGGCCCTGCGACAGCAGCCACATCAGCATCCCGGGATCGACGCTGCCCGAGCGCTTGCTCATCGGGACGCCGTCCAGCGGGGTGAACCCCATCGAGGTGTCCACGCTGCGCCCGCCCGACACCGCGCACACCGACGAGCCGCCGCCCAGGTGGGTCAGCACCAGCTCCAGGTCGGCGAGCGGCCGGCCGAGCAGCTCGGCCACCCGGTCGGCGGTCCAGGCGTAGGACAGGCCGTGGAAGCCGTAGCGGCGCAGGCCGTACCGGTCGCGCCACTCGCGCGGCAGGGCGTAGACCGCGGCGGCGTCGGGCAGGCCGGCGTGGAAGGCCGTGTCGGGGCAGAGCACGTGCGGCACGGCGGGAAGCTGCTCGCGGGCCGCCTCCAGCAGCGCCAGCGCGGGCGGCAGGTGCAGCGGCGCCAGGCTCACGACGCCGCGCAGCGCCTCGACGGTCTCGTCGTCGGCGACCGTGGGCGCGCGGACGACGTCGCCGCCGTGCACCAGCCGGTGCGCCACCGCGCGGATGTCGCGGTCGAAGTGGCCGCCCAGGAACGCCGCCAGCTCCTCGCGCGCCGAGCCGGGGTCGGCGGCCCGCTCGGCGTGCGCGCTGTCCAGCACGCAGCCGCCCTGCACCAGGTCGAGGCGCAGGCTCGACGAGCCCGCGTTGACGGTGAGCACCGCCTCGGACTCCGCCACCTGCTCGTCGAACGCTCGCCCCATGCACCCCTCCGCGGCCCGACTCCTCTCCCCGGCTACCCGCCGCCCGCGGCCCGACACCTGGACTCCGTCACCTTTACCCCGAGATGTCCGAGCCCGTGGTTGCCCCCGGCGGTGGCCGGGTAGGCGTGCGCCTATGGACATCACCCTGCAGGTGAACGGCGTGCCGCACACCGTGGCCGTCGACCCCAGGATCTCCTTGCTCGACCTGCTGCGCGAACGGCTCGGCCTGACCGGCTCCAAGAAGGGCTGCGACCACGGCCAGTGCGGCGCGTGCACGGTGCTCATCGACGGCCGCCGGGCCAACTCCTGCCTGGCGCTGGCCGTGGCGGTGGACGGCAGCGAGATCGTCACCGTCGAGGGGCTGGCCGCGGGCGAGCAGTTGCATCCGCTGCAGGCCGCGTTCATCGAGCACGACGCCTTCCAGTGCGGCTACTGCACGCCCGGCCAGCTCTGCTCGGCGGTCGGCATGCTGGGCGAGCCCGGGCCGAGCGCCGTCACCGCCGACCTCCTCCTCGACCCGGACCTGACGCCCGAGGAGATCAGGGAACGCATGAGCGGCAACCTGTGCCGGTGCGGCGCCTATCCCGGCATCGTGGCCGCGATCGGCGAGGTGGCCCGGTGAAGCCGTTCGACTACGTCCGCGCCCAGAGCCCGTCGGACGCGGTCGGCCGGTACGGCCCCGGCACGATGTACCTGGGCGGCGGCACCAACCTGGTCGACCTCATGCGCCTCGGCGTGGCCGCCCCCGACCACCTGGTGGACGTCAGCCGCCTGCCGCTGGACGCCGTCGAGCCCGTACGCGACCGGCTGCGGATCGGCGCGGCGGTGCGCAACAGCGACCTGGCGGCCGACCCGCTCGTCCGCGCCCGCTACCCGATGCTCGCCAGGGCCGTGCTGACCGGCGCGTCCGGCCAGGTCAGGAACATGGCCACGGTGGCCGGCAACCTGCTGCAACGCACCCGCTGCCCCTACTTCCAGGACGTCACCAGGCCGTGCAACAAGCGCGAGCCCGGCACCGGCTGCCCCGCGATCGCGGGCGACCACAGCAACCTGGCCGTGCTCGGCGCCTCCGACGCCTGCGTGGCCACCCACCCCTCGGACATGGCCGTGGCGCTGGCCGCGCTCGACGCCGAGGTGCACGTCACCGGCCCGGCCGGCGACCGGATCATCCCCATGCCCGGCCTGCACCGCCTGCCCGGCGACGAGCCCGAGCGCGACACCGTGCTCGAACCCGGCATGCTGATCACCGCCGTCGAGCTGCCCGCGCCGCCGCCGGGCGCCTCCCTCTACCGCAAGGTGCGCGAGCGGGCCTCGTTCGCGTTCGCGCTGGTGTCCATCGCCGCCGTGCTCGACGTGCGCTGGGACGGCGTGGTGACCGGCTGCCGCATCGCGCTCGGCGGCGTGGCCCACGCGCCCTGGCGGGCCGAACGCGCCGAACGGGAGATCATCGGCGGCCCCGCCACGGGGGAGGCGTACCTGCGGGCCGCCGAGGCCGAGCTCGACCAGGCCCGCCCGCTGCCGCGCAACGCGTTCAAGCTGCCGCTGGCGCGCAACCTGATCGTCCGCACGCTGGAGGAGCTGACGCCGTGAACCGCATCGAGGGGCGCGTCAAGGTCACGGGGCTGGCCACGTACGCCGCCGAGTACCCGGTCGAGGACGTCGCCTACTGCTACCCGGTGCAGTCCACGGTCGCCAGGGGCCGGGTGACCGGGGTGGACGCCGGGCAGGCGCTGGCCATGCCGGGCGTGCTCGCCGTGCTGTCCGTCGCGGACCCGCCCGACCTGGCCGAGGACGCCGACCCCGAGCTGGCGCTGTTCCGCTCCCGGGACGTCGTCTACCGGGGCCAGCTCGTGGCCGCCGTCGTCGCCGGCACCTACGACCAGGCCCGCGCCGCCGCCGACGCCGTCCGCGTCGCCTATGAGCCGCAGGCCCACGACGTGCGGCTGCGCGCCGACCACCCGGACCTCTACCGGCCCGAGGTGGTCAACCCGAACCTGCCGCCCGACACCGGCAAGGGCGACGTGGAGGCCGGGCTGGCCGCCGCCGCGTCGGCCGTGGACGTGACGTACACGACGCCGCCCCTGCACAACAACGCGATGGAGCCGCACGCCGCGGTGGCCGTGTGGGCCGACGACGGCCGGCTGCTGGTCTACGACTCGACCCAGGGCGCCAGCGGCGACCGGGACAGCATCGCCAAGACCCTCGGCCTGCCCGCCGAGCAGGTGCGCGTGGTGTCCAGGCACGTCGGCGGCGGCTTCGGCTCCAAGGGCACCACCAGGCCGAACGCCGTGCTCGCCGCCCTGGCCGCGCGGGCCGCCGGGCGTCCGGTCAAGGTGGTCTTCACCCGGCAGCAGATGTTCGACCTCACCGGCTACCGCACCCCCACCGTCCAGCGGCTGCGGCTCGGCGCGGACGCCGAGGGCCGGCTCACCGCGGTCGAGCACACGGCGTACGTGCAGTCCAGCAGGCTCGTCGAGTTCGCCGAGCAGGCCGCCACCCCGGCCCGCGTCATGTACGCCACGCCCGCGCTGCGCACCGCGCACCGGCTCGTCCGCCTCGACGTCGCCACCCCGTCCTGGATGCGCGCCCCCGGCGAGTGCCCCGGCATGTACGCCCTGGAGTCGGCGATGGACGAGCTGGCCGAGGCGGCCGGGATCGACCCCGTCGAGCTGCGCATCCGCAACGAGCCCACGACCGAGCCGGACGGCGGGCTGCCGTTCAGCTCGCGCAGCCTGGTGACCTGCCTGCGCGAGGGCGCCCGCCGCTTCGGCTGGGACCGCCGCGACCCGGCGCCCGGCGTCAGGCGCGAGGGGGAGTGGCTGGTCGGCACCGGCGTGGCCGCCTCCACCTACCCGGCCAGGCGCGGCCCGTCGCAGGCCACCGCGACCGTGCGCGACGGCGACTTCGTCATCCGGGTGGCCGCCGCGGACATCGGCACCGGCGCCCGGACCGTGCTCACCAGGATCGCGGCCGACTGCCTCGGCGTCGCCCCCGGCCGGGTGCACGTCGAGCTCGGCGACAGCGACCTGCCCACCGCCCCCGTCGCGGGCGGCTCGATGGGCACGGCGTCGTGGGGCTCGGCCGTCGTACGGGCCTGCGAGGCGCTGCGGGCCGACGGCGGCGAGGGGTCCGCCGACACCACCGAGGAGGTCAAGGCCGACGAGGAGCTGGCCAGGCACGCCTTCGGCGCCCAGTTCGCCGAGGTCAGGGTCAGCTCCGTGACGGGCGAGATCCGCCTGTCGCGCCTGCTCGGCGTGTTCGCCGCCGGCCGCATCCTGGACGCCAGGCTGGCCAGGTCGCAGTTCGTCGGCGGCATGACCATGGGCGTGGGGATGGCGCTGATGGAGGAGACGCTGACCGACGACGAGTTCGGCGGCTTCCTGCGCCGCGACCTGGCCCAGTACCACGTGCCGGCCTGCGCCGACGTGCCGGCGATCGAGGCCGTCTGGATCGACGAGCAGGACGGCCTGCTCAACCCGATGGGCTCCAAGGGCATCGGCGAGATCGGCATCGTGGGCGCCGCCGCCGCGATCGGCAACGCCGTTCACCACGCCACCGGCCGGCGGGTGCGCGACCTGCCCATCACCCCCGCCAAGATCCTCGCCTGAACTCGACCATTCATGTTTCGACCGGCCTCCGCCAAGGAAGAGGAGAACACCCGACAAGGAGGCCGAGTGAAGAACGAGTCGCACGAGGAACGCGCCGACCGCAACTTCGTCGAACTGCTGCAGGGCGCCCGCGTCGCGGTGACCGGCGTGCAGGTGCTGTTCGCGTTCCTGCTGACCGTCCCCTTCTCGCCCGGCTTCGTCAAGCTGGACCAGACCGACCGCTGGCTCTACTTCGCCGCGCTGGTCAGCGCCGCCGTCGCGTCGATCTGCTACATCGCGCCGACCGCCCAGCACCGCGTGCTGTTCCGGCAGGGCCACAAGGAGAGGCTGGTACGCCGGTCCAACACCTACGGCCTGTTAGGAGCGCTCGCCCTGGTGGTGTCGATGACCACGGCCACCATGCTGGTGATCGACTACCTGTTCCACTCCACCCTGGCCTGGGTCACCGCCGGCATCCTGGCCGGGCTGGCCGCCTGGACCTGGTTCGGCCAGCCCGCCCTCGACCGCAGGGGCGATCAGTCCTCCTCCGAGGGCGGCATCTCGGTCTCGTCCCGCGACGACTGACGCGAGTAGGCCGCCCGCCCCACCATGTACGCCGCCACCGACACGGTGATCACCTGCGAGGCCCCCACGATCAGCAGCGGCCCGGCGTTCCACCAGGTGGGCCGGTGCAGCCACATCGCGGCCAGCACCAGCAGCACGCCGAGCACCTGCGGCTTGGTGCCGGCGTGCATGCGGTCGAGCGTCGTGCGGAAGCGCACCAGCCCGGCGCCCGCCGACAACGCCAGCACGGCCCCCAGCACCAGGCAGACCGCCGCCCCGACCTCCATCACGCCGTCCATGACGCTCACCCCGACCGCCCCGGGAAGAACCGGGCCAGCGACACCGACCCCACGAACCCCAGCAACGACAGCACCTGGAGCACCGGCAGGTCGGAGTAGTCGTCCCTGACCACCGCGAACAGCCCCACCGCGCACATCGCCAGCGACGTCAGCACGTCGAGGGCGACCGCGCGGTCCAGCATCGACGGCCCGCGCCCCACCCGCCACAACGCGGCCGCCGCCCCGCCGCCGAGCAGCGCGATCGTCACCAGGTACACCGCGCTCACCGCAGCTCCTCCCGGTCGGCGCGGGTGCCGAACGCGGCCACGATGCGCGACTCCAGCGCGGCCAGGTCCCTGCGGACCGCGTCCGGGACGCCCTCGCCGGCCAGCCCCAGCACGTGCAGCATCAGCTCTCTCCTGTCCATGTACGCCTCCACCACCAGGCTCCCCGGCATCGTGGACAGCGCCACCATGATCATCACGGTCATCGACTCCGACGACGTGCGCAGCCGCACCAGGACCAGCTGCGTGGGCGGCTCGCCGGGCCGCACCACCCACGCCACCACCCGCACGGTCGAGAGCAGCATGTCCCACCCGAACCACAGCAGGAACCGCGCCAGCGGCAGCGGCCGCACCCTGATCCCCGGGTCCAGGACGGGCAGCGGCAGCAGCCACGTCACCACCAGCGCGGTCGCCAGCCCGCCCAGCACGTTCCCCGCCGACAACTCGCCCCACAGCGTCACCCACACCAGCGTCAGCCACGCCACCAGCGGCAGCGGCACCCGCCGGCCGAACAGCCGCGGCGCGAGCAGCCCGGCGCTCACCGCCGCGTCCCCAGCACCGCGGTGATGTACGTCTGCCGCTCGCTCAGCTCCGTGGCCACCCGCTGCGTCAGCGCCGCCAGCGGCCCGGCCAGCACCGTGAACGACAACCCCAGCGCCACCAGCGCCGCCGTCGCGCCCAGCAGCACGGGCGGCAGCGCCGTCGTCGTCACCACCGGCTCCTCACCCGTCGCCTCCTCGCTCTCCATCACCTGGCCCAGCCGCTCCTCGCGCGGCGCCCGCCAGAACGCCTTGCCCCACGTCTTCGCGATCGCGTACAGCGTCAGCAGGCTGGTGAGCAGCCCGCCCGCCACCAGCACGAGCGCCGCCGGGCCGCCCTGGTCCAGGCCCGCCTGCACCAGCAGCAGCTTGCCCAGGAACCCCGACATCGGCGGGATGCCCGACAGGTTCATCGCGGGCACGAAGAACAGCACGCCCAGCACCGGCGCGGTCCTCATCAGCCCGCCCAGCCGGTTGACCGACGTGGTGCCGGTGCGCCGCTCGATCAGCCCCGTCACCAGGAACAGGCTCGTCTGCACGGTGATGTGGTGGACGATGTAGAACACCGCGCCCGCCAGGCCCGCCACCGTCGACAGCGCCACCCCGAACACCATGTAGCCGATGTGGCTGACCAGCGTGAAGGACAACATGCGCTTGATGTCGGTCTGCGCCACCGCGCCCAGCACGCCGGCCAGCATCGTGGCCAGCGCCACCGCCATCAGCAGCGTGGAGACCGGCCCGCCGGGGAACAGCAGCGCCTCCAGCCGGATGATCGCGTACACGCCCACCTTCGTGAGCAGGCCGGCGAACACGGCCGTGGCCGGCGCGGGCGCGGTCGGGTAGGAGTCCGGCAGCCACGCCGACACCGGGAAGATCGCCGCCTTGATCGCGAACGCCAGCAGCAGCGTCAGCTCGACCAGCAGCTTGACCTGCGCGGGCAGCGTGCCGAAGCGCTCGGCGAGCTGCGCCATCGACAACGTGCCCGTCGCGCCGTAGGTCACCGCCAGCGCGATCAGGAACAACATCGACGACGCCAGCGCCATCAGCGTGTACGTGGCCCCCGCCCGCATCCTGGACTCGGTCCCGCCGAAGGTCAGCAGCACGTACGAGCCGCTCAGCAGCATCTCGAACGCGACGAACAGGTTGAACAGGTCACCGGACAGGAACGCGTCCGCCACGCCCGCCACCATGACCAGGAACGCCGGATGGAAGATCGCCATCGGCGCGTCGTGCTCGGCCTCGTCGTAGGCGTTGGCGATCGAGTACACCATCACGCAGAGCGTCACCGCCGACGACACCACCAGCACCAGCGTCGAGAGCCGGTCGGCCACCAGGCAGATCCCGACCGGCGAGGCCCAGCCGCCCAGCTCGGTCACCAGCGGGCCGTCCGTGTCGGCGTGCGCGAGCAGCAGCACCGACACCGCCAGCGAGATGCCCAGCGTGGTGAGGCTGATGGCCGACTGCAGGTGCCGCAGCCGCCCGCCGATCGCCAGCTTGATCCCGGCCGCCAGCAGCGGCAGCAGCACCGGCACGCACACCAGCCCGCGCAGCTCGACCAGGTCACCCACGGGGTCCGCCCCTGCCTGCCACTAGTCGTCGCCCTCCAGTTCGGGGTCGTTGGCCAGCGCCTGGCGGGCCCGCTCCGCGCGGATGGCCGAGCGCATCTGCCTGCGGGCGTCGCGCTGCCTGGCCTTGATCCGCTGGCGCAGCTCCCGCTCGCCGGCCGCCTGCTCGGCCCGCCGCCGGGTGTGCTCGCGGCGCAGCTCGTCGATGCGCTCGGCGTTGTCGCCGGCCGTGGCCTCCTCGCCCGGCAGGTCCCGCTGCCCGGCCTCCTCGAAGCCGCGTTGCAGCTCCTCCTCCGACAGCCCTTCGGCCATCCGGGTGCGCATCCACTCCTCCAGCTCGGTGTGCACGCGGGCGATCCGGCGTTCCAGGTCGGCCTCCTGCAGCCGCTCCCGCTCGGCCTGCTCGGCCTCCAGCCGGGCCAGCTCCGCCCGCTGCTCCACGACCAGCCGCCGGTAGGCGTCCTGCCGGGTGCGCAGGGCGTGGCTCAGCTCGCCGCGCCTGGCCCGCAGCCGCACGCGCCGATCCTCGGTGTCGTCCTGGACCTCGTCGCTGCCGGTGAGCTGCCACGACCGGTGCACCATGGCCAGCACGAACGCCGTCACGCCCAGGGTGATCACGATGGCGGTGAGCACCATCGCCTGCGGCAGCGGATCGGCCATGTCGGCCACCGGCGTGCTGCCCAGGATGGGCGGCCCGCCGGCGTTCCCGCCCGCGGTGACGATCAGCAGGTTCACGCCGTTGCCCAGCACGACGACCCCGGCCAGCACCCGCACCAGGCTCCGCTCCAGCAGCAGCGTCACGCCGGTCGTGATCATCACGCAGCAGCACAGGAACGGCGCCAGGGAGATCGTCACGAGCTCTCCTCCGCCTCGATCTGCCGGTCCAGCTCGGCGCCGAGGCCGCGCAGCACGTCCTGGACCATGCCGGTGACCGAGACGTACACGCCGAGGTCGAACAGCAGGCCCGTGGACACGTGCAGGCTGCCGACCAGCGGCAGGTGCACGTCGGCCGCCAGCATGTCCAGCGCCGCCCGCCCGAACAGCAGCCCGGCCAGCGCCGTGCCGGTCGACAGGGTCAGCCCGGCGCCCATCAGCACGCCCGCGTGCACCGGGACCGCCGCGGCCAGCTCGTACCGGCCGCCGGCCAGGTAGCGCACGGTGATCGCCAGCCCGGCCACGATGCCGCCGGCGAACCCGCCGCCGACCCCGCTGTGCCCGACGAACAGCAGGAACACCGAGAGCACGAGCACCGTGTGGAAGGTCAGCCGGGCCGCCACCTCGAAGGCCACGGCCCGCTGGCCGCGCGGCAGCGTCGAGGACAACCAGCGCGTGCGCTCGGCCGGCACCCAGCCGCGGTCGTCCCGCTCGATCTCGTACGTCCTGCGCCGCAGGAACACCAGGCTCGTCACGCCCAGCGTCAGCACGACCAGCACCGTGCTCTCGCCCAGCGTGTCCCAGGCCCGGATGTCCAGGATGATCGCGCTGACGATGTTGCGCGCCCCCGCCTCGCGCGCCGCGGCGGGCATCAGCGACCCGACGGCCCAGGTGCTGCGCGCGCCGGTGGCCAGCATGCCCGCCCCCGTCACCACCACGCCCACGGCCAGCCCGAGCCCGAACCGGAACAGCCGCGGCAGCCGGGCCCTGACCGGGGTCACCGGCAGCCGCCGCAGCACCAGGGCGAACACCACCAGGGCCAGCGTCTCGGCCAGGAACTGGGTCAGCGCCAGGTCGGGCGAGCCGTGCGCGAGGAACAGCAGCGCGGTGCCGTACCCGATGACGCCGACGACCACGGCCAGCAGGATGTAGGCGCGGGCGAACAGCGCCAGCGCCGCCGCCGCGGTGATCAGGACCGCCAGCACCGGCTGCTCCACGCGCTCCCAGGCGACGACCGGCACGTCCAGGTGCGGCACGCCGCCGTAGGCGACGGCGAACACGCCGACGCCGGTCGTGGCGGCCAGCGTGAGCAGCAGGTAGTCGGGCAGCGAACCGCGCTGGACGAAGCCGGTGGCCTGGACGGCGAACCGGTCCAGCCGGCGGACGAGCGACCAGAAGATCTGCGTCGAGTCCAGCACGTGCAGCGCCGCGCCCGCCCTGACCACCGGCTCCCTGGCCAGGAACAGCAGCACCCCGGCCGCCAGCGCCACCGCCGACAGCAGCAGCGCGGGGGACGGGCCGGCCCACATCGCCAGGTGCGTGGCGTGGCCGGGGTCGCGGAAGGTGCCGGTGTAGCCCGACATCGCGCCGCCGTACCAGGAGGCGAAGGGCGCCAGCGCCAGGCCGAGCACCGCCAGCAGCGCGGCGGGCGCGAACATGGCCGCCGCCGTCCGGTGCGCCGGCGTGGCCGGCACGCCCGGCTTGGCGGCGAAGGCCCCCCACAGGAACCGCAGCGTGTACGCCGCCGTCAGCGCCGACCCCGCCACCACCCCCGCCAGCACGAGCGGCCGGTCCAGCAGCGCCTCCAGCGCCGCCTCCTTGCCGGCGAACCCCCCGAACGGCGGCAGCCCCGCCATCGACGCCCCCGCCAGCACCGCGGCCGCGCACACCCACGGCATCGACCGGCCGACCCCGCTCAGCTCGCGCAGCTCACGGGTGCCGGTCGCGTGGTCGACGACGCCCACGACCAGGAACAGCGCGGCCTTGAACAACGCGTGCGCGGCCAGCATGCCCACCCCGGCCAGCGCCGCGCCCCGGGTGCCCACGCCGAACAGCGTGATCAGGAAACCGAGCTGACTGACCGTGCCGTAGGCCAGCAGCCGTTTCAGGTCCGTCTCGCGCAGCGCCCGCCAGCCGCCCAGCAGCATCGTCAGCACGCCGAGCGGCACCGCGACCGCCCGCCACAGCGGCACGTCCCCGAACGCCGGCCCGAGCCTGGCCACCAGGTACACCCCGGCCTTGACCATGGCCGCCGCGTGCAGGTACGCCGAGACCGGCGTCGGCGCCGCCATCGCGGCCGGCAGCCACGTGCTGAACGGGAAGATCGCCGACTTCGACAACGCCCCGGCCAGCACCAGCACCAGCCCGGCGGCCAGCGGGCCGGCCTGCGGCGGCCGGGCGACGACCCCCGACAGCGTGTACGTGCCCGCCGCCTGCCCGACCACCACGAACCCGGCCAGCATCGCCAGCCCGCCCAGCGTGGTCACCGTCAGCGCCTTCATCGCGGCCCGCCGGCTCGCCCGGCTCTCCGGGTGGTAGCCGATCAGCAGGTAGGAGAAGACGGTGGTCAGCTCCCAGAAGACGTACAGCAGGAGCAGGTTGTCGGCGGTGACCAGCCCGAGCATCGACCCGGCGAAGGCGGTCATCGCGCCGCCGTAGCGGCCCAGGCCGTCGTCGCCGGCCGGGAAGTAGCGCACGCTGTAGACCAGGACCAGCACGCCCACGCCGGTGACCAGCGCCATCATCAGCAGGGTCAGCGTGTCGGCCCGGAAGGACAGCTCCAGCCCGAGCGCGGGCGCCCAGCGGGTGTCCTCCCGCGCCGGCAGCCCCCGCACCCCCAGCCACACCGTGTACGCGAAACCGGCGCCGGGCGCCACGGCCAGCAGCAGGAAGGAGGCCCGTCCCATGCGCCGGGCCAGCCAGGGAGCGCAGACCGCCGCGAGCGCGTGCAGGACCAGCAGCGACTCCATGGGCTCCTCGGGCGGGAATTTCCGGCTACGTCCGCCCAATCTCTCCCGCCCGGTCGTGCCCGCCGCGCAGGCGCGGCCAGGGTTGACCCGAACGTCACCAGTCCCTCACCCGCCCATGAGCGGGTGAGGGACGGGCCTGCGCCGTCAGAGCCTCGCGCAGGCTCCCGGACGCGGCGCGCGAGCCGTGATCACGTACTGGTCGATCTGCCGGTCCAGGCAGGACGAGCCGCCCTTGTACGCCGTGTGCCCGTCGCCGTCGTGGGTCAGCAGCACGCCGTGCTCCAGCTGCCCGGCCAGCCGCCTGGCCAGCTCGTACGGCGTTGCCGGGTCACGCGTCGTGCCCACCACCACGATCGGCGGCGACCCGTGGGCGCGCACCTTCCTGGTGAACCCCTTGCCCTTGACCGGCCAGTACGCGCAGCGCTGCTCGGGATGGTCCAGGCAGTTGACGGCCGCCAGCGCCTCGCCGCTGTTGTCGTAGCTGCCGTCGGGACGGCGTCCGTGGTTGACGTCGGCCAGGGCGAGCATGGCCGTGCCGTCGCCCTTGAAGGCGAGGGTGAGCGCCTGGCGCAGGTAGGGCCAGCTGTCCTTGGCGTACATGGCCTGGTTGACGCCCGCCCGCAGGATGGCCTCGTTGACCTGCCTGCTGTCGCCGTCGTTGCGCAGCGGCGCCCGGTCGGCCCGCTGGTAGAGCGCCTCCAGCCGCCTGGTCGCGGCGGCGACGGTGTGCCGGGGGAACGGGCAGTTCCTGGCCCGGAAGCAGTCGCGCAGGAACGACTCGCGCGCCAGCCGGAACCCCCGCTCCTGCGCCGCGCCGAACTCGGCGAGCGTCTGGCCGGGGTCCTCGGCGCCGTCGAGCACCATGGCCCGGATCCGGGTGGGGAACAGGTCGGCGTAGCGGGCGCCCAGGTAGGTGCCGTAGGAGAAGCCGAAGTAGGTCAGGCGGGCCTCGCCCAGGGCGGCCCGCATCACGTCCAGGTCGCGGGCGACCTCGCCGGTGCCGACGTGCGCGAGCAGCTGCTTGCCGGAGTTGGCCGCGCAGCCCTGGGCGAAGATCTTCATCCACGCCTTGGCCCGCTTGACCTCGGCCGCGTTGTCGGGGGTGGGGTCGGCGGCGAAGTAGGCGTCCAGGCCGAGGGGGGACAGGCAGCGTACCGGGGCGGAGGCGCCCACGCCGCGCGGGTCGAAGCTGACCACGTCGAAGTGCTGCCGGACGGCGGCCGACATGACGGTCCTGTCGGCCTTCAAGATGGTCGTGCCGGCGCCGCCCGGACCGCCGAAGTTCAGCACGATCGAGCCGATCCGCCGGCCGGTCGCGGGCAGCCGGACCATGGCGATGCTGATCCGCCGGCCGCCGGGCCTCGCGTAGTCGAGCGGGACCGTCAATTTCGCGCACTGGAACCCGCTGCCGCACCCCGACCAGGCCAGGCGCTGACCGTAATAGGCGTTGAGCCTGCCGTTCGCGGCCGCCTCCGCGGCGCCGGACAGGCCGGCCGCGGCGATCAGAGCGGCGAGTACGGGGGAAAGAATCGTGATTAAACGTCGCATAATCAAAAGTTGAAGGGGATACCTTGCGAGCCCCTTTAAGCGTGGTGGCACAGATCGTCTGCAAGAAGCGCGCCGGGCTGGGTATCGAGCAGGTCATCCGCACGACTACCAGGGGGAACAGGCCGTCATGTCGCAGCAGAACCGTCCCGTCGAGGGCGAGCACAAGTACGAGCAGCACGTCACCTCGACCGACGAGCACGAGGAGCGGCCCGGCCGCAGTCTCGTCACCACCGACCACGACGTGATCCAGCAGTGGGCGCAGGAACGCGGCGCCAAGCCCGCGACCGTGCCCGGCACCGAGCACCAGGGCAGGGCGGGCGTGCTCCGCTTCGACTTCCCCGGCTACGGCGGCGACGACCTGGCGGAGATCACCTGGGAGGAGTGGTTCGAGACCTTCGACCAGCGGAAACTGAACTTCATCTACCAGGAGCACAAGAAGGACGGCAAGCAGAGCAACTTTTTCCGGCTGGAGAACCCGGACCGCGAGGACGCCTGACCCCCGGAGGGGCGGGCCCACCCCCGCCCGCCCACCGGTGTTCAGCCGCCCTCGGAGACCCGGCGGGTGACCTCGTCGGCCAGCCGGTCGAGTGAGCGGTCGAGCAGCTCGCGCACCTCGCCGACCCTGGCGCTGGAGGCGGGCTCGTCGAGCAGCGACAGGTGCACGGTGACCTCGCTCGTGCCGGCCGCCGAGTCGGACACCTGCAGCCAGCCCGCGTAGTCGGGGTGGTCGCGGCCGCCCCACTCCACCCGGAGCTGGTCCTCCTGGGCGCGGAACAGCCCCTCGTGCCGCCCGCTGCCGGGCACCAGCTCGCCGCCCGCCTCGACGGTGCCCGACCCGCCGTCGCCGACCCACAACCCCTGCGGCAGCCACCGGTCCATCAGCTCGACGTCGGACGCCACCCCGAACACGATCATGCTGTCGGCCGGCATCCCGCGCGTCGCCTCGATCTCCGCCATCCCGGGCCCCCGTCTCCCTCGAATGCCGCCGTACCGGGCGCGGACCGCGCCGCCTGCCACCGGCAGCCGAACGCGGCGACCATACCCGTGGCATCTGCTCGCAAACCGGCCCCCGCGGTGGCCGTCTCTGCCACTACGGTGGCTCCGGTGAAACCGCGGCGAGAGGGGAGAACGGCGCGATGGCGGAGCTGCCACGAGTGCCGCCGGAGATGTTCCGGTTCGCCACCACCGAGCGGGCGGATCTGCACACGGCCCTCCTCGACGTCCTCGGCGCCGCCGCCGAGCGCCTGGAGCCCGCGCTGACCGCCGGCGAGGTCCGCGACCGGCTGCGCGCCCGCGGCTGGTACGCCCCCGTCGGCGACCACGACCTCACCGGCGCGCTGCGCCAGCTGGCCGGCTGGAGGCTGGTGGAGGTCGTCTTCGACCACGCCGCCGGCTTCGCGACCGCCGAGGAGTACGAACGCAGGAACCTGCGCTACGCCCTGACCGCCCAGGGCGAGGCCGCCCATGCCGGGCTGCGGCAGGCGTCGGCGACACTGGCCACCGCGACACCGGTCTCGGGGAGTGCGCACCCCGCCGTGCTCGACGCGGTCGCCGACCGGCTGGAGGAGCTGGAGGCGTTGCTGGCCGACCCCGACCCCGGCCGCGACCGAAGGGTGTTCACCTGCCTGCGGGAGCTGGAGTGCCACCTCGACGGGCTGCGCCGCGACACCGTGCGGCTCAACGGCGAGCTGCGGCGGCTGCTGCGCGCCGACGGCGCCGGGGTTGGCACGTTCCACGAGGCGGAGGCGGCCACCGTGGCCTACCTCCAGGAGTTCGTGACCGGGCTGGAGCAGCGCGGCGAGACGGTGGCACGGGCGCTGCGCGGCGTGGCCGCGCGGGGCGTCGGCGTCCTGCACACCCGCGCCCTGGCCGGCGCCGACCTGCCCCGGATCCCCGGAACCGACCTGGCCACGCCGTGGCTGGCGGCCCGCGCCGCCGCCTGGGCCGAGCTGCGCCAGTGGTTCGACCCCGACATCGACAGCGGCACTGGGAGCGGTGGCGCCGAGAGGGGTGGCGCCGAGAGGGGTGGCGTCGAGACCGGTGGCGCCGGGTGCGGCGGGGCCGAGAGCGGTGGCGCCGGGAGCGGCGGGGCCGAGAGCGGGGGCGGGCCGCGGTTGCGGCGGCTGCAGGAGGTCGCCGGCGAGGCCATCGTCACCCTGCTCGGGCTGCTCGACCGCGTCACCGCCGCCCGCCGCCCCGCCTCCGGAGCCGCCGCCGACTTCCGCGCGCTGGCCCGCTGGTTCGCCACCGCGCCGGGCGAGGACGACGCCCACCGGCTCTGGGACGCCGCCTTCGGCCTCGGCCCCGCCCGGCACGCCCACCTCGGGCACGCCGACGCCGAGCTCGTCCCCGCCGGGACGCCCTGGGCCGAGGCCGGGCCGGTGGCGGTCTCGGCGCTGCTGCGCTCGCGGGGCAGGACCGAGCGCATGGGCCGTACCGGGCGGGTGCGCGACGTGGCCGCCCTGCGCGCCGAGCGCCGCGCCCGCGCCGAGAAGGAGCACGCCGGGCTGGAGGCCGCCTGGCAGGCGCTGGCCACCACCGGCTCGGTCCGGCTGTCCCAGCTCGGCGCGCTCGACCACGACACCCTGGGCCGGCTGCTCGACCTGCTGGGCCGGGCCCTGGCCGCCCGTCCCGACGCCACCGGCCTGCGCCGGGCCGTCACCTCCGACGGCCGGGTCGAGGTCGTGCTGCGGGCCCCCGGCGACGGCGCGGTCGCGGTGCTGCGCACGTCCGAGGGCTGGTTCCGCGGCCCCGACTACCTGCTCGACGTGCGCTCCCCGGGCGCCCGCGACCACGGGAGGGCCGAAGGGGCATGAGCAGCCTGGCCAACCAGCTCGTCAGGGCGGAGAAGGAGGAGATCGCCCGCGCGATCAGGACCCTCCTCGCCCGGCCCTTCCTCACGGCGGACGACGAGCCCGCCGCCTTCACGGTGATCAGGAAACGGCGGGAGCCGCTGACCCGGTGGTTCGACTACTTCTGCGGCTGGCGGCTGGTCGTGGAGCCCCGCGAGGGCTACGCCCGCCTGGTGAAGGTCGGGTCGCGGCCGACGGCCACCCGCCCGGCCCGCCGCCGTCCCGGCGGCCCGCCGTTCGACCGCCGCCGCTACACGCTGCTGTGCCTGTGCGCGGCCGAACTGCTCGCCGCGCCGGTCACCACGATCGGCATGCTGGCCGGACGGGTGGCGCGGGCGGCGGCGGTCGAGCCCGGCGTGCCCCCGTTCGACCCGGTCAGCGCGGACGAGCGGGCCGCCTTCGTCGACGCGCTCAAGCTGCTCGAACGGCACGGCGCGATCACCCCCACCGACGGCACGACCGACGCCTACCTCGGCGACGAGGACGCCAAGGTGCTCTACCGCGTGGACACCACCCGCGTGATCAGGCTGCTGGCCGCCCCCGTCCCGCCCTCCAGCCTGCCCGGCACCCCCGCAACCCCCGCCGCGGCGCTCACCGTCGAGGCCCGCTACGGCGGCGACGAGCCGACGGAGACCCAGCGCGCCCTGTGGGCCCGCCACTCCGTCATCCGCCGCCTGCTCGACGAGCCCGTCGTCTACCGCGACGAGCTGACCCCCGCCCAAGCCGCCTACGCCGCCTCGCTCACCGGCCGCCGGATGATCCGCAGGGCCGCCGAGGAGGCCGGGTTCGTGCTGGAGGAACGCGCCGAGGGGCTGTTGCTCGTCGACACCGAGGCCACCGCCACCGACACGAGGTTCCCCGACGACGGCGGCCCCGCCAAGGTCGCGGCCCTGCTGCTGCTCGACCTGCTGGTCACCGCCGGTCCGCTGCCCGCCGGACGCCTCGACGAGGAGGCCGCCGGGCTGCTGCGGCGCTTCCCCCAGTGGGCCAGGTCCTACCAGTCGGACGGCGGCGCGCCCCGCCTGGCGGCCGACGCGCTGGAGGTGCTCGCCATGTTCGGGCTGGCCCGCCGTACCGGCGACCGGGTGGCCGCGCTGCCCGCCGGAGCCCGCTACCGGGTCGATCGCGGCCCGGCCGACACGGAGGACGCATGACCGTCACCGAGCTCACGCCCGCCCGCACCGCCCAGGGCACGGACCGGCGCTGGATCCCCGTACGCGCCGGGATCCTCAACGTGTGGCGCTACCACGACGAGGTGTTCGAGTTCCACCGGGGCAGGTTGCTGCTGCGCGGGCCCAACGGCAGCGGCAAGTCCAAGGTGCTGGAACTGCTGCTGCCGTACGTGCTGGACGCCAGCCTCAAGCCCAGCAGGCTGTCCACGTTCGGCGGCACCGAGCGGACCATGCACTGGAACCTCATGGGCGAGGGCGCGAGCGGCGTCACCCGCGTCGGCTACGTGTGGCTGGAGTTCCAGCACGCCGACGGCCGCTGGTTCACCTGCGGCGCCCGCCTCCAGGCCACCGCCCACACCAAGAACGTCACCGCCGCCTACTTCACCACCGGCCGCCGCGTCGGCCTGCCCGGCGGCGTCCGGCTCACCGGCGACGGCGGCCAGCCGCTGACCAGGGCCCAGCTCGCCGACGAACTGGGCGAGGCCGGGACGGTCCACGAGTCCGCCGACGCCTACCGCGCCGTCGTGCGCGGCACCCTCTACAGCGCGCTCAACGAACAGCGCTACGACTGCCTGCTCACCGCGCTGCGCCAGCTGCGCACCCCCAAACTGTCCGAACGCCTCGACCCCGGCCTGCTGTCCGACCTGCTGTCCAGCGCCCTGCCGCCGCTCGGCGAGGGCGAGATCCACGAGATCGCCGACGGGTTCGAGCGGCTCGACCGGCAGCGCGAGGAGCTGCGCCTGCTCGACCGCGACGTGCGGGAGGCCGACCGGCTGGCCGACGTCCAGCGCGGCTACGCCCAGAAGGTGCTGCGCGCGGCCGCCGCCGCGGCCCTGGACGCCGGGCAGGCCGTCGACGCCCTCGCCGCCGAGGTCAAGGCCGGACGGGAGGCGCTCAAGCAGGCCGGCGACGAGCTGGCCGCCGCGGCCGTCCGGCTGTCGGAGGAGGAGGCGCAGGAGCTGGCCCTGGCCGCGCAGATCGACGGGCTGAAGGAGAGCGAGGCGTACCGGTCCGGGCACGACCTGCACCGGCTGCGCACGCAGGCGCGCGAGGCGCACGAGTCGGCGGCCGGGCTGCGCGACCAGGCCGGGGCGGCCGCCCGTAGCGCGTCGGCCAGGCAGGAGCTGTCGCTGCGCGCGGCGGCCGTCGCCCGCGCCGCCACCGGGCTGGCCGACCGCGCCCGCGCCGAGGCCCGCCGGGCCGCCGAGCGCGCCGGGCTGCTCTCGGTCCACCTGGAGTGCGAACGCCCGGTTCCCGATCACTCGGGCGCTCAGCCCGGCGCCGCCGCCGAGGGGGAGCGGGGCGACGACGGCGAGGAGTCCGTGCGCCGCGCCCGTGAGCTGCTGCGCGCCGCCGTCACCAGCCGCGCCGGCCAGATCCGCGAGGTCGCGGCGGCGGCCGTCGAGCACGAGGAGGCGATCGGCCGCCGCACCACGGCCGAGCACGACCGCGACCGCGTCCGCGACGACCTGGCGGCCGCGACCGCCGCCCACGACCAGGCGGCCGCGACCCGCGACGAGCGCGCCCGCGATCTGGCCGCCGCCCTGGAGGAGTGGGCCCGCGGCTGCGTGCACCTCCGGCTCGACCCCGAGGAGCTGGCGGGCCTCGCCGACCGCTGCGACCAGGCCGACGAGCTGGTCGGCGCGGCGCGCACGGCGGCCGCGGTCCGGCTGGCCGCCCGCGAGCACCACCTGACCGGCCTGCGCGACCGGCTGCACGCCGAACGCGCCGAACTGGCCCGCGAACGCGAACGCCTGGCCGACCGGACCGCCCTGGAGCCGCCCCCCTCGCACGCCCGCCCCGCCTCCCGCTCCGGACGGCCCGGCATGCCGCTGTGGCGGGCGCTCGCCTTCCGCTCCGGCGTCGACCCGGTCACCCAGGCGGGCGTCGAGGCGGCGCTCGAAGCTTCGGGCCTGCTCGACCTGTGGCTGCTGCCCGACGGCGGCATGGACCCCGGCGAGCACGACGCCTTCGCCGCCTCCGCGCTGGCCCGGCCCGCGCCCGGCCAGAGCCTGTCCGCCGTGCTGTCCGCCCAGCCGGGCGCGCCCGTCTCGGCCGAGCGGGTGCTCGCGGGCGTCGCCTTCGCCCCCACGGCGCTCGGCCTCGACCACCCGGCGGCCGTCGGCGCCGACGGCACCTGGCGGCTCGGCCCGGCCGCCGGGCGCTGGGTCAAGCCGGAGCCCTCCTACATCGGCGACGCCGCCCGCGAGCGCGCCCTGCGCCGCCGCGTCGCCGAGCTGGACGACCGGCTCTCCGACCTGGCCGGCACGATCGCCGAGTGCGACCACCTGTTCAGGGTGCTGGCCGGCGACCGCGACACGCTCGCGGCCGAGCTGCGGCGGCGGCCCGACAGGAGGCCGTACGACGGCGCCGCGCGGGCGCTGGACGCGGCCGTGGGCAAGGTCGCCCTGCTGCAGGACCAGCTCCGCGCCCACGAGCAGCGCCTGCACGAGCGCGAGAAGGAGGTGGGCAGGTCGCTGCGCCGGCTCACCGAGCTGGCCGCCCGGCACGCCCTGCCCGCCACCCGGCCCGCGCTCGACCGGCTGGAGGCCGCCCTGCGCGCCGCCGAGACCACCGGCGCCGTCTGGAACGACCGGCGCGGCGACGCCCGCGCGGCCAGGGAACGCGCCGGCCAGGCGGCCGAGACCGCCCGCGAGTACCAGGACCTGGCCGTACGCGCGATGGAACGGGCCGAGGAGGCGGCCGACGCGGCCGTCGTGCTGGCCGAGAAGCTGGCCGCCGTCGAGCCCGCGGCCGGTGGCGAGGACCTCGACCTGCTCGGCCGGCTCCAGGACGCCCAGACCGCCCACCAGAGCTGCCGCCGCCTGATCCGGACCATTCACGACGACACGGCCCGGCTCAACGCGCGCCTGGGCCGGCTCAGGGGCGAGGTGGCTCAGGCCGAGGAGAAGCACGCCCAGGCCGGGCGCGTCCGCGAGGCGGCCTGCGAACGCCTGCGCCGCCTGCTGGCGGGCCATCTGGCCGCCGACGCCGGCGTGCCGGCCGGCCTCGCCCCCGACGCCGGGGTGCGCGCGGTGCTGGAGGCGGCGGGGGACGTGGCCGGACGGCTCGCGGAGGTGCCGTACGAGCGACGAACCGTCAGGGAGGCCGAGGCCCGCCTGCGGGACGCCTTCCACCACGCCAGGGAGATCCTGGCCGGCCGCGCCGAGCTGGAGCTGGCACCCGACGAGGACGTCCAGGTGCTCACCGCCACCGCAGGCGGCGTGCGGGCGGGCGCGGCGGCGCTGGGCAGGGCGCTGCGCGGCGAGCGCGACGAGCGGCGCGGCGACATCACCGAGGCCGAGCGCGACCTGTTCGACCGCACGCTCGCCGGCGACACGCGACGGCACCTGGCCGACCGCATCCGCCAGGCCGCCGCGCTGGTCGAGGGCATGAACCAGCGGCTCGAACGCGTCCGCACGGCCTCGGGGGTCGCGGTGCGCCTGGTGTGGCAGGTCGATCCCACCCAGTCACCGGCCACCCGCGCGGCCCGCGAGCTGCTGCTGCGCGACCCGGCCGGGCTGAGCGAGGCCGACCGCGAGGCCCTGTACGCCTTCTTCCGCGACCGCGTCGAGGAGGCGCGCGCCGACAACTCCTCGGCCGGCTGGGAGGACCAGCTCATGAAGGTGCTGGACTACACGTCCTGGCACCGGTTCGTGGTCCGCCTCGACCGCGGCGACGGCCAGGGCTGGCAGGACCTGACCAGGAAGCTGCACGGCGCCCTGTCCGGCGGCGAGAAGGCCATCGCCCTGCACCTGCCGCTGTTCGCCGCCGTGGCCGCCCACTACCGCACCGACCCCGGCTGCCCCCGGTTCATCCTGCTGGACGAGGTGTTCGTGGGCGTCGACCGGGCCAACCGCGGCCAGGTCTTCGACCTGCTGGTGAACCTCGGGCTCGACCTCGTGCTCACCTCCGACCACGAGTGGTGCGAATACCGCGAGCTCGACGGCATCGCCATCCACCAGCTCATCACCGGCGACGGCGACGACGCGGTGACCACGGCCCGCTTCGTGTGGAACGGCTACCGGACCGTCGCCCCCGAGACCCTTGATTAGAAAGGTTCTTTACCACCAGCGATCGTGTCCGTATGGTGGGGGCAACCCTCGGGAGGCGGTCATGAAGATCCGCACCGCTGCGGTCGTGCTGACGACCCTGCTCGCCCTGTCGATCCCTGCCTCGGTGACCGTCTCGCCCAGTGCCACGGCGGCGGCCGCCGTCGCCTTCGGCGCGATCGTGCCCGCTCCGGTGAGCGCGGTCCCGGCGGCGGGGGTGACGTACCGGATCACTGCCGCGACGGCCCTGTACTCCGACGTGGCCGAGGTGGGCGAGCAGCTCGCGCGGCGGTTGCGCCGCTCGACCGGCTACCCGGTCCCGATCGTGACGGCCCCGCCGGCGGACGGGATCGCGCTGCGCCTGGGCACGGTCGCCGGCGGGGAGGAGGCGTACCAGCTCGACGTGACCGCCACCGGGATCGTCGTGCTGGCCAACGGGCCCGCCGGGCTGTTCGACGGCGTGCAGACGCTCCGGCAGCTGCTCCCGTACGCCGCCGAGGCCGAGACGGTGCAGCCCGGCCCCTGGCCGGTGCCGGGCGGCCGGGTCGTGGACCGGCCGCGCTACCCCTGGCGGGGCGCGATGCTCGACGTGGCCAGGCACTTCTTCCCGGTGGACGCGGTCGAGCGGTACCTCGACCAGATCGCGCTCTACAAGATCAACCGCCTGCACCTGCACCTGTCCGACGACCAGGGCTGGCGCATCGCGATCGACTCCTGGCCCCGGCTGGCCTCCTACGGCGGTGGCACGGCGGTCGGCGGCGATCCCGGCGGCTCCTACACCAAGGCCCAGTACCAGGAGATCGTCGCCTACGCCGCCGCGCGCAACATCACCGTGATCCCGGAGATCGACATGCCGGGGCACACCAACGCCGCCCTCGCCTCCTACGGCGAGCTCACCTGCGACGGCGTCGCCCCGCCGCGCTACACCGGCACGGACGTCGGGTTCAGCTCGCTGTGCACGTCCAAGGAGATCACCTACACCTTCGTCGACCAGGTGATCGGTGAGCTGGCCGCGCTCACCCCCGGCCCGTACCTGCACATCGGCGGGGACGAGGCGTCCTCCACGACGCCGGCCGACTACCGGGCGTTCGTCGACCGGGCGCAGGGCATCGTGGCCGCCCACGGCAAGACGGTGATCGGCTGGCACGACGTCGTCAACGCCACCCCGCTGCCCACCACGGTCGTCCAGTACTGGGGCAGCGACCCCACGGAGACGGCGGTCTCGACGGCGGGTCGGAAGGTCGTCATGTCCCCGGCCAGCCGTGCGTACCTGGACATGAAGTACAACCGGCGCACCCCGCTCGGCCAGACCTGGGCGGGCACGATCGAGGTCAAGGACGCCTACGGCTGGGATCCCGGCGCCTACCTCAGAAGGCTCCCGCCCGAGCAGGTGCTCGGCGTCGAGGCGCCGCTGTGGACCGAGACGCTCAGGACGTCGGCCGACCTCGAGTACATGGCCTTCCCCCGCCTGCCCGCGCTCGCCGAACTGGGCTGGTCCCCCTCCGCCACGCACGACTGGACCGCGTTCCGGCAGCGGCTGGGCGCGCAGGGCCCGCGCTGGCGCGTCATGGGGATCGCCTACTACCGCTCCACCCAGATCGCCTGGCCCTCCGGTTCGTAGGAGCCCCCTCAGGAGCTGCGCATGTCCCGATCGATCAGATGCGTCCTGGCCGTGCTCGTCCTGCTGCTCGCCTCGGGGGTGGTGAGCGCCGGCAGCGCCGTCGCGGCGGCCGGTTCGACCGAGCTGGCCTCGGGCTGGGCGCTGCGCCCGGCCACCGGCCTCGCCGACACCGGCGCGGTGATCTCCACGCCCGGGTACGCCACCACTGGCTGGCACCCGGTCACCCTCCCCTCGACCGTCCTGGCCGGGCTGGTCGCCAACGGCGTCTACCAGGACGTCTACTTCGGCCAGAACCTCAAGAACGTGCCCGACCTGACCACCCAGGACTGGTGGTTCCGCGGCGAGTTCGCCGCCCCGGCAACGGCCCCCGGCCAGGTGTACTGGCTGCGTTTCAAGGGCCTCAGCTACCGCGCCGAGATCTGGCTGAACGGCGTGCGGCTCGACGCCGCGGCCGTGGGCACGTTCGTCGGCCACGAGTACGACGCCACCGCCGCGATCCGGCCCGGCGCGGTCAACGCGCTGGCCGTCCGGGTCACCCCGCCGCGCCACGACTGCAAGGACCTGTCCACCTGCACGGTCGACTGGAACCCCGAGGCCCCCGACATGAACGCGGGCATCTGGAACACGACGTTGCTGGACACCACGGGCCCGGTTGCCCTGCGCGACCCGTACGTGCGGACCACCCTGTCGGGCGGCGCCGCCGACCTGACCGTCTACGTGGACGCCGTCAACGCGACGAACGCCCCCGTCACCACCACGGTCAGCGGCACGATCAGCAAGGCGGGCCGGCCGGACCTCACCTTCTCCCAGGCCGTCACGCTGGCCGCGCGCGAGCGCAAGGAGGTCGCCTTCGCGCCCCTGCACGTGAGCGATCCGGTGTTGTGGTGGCCGTACCAGTTCGGCAGCCCCGAGCTGTACCGCCTGACGGTCGGCGCGGGCGCCTCCGACAGCAAGACCATCGACTTCGGCATCCGCGAGGTCACCGACTACCGCACCACCGTCAACGGCACCTCGTTCGCCGGATACAAGATCAACGGCCGGCCGATCCTGCTGCGCGGCGGCGGGTACGTGTGGGACCTGATGCAGCGCTGGGACACCAGGACGAACGCCGCCCACATCGCCTACGTCAAGGACATGGGCCTGAACACCATCCGGCTGGAGGGCACCCTCGGCAACGAGGAACTGTACGACATGGCCGACAAGGCGGGCATCCTGGTCATGCCGGGCTTCGTCTGCTGCAGCGCCTGGGAGGACGACAGCGCCTGGACCGCCGAGCAGGAACAGGTCGCCCGCGCCTCGCTGGACAGCCAGCTCCGCTCGCTGCGCCACCACGCCTCGGTGTTCCTGTGGACCTACGGCAGCGACCAGCCGCCGACGGCCGCGCACCTGGCCGCGTACAAGAGCGTGGCCGCCGCCCTGCACTGGCAGAACCCCACCCTGGACAACGTCGCCACCTGGTCCAACGCCGACGCCGGCATGAAGATGGACGGCCCGTACGTGTGGGAGCCCCCGGTGTTGTGGTGGGACGAGAGCCGCAGCGGCGGCGCGTACGGCAGCACGGGGGAGGAGGGCACCGAGTCGCCGCCGCCCCTGGAGACGCTGCAACGCTTCCTCGCGCCCGCCGACGTCTGGCCCATCGGCACGGCCTACAACTACCACGCCGGCAAGCCGGGCAGCGTGTTCGACACCATCGCGCCCTACAGCACTGGCCTGGCCAGGCGCTACGGCACGCCCGCCTCCGCCGCCGACCAGTCCCGCAAGTCCGAGGCGCAGAACTACGAGAACGCCCGCGCCTTCTTCGAGGCGTGGAGCGCCAGGCAGCACGTGCGCTCGTTCGGCTCGATCTTCTGGATGCTGAACAACGCCTGGCCGTCGGTCCACTGGAACCTCTACGACTACTACCTCAAGCCCGGCGGCGGCTACTTCGGCGCCAAGAAGGCCACCGAACCCGTGCACATCGCCTACGACTACCTGACCCGGGCCGTGCACGTGGTCAACTCGACCCTCACCACGCGCTCCGGGCTGACCGCCACGGTCTCCGTGCACAACCTGCCGGACCTGGCCCAGAAGTACACCGCCACGGCCCCCGTCACCGCCACGGCCAACACGGGCGTCCAGGTGCTGACGATCCCGGCGCTGACCGGGCTGTCGCGGACGTACCTCATCAGGCTCCAGCTCAAGGACGCCGCCGGCGCCAAGGTCAGCGACAACGTCTACTGGTACTCCACCGCGCCCGACACGCTCGGCAACAAGAGCAACTGGTACCGCACCACGCCGAAGACCTACGCCGACCTCACCGGCCTGAACGCCCTGCCCGCCGCCGACGTCGCCGCCACCGGCGTCCGCGCCGTCTCCGCCGGGACCGAGACCGTCACGATCACCCTGCGCAACCCGTCCGGCCTGGCCTTCCTCCTGCGCCCGGAGGTGGTCGCGGACGGGCGCGAGGTCGTACCGGTGACCTACACCGACAACTACGTCACGCTGTGGCCGGGGGAGAGCACGACCATCACGGCCACGTACCGCACGAGCGACCTCGGCGGCCACCAGCCGGCGCTCCGGGTACGCGGCTACAACGTCCCCACCACGACCGTCCCCCTCACCTGACCGGCCCCGTCGCCTGACCGGCCCCCTCACCTGACCGGCCCCGTCGCCTGACCGGCCCCCTCGTCGTCAACGAGGGGGCCGCCGGTCAGGGGGTGGCCAGCGCGTCGGCCCAGGGCGGGTTCGCGCCCGCCACCGAGCACGTCAGCGCCGAAACCCGGGCCGCGAACGACGCGGCGGCCACGGCGGTGTCCAGGTCGAGGCCGTCGAGCCGGCCGCCGAGCAGGCCGCGGGCGCCCAGGTCGTGCAGGAGCCCGGCGGTGAAGGAGTCGCCGGCCCCGACCGTGTCCACGACGTCGACCTCCGGCGCCCGCACCTCCGCCCGTTCGCCGTCGAGGGACACCAGGGCCCCCGCCGCCCCGCGGGTCACCACGACGAGCCGGGCCCCGGCGGCGTGCCAGGTGTCGCAGGCCCGTTCCACCGGCACGCCGGGCATCAGGAAGCGCAGGTCGTCCTCGCTGAGCTTGAGCAGGTCGGCCCACCGGCACCAGCGCTCGACCCGGTAGTCCTCGCGGGCGGCCAGAGTGGGCCGCACGTTGGGATCGACCGAGACCGTGGCCCGCGCGGCGGCCGCGCGCGCGAACTCCTCGACCGCCGCCCGGCCCGGCTCCCTGACCAGCGCCAGCGACCCGGTGTGCAGGCAGGCGGCCGGGCCGAGCCGGGCCGGGGCCAGCTCGTCCGGGCTCCACTGCCAGTCGGCGGTGCCGCCCGCGTAGAAGGTGTAGGCGGCCTGGCCGCCGCCGTCGAGCGCGGCGACGGAGAGCGTGCTCGGCTCCGCGGCCTCGACGGCCGCCGACAGGTCCACGCCCGAGGACGCCAGACGCTCACGGAACAGCGCGCCGAACACGTCGCCGGAGATGCGTCCGAGGAAACGGGCCGGCGTGCCGAGCCTGGCCAGCGCCACCGCCGTGTTGGCCGGGCCGCCGCCCGGCAGCACCCGCAACCCGAGCTCGCCCTGCCCCGCGCCACCTGCCGCGCCACCTGCCGCGGTGGTGAAGCCGTCGGCGACGCACTCGCCCAGAACAGCGATCATCGAGCCTGCCTTTCTGGCGCGCGCCGCCGATGCCGTACGCCCCGGGCGGCATCGACGTCTCCGGATGGGAGCTCATCATCGCAGCCCGGCCGCCTTCCCCGCCCCCATCGGCTGCGGGGTCGGGTGCGTGGCTCGTCAGGAGCTCTGGTCGCCGTCCTTCAGGTGGCCGGGCAGGCCGGTGTTCGGGACGTCGAGCTGCTGGGCGTACCGGTCGTTCAGCTCCGACCAGCCGAAGTCGACCGCCGCCGCACCCCGGATCGGCGGGATCGGCCGCCCTTCGAGCAGCCGGTCGGCCACGTCGAGGCAGATGTGCCACCCGGCCGCCACCTTAGGCAGCAGGTCGCGATCCAGGACGGTGTGCCGCAGCGTCAGACGGGTGCCGCCGCCGGTCGCCGCCAGCTCCCAGCGCAGCAGGTCGGTGCCGAACGTGTACTCCAGCAGCGTCTGCGGCTGAACGCGGACGACCTCGGCCGCCAGGTCCTGGGGCTTCTGGTCGTCGATCATCGTGAGGGTCACGCCGCCGGCCTCGGAAAGATCCCGGTCGGCGGTGTACGGGGCCCACGCGGCGAGCTGTCCGGGCTCGGTCAGCGCCCGCCACACCTTCTCCGGCGGATGCCGCAGGTCACGGACGAAGACGAGGGTCCAGCGGCCTTCCGTCGTCTCGCTGCCGACCTGGGCCGGCGGGCTCGGGCGGTACGCGTCCGGGGTCATGGCTGCTCCAGGTTGTCTAGATGGCGTTCAAGAGCGTCGAGATGCGTGTCCCACAGGGCGCGGTACGGCTGAAGCCAGTCGTCCAGCGCCTGGAAGGGGCCGGCGTGCAGGCGGTAGATCCGCCGCTGCGCCTGGGTGCGGCAGGTGACGAACCCGGCCTCCCTGAGCACCTTCAGCTGCTTGGACACCGTGGGCTGGCTGACATCGAGCGCCTCGACCAGCTCGTTCACACTGCTCTCGGCCACCCGGAGCCGATCGAGGATCCGACGCCGGGTCGGCTCGGAGAGCACGGAGAACGCGTCGACGGACATGCCCTCATATTCCCTCACGGGTATATGCCCGTCAAGGAATACACGCTGTATCCCGCTCGGCGCGGAACTCGTCGCGGCCCGCGGGTCCCCTCGGCGGGCGGGGCGCCCTCGGCTCGCGCGGCGCCGTTGGCTCGCGCGGTGCCCTCGGCTTGTGCGGTGCCCTCGGCTTGTGTGGTGCCGTTGGCTTGCGCGGTGCCGTCGGCTGGGTCGCCTTGCCTGGTATCTCGGCCGGGAACGGTCGTTCGCTGACGTCCGGTCGGCGGATGGGCGGGCCGTTCGGGGTGGCCGTGCCCCGGCGGTTGCGGAGGCCGGGGGGTGCGGGGGGGGCCGGGATTCCGGTCGGGCATGTGGTTTTTTCGTGTCCGTCCGAGGGCTCGCTAATGTTATCTCTTCGTGATGTGCGATGCTGGCGAACGATTTGCCCTGAGAGGTGATGTATAGCGAAGATTGGCCGCCCGACTTTTCGTTTTTATCGTGAAAATTGGGTCAGCGCTGTCCGATCATTCTTGTGGTTACGATTCCTTCGTCCAGTCGTTCTGCGGAGCGGAGGGGAAGAAGGGCGCCATCGATTCCCACGATTTGGCCGAACTCGAAAAGCGCCGAAACGACCCCGACTTCGCCGTGGCGTTCGCCGCCGTGATGCCGCCGCGCCAGCTCAAGAGCCTTCTGGCTGGGCTGCGCCGCGCGCATGCCATCCAGTCCACCAGCCTCGACAGGCTGGCCAGGGCGCTGAGCACGCTTCTCGGCACCGCTTCGCGGGCGCCCGGCGCGGCCAGGATCTCGACCCCTTACGTCCACCGTCTGCTGGAAAACCTCGACGACCCGGAAACCGGTTTCGCGCTCGGGCAATTGTTGCGATACGGCCGTTTCGCCGACGTGTTCCTGCGCGACCTCGCCTTCAAGGTCTACGACTACGAACGCAGCCAGCCTCCCGCTTCTCCGTACTGGCGGAACCTGCGCCCGGACTCACGGCCGATGTGCGCCATTCCCCTGGACGAACGGGACCCCATGGCGGCCGTCATGGCCGCCCTGTCCAACCACCCCAGGGCCGCCCGCGAATTCCTGACGGACGAGCGGCGCGACCCGCTGGAATATCTCCTCTACGAGCGCTTCTGGCCCGGAGGCACCGAGATGTACCTCGACCGGGCGATCGACATCGCGGGCCTGTAGCAACCCCGGACCGTACGTCTGATCCGACGGCCGCAGGCGGCCTTCCGCTCGGCGCTGCGGAGACGGCCTCCGGCCCGGGGGCGGCGATCGCGCCGAGTTCGCCTCGGCGGTCCTGTGACCGAGCCCCCTCCGCCCCTCATCGCGCGCGCCGCCCGGCGAACGTTCTGAACTCAGTCGACGATCGCGCCGCTGGTCAGGTTGGCGATCGTCCCGGTCATGGCCCCCGCTCGGTCCGACGCCAGGAACGCGGCCGTCTCCGCGATCTCGGAGAGCGTCGGCAGCCTCTTGAGCAGCGTGCCCTGCGCCATCGCCCCGCCGTCGAGCATCTCCTCCACCGACTGTCCGGCCGCTGCCGCCGCCTGCTCGAAGAGCTCCTTGGTGTAGGAACCGGCTGCCGGCGCGTCGACGACGGCGTGCGGACGGATGCCGATCACCCGGACGTTGCCGGGCGCCAGCTCCGCGGCCAGCACCCGGGAGAACGCCTCCTTGCCGGCCGCACTCACGGCGTGCCCCAAAATGCCGCCCACGGCCAGCTTGGCGCCCGGCTCCGACAGCGTCAGGATCACACCGGGACGCTCGCCTCCCATGTGCCGCGCCACGGCCTTGCTGGTGATGAAGAGCGTGCGCAAGAAGCCGTCGATCGGCCGCATGAACTCCTCCAGCGACAGATCCGCCAGCAACGTCCCCTGGTCGTGCGGGACGCTCACGGCGTTCACGGCGATGTCGATGCCGCCGGCCGTCGCCGCGACCGCGTCGGCGTGCTTGTCGACCGCCTCCTGGTCGAGCACGTCGACCTGCGCGGTCTCGACCGTTCCGCCGGCGGCGGCGATGTCGCGCGCCACGACGTCGAGCTTCGCCTGCGTCCGCCCGGCGATGAAGACGTTCGCGCCTTCCCGGGCGAAGACCCGCGCGATGGCGCCGCCGATGGCGCCGCCGCCTCCGTAGATCACAGCGTTCTTGTCCTTGAGCAGCAATCCGCTCATCGGTGACCTCCACATGATTGTTCTTCCGGACGGACGGACAGGCGGGTTCGCTGATCGCACCGTGGGCGCCGCCAGGGAGCCGTCCGCCGTTCACGAGCACACTTGCGTGATGCAAGCGACACTAGAGGGGTAGTCTTGCATCACGCAAGTGCTCCTCTGGGAGGCGGGGTCGCCATGCTGGGCAAGACGTACGACACGCAGGTGTGCTCGGCCGCCAGGGCGCTGGAGGTCATCGGCGAGCGATGGAGCCTGCTGATCGTGCGCGACGTGCTGTTCGCCGGGGCGACCCGGTTCGCCGACTTCCAGCGCCTCGGCATCGCGACCAACATCCTGGCCAAACGCCTGGACAGCCTGGTCGACGCGGGCGTCCTCGAACGGCGGCCGAGCAAGGAGCAGCCCGACCGGGGCGGCTATGCCGTGACCCGGAAGGGACTCGACCTGGCACCCGTGATCATCGCGCTGACGGAGTGGGGCGACCGATGGGCGGCGCCCGACGGTCCGCCCATCCTGTATCGGCACACCGGTTGCGGCGGGGCCATCACCGAGCAGACCACCTGCGGCACCTGCGGAGAGGTCACCGACCTCGCGCAGATCCACGTCGTCCACGGCCCCGGCTTCCCCGAGGCCCTCAAGGCGTCCCGGAAGAACCGCCTGGACACCGCCGACCCGCGGTGACACTCCGCTGCGGGAGATGAGGGCTCAGCATGAACGATCACCCACTCGTTGACGCCGGCCTGCTGGACAGGATGGACCGGAACCTGGCGGAACACGCCTGTCACCTCCACCGAAGCATGACCGGCGCGACCGTCACGCAGACCGATGACCTCCTGATCGCCGACAGCGGCCTGGACGACGACACCTTCAACATCGTCGCCACAGCCCGCTTCACCGCCGCCGACGCCGAGGCACGCATCAGCGAGACCGCCCGGACGTTGGCGCGCACCGGCCGCCGTTTCTCCTGGTGGGTGGGGCCCGCCTCGACACCGCCGGACCTCGGTGCCCGCCTGACGGCGGCCGGTCTGCCGGCGTCCGAACGCGAGACGGCGATGTGGGCCGAGCTGGACGGCGCCCTGCCACCGCCCGCCGTCCGAGGGCTGGACATCCAGAGGGTCGCCACGCCCGGACAGCTCGCCGACTACGCCACGGTTCTTGCCGCGAACTGGGATCCGCCTGCCGACACCGTCCGCCGCTTCTTCGCCCGCGCCGCCCCGCAGGCACTGGCCGCGCACTGTCCGGCTCGGTATCTGGTCGGCTACGTGGACGGCCGCCCCGTCTGCTCCGCCGAAGTGTTCCATCACGCGGGGGTCGCCGGCGTCTACAACATCTCCACCCTGGCCACCCACCGCCGACGGGGCTACGGCGGCGCCATCACGCTCGCGGCACTCCGCACGGCCCACGACCGGGATCACCGCATCGCCGTCCTGCAGGCGTCAGCCGACGGCGAGCCCGTCTACCGCCGCCTGGGCTTCCACCTCTGCGGCCACTACACCGAACACCCCGTCAACCCCTGAACCCCGGGCGCTGGAGCACAGCCTCTCATCGAGGGCCCGGTCCCGGTGAGGCGGTGAATGCCGCACCTGACAGCCGTGTGGTTGCGGATCTCGTCGGGCCGGCCTCATCAACCCGGTGTCACCGGGGCCGGCAGGGCCAGGCAGAGGGCGTCCAGCGCGGCGGCGAACGCGTGCTCAGCCGGTGTGCCGTAACCGACGACCAGGCCGTCGCGTGCCGGCATGGCGCTGTCCGGATGCCGGTAGGGACCCAGGCCGTCCAGGGCGAGGCCGAGGCGGCGGGCGGCGCGCAGGGTGGCCGCCTCCGTGCCGGGAGGAAGGTCGAGCACGGCGTGCAGTCCGGCGGCGATGCCGCTGACGCTGATGTGCGGGGCGCGCTCGGCGAGCGTGGCCGTGAGCAGGCTCCGGCGGCGCCGGTAGATCGCGCGCATCCGGCGCAGCTGGCGGTCGTAGGCGCCGCAGGCGATGAAGTCGGCCAGGGCGAGCTGGTCGGTGACGCTCGACCAGAACTCGCGCGAACCTTTGGCGGCGAGCACGTCGTCCACCAGCCGGGTGGGCAGCGCCATCCAGCCGAGCCGCAGCGACGGGGACAGGCTCTTGCTGGTCGAGCCGAAGTAGACGACGCGGTCGGGGTCGAGGCCCTGCACGGCGCCGACCGGTTCGCGGTCGTAACGGAACTCGCCGTCGTAGTCGTCCTCCAGCACCAGGCCGCCCGTGGCGCGGGCCCAGTCGATGACCGCGGCCCGCCGCCGGGGGTGCAGGGCGCCTCCGGTGGGGTACTGGTGCGCCGGCGTCAGCAGGACCGCTCGCACGTCTGTTGCGGGAAGGTCCTCGATCCGGGCACCGTGGGCGTCCACGGTGAGCGGGACGGTCCTCAGCTCCGCTTCGGTCAGCAGAGACCGGTGGAAGGCGAGCCCGTAGGCCTCGACGGCGACCGGGCCGCGCAGTACCTGGCACAGCAGCCGCAACCCGTGCGCGAACCCCGAGCAGATCACGATGTGCTCCGCCGTGGTGCGTACGCCTCTGGTGCGCGCCAGGTAGTCCACCAGCGCCTGACGCACCTCGGGCCGGCCGCGGGGGTCGCCGACGCCGAAGGCGTCGCTGGGCGCGGCGGTCAGCGCCCGCCGGGCCGACGTGGCCCAGTCCGAGCGGGGGAAGGCGGCGGCGTCGGGGGAACTGGGCATCAGATCATGGACGATCCGCGGGCGGGACGGACGCGCGGGAGCTCGCCGCAGGTCCGGCTCCACCGGCGCGGCGCGGTGCGCGACCTGGGTGCCTGACCCCTGACGTGCGGTGAGCCAGCCCTCCTCGACGAGCTCGGCGTAGGCGGCGGCCACCGTGTTGCGGGCGATGCCCAGGTCCACGGCGAGGGCGCGGTAGGGCGGCAGCCGGGTGCCGGGCGCCAGCCGTCCCGACCGTATGGCCTCGCGCAGGGCCCGCATCAGCCGTACCCGGGCACCGCCGCTGCCGGTCAGCTCCAGATGCAGGTCGCTGCCGCTCACGAATTGGCCCAGGAAACAGTCATGAGAATGCACCATATCGTGGGCCGATCACGCACCTAGCGTGGTGGCCATGACGAACGTCGCCATTGCCGAACGGATGAACCTCTCGCGTGTCGCTCCCAAGGTCTTCAAGGCCGTGCTGGCCCTGGACGCCGCGGCTCGCGAAGGGCTGGACCCGGTGCTGATCGAGCTGGTGCAGATCCGCGCCTCGCAGATCAACCGGTGCGCGTACTGCATCGACTACCACACCGGCGACGCCCGCCGGGCCGGCGAGAGCGAGGCGCGGATCTACCAGCTCAGCGCCTGGCAGGAGGCCGGCCTCTACACCGCGAAGGAGCGCGCCGCACTGGCGCTCACGGAGGCGGTGACCCTGCTGCCGCGAGGAGTCGAGGACGAGGTGTACGACGAGGCCGCGCGGCACTTCGACGACAAGGAACTGGCCCAGCTCATCGCGCTGATCTTCACGGTCAACGCCTGGAACCGCATGAACGTGACCACGCGCAGGACCCCCGGCACCGAGTAAGCCCCCGTGGCCCTGATTCCGGGCGGTGGCCGCCTCGTCGCGGCCACCGCCCGCGCCTTGACCACACCCGGAAAGGTCCCCCACCCATGACCACCATCGACGCGAGCTCGCCGGACGCGGCCCAGGGGCCCGGCCCTTCACCGGTCCGGGGCTGGTCCGCGATCCTCGCCGTCACGCTGGGCATCTTCGCCCTGATGACGTCCGAACTGCTGCCCGTCGGACTGCTCACCCCCATCGGCGCCGCCCTCGACCTGTCCGAGGGCACCACCGCGCTCATGGTCACCGTGCCCGGGCTGGTCGCCGCCGTCGCGGCGCCGCTGGTCACCGTGGCCACCGCCCGGATCGACCGCCGCCTGGTGCTGGTCGTGCTGATCGGCATCGTGGGCGCGGCCAATCTCGCTTCCGCCTTCGCCACCAGCTTCGCCGTCGTCCTGCTGGCCCGCTTCCTGATCGGCATCAGTGTCGGCGGCTTCTGGTCCCTGGCCGGCGGCATCGCCCTGCGCCTGGTGCCCGAACGCCACGTGGCCCGCGCCACCGCGGTCGTCTTCGGCGGCGTCGAAACCGCCTCGGTGCTCGGCGTGCCCGCCGGCACCCTGACCGGTGACCTCGCCGGCTGGCGCACCGCGTTCGCCGCCGTCGGCGTGCTCGGCCTGATCTCGCTGGCCTGCATGGTCGTCGTGATGCCGAAGGTGGCGCCGCAGCGCACCCTGACGTTCGCGGACCTGCCGCGCGTGCTGCGCACCCACCGCGCCGTACGCACCGGCATCGCCATGACCTTCCTGGCCATCACCGGGCATTTCACCGCCTACACCTTCCTGCGGCCCATCCTCCACGACGACGGCGTCGCCGACGACCTGATCAGCGTGCTGCTGCTCGTCTTCGGCGTCGCCGGCATCTGCGGCAACTTCATCGCCGGCGCCCTGGTCGCCACGCGCCTGCGGCAGACCGTGTGCGGCATCGGCCTGCTGCTCACCGCCGCCATGGCCGCCGTCGCGATCGGCAGCCACGACGTCCTGTCCGCGGCCGTGGTCCTGGTCGTCTGGGGACTGGCGTACGGCGCCGTCCCGGTCACCTTCCAGACCTGGATGCTCAACGCCGCCCCTACCGCCACCGAGGCCGCGTCCTCCCTGTACGTCTCGACGTTCAACCTGTCCATCGCCCTCGGCGCCTTCGCCGGCGGCCTGGCGGTCGACGCCGCCGGCCCGGTGAGTGTGCTGTGGATCGGCGGCGCCCTGGCCGTTCTGGTGCCGCCGCTCGTCACCGTCGCGGGCCGCCGGACATGACGACGGCCCGCACCGCCTCAAGGCATTTCGCGAAGGCCAGTCCAGTGGGGGGAGGGTCAGGGGCGGAGGCCGGTGAAGAGGTCTTCCTCGTGGTCGGGGGCGTTGACCTTGTTCAGCTTCCGTTCGAAGGCCTCGTGGGAGAACGCCTGGTGCTGGGCCTCGTCGGGCATGCGGAGGAGGAAGATGTTCTCGCCCTGGCTCTCGTGGGCCTTGAGGGCCTTGAGCTTGCGCTCGACGTAGGGGGTGACGTCGACGACGGCGTTGACCCGCTCGTCGGGGGTGCCGAAGTCGTCGGACGGCTCGAAGCCGCCCAGGTCGACGCCGCTGTCGCGCATCAGCTCGAACATGCGCTTGATCGCGGCCCGGGGGATCGCCGTGTAGTAGAACTTGTCGGGGATGCCGGTCGCCTCGACGGCGGCCACCGTGATGCGGTGGGCCTGCACGTGGTCGGGGTGGCCGTAACCGCCGCCGCCGGTCTCGTCGTAGGTGATGACCACCTGCGGGCGGTAGCGCTCCATCAGCTCGCCCAGCCTGGCGGCGGCCACCTCGACCGGCACGTTGGCGAACGCGTCGGGGTGGTGGTTGGTGTCCCAGCCGTCCATGCCGGAGTCGCGGTAGCCGAGCAGCTCCAGGTGGTCGATGCCGAGGTGGGCGACGGACTCGCGCAGCTCGGCCAGCCGCCGCTCGGCCACCCTGGCGGCGTCGTGCCCCTCCTCGCCTGGTTTGACGCCGCCCGTGTCGTCACCCTGCTCGCCGTTGGTGCAGGTGACGAGCACGGTGCGGACGCCCTCGTCGGTGTAGCGGGCGAGGACGCCGCCGGTGCTCAGGCACTCGTCGTCGGGGTGGGCGTGGACGACCATCAAGGTGAGTTCCCGATCCATGAAGGGAACCCTACTCGGCGCCTGCGACACTTCCAGCCGCGCGTTCGCGGCGACCGTCAGGGGGAGACGGGCGGGACGAGCAGCGGGTCAGGCCTCGGCGATCAGCGTCGCGGCCCTGCGGCGGGCGACGGCGGCGGCCGCGCGGTCGCCCAGCCCCTCGGCCACCGCCGCCTGCCTGAGCCAGTTGAACGGGCTGCCCGGCCGCACGCCGATGCGCTCGCTCACCAGCGCCCGCGCCAGCTCGTGCCGCCCGCTCCGCAGCGCCGCCTCCAGCAGCGTCTTCTGCACGGCGTCCCGCTGGGCGTGGCTGCCGCCGAACTCGCCGACCCGGTGCCTGATCGGGTGCAGCAGGTCGACCACCGCCGCGAAGTCGCCCCGCCCGTACGCCACCAGGGCCCGGCACACCGGCAACCCCACCCGCAGCGTCATCGCGACGTTGGTGACCCCCGGACGGGACTCCAGCGTGTACGCCTCCCGCGAGGCGATCAGCTTCTCCGCCTCCCCGATGCGCCCGGCCCCCACGTACGACATGACCGCGTGCACGTCGTTGAAGGCGTAGAACGGCTCGGCCATCAGCGGCGGCCACGCGTCGGCCAGGGCCTGCCAGCGTTCGTGCTGGTCGGAGCCCTCCAGCAGGAGCCGCCAGAGCAGCGCGGCGGCGTCCAGCAGCTCCATGGACGTGCGCCCGCCGGCCAGCGCCGCGTCGTGCACCTCCAGCGCCCGCCGCTCGTCGCCGGCCTCCAGGGCGTAGAGGGCGTAGTGCCACCAGGTGTGGACGTTGAAGAACGTGCCGGTGGACCAGTCGTCCAGGCGGGCGTCGAGGTAGCGCACGCCCTCGCCGAAGCGGCCCTGCATCTCGTAGGTGTGCACGACCGCGTGGATGCCCCACACGTCGCGCGGGTCGAGCTCGACGGCGCGCAGGCCGACCTGCTCCGAGCGGTCGTAGTGGCCGGCCTCCTCCAGGCCGAAGGCGTACATGCCGAGCACCTGGCCGAAGTGCCGGTCGTCCTCGTGCCAGGCGGTGAGCGCGCCGCCGATCCGGTCGCGCAGCGAGCGGGCGTCGCCGGTGAAGAAGTCGAGCTGGTGCCCGGCGGCCAGGGCCAGCGCGTCGCGCGGGTGGGCGACGGTGATCTCGGCGAGCAGCGCGCCGCAGGTGGTCAGGTCGCCGTCGAGCAGCGCCTGGACGGCCGCCACGTGGGCACGCTCGCGCGGCAGCAGCGACGACTCGTCGGCCTGCCGGCGGAAGGCCGCGAACCGGGCCCGCGCGGCACGGGCGCCGGCCGCCTCGGTGGTCAGCAGGTCGAGGTAGGCGGACAGCACGTTGCCCATCGGGAAGCCGGGGGAGTCGGCCAGCGCGGCGGCCGCCTCGGCGGCGACCTCGGCGCGGAAGTGCAGCAGCTCGTCGATCGCCCGGTCGTAGTGGCGCGCGGCGGCGGCGCTCGCGCCGGTCATGGCCAGGCCGTGCTGGTCGGTGGTCACCCGGCCACTGTAACCGCGCGGCGGTCGGCGGCTCAGGGCGACGGCACGCCGGCCGCACAGCTCATTCGCTTCCGTACGACCCAACGACACCCCTTGTCCGGTTAAGTCGCCAGCCGTAATGTTTGTGACCGAACAAGGTGAAGGAGAGCCATGCGCCTGGCAGACGTCGACCTCGCCGACCCCGGCCGGTTCACCGACGGAGTGACCCCGTGGCGCATGTTCGACGTGCTGCGCGAGCAGTCGCCCGTCCACTGGCAGGACGAGCACGGGCACGGCAGGGGCTTCTGGGCGGTCACCAGGCACGCCGACATCGTGGCCGTCGGCCGCGACCCGGAGACGTTCACCTCCGAAGGCTTCACCAACCTGGAGGAGGTGGACGAGCGGCAGGCCGCGATCCGCCGTTCCCTGCTGGAGACCGACGGCCCCCGCCACCACGCGCTGCGCCGGCTGCTGCTGCGCGACTTCTCGGCCAGGGCGGTGGCCGGCTACGAGGTGTTCCTGCGCGGCCTGACCGCCACGACCCTGGACGCCGCCCTGCCCAAGGGCGAGTTCGACTTCGTCAAGGAGGTCGCCGCCGACTTCCCGATCAACGTGCTGGCCCGCATGCTCGACGTGCCCGACACCCAGCGGCTCATCGACTGGGGCAACCAGATCATCGAGAACACCGACCCGGAACGCCTGCGCGACAGCGAGGAGTTCAAAGACCTGCCCTTCCGCAGCCCGGCCTCCCTGGAGGTCTTCGAGTACGGCCGCGAGCTGGCCGCCCGCCGCCGCGGCGGCCACGGCACGGACCTGGTCAGCCGGCTCGTCAACCAGGAGCCCGTGGACGGCCGGCCGCTGTCGGACCGCGACTTCGACAACTACTTCCTGCTGCTGGTCGTGGCCGGGAACGAGACGACCAGGCACGCCGTCTCGCACGCCATGCTCGCCCTCATGGAGCACCCCGCCCAGCTCGACCGGCTGCGCGCCGACCCGGCGCTGATGCCGCGGGCCGTGGACGAGTTCCTGCGCTGGGCCTCGCCCGTCTACCACTTCCGCCGCACCGCCACCCGCGACGTCACCCTGCACGGCCGCCGCGTCGCCGCCGGCGACAAGGTCGTCATGTGGTACGCCTCGGGCAACAGGGACGAGCGCGTCTTCCCCGACCCCTACCGGTTCGACGTGGGCAGGGACGCCGACGAGCACCTGACGTTCGGCAGGGGCGGCCCGCACTACTGCCTCGGCGGCGCGCTGGCCAGGCTGGAGATCCGGGTGCTGTTCGAGGAGCTGCTGCCGCGCCTGTCGTCGATCGAGCTCGCCGGCGAGGTGCGCCGGATCCGCTCGAACTTCGTCAACGGCATCAAGGAACTGCCGGTCAGATGCTCTCCAGGTGCTCCATGACGCGCCGCAGGGAGCTGGCCAGCTCGCGCCGCTGATCGCTGTCCAGCTCCTTGACCACGAACGCCTCCTGCCGGTTGAACTCCGGGAACAGCTCGCGCATCAGCCGCTCGCCGGTCGCGGTGAGCGCCAGCATGACCCGGCGGCCGTCCGTGGGGTGCGGGAAGCGCCGCAGGTGCCGGTAGGACTCCAGGGTCTTGACCACGCCCGTGAGCGTGCCCTTGGAGATGCCCGCCTCGGCGGCGACGTGGCGGGTCTCGCTCTCGCCCCAGATCCACACCACCCACATCACCACGAACCCCGTCCAGGTCAGGCCGGTGTCGCGCAGGACGGTCTGCTCCAGGTGGTTGCGGATGGCCGAGGACGCGCGGTAGACGTTCGACACCGCCCACATGGCCTCGAAGTCGATGTTGAGGTCGCCCAGCCGCTGGCCGATGGCCTCCTCGGTCTGGCGCAGCGTGTGGTGTCCCGTCATGGCACGAAAGTATATTCGGTACCTAACAATCTTCACGTCCGCCGCTCACGAACGGGACCAAACGACCCGGCCGCCGAACACCGTCAGGTCCACCGGCGCGGCCACGACGTCGTCGTCCGCCGTCGCCGCGCTGACGCACAGGTCGGCGACCTTGCCCGGGGTGAGCGTGCCCTTCCAGCCCTCGGCGAAGTCCTGCCGCGCTCCGGCGATCGTATAGGTGGCCAGGGCCTCGGCGAGCGAGATGCCCTCGCCGTCACGGGCGACCAGCGCCGCCACGCCCGCTCGCCAGTCCGGCGCGGTCACCGGCGCGTCGGAGCTGCACGCGGTCAGCACGCCCGCGTCGATCGCCGAGCGGGCCGGCCACTCCTGCTCGGCCGCCCGCGCGCCGAACAGCTCGCGCGTGGTGCCCGACTCGACGCGTTGCAGCACCGGCTGGAGGTTGATCCCGTAACCCAGCTCGCCCAGCGTGGCCAGCGCCTGCTTCGAGGCGAACTGGCCGTGGATCACGTAGTGGCGGGGATCGGCCCTCGGGTGCTCGCGGGAGATCGCGGCCAGCGCGTCCACGACGGCGTCCACGCCCCGGCTGCCCACGACGTGCACGCCCGCCTGCAGGCCGGCCACGTGCACCAGGCGCAGGATCTCGTCCAGCTCGGCGACCCGCTCGGCGTCCGTGCCGCCGTGCGTGCACAGCGAGCCGTGCCCGCCCGACGGGTACGCCTCCCGCATCCAGGCCGTCTCCGACGGCGGGATCCCGTCGGCGAACACCTTCACGCCCAGCAGCCGGACCAGCCGCTCGTCCACGCCGTCCAGGTCGTCCGGCAGGCGGTCGAGGTAGGCGGCGGTGTCGGTGACCGAGGCGCCCGACATCGGGCTCGGCAGGCCCAGCACGCTCACCCGCGCGGTCAGCTCGCCGGCCCGCGCCAGCTCCGCGTACGCGCCCAGCACCCCCGGCCCCATGCCGCCCGCGAACGCCTCCCCGCCGCCCGGCCCGAGGCCCGGCTCGGTGAAGCTGGTGATCCCGGCCCGGTTCAGCTCGGCCACCACCTCGCGCAGCACCCGCCTCAGCCCGCCGGGCGGCGGCGGCACCAGGCGCTGGACCAGGCCCTGGTCCCCGTGGTGCAGCAGGCCGTCGCCGTCGTCGGGCAGCCCGGCCAGACGCAGCGCGGCGGAGTTCGCCCACGTGGTGTGGCCGGAGAAGTCCTGGAGGAGGACGGGATGGTGGGGGGCGACGTCGTCCAGGTCCGTCCTGGACGGCGACCGGCCCTCGGCCAGCCGGCCGGGGTTCCAGCCGATCCCGCGCACCCACTCGCCGGGGCCGGCGGCGCGCACCGCGGCGGCGACCCGCTCCCGCACCTCGGCGATCGACCCCACCGCCACGTCCACGCAGAACGGCGGGCGGGTCAGGCCGTAGCCGCAGGCGTGCAGGTGGGAGTCGTTGATCCCGGGCAGCAGGACGCGGCCCCGCAGGTCCACCACCTCGGCCGCGCTCCACCCGGCGGCGTCGCCGACGTGCACGATCACGCCGTCGCGCACCGCCACGCCGGTCGCGTACGGCCGCGCCGGGTCCATGGTGAGCACCCGCCCGTTGACCAGCAGAAGATCGGCGTTCGTCATGAATCAGCTCCCAAATAGGCGCGCCTGAGCGCGGCATCCGACTCGCGCAGCGGCGCCGGGTCGCCGCCGTAGGTGATCGCGCCGTGGGCCAGCACGTACGCGCTGTCGGCCAGGGCCAGGGCCGCGTGCGCGAACTGCTCGACCAGCAGCACCGCGCAGCCCTCGTCGGCCAGCCGCCGGATCACCGGCAGCAGCCGGCGCACGACGCCCGGGGCCAGGCCGAGCGACATCTCGTCGAGCAGCAGCGCCACCGGGCCGGTCCCGATGGCCCTGGCCAGGACCAGCATCTGCTGCTCGCCGCCGGACAGCAGCCCGGCCCGCACGTCCAGCCGCCGCTCCAGCTCGGGGAACAGCTCCAGCGCGCGCCCGGGGTCGCCGGCCAGGGCCAGGTTCTCCCGCGCGGTGAGCGTGGCGAACACGGCCCGGCCCTGCTCCACGTGCGCCAGCCCGTGCCGGGCCCGTTGGGTGCGCGGCCGGCCGGTCAGCGTGGTCCGGCCGAGCACGATCTCGCCCCCGGCGGCGGGCAGCACGCCCGAGACCGCTTCCAGCAGCGTGGTCTTGCCCGCGCCGTTCGGGCCGAGCAGGACGGTGACCTGCCCGCGCGCGGCGGTCAGCGTCACATTCCTGACGACCGGCTGGCCGCCCCTGGCCACGGTCAGGTCCCGCAGCACGAGGTCCATGGGGTCGCCTCCCGTCCGCCCGCTCACGCGGCGGGCTCCTGACCCAGGTAGGCCCGCAGGACGCCGGGCTCGGCGAACACCTCGGCGGGCGGGCCCTGGGCGATGACGCGGCCGAAGTCCAGCACGGTCACGGCCGTGCACGCGGCCCTGACCAGGTCCAGGTCGTGCTCGATGAGCAGGACGGCGGCGCCGTACCGGGCGGGGACCCGGCGCAGCCAGGCGCCCAGCCGTGCGCTCTCGGCGTGGCCGAGGCCGGCGGCGGGCTCGTCCAGCACCGCGACCGCGGGACGGGCCAGCAGCGTCCCGGCCACCTCCAGCAGCCGCCTGCTGCCCACGTCGAGCGCGGCGATCGGGTCGCCGGGCGCCGCCGCCACCAGCCCGGCCAGGCCCTCCGCCAGCTCGGCGTCGCTCAGTGGGCGGCGTGCGGCGAAGCGCAGGTACTCGCGCACCGACAGGCCCACCGGCACCCGGTCCTGCTGGAACGTGCGCCGCAACCCGGCCCTGGCGCGCCGGTGGACCGCCGTGCCGCCCCGGGCCCCGGCGACGGCCACGCCGCCGACCTCGACCAGGCCGCCGCCGGCGGGCACGAACCCGCTGATCGCGTCGACCAGGGACGACTTGCCCGCGCCGTTCGGGCCGACCAGCCCGTGCACCTCGCCGGCGAGCACGGTGAGTCCGACGCCGTCCACGGCCACGACCTGGCCGTACCGCACGCTGACGCCCTCGATCCGCAACGCCGGCGGCCGTCCGTCCGGACCGGGCGCGGGCAGCTCGGGGTCCGCCGCCGCGGCGGGCACGGCCGGCGCGGCGCCGGACCCGCGGGCGCGGCGGGCACGGCGGGCACGGCGGGCACGGCGGGCGCGCAGGGCGGCGCGCAGGCCGTCGCTGATGCCCGAGCCCTGCGTCATCGCCTGCACCGCGCCCACCGCGAAGACGACGTTCGCCCACTGCTGCGGCACGCCGAACCGCCGCAGCAGCTCGCTCACCAGCACGCCCAGCGCCCCGCCGATGAGCGCGCCCTCCGCGTGGTGGGCGCCCGCCATCACGGCCACCGCGTAGGCGACCAGCGACTGGCCCGGGTCGAAGTTGCGCGAGACCACCATGGCGAGCTGTCCGGCCAGCAGCGCCCCCGACACGCCCGCGATGAAGGCGCTCACGGCGAAGGCGCTCAGCTTGGCCCCCGGCACGCTGGTCCCGGCCGCCGCCGTGGCCCGTTCGGACTCCTTGAGCGCCCGCCACGACGCCCCGAGCCGGGTCCGCCGCAGCACCGCCAGCGCCACCGCCACCAGCGCGAAGACGCCGCAGCAGAACAGGAAGAACTGGCGGTCGGAGGCCAGCCCTGCCGGACGGCCCACCACCACGCCCTGGCTCACGCCGGGGAAGGAGTTGGCGGCCATCACGACGTCCACGGTCGCGGCGAAGCCCAGCGTGACGATCGCCAGGTGCACGCCGCGCAGCCGCAGCGCCGGCAGGCCGATGAGCAGCCCGAACGGCACGGCGGCCAGGCCCGCGAGGGGCAGCCAGACGTACAGGCCGCCGGGGACGCCCCAGACGTTGAGCTGGGCGGTGGTCCAGGCGCCGATGGCGGCGAAGGCCATCTGGCACAGCGACACCATCCCGGCCTGCCCGGCCACCACGCCGAGGCTCTGCAGCAGCACCCCGGAGATGACCGCCGACATCGCCAGGAACACCCAGTACGCCGGCAGCCCGGCGGCCAGCCCGTAGGCCGCCGCCGCCATCAGGACGCCGGCGACCGCCCACCGCAGCACCGGCCGGTCAGCGGGACGCATCCCACACCTCCCGCCGCCGGCTCCACACGAGGATCAGCAGGATGGCCGCGAACGGCACCACGTCCCGGTACTGCTGGACCACCGCCGACCCCGCGAGCACCCCTTCGAGCAGCCCGAGCGCCAGGCCGCCGGCCAGCGCCCCGGCCAGCCGCCGCAGCCCGCCGAGCAGCGCCGCCGCGCAGGCGGGCACGATGAGCATGCTCAGCGACAGGATGTCGCTCGACCGCACGGGCGCCACCACCAGCAGCACCAGCGACGACAGCGCGCCGGCCAGGGCCCACACGGTCACGGTGAGCGCCCTGGTGCCGATGCCCAGCAGCTCCGTGGTCACCGGACGCTCGGCCATGGCGCGCAGGCGCAGGCCCAGCGGCGTCCGGGTGAGCAGCAGCCAGGTGCCCGCGCCGATCACCACGGCCAGGGCGAGCAGCACGACCGCGCCCTGCGTCACCACGACGCCGGCCAGCGTGGCGACGCGGCCCGCGGCCGGGTTCGGCAGCACCCGGGGCTCGTCGCCGAAGGCGATGTAGGCCAGTGCGATGATCCCGATGAGCTGCGCGATCGACACCGCGGTACGGGTCTGCGGCCCGCTCTCGGCGAACCACCGCGTCATCACGAACCCGCACCCGGCCGACACCAGCGCCCCCGCCGCCACCCCGGCCAGGGCCGCCGCCCAGTACGGCCACCCCGTCCCGGCGAGCGCGGCCATCACGTACACCCCGGCCACGCCGGTCGCCGCGACGGCCAGGTTCACCGTCGCGGTCAGCCGGTACATGGCGGTGAGCAGGAGGCCGAGGGCGGCGAACGTGCCGCCCGCGGCCAGCCCCGAGACCAGGCCCTGGAACATCAGCCGAGCGTCCCCGGGTAGCGCACCCACTCGCGGGTGACCACGTGCCACGCCCCGCCCCTGAGCTGGACGATCTTGCCGGCCCGGTTGGAGAAGTGCCTGGGGGCCTGCCCGAACTCGTACGGGGTGCCGGTCATCGGGGTCTGGACGGGCTTGAGCGCCTGGAAGGCCGCCGTCACCGACTCCCGGGTGATCGGGCCCTTGATCGTCTTCAGGGTGTCCACGAAGTAAGTGGCCGCCAGGTAGCCGCCCTGCCCGAAGGAGGTCAGCGGCACGTTCCTGGAGGTCATGAGTGTGCGCCAGTCCTTCAGCGCGGGCGAGTCGGCCTCGGTGAACGGCTCGAACTCGGCGTTGGCGTACATGCCGTCGCCGTCGGCGCCCAGGGCCTTGGCGACGGCCTCGGTGTAGGGGGCGGTGGTCATCAGCCAGTCGATCCCGCTGACGCCCTGCTGCTTGACGACCTTCATCCAGGAGATCGCCATCGGCTCGGTGCCGTTGTACAGGACCGCCTGGCAGCCCTCTCGCCGGGCCCGCAGCACGAACGGCGTCGGGTCGGAGTCCGGCTTGACCGTGCGGTCGTCCAGGGCGAGCTTCTTGCCGGTGAGCGCGGTCCAGCTCTTCACGGCCCCGCCGTAGGCGTCGTTGGTGTTGCCGAGGATCGCCAGGAACATGCAGACCTTGTCCCGTTTGAGCACCTCGGAGGCGTAGTAGAGGTTGATCGCCATGTTGAGGTACGGGCCGGTGTTCACCGGGGAGATCGCCGGGGAGTCGAAGCAGGTCGGGTCGACGCCGGTGCCCTGGACGGAGACGATCCGCGACTGCTGGTAGAAGGGGGCGTTCACGGCGCAGTCGAGCAGGCTGGCCGAGCCGACCAGCGCCACCACGCCCTGGTTGGTGACGACGTCCCGGGCGGCCTGGGCGGCGGCGGCCGGGTCGCCCTTGTCGTCGGCGCTGACGTACTCGATCTTGTGGCCGTTGACGCCGCCCTGCTCGTTGACCCGGTCGAAGACGGCCTTGGCGGCGGCCGAGGAGTCGGGGAAGGTGACCGCGCCGCTCAGCGAGCTGACGCCGCCCACCTTGATGACGTCGCCGGCGCCGCCGGACGAGGCGGCCGGCGGGTCGTCGGACAGGCCGCACCCGGCGGCCAGCAGCAGGACGGCGAGCGGGACGGCGAGTGCCCTCATGGGGATCATGGGCGACCTCTCTGCGGATTTTGGAGGGATCGTAAGGTGCCAAACGATTAGGTTCAAGAGCTAGCTTGATGAAGATCGTTCGGGTATGAATGCAAGATGAAGCAACCGCGCATGCAACTCGTGCTGTCCGAGAACTGGACGATGACCTCGGCCCGCGACCTGCCGGTGCTGGTCCGGTGGGCACGCGAGGCCGAGGACGCCGGGTTCGACTCGGTCATGATCAGCGAACACCTCGTGCTCGGCCCCGACGCCGGCGCCCGTGGCCGCATGGCCAACCCCCGCGAGTACGCGCTGCCCGGCAACCAGGACCCGTTCACGCCGTGGCCGTACTCGCTGGGCCTGCTGGCGGCCGTCGCCTCGGTCACCACCCGGCTGCGCCTGGCCGCCGCCGCGGTGCTCGCCCCGCTGCGCCACCCGCTGGCGCTGGCCCGCGAGCTCGGCACGCTCGACCTGCTGTCGCAGGGCCGGCTCGTCGTACTGCCCACCGTGAGCTGGAGCCGCGACGAGTACGCCGCGCTCGGCGTGCCCTTCGAGCGGCGCGGCGAGCTCCTCGACGAGCACCTGGAGATCTGGGAGCTGCTCTGGCGGGACTCGCCGGTCACCTACCACGGCCGGCACTACCGGTTCGACGAGGTGTACTTCGAGCCGAAGGCCTACCGGGAGAGCGGGCCCGCGCTGTGGTTCGGCGGCGCGCGGGTGAGCGACCGGCTGCTGCGCCGGATGACCCGCTGGGGCAGCGGGTTCAACCCGCTCGGCTACCCGCCCGCCGAGGACATCAAGGCCCTGGCCGACGGCATGACGGCGGCCGGTCGTGACATCGGCGAGCTGGAGCTGGCCGGCGGCACGCGGGCCGTCTTCCCCGACGCCGTCTCCTGTGCGCCGCTCGGGCCCGCCCTGGAGCACATCCCGGCCCGGATGGCCGAGGGGTACACCACGTTCTGCATCAAGCCGTCGCAGTTCATCGACGACCCGGACGGCGTGGGCACGTTCTGCCGCGAGGTCATGCGCCGCGTGGGCGAGCTGACCGGCTGAGGACGTCGCGCGGCCGGCCCTCATCCGGCCGCGCGACGGGATCACGGGACGAGCGCCTCCCGGACCAGGGCCGTGTCGGTGAACTGCTCGAACCGGGTGGCCACGCCGTCCTCCAGGTGCCAGACGTGGGTGAAGCGCACCCTCATCGACTTGCCGGTGGCGCGGTAGGTGCCGCTGTAGTGGCCGATCACGACGACCACGTCGCCGCCGTCCACGAACTCCTCCGGCTCGGCCTGGTAGCCGTCCCACTCGCTGCCCAGCTTGGCGAACACCTCCGACAGCACCTGCTGCGGCCCCACGTACGTGCCCGCGTACGGGAAGCCGGCCATCTCCGTCCACCGGGCCTGCGGGCCCAGCAGGGACACGATGCCGTTCACGTCGCCGGCCGCGGAGGCCGCGTAGGAGGCGCGTACGGCGTCGAGATTGTCGCTCATCTGTGTTTCTCCTCAGACCGGTTCCTCACCGGCCGGATAGGTGACCTGACCCAGCGGCTCGATGTACGCGCCGCCGGGGGAGTGGTGGATCTCGCCCTCGCCCGACAGGCCGAAGAAGGTGCCGACCGTGCGCAGGGCCGTCCAGTCGTAGAGCCAGGTGGCCGCGACCGGGATGCGGAACTCGCGGAAGGTGAACACGTACAGGCCGTCGGCGATCTTCCAGGTGGCGGCCAGGTCGACGTCGCCGTGGCCGCGCTGCGCGCCGGCCAGGCACTGCCAGGCGTAGCGCTCGGAGCTGAGGTAGACGTGCTCGTAGAGGTGCTCGGGGCTGTAGCGGTACAGGGCCCGCCGGCCGATCAGCTCGCGGGTCGGCGCGGGCGGCTCGCCGGTGAGCTCCCGGCCCTCGATCACGCCGGGCGTGAACGTCTGCGACACCCGCGGCTGCCCCGGGACCGGCTCGGGCGCGATGACTGAGACCACGCGCAGCGCCCGGCCCGTGCTGGTGTGCAGGACGGTGACCGTGTACTCGCGGGGCCGCTCGGCGTGCGCGCGGCCCACGTAGAACAGGTCCTCGCGCATGGCCACGGCCTCGTACGGTTCGGCGGGGCCGCCGTCGGCGTGCAGCTTGTACCGACCGGCGAAGGCCAGGGACGTCTTGCTGCCGTCGTCGAAGGTGAGGTCCACCTCGGTGCCCGCGAGCGCGTACGTGGCCGGAAGGCGGTTCGTGGCGATCCCGGGCGCGAAATCGTCCATGTTCTTCCAACCGGCAGGGCGATCGGTCATGGCCGCTCCTTCCTCCACGAATTCGTCTATGAAATCATATAGCTTCCCGTTGTAAAGGAGTAGGCGATGAGGCTCAAGGGAAAGGTCGCGCTGATCACCGGGGCGGGCACCGGCATCGGCGCGGCGACCGCCCGCAGGTTCGCCGCCGAGGGCGCCTCGGTCATGCTGACCGGCCGCCGTCCCGGGCCGCTGGCCGAGGTGGCCGCGGACCTCGGCGACGCGGCGGCCGTGGCCTGCGCGGACATGTCCGACACCGGCCAGGCGCGGGCGGCGGTCGAGGCGTGCCTGGGCCGCTTCGGCGGGCTCGACGTGGTGGTGGCCAACGCGGGCGGCCACGGGGGCGGGCCGGTCGGCGAGACCGACGACGCGTCCTGGCGGCTCAGCCTCGACGCCAACCTCAACACCTGCTTCGTGACCTGCCGGGAGGCGCTGCCGGCGCTGGTGCGGTCGAAGGGGGCGATCGTGGTCGTGTCGTCGATCGCGGGCCTGGCCGCCGGCCCGGCCGTGTCCGGATATGTCACGACGAAACACGCGCTCATCGGCCTGACCCGCTCGATCGCCCGCGACTACGGGCCCCAGGGCGTCCGGGCCAACTGCCTGTGCCCCGGCTGGGTGCGCACGCCGATGGCCGACGAGGAGATGGACGTGCTGGTCGCCCGGGACGGCATCACCCGCGACGCGGCGTACGAGCTGGTCACCAAGGACGTGCCGCTGCGCCGCCCGGCGACGGCCGACGAGATCGCCGCGATCTGCCTGTTCCTCGCCTCGCCGGACAGCGCCGTCATGACCGGCAGCGTGGTCGTGGCCGACGGCGGCGCCACCGCCGTCGACCTGCCCACCCTCGCGTTCGACTGATCGGCGACGCCTAGAACCCCGTTTCCCGGGCAAAGGGGAGTTCTTCCGCAAACCCCCAGGAGGAACGGTGAGCACCGCACAGAGCGCGGGCCGCGAAGCCATGGACGCGGGCCGCGAGGCCAAGAACGCGGCCCGCAGAGCAGCGGACAGCCCGGCGATGACCACGCTGGCCCGCATCGGGCTGGCCTGCCGCGGCGTGCTGTACGCGCTGATCGGAGTGCTGGCGTTGCAGATCGCCTTCGGCGACGGCTCGCGCCAGGCCGACAAGTCGGGAGCCATCACCACCATCGCCGGCCTGCCCTTCGGCCAGGTGCTGCTGTGGATCATGACGGTCGGCTTCGCCGGGCTGGCGTTGTGGCAGGCGTCGGAGGCGCTGTTCAGTCACCGCAAGGCGAGTGACCGCGCGCAGTCGGCCTTCCGCACCGGCGTGTACGTCCTGATCTGCGTGACCCTGCTGAGCGTGCTGCTGGCCGGTCAGGCCAAGTCCGACGACAAGCAGTCGCAGAACCTGACCAGCAAGCTGCTCGACCTGCCCGGCGGCCAGGTCATCGTCGGCCTGATCGGGCTCGGCATCGTCGCCCTCGGCATCTACTGGATCCACGAGGGCGTCACCAAGAAGTTCGAGCGCGAGCTCGACCTCGGCCGCATGTCGCCCAAGGCCCGCAAGGTGATGGAACGGCTCGGCCAGGCCGGCTACATCGCCCGCGGCGTGATCACCGGCGGCGCCGGCGTCTTCGTCGGCTACGCGGCCGTCACCTTCGACCCCGACAAGGCGGGCGGCATCGACGCCACCCTGCGGCGCTTCGCCGACACGCCGGTGGGGCCGTGGCTGCTCGCGGTGGTGGCACTCGGGCTGCTGCTGTTCGCGGGCTACTGCTTCGGCGAGTCCCGCTGGCGCCGTACCTGACGCGTCCGGGCGGCGCACGCGCGGCGGGTCCCCGGCACGGGGGCCCGCCGCTTCGTGTGCGCGCCCGGGTCAGTGTGCGCGCCAGGTCAGTGTGCGCGCCCAGGTCAGTGTGCACGCCCGGGTCAGTGTGCGCGCCCGGGTCAGGAGGGGCGCCCGGCGATCACCGCGCGGCCCATCGCCGGGTCGTCGCAGAACGCGCCGTCGATGCCCAGCTCGACGAGCCTGCTCAACCAGCCGGCCACGTCGCCGGTGGCTCGCGGGTAGGCCGGGCTGGCCGGGTTCCCCCTGCGGTGGTCGGCGGGAAGCTGGGAGTTCTCGTTGCGGATCGTCCACACGTGCACCTCCAGCCGCCTGCGGTGGGCGTCCTGGATCAGCGTGGTCGGGGGCAGCGTCGCGCCCGAGGCGTCCACCGGGACCACCCGGCGGGTGTCCACGCCGATCCCGGCGGCGTACCGGGCCACCTCGCGCAGCCCGTCGGGGGTCACCATGTCGTCGTAGGTGCGGGTGCTGCCGGCGGCGACCCAGTCGTAGGGCGCGCCGCCCGAGGTGATGAGCTGGATGAGCGGCAGCCGCGTCCGTCCGCGCAGCTCGCGCAGGTTCGCCGTCTCGAAGGACTGGATGTACGCCTTGCGCACGTGGTACCGGTTCAGCACCTCCAGCAGCGGCTCCTCCAGCGACAGGCCGATCGAGTCGAAGTACGTCGGGTGCTTGGTCTCGGGGTAGACCCCGACGCCGTGCCGCTGCGCCAGCTGGACGACCTCCTCGAACGTCGGGATCTCGGCCAGCCCGTCGAAGGCGGTGTTGTCCGGCCGCAGGTCGGGCACGCGTTCCTTGGCCCGCAGCGTCTTCAGCTCGGCCAGCGTGAAGTCCTCGGTGAACCAGCCGGTGACCGGCCGGCCGTCCACGGTCCTGGTGGCGCGCCGATCGGCGAACTCGGGGTGGGCGGCCACGTCGGTCGTGCCGGAGATCTCGTTCTCGTGCCGGGCGACCAGCACGTGGTCCTTGGTGGAGACGAGGTCGGGCTCGATGTAGTCGGCGCCCATGGCGATGGCCGCCTCGTAGGACAGCAGCGTGTGCTCGGGCCGGTGGGCGCTGGCGCCCCGGTGACCGATCACGACGGGGGCCTGGCCGCGGCGCTCGGCCGTGGCGGATGGCGTCTGGGTCAGCACGACAGCGACCGTACCGCCGGCCAGGACGGCGGCCAGCACGCTCGCGAACAACCTGCGCGTCGTCATGCGGGCACGGTAGACCGCCGAGGTGGCCCGGACGTTACGCCCGGGCGCACAGTGAAGGACGTGGCGGGACGGGTTCAGCCGAGGCCGAAGCGGGGGATCGGCAGGTCCTCGGTGGCGACGTGCACGATGTGCGCCTCGGTGTAGACGTCGATGCTGTACCGGCCGCCCTCCCTGCCCAGGCCGCTGGCCTTCACGCCGCCGAAGGGCGTGCGCAGGTCGCGGATGTTCTGGGAGTTGATCCAGAGCATGCCGGCCTCGACGGACTGGGCCAGGCGGTGGGCGCGGCGCAGGTCGCTGGTCCACACGTAGGCGGCCAGGCCGTACCGGGTGGCGTTGGCCAGCTCCAGGGCCTCCGTCTCGGTGGAGAAGGGGGTGACGCAGACGACCGGGCCGAAGATCTCCTCCTGGAAGATGCGCATCGCGGGCGTCACGTCGGCGAAGACCGTGGCGGCCAGGAAGTTGCCCTCGGGCAGGCCGTCCGGACGGCCGCCGCCGGCCACCAGGCGGGCGCCCTCCTCGACGCCGGCCCGCACGTACGACATCACCCGCTCGTAGTGCTCGGGGTGGATGAGCGCGCCCAGCTCGGTCGCCAGGTCGTGCGGCGGCCCGACCCGCACCCGCGCGGCGCGCTCGGCGAGCCTGGCCACGAACTCCTCGTACACGGTGGCCTGGACGAGCACCCGCGAGCTGGCCGTGCAGCGCTCGCCGTTGAGCGAGAACACGCCGAAGACGGCCGCGTCGAGCGCCCGGTCCAGGTCGGCGTCGTCGAAGACGAGCAGCGGGGACTTGCCGCCCAGCTCCATCGACAACGTCTTGAGGCCGGTGGCGGCGTCGCGCATGATCGTCTGGCCGGTGGCGGTCTCGCCGGTGAAGGAGATCACCGGCACGTCGGGGTGGGCCACCAGCGCCGCCCCGGCCCGCTCGCCGATGCCGTGGACGAGGTTGAACACGCCCTCGGGCAGCCCGGCCTCCTCCATGATCTCCGGCAGCAGGCTGGCCGAGAGCGGCGACCACTCGGCCGGCTTGAGCACCACCGGGCAGCCGGCCGCCAGCGCCGGGGCCAGCTTCCAGGTCTCCAGCATGAACGGCGTGTTCCACGGCGTGATCAGCCCGGCCACGCCGACCGGCTTGCGCACGACGTAGTTGAGCTGGGCCGAGCCGACGCGGTAGACGTCCTCGCCCAGGCTGCTGATGACGTCGGCGAAGAAGCGGAAGTTGTGCGCGGCGCGGCGGGCCTGGCCCCTGGCCTGGGTGATGGGCAGCCCGGTGTCGCCGCACTCCAGCTCGGCGATGCGCTCGTCGCGCGCCTCGATGGCCGCCGCGACGCCGCGCAGCACCGCCGCCCGCTCCTCGCCCGGCATCCGCGGCCACGGACCGTCGGTGAACGCCCTGAGCGCGGCGCGCACGGCCAGGTCGACGTCCTCGGCGTCCCCGGAGGCGACGGTCAGCGCGGGGCGGTTGGTCGCGGGTTCCAGCGAGGTGAACGTCTGGCCGGACACGCTGGGCACGTGGGCCCCGTCGATGTAGTGCTCCAGGTTCAACGGGCGATCTCCTTGCACTGGGACGGCGGCCCCCCGGCCACGGGTGCGATCGATCCCCTGTCGGACGTGCGGCCGGACCGCCATCTCATGGCACTCCTCCTCCGCCCCGCCACGATGATTTCCCAGGTCGAAGGCCCAGCGGTAGGCCCCTCGCAACTTCCCGGGAAATCGTATAGGACATCGTCGATGATACATGGGGAACCTATGGACAGAAATATCTGATGTCGTACATGATTTGTCCATCGGGGCTGGACGCACGGCGCTTCGAGGAGGGGTGCGTATGCGATGTCCACGACGCCTGGTGTGGTTCGCCGCGATCGCTCTGGTGGTCTCCGCCTGCGGGACGGGCCAGGACGGCGGCGCCGCCAGGACGGCCTGCGGCACGGGCAAGCCCGCCACCGGGACCCCGATCACCGTCGGCGCGATCGTCACCGCGAGCGGCGGCATCGACTTCAGCTCGGCCCCCAAGGCGGCCAAGGCGTACTTCGACTGCGTCAACGCCGGCGGGGGCATCGGCGGCCGTCCGGTCGAGTACCTGGTCGAGGACGACGGACTCAACCCGCAGAAGGCCTCGGCCCTGGCCACCAAGCTGGCCGGCGACCGGGACCTGGTCGCCCTGGTCGGCGGCTCCAGCTTCGTCGCCTGCGGCGTCTCCGGCCCGATCTGGGAGCAGAACGGGCTGTTCGACGTGCTCGCGGTCGGCGTGCCGCGGGCGTGCTTCGAGTCGCCGCGCATCGCCCCGGTCAACGCGGGGCCGAGGGTCAGCGCCGTGGCCGCCGCCCAGTACGCCGTCGAGGTCAAGGGCGCCAGAAGGGTCGCCCAGATCAGCAACCGGGTGCCGGGCGTCGGCGACTGGACCCAGGACGGCGTGCGCGCCTACCTCAGGACCAAGGGCCTGACCTCGGCCGGCGACGTGCTGCACGACCCCGGCGTCAAGGACGCCACCGCCGTGCTCCTCGAAGCCATGCGGGGCCGCCCGGACGCGATCATCCTCCAGGACCCCGCCCCCGACGACGCCGCCATCCTCAAGGCGGCCCAGGCGCAGGGCCTCAAGGACAAGGTCACCTTCGTCTGCCTGACGCCCTGCTACGACACCACCTTCCCCGGCCAGGTCGGCAGCTACTGGGAGGGCTTCGTGTCCAACTCCGAGTTCACCATGCTCGACGCCGGCACCCCCGACAACAAGCTCTGGCGCCGCGTCATGGACGAGTACGCCGACGACAAGGCACCCCGCGACTCCTTCTCCCAGGGCGGCTTCCTGGCCGCCAAGATCTTCGTCGACACCCTGACCAGGACCGGCGGGACGATCGACCGCGCCTCGGTGAGCCGGGCCCTGTCGCAGGTCAAGGGCTTCCGCAGCGACCTGCTCTGCGCCCCCTGGTACTTCGGCCGCGCCGCCCGCCACAACGCCAACCACGACACCCGCTACGTCACGATGAAGGGCGGCGGCTGGTCGAAGATCAAGGACTGCACGCCGACCCAGGACCCCGACCTCGCGCCGCTCTTGCGGGAGGAGAAGCAGTCGGGGCTGACCGGCTGATGTTGCCGTTCGTCATCAGCGGGCTCGCCCTCGGCGCCGTCTACGCGCTGTCGGGCGTGGGCATCGTCGTGCTCTACCGGGCCACGGGCGTGCTCAACCTGGCCTACGGCGCGCTCGGCGCGATCGGCGCGCTGCTGTCCTGGCAGCTCCTGCAGGACGGCTGGCCGGTCGTGGCCGCGCTGGCGGCCGCGCCGCTGCTGTCGGCGCTGCTGTCCGGTCTGTACGGCGGCCTGGTCGGCCCGCTCGTCGCCGCCCGCGACCCGCTGGTCAAGGCGGTGTGCACGCTCGGCCTCGCCCTCGTGCTGCTCGGCCTGTGCTACTGGACGTGGAGCGACGACCCGCGCACGCTCACCCTGCCGACCGACACGGCCGGGTTCGACGTGGGCGGCGCGCGCGTCACGCTCACCCAGGCGCTCGCGCTGGCCCTGGCCGTGGCGCTGACCGCCGGGACCGCCGTGCTGCTGCGCCGGACCGGCTTCGGCACCGCCATGCGCGCGCTGGCCGACGACCGCGAGATCAGCGCGCTGCTCGGCGTGCCCATCCGGCGGGTCGAGACCGTCACCTGGGCCGCGGGCGGCGCGGTGGCCGGGCTGACCGGGCTGGTGCTCGGCTCGCTGACCCGGCTGGAGGCCGGCACCTTGACCTTCCTGGTGATCGCCTCGCTGGCGGCGGGCGTGGTCGGCCGCTTCCGGTCGCTGCCGGTCACGCTGGCGGCCGGGCTGGCGATCGGGCTGGCCGAGGCCCTGGGCGGGGCGTGGGAGCAGACCGCGCCGTACCGGTCGGTGGCGCCGTTCGCGGTGGCCGTCGCGGCGATCCTGTGGTTGCAGCGCACAGGGGCACGGGCCAGGCGCGGCGGCACGGTCGAGGTGCGCCCCGCCGAGCCCGCGCTGCCGGCGCGGACCCGGCCGCTGCCGCCCGGCGACGCGCGCTCGGTGCTGCGCGTGGTGCTCGGGCTGGCCGCCGGGGCCGCGGCGCTGGCGGTGCTCGTGCCCCTGGCCGTGGACGGCTACTGGGTGCGGGTGCTCACCTCCGCGGTCATCTTCGTCATCCCCGCCGCGGGCATCGCCCTGCTGTACGCCCGGCTCGGGCTGGTCTCGCTCGGCCAGGTGGCGCTGCTCGGCGTCGGCGGCTGGGTGGCGCTGCGGCTGGCCTTCGCCACCGGGTGGCCGTTCCCGCTGGTCGTGCTGGCGGCCGGGGCGGTCACCTGCCTGGTCGGCATCGTGTACGGGCTGCCCGCGCTGCGCCTGTCCGGCGTGGACCTGGCCCTGGTGACGCTCATGGCCGGCGGGGCGTTCCAGGTGGCGTTCTCGGCGACCGGGTTCCCCGACGGCGGCCCCGGGTTCCTCGGCCGCGTGGCGGGCAGCGGGACGCAGCAGGCCATGCCGCGGCCCTCGATGGCGGCCTCCGACGCCGGGTTCTTCCGGTTCGCCGTGCTGTGCGCGGTGCTCGCGCTCGTCCTCGTCGTGCTGCACCAGCGCGGGCGGCCGGGGCGGGCGTGGGCGGCGATCAGGAGCGGCGAGGCCGGCGCGCTGGCCGTCGGCGTGGCCCTGACCAGGTACAAGGTGTGGGCGTTCGCGCTGGCGGCGTTCGTCACCGGGACCGCGGGGGCGTTGCTGGCCGCCAACACCGGGCGGCTGGACCCGATCTCGTTCCGGGCCTCGGACTCGGTGCTGCTGTTCGCCGTCGTCCTGGTCGGCGGCGCGTACGGGCTGACCGGCGTGGTGCTGTCCGGCGTGGTCGGCCAGGTCGTGCCCGCCGCGCTCGACGCCGCCGGGCTCGACGGCAACCTCATGCTCGTCGTCTTCGGCGCGGGCACCGTGCACGCCCTGGTCACCGCCCCGCGCGGCATCGGCGGGCAGCTAGAGGACCTGCGGCGGCGCGCATGAGGCTGGAGATCGAGGACCTGCGGGTGCGCTTCGGCGGCGTGCGCCCGCTGGACGGCGTCACCCTGACCTTCGACTCCGGCCTGTGCGGGCTCATCGGGCCCAACGGCGCGGGCAAGACCACCCTGTTCAACGTGTTGTCCGGCTTCGTCCGGCCGGTCTCCGGGCGGGTCACGGCCGGCGGCGCCGACCTGCTGGCGCTCGCGCCGCACCGGCGGGCCCGGTGGGGGCTGCGCCGCACGTTCCAGCAGGAGCAGGTGGTCGCCGAGCTGAGCGTGGCCGGCAACCTGCGCCTGGCCGCCGACCACCTGGGCGGCCCGGACGAGGGCCTGCTCGCGTTCTGCGGCCTGAGCGACCCCGGACGCCCGGCGGCCGAGCTGACGCTGCCGGAACGGCGGCGGCTCGAACTGGCCCGCGCCCTGGTCGGCACGCCCAGGATCGTGCTGCTCGACGAGCCGGCCGCCGGGCTGTCGGAGGCCGAGTCGCGGTCGCTGGCCGAGGTCGTGACGGCCGTGCCGGACCGGTTCGGGGCGCTCGTGGTGCTCATCGAGCACGACGTGGCCCTGGTCGGCGAGGTCTGCGCCACCACGGCCGTGCTGGACTTCGGCCGGCTGGTCGCGGCCGGCCCGACCGCGGCGGTGCTGGCCGACGAGCGGGTGCGCGCTGCCTACCTGGGGGAGGCGCCGTGAGCCTGGAGGTGCGCGGCCTGCGCGTGCGCAGAGGCGGGCGCGAGGTCCTGCACGACGTGACGCTCGACGTGCCGCCCGGCCGCATCACCGCGCTGCTCGGCGCGAACGGCGCGGGCAAGAGCACGCTCGTGCTCGCCGTGGCCGGGCTGCTGCCGGTCGAGGCGGGCACCGTCACCGCCGACGGCGACGAGCTGACCGGGCTGCGTCCCGAACGGGTCCGGGCGCTGGGCGTGGCCGCCGTGCCCGAGGGTCACCGGGTGCTGCGCTCGCTGAGCGTGGCCGACAACCTGCGGGTGGCCGGCCCCGACCCGGGACCGGCCCTGGCCGCCTTCCCCGAACTGGCCGGGCTGCGCGACCGGCGGGCCGGCACGTTGTCCGGCGGCCAGCAGCAGATGCTCGCCCTGGCCCAGGCCGTCACCGGCGGGCCGCGCTACCTGCTGGTGGACGAGCTGTCCTTCGGCCTGGCCCCCGCCGTGGTGTCCAGGCTCGTCCCCGCCCTGGCCGCGCTCGCCGAGGCCGGCGCCGGGGTGCTGCTCATCGAGCAGTACACCCGGCTCGCCCTGGAGCTGGCCACCCGCGTGCACGTGCTGGACCGGGGCCGGGTCGTCCTGCGCGGCACGCCGGACGAGCTGCGCGGCCGGCTGCGGTCGGCCTATCTGGGAGCGGGCGATGGAGACCTTTGACGTCGTCGTGGTCGGCGCGGGCTCGGCGGGCGCCGCGGTGGCCCGCCGGCTGGCCGACGACGCGGCGCTGCGCGTGCTGCTGCTGGAGGCGGGCGGCCCCGACGTCAACCCCGACATCCATGACCCCGGCGGGGTGTTCCGGCTGTGGGGCGGCCCCGAGGACTACGACTACCGGGTGGCGCCGCAGCGGCGGCTGGGCGGGCGGCGTCCGCACTGGCCGCGCGGGAAGGTGCTGGGCGGCTCGTCCTCGCTCAACGGCATGATCTTCGTCAGGGGCGCGCCGGCCGACTACGACGCCTGGGGGCCCGGCTGGTCGTACCCCGAGGTGTTGCCGTACTTCAAGCGGCTGGAGGACTTCGACCGCGGGCCCGGCGACTACCACGGCGTCGGCGGGCCGGTACGGGTGATCGCCGACTACGCGCCGCACCAGGTCAACGCGGCGATCGTGGCGGCCGCCGTGGAGCAGGGCCTGCCGTTCAACCCCGACTGCAACGGCGAGCGTCCCGACGGCGCCGGGTTCTGCCAGCTCACTATCCGGCACGGCCGCAGGCACAGCACGGCCGACGCCTACCTGCGCCCGCGCTGCGACCGGCCCGTCCTGGAGATCCGCACCGGGGCGCGCGCCCGCCGGCTGCTCCTGCGCGGGCGGCGCTGCGTGGGCGTGGAGTACCGCCAGAACGGCCGCCTGCACCAGGTCGGGGCCGCCGCACAGGTCGTGGTCAGCGCCGGGACCGTCGAGTCGCCGCGCCTGCTCCTGCTGAGCGGCCTCGGCGACGCGGCCGAGCTGCGCCGGCACGGCATCAAGGCGGTGGAGGACCTGCCCGGCGTCGGACGCAACCTGCACGACCACGCGCTCGTCCCGGTGATCGTGGCCGCCCGGCGGCCCGTGCCGCCCGCGATGCCCGGCCTGCAGCCGATGCACAGCCAGCTCTTCTGGCGCAGCCGCCCCGGACTGCCCGGCCCCGACGTGCAGCCGCTGTTCTTCCACATCCCCCTGTACGACGAGGGCATGACCGGCCCGCCGGACGCCTTCACGCTCATGGCCGGGATCGTCCGGCCGGAGAGCAGGGGGCACCTGGCGCTGACCTCGGCCGACCCCGACGCGCCGCTGCACATCGACCCCGCCTACCTGGAGGCGGCCGCCGACCGCGCGTGCATGCGCGCGGCCGTCGAGCTGTGCCGGGAGCTGGCCCACGCCGCCGCCCTGCGCGAATGGGCGGGCGCGGAGCTGTATCCCGGTGACCGCGAACTGTCCGAGCACATAGAGAGGACCTTGGTGACCTACCACCATCAGGTCGGGACCTGCGCCATGGGAACCGTCGTGGACCAGCGGCTCAGAGTCCACGGCATCGACGGGCTGCGCGTCGCCGACGCCTCGGTGATGCCCGCCGTCACGTCAGGGAACACGAACGCGCCCGCCATCATGATCGGCGAGCGGTGCGCGGACATGGTGCGAGAGGAGATCGGCTCATGACCGGCCTGTACATCGGCGGCGCCTGGGGCCCGGCCGCGGACGGCGCGACGTTCGCCACGCTGGACCCGGCGGAGGCCACCGTGATCACCGAGTGCGCCGAGGCCGGCCCCGCCGACGTGGACCGCGCGGTGGCGGCGGCCAGGGCCGCGCTGGACGACCCGGCCTGGGCCGAGATGCCCGCCGCCGCCCGCGCGAGGCTGCTGTGGAAGGTGGCCGACCTGGTGGAGGAGCACGCCGACGAGCTGGCCGAGCTGGAGACCAGGGACAACGGCCAGCCGCTGGCGGTGGCGCGGAACGTGACCGTCCCCGGCACCGCCGAACATTTCCGATATTTCGCGGGATGGTGTACGAAAATCGAGGGCTCGGTGTTGCCCGTCTCGTACCCCGACACCCTGCACTACACCCGGCGCGAGCCGGTCGGCGTGTGCGCGCTCATCACTCCGTGGAACTTCCCGCTGATGATCGCCGCCTGGAAGCTCGCCCCCGCCCTGGCCTGCGGCAACACGGTGATCGTCAAGCCCGCCGAGCAGACCCCGCTGACCACGGTCCGGCTGGTGGAGCTGATGGCGCTGGCCGGGTTCCCGCCCGGCGTGGTCAACCTGCTGACCGGCGGCCCGGAGACCGGCGCGGCGCTGGCCGGGCACGCGGGCGTGGACAAGATCTCCTTCACCGGCTCGACGGCGGTCGGCCGCTCGCTCGTGCACGCCAGCGCGGACAACCTCAAGCGCCTGACGCTGGAGCTCGGCGGCAAGACCCCGAGCATCATCGCGGCCGACGCCGACATCGACGCCGCGGTGGCGGGCAACGTCCAGGGCGCGCTGTTCAACAGCGGCCAGGTCTGCGCCGCGTACTCGCGCTTCTACGTCGACCGCAAGCGCGTCGACGAGTTCACCTCGAAGATGGCCGCCGCGGCCGACGCGCTCAAGGTCGGACCCGGCCTCGACCCGGCCACCGACCTCGGCCCGCTGATCAGCGAGGACCACCTGATGGCCGTGGACGCCCACGTCCGCAGCGCGCTGTACGATGGCGCGCAACTCGTCACCGGCGGCAGGCGCGCCGAGGGCCCCGGCTTCTTCTACCGCCCGACCGTGTTCGCCGAGGTGACCGACGCCATGGCCGTGGCCCGCGAGGAGGTGTTCGGGCCCGTCATCCCGGTGCTGGCCTACGACGACCCCGACGAGATCGCCGGCCGCGCCAACGGACTGGAGTACGGCCTGGCCGCCTCCATCTGGACCAACGACCTGTCGACCGCCCACCGCCTGGCCGCCCGGATCCGGGCGGGAGCCGTGTTCATCAACATGATCCATGTGCCCGACGCCGCCACCACGTGGGGCGGCTACAAGGCCAGCGGGTGGGGGAGGGAGATGGGCCCGTACGCCATCGACGCCTACACCGAGGTCAAGGGCGTCTGGACGCACCTGGGGAGGGTGTGATGGGAGAGCTCGTCCTGGCAGCCAAGATCACGCATGTGCCGTCGATCTGGCTGTCGATCCAGCCGGGCAGGCACTTCGGCATCCGGCGGCCCGCCGAGCTGGCGCTCACCGAGGTGGGCAGGCGGGCGCGGGAGCTGGGGGTGGACACGTACCTGATCGCCGACACCCACTGGATGAACAGCATCGGCTTCCACCTCAACGGCAAGGAGCGCCACCGCGGCTCCTACGCCAGCCACGAGCTGCCGCACTTCATCCACGACCTGGAGTACGACTATCCGGGCGACCCAGAGCTGGCCGAGCTGATCCGCGCCGAGATCGCCGCCGGTGGGCAGAAGGCGCTCGTGCACACCTACCGCGACCTGGGCCTGGAGTACGCGACGCTGGTGCCGATGCACTTCATGAACGAGGACTCCGGCGTGCGGGTGCTGCCGATCGGCTGCAACATCTACTCCTCGATCGACGAGAACCGGCGCATCGGCGAGGCGCTGCTGCGCGGCATCCGGCAGAGCGGCCGCCGGGTCGCCTTCCTGGCCAGCGGCTCGCTCTCGCATGCCTTCCCCTCCAACGAGACCGCCGAGTCGCTGCTCAACGAGGTCAGCAGCCCGCTCAACCGGAAGATCGACATGGCCGTGCTGGACATGTGGGTCGAAGGACGCATCGGCGAGTTCCTGGACATGTTGCCCGACTACAACGTGCGCTGCGCGGGGGAGGGCGCGATGGCGGACACGGCGATGTTGTTCGGGCTGCTGGGGTGGCGGTCGTACAAGGAGCGGGGGGAGCAGTTGTGCCCGTACTTCGGCTCGACGGGAACCGGGCAGGTGGTCGTGGACTTCCCCGTGCCCGCGTACGATAAGATCTAAAATCATATGTGAAATAGGACAGACGGAGGTTCTGGATGGCGGGGCTGATCTCCCGGTGGGCCGTCCCCCGCTCCTCCGGAGCCCCGCGCGGACGGGCCGTCCGCGCGGGGGACCAGGCGCCGCGCGTGCTCGTGGTCGGGCAAGATGAGGGGATGACAGCGGGCGTCCAGCGTATCGTCGAGGTGACTCCGGGGGCGGAGCCGGTGAGGGCTCCGGGCGGTCGCGTCGAAGCGCCGGCGGGCGCGGGCTTCCGCGACGCCATCATGAAGGTCCTGCAGAGGTGATGGTGAGCAGCACGAGAAAACCGGCCCAGGCCAAGCGGCCCAAGGGCTCCAAGGCCGAGATCAGCTACGACCTGCTGCGGGCCCGCATCCTCGACGGCACGTACGGCCCCGGCTACCGGCTGGTCATGGACCAGCTCGCCCGGGAGACCGGCGTCAGCACGATCCCGCTGCGCGAGGCCGTGCGCAGGCTGCAGTCCGACGGGCTGGTCGAGGTCGTGCGCAACATCGGCGCCCGGGTCGCCGTCTTCGACTCGGTGCAGGTCGAGCACACCCTCAACGTGCTGGCCCGGCTGGAGGGCTACGCCACGGCCATCTGCGCGCCGCACATGGACGCGGCCAAGATCCAGGAGTCGCGGGAGATCAACGAGCGGATGAAGGAGGCGCTGGAGGAGTTCGACCCCACCTCCTTCACCGCGCTCAACCGCGAGTTCCACTTCTCCCTCTACCGCCACTGCCCCGACGAGCACCTCAACGCCCTGCTGGAGTCGGAGTGGGCGCGGCTCGACCACATGCGCCGCTCCAGCTTCACGTACGTGCCGGGGCGGGCGCGCAGGTCGGTGGAGGAGCACGACCACCTGCTGAGCCTGATCGAGGGCGACGCCGAGGCCGAGGTGATCGAGCAGGCGGCCCGCAACCACAAGATCGCCACCGCCGCCGCCCTGCACACCGCCCAGGTCTCCCGGCAACACTGACCTCCCGGCAGCGCTGCCGTCCTGCGGCGGTGCTGGGGGGCGCCGGGGCAGGGGTTCAGGTCGATCAGGGCTTCAGGGGGCTTCAGGTCGGGTCAGGGTTACAGAGGGCTTCGGGTCAGGGCTCCAGGGTGAAGAGCGTCCACTCCTCGCCCTGGGCCAGCCCGGCGAGCTCGCGGCCGCACTCCCGCAGCGCCTGCGGGCCCGAGGTGATGTGCTGGGCGCCGGCGTGGGCGTCCCGGAACAGGCGCTGGAGCAGGCCGTCGCGCAGCGCCGTCGTGCCGCCCGAGGCGTAGGCGAACCCGGCGACCTCGGTGAGCGTCGAGGTGGCGTGGTTGAGCGCGAGCCGCACCATCGTCTCCTGACGGGTGGACAGCGTGCCGCCCGCGTCCAGGGTGCGTTCGACGTCGTCCCACGTCTCGCGGACCAGGGCGCGCGCCGCCCGCAGGGCCGCCTCGGCGCGGGCGAAACCGGTGTGGAAGGCGTCGCTGACGGCGAGCTGACCCGGACGTCCGGCGCGGGCCGCGACGTGCCGGCCCAGCTCGTCCAGCAGGCGGCGGCCGAGGCCGAGCGCCCAGGCGGAATGGGCGATCAGCGCCTGGTCCAGCAGGCCCAGCCGGTAGATCGCGCCGCCGCGCAGGGGCTCCCGCTGGGCGAACGGATGCGTGCGCGACTCCGGCACGAAGACGCCGTCGATGGCGTAGTCGAGGCTGCCGGTGGCGCGCAGGCCCAGGACGTCCCAGTTGCCGAGCAGCTCGGCGTCCTCGACGGGGGTGATGAAGATGCGCTCCTCGCCGGTGCCCTCCACGACGCCCAGGCTGTGCACGTACTGGGCGTGCGGCATGGCCGAGGCGAAGCCCCAGCGGCCGGTCAGCCGGAAGCCGCCGTCCTCGCGCACGGCGGTGCCCGGCCGGGTGCCCTGGCCCGCGAACAGCGGCGTGCGTGGGCCGCCGAAGATGTGCTCGACGGCGTCGTCGCCCAGGTAGGCGCCCGCCGTGCCGTTCTCCAGCGTGGTGGCCATGACCACCCAGCCGGTCGAGGCGTCGGCGTAGGTCAGCTCCTCGAAGAGGGCGAGCAGCTCCGACGGCGACAACTCCGAGCCGCCCAGCGGGGCGGGCAGCCAGATGCCGAACAGCCCGGCCTGGTGCAGGGCGGCCACGACGGGGTCGGTCAGCCGGCCCAGCGCCTCGGCCTCGGCCGCCTCGCTCTCGATCAGCGGGCGCAGGTCGCGGGCGCGGTCCAGGTGGGTGGGGCCGGCTGAGTGCAGTCGCGGCTTGTCGCTCATGTCCCGGTGCTCCTGTTCGTGATCGTCGGCGGTCCTTCCTCCGTCAGATCACGTCCCCGCCCGGTTGTCCACCCCGCGCCGGAAATCCCGGTCCCGCACCCGGATGAGGGGCTGGCTTTGCATGAACATGCGTTGCAATGCATAATCTTCTTCTATGTCCAAGGTTCTCACCTCCCTGCCCACCGGCGAGCGGGTCGGCATCGCCTTCTCCGGCGGTCTCGACACCTCGGTGGCCGTCGCGTGGATGCGCGACAAGGGCGCCGTCCCGTGCACCTACACCGCCGACATCGGCCAGTACGACGAGCCCGACATCGCCTCGGTGCCCAGCCGCGCGCTGGCCTACGGGGCCGAGCTCGCGCGCCTGGTCGACTGCCGCGCCGCGCTGGTCGAGGAGGGCCTGGCCGCGCTCACCTGCGGCGCGTTCCACATCCGCTCGGGCGGCCGGGCCTACTTCAACACCACGCCGCTCGGCCGCGCCGTCACCGGGACCCTGCTGGTGCGGGCCATGCTCGAGGACGAGGTGCAGATCTGGGGCGACGGCTCCACGTTCAAGGGCAACGACATCGAGCGGTTCTACCGCTACGGCCTGCTGGCCAACCCCCACCTGCGCATCTACAAGCCGTGGCTCGACGCCGACTTCGTCTCCGAGCTCGGTGGGCGCAAGGAGATGTCGGAGTGGCTGCTCGCGCACGGGCTGCCCTACCGCGACAGCACCGAGAAGGCGTACTCGACCGACGCCAACATCTGGGGCGCCACCCACGAGGCCAAGACCCTCGAACACCTCGACACCGGCATCGAGACCGTCGAGCCGATCATGGGCGTGCGCTTCTGGGACCCCGAGGTCGAGATCCTCCCCGAGGACGTCACCATCGGCTTCGACCAGGGCCGCCCGGTCACGATCAACGGCAAGGAGTTCGGCTCCCCGGTCGACCTGGTCATGGAGGCCAACGCGATCGGCGGCCGGCACGGCCTGGGCATGTCCGACCAGATCGAGAACCGCATCATCGAGGCCAAGAGCCGCGGCATCTACGAGGCCCCCGGCATGGCGCTGCTGCACGCCGCCTACGAGCGCCTGGTCAACGCCATCCACAACGAGGACACCCTGGCCACGTACCACAACGAGGGCCGGCGGCTCGGCCGGCTCATGTACGAGGGCCGCTGGCTCGACCCGCAGGCGCTCATGCTGCGCGAGTCGCTGCAGCGCTGGGTCGGCACGGCGGTCACCGGCGAGGTCACCCTGAGGCTGCGCCGCGGCGAGGACTACTCGATCCTCGACACCACCGGCCCGGCCTTCAGCTACCACCCCGACAAGCTGTCGATGGAGCGCACCGAGGACTCCGCGTTCGGCCCGGTCGACCGCATCGGCCAGCTCACCATGCGCAACCTGGACATCGCCGACTCGCGCGCCAAGCTGGAGCAGTACGCCACGCTCGGCATGGTCGGCACCACCCACCCGGCGCTCATCGGCGCCGCGCAGGCGGCCTCGACCGGCCTCATCGGCGCGATGCCGCAGGGCGGCGCGGAGGCCATCGCCTCGCGCGGCGAGGTCTCCGAGGACGACGAACTGCTCGACCGCGCCGCCATGGAACTCGGCACCGACTGACCCTCCGCGGGCCGTCCCCGGGCCGTCCCCGGGCCGTCCACGCGGCCCGGGACCTCGCTCCGGCTGTGCTACCCGCCCGGCCCCGCCCCGCCCGGCCCCGCCCCGGCCGGTCCCGCCCCGGCCGGGCCACCCGCGAGGGGCGGGGTCAGCCGAAGTCCGGCCGGGGGGCGCGCGGAGCGCTCGCGGCCGTCTCGGCGAAGACGGTCTCCTCGGTGAAGACGGTCGCCTCTGCGTAGACGGTCGCCTCTGCGTAGACGGTCGCCTCTGCGTAGACGGTCGGCTCGGCGTAGGCGGCCGCCTGCTCCGGCACCGCCGGCGGCGGCAGCTCCATGAGCGCCTGGATCGCGGACCTGCGCTTGTCCAGGCCCGCTTCGTCGATGCTGATCCGCCGCCGGTTCCGGCTCTTGTCTTCGGTCATGCTCGGCAACCGTAGTGAGCCGCACGTCAACGCGGGGCAACGGCACCGTCTTGTTTGGGCGCGGCCGCCCCGGCCGGACGGCGCCGCGACCTGGTCTGTTCCGGTTTTCCGCCATCGAGGTCGGCGGCCGGGCCCCATGGTGGCCCGCCCTCCTGCTGCCTAGCGTTGACCCTCGTGATCAGTCTGAAGGGTTTGACCAAGCGGTACGGCGACCGGACGGCGGTGGACGACCTGTCGCTGGAGCTGAGACCCGGCGCGGTGACCGGGTTCCTCGGGCCCAACGGCGCCGGGAAGTCCACCACGATGCGGCTCGTCCTCGGGCTCGACCGGCCCTCGGCGGGCACGGCGCTCGTCGGCGGCGTGCCGTACCACCGGATCAGGAACCCGCTGCGGACGGTCGGCGCGCTGCTCGACGCGCGGGCGCTGCACCCCGGGCGCAGCGGGCGGGCGCACCTGACCGCGCTGGCCCGCAGCAACGGCATCCCCGTGCGGCGGGTGGACGAGGTGCTGGAGAGCGTCGGCATGGCCGGGGCGGCGAACCGCCGGGCCGGGGCGCTCTCGCTCGGCATGAGCCAGCGGCTCGGCATCGCCGCCGCGCTGCTCGGCGACCCGGCGGTGCTGCTGTTCGACGAGCCCGTCAACGGGCTCGACCCCGACGGCGTGCGGTGGGTGCGCCGGCTCATGCGGTCGCTGGCCGCCGAGGGCCGCACGGTGTTCGTCTCCAGCCATCTGATGAGCGAGATGCAGCTCACCGCCGACCACCTGGTGGTGATCGGCAAGGGCCGGCTGATCGCCGACGCGCCCCTGGCCGAGGTCATCGGGCGCAGCTCGCTGACGGCCGTGCTGGCCCGCACCCCGCACGCCGGGGAGCTGGCCGGACGCCTGCGCGCCGCCGGGATCGCCGCCGAGCGCGTCGCCGAGAACGAGGTCGTCGCCACCGGCGCGCCCGTCGAGCGGGTGGGCGACCTGGCCTACGAGGCCGGGATCAGGCTGCACGGCCTGCGCACCCGGGAGGCGTCCCTGGAGCAGGCCTATCAGGAGCTGACGGAGAGCAGCGTGGAGTACGGGACGACGCGCGGGACGGCGCACGGGACGGCGCACGGGACGGCGCACGGGACGACGGAGGCGGGCGCGTGACGGCGGCGTTGTGGCAGGCGGCACGGGCCGAGTGGGGCAAGTTGTGGTCGGTCCGGTCCACGTGGTGGTGCCTGGCCGGCGCGGCGGCGCTCATGGTGCTGACCGCCGTGGCCCTGGCAGCCGCCGCGGCCACCGACGCGGTCCGCGAGGGGGCGCCCGGCGCGCGGGTGACGGCGAGCGAGTCCGTGGTGTCGGCCACGTCGTTCGTGCAGTTCGCGCTGGTCGCCCTGGCCATGCTGGCGATCACGTCGGAGTACTCCTCGGGCGGCATCAGGGTCACGCTGCAGGCCACGCCGGTGCGCGGGCTCGTGCTGGCCGCCAAGGCGCTGGTGGTGGCGCCGGTGATGTTCGCCGCCGGGGTGCTGTCGGGGGCGGTGGCGACGGCGGCGGTCTACGTGGTGCTGCAGGCCGACGTGTTCGGCGGGCTGGTCGTGCTGCCGTTCGGGGAGGCCGTGCGGGACGTGGCGGGCGCGGGCGCGTTCTTCGCCCTGGTGGCGGTGACGACGCTGGGCGCCGGGGCCGCGATGCGCAGCGCGGCGGGCACGCTGACCGTGGTGTTCATGCTGCTCCTCGGCCTGCCGCTGGTGCTGCTGATGACCGGGAGCCAGGCGGCGCTGGACTTCTCGCTGCGCACGCCGACGTTCGCCGGGCTGGCGTTCATGGGCAGCGAGGACAACCTGACCGGCGGGCCCGTCCCGTACTCGGCGGGGGAGGGCCTGGCCTGGCTGCTGGGCTGGGCGGCGGCGGCGCTGGCGGCGGGCTACGCCGTGCTGCGCCGCCGCGACGCCTAGACTTCGGGCCCGTGTCGGACAACTTCGGGCCCATGCCAGGCAACCAGGAGAACACCGGCAGCCGGGCGGTCAAGGCGTTCGAGCCCATGCCGGGCAACCAGGAGAACGCCGGCAGCCGGGCGGTCAAGGCGCTGGCCGGGGTGCTGGCGGGCATGGCGCTCGGCGCGGTCGAGCTGGCCTTCCTCTGCCTGGCCTGGCCCGCCATCCTGGTCCCGGCCGCGCGCCCCCTGGCCCGGCGCGGCGCGGCTCGGCTCATGGCGCTCGAACGCGCCCGGCTGACCCGGTGGTTCGGCCACCCCGCCCCCACCCGCGACGGCGGCTACGCCTACCTCGCCGCCCGCGCCGCCCTGGGCGTGCTCGGCGGGTACGGCTGCGCCGTCGCCCTGTTCGTCGGCGGCCTGCTGCTGGGCGGCGGGGCGTGGGACCTGATCGTGGGCGGCTCGGACCCCGTCCCCGTCGAGCTGCCGGGCGTGCGGATCGTCACCACCGGCGGCATGCTGGGCCTGACCGGCGGCGTGGCGCTGCTGACGGTGACCGCGCTGCTCGCCCTGGCCGCCGGCGTGCTCGAACGCCGCCTGGCCGCCCACTTCCTCGGCCCCGGCGGCCGGGAGCTCATGCGCCGCCGCATCGCCGAGCTGACCGCCACCCGCTCGGGCATCGTCCGGGCCGTGGACGACGAGCGCCGCCGGATCGAACGCGACCTGCACGACGGCGTCCAGCAGCGCGGCGTGGCCCTGGCCATGCTGCTCGGCCGGGCCAGGCACGGCCACGACCACGAACGGACCGCCGAGCTGGTCGACCAGGCCTACGCCGAGTCCCGCCGCCTCCTGGACGAGCTGCGCAGCGTCGCCTGGCGCATCTACCCCACCGCCCTGGACGAGCTGGGCATCGAGGCCGCGCTGGCCGGGGTCGCCGAACGCGCCGCGGTGCCGGTCACCGTCCACTACGGATTGTCGGCCCGGCCCGCCACGGAGATCGAGACCGCCCTGTACTTCGTGACCAGGGAGGCGATCACCAACGCGGTCAAGCACGCCCGCGCCCATGACATCCTGGTCGTCGTGGCCGAGGACGAACGGACGGTGAGCGTGGCGATCTCCGACGACGGCGGGGGCGGCGCCGATCCCGCGGGCGGCGGCCTGTCCGGGCTGGCCCGCCGGGTCCTGGCGCTCGACGGCGCGTTCACCGTGGACAGCCCGCCCGGCGGCCCCACGAAGATCGTTGCCACGCTGCCCAAGGAGCCGCCGTGCGGCTGATCCTGGCCGACGACTCCGTGCTGCTGCGCGAGGGCCTGACCCGGCTGCTCGCCGAGGCCGGGCACGAGGTCGTCGCGGCCGTGGGCGACGCGCCCGCGCTGCTGGCCGCCGTCGCCGATCACCGGCCCGACGTGGCGGTGATCGACGTGCGCATGCCGCCCGGCCACAAGGACGAGGGGCTGCGGGCGGCCCTGGAGATCCGCGCGCGCCGGCCCGAGGTGGGCGTGCTCGTCCTGTCCCAGTACGTCGAGCCCCACTACGCCGCCACCCTGCTGGCCGGGCCCGCCGAAGGGCTCGGCTACCTGCTGAAGGACCGGGTCTCGGAGGTGGCCGACTTCCTCGACTCGCTCGAGCGCGTACGCGCCGGCGGCACCGCCTTCGACCCCGAGGTGGTGCGGCGGCTGCTGGCCCGCACCAGCCGCGCCGACCCGCTGAGCCGGCTCAGCCCGCGCGAGTCGGAGGTGCTGGCGCACCTGGCCCAGGGGCTGGTCAACGCGGCCATCGCCGAGCGCCTGCACGTCTCGGCGTCCACCGTGGAGAAGCACGTCAACGCCATCATGGACAAGCTCGACCTGCCGCGCGACACCGGCTACAGCAGGCGGGTGCTGGCGATCCTGCGCTACCTGGAGGGCTGACCCGGGCCGGCGCTCACACGTCGATCACGCGGGGCAGCGCCGGCGGGTTCGGCCGCGGCCGCCACTCGCGCGGGTAGCCGAGCGAGACCTCGATGAACGGCACGCCGTCGTGGTGGGTCAGCCGCGGGATGTGCAGGTGGCCGTACACGACGGCGGCGGCGTCGTATTCGCGGTGCCAGCGGGCGGTGCGCTCGGTGCCGCACCACTGCGCGAACTCCGGATGGGTGAGCACCCGCGTCGGCTCGCGGACCAGCGGATAGTGGTTGACCAGCACGGTCGGCAGCCCCGCGGGCCGGGCGGCCAGCCGCGCCTCGGTGTACTCGACCCGGGCCGCGCACCAGGCGTCCCTGCCGGGGTGGGGGTCGGGGTGGAGCATGACCTCGTCGGTGCAGACGATCCCCGCGTCGTAGGCCGTGCGCAGGGCCTCCTCCTTGGTCGTCGCGCCCTCCGGACGCCAGGTGTAGTCGTACAGGACGAACAGCGGCGCCACCGTGACCGGGCCGCGCGCCCCCTCCCACACCGGGTACGGGTCCTCCGGCGTGAGCACGCCGAGATCGCGGCAGAGCTCCACCAGGTACCGGTAGCGCTCCTCGCCGCGCAGCCGCACCGGGTCGCGGGCCGGCGTCCACAGCTCGTGGTTGCCGGGCGCCCAGACCACCCTCGCGAACCGGTCGGCCAGCAGCCGCAACGCCCAGCCGATGTCCGTCGTCAGCTCGCCGACGTCGCCCGCGACGAGCAGCCAGTCGCCGTCCGACCCGGGGCGCAGCTCCTCGACGAACGCGCGGTTGTCGGGATGGTGCACGTGCAGGTCGCTGACGGCGAGCAGGCGGGGAGCGGTGATCACGTCTCGGATCGTACGCCGCCCGCGCCGCGACGTGGCGCGCGGTCCGCCGCGCAGGTTGATCATCGTGGCGGCGGGTAGGTACGTCACCTGCCCGCACCAGGAAGAGGACCGCCATGACGACCGCGCCGACCCTCGTGCTCTCCGACGGCCGCGCCATGCCGCGCCTGGGCCTCGGCACCTGGCCGATGGACGACCGCCAGGCCCGCCAGGCCGTCGGCCACGCCCTCTCGCTCGGCTACCGGCTGATCGACACCGCCGCCAGCTACGGCAACGAGCGCGGCGTGGGCGCGGCGGTCGCCGAGTCGGACGTGCCGCGCGAGGAGCTGTTCGTCACCACGAAGCTGCGCGGCGCCCAGCACGGCTACGACCTGGCGCTGCGCGGATTCGAGGAGAGCCGGTCCCGCCTCGGCCTCGACTACGTCGACCTCTACCTCATCCACTGGCCGCTGCCCGGCCACGGGCTGTTCGTCGACACCTGGAAGGCGTTCGTCCGGCTGCGGGAGGAGGGGCTGGCCCGCTCGATCGGCGTCTCCAACTTCACCCCTGAGCAGATCGAGCGGGTGGTCGACGCGAGCGGCGTGTGGCCCGCGGTCAACCAGGTCGAGCTGCATCCTGGCTTCCCCCAGCCCGGCCTGCTCGCCTGGCTCACCGGGCACGGCGTGGCGACCGAGTCGTGGAGCCCGCTCGGCGCCGGCGGCAAGCTGCTCGACGACCCGGCCGTCACCGAGGTCGCCGCCGCGCACGACCGCACCCCCGCGCAGGTCGTGCTCCGCTGGCACGTGCAGCTCGGCGCGGTGCCGATCCCCAAGTCGGCCGACCCCGGGCGGATGCGCCACAACCTGGAGGTCTTCGACTTCGAGCTGTCGCCCGAGGAGATGGCGCGCATCTCGGCCCTGGGCGGCGGCGGCAGCCGCCTCGGCGGCGACCCTGACCACCACGTGGAGCTGTAAACCCCAAGAGTGCCCCCCCGACGCGCCCCCGCGAGCGGCCCCGTCAGCGTTCGTAGACGATCCTGCCGTCCACCATCGTCATCGCGACCGGCACCTCGGGCAGGTCGGCCGGGTGCGCGTCCAGCAGGCTGTCGTCGAGCACGCACAGGTCGGCGACCTTGCCCGGCTCCAGCGAGCCCTTCCACGACTCCGCGCCCTCCTGCCAGGCCGGGGTGCTGGTGTAGGCGCGCAGCGCCTGGTCCAGGGCGAGCCGCTGGTCGCGCGCGCCCTCGACGGCCCACCGGGTGGCGGCCGCGGCCACGCCGTGCCGCCAGTCGGGGGTGAGCATGGGGGCGTCGGAGCTGAGGCTGAGCCGTACGCCGGCGGCCAGCGCGTCCCGCACCGGCCAGGCGTGCCCGAGCGCGGCCTGGCCCAGGGCGTCGCGCAGCATGGGGGAGGCGGCGGCGGCGATGCCCGGCTGGGTGGTCAGGCCGATGCCGGCCGCGGCCATCGTCTTGAGGGTGTCCGGATGCAGGACGTCGCCGTGGACGAGGTAGTGGCGTCGCCCGGGGGCTCCGGCCAGGGCGCGCGTGACCGTCCTGGTCGCGCGGCTGCCGGTGGCGTGCACCGCGACCTGGTGCCCGGCCGCGGCGGCGGTCTCGATCATGGTCGTCAGGGCGGTCTCGCGTTCGTCCTCCGAGTCGCCCTCGACCAGCGGGGCGCCGTGCGTGCCGTCCTCGTACGGCTCGTCGCTCCAGGCCGTGCGCATCGGCGGGATGCCGTCGGCGAAGATCTTCACCCCGGTCACCTTGAACCAGCCCGGCACCTCGGCGGGCGGCGTCAGGTCGCGCAGCCCGGCGACCAGGTCGGGCAGTGAGCTGCGCCCGTCCACCTCGGCGAACAGCAGCAGCGCGCTCACCCGCGCCTTGAGCTCGCCCCGCGCGGCCATCCCGGCGTACTCGCGCAGGACCTCGACGCCGAAGCGCCCGCCGCCGTCGTGCTCGCACGGGCCGAGGCCGGGCTCGGTGTAGCTGGTGATGCCCAGGGAGGCCAGCAGGTCGCCGGCGCGCAGGATCGCCGCCCGCCGCTCCTCCTGCTTGCCCAGCCGGGAGTCGGGGACGAGGTCGGCCGTGCCGGTCAGCCGGTCCAGCAGGAGGTCGGGCCAGCGCAGGCCGAGCCACGCGCCGTGCAGGTGGCTGTCGTTGATGCCGGGCAGCACCGATCTGCCGCGCAGGCGCACGACCCGCGTCCCCGGGCCCACCATGGCCTGGACCTGCAGTGGAGTGCCGACCCTGACGATGCGTCCGTCCTTGATCGCGATGCCGGACGCGAGATGGCCGGCCGCGTTCATCGTGTGGACGACGCCGCCGGTCATGACCAGATCCGCCGACCTGTTGTCAGCCGCAGATTTCATATCCGCTCCGCTCTGGACACTCTCATTTCCATCCGCATAACGTACATGGAATCAGATACGATTTCGTGCCGGGAGGTGACGATGCCTCTACCTTTCGAGGCACGGCGCATCATCGATCGGGCCCCTCGCGGACCGGCGCACGCGCCGCCGGCCGCCGCGGCCGACGACCGCCGCCGGAGCCGCTGATGGGCGCTCCCGCGGACGACGTCCTCGACGTACGGGGCCTCAGCGTCTCCAGGGGAGAGGTGCCCGTCGTGCACGAGGTCAGCCTCGGCGTCGCGCCCGGCACGGTCACCGTGCTGCTCGGCGCGAACGGCGCCGGCAAGACCACCCTGCTCGACGGCATCGCGGGCCTGGCCCCCGCCGCCGCCGGCACGGTCGCCCTCGCAGGCACGCCGCTGACCGGCCTGCCCACCTACCGCCGCGCCCAGGCCGGACTCGGGTACGCCGAGCAGGCCCGCACCGTGTTCCGCACGCTCACGCTGGAGCAGAACCTGCTGGTCTCCGGCGACGGCGACCCGGCCATGGTCTACGACATCTTCCCCGAGCTGGACCGCAGGCGCACCCTGCCGGCCGCCAACCTGTCCGGCGGCGAGCAGCAGATGCTCGTCATCGGCCGGGCGCTGATCGCCGGGCCCAAGGTCGTCCTCATCGACGAGATGTCGCTCGGGCTCGCGCCGGTCGTGGTCCGCCGCCTGATGGGCTCGGTGCGGGAGCTGGCCGAGCGGGGCATCGGGGTGCTGCTCGTCGAGCAGTTCGCCAACCTGGCGCTGGAGATCGGCGCCCGCGCGTACGTGCTGCGCAAGGGCCGGGTGGTCTTCGAGGGCCCGTGCGAGGAGCTGCGCGGGGCGCAGGACCGGCTGCACAAGTTCTACTTCGGCGCCGTCACCGACGACGGCCTCGCCCGGGCGGCCGGCACGGAAGGCGGGAGCTGATGAACACGCTGCTGAAGACCTGGGGTCCGGGGCTGGGGCTGGCCGTCGCGGCGTGCGCGGTGCTGCCCTGGGTGCTGCCGCCGTACTGGATCTACCTGGCGGTCGCGGCCGTGGTCAGCGGCGTGCTCATGCAGAGCTACGGCGTGATCGTCGGGCGGGCCGGGGTCATGTCGTTGTGCCAGATGTCGTTCGCGGCGATCGGGGCCTGGGTGGTGCTGCGGCTGAACCTGGCCGACGCGCCCGGCGGCTTCCTGCTGTGGCTGGTGCTCGGCGGCCTGGCGGCCGTGCCGGTGGGCGTCGCGATCGGGCTGCCCGCGCTGCGCATCCGGGGCGTCAACCTGGCCGTCGTCACGCTCGGCTTCGCCGTCTCCACCGACATCGTGCTGAACGCCAACCAGTTCCCCGGCACGACCGAGCTGAAGACGCTCGTCCGGCCGGAGCCCTTCTCCTCCGACGCGGCGTACTTCGTGCTGGCCATGGCCGTGTTCGTGCTGATCGCGATCGGCCTGGCGCTGGTCAACCGGACCAGGATCGGGCGGTCGTGGCTGGAGCTGCGGCACTCCGAGCGGGCGGCGGCGGCGCACGGCATCTCCGTGGCCCGCAGCAAGCTCACGGCCTTCGCCATCAGCGCGTTCATCGCCGGCATCGGGGGCGGGCTGATGGCGGGGCAGCTCGGCCTCGTCGTCTCCGGCAATTTCGCGATGATGCAGTCGCTGGCGTTGTTCGCGGTCGCCGTGCTCATCGGGCCGCACAACACCGAGGGCGCCGTCCTGGGCGGCATCTTCGGCGCGGTCATGGCCACGGTCCTGGAGAAGCTGCGCCTGCCGCAGGACCTCGGCGGCATCCTGTTCGGCGTCATGGCGATCTTCGCCCTGCGCAGCGGGGTCAGCCAGACCGACTTCACCCGCGCCCGCCGGCGCGAACGGGCCGCCCGCCCCCTGCTGGAGGCCGCGTCCGCCGCGCCCGCCGCGGAGCCGGCCCCGGTTCCCCCGGCGGCGGGCGAGGGGAACGTGCTGGAGATCCGCGGGCTGAGCGTGCGGTTCGGCCAGGTCGTCGCCCTGGACGGGGTGGACCTGACCGTGCCCGCCCTCGGCGTCTCCGGCCTGATCGGCCCGAACGGCGCCGGCAAGTCCACGCTGATCTCCGCGGTCACCGGCTTCGCCGCCCGCTACGAGGGTTCCGTCGTGCTCGCCGGGCAGCCACTGGACCGGCTCAGCCCGAGCGTCAGGGCCCGGCGCGGGCTGCGCCGCACGTTCCAGACCACCGCCATCGCCCCGGAGCTGACGCAGGAGGAGTACCTGGCGATCGTCGCCGGGCGGCGCCTGCCCAGGCAGGAGACGGAGGAGGTGTTGCGCTTCTTCGGCTGCCCGCCCGGCGAGGTGCCGGTCTCGATCCTCGACGCGGGCACCAGAAGGCTGCTCGACGTCGCCGCCGCGATCGCCGCCAGGCCGAAGGTCGCGCTGCTCGACGAGCCGGCCGCCGGCCAGTCCGCCGCCGAGTCGCTGCGGCTCGGCCGCCGCCTGGCCCAGGTCCCGGCCCGCTTCGGCGTGTCGATCCTGCTGGTGGAGCACGACATGGATCTCGTACGAGCCGCCTGCGGCCAGGTCACGGTGCTGGACTTCGGGCACGTGATCGCCTCGGGTCCGACGCTCGACGTGTTGGACGCACCGGCCGTCAGGGCCGCCTACCTCGGCACCGTCTTGGAGGAGACATCGTGAAACGCGTACTCGTGGCCCTGCCCGTCCTCGGCCTGCTGACCGCTCTGACGGCCTGCTCGGGCGGCTCGGGCACCGACGGGCCCATCAAGGTCGGGGCCGTCAACGGCGTCACCGGCCTGTTCCAGACCCCCGAGGTGCCGCAGGCGGTCAAGGCCGTCTTCGAGGAGGTCAACAAGGCCGGCGGGATCAACGGCCGCAAGATCGAGCTGATCAGCAAGGACGACGCGATGAACCCGCAGCGCTCCACGGAGGCGGCGCGCGAGCTGATCGACTCCGAGGAGGTCGTGGCGTTCGTCGGCTCCTCCAGCGCCGTGGACTGCGGGCTCAACCGCGCCACCTACAGCAAGGCCCAGATCGTCTCGATCCCGGCCGTGGGCGTGGACCCGGCCTGCTTCACCAGCCCGAACATCGCGCCGGTCAACCCCGGCCCGTTCAAGCTGCTGACCGCGATGCTCTACTACGCCTCCGAGACGCTCAAGCACGACAAGGTGTGCCTGGCCTTCACCGTGCTGCCCGGCAGCGGCGGCGGCATCGACGCGGCCATCAAGGAGTGGAGCGACATCACCGGCAAGACGCTGACCGTCAAGGACACCTCGGTGGGGCAGGGAGACCCGACGCCGTACCTGGTCAAGCTCAAGAGCGGCGGCTGCCAGGCGGTCGTCTACAACGCCCAGGTCGGGCCCTGGTTCGCCCAGGCCAAGACCCAGGGCATGCAGGACGTCGACTTCATCCTCATGGCCAACGCCTACACCGACGCCAACGCCGCCCTCATCCCGGCCGGCATGAAGGCCCAGGCGGGCACCGAGTGGCAGCCGTACACCGACGAGACGCTGCCGGGCAACGAGCGGTGGGCGAAGATCGTCAACGACAACAAGATCCAGAAGACCGCGTTCAGCCAGGGCGGGGTGATGGCAGCCGACGTGTTCGTCCAGGTCCTCAAGACGATCAAGGGGGACATCACCCGGGAGTCGGTGACCAAGGCGTTCAAGTCGATGCAGCCCATCACCTACCCCATGGTCGGCACGCCCTGGGTGTTCGGCCCCGGCCAGACGCACAACCCCATCGAGGGCAGCCGCTTCGTCAAGGCCGAGAACGGCAAGTGGACGGTGCTGCCCGAGGGCTTCATCGTCCCGAAGCGGAACGGCTGATGCTCGACTCCGTGGTCGCGGGCCTGACCAGCGGCGGCGTGTACGCGCTGCTCGGGCTCTGCGTCGTCCTGACCTACCGGCTCGTCGCGGTGGTGAACTTCGCGATGGCGGCCGTGGGCGCGATGGGCGCCTTCGTCATGGTCACCCTCACCGACGCCGGCCTGGACGTCTGGCTCGCGCTCCCGCTCGGGGCGCTGGCCGGCGGCCTGGTCTCGGCGCTGCTCGGCCTCGGCCTGGTGCGCTGGTTCGGCGAGCACGACCTGCGCACGAAGGCGGCCGTCACCGTGGCGGTGTTCGTCGCGCTGATGTCGGTCGGGCTGCGGCTGTTCGGCAACAACACCAGCGGCGCGCGGCGCTTCCCGCAGCCGTTCGACGCGCCCGCCTTCACCGTGGGCGAGGTGGTCGTGCCGCAGGCGGTGCTGGTGTCGTTGTCGTTCGCGGTGCTCATCACGGTCGGCGTGGGGCTGCTGCTCGGGCGCACCCGGGTGGGGCTGCGGCTCCAGGCGCTGTCGGAACGACCGGCCACCGCGCAGGTCGTCGGCATCCCCGCGCCCCGGCTCGCGCTGGCCGTCTGGGTGGCGATCGGCGCGGTCAGCACCCTGGTCATCGTCCTGGTCGCGCCGCGGCTCGGCGGCGACTTCTCCACGCTGGGCAACCTGGTCACGACCGCGCTGGCGGTGGCCATGGTGGGGGCGTTCAGCAGCCTGTGGCTGACGCTGGCCGGCGGGCTGCTGCTGGGCTGCCTGGAAGGGGTGACGGCCTCGCTGGAGGCGGTCCAGCAGTACCGCGGGGTGCTGCCGTTCCTGGTGATGGTGGCGTTGTTGTGGTGGCGCAGCCGCCACCAGGTCTGGGACTCGGAGGCCAACGTATGACGGTCAAGGTCCCCCAGCGCCAGATCGGCGCGCACGGCCCCGAGGCGTCGGTGTTGTCGCTGGGGTCCTGGCACACCTACGACCGGATGGACTTCGGCGCGGCCGTCGAGCTGCTGCGGCACGCCGTCGAGATCGGCGTCAACCTGTTCGACGTGGGCGTCTACGGCCTGCCCGGGCAGCGGCCGGTCTTCACCGACGTGCTCTTCTCGGCCATGGTCAGGGCCGCCGGCCTGGCCCGCGAGGACTACCTGCTCTCGGTCAAGCTCTGGCTGGACGACTACCCCGGGCGTCCGCTGCGCGACCAGCTCGAACGCGCGCTGCTGCGGGCCGGCACCGACCACGCCGACCTGGCCGTGGTCGGCGACGTGCACCGGGACGACCTCGACCTGCGCCGGCTGGCCCGCGAGCTGGCCGCGCTGGAGGCCGAGGGGCTGCTCGGCTGCTGGGGCGTCAACAACTGGTCGGCCACCTCGATCCTGACCATCCGCAACCACGCCCGCGACCTCGGCTCGCCGGGGCCGCAACTGGCCCAGCTCAAGTACAACCCGTGCCGCCGCTCGATCCCGGAAGGGGTGCCGTTCTCCGAGGTGTTCGACGCCGGCGTCTCGCTGCAGGCCAGCGACGTGCTCGAAGGCGGGCTGCTGGCGGGGAAGGACAGGCCCGCCCGGCCGGTCTTCCCCGACCCCGGCGGCGTGCGCGCGCGGGCCGCGACGGCCGCCGCCGGGCTGGCCGAGGTGGCGGCCGGGCTGGACGCGACGCCCGCGCAGGTGTGCGTGGCGTTCTGCCTCACCCATCCGGCGGTGGCCAGCGTGCTGTTCGGCGTCACGAGCACGGCCCAGCTCGCCGACAACGCGGGCGCGCTCGCCCTGCTCGACCGGGTCGGCGCGGCCCGGCTGCGCGAGCTGGCCGCGCCGTTCTGGGCCGACGCCGACACGGTGGACCCCGAAGGCCCCTGACGGCCTCCCGGCCACCGCGGCCGGGAGACCGGCCGTGCCGGCTCAGCGGGGGGCCTGGACCAGCCCCGCCCCCAGGTCCGCGGTGTCGGCGTCCGGGACGAACACGTCCGTCGCGGCGGTCAGCAGCAACCGGCCGGTGACCGCCGCGGCCCGCGCGCGGTCGCTGCTCGCCCGCAGCTCCTGCCACCACAGCGCCGCCGCCCCGGCCACGTGCGGCGCGGCCATGCTGGTGCCGCTCTTGCTGGTCAGCCCGCCGCCGGTACGGGCCGAGACCACGTCCACGCCCGGCGCGCACACCTGCGGGAAGGTGTTGGAGAAGCGCGCGACCCCCAGCCGCCCGGACGGCAGCCGCTGCACCGCGCCCACGGCCATCATGCCCTCGGCGGCCGACGGCAGCTCCGGCCCGACCTCGAAGTCCGGCCGCAGCTCCCGGTGGCTGGCGTTCCCCGTGGCCGCGACGACGATCGTGCCGGCCCCGAACGCCGCCCTGGCCGCGATCATCCGCATCAGCGAGTCGTAGAGCCGCAACGTGGCCCGGTACGACTCCAGCGCGATCGACGTGGCCAGGAACTGCGGCAGCCCGCGCTCCTCCAGCTGGCGCATGGCGGCCGGGAAGTCGATGCCGAGCGACATGGTGATGACGTCGGCGTCGTTCCCCAGCGCCCAGAGCAGGCCCTTGACCGTCTCGGCGGTCGAGCCCTTGCCGTCGTCGCCGAGCACCTTGCCGATCAGCGCCCGTTCGACGCCGGGCGCGACGCCGATGCGCATGCCGTCGACCGGGCGGCCGAAGACGGTGCCGGCGCAGTGGGTGCCGTGGCCGACCTTGTCGCCCCGGCCGGACCCGGTGAAGTCCTCCTCCACCAGCGTCATCCCGGTGAAGGCCGGGTGCGTGGCGTCGATGCCGGTGTCGAGGACGGCGACCACCGTCCCCGCCCCCGTACGGCTGGAGGCGTCGGCGCCCAGCGCCCGCACCCCCCACGTGACCTGCGCGCCCGCCTCCGCCTCCGGCGGCGGGGCCTCGACGTCCTCGGGCGCGCCCGGGACGGTGGTCGGCATCGGCCGGGCGACCGCGGTCACCGACGGGTCCCGCGCGAGGTCGGCCACCTCGCGCTTGCCGAGCCCGGTGACCTCGACGTGCGGCTCGCTCGGCGGCTCGGCCACGGCGGCGGCCCGCTCGAACGGCGCGGCCATGCGGGTCCTGCTCAGATCACGCAACACGATGAACTGGTCGGCCATCGTCTTCCCCTCCCGGGAGTAGCCCACCCCTGTGATGTCAGGCGTACTCCTGCCGGGGTCGCCTGGCAACAGCCCGTGCTCGCCGGCCCGCGGCGAGCACGGCCACGATCGCCAGCAGCAGCCAGGCCGAGGTCAGGACGATCAGCCAGGTCCATCCGGCGTGGCCGTAGACGGCGCTGCCGGCCGTGCCGCCGGCGCCGCTGCCGAGGTAGTAGCACAGGGTGTAGATCCCGGCGGCGCGCCCGCGGGCGGCCGGCGGGGCCTGCGCGGCGACCCACGCGTTGGCCACGGCGTGCGCGGCGAAGAACCCGGCGGTCAGCACGGCGAACCCGGTCACGACCGCGGCCAGGGGGCCGAGCGCGGTCAGCGCCGAGCCGGCGGCCGTCACGGCCAGGGCGGCGACCAGGGCCGCCCGGCGTCCCAGGCGGTCGGCCAGCCGGCCGGCGGCGGCCGAGGAGGCGGTGCCGAGTGCGTAGGAGAGGAAGACCAGGGAGGCCGCGGCGGGGGAGAGGGACAGCGGGGGCGCGGACAGCCGGAAGGAGGCGGCGTTGTAGAGGGCGACGAACGCGCCGACGCCCAGCGCCCCCACCGTGTACGGCGCCAGCAGCGCCGTCCCGATCCGGCCGCCGCCCCCGGCCCGTGGGGCGCGTCCTGCGGACTCTGGGGCGGGCGCTGGGGTGGGCTCCGGGGTGGGCGGCGGGGCGGGCTCCGGGGTGGGCAGCGTGCGGGCCGCGTACGCCGAGCAGAGCAGCGACCCGCCGGCCACCACCAGCAGCGCGCCCCGCCACCCCCACGGCCCGGCGGCGAACCCGGCGCCCAGCCGGCCCAGCATCCCGCCCACCGAGTTCCCGGCGATCATCACGCCCACCGCCCCGGCCAGCCTCGTCGCCCCCACCAGATCGGCCAGGTAGGCCGCCCCGACCCCGGCGAACCCGGCGACCGCCACCCCCTGCGCCGCCCGCATCGCCACCAGCACGGGGAACGTCGGCGCCAGCGGCAGCGCCAGCCCGATCAGCGCCGAGGCCAGCACGGACCACACGATCATCCGCCGCCGCCCGACGACCTCCGCCAGCGCGGCCAGCGGCAGCACCGCCACCGCCAGCGCCGCCGTGGCCACGCCGACGGCCAGCGACGCGCCGCCGGGGTCGAGCCGGAAGTCGGCGGCCAGCTGCGGCAGGACGGGCTGCGGCGCGTACAGCAGGGCGAAGGAGGAGACGCCGGCCGCCGCCACGGCCGGACCGGCCCGCCGGGTGCCGACTCGTTGAGCTTCGATGACCGCCACGCCTGGAAACGCTAAGCAAGGCTAATAAATACGTCCAATGCGGAAATAGGCGATAATTCATGCTGTGGTGGATGAATACGAGCTCGTGGACGAGCGGCTGGCCGCCGGGCTGGCTCCCACGCTCGCCCTGCTGGCCGCCGTGGGGGAGACCGGGCACGTCACGCGGGCGGCCGAGCTGCTCGGCATGCCGCAGCCCACCGCCAGCCGCCGCCTGGCCGCGCTGGCCGACCTGGTCGGCGCGCCCCTCGTCGTCCCGTACGGGCGGGGCATCCGCCTGACCAGGGCCGGGCGCGTCCTGGCCGCCGCCTCCGGCCGGGCGCTGGCCACCATGGAGTCGGCCGCCCGCGAGGTGCGCGAGGAGATCGACCCCGGCAGCGGCCGGATCGTGCTCGGATTCCTGCACCTGCTGGGCCGCACGCTCGTCCCCTCGCTCATCCGGGGCTTCCGCGAGCACCACCCGGGCGTGCGGTTCAGCCTGGCGCAGGGCTCGCGCCAGGACATGCTGCGCGCGCTCGCCGAGGGCGAGATCGACCTGGTGTTCGTCGCGCCCCTGCCCGACGGCGACCCGGGTCTGGCCGGGCACCCGCTCGCCGACCAGGAGCTGGTGCTGTCCGTGCCGCCCGGTCACCGGTTCGCCGGACGCGCCCGGGTGCGGCCCGCCGAGCTGGCCGGGGAGGAACTGGTGACGCTCGAACACGGCTACGGCGTCCGCCAGATCACCGACGACCTGTGCGCGGCGGCCGGGTTCACGCCCAGGATCGCCTTCGAGGGGCAGGAGTCGGAGACCGTGCGCGGCCTGGTGGCGGCCGGGCTCGGCGTGGCCGTGCTGCCCCGTCTGACGCCCGCCGAGGGCGTCGTGCAGATCCCGCTGTCGCCCCCGGTGTTCCGGACGATCGGCGCGTGCTGGCCCGCCGGAGCCCGGCTCACGCCCGCCGTGCGCGCCTTCCTGGACCACGTGCGCTCCGGCGCGGCCGACGTCGGCCCGGGGTTGCGGCCCTGCCGACACCCGTCCTCGCAGAAGTAGTTGACGGCTCATCGATTCTCTATGGAGGATTCAGCTGCACACGCCCTTCTGCGGATGGGGACGACCATGCCTGCCGAGTCGTTCAACGCCGGCGTCCATCTCACCGACCGCCTGGTCGAGGCCGGGCACGGCGACCGCGTCGCCGTCGCCGGGCCGCTGGGCGCCATGACCTACGCCCAGCTCGCCACGCACGTCGCCGAGCTGGCCGGCGGGCTGCGGGTGATGGGCGTGCGGCCGGAGGAGCGCGTGCTGCTCGTCCTGCCCGACCGGCCCGAGACGCTGATCACGATCCTGGCCGTGCTGCGGATGGGCGCGGTCGCCGTCCCCGCGCCGGCCCTGTACGACGGGGCCGAGCTGGGCGCGCTGATCCGCGACTCCAGGGCGCGGGTCGTGGTCTCCGCGCCCGAGTTCGAGCCGGCCGTGCAGGAGGCGCTGCTGTCGGCGCCCGAGGTCGTGGCGCTCGTGCTCACCGACGCGAGCCAGGCCCCCGGCCACGTCGCGCGCATCGCCACCGCGACCGGAGCGGGCCCGGCGGCGGCGGTCGAGCCCGGCGTGCCGGTCTGCCTGTGGTCGGACGTGCTGGAGGCCGGCCGGGGCGCGACCGGCTCGTACGACACCTGGCCCGACTCGCCCGCGCTGTGGCTCTACACCGCCGGCACCACCGGCGCGCCCAAGGCGGCCATGCACCGCCACGGCGCGCTGCGCGACGTCCACGAGGGGTTCGGGCGGCAGGTGCTCGGCGTGCGCCCCGAGGACAGGTTCCTGTCGGCGGCCCGGCTGTCCTCCGCCAACGGGCTCGGCAACTCCCTGATCCTCCCGCTCGCCGCCGGCGCGACCACGATCCTCGACCCCGCCGCGCCCACCCCGGCCGGCGTGGCCGAACGCCTGCTGGCCGAGCGTCCCACCCTGTTCTTCGCCGGCCCGTCGTGCTACGCCGCGCTGCTGGCCGCCGAGGCCCCGAAGGACGCCTTCGCCTCCGTCCGCCTGGCCGTCTCCGCGGGCGAGGCGCTGCCCGCCGAGCTCCACCGCCGCTTCACCGGCCGCTTCGGCGTGGATCTCATCGACGGCCTGGGCTCGGCCGAGTCGCTGCACGTCTTCCTCTCCGGCCGTCCGGGCCGGGCCCGCCCCGCCGGCTCGGGCGCCGTCGTGCCCGGCTACGAGGTGCGCCTCCTGGACGACTCGGGCGCGCCCGTCCCCGACGGCGAGCCCGGCCACCTGTACGTGCGCGGCGACTCGATCGCCACCGGCTACTGGTGCCGCACCGCCGCCACCCGCCAGGCGTTCCAGGGCGAGTGGCTGCGCACCGGCGACACCTGCGCCCGCGACGCCGACGGCTCCTACCGCTTCCTGGGCCGCTCCGCCGACCTCATCAGGACGGGCGACGCCTGGACGTCACCCCTGGAGGCCGAGGCCCGGCTGCTGGAGCACCCCTCGGTCGCCGAGTGCGCGGTGGTCGCCCACGCCGGCGCTGACGGGCCGGAGCGGCCGGTCGCCTGCGTGGTGCCCAGGCCGGGCCGCCCGATCGACGCGGGCGAGCTGATCGCGTTCTGCCGCGCGGGCCTGGCCGCCGCCCGGTGCCCGCACGAGGTGCTGGTCCTGGACGAGCTGCCGAGGACGGCGACGGGCACGATCCAGCGCGCGGTGCTCCGGCAACTGGCCGCCGACCTGCTCGGCAAGTGACCGGACGCCGGGGGCTCAGAAGGCGTCGCGCAGCTCGCGCTTGAGCACCTTGCCCGAGGCGTTCTTCGGCAGCGCGTCCACGAACACCACGTTCTTGGGCGTCTTGAAGGCGGCCAGCCGCTCGCGCAGGAACGCGTTGAGCTCGGCGGCGGTCAGCCCCGCGCCCTCGCGCAGCACCACGGCGGCCGTCACGGCCTCGATCCACCGCTCGTCCGGGACGCCGAACACGGCCGCCTCGGCGACCGCGGGATGCTGGTAGATGACCTCCTCCACCTCGCGGCTCGCCACGTTCTCGCCGCCGGACTTGATCATGTCCTTCTTCCGGTCGACCACCGACAGGTAGCCGTCGGCGTCCATGACGCCGAGGTCGCCGCTGTGGAACCAGCCGCCGCGGAACGCCTCGGCGGTCTTGTCCGGGTCGTTCCAGTAGCCGAGCATGGCGTGCGGGCTGCGGTGGACGATCTCGCCGACCACGCCCGGCGCGACCGGCCGGTCCTCGTCGTCGACGATCCTGGTCTCGACGTTGAGCGCGGGCCGCCCGGCCGAGCCCAGCCGGGTCAGCTGCTCCTCGGGGCGCAGGATGGTGGCCAGCGGCGCCATCTCCGTCTGGCCGTAGAAGTTGAACAGGCGCACGTCCGGCAGCCGGGCCGAGATCTCCTTCAGCACCTCGACCGGCATGATCGAGGCGCCGTAGTAGCCCTTGCGCAGCGAGGACAGGTCACGGCGGTCGAAGTCGGGGTGGCGCAGCAGGGCGATCCAGACCGTGGGCGGGCAGAACAGCTTGGTCGCGCGTTCGCCCTCGATGGTGGCCAGGATCGAGGCCGGGTCGGCGCCCGGCAGGATCAGGTTGGTGGCGCCCAGATAGATGCCGGGCGTCAGGAAGCAGTGGAGCTGGGCGCAGTGGTAGAGGGGCAGCGCGTGCACCTCGACGTCGTCGGAGCTCATCTCGCCGTCGACGACGCAGCTCACGTACTGGGCCAGCAGGCTGCCGCTGGACAGCGTGGCGCCCTTGGGCCGGGACTCGGTGCCGCTGGTGTACATGAGCTGGATCGGGTCGTCGGCGGCGATCTCCACCTGCGGCTCGGCGTCGTCGCCGCGCCAGGTGGAGAAGGACTCCCAGCCCTCGGCCGCGCCGATCACGCCGCGCACCCGGACCGCGGGCCCGGCCGCGGCCTCGGCCACCGGCAGCAGCGCCTCCTCCGCCAGCATCCCGGTCGCCCCGGAGTGCTCCAGGATGTAGGCCACCTCGCGCGGCCCGAGCATGAAGTTGATCGGCACGGAGATCGCGCCCAGCCGGGCCAGCGCGAAGTAGGCCACCACGAACGCGTGGTTGTTATGGCTGAACAGGGCGAACCGGTCGCCCTTGGCCACGCCCCGCGCCGCCAGCGCGTTGGCCGTGCGGTTGACCTCCAGGTCGAGATCGGCGTAGCTCTGCCGCACGTTGCCGTAGATCACGGCGGTCTTGGCGGGGAACCTGGCGGCCGAGCGCCGCAGGAGGTCGCCGATCGTGTGCTGGCGCGTGGTCATGCTGGGCACCCCCATGCCGAATGATGTTCGGCGATCGTACCCGACGAAGGAGGCGCCCGCCGACCCCCGGCGGGCGCCTCCTCGGGCTCACCCCGGCTGGGTGACGCCGTTGACCTTCAGCGTGTACGGCGCGTACTGCTGGACCTGCTCGGTCGGCTCGTCATAGGCCACGATCGCGACCACCGACGGGAAGACCGCGAACGGCGCGAGCTGCAGCCGGTTGAGGCTGATCGAGCCCTTGCCGTCGAACTGGGCCTGCAGCACCACCGAGTGCTTCTCGTCCAGGCCGACCAGACGCACGTTCCAGTTGCTGACCGGCGTCGGGGAGATCTCGGTCGGGGAGTCGAACGGCTCCAGGCTGGCGCCGTCGCTCACCGCCGTCGCGCCCACCGTGACGTCGTCGATCTTCCAGCCGCCCTCGTTGACCCCGCCGTCGCTGACGTACTGGAAGCCGACGAGGATCTCCTTGCCCGCGTAGGCGGACAGGCTGTAGCTGTGCGGCTGGAAGCCGGTGGTGGTGCCGTTGACGGCCGGGCCGAGCGGGCCGGCCACCGTCTTGTCACCGGGGATCGCGGTGTAGGTCTTGCCGCCGTCGGCGGAGACGATCACGTAGCCGTAGTCGAAGCCGGACTCCGCGCCGTACTTGGCGAGGAAGCGCAGCGTCGGGTCGGCGGCCGGGACCGTCACCTTGGTCACCGCGGCGACGTTGAGGTTGCTGGCGTTGCCCGACCACAGCACCGGGTTGCCCGCGCGGTCGGGGTCGTCGGAGACGACGGTCCAGGCCAGCGGGATCGGCGGCAGCGTCTTGGCGCCCTGGAAGGACAGCGAGGTCGGCGCCGCGCCGCCCGGCTTGCGGATCTGCACGTAGTCGGCGCCGTTCGGAGCCGCCCCCGGGGTGTTGTACGCGGCCGGGTTGGCGAGGTTGACCGTGGAGTTCAGGCTCGCGGTCGTCACCCGCTTCTTCGGCACGCCCAGCACCACGCCGCGGCTGCCGACGACCTTGTCCACCAGCACCATCGTCTGGTAGTCGTGCAGCACCTGGTACAGGTCCGTGCTGCCGAGCGCCGCCTTCACGCTGGCCAGGCCCTGCAGGGAGCCGTCACGGTGCAGCTTGGACAGGAAGTCCGCGCCGTACCGGTCGTACAGGAACAGCATGAACGAGTAGGCGTTGCCGTAGTCGGCCAGCACCGCGTCCGGGTTGCCGCCGTCGCCCCACAGGTTGAGCGAGTTCTGCGGGCCGCCGCAGTTGCGCGGGTTCGGGTTGTACGGCGTCTGGACGATGCCGAAGCCCTGGAAGCAGTTGATGTGGTTGTCGAAGCCCTTCTCGAACACCGTCGCCTTGGGGTTGCCGTAACCCGTCACCGAGATGGCGAAGTCCGACAGGCCCTCGTTCATCCAGGTGGTCTCCAGCGGGTCGGTGTAGTAGTGCAGCAGGTGCTGCCACTCGTGGGCGAAGACGCCCTCGTACTGGAAGGGCCGGGCCGAGCGCGAGGTGCACACGTCGGAGGTCGGGTTGTCCGGCGGGTTCGCGCCGGTCCTGTGCAGCCAGTCGAACGCGTCGATCGTCATCACGTTGCGGTCGAGCAGCTCGTTGTACTGGGAGGAGAAGAAGCCCGCGATGTACGTGGTCGCGGCCGGGAAGGTGTAGTAGTTGTCGTCCCGGACGTTGTCGATCAGCGTCACCGTGCGGTCGCCGGCGCCGGTGTAGACGCCGCCGTTGCCGTTGGCGTCGGGGCCGAGCACGGCGTTCGTGCCGTCCCGGTCCGGCGGCGTGCTGAAGGTCGCGGTCTCCTTCGGGAACATGTTCGTGTCGAACTGCTGCACCAGGTTCGTGACCTGGGCGTCGGTGATCTCCGTCGTCCCGGGCACCTGCATCCGGCAGTCGCCGGCCGGGAAGGCCAGGTCGTTGGCGACCCAGACCTCGATCTTGTCGCCGACGCCGCGCAGCGTGTAGTCCTTGCGGTACAGGCGGCCGTTGTAGTCGTCCGTGGCCAGCCACTGCCGTACGGTGCCGACCGGCGGCGTCTCGGCGGCGGCCTTGGCCGTGGCCTTGCGGGCCTCGTATTTCGCGGGGACCTTGACGGGCTTGCCGTCGAGGGTGAAGTCCTTGCGGGTGAGCTCCTTGACGTCGCTCGGCGGCGCAGCCGTGGCGGCCGCCTGCGGGGACTCGGCCGACGCGGGTATCGCGGTCAGCGTGGGCAGTAAGAGAAGTGCGGCAGCGATTCCGATGATTCGGGTGCGCGCCATTGAACCCCCTAGGTATGGGTGTTGCCCGGATGGAACAGGGGTGACATCCGGTAATTACCGGAACCGAATTAGCGCGCGCAATGGGGGCATTTGCCAACAAAATGCGGTGGAATTGGCGATCAAACCAGAACGGCCAGCCGCCGGTACGACTCCAGCCGCCGTTCCAGGTCGTAGGTGTTCATCGTGACCAGCACCTCGTCGGCGCCGGTGGCCTCAACCAGCGAGCCCAGCGCGACCGCCACCTCCGGCGCGGTGCCGTGGATCTGGCCCTTCAGCGCCTCGGCCAGCAGCGCCCGCTCCCGCCCGGTCAGCTCCAGCCGGGCGATCTCCTCGGCCGGCACCAGCGGCGGGAACGCGCCGCTGGTGCGCGAGCGCGCCGTGGACCACGCCTCGGGCAGCTGGAGTTGCGCCGCCTCCTCGCGCGTCGCCCCGACCGCGACGCTGACCGCCGCCATCACGTACGGCCGCGCCGCCCACTCCGAGGGCCGGAACCCCGCCCGGTAGCGCGCCGCCGCCTCCACCGCCCGCGGCCCGGCCCCGATCACCATGGGCAGCCCGAGCTCCGCCGCGAGCTCCGCCCCCGCCCCCATGGCCAGCACGAACACCTGCGGGCGCAGCCCCTCGGCCGGGACGGCGTGCACGCCCGGATACGCCCGCTGCCCGCCGGTGAAGTACCCCAGCAACTCGCCGACCTGGTCGCCGAACCCGTCCGCGGCCTCCTTGCCCTGGCCGAGCGCCCGCCGGACGCCGCCGGTGAACCCCACCGACCGCCCGAGCCCCATGTCGATCCGCCCGGGATGGAGCGACTCCAGCACCCCGAACTGCTCGGCCACCACCAGCGGCCGGTGGTTGGGCAACATCACGCCGCCGGTGCCCACCCGGATCCAGCCGGTCGCCGCCGCGACGGCCGCGGCCAGCACGGTCGGCGCCGCCCCCGCCACGCCGGGCACGCTGTGGTGCTCGGCCACCCAGAACCGGTGGTAGCCCAGCTCCTCGGCCTGCCGGGCGAACGCGACGGTGTCCCGCAGCGCGGTGGCCGCGTCGGAGCCCCGGCGCAGGAGCGAACGGTCGAGAATCGAGTACAGGGTCACGCCTGCGTGCAACACCGCACGCCCCGGGATCAATCCAGCGGGTCCCACGGGACGGCGTCGTAGCAGGCGAGCAGCCGGGCCAGCGTGGGGCCGTCCTGGCGCAGCGGGACGCCGTCGACCTCGCCGACCGGCACCACGCCGTGGGAGTTGCACAGGAACACCAGGTCGAAGCCCGGCAGGTCGGCGACCCGCAGCGGGCGGCGCTCCTGGGGCATGTCGATGCCCTCCAGCAGGCCCATGGCGGTGCCGCGCAGCATCGGCGCGTCCGGCCACACCAGGCGGCCGCCGGACCAGCAGCCGACGTTCGTGATCGCGCCCTCGCTGATCAGGCCGCCGGCGGTGGTCAGCAGCGCCTCGTCGAAGCCCAGGGGCGCGACGGTCCGCCGCAGGTGCGCCTGGGCGAACCCGGCCGCCTTCTTGATGTGCGGCAGGTAACGCTGGTAGACGACCGCCGTGACACGCTGCGGGCGGGCGGAGACCTCGGTGGGCGGGGCGGCGGTGGCCACGACGCGCGGGCGGCCGTCGTGCTCGACGACGTAGACCCGCACGCCCGCGTCGCGCAGGTCGTCGCCGAGCACCGCCCTGATCGAGCCGAGCACGGCCGCCGGGTCGAGCCGGGCGCCGAACAGCTCCAGGTTGGCCGCCGCCAGCCGCTCCAGGTGCAGGGCCAGGCCGCGGGTGCGCCGGTCTCTGACCTGCATGGCGGTGAAGTGCCCGTAGCGGGCCTCCAGCGCGAAGCGCGCGTCGGCGTCCACCGGCCTGCCCTCGACCACCGCTCGTACGATCATGCGTCCAGCATGTCCTGTCCACCGGCCCCCGCGCGCATGATCGTGAAGGGCGCCAGCTCGCCGAGCCCGCGCACCGACAGCCGGTCGACCGCGCGCAGCAGGAACGCCCGGTCGCCCTCCAGCTCCTCGGCCATCTCGGGGTCGGCCAGGATCGTTCCCGGCAGGGAGAGCGCGGTGAGCCGGCTGGCCAGGTTGACGGTGGTGCCGAACACGTCGCCCATGCGCCAGATCACCGGCCCGGCGGCCAGGCCCACCCGCAGCTCGGGCATGTCCCGGCCGCGATGGGTCTCCACCAGGCGCAGCGCGATCTCGGCCGCCACGTGCGACTTGTCGGCCACGAACAGCACCGAGTCGCCGAGCGTCTTGACCACCCGCCCGCCCGAGGACGTCACGACGTCGGCCGAGCGACCCTCGAACCTGTCGACCAGCCGGGCCAGCTCGGTCGCCGTGATCTGCCGGCTGAGCCGGGTGAAGGCCACCAGGTCGGCGAACCCCACCGCCATGCGCACGGCGCTCATGTCCTGGTCGGCCAGCCGGCCGGCGGCGGCGGCGAGCTGCCGCTGCCAGGCGTAGACCAGCAGCCGGGCCAGGTCGGGCACCACCCGCTCGGCCCGCCGCCGCCAGGCCCGCGGGCGTTCGGCCAGCGGCACGCCGGCCTGGTCGAGCGCCTCGGCGCCCAGCTCGGCCTGCGACTCGGCGAGCCGGGCCGTCGCCCGCCCGATCGAGCGGGCCATCAGCAGCATGTGCTCCTCGTCGTAGGCGCCGGAGCTGACCATCGAGAGCATGGTGCGCAGCGCCTCGACGTCGGAGTCGGTGAACTCGACCGCGTCGTCGGCCACGTTGGCGAACCCCAGCGCCCGCCACAACCGGCGCGCCCGGTAGACCGGGACCCCGGCCATGTGGGCCACCTGGTGGCTGGTGTAGCGGCGCGGCGCGCGCAGGAACGCCTCCGCCACCCCGTCCCCGTCCTCGCGTGACACGCGTGCAACATAACACCCCTGTGGCGGGCGTCACTCCAGGAGGGCGCGCAGGGCGGGCCGCTCGGCGTCGGGCAGGTGGACGGCGTAGTAGTCGTACATGGACCGGCGCAGCAGGCGCGCGGCCGAGGCCCCGTCGCCGGCCCGCACGGCGGCCAGCACCTCCTCGTGGTGCCGGATGCTGCGCCGCATCAGCGACTCGCGGTCGGGCGCGTCGGCGATCTTCCCGGCGATCAGCCCCAGCACGACCGAGCGGACCACGTCGGTGCAGACCCGGATCAGCGTGTTGCCGCTGGCCGCCACGATGACGTCGTGGAAGGCCACGTCGGCCGCGCTGAAGGCGTCGTGGTCGGAGACGTCGTGGTCGGAGGCGGCGGCTGAGGCGGCGGCGGCGCGCATGCCCGCGATGGCCGCCTCCATCTCGGCGAGCTGCTCCTCGGTGCGCAGCCGCGCGGCCAGCAGCACGGCCGAGGAGTCGAGCACCATCCTGAACTGCACCAGCTCGGCCAGCGACAGCTCGGCCACCCGCGCCAGCGTGGTCATCGACTTGTGTAAGGCGGCGGGGGAGAACGGCAGCACCTCCGCGCCGTTGGGATCGCCCGGCCGGGACCGCACCAGGCCGCGCGCCTGCAGCACGCGCAGCGCCTCCCGCACCGTGGAGCGCCCGACCGAGAACTGCACCATCAGCTCACGCTCGCTCGGCAGCCGCGCCCCCGGGCCGAGAGCCCCGCTCTCGATGGCCTCCTCGACCTGTTCCACGACCCGCTCGTAAGCGCGTACGGCCCGCACCGGCTCGAACCGTGCACCCATGGGAAGCCCCCTTGACCCGAGCCGTCACGGACTGGCAATGTGCGTAGCCTACTGGTCAGACCAGTGCACTAGCCAGGAGGCTGTAAGACATGAGGCGAATCGGAATCTGGATCGCCGTGGGCGGTCTCCTGCTGGTCACAGCCGCCTGTGGCGGCGGTTCCGGCTCGGGCGGTTCCGGCACCGGAGGCACCCCCAAGGCCCAGTCCCTGTCCGTCGGGTTCGTGGCCGAGCCGGCCAACCTCGACTTCACCGCCACCGAGGGCGCGGCCATCCCGCAGGCGTTGCTGGTCAACGTCTACGAGGGCCTGGTCAAGCTCGACCAGGACGGTTCGATCAAGCCGCTGCTGGCCGAGAAGTGGTCGGTCTCCGACGACCGGAAGACCTACACCTTCACCCTGCGCAAGGGCGTCACGTTCAGCAGCGGGGCGCCGTTCACGGCCGACGACGTGGTGTTCTCGCTCGACCGGGTCAGGAGCGACTGGAAGCTCAAGATCAAGGCCCAGCTCGACGTCATCGACAAGGTGGCCAAGACCGACGACGCCACCGCCGTCGTCACCCTCAAGCGGCCGAGCAACGGCTTCCTCTACGCCATGGCCACCCGCCTCGGCGCCATGTTCAGCCGCACCGGCGTGGCCGACCTGGCCAACAAGCCCGTGGGCACCGGGCCGTACACGCTGGGGGCGTGGAAGCGCGGCGAGTCGATCCAGCTCGCCGCCAACCCCTCCTACTGGGGCGCCAAGCCGGCGCTGTCGGCGATCACGCTGAAGTACTTCAAGGACGCCACGGCGATGAACAACGCGCTGCTGACCGGCGGCATCGACGTCATCTCCGCCGTGCAGGCCCCCGAGTCGCTGCAGCAGTTCGCCGATCCGAACCGGTTCCAGACGGTCGAGGGCACCACCAACGGCGAGGTCGTGCTGTCGATGAACAACGCCCGGCCGCCGTTCGACGACGTCAAGGCCCGCCAGGCAGTCCGGTACGCGATCGACCACAAGGCGCTGCTGGACACCGCGTGGGCCGGGCGCGGCCAGCTCATCGGCTCGATGGTGCCGCCCACCGACCCCTGGTACGAGGACCGCACCGGCGACTACCCCCACGACCCGGCCAAGGCCAAGGAACTGCTGGGCGGCAAGACGCTGACCGTCAAGATGCGCATCCCCAACCTGCCGTACGCGGTGGCCAGCGCGCAGGTCGTGAAGTCGCAGCTGGCCCAGGTGGGCATCACGGCCGACATCGAGCCGCTGGAGTTCCCGGCCCGCTGGCTGGACGTGGTGTTCAAGCAGGGCGACTACGACCTGTCCATCATCAACCACGTCGAGCCCCGCGACATGGGGATTTTTGCCGATAAATCGTATTACTTCCACTACGACAATCCCGAGTTCGGCAAACTCCTCGCCTCCGCCGACGCCGGCACCGAGCAGCAGCAGACCGACGACCTGAAGAAGGCCGCCAAGCTGCTCTCCGACGACGCCGCCGCCGACTGGCTCTTCCTGTTCCCCAACCTGATCGTGGCGAAGAAGGGCGTCACCGGGCTGCCGAAGAACGCCATCGCGGAGTCCTTCGACTTCACCGGTCTCGCCAAGCAGTGACGCTCTACCTGCTCAAACGGCTGGCGGTGCTGATCGTGAGCGCCGCCGTCGCCGCCGTCGCGGTGTTCGCGTTCATGGCGCTGCTGCCCGGCGACCCGGCCGAGATCGCGCTCGGCGTCAACGCCACCCCCGACGCGGTCGCCGCGCTGCGCCGGCAGTTCGGCACCGACCGCCCGCCGGCCGTGCAGTTCCTCGACTGGGCCGGCGGGCTGGCCCACGGCGACTTCGGCGTCTCCTACGTCACCAGCTCGCCCATCGGCCCGCAGATCGGCGAGCGGCTCGGCGTGACGGCCGTGCTGGTGCTGGGCGGCATGGTGCTGGCGCTGGCCGTCGCGGTGCCGCTCGGCACGTTCGCCGCCGTCCATCACCGCAACCCGCTCGGCGCGGCGATCAGCGCGGCCAGCCAGCTCGGCATCGCCGTCCCCGCCTTTCTCGCCGGCATCCTGCTGGTGTTCGTGTTCGCGGTGAAGGCGCAGGCGCTGCCCTCCGGCGGGTACGTCCCGATCGCCGACAGCCCGCAGGAGTGGCTGCGCTCGCTGCTGCTGCCGTGGTTGTCGCTCGGGCTCGTCCAGGGCGCCGTGCTCACCCGTTACGTGCGCAGCGCCGTCCTCGACGTCATGCGCGAGGACTACCTGCGCACCGCCCGCGCCAAGGGCCGCGGCAGCACCGGCACCCTGTGGCGGCACGGCCTGCGCAACGCCTCGATCCCCGTGGTCACCGTGCTCGGCCTGCAACTGGCCACCCTGCTGGTCGGCGCGGTCGTCGTCGAGCGGGTCTTCGTCCTGCCCGGGCTCGGCGACCTGCTGCTCAACGGCGTCGCCGGGCGCGACCTGCTGCTCGTCCAGGGGGTGGTGATGGTGCTGGTGGCCGCCGTCCTGCTGATCAACTTCGTGGTGGACGTCGCCTACCGCCTGCTCGACCCGAGGCTGCGATGAGGGGCCGCGCGAACGCCGCGCTGCTGATCGGCGGCGCGCTGGTCGGGCTGGTGACGCTGGCCGCGCTGGTCTCGTTCGTCTGGACGCCGCACGACCCGACCCTCGTCGACGCCGCCCGCAAGCTGCGCGACCCCGGCGGCGGCTACCTGCTGGGCGCCGACAAGTTCGGCCGCGACACCCTCAGCCAGCTCATGGTCGGCGCGCGCACCACCCTCTACGTCGGCGTGGTGGCCGTCGGGATCGCCGCCGTCCTCGGCGTGCCGCTCGGCGTGGTCGCCGGGATGACGCCGCGCGGCTGGCTGTCGGAGCTGATCATGCGGGTCAACGACCTGGTGTTCGCCTTCCCCGCGCTGCTGCTGGCCGTCATGCTGGGCGCGGTCTACGGCGCCGGCACGCTCACCGCGATGATCGCGATCGGGGTGGCCACCGTGCCCGCGTTCGCGCGGGTGGCCCGCGCCGCGACGCTCCAGGTCATGGTGACCGACTACGTCCTGGCCGCGCGGGCCGCGGGCCGCCGCCGGGGCGCGATCGCCGTGCGGCACGTGCTGCCGAACATCGGGTCCGTGCTGATCGTGCAGGCGTCGGTGTCGTTCGCCATCGCGATCCTGGCCGAGGCGGCGCTGTCGTTCCTCGGGTTCGGCACCCGGCCGCCGACCCCGTCCTGGGGGCGGATGTTGCAGGAGTCGCAGGAGCTGCTCTTCTCCACCCCGCGTCTGGCGCTGTGGCCGGGCCTGGCGATCGCGCTCGCCGTCCTCGGGTTCAACCTGCTCGGCGACGGGCTGCGCGACCACCTCGATCCGAAGCTCAGGAGGGTCCGTGCTGACGGTTGAGGGGCTTTCCGTACGGGCCGGCGAGGTGGGGCTCGTGCACGACGTGTCGTTCTCGATCGGGCCCGGCGAGCGGGTCGGGCTGATCGGCGAGTCCGGGTCCGGCAAGTCGCTGACCGCGCTGTCGCTCATGGGCCTGCTGCCCGAGGGCGTCACCGCCGCCGGCACGGCCAGGCTCGGGGAGCGCGACCTGGTCGGCGTGCCCGAGAAGCGGCTGAAGGACCTGCGCGGGCGCGAGCTGTCGATGGTCTTCCAGGAGCCGATGACCGCGCTCAACCCGCTCATGCGCGTCGGCGCGCAGGTCGCCGAGGCCATGACCCTGCACGGCGTCGCCCGCGCCGAGGCCGGGCGGCGCGCGCTCGCCCTGCTGGAGCGCGTCCGGCTGCCCGAACCCGGGCAGATCGCCCGTGCCTATCCCCACCAGCTCTCCGGCGGCCAGCGGCAGCGCGTCATGCTCGCCATCGCCCTGGCCAACGAGCCGGGGCTGCTCGTCTGCGACGAGCCGACCACCGCGCTCGACGTCACCGTGCAGAAACAGATGCTGGAGCTGATCGCCGAGGTCGCCCCCGCGCTGCTGTTCATCACCCACGACCTGGCGGTGGTGGCCTCCGTCTGCGAGCGGGTGATCGTCATGTACGGCGGCCGCGTCGTCGAGACCGGGCCCATCCGCGAGGTCTTCACCCGCCCCCGCCACCGCTACACCGAGGGCCTGCTGGCCGCCTCCCGGCTCACGCCGCGCGGCACCAGGCTCCCGACGATCAAGGGCAGCGTGCCGCCCGCGGGCGCCTTCCCCGAGGGCTGCGTGTTCCGCAACCGCTGCCCGCACGCCACCCCGCGGTGCGAGACCCCGCCGGCGCTGACAGGAGACGGCCATGCCCACGCATGCTGGCACCCCACAGAATGAGCCGCAGAACGAGCCGCAGAACGAGCCGCAGAACGAGCCGCAGAACGAGCCGCAGTTTGAGCCCACGGGCGACGTGCTGATCGAGGCGCGCCGGCTCAGCCGCGTCTACCACCGCCCGCGCACCTCGCTCACCAGGCCGGGCGCGCCCGTCCACGCCCTGCGGGAGGTGTCGCTGACCGTCCGCCGGGGCGAGCGGTTCGGCATCGTCGGCGAGTCCGGCTCCGGCAAGTCGACGCTGCTGCGCCTGCTGTGCGGTCTCGACCGGCCCACCGCCGGGTCCGTCGTCTTCGACGGGCGGGAGATCACCGGCCTGCCGGAGCGGCGGCTGCGCTTCCTGCGGGAGAACCTGCAGATCGTCTTCCAGGACCCGATGAGCTCGCTCGACCCGCGCATGCGCGTGCGCGACCTGGTGGCCGAGCCGCTGGTCGCGCTCGGCCTGCCGGTCGGCGGGCGGGTGCCGGAGCTGCTGGAGGAGGTCGGCCTGCCCGCCTCGGCCGCCGACCGCTACCCCCACCAGTTCTCCGGCGGTCAGCGGCAGCGCATCGCCATCGCCCGCGCGCTCGCGCCCCGGCCGAAGGTGCTGGTCGCCGACGAGCCCGTCAGCGCCCTCGACGTGTCCGTCCGCGGCCAGATCCTCAACCTGCTCGCCGACCTGGTGGACGAGCTGGGCCTCACGCTCGTGTTCGTCTCGCACGACCTGTCGGTGGTCCGGCACGTGTGCGAGACGGTGGCCGTCATGAGCGGCGGCGAGATCGTCGAGACCGGCCCGGTGGACGACGTCTGGGCCGCGCCGCGCCACCCGTACACGCGTGACCTGCTGCAGGCCGTACCGACCCTGGAGGGATTGTTGTGATCGAGGTCGACGAGCGGGGAGTCGTGGAGTTCACGCAGGCCCTGGTGCGCATCCCCAGCACCAACGACCCCGCGCGCGGGCGCACCGAGCGGCCCGCCGCCGAGCTGGTCGAGGCCAGGATGCGCGAGTGGGGCTGGGAGCCGGTCGTGAGCGAGGCCGCCGCCGGGCGGCCCAACGTCGTCGCGGTGGTCGAGGGCGGCGGCGGCGACGGGCCGACGCTGATGTTCGAGGGCCACACCGACGTCGTGACCGAGGGCGACCTGTCCACCTGGACCGTCGACCCGTTCGGCGGCGAGATCCGCGACGGGCGGTTGTGGGGCCGGGGCAGCGCCGACATGAAGTCCGGCCTGGCCGCCACCCTCTACGCCACCCGCGCGCTCCAGCTGGCCGGCCCGTTCCCCGGCCGGATCAAGGTGTGCGCGCTGGCCGACGAGGAGGGCCTGATGATCGGCGCCCACCACTTCGTCGCCTCCGGGCTGGCCGACGGCGTGGACGGCGCGATCGTCGCCGAGCCCGAGGCCGGGGAGATCTGCGCGGTGGCCAAGGGCGCGCTGCGGCTGCGCGTCGACCTGACCGGCAAGATGGCCCACGGCGCGATGCCGCAGCACGGCCGCAACCCCGTCCAGGGGGTCGGCACGCTGCTGGTCGCCCTGCGCTCCCTCCAGCGGGAGCTCCAGGAACGGCATCCGGCCCACGAGCACCTCGGCGAGGTGTACGTCACCCCGACCGTGGTCCGGGCCGGCAGCGAGGAGCAGGTCAACGTCATCCCCGCCACCGCGTCCCTCTTCGTGGACGTGCGCACGATCCCCGGCCTGGAGCACAAGGTCGTGGCCGACCGGGTGGCCGCCCTCGCCGCGGCCGAGGACGGGATCGAGGCGTCGGTGTCGGTCCTGGTGGACCGGCCGCCGGTGGACGTCCCGGTGACCGACCCGGTGGTGGCCGCGCTGGCGGCGGCCCACCGTACGGTGACGGGCGAGGAGCCCGTCTACGGCGGTGTGCCGGGCTCGACGGACGGGACCGTGCTCACCCACTGGGGCGGCGTCCCCTCCGTCGTGTACGGCCCCGGCGGAAAGTGGATCGCCCACCAGGCGGACGAGTACGTCGAGGTCGCCGAGATCGTCCGGTGCACCCGGGTGTTCGCCGAGGCGGCGCGGCGCTTCCTGCACCGGGACTTCTGATGCTCGCCGAACCCGCCCCCGGGATGCGTCCCGGGCCGACGAACTCGCTGGTGGACGTCGCCGGGCTGCGCGTCGGGCACGCGCACCGCGTGGGCGGCGGCTACCGCACGGGCACGACCGTGGTGCTGGCGCCGCCGGAGGGCGTGATGGCCGGCGTCGACGTGCGCGGCGCCGCTCCCGGCACCCGCGAGACCGAGTTGCTGGATCCGCGCAACCTGGTCGAGCGCGTGCACGCCGTCGTGTTGTCGGGCGGCAGCGCGTACGGGCTGAGCGCGGCGTGCGGGGTGATGGACGGGCTGGCCGACGCGGGCGTCGGGTTCCCGGTGGCGGGTGGCGTGGTGCCCATCGTCCCGGCGGCCGTCATCTACGACCTCGGGCGCGGCGGCGACTTCCGCGCCACCCCCGACGCCGCCCTCGGCGCCGCCGCCTACGCCGCCGCCTACGCCGCCGCCCGCGCCCCGGCGCACGAACCGCCCTTCCCCGCGCCCCCGCCCCGCCGCGGCGGCAGCGCGGACGCCTCCTCCCCGGAGACGGCCGCCCGCCACGGCGGCGCCTCCCACTACGGCGGAGAGGCCCGGTACGGTGGCGCGGGCCGGTACGTCACCGCGGCCCAGCACCTCACCGCGCCCCCCACGGCCAGCGGGTCCATCGGGGCCGGGGCCGGAGCGATGGCGGGCGGCCTGGCCGGCGGCGTCGGGACGGCCAGCGCCGTCCTGCCCGGCGGCGTCACCGTGGCCGCCCTGGCCGTCGTCAACGCCGCCGGATCCGTGCTCGACCCCGCGGGCGCCACCCTCGCCGGCGTCCGCTACGGCCTGCCGGGCGAGTTCGGCCACCTGCGCCGCCCGGACCCCGCCGAGGCCGGGGCGTGGCAGCCGGACAAGGTCACCTCGTTCAACACCACCATCGGCGTGGTGGCCACCGACCTCACCCTCACCAAGGCCCAGTGCGGCAAGCTGGCCGGGGTGGCCCACGACGGCCTGGCCAGAGCCATCCGGCCGGCCCACACCATGGTCGACGGCGACACCGTCTTCGGCCTGGCCGCCTGCGCACGCCCGGCCCCCGGCCCCGACGGGCTCCAGGACGTCCTGGCCGCCGCGGCCGACGTGTTCAGCCGGGCGGTGGCCCACGCCATGCTCGCCGCCACCGGCCGCGAGGGCGCGCCCGCGTACCTCGACGTGTTCCCGAGCGTCCTAGGGGGAGACAGATGACCTGGCCGGACGGCCTGCCCATCGGAGACGGATGGGCCGCCACCGAGGACACCACCGAGGTGATCTTCCCCTACGACGGCTCGGTGGTGGCCCGCGCCCCGCTGGGCACCCCCGCCCACGCCGCCCGCGCCCTGGAGGCGGCGCTGGCCGTCGCGCCCGCCATGGCCGCGCTGCCCTCGCACGCCCGCCGCGCCGCGCTCACGGCCGCGCACGACGCGCTCGCCGCCCGCCGCGAGGAGTTCGAGCACCTGCTGGTCCTGGAGACCGGCAAGCCGCTGGTCGACTGCCGGGTGGAGGTGGCCAGGACGCTGCTCACCCTAGCCACGGCCGCCGAGGAGGTCGCCCGGGTGCACGGCGAGACCGTCCCGCTGGACCTGCTGCCGTCGGGGGAGGGGCTGATCGGGTTCTGGACGCGGCGGCCGATCGGCGTCGTCGTCGGGATCACCGGCTACAACTACCCGCTGCTCCTGGCCGCCCACAAGATCGCCCCGGCGGTCGCGGCCGGCTGCCCGGTGATCGTCAAGCCCGCCCCGGCGACGCCGCTGGCCACGCTCCGGCTGGTGCACCTGCTGCGCGAGGGCGGCCTGCCGCCCGCCGGCGTCCAGCTCGTCACCGGGGACGTCGAGGTCGGCCGCACGCTGGTCGAGGACCGGCGGATCGGCGCGGTGTCCTTCACCGGCTCGGCCGCCGCCGGGCACGCCATCGCCCGCGCCGCCGCCCCCACCAAGGTGCTGCTCGAACTCGGCTCCAACGCCGCCCTCGTGGTCGCCGCCGACGCCGACCTGGCGGCCGCCGCCGACGCCGTCGTGCGCGGCGGTTACTACGCCTCCGGGCAGGCGTGCATCGCCGTGCAGCGGGTGCTGGTGGAGGAGCCCGTACGGGAGGAGTTCCTGGCGCTGCTGGCCGCCCGCGTCAAGGACGTCGCCGTCGGCGACCCGCGCCTGCCCGGGACCCGCGTGGCCCCGCTGATCGACCCCGCCGCCACCGACCGCGTCCTCGCGTGGATCGCCGACTCGGGCGCCGAGGTGGTCGCCGGCGGCGTGCGCGAGGGACGGGCGATCGCGCCGACCGTGCTGTCCGGCGTGCCCGACGGCGCCGCCGCGTGGGACGAGGAGATCTTCGGCCCGGTGGTGTGCGTCCGCGGGGTGCCGGACCTCGACGCCGCCTTCGAGGCCGTCAACCGCTCCCGGTACGGCCTGCACGCCGCCGTCTACACCCGCTCGCTGGCCACCGCCTTCGCCGCGATCGAACGCATCCAGACCGGCGGCGTGGTGGTGAACGAGGTGCCCGGCTTCCGCGCCGACAACATGCCGTACGGCGGCGTCAAGGACTCGGGCAGCGGCCGCGAGGGCCCGCGCTTCGCCATGGAGGAAATGACGGTGACCAGAATGGCGATCATCCGCCCCTGACGGCCGCTGTAGGGTGGCGCCAGACTGCGAGGGGGCGCCTGCCTTGGCTGAACGAGCGGACGAGCCGGTGGTTGTCCCGCGGGCGCGCGGCAGCAGGGCCCTCGCGGTGCTCGCCGCCCTCCTGGCCGTCGCCCTGGCGTGCGCGGGCACGGCCTGGTGGCGCCAGCACGGGCAGGCGCGGGACCGGGAGCGCGTCGCGCTGGCCCACCGGCTCGCGCTGCACGCCGCCGAGCTGCGCGGGGACGATCCGGTCAAGGCTCGCGACCTCGGCCTGGCCGCTGTAGGCCTGCACGCCGACGACCGGACCCGCGCGGGGCTGACCGACACCCTCCTGCTGTCGCGCAGGGACGACCTCTGGCTCCGCGACGTCGGCGGCGCCCGGCACGCCGAGCTGAGCGGCGACGGGCGCGTCGGCCTGGTCGCCGGGGACGGGAAGGCCGAGGTCTGGCGGCTCGGCTCCGGGAGATCGGTCATGCTGGACGGCCCCGAGGGCGTGATGGCGGCGCCGGCGCTGTCCCACGACGGCCGCACCGCTCTGACCGCCGTCGCCGACGGCGCCACGACCGTGTGGGACCTCACCGATCCCGCCCACCCGGCCCGGCGGGCGACGTTGCGGGGCGTGGCGGGGAAGAGGTCGCTCGACGACGTCCAGGCGGTGGCGGTGAGCCGGGACGGCCGGGTCGCCGCGGTCGCCGACTTCGCCGGGAACCTGCTGGTGTGGGACCTGACCGTACGCGACCACCCGGTCCGGCGCTCGGTCACGGCCGTCCACGACTCCCCGACGGAGGACCTCGACCTCAGCGGCGACGGCAGGACGGCGGTCACCACGTCGCAGGACGGCCCGGTGACGATCTGGAACCTGGCGGATCCGGCGCACCCGGTGAAGGCCGCCGAGCTGACCCCGGCGATCTACACCGGCACGGCCGCCGCCCTGAGCGGCGACGGACGCGTCCTCGTCGTCGCGCGGCGCGACCCGGGGGCCGACTGGCGGAGCCAGGCGGAGGTCTGGACGCTCGGCGACCCGGCCCGTCCGGCCCTGACCGCCGTCATCGGGATGCCTCCGGCGGACATGCTCGACGTGGCCCTCACGCCGGACGGCGGCACCGCCCTCCTGGCGGGCTCCAACGGCAACGGATCGCTCTGGGATCTATCCGTGCCTTCCCGGCCGGTCCGGCTGGCCGGGCTGCGCGGGTACCCGTCGGAGGTGCGGGGGGTGGCGTTGAGCGACGGCGCCCGCAGCGCCCTGCTGGCCGCCCCCGAGAGCACCACCTTCTCCCTCTGGGACCTGCACGACCTGCGGCAGGTGGCCACCGGCCCCGAGCGCGACCTGTGCGCCCACGGCACGCGGACCTTGAGCAGGGCGGACTGGGACCGCTACACCGACGGCGCGGACCCGTCGGACTACGGCGGCGGCGCCGGCGGCGGCGAGGTGAGCCTCTGCTCCCTCCGATGAGGGTAACGGTTTGACCAGATGTCTTTACCTTGCCGCAGCGGTCGCGTTGGATGGCGCGCATGGTGGAGATCACGCGCAGAACGGTGTTCAAGGCAGGTGCGGCAAGCGCTTTCCTTGCGGGCGGCGTCCCGGGGACGGCGGCCCTGGCGGCGTCCGGACCGGCCATGGAGGGATCGGCCACGGAGGGATCGGCCACGGAGGGGCTGGAGCAGCGGGCCATGGCGATGGACCCGCCGGTGTTCCTGCTGGAGAGCGCGGTCCCGCCGCACTTCGCCGCCGGGCCCGGCTCCACGTTGTCGATCAGCGACCGGGTCGCCGTGTGCGGGACGCGGTCGCTGCGCTGGGAGCACGCGGCCCGCGACGTGATCACCGTGCGGGCCCCGCTGCGGTGGGCGCCCGACCCCTACCGGCTCGGCGACGACCAGGCGTGGCAGGGGCTGGTGGACGCGTTCTGCGTGTGGGTGCACAACGCCGAGCCGGTGGACGACGTGCTGCGGTTCGAGTTCGGGCGGGGCGAGCGCACCGACCTGTGGTTCGAGTTCCGGCTCGGGTTCAGCGGGTGGCGTACGGCGTGGGTGCGGTACGCCTACGACATGCAGGGCAGGCCCCACCCCGACATGGACACCCTGCGGATCGTCGCCCCGCGCAGGGCCGGGACCCTGTACCTGGACCAGCTCATGCTCAACGTGCCGCTGCGTCCCGACGCCCCCTGCCGCGACCACCAGCTCCCCGACAGCGCCCCCGAGGGCGACGAGTACGACAACCAGCACTGGCAGGCCCTCCACCGCTTCGACCGGCTGCTGGCCACCGTCGAGCCCGACCTGTCGCCGCCGTCCGCCGCCGAGCTGGCCTCGCTGCGCGCCCTGCGCACCCGTTACCACGACGAGTACCTGACCGCCCAGGTCAAGCCGGACGTGCCGGGGCTGACGGCCCAGGTCGCCGCCCTGGAGGGCCGCCCCACGCACGCCTACCAGTCGCAGATCTATCCGGCCGCGATCGCCGCCGAGCTCAAGGCGTTCGTGAACCCGGTCACGCTGCGCGCCTGCACCGACCTGATGAAGACGATCGCCCAGGCGCACCAGGCCGCTCCCGCCGAACGCCCGGCGCTGGCCGCCCTCTACCTGCGCATGGTCGCCCACCTGCGGGAACAGGGCTGGACGAAGGGCAGCTGCCAGGGCACGATCCACCACCTCGGCTACGACGTCCGCGGCCTGTACGACTCCGTCTACCTCATGCGGGAGGCCCTGCGCGAGGCGGGGGAGTTGGAGCGGGTACGAGCGGACCTGGAATGGCTGAGCGGACTAGGCCGGATCTTCCGCGGTTTCGGCTTCCGGATGGCCCGGGGCAGCATGATGGACCTGTACAACACCACCGTCCGCGGCATGCTGGCGGCCGTGCTGCTGCGCGACGGCGAGGCGCAGCAGGTGGCGTACCTGCGGGCGCTGCGCGACTGGCTCAACGCCACCCTGCTGCCCACCGACGGCATCCAGGACGGCATCAAGGTCGACGGCACCGCCTTCCACCACGTCGGCTTCTTCCCCGACTACGTCCGCGACGGCTTCGCCGGGCTCGCGCCGCTGGTCTACGTCCTGCATGGCGGCTCGTTCGCGATCTCGCCCGAGGCGTTCGGCTGGCTGCGCAAGGCGCTGCTCACACAGCGCGTCTACGCCAACAAGCATCACTGGCCGATCTCGATCAGCGGCCGCAACCCCAGCGGCGCGACCGCGCTGTCGATCGTCCCGTTCGAGTGGCTGGCCCCGATCGACGACGAGATCGCCGCCGCCTTCCTGCGCCTGCTGCCCGGCAGCCCGACGCCGCGGCAGAAGGAGCTCGCGGCCCGGCTCGCCGCGCGCGGCATCACCCCGGAACCGGCCCCGACCGGCGCCTGGGCGCTCAACTACGCGGCGCTCGCCGTGCACCGCCGCGACGAATGGCAGATCACCGTACGCGGGCACAACCGCTACCTGTGGAGCACCGAGATCTACGTCGGCGCCAACTGGTACGGCCGCTACAACACCTACGGCCAGATCCAGGTCCTGCACCGCGGCGACCCCGTCACCAACCAGGACAGCGGCTACGCCCAGCCCGGCTGGGACTGGAACCGCCGTCCCGGCACCACGGTCATCCACAAACCGCTCGACCAGCTCAAGGGCGACCTGACCGGGGCGATCGAGGAGATGCTCCTCACCGACTCCCGTTTCGCCGGAGCCTGCACCATCGACGGACGCAACGCCCTGTTCGCCATGGACCTGCACGGACACCCCAAGTACGACGGCACCCACCGGGCCCGCAAGTCGGTGTTCCTGTTCGACGACCGCGTCGTGGCCCTGGGCACCGGCATCACCAACGACGACACCGCGGACGAGACGGAGACCACCCTCTTCCAGACCCGGCTGCCGGACAGGAACGCGCCCACCGTGGTGGACGGCGCCGCGGTCACGGCCTTCCCCCACCAGGCGCTCGACGGCGGCCCGCGCTGGCTGCTCGACGACAAGGGCATCGGCTACTACCTGGCGTCCGGGCAGAGAGTGGCCCTGACCCGCTCGGCCCAGACCTCCCGCAACAACGCCACGGAAGAGCCCACCAGCGGAGACTTCGCCACAGCCTGGATCAGGCACGGCGCCGCACCCCGGAACGGGACGTACGAGTACGCGATGGTGGTGAACACCACGGCCGAGCGCATGGCCGGCTTCGCCGCCGCGATGGAGGACGCGGCGAGCGCCCCCTACCGGGTGCTGCGCGCCGACACGGCGGCCCACGTCGTACGGGATCGCGACACCGGCATCACCGGGTACGCGGTGTTCGAGCGCACCCGTCTGGAAGGTCTGGTCCGCGAGGTCGACACGCCTTCGATGCTGCTCGTCCGTACGGAGGGGGAGACGCTGGTGATCGCGGCATGCGATCCGGACCTGCGCCTGTACGGCGGCATCGACCACGACCAGTACGAGAAGGGCCGCTACGTCGGGCACTACAGCCCGTGGTCGCGGCCCTGGCTGGCCGGCCCGAGCCACCCGCACCGCATGAGGGTGACCCTGGACGGGCGGTGGCGGGCGGACGCCGGCCAGCCGTGCCGGGCCAGGATCACCGGGCCGCGCACGGTCCTGGAGTTCGAGACCGTGCACGGCCAGCCGGTGCAGGTGCGGCTGAGCCCCGCGACCTGACCCGGGCGGGGGCGGGGGCGCCCCCGCCCGGAGATCACGCCCGTGACCGCGACGACCGCCGTCCCGATCGGACCGTTCACGTCCCGGTCAGCCGGTTCGGCGTCTCGAGTCGCACGGTTCGTGTCCTGGTCAGCCGGTTCGGCGTCTCCAGTCGCACGGTTCGTGTCCTGGTCAGCCGGTTCGGCGTCTCCAGTCGCACGGTTCGCGTTCCGGTCAGCCGGTTCGCGTCCCGGTCACGGGGTGGGATGGTGCACGCCCGGTCAGCGGGTGTGCCGGTCGAGTTCCGCGCGGATCTCGCGCAGGTGGTGCCGGACCGCGGGGGCGCCGTCGCGCGCCAGGTCCCGCACCCAGCCGGAGTGGCCGTCCCGCAGCTCGCGCCTGATCAGCGTGAGCGTCTGCTCGTGCGCCCCGGCCTCCAGGCGCAGCCACGCCCGGTCGAACCGGTGACCGGAACGGCGGGCGAGCACCGCGTCCAGGCCGTCGCGCTGGGCGGCGCTCGGCGCGTCAGGAAGGCTGACGCGCAGCCGGTGCGCGACCTCGCGCAGCCGGGCGTCGAGCTCACGGTGGTCACGGATCAGCCGCCAGGCGATCTCGCGCACGTCCTTGTCGTGCGACCTGCGGAGCGCGGCCTTCCCGGCCGCGATCTCGGCGAGATTGCCGCGGTGCGCCTGCCGCAGATACGCCCGGTCCTGGGCCGAGGCGTGGAACGCCTGGACGGACGGGGCGGCTGCGGCGCCGGGCGCGGCCACCGGCCGGACGGTGGTGGCGGCCTGGGCCGCGGCGGGTGCCGTGGCGGACACGGTCAACGCCAGCACGGCCGCGATTCCCGCGGGTGCTAAGTGGCTCCGTGCTGTTCTCATGGGTCCCTCCCTTCATTGGGACCCGTGCCCGCTGCCCCATCCGGTCGGGAGTATTCGTGTCAATTGGGCGGATCGAAACGGCCGTCCACGGCGGTCCAGCCGCCGTCCACGTACAACACCGAGCCCGTCACGAAGCTCGCCGCGTCGCCGGCCAGGTAGACCACCGCGCCGGCCATCTCGGGCGCGGTGGCCCACCGGCCGAGGGCGCTCTTGGCGGCGTACGCGGCGTACCAGTCGGGGTTGTCCTTGATCTGCCTGGTCAGCGGGGTCTCCACGACGCCGGGCGCGATCGCGTTGACGCGCACGCCGTGCGGGCCGAACTCGGCCGCCGCCGTCCGCAGCAACTGCACCAGCCCCGCCTTCGTGGCCGAGTAGACGCCCTGCCCCGGCTCGGTCACCGACGCCCGGATCGACGCGAACCCGATGATCGACCCACGCCCGCGCCGCACCATCCCGGCGCCGAACGCCCGCACCACGTCGAACGAGGCCCGCAGGTTCAGCCCCACCACCCGGTCGAACTCCTCGCCGGTGTAGTCGAGCAGCCGCTTGCGCACGTTCGTCGCCGCCGTGAACACCAGCACGTCGGCCGGCTCCTCCGCGGCGGCCGCCCGGACGGCGTCGGCGTCCAGCACGTCGAGCAGCCGGGCCGTGCCCCCGCATCCGGCGGCGGTCTCCTGCGCGGCGGCCAGGTCCCGGTCCGCGCACACCACGGACGCCCCATGCGCGGCCAGGGCGAACGCCGACTCCCTGCCGATCCCGCTGCCGGCCCCGATCACCACGGCCCGCCGCCCGTCGAGGCGGAACAGCGCGTCATATCCCGTCATGCTGAGAAACACTAGCGACTGGTCAGACCAGTACACCAGGTTCTCCAGCTCCCGACCGCCCGCCCCGCGCCGCCCGTTCCGAGCCGGGCCGCCCGCCCCGCGCCGCCCGTTCCGAGCCGGGCCGCCCGCGCCAGCCGCCCCGCGCCAGCCGCCCCGCGCCGGCCGCCCGGGATCCCGGTGTGTGGGGGCGCACGGCAGCAGGCCCGGAACTGTCGGCGGCGCCTGCCAGGATGCGACCCATGACGACCATCGCCGGCTTCTGGGACGCCGCCGCCGACTCCTTCGACGACGAGGCCGACCACGGGCTCCGCGACCCCGAGGTCAGGGCCGCCTGGGCGGCACGACTGGCCGAATGGGTGCCCGCCGGGCCGCTCGACGTGCTCGACCTGGGGTGCGGCACGGGCTCGTTGTCATTGCTGCTGACCGTCCGGGGCCATCGCCTGACCGCCGTCGACGTGGCTCCGCGCATGGTCGAACGCGCCCGGGCCAAGCTGGCCGCCACCGGCGCCACGGTGCTGACGGGAGACGCGGCCGACCCGCCCGTCGGCGACCGCCGATTCGACGTCGTGCTGGCCCGCCACCTGCTGTGGACCATCCCCGATCCGGCGGCGGCGCTGGCCCGCTGGGTGTCGCTGCTGCGCCCCGGCGGCCGGCTGGTACTGGTGGAGGGCCGCTGGCAGACCTCCGGCGGGCAGTCCGACTACGTGCCGGGTGAGCACTTCCCGTGGATGGGCGGCGTCACCGCCGACAATCTGACCACGGCCCTCCGCCCCCTGGTCGGCGACCTCCGGGTGCATTCCCTGCCCGACCCGGCCCTGTGGGGCAAGGAGATCACCGACGAGCGCTACGCGGTGGTGGCCACGCTCTGAGAACACAGGCCCCCCGGCATCTCTGAGCACAGGCCCGCCGGGCATCTGGACGGCGCCGGCCGCCTGGCCCCGGCTCTCGGCTGAAGCCTGACCGTCGCCACCGCTGGGCGGGCGCCATTCCACCGACCCATAGGGGGTGCGGCGGTGAGGCGGCCGTACGATGGGCCCTTTCATGGGGGAAAGGGCGGGCGCGGTGGTGGGCAGGACGTTCGAGATCGCCGGTGAGCTGCGAGTACGCCGCCTCGGCTACGGCACCGCCCAGCTCACCGGCCCCGGCTACTGGGGCCCGCGCCTGACGCCCGGCGACGCGGTCACGCTGCTGCGCCTGGCCGTCGACCGCGGCGTCACGCTCATCGACACCGCCGACAACTACGGCCCGGACATCGCCGAGGAGCTGATCGCCCAGGCTCTCCATCCGTACCCTGGCGACCTGGTGCTGGCCACCAAGGGCGGCGTGATCCGCACCGGGCCGGACAGGTGGCACGCGGCCGGACGCCCCGAGGATCTGCGCGCCATGTGCGAGGCGAGCCTGCGCCGTCTGCGCACCGACACCGTCGACCTGTACCAGCTCCACCGCATCGACCCGGCGGTGCCCCTCGCCGACCAGCTCGGCACGCTGGCCGAACTGCGCGAAGAGGGCAAGATCCGGCACATCGGACTCGACACCGTCACCCTGGAGCAGCTCGACGAGGCGCTGACCGTCCTGCGGCCGGCGTCGGTGCAGAACCGGTTCAACGTGCTTGACCGGGAGTCGGAGCCGGTGCTGGCGCGGTGCCAGGAACTGGGCATCGCGTTCCTGCCGTGGTTCCCCCTCGGGAACGGCTCCCTCGCCGCGGGGGCCGGTACGGGCACGATGATCGAACGGGTGGCCGCCCGGCACGGCGCGACGTCCGGGCAGGTGGCGCTGGCGTGGCTGCTGCACCGCTCCCCGGTCCTCCTGCCCACGCCCGGCACCGGCTCGGCCGCCCACCTTGAGGAGAACCTGGCCGCCGCCGACCTCACCCTGACCGACGAGGACACGCGCACCCTGGACGCCTTCACGCCCTGATCCGCCGCGCCGACGAACTCCCTCCCGCTCGCCCCAAGCCCGGACCAGGCCCCTCCGCTCCTTCCTACTCCTCCGCCGCCCTCCGCCGTCATCGGCCGCCCTCCGCCGCTTTCCGCTGTCTTCGGCGGCCCTCGGCCACACTCCGCCGCTACGAGTGCACGACCAGGCGGCGTTCGAGGCCGCCCTGAACGCGTTCAAAAGACAGGAGTAGGGTCGGCAGAGTGAAGACCGTGATTCCCGGAGGAACCGGGCAGGTCGGCGAGATTCTCCGCCGGGCACTGACCTCCGCCGGCCACGAGGTCGTGGTGCTGACCCGCAGGCCGTCCCGGAAGGGCGAGGTCGCCTGGGACGGCGAGACCCTGGGCGCGTGGGCGCGCGAGATCGACGGCAGCGACCTCGTGGTCAACCTGGCCGGGCGGAGCGTGAACTGCCGTTACACCCCCGCCAACCTGCGGGCCATGATGGACTCGCGGGTGCGCTCCACCCGGGTCGTCGGCCGGGCGATCGCTGCCGCCGCACGTCCGCCCCGGGTCTGGCTGCAGATGAGCACCGCCACCGTCTACGCACACCGCTTCGACGCCCCCAACGACGAGGCGACCGGCCTGATCGGCGGCGAGGAGCCCGGCGTCCCGGGTTACTGGCGCTACAGCGTCGAGATCGCCCAGGCGTGGGAGCGGGAGCTGGAGCGGGCCGAGACCCCGCACACGCGCAAGGTCGCCCTGCGCACCGCCATGGTGATGAGCCCCGACCGCGGCGGCGTCTTCGACGTGCTGCTGCGCATGACCCGGCTCGGCCTCGGGGGGCCGCTGGTGGGCGGCGCCCAGTACGTGTCCTGGATCCACGACCGCGACCTCGTCCGCGCGGTCGAGTTCCTGGCCGGGCGGGACGACCTGAGCGGACCGGTCAACCTGGCCGCGCCCGAGCCGCTGCCGCAGGCCGCGTTCATGCGGACGCTGCGGTCCGTCCGGGGCGTGCCGGTGGGCCTGCCCGCGACGCGGTGGATGGCCGAGCTCGGCGCGTACGCGCTGCGGTCCGACACCGAGCTGCTGCTCAAGAGCCGCCGGGTCGTCCCGGGGCGGCTGCTGGAGGCGGGTTTCGCCTTCGAGTATCCGCGGTGGCGGCCGGCCGCCGAGGACCTCGTCCGGAGGGTGCGTCGCGGGAGGTGAGCGCGCCGGACGCCGCGCGGCGGCGGGCGAGCATCCTTGCGCGAATATCGTAAGGTGCCTTACGGTTTTCCTCATGATCAATTACAGCGAGATGGAGGACAGGCTGGGCGTGCCCATCGGGGTCGAGGAGGCGCGGTCCCGCTGGGGGGCACTGGTGGGCGCGGCGGGCGAGGGGCAGATCACGCTGATCACGCGGGAGCGCTGGGAGTGGGCCGCGCTGGTGCCGCTGTCCAAGGTCCCCGGAATGCTGACCGGTTTGCCCGTGGTGTCGTTGTCCACGGCCAAGGCCAAGCTGGGGGAGCTCGTCCGGCAGGTCTCGGAGCCGTACGACGACAGCCCCGTGCTCCTTGCCCGGCACCGGACGCCGGTCGCCGCGCTGATCGCGGCCACCCGCCTGCTCGGCCCCGGCTCCGCCGAATGGGCGGCGCCGCAGCGGGCGGCCGACGTGGAGGCGCTGCTGCGCGACGGCTGCACGGTCACCCTGAGCCGTCATCCGACCGGGTCCGGCGTGATCGCCGTCGCACGTGACGGCGACGGCGGCGAAGTGGCCGTCGGCACCGGCGACACCGTCGAACAGGCCCTCCGCACCCTGGGCTGAACCTTCCCCGCCGGAGGTGCCGACCCCACCCCCTCCGCTCCCGACCTCTCCGCTCCCGATCCCTCCGCCCTCACGTGCCGACGCACGGACGTGCGAACGGACCGGCGAACGGCTGCGGGAACGGCCGCCAGAACCGGCGGAGGGTGCGGGCTGAGTGGGGGCGGACGGCGGGCGGCTGGTCGCCGTCGCGCCTACCTGCGCCTCGCGCCCGCACCCCCACCCGCGCTTTCGCCTGTGGCCGTACGTTTCTCGGCCGGGATCTTGACAATCGCTCGGGCGGACTCTTTCCTAGAGGGGGATTCTAGAAAGAGTGGGCGCATGAACGTTCAGTCGGTCCGGTGTGACTGAGTCCGAGGCCGTCGCAGCGGTGCCCGCGGCCGGGGCGGCGACGGAGGACGAAGCCGCGCAGTTGCGGTACGCCTGGCGGGCCGTCTCGGTCACCAGCCTCGGCATGTTCCTGACCGGGCTCAACTCCAGCTCGCTCAACGTCGCCCTGCCCGCCGTCGTCGCGCACTTCCACGTCGGCGCCTTCCTGGCCAGTTGGGTGCTGCTCGCCTACATGCTGGTCAGCTCGGTCGGGCTGGTGGTGTTCGGGCGGGTGGCCGACCTGTTCGGCAGGCGCGGCACGTACTTGCTGGGGTTCGTGGTGTTCACCGTCGCGAGCCTGGCGGCCGGGTTCGCGCCCTCGATCGAGGTGCTGCTGGCGGCCCGGGTCGCCCAGGCGTGCGGCTCGGCCATGATCCTGGCCAACAGCTCGGCCATCCTGGCCGGCGCCTTCCCGCCGGCCCGGCTGGGCCGTGGCATGGCCGTCTACATGGCCATCATCTCCGTGGCGGGGCTCGTGGGGCCGTCGTTCGGCGGGTTCCTTGCCGGCGCGGCGGGCTGGCGGTGGATCTTCTGGTTCAACGTGCCCGTCGGGGTCGCGGCCATCGTCTGGGGCGCGGTCACTCTCCGCCTGGTGCCTAGAGGTCCGCGCGAGCGGCTGGACGTGCCGGGGATCGTCCTGCTGTTCACCTGGCTGAGCGGCCTGCTGCTGGCCCTGTCGCAGGGCAGCTCGCTCGGCTGGCTGAGCCCGTGGGTGGTGGCGGGCGGGGTGGCGTTCGCGGCGGCGGCCCCGGTGTTCGCGCTGGTCCAGTGGCGCAGCCGGACGCCGCTGCTCGATCTGCGGCTGTTCGGCGACCGCGGCTTCGCGCTGGCGAACGTGGCCGCCGTGCTCAACTCGCTCGGGCAGTTCTCGATCGTGCTGGTCATCTCGCTGTTCCTGCAGTCCACCCGGCAGTTCGAGCCCGCGCAGGCCGGGCTCGCCGTGCTGCCCGTCTCGGCCGCCTCGGCCCTGACCTCGCTGGTCGCCGGGGCGTTGACCGGACGCTTCCACCCGCGCACGGTGGCGGTGGCCGGCTCGGCGGTGAGCGCGGCGGGCATGGCGGTCATGCTGGCCGCGCTGGACCCGTCCGTGCCCTACGTCTGGCTCGGGACGGCGCTCGGGCTCGTGGGCGCGGGCAGCGGGCTGTTCATCACCGCCAACACCACCGCGATCATGATGGACGCGCCGCAGGACCGGCTCGGTGTGGTCAACGGTGTACGGCTCATGCTGGTCAACGTCTCGACCGTGATCAGCACCGCCATGTCGCTGGCCATCGTCGCCGCGTCCGTGCCGGCCGCCGAGCGGCACCTGGTGTACGCCGCCGACCCCGCCCGGCTGTCCGCCGTGGCCGGTGTGCTGCAGGACGGTTACCGGCTGGCGGTGGGCGTCCTGCTGGTGCTGGCCGTGGCAGCCACCGTGGTCACGGCGGTGAGCCGGACGGGGGCGCGCCGGGCGGCGTAATAGCCGGGGGGGGGTGAGGTGGCGTCGGCGGAAACTGGAGTTCCATGTTGCGCCGCATTTGACGATGAGTGAGGAAATATGGTCATCTCGTGACCATTGTTTCTGATGGGATGAGTTAGACGGGTTCGGGGGAACGCTTCATGCCGCACGCCCTTCTGCGCGTGCTCGCTTCGACGTCCATCGCGGTCACCGCACTGGCGGGCCCGCCCGCCGCAGCCTCCGGTCATGCCTCGGCTGCGCGCGTCGTCCAGGCGTCGACGGGTGGTCGGGTGATGGCGCGGGAGGTGCCCGCGGTTCCGGAGCCGCCGCCTGCGGTGGTGCGGGTCCCGTCGGGGCCGTCGCCCGCCGTGCGGCCCATGGGGAAGGGGCCGGTGGGGCCGGAACGGCTGGAGATCACCACGCCCGCCGGGACGGGTCTCGCCGACGCCGTTGCTGCCCAGGCCGCTCGGCGGCAGGAACGGCAGGGGCTCGGCCGGCGGGCTCCCGACCCCGCCGCCCTCCTGCCCGACACGACCGGCGCCGCCCCGCTGACCCTCCTGCGCCCGCCCCCGTCCGTCACCAGAGCCCTGGACGCCCTGCGCCTGGCCACCCGCCCCCCGCTCCGCCCGCAGGGAGGCCGCACAATCCGTCCCCAGGGAGGCCGCGCAATCCGCCCCCAGGGAGGCCGCGCGGCCGGTGGGGCTTTGCCGAGGAGGCAAGGGATGACGTATCGGTTGTGTGTGGTGGGGGTGGAGCGGGCGGTGGCGTGTTCGGCGCGCCGGCCCGTCGCCGTGCCGGTCGCCGCGGACGTCACCGGCGACGGCCTCCCCGACCTGGCGGCCGACCTGGTGCCCGCCGCGAACCCCGTGAACGGGGGCATCGGGCTCGGGTTCGCCGTCAGGAGCCTGTCCGGCAAGAGGGTCAGGGCGCTGGTCTGGGCCGAGTACGACGGCAGGGTGACCGTCGGGTTCGACGGCCTGCGCGGCGGCGCCTCACTGTCGGTGCTCGACCGCGGGACGTTCACCATGGACCCGGACGGCCGGACGGTGAGGGCGAACGTCACCCGCGAGGACCCGGGACCGTCCGCCGTCACCCTGGCGGGGCTGACCGGACGCGCGGCGGTGAGCCTGCGCCAGACCCCCGCCACCGAACGGCTCACCGCCGAGGCCACCCTCAACCCACCCACCCCGTCCGCCACCACCAAGCCCTCCAAGCCGGCCGCCATCACCTCGAAGCCCGCCGAACCGGACGCCACCTCTCCGGCGGTCGAGCTGGACGTCACCGCCTCCCGTCCGGCCAGGCTGGACGCGGTCGCCGTCTCCCCGGGCCGCTACACGCAGGCCGTACTGGACCGCATGCCCACCCGCGCCCACGTGCGCCTGTCCGGCGGACGGATGCGCTTCACCGCCCGCGCCCCGATCACCCGCGCCGAGCTGCACGACCACCTCTACCGCGACGGCCGCCTGGCCACGGCGGCCGGCGCCGAGCTGCGCGAGGTGCCCCGCTCCTTCACCGCCGCCCACCTGTCGTCCGGCGGCAGGCAGACCCTGACCGTCGAGTCGTCCGGGCCCGCGCGGGCGGGCTCGGCCAAGGTGCTCCACTACGACCGCGCCGCGTCCAGGACGGTGCTGCGCGCCGAGCTGAGCGGTCTGCCGGCCCGAATCCGGTTGGACGCCGACCCGGCCGCGCACCGCGTCACGCAGACGGCCAGCTCGCCGATCGGCCGCATCGCCGTGGTCCTGCAACGCGGCGGCGGCGCGATCTCCAGCCCCGCCGGCGGCCACGTCACCCTGGTCAGGAACGGCGACGCCACCGGGGTGTCGGCGCTGCTGTCCGGCGTGTCGGGGTTCGACGTCACCTACGGCGGCGCGCCGCACGCCCACCTGACGGCCAGGGCGAGCGGCCGGCCCTTCGTGGTGGCCGGCCTCGACGGGAGACGCCTGGCACGACTGGAGATCTCCAACACGCCCGCCGAGGCCGACCTGTCCCTCGACCCCGCCGCCGGGACGGCCGTCTACCGGGCCGGCGGCGTGATCGACCGGCTCCGGGCGGCCTACGCCGATGTCCGGAGCGGGCCGACGATCGACGGCACGGTCCGCGGGGTGCGTGGGGACGTCAGGACCGCGTGGACGCTGGGCGAACGCTCGACGGTCGAGGTCGCCACGTCCGGCCGGCTCCGCGACCTCCGCCTCTACGCGGCCAGGCCGTACGTCACCACCCTCGACGGCGCCTCGGCCGGGGACGACGTGCGGGTGGCGGTGGAAGGGGCGCCGAAGCGGGCCGAACTGGCCGCCGACACCGCGGCCGGGACCCTCGCCTGGACCGCGAGCGCCCCCGTGGCCAAGGTGTCGGCGCTGGCCAGGATCAGGACGGACGGCCGGGTGCTCAGGGCCGCCGCCGACGTGACCGGCGTCCCGGCCCGCTTCGAGGCCGCCTGGAAGGGCGGCGTCTACCGCTTCCGCGGGCTGTCCGGCCCGGTGGGGTCGGCGGCCCTGGCCGTCGCCAACCACGACGGCGCCACGTCCCCGAACGGCCCGCACCTGGCCGCCCACTACGACCGGGCCGGCGGCGACCTGGACGCGAGCGTGCTGGTCAAGGGCCTGTCGCGGGTCGAGCTCAGCCCGTCCGGCCAGGGGTTCCTGGCCCAGTTTCGCGCCGCCCGGCAGCGGCTCGCCATGGACGCCGACATCGTCCTGGGGGACGTGCGCTTCGGCGTCCTCGGCAGGGTGGGGCCGGTGCCGGGCGACCTGACCGTCGCCGCCACGCCCGAGGGCAGGCTCACCTACTCCGGCTCCCGGCTCGGCGTGACCGCCCGCGCCTGGCTCGGCAGGACCGCCGCGCTGGCCCGCATGCGTCCCGCGCCCGCCGTCGAGGGCGGCCTGTCGCTGGTGGACGGCGGCTGCCCGGCCGGGGGCTGCGGGCCGGGCCCGTTCTGCACGGCGGGACGCGGCTGCTACGGCCTGCAGGGCTACCTCGACGTCACCGGCCTGCCCGGCCAGGTGACGATCGACCCGGCGGGCGGCACGTTCGCCTTCTCCGGCTTCGCGCCCAGGCGCCGGACCCTCGCCCTCCACCTGGACAGCAGCGTGCTCGCGCCGGTCCCGATCAGGGCGCGGGCCACGCTGACCCGGCTGCCGCCGAGGATCACCCGGTTGTCCCTGGGCCCGCTGGACGCCGGGCACGTCGCCTACCGCGTCGAGCCGCCGGCCACGCTCGGCGCGCTCGACGTGCGGGCCGAGGCGGGCGGGCTGCGCGGCCACGTCGCCCTCGACCCGGTGCCGGCCGCCGTGGACGTGCAGGGCGCGTACGGGGCCAGGACCCGGATCCGGGTACGGAACTCCGCGCCGGTCGACCGCCTGACCGCCGAGGTCACCCTGCCCGGCCGGGGCAGCGGCGGGCTGCGGCTGACCGACGTCCCGGCGGCGCTCGGCCTGGACGCCGACGCCTCCGCCGCCGGGCTGAGCGTCCCCGCGCTCACCTACCGGGGCGGCACGAGCACCCTGGACGGCCGGCTGGCCGTGGACGGCCGTCTGGTGGACCCGTCCGGGCGGCTCGGCGGCGTCTCGCTCGCGGTCGAGGACCTGGCCGCCGACACGACGATCCGCCTCAATCCCGACCAGTCGCTCGACCTGGTCTCGAAACCCGGGCCGACGGCCCGGATCGCCGTGGGCGCCGGGTTGCGCGTGGGCCCGGTCCAGCGGCAGCCGATCGCCGTGTCCAAGGAGGTCCCGTACACCTCGGGGTTCCTCACCTACCAGGTCGGCGGGGACTTCGCGCTCGCCGCGAGCGCGGTGCGGGAGGTGTCGCTGGCGGTCCGGCGGGTGTCCTGGTTGCGGGTACGGCCGGGGCGCATCCCGTTCGGGCTCAAGGCGCCGGCCGCGGCCGGGTTCCTCGCGCCCGGCTTCGAGGGCGCCTACGACCGCCTCCGCCTGGCCGCCAAGGGCGTGGACCTGCGGCCGGACGTCTCCCTGCGGGTCAGGCTGAGCAGGAGGATCGGTCCGGACGCCTTCACCGGCTCCCTGCGGCTCACCCGGGCCACCTCGCTCGCCCTGCGCCGCTACGACCAGCGCATGCGCCGCATCGGCGCCCGCCAGGAGATCGCCGCCGCCGGGATCGGGCTCGCCTGCCTCACCGTGGACGCCAAACCCGGCTTCGCCTCCGGCGGCAGGGGCGGCTCGATCACCCTGCGCGGCTCGGACGGCCCGCAGATGGTGTCCTTCCTCGACCCGGGCGGGCAGGCCCCGGACTACGCGGTGGACCTGCTGACCCACTTCATGTCGCCGTTCCCGGACGCCGGCTGGAAGGTGACGGCGGCCACGGCCGGCTCCTGCGCCCGCCCCGGCCGCCCGGAGCCCCGGACGCGGGACCGCTGAGCCGGCTTCACCACGGGCCCCGGTAGCCGGGCGGGGGCGTGACGCCCTCGTACGCCGGCACCGCCCGGCCCGCCAGGAACGCCCGCAGCGTCGCCAGGTACGCCCCCCGCCCCTCGGCGTAGGCGAGCCCGGCGCCGGGGATCGCCCGCCGGACGTCGGTGGCCGCCGACCAGCTCTCCCCGTCGCACGGCCCCTTGACCACCAGGACGGGAGCCGTCACCCGGGCCAGCCCGTCCCGCATCCCAGGCGGTGACGGCCGGTCCACCAGCCGCGCATACCCGCCCGAACCGTCCGACCGGGTCAGGGGCGGCTTCCCGGCGGGCCGGTCCTGCGGGCAGACGGCGGACGCCTCTGCGCGGGCGTCGAGCTCGGCGTCGCCGGCGAACGCGTGCGCCGCCGCCGGTTCGACCCGCAGCAGCGTGTGGACCGCCAGCATCCTGGGGCTGGGCGGGCCGTCGTCCAGCAGCGTCGCGGCACGGGCCCGGTCGAGGCCGGCGGGGGAGGCGAGCACCGCCCTGGACACCGCGTCCGGATGGGCGGACAGGTAGGCCGCCGCGAGCCGGGCGCCCTCGCCGCGAGCGACCAGGTTCAGGCGTCGGGCGCCGATCGCCTGCCGCACCTGCTCCAGGTCCGCCACGTCGCGCCCCACCCCGTACGCGGCCGGGTCCGCCAGCCGCGCCGAACGTCCGGAGCCCACCCGGTCGTAGACGTACACCTCGTGGCCGTCGGCGGCCAGCCGCCGGTAGAACGCCGGATCGGCGGCCAGGTCCGCCAGGCCGGCCGCGCCGGACAGGAAGACCACCGGCTCCGGCCGGGTGACCCGCTTCGGCGCGACCCGTGCGTACGCCAGCCGCGACCCCGTCGGCAGGCGCCACTCGCGCTGCCCGGCCACCGGCGACAGGGCCGCGGCCGGCGCGGGCGGCGGGGTCAGCGTCGCGTCCGCGACCCGCCAGACCACCGCCACCTCCACGGCCAGGATCAGCGCCGCCCGTGACCACCGCCCCCAGGTCGCCCGCGGCCGGGGCACGCACAGCAGCAGCCCGAGGTAGAACACCGCGGCGAACACCGCCAGGCCGGTCACCGCGAACATCGCGGGCCGCGCGCCCACCATCGCCGTCCCGGCCAGCGCGGCCAGCCCGGCGACGGGCGACAGCGCGAGCACCGCGGCGCCCGCCACCATCCCGGCGAAAGACCTCACAAAGGGGACGTTAGCCCCCGACGGGGGAGGGGAGCGAGCGGCCCAGGCGGATGCGCACCCGGTCGCCGGTGCGCAGCGTCTCCCGCACGGTCCACACCCGCTCGTCGATGACGGTGCCGTTCGTGGTCATGTATCCGCCGACCCTGAGCACCGGACGTCCCGAGGCGTCGCCGAGGAGCTGGGCGCGCGACTCGGAGTCGTCGGTGAACAGCACGAGGAAGTCCTCGGCGTCCGCGGGGGCCTCCAGCACCAGGCCGGGGTAGAGATGGGAGGAGGGAACCTCGATCACGTATTCGATCACGCGACCTCCCCTACCCCGTACGCGGGCTTTCAGCTTCCGCCGGCGGAGGATAGCGCTTACCTGGGCTGATGAGGTGAAATATCAGGGTTGCCTACAGCTTGGAGTCCCCCGTGTCCTTGTTCGACCTCCCGATCGAGCAGTTGCGCGCCTACCTCCCCGACCGCGACGAACCCGCCGACTTCGACGACTTCTGGTCCCGTACGCTGGCCGAGGCCGAGGCGTTCGACCCGGCCGCCGAGTTCGTGCCCTACGACCTGCCGCTGAGCGGCGTCGACGTCTACGACGTGTCGTTCGCCGGGTGGGGCGGTCACCGGATCGGCGGCTGGTTCATCCTGCCGCGCGGCGTTCGGGAGCCGGTGCCGTGCGTGATGCACTACATCGGTTACGGCGGCGGGCGCGGGTTCCCGAAGGACCACCTGCTGTGGCCCGCGGCCGGCTACGCGGTGTTCGTGATGGAGACCCGGGGACACGGCGGCGCGAGCCCCACCAGCCCCGGCACGACCGGCGACCCGCACGGCAGCGCCAATGTCCAGGCGCCGGGCATGATGACGCGCGGCATCCTCGACCCCGAGGACTACTACTACCGGCGCGTGTTCACCGACGCGGCCAGGGCGGTCGACGTGGCCGCGGCCCACCCGGCGGTGGACGCCGGGCGCATCGTGGTCTCCGGCGGCAGCCAGGGCGGCGCGATCGCGCAGGCCACGGCCGCCCTGCGCCCGTCGGTGCGGGCCGCGCTGGTGGACGTGCCGTTCCTGACGCACTTCCGGCGGGCTGTGGAGATCACCGACCGGGATCCGTACCAGGAGCTGGTGCGCTTCCTGGCCTCCCGGCGGGAAGGCGCCGACCAGGTGTTCCGCACGCTGTCGTACTTCGACGGCGTCAACTTCGCCGCCCGCGGCCGGGTGCCCGCGCTGTACTCGGTCGCGCTCATGGACTACGTCTGCCCGCCCTCCACGGTCTTCGCCGCCTACAACCACTGGCAGGGGCCGAAGGAGATCACCGTCTGGCCCTGGAACGGGCACGAGGGCGGGTCCGGCTACCAGGCCGAGGAGCAGGTCCGCTACCTGCACAAGCTCCTGGCCGGCTGACCCGGGTACGGGGCCGCCGTACCGGCGTGATCACCGGTACGGCGGCTGCCCGTCACACCGCCTGCGGGGTCACCATGAACGACACGCTCCCCTGCGCGTCGGCCCCGGCGTCGAGGGACTTGTCGTCCAGCACGGTCGCGGCCACGGGATCGAGGTAGACCCGCGCGCCCTCGGTCTCCACCACCTCGTCGGCCGGCTCAGGGGCCGTGGCCAGGGAGAGGGTGAGCGAGTTCGCGCCCTCGCCCTGGGACGAGATGCGGATCCCGCCCTGGGCGGGTTCCGGCGCGGACGCGGTCAGGTCGCGGATCGCCTGGGCTGCGTTGGCTGTCAGGGTGAGCACTACGGCTCCTCCAAACGGTCGACGTACAGAAGTTGCCTGCCATTCCCCTCATCCCGGAGCCCAACCCTCCTTGGCGTTTTCTTTACCGTGAATCCCCGGCCGGTGGACAATCGCGGCATGGACGCCGTCCGGCTGAGGCAGGCCATGGTCGCGGGCCTGCGCGAGCGCCAGGAGATCGCCGACGACGTGGCGGACGCGCTGCTCGCGGTGCCGCGCCACCTGTTCCTGCCCGGCGTCGACCCCCGCACCGCCTACCGCGACGTGCCGATCGTCACCCGGCGGGACGAGCACGGGCTGCCGGTCAGCTCGTCGTCGCAGCCGTCCGTCATGGCGACCATGCTGGGGCAGCTCGGTGTGGAGCCCGGCCATCGGGTGCTGGAGATCGGCGCGGGCACCGGCTACAACGCGGCGCTGCTGGCGCGCCTGGCCGGGCCCGAGGGGCGGGTGGTGAGCCTCGACCTCGACGCCGGCGTCGTGCGGGACGCCCGGCGCAACCTGGCGGTCGCCGGATTCCCGCAGGTCGAGGTGGTGTGCGCGGACGGGGTCGAGGGGTTCGCCGCGGCGGCGCCGTACGACCGGGTGATCGCCACCGTCGGCGTGTGGGACCTGGCTCCCGCCTGGCTCGACCAGCTCGCGCCGGGCGGGCGGCTGGTGGTGCCGCTCGACCTGCGCGGGGTGCAGGTCTCGGTGGCGCTGGAACGTACGGGCGGCCATTGGGCCGGACGTACGGTGGCGCCCTGCGGGTTCATGCGCCTGCGGGGGCCGTCCGCCGGGCCGGAGTCGGTGGTCGTGCTGCGCCGCGACCCCGACCTGTGGCTGGCGCTCCCGGTGGCGCGCGAGCTGGGAGACCTCGTGACCGCCCTGGAAACCGCCCCCACGAACGTCGCCGTCACCTCGCCCGACCCCCTCCCGCAACCGCCCCCGACGGCGGACCCGACGGCAGGACGGGACCCGCTCACGACGACAATCCCGCCAGCGGGACGGGACCCGCTCGCGGAGGCGGGCACGCCAGCGGGACGGGATCCGCTCGCGGAGGCGGGCACGCCAGCGGGACGGGATCCGCTCGCGGAGGCGGGCGCCGACGTGGCGTTGTGGCTGGCGCTGCACGAGCCGCGCTGGTGCATGCTCGGCGGCAACCGGTACGGCGGCTACGGCGGCACCTTCGGCCTCACCGACGGCTCCGCCATCGCCGTACTCGCCTCCAGCGCCTCCCAGGCCTCCGGTCCGTCCGGGCGGAACCCCGACGCCTCCGGTCCGTCCGTGCGGAACGCGGACGCCGCCGATCCGGCGGCCGCGGCGGGTGGTCCGGGGCGCGCCGAACTGGTGGCCGAAGGGTACGGGCCGGGCGGCACGGCGCTGGCCGAGGAACTGGCGGCGCACGTCAGGGCATGGGCCGCCGCGGGCCGCCCCCGCACCACCGACCTACGCCTCACCGCCTACCGCAACCCAGCCCCGGAAAGCGCGGCCCCGGAGGGCCTTGCCTTCGACAGGCCTGTGGCCGAGGGCCGGGCCGTCCGGGGCCCGGGACGGGAGTTCGTCATCGTGAAGCGGCACACCACGCTGGTGCTGGGGTTCGGTTAGACGACCCACTTCCCGTCGAGCATGAGGTCGCGCCCGGCGAGCTCGTTGACCTCGCGCCACGCCTGCACCAGCACCGGCGTGACCCAGAAGTACGTGTACGGGCCACGCGACACCCGCGGGTCGAACCCGGTCTTCACCGCGAACGCGTCGCCGACGTCGCCGGGGATCGTGGCGGCCGGCTGCGCGGTCACGGTGCCGTGGATGAGGACGACGTCCCTGGTCAGGCCCAGGCCGAGGCGCACGGTGCCGCCGTCGAGCAGGTTGCGGGCCGTGGGCGTGGCGTCGGCGGTGGAGAGCAGGAGGCGGTGCCCGTCCCACAGGAACGACAGCGGCGTCATGTACGGGCCGCCGTCGCCCGCCGTGGCCACCCAGACGTCGACGTCGTGTTCGAGCCGGTCGAGCGTGTCCCGCTTGCGCTGCTCCGGTGATCGGGCCGGTGGCGTCATCCTTCTCCTCGCACTCTTCGGCGGCCGGGTCGGCCGCGGCACGTCCGTCAACATGATGACGGCTCCCGGCGGCGGCCCGCGACTCCCGCCCAGGGGGTGCGACGCGGCGCGCCTGAGGGGGAAGTCGTGAGCGTCTGGTTACTCTCTGTGTCGGAGAAGTGTCACCATGTCATAGGAAACCTCATGCGTACTCGTCTGACCATGCTGCTGGCCGCCGCGGCCGTCGTCGCCCTGTCCGGGTGCGGCGAAAGCGCCACCACCAACACCGCGGGGCTGGCGCCGCGGACCGACGCTCAGCCGTCCGAGCAGGACAGGACCTGGATGGCGGCCATCCACCAGGGGAACCTGGCCGAGATCGAGGCGGGCCGCCTGGCCGAGAAGAAGGGCGCCACCGACCAGGTCAAGTCGATCGGCCGGATGCTCGTCGACGACCACACCCAGTTCGACAAGAAGGTGACCGAGACCGCGAGCCAGCTCGCCATCCAGCTGCCCGCCGCGCCGAACTCCGCCCAGGCCGCCCTGGCCAAGCGCCTGCAGGACGCCAAGGGCAAGGAGTTCGACAAGGAGTTCGTCGTCGGCATGGTCAAGGCCCACAAGACGGCGATCGAGGCCACCAAGGAGGAGATCTCCAAGGGCTCCTCGCCGGCGGTGGTGGCGCTGGCCAAGTCCGCGTCCCCGACGCTGCAGGAGCACCTCAAGGCGCTGAAGAAGGCGCAGGAAGACTACTGACGGGGGCGTCGGCGATGCCCGACGGCGCGGGCGCTCCGCCCGCGCTCGACTCCTTCGCCCGCGTCGCGGCGCGCGTGCTGGCCGGGCTCCGGCACGGCCGCGCGCTGCACCGGCGCGGGCTGCTCCTGGCGGGCACGCTGACGGTCGAGGCGGCGCCGCTGGGGGAGCCGGGCGAGCACGAGGTGCGGGCCCGGCTGTCCAAGGGGCTGTCCCTGCCGGGCCGGCTGCCCGACGTGCTGGGGCTGGCCGTGCGCCTGCCGAACGGGGTGGACCTGCTGCTGTCCACCGGCGCGGGTCCTGTGCCGGTGCCACGCCGCACCTTCACGTCGGGGCCGTACTCCAGCCTCACGGCGTACGTGTACGGAACCGGCCGGTACCGGCTGGTCGCCCGGCCGGAGGGGGAGCGCGTGCCCGCCGATCCCGCGCTGCTGCCCGGCGCGCTGGCCCGCGGCCCGCTGCTGTTCCACCTGTGGGCGGGCGGTCGCTACCTGGCCCGCCTGCGCCTGCACACCGCGCTGCCCGGTGCGGACCTGACCTTCGACCCCGTGCTCAACAGCGCCCCCTGCCTGCGTCCGGCCGGATGGACGGCCAGGCTGCGGCGGGCCGCCTACGCGGGCTCCCGGGAGGGCCGCGGCGTGCCTCCGCCGTAGGCCTGTCCATGGCAAAGACTGGCCGACCCATGTGTGCAAATGCGACTCTCTGGGGTATTTGTCCTTTTTGAACCAGGACGAACAATCGGGGGGATCGTCGTGGCTATGCAAACAGAGATCCGGAGCCTGCTCGAGTGCCATGTGATCGGGTCGGACGGACAGTCGATCGGCAAGGTGGGCCAGGTCTACCTCAGTGACCGCACCGGCGAGCCGGAGTGGGTGACCGTGCGCACGGGGTTCTTCGGCATGAAGCAGACCTTCGTGCCGCTGGCCAACGCCCGCCGTTCCGGGGACGAGATCAGGGTCCCCTTCGACAAGGAGATGATCAAGGGCGCGCCCAACATCGACGTGGACGGCCGCCTGTCGCTGGAGGAGGAGGCCGAGCTCTACCGGTACTACGGCATGCAGCCGTCCACCATCCCGTCCCAGCGCTCGCCCGCCGCGGGGGAGCGGCAGGCCGAGCGGGCCACCGGAGAGCCCCGCACGGCCGGGGAACGCGGCATGCGTCCGGGCATGACCGGCCAGCCGCCGACCGGCCAGGCAGGCGCGATGGGCCAGCCGGGGCAGCCGGGCCGGATGCGCGGCCGGGACGTCGGCGACCGCGACATCGACATGACCACGTCCGAGGAGCAGCTCCACATCGGCAAGGAGAGCCGCGAGAGCGGGCACGTCCGGCTGCGCAAGTACGTCGAGACCGAGAACGTCCAGGAGAGGGTGCCGCTCGCGCACGAGGAGGTCGTGATCGAGCGCGAGCCCATCAGGGACGGCGAGCCCGGCACGTACGAGATCGGCGAGGACGAGCAGCAGATCACCCTGCACGAGGAGCGGCCGGTGATCGGCAAGGAGACCAGGCCGGTCGAGCACATCCGCGTGCACAAGGAGCGCGTCGAGCACGAGGAGACCGTCGAGGGCCAGGTCAGGAGGGAACGCCTGGAGGTCGACGAGGACGGCGACGCGCGCGAGCACACCCGCAACCGCAACCGCGGGGACGACCTCCCGCCCAAGCGGTAGGAGACCGCACCCGGTCCCACGCGGGGGCGCCCACGCGCCCCCGCCTCACCACGCCCGCATGCGGGGGCGCCCGGCAGTCAGGACGCGCCGTCGGCCTGACCGGCGTTCAGAGGAACCGACTCGTGGCCGGCGTTCAGAGGAACCGACTCATGGCCGGCGTTCAGGGGAACCGGCTCGTGGCCGGCGTCCGAGGGAACCGGCCCCTGCCTGGCGTCCGGGGGGACCGACCAGCTGGGGCGGGCGTTGAGGGTGGCCGGCTCGAAGCCCGCGAGCTGCTTGTAGTGCAGCGCGATCTTCTCCAGCGTGTCCCTGGGGATGACCTCCTCGATGTCGGCGAACCCGTCGGGGGCGCGTTCGTGCACCAGCCTCAGGACGACCTCGGGCCCGTCCTCGCGGTTGGCCAGCACGATCCGGTTCGTGACCGGCCGCCGCCGGCTCTCGTAGAACTCCAGGCCCTGGCCGGTGGCCAGCGCGTGGGCCAGCACGCGGGCGTCGATGACGGCCTGCGTGCCGCCGTTGGACCCCGTCGGGTACATCGGGTGCGCGGCGTCGCCCATCAGCGTCACCGTCCCCGACGACCAGTACGGCAACGGGTCGCGGTCCACCAGCGGGTACTCGTACGCCTTGTCGGCCGAGGCGATGAGACCGGGGATGTCGAGGGCGTCGGAGCGCACGTCGGCCACGTGGTGCAGGAACTTGCCGATCTCCACCTCCCGGTTCCAGTCGCCCCTCGGGACGGTCTCGGGGGCCCGGTGCTGGATGGCCCAGTTGACGAGCTGCGTGCCGTCCGGGTCCGGCGGCGCGATGGGGTAGATGACGATCTTCTGGGTACCGTCGCCTGCCATGATCATGGATCGGCCGGTCAGGAACGGCCGGGCGCGCGACGTGCCGCGCCACAACACGTGACCGCCCCACAACGGCTCGCCCTCGCCGGGGAACAGCGCGGCCCGGACGCCGGAGCGGATGCCGTCGGCGCCGACGAGCAGGTCGGCGTCGTGGTCGAGGCCGGTGACGGGGGAGCCGGTCACCACGGCGTCCGGGCCGAGCCGCTCGCGTACGGCGTCGAGGAGCAGGAGCTGCAGCCGGCCGCGGTGGATCGAGTACTGGGGCCAGGCGTGGCCCGCGGCCCGGCCGCGCGGCTCGGTCCAGATGCGCTGCCCGCGCCGGGTGACGAAGGTCAGGTCGGCCGTCTCGACGCCGACGCGGGCCAGCCGGTCGCCCAGGCCGAGCTCGATGAGCTCGCGCACGGCGTGCGGCAGCAGGTTGATGCCCACGCCGAGCGGCCGGATCTCCTTGACGGCCTCGTGCACGGTCACGTCCGTGATGCCGGCCGCGTGCAGGCTGAGGGCGGCGGTGAGCCCGGCGATGCCCGCCCCGGCGATGACCACCCGCTTCGGACGCCGTCCCGCGAGGCCCGTCATGAGGAGCCGCCGGGAAGGAGCAGGGCCGAGACGTCGAACGGCGCCTCCAGGTAGCCGTTGCCCTTGAACTCCAGCATGACGTCGGCCACCCGCTGCAACCGGGCCTTCTCGACGGTGGTGGAGTAGCCGCCCAGCGTCATCAGGTCGGCCGTCGCCTTGTCGATCTTCGTGTACTTGAGCAGCGCGGCCTTGGCCTGGGCCGGGTCGGCGATCGCCACGTCCACCGCCTTGCGCAGGCCGCGCTGGAAGGCGGCCACCGTGCGCGGATTGTCGGCCGCGAAGCCCTCGGTGGTCAGGTAACCGGCCATCGGGAAGTCGGCGGTCGCGCCGGTGAACAGGTCCGACAGGCTGCGCGCCCCGCTGGTGGCGGCCGCGGTCTGCCAGAACGGCTCGGGCAGCACGGCGGCGTCCACGTCGCCGTTGGCCAGGGCGCCGGCCATCTGCGGGAAGGGCCGTTCGACGAAGGTGATGTCGGCGGGCGCCACGCCGGCGGGCTTGAGCAGCGCGCTCACGGCCAGGGTGGCGACGTTGCCGAGGGTGTTGACGCCGACCTTCCTGCCCTTGAGGTCGGCCAGCCTTGTGACGGGCGAGTCCTTGCGCGTCATGAGGACGAAGTTGCCAGGCTTGGCCGCGTAGGCGTCGCCGACGACCTTCAACCGGCCCACGCCGCGCGCGGCGGCCAGGATCGCCGAGACGTAGTTGCTGTGCAGGACGTCGAGCTTGCCGCTGATCAGGTCGGGCATCGCGGCGGCCCCGCCCTGGATCACGACGGGCTTGACGGTCAGCCCCTCCGCCGCGAAGAACCCCTTGTCGATGGCGATCTGCACGGGCGCGACCTCGGGAAGGGCCAGCATGCCGAGGTTCAGCACGGCCTTCTCCGGCCCGCCGGACGACGGCCGGGGATCCGCCCCGCCGCATCCGGTCATCGCCAGGGCGAGGGCGACCGCCGCGAGTAACAGACGCATGAAAACGCTCCCAGAGAGTCGAGTTCGCGAACAAAAGCGTGCCGGGGAAAAGGAACAGCCGTCCGGCAATCTTCCGCATTCCCGGGCGGCTTCATTCGGTCGCGCCATAATGCGCCACCAACCGGCGTTCCAGAACCAGGAAAACCTGATTGAGCAGATAACCCAGAACGCCGAGCACGGTGACGGCCGCCCACATGCCCGGCAGGTCGAAGGAACGCTGCGCGGCGCGCAACCGGAAACCGACGCCGTCGGTGGCGAAGAACTCGGCGATCACCATGAGGATGAGCGCGAGCGACAGGCTGAGCCGCAGCCCGGCCAGGATCTTCGGGGCCGCCGCGGGCAGCACGACCCGCAGCAGGCGCTGCCCGGCCGACAGCCTGAAGACCTGCGCGGTGTCCAGGTGGAGCCGGTCCACGTTGCGGGCGCCGTCGGCGGCGTTAAGAAGCACCGGCCAGACGATGCCGCACGCGATGGCCGCGACCTGCATGAGCGTGCCGGTCGAGAACAGCGCCAGGAACACCGGCAGCAGCGCGGGCGGCGGCAGCGCCCGGCAGAACTGCACCGCCGGGTCCACGAACCTGGACAGCAGCGGCGAGCGGCCCATGGCGACCCCGGCCGCCACGCCCGCGACGCCGGCCAGCACCCAGCCGGTCAGCAGCCGGCCCAGGCTGTGGGAGAGGTCGTCCAGGGCCGTCCGGGTGATCCACAGCTCGCGCAGGCGCAGCGCGATCGTGGACGGCGGCGGGAAGTAGGGGTTGCCCGCCGCCCTGGTGGCCAGCTCCCAGAGGGCCACGACGACGGGCACGGCCCACAGCCGGGCCACGGATCTGATCATCGTGCCGCTCCCGTCAGCGTCGTGTGCCAGCGCAGCAGCCGGCGGAAGGCGTGGGCGAGCAGGGCGTTGGTGAGCAGGCCGAGCGCGCCGGCCCACAGGGTGGCGGCGATGGTCAGCCGCAGGCCGTCCGGGCTGCTCTCGGCCACGATGATGAAGTGGCCGATGCCGCCGGCGCCGGCCAGCAGCTCGGTGCTGACGGCCAGGATCAGGGCGATGGCCGCGGCCACCCGCACGCCGGTCGCCACGAAGGGGGCCGCGCTCGGCAGGCTGACCCGCCACAGGACGGCCCGCGGGCCGAAGCCGAAGGCCCGCATCGTCTCCTTGGCCAGCGGGTCGACCTCGCGCAGCCCGTACATGGTGTTGAGCAGGACGGGCCAGGTCGCGGCGTACACGATCATCGCGACCTCGGTCTCCAGCCGGCCGGTGAAGACGAACGCGGCCAGCGGGATGAGCGCCACCGAGGGGATGGGCCGCAGGAACTCCAGGACGGGACGCAGGGCCCGCTCGACCGGCGGCAGGCTGCCCAGCAGCAGCCCGGCGGGCACGGCCACCGCCACGGCGGTCAGCAGCCCGAGCGCCCACGCGCCGCAGGTGGCCAGCACGTCGGCCAGGAACGCGGGGTCGGCGGCGAGCCCGGCGGCGGTGGCCAGGACCGCCGAGGCGAGCGGCAGCTCCAGCTGGGAGACGAGCCCGAGGCGGCCGGCCGCCTCGGCGGCGCACAGCAGCGCGACGGTGCCCGTCACGCCGCACACGACGGCGTTGTCGAAGGGGCGGGAGGGGATCAGGCGCACGGCGACGCCTCGGCGCCGGGGGAATGGGGCGGCAATTTATCGGCTCTCCGGAACATCGGTCCGGCCATTCGTCACCGCGGCAGGCCGGAAGGCGGGCAGAGCGGAACGGAAGTCACAGTAACCGAGCCGCGCCTTTCTGCCCGGCCGGGAAAACTCCGGTCACGAGAAGTCCGCCGGGTCCGGCGTCACATTCCGTGAACTCCCGCCATTTCGGCCCGCCGGATCATGCGCATTTTCCGGCCGGGTTCAGCGTCCGTAGAGTTCGAGTTCGTTGAGCATGCTGCAGGAGTCGCCGATCTCGGCGTCGCAGTCGTCCGTCGGCTCGGTGACGATCATGACGTGCGGGCCGGTGCGGGCCACCGTGTGGTAGCGCATGGCGTAGTCGGTCCGGTCCTCGACCGTGACGACGGGCTCGCCCCAGGAGCGGCCGTCGGCGGAGACGTACACGCGGGCGCCGGCCGGGTACCCGGGGCGCAGGCTGAGGCCGATCCGGTTGATCGCGTATGGGCGGTCGAGGTGCAGGACGTACCGGCCGGGGCCGGCGGCGACGGCGCTGGACCAGTAGTCGGTGCTGCCGTCGAAGGCGGCCGCCGGGCCGGTGCGCGGCCGGCCGGGGCGGGTCCACCGCAAGTCGGTCTCGACCGTGAGCGCGCCGCGGCGGTACAGGGCGGCCAGGTCGAGCAGGTCGGGGCCGGGGGGCGTGACGGTGAACAGCCGGCGCTTGATCGCGTACCAGCCGCCGTTCTCGAACTTGCCGTGGGCCGGGCAGGCCGTCTCGTTGAGCAGCCCGTCGGGGCGCACCCCGGGCAGCTTGCAGTTGTCGAACACCTGGATCAGCCGGTGCGGGCCGACCGCGGCCACGGCGGTGTAGCCCGAGGAGCCGTGCACGTCCCGCACGCCGTCGCTGTTGCGGTACGTCACCGTCTGCTGCCGCCACTCCTCGCCGATCCCGTCGGGGGCGATGGCCAGCCAGTTGTGCGGACGCCCGGCGCTGAGCACGAGCACGCCGTCCGGCATCAGCAGCAGCCGCGGCGCCACGCCGCGCACCAGGCAGTCCTGGCCGTCGATGCGCAGCGGCCGGACCGGCGACCAGGTGCGGCCGCCGTCGGAGGAGCGGCTCTGGTGCAGCGTGGACGGCGGCTCGCCGTCCCGGCGCAGCACCGCCAGCAGGGAGCCGTCGAGCGTCTGGGCCAGGGCGGCCTCGTTGTAGACGAACGGGCCCTGGGGCGGCGCGATCACGCCGCGCCTGGCGAACGTGCGGCCGCCGTCGTCGCTGGCGAACACCTCCGGCTGGTAGGACTCGGTGTCGCCCTGGCGGATGTAGGCCGTGAACAGGATCGTGCCGTCGGCGAGCTGGATCGGCAGGCCGTGCGCGGCCCCGCCGGAGGCGGCGGCGTCGGGGGAGGAGACCGTGGCGTCCCAGCGCACCCAGCTCTCGTCGCGGGCCGAGGCGGAGGCCGAGGCGGCGGACAGCACGCCCAGCTTGGCGGTGCCCGGCCCGGAGCGCCGCAGGTAGTACTCCAGGGCCAGCAGCCGGCCGTCGCGCAGCTCGATCGGCGCCTCCCGCAGCGGCGTGGGGTTGCTCGGGCCGAACGTGACGCCGCCGTCGTCGGAGGTCGCCGACTCGCTGGAGAGGGTGACGACCTTGTCCACGTTGGTGGCGTAGGTGACCAGCAGCTTCCTGACCGGAGCGCCGTCGCGGCCCACCGTGTCCAGCGCCGCCACGCTCGGGAACCCGGCGAAGTCGAGCCGCTGCTCCGACGACGGCTCGCGCTCGGCCGGCGTCGGGTACGGGTAAATCCACCGCGGTGAGACATCAGTGTCGATCAGGTAAGGCCCCTCCGGAACCGACTTGCCGGTGAACTCCGGCAGACGGCAGAACGTCTCGCCGGCGTGCGTGACCCCATGGGCCGCGGGCAGCCCGGCGGCCAGGAACACCGCCGCCAGCGCGGCTCTGGGCATCGCCACCGGGGACTCCTTCCTCTTGTGGCCGCTCGCGGGCGGCCGCCTCGCGACGGGCGAGGCCATGCCTTGTCTCTGCCCCCTCCGGCCCCTTGTTTCACCTGCGTCCCAGGGTTGCCAAGCGTGGATCCGATAGGTATTCGTTAAGTGTCAGTTGACAGCGACGGGCCGCGACCCGAGGATCAGAGCTGCAGGATTAAGTGTCAATTTACGTAGGAGGGACCTTCGGGTCTGGAGGTGGCCTCAGATGAGCATCGAGCCCAGGGCGCGAGTCGCCCCCGAGCGCGTGCCGCCGGTCTGGGCGGCGGACCCGGCGCCGGTGGCGCCGGAGACGGCGGCGCAGCAGAAGGTCGTCCAGCGCATCTGCGCCAGGGTGGCCCCCGAAGGGGTCGAGGTCGGCGTCGGCGAGCTGCCTCCCGGCGGCCTGCAGGTGTGGATCGACGCCCCCGTCCACGTCGACCCCCGCGAGGCCTGGGTGCTCCACCACCGCATGGCCCGCGAGGTCAGCCTCGTCGGCTGGCACTGCGAGGCCGACAGCGACCGGCTGCTGGTGCTCGGCTGGAGCGCCGCCTGCCTGCACAACCGCATCAGGCTGCTGCAGAGCGGGCTGAAGCGCCTGTCCGACTTCGAGCACACCGCGCAGCGGGCCGTGCAACTGGAGGGCGAGGACCCGCGCGGCCGCACCGCGGCCGACGTCGCCGCCGCGACCCGCGCCGCCGTCGAGCGGCGGCTGCGCTGGCCGGCCCGGCTGGCCGAGCTCGACGGGTTCGACCGCAGCTCCGGCCTGGCCCACCTGCAACTTCTCCTGGCCCAGGTGGTCGGGCTGGAGTCGAAGGTGGCCGCGGCCTGCGAAGAGCACCTGATCATGGCCCGCGCCCTGGCGTGGTCCGTGTGCGAGCACTACGCCGCCCACGGCGACCTGCCCAGGGCGCAGCGCGAGGTGCTGGCCGAGACCCGCCGGTGGGTGCACGCCAGCTCCATCATCCGCGGCACGGCCGCCGTACGCCCGGCCGGGACGCCCCGTCCGCACATGGGGCTGACCGAGCGCCGGATCGCCGCCAGCGTCATCAACCACGGCGTGCCGAGGGCGACCCCCACGGCCGTCATCCCCCGCTCCGGCCACCAGGAGGGCACGTGACGACCCGCGTGCCGCTCCCCGGACGGCAGCACGCACAACCCGTACGAACCCTGTAGGAGAGCTCCCGTCATGCGAACCCCACCGCATCTGCCCGCGCTCGTCCGGCACGAGTCGTCCGACACCGAACGCACCCGCGCCCGCCGCCACCCCTACGGCCCGCACGACGTGCCCATGCAGGCCGCGCCGCGCGGCTCACTCGACTTCCCCGCCCCCGCCGCCGTCCCGCCCGCGCCCTACGAGGCGTTCACCGAGCAGCGGCTGCGTGAGATCAGGGAGATGTCCACCCAGGCCATCGGCTCCATCGACGACCTCCTCCAGCACACCGCCTGACGTGATATCGCATCCCCCGAGGAGAGCCATGCAGGGACTATCGCGAGTGGATCTGCGGCCGCGTGACGTGGGCGCCCACCGACCGCGTTCGCTGGCGGGCACCGAGACCCCGCACACCCTGGACGAGGTACGCGCCCTCGTCCGCCGGGCCATGGTGAGCAAGAGCCGCCTGTACCCGGTCAGCACCGGCAGGAACTGGGGCATGGGCTCCGCGCTGCCGGTCACCGAGGACAACGTCGTCGTCGACCTCAGTCAGATGAACCGCATCCGCGGCCTCGACCTGGAGGCCGGCTACGCCGTCATCGAGCCCGGCGTGACCCAGGCCCAGCTCGCCGAGGCGCTGCGGGACACGCCGTGGATGCTCAACGTCACCGCCTCCTGCGCCGACACCTCGGTCATCGGCAACGCGCTCGAACGCGGCGACGGCTGCTTCCGCTCCCGGGTCCAGGACGTGGCCGGCATCGAGGCCGTGCTCGCCGACGGCAGCGTGATCACCACCGGCGGGCTCGACCCCACCGGCGTCTACCACGGCCGGGTCGCCGGGCCCGACCTGACCGCCGCGTTCGTCCAGCACAACCTGGGCGTCGTCACCGCCATGGCCGTCTCGCTGGTGCCGCGCCCGGAGACGATCGGGCTCGTGCACGCGCGCATCCGGCGCAACCAGGTGGGCGCCGCGATCGGCGCGATGACCGGGTTCCTGCGCCGCGGCAACCCGGCAGGCGGGCTCATGCGGCTGCGCGAGCTGGCCCTCGCGCCCAACCGCGACGGCGGCTGGCTGCTGCCGGCCGGCGTGGACACCGGCAGGTTCACCGTGCTCGGGCCGCTGCTCGGCACCGGCGCCACCGTCGAGCTGGCCGAGGAGATGCTGCGCAAGGCGCTCATCGAGGTCGAGGGCGGCGAGACGCTGCGGGTGCTCGACGCCGCCGCCGTCGGCCCCGACGACCCGCTCTACACCAGGGCGCTCACCGCCCAGGGCATCCCGACCTGCCAGGGCGTGCGCAACGCGCTCGGCGTCACCTCCTGCGACCAGATCGACGCCGGCGGCATGGGCTTCCTCGTGCTGCTGCCGCTGATGCCGCTGCACGCCAGGAAGACCGAGCGCATCCTCGACGCCCTGCAGACCGCGGTCGACAACCACGGCATCGCCCTGATGGTGGAGTGGAACCTGGTCAGCCCGCACATGGCCAACGCCGTCATCCAGATCTTCTTCGACCGGGCCGACGCCGACGCCGCCCACCGCGCCCACCAGCTGCGCAACGACGCGAGCTGCCTGCTGCGCGGCCACGGCTGCGCCATCTACCGCTCCGACATCGACCACGCCGCCGCCGACGTCTGGTCCGAGACCAGCACCGCCAGCCTCGGCATGCTCCACCGGCTCAAGACCGCTCTCGACCCGGACGGCCTGCTCTCTCCCGGCCGTTACGGCGCCTGACCCCCCGAACCACCCCGCGCCGGTCGCACCCACCGCAGTGTGCCGGCCGGCGGGGAACCTGAGGCTTTCTTGCGAGGAGGACCGAGTGCGTGAGACACCAGTGGCCGTCAGAGCAACCGGCGTGACCCGCCGTCACGCCGTGATGCTGCGGCTGGTCGGCGCGGGCGTGATGCTGACCGTGATGGCCGACACCACGGCCACCACCCTGGCCGTCGGCGTGCTGCGTTACACCCCCGCGGGCGCCGGCATGCCGCTGGGCGACCTGGTCTGGCTGACCAGCGCCGCCTTCATCCCGATCGCGGCGCTGCTGGCCACGGCCGGCCGCTGGGCCGACCTGTTCGGCCGCCGCCGGGTGCTGGCGTTCGGGCTGGTGGTCTTCGTGGCCGGCGGGGTCGCCACCGTCGCCGCGTCGTCCTGGTCGTTCGTGCTGGCCGCGCGGGCGGTGCAGGGCGCGGGCGCGGCGGCGATGATCCCGGCCAGCCTCGGGCTGCTGCTCGGCGAGCTGCCCGAGTCGCAGCGCCGGGGCGCGATCGCGCTGTGGAGCTCGGCCTCCGGGCTCGGCTGCCTGCTCATGCAGGCCGGCGGCGGCTGGCTGGCCGCCACCGTCGACTGGCGCGCCCTGTTCGTGCCCGACGTCGTCATCGGCGTCGCGCTGCTGATCGCCTGCGCCGCGCTCCCGTCCGGCAGGCGTGCCGCGGCCAAGGGCGTGCCGGACGTGCTCGGCGCCTGGCTGCTGGCCGCCGGGATCGCGGTGATCGTGCTGGCCATCTCCAAGGCCATGGCCTGGGGCCTGGACGTCGTGTGGCTGGCCGTCGCGGCCCTGGCGCTGCTCGGCGGCGCGCTGGCCCAGGCCAGGCACCACCGCCTGCCCGCCATCGACCTGGCGTTGTGGCGGCAGCGCAAGTTCGTCTGGGGCTGGCTGGCCACCTGGTTCTTCGGCGCCCTGTCCTACGGGCTGCTCACCGTGCAGCCGCTGTACCTGCTGCACCTCGGCTACCCCATGCTGGAGGTGGCGATGTGGCTGACGCCCACCTCGGTGGCCGTCGTCGTCACCAGCTACCTGGCCGGCAAGCTGCTCAAGCACATCGGCGCGTACGGCCTGATCTACGCCGGCTCCCTGCTCTGCGGCGGCGCGTGCGTGCTCGTGCTCACCCAGTCCGGGCCGACGGTGTGGGGCCTGATCGCCAGCGTCGTGGTCGGCATGGGCGTCGGCGCGCTGGCGCCCGGCACCTCCGTGGCCACCACCCTGGCCGCCCGCCCCAGCCAGTACGCCTCCGCCGTCGGCGCGGCCACCATGGCGCGCATGGTCGGCGGGGCCGTCGGCATCGCCGTGGTGTCCCTCGTCATCGACCACCCGTTCATCCTGACCGGCCCGCTGGCCGGGCTGGCCGGCGCGCTCGCCATGTGCGTGGCCATCTCGGTGTTCATCGGGGCCATCGCACTCACGAAGATCACCCGGCTGCGGACCGACCCGGGCGACGACATGATCAAGGTGCCGCGCCGGCTGCTGCTGGAGCTGCGCATGACCCTCGCCACCGTCGCGGCGGAGGCCGACGCGCTGCTGCCTGTCGAGACCCGCACGACCCCCAGGGATCACATCCCGAGGCCCCGGGCGGCAGAGAGCTCGGAGACCTACGGAACCACGCACGTCTAGTTCAACCTCAAGAAGGGCTCTCGTCATGGCAACCACCTCGTGCGACGTGGCCATCGTCGGCGCCGGGCTCGGCGGCTGTTTCCTCGCACTGCTGCTGCGCCGCCGCGGGCAGCGCGTCGTCGTCATCGAGCAGGGACCTTCGATCCCCAGCGCGGGCGCCGACTTCCTCAAGCCCCCCGGCCTGCGGGTGCTGGCCCGCCACGGGCTGGCCGAGCTCGTCGAGCGCCACGGCCTGCGGCGCGACCTCATCCGCTACTACCACGACGGCGAGCCGATCAGGGAGTGCCGCTTCCCCGACGGGGGCTTCCTCATCCGCCCCTACCGCGAGCTGGTCGAGCTCATCTACGCCTGCTGCGCGATGGAGGGCGTCGAGTTCTGCTTCGACGCCGCCATCGAGCACGTCGAGCGCGACGGCGACCGCGTCGAGCTGCTGACGCTGTCCGACGGCAGCCGGCTGCGCGCCGACGTGGTCGTGGGCGCCGACGGCACGAAGTCGGCCGTGCGCCGGGCGCTCGACATCGACCAGGTCACCATGCCCTACGACCGGCTGCTGATGCGGGTGGCCACCGTGCCGCTGAGCGCCAGCGTCGCCCGGCTCAACCGGCTCTACTTCAGCTCCGGCGGCTGGCTCGCCTACCTCTACCCGCTCGACAGGGACCAGGCCAGGGTGTTCGTCGGCCTGCCCCCCGAGCAGGACGACGAGGTCTTCGGCCGGGGCGCCGCCGGCCTGCCCGACATGCTGAAGGGCTTCGTCACCGACAGCACCGACGCCTTCGCCTCCCTGCAGGCGGCCGCCTGGCAGCCGATCAGGGTCTCGTCGCTGCGGGTGGGGGCCTACCACCGGGGCAACGCCGCGCTGCTCGGCTCGGCCGCCTTCGCCTGCCATCCCATGACCGGCATGGGCATGAGCTACACCCTGTACGACGCCGAGATCCTGGCCGACGTCATCTCCGCGGCCGGCGGCGACCTGCCGCTCCTCGACAAGCTGCTCCAGGCCCGCTACGAGCCGCGCCGGCAGGCGCACCGGCAGCTCATCGACTACGGCGACGCCCTGGCCGCCACGTTCCACGACCGGCGGGCGTACCTGCGGGCCTTCCGCGCCGACCTGCACATCTACGGCGACGAGGCGGCCCCCCGCCCCGCTCCCGCGCTGCAGCCGATCTGACCCCGCCGCCCTCCGGAAGGCCCCGGCGCCCCCGCCTCAGAGACGTACGGGCGGGGCCGCCGGGCCCCGGTAGGGCAGGGTCTGGCTGTAGACGATGTTGGTCGTGGTGCTGCCGAACCGGGCCAGCTCGTCGATGACGCGTTCGAGGTGGGGCATCGAGCCGGCCGCCACCTTCAGCGTGTAGCAGTCCTCGCCGGTGGTGCGCAGGCATTCCAGGATCTCCGGGCGCTCGCCGAGCAGGCGGCGCAGCGGCTCGTGCCGGCTGCCGGGATACTTCAGGCGCACCACGGCCAGCACGCCGAACCCGACCTTGCCCAGGTCGACCTCCGCCCGGTAGCCGGCGATGACGCCCAGCGCCTCCAGCCGCCTGACCCGCTCGGTCGTCGCCGAGGCGCTGAGGTTGACCCGGCGGCCCAGCTCGGTCAGCGGCAGGCGGCCCTCCCGTTGCAGCTCCGCCAGGATCGCCCAGTCGGTGTCGTCGAGATCCTCGGCCATCCGGCGAATATACCGGCAGATCCACGGCGATCCCCGCCGTACACCGTGAGCGTGGCCTTCAGCCCGGCGGGACGGCCTGGATAACCTTCGGTGTCATGAGAATCGGCGTGAACGTACCGAACTTCGGGCCCGGCACCGACCCGGCCACACTGCGGCGGTGGGCGCAGACCGTCGAGGGCCTCGGCTACGACCTGCTGATGATCTCCGACCACGTCGCGATCACGCCTGACGTCGCCGCGCAGTACCCGGGGCCCTTCTACGAGCCGTTCACCACGCTCTCCTGGCTGGCCGGGATCACCACGCGGGTCAGGCTCGGCACCTCGGTGCTCATCGTGCCGTACCGGCATCCGCTGGTGATGGCCCGGATGGCGGCCAACCTCGACCGGTTCAGCGGCGGCCGGCTGGTGCTCGGCGTGGGCATCGGCTGGGCGCGGCAGGAGTTCGACGCGCTCGGGGTGCCGTTCGAGCGGCGCGGCCGGCTGACCGACGACCACCTGCTGGCCATGCGCGCCGCCTGGTCCGCCGCCGACGACTACCGCGCCGGGCCCATCCCGTTCTGGGTCGGCGGCAACGGCGAGGCCGGGCTGCGCCGCGCCGTACGGCTCGGCCAGGCGTGGCACCCCCTGCGCAACACCCTGCCCTGGCTGCGCGAGGCCGCCGGGCGGCTGGCGGACGTCGCCGGCGAGCTCGGCCGCCCCGTGCCCGCGTTCGCGCCCCGCATCCTGCTGCGGCTGACCGCCGAGCCGGTCACCGGCCCCGGCCGCCACGCCGGGGAGGGCACCCTCGACCAGGTCCTGGCCGACCTCGACGCGCTGCGCCAGCTGGGCGCCGACACCGTCGTGCTCGACCCGTTCGCCGGCGACCCCGCCGAGACGCTGCACCCCCAGACCGCCTGGCACGCGCTCGCCGCCGTGGCCGGCCACTGGGACCTCGAATCCCGCGACCCGTCCAAGGAGGACGACGATGACCCCCGATGACGAGACCCTGCTGCGCCGCGCCATCGAGCTGGCCGCCCGCGCCCGCGCGAACGGCGAGGCCCCCTTCGGCTCGCTGCTGGCCGGCCCCGGCGGCGAGGTGCTGGCCGAGGAGCACAACACGGTCCTCGGCGACCGCGACATCTCCGCCCACCCGGAGCTGAAGCTGGCCCGCTGGGCCGCCCGCGAGCTGACCCCGGAGGTCGCGGCGGCCACCACCATGTACACCAGCTGCCAGCCGTGCGGCATGTGCGCCGGCGCCATCGAGCGCTCCGGCCTCGGCCGCGTGGTGTACGCCCTGTCGAACGAGCAGCTCGCCGGCCTCAAAAGCGGCCCCGGCTGGCCGCACGTCCCGCAGGAGGGCCCGGCCCTGTACGCCGAGGCCAGCGCGCCGCTGGAGGGCTACTACCGCTGACCCGCCCGGCCGCCGGCCGGGGGCCGCCGATGGTAGGGCCTGCACCACCATCAGGACGGGTGACAGCGGGGGTCCGCCGCGAGGCCGCCGCCGCGATGCTGAGGAGTGATCACGCCCGCTCACCAGCATCGGAGAGAACCTTGACCGTGGTGGAAACCCCTCGCGCAGCGCCCCGGGGGAGCGACTTCGCGCACCTGTCGCGCCGCATCGCCCAGGCGGGGCTGATGGAGCGGCGGCCCGCCTACTACGCGATCAGGATCGGCCTGGTGGCCGCCCTGTTCGCCGGAGGGTGGACGCTGTTCGCCGCGGTCGGCGACTCCTGGTGGCAGCTCGGCGTCGCGGCGCTGCTGGCCGTCGCCTTCGCCCAGGTCACGCTGCTGGCCCACGACCTGGCGCACGGCCAGGTGTTCCGGTCGCGGCGGCGCAGCAGGATCGCCGGGCTGGTGGTCGGCAACCTGACCGTCGGGCTCAGCTACGGCTGGTGGATGGACAAGCACACCCGCCACCACGCCAACCCCAACCACGAGGACCACGACCCCGACGTCGCGCCCGACATCCTCATCTGGTCGCGGCGGCAGGCCGAGGCCAGCCGCGGCCTGCCCCGCTTCATCGGCCGGTGGCAGGCGTTCCTGTTCTTCCCCCTGCTCACCCTCGAGGGCCTGAACCTGAAGGTGGCCGGCTTCCGCGCCCTGCGCAGGGTGAAGGGCGGACGCACCGAGGGGCTGCTGCTCGTCGCGCACAACCTGGCCTACCTGGCGGGGGTGTTCGCGGTGCTGCCGCCCGGCAAGGCGCTCGCCTTCCTCGCCGTGCACCAGGCCTGCTACGGCGTGTACCTGGGCTGCACGTTCGCGCCCAACCACAAGGGCATGCCGGTGCTCACCGCCGAGGACTCCCTGGACTTCCTCCGCCGCCAGGTGCTGACCTCCAGGAACGTGCGCGGCGGCCGGCTGATGAACGTCGCGCTCGGCGGGCTCAACTACCAGATCGAGCACCACCTGTTCCCCGGCATGCCCTCGGCCAACCTGCGCCGCGCCCGGCCCCTCGTCCGCGAGTACTGCCGCGAGCTCGGCGTCGAGTACGCCGAGTGCGGGCTCGTCGAGTCGTGGGCCCAGGCGATGCGGCACCTGCACGAGGTCGGGGCGCCGCTGCGCGCCCCTCAGGACGTGACCACCAGCTCCATGCCCTCCTGATCCTCCCGGATCTCATGACCGGCCGCGGCCAGGACCATCCGCAGCGCGAGCAGCACCGCGGTGCGGATGGTCGCGTACTTCACCAGGCGGGCCGCGGTGTCCGTGCCGGCCGGACCCCAGACGACCACCACCCCGCGGGACGGATCGAGCCAGACGGTGAGCCCCCCGTCGACCGGCGGCAGGGACGGTTCGACGTCGAAACCCGCGTCGGTCAACTCCTGCCGGACCACCAGTTCCAGATCCGGCCCGTCGCCTCGGGCGAAGTCCATCAGAATCCGCTGCCCTGGCACGGACACGCCGAACGCGCCGCCTGGTAAGTGTGGCGGTTGTGTAAGGATGGCGGCTGTGACCGCCGCGTCAGTCTGGCTGCGTCTGTCGCGGGCCGTCGTGTTCGCGACGGTCTGCGACTTCGTGTCCGCGGCGGGGCACCTGCTGGCCGGTGGCGGGGCCGTCCCGCTCTGGGGCGGCGCGCTCGGGGTGCTGGCCGCCCTCGCCGCCGCGCTCACGATCAACGGCCGCGAGCGCGGCATCGCGGCGATCCTGGCCGCCACCACGCTCACCCAGCTCGTGCTGCACCAGCTCTTCGAACACCTCGCGCCCGCCACGGGCGCCGCCGCCGCGCACGGCCACCCCGCGCCCGCCATGGCGCTGGTCCACCTCACCGTGGCCGCGCTGACGGCGTGGTGGCTGCACCGCGGCGAGCGCGCGCTGTGGCTCATGATCCGCCTGTCCGCCGCGCCGCCCCCGATCCTCGGACCGCTGCCGCTCGGGCCGGTCGAGGTGCCGAGCGAGCCGCGCCGCCCCGGCGGGCGCGCTCCGGCGTACGCCGACGTCCCCACTCCGATGGGCAGGACCGCCTGCCGCACGGTCACCCGGCGAGGACCACCCCGGCGGCTGCGCCGCCGCTGAAGTGCCGCGTCCGGTCCAGGACGCGTCCCCGTCCTCGCTCTTCTGTGCCCTTCTGTGCCCGGACGGCGCCCCGGCGCCGGTCCGGCCGTCCGCATCCGGAGTTCCCATGAAGCCCTCCTGGTCCTTCCGCCTGGCCGCGCTCGCCTGCGCGGCCCTCCTGGCGCTGCTGCCGTCCACCGCGGCGCTCGCCCACGACACGCTCAAGAGCAGCTCACCGGCCAAGAACGCGCAGTTGTCCGCGATCGAGCGGATCGAGCTGGAGTTCAACGCCCACGTCCAGTTCCCCTTCGTCGTGCTGCACGACGCGGCGGGCAAGGCCGTCGAGGTCGGCAAGCCCCGCGTCGAGGGGCCCAAGGTGGTCGCCGACGTGCCCCGGCAGCCCGCGCCCGGTTCGTACGTGATCGCCTGGCGTGTCGTCTCCTCGGACGGACATCCGATCGAGGGCGAAATCCCGTTCGTCATGAAAGGATCTATTTCTCAACCGGCAGCGGCGCCCTCGCCCGTCGAGGAACGGCCCGCCGCGACGGGCGTCCCCGGCTGGATCTGGGGCGGGCTGGCGGTGCTCGTCGTGCTGGGCGCGGTCCTCCTGATCAGGGGCGCGCGCCGCGGCCCTGACCAGGAGGACGTGGATGCTGGTTGAGCGGGCCAGGGAGCTCGCGCGGCAGTGGGTGCTCGACGAGGGCGCCCGCCTGCCCGGGTTCGAGGGGGCGTTCCTGACCGGGTCCGCGCTGTGGGCGGCCCCGGGCACGGAGCTGGGCCCCACGTCCGACGTGGACGTGATGGTGCTCGCCGACCCGCCGCCCGCGATCGGCAAGTTCCGCTACGAGGGCGTCCTGCTGGAGGTCTCCGGCATCGCCCGCATCGGCTCCACCCACGAGGTGCTGAGCGACTACCACCTGGCCGGCAGCTTCCACCTGCCCAGCGTGCTGGCCGACCCGACCGGGCGGCTCGGCGAGATCCAGCGCCTGGTGGCCCGTGACTTCGCCGAGCGGCCCTGGATCATCGCCCGCTGCACGCAGGCGATGGACCGGGTGCGCGGCTGGATCAACTCCATGGACGAGAACGCGCCCGTCCCCGAGCAGGTGGCGTCCTGGCTGTTCGGCACCGGCGTGACCACGCACGTCCTGCTGGTCGCCGGGCTGCGCAACCCGACCGTGCGCCGCCGGTACGCCGCCGTGCGCGAGCTGCTGGCCGGGCACGGCCGGCTCGACTGGCACGAGCACCTGCTCGAACTGCTGGGCTGCGCGCGGATGACCCGGCAGCGGGTGGAGCGGCACCTGGCGGCCCTGGAGGCGGTCTTCGACGCGACGGCCGGGCTGGAGGCGCCCTCCTACCGCTTCACCTCCGACATCACGCCGCAGGCGCGTCCGGTCGCCATCGACGGCAGCCGCGAGCTCGTCGCCGCCGGGCTGCACCGGGAGGCGGTGTTCTGGCTGGTCGCCACGTACGCGCGCTGCCTGGACAAACGCGCCGCCGCAGGGGCGCCGGCCGGGTACGAGGAGGGCTTCCAGGAGCTGCTGGCCGACCTCGGCGCCGAGACGTTCGCCGACCGGCGCCGCCGCGGCGACCACGTGCTGGCCGCCCTGCCCAGCCTGTGGCAGACGGCCATGGCACTGTGCTGACGGGCCCGGGGGCGCCCGCCTCAGGTCCGGCGCAGCGAGCGGGTCAGACCGGCGGCGATCGTCGTGGCCAGTACCCACCCGGCCATGATGAGCCCCCATGCCAGCCACTGCGCGCCGCCCTGCGGGTTGTAGGCCTTCTCCTGCCCGAGGTCGATGATCGGCAGCAGCAGGTCGAGGGTGTAGACCAGCGCGTGGAACGGCGGCGCCTCACCCGGCTTCAGCGGCGGCGGCACGTCGAGCCCGAACACGACCGTGCCCGCGGCCAGCAGCGCGGCCAGCCAGGCCGCCGCGCGCAGGGGGCGGAAGCCGTAGCCGACGGTGGCGTCCTGGAGGTGGCCCCAGAAACGGGCGTACCAGGGAAGCGTGGCGCGGCGTTGCCGCTGGCCGGCCAGCAGCGTCTCGCGGGCGTCGGCGTCGCCGCCGAGCCGCCGGTACATCGCGGCCAGCTGCTCGTAGGCGCCCGGCAGGTAGCCGTCGGGGTCGGCACGCAGCCAGCGCAGCCGCCGCGCGGCCGGCAGCATGGGGTCGAGCACCTCGTACGACAGCCCGTCCATGCGCATCGCCCGCGGCCAGCCGGCGGGGTCGTCACGCAGGACGCCGATCCGCGCGTACCGTAACTCCACCACCCCCTCGACCGGCGCGGCCGTGCGCAGCGCCAGCTCGCGGGCCTCCAGCCGCCAGCACTTCAGCGCCACCTCGCCGGGCGCGGCCAGGGTGGCGCCGTCGAGGCACAGGCGGCTGCCGACCTGGGCGCTGGTCAGCCTGATCCGGCCGCGGGCGGAGAAGCCGTCGCAGAGGTTGAGCACCTTGCCCACCGACAGGCCGTTGGCCGACAGCGCGGCCCCGCCGGGGTTGACCAGGGTCGCGCCCTCGAAGTGCGCCGGGCCGGTGACCGTGGCGTCGAGCAGGCTGAACTCGCCCTCGGTGCGCAGCCCCCGCCAGGCCAGCAGCGAGCCGTTCACGGTGAGGCCGTCGGCGGCGACCACCACGCCGCCAGGGGCGCTCAGCCGCGCGCCCTCCAGGCCGAGGGTGCCGCCGATGACCGAGCGGTTGAGGCGCACCTGCCCCTCGGCCGTCAGCCCGGCCAGGAAGAGCCCCGCCTCGGCGTTGAGCCCGGTGGCGCGCAGCGCGAGCCCGCCCGGCCGCCGGATGCGCGAGCCGCGTAACGTGAGCGGGCCGGACACGCGGGCGAAGCGCAGGCTGACCTCGCCGTCGGCCTCCATGTCCCGCGCGAACAGCCCGACCTGGACGATCACGTTGGACGCCTCCAGGGCCGTGCCGCCCGGCGCGTCGAGGCGGGCGCCGTCCAGCTCGACCGCGCCGCCGATCCGGGCCGAGGCCAGGACGAGCGTGCCGTGGCAGGCGAAGCCGTCCTGGGCGCGCAGGTGGCCGGCCACGTCGAGGTGCTCGCCGTTGAGCGCCGTGCCCGCCGGATGGCTCAGGCGGGCGCAGTTGAGCACGAGATTCCCGCTGATCCGGCCGCCGGGCAGCCGCAGCTCGCCGGTGACGTGGCTGCCCGCCAGCCGCAGGTTGCCCTCGACCTGGACGTTCGAGGCGGTCAGGCCGGGCAGCAGCGAGCCGCTGAAGCTGAGGAAGCGGGTGCGGGCGTGGTAGAGGTCGGGGGCGGCGTCGAAGGCGCAGCCCTGGAAGGTGACGGGGAAGGGGAGCTCGGCGAACGCCAGGTTGAGCGCGCCGGTGATGCGCGCCCCGGCCAGGATCAGCCGCGGCTGGGCGGCGGGCTCGTCGAACCCGCCGAGCAGCAGCCCGGCCAGCACCTCGCCCCGGACCGTGCGGCCGGCGTCCCAGGACGCGGCCACGACGGGGTCGTCGCCGGCGGGGTCGCCGGTGCGCAGGTCGACGGCGCGGCCGTGGGCGAGCGCGGCGGCCACGGCCCGCTCGGCGTCGTTGAGATCGGCGATCGGCACACCGCCATCATCGCCGACCCCGCCTCACGCGCGGACCTCAAGGCCCGGCGCCTCAGGAGCGGACCTCCAGGCCCGGCGCCTCACGCGCGGACCTCAAGGCCCGGCGCCTCAGGAGCGGAGCTCCATGACCCGGGGCCTCAGGAGCGGACCTCCAGGCCCAGCGCCTCGGCGATGACCGTGGCCTGGAAGGGGTCGATGACCGCCTTCTTGAGCGTGACCGTGTGCGGGTCGAGCGTGCTCAGGTCGCTGCCGCGCAGGTCGCAGCCGGTGAGGTCGGCGCCGTGCAGCCAGGCCCCCGACAGGTCGGCCCGGCGCAGCTCGGCCCCGGCGAGCCGGGCCCCGGTCAGGTCGGCCTCGCGCAGCCGGACGCCGTGGAAGGCGCTGCCGCGCAGGTCGGCGCCGGGCAGCCCGGTGTAGGACCAGTCGCCGCCGTCGACCTTCAGCAGCCCGAAGGTGCAGCCGTCGAACATGCTGCCGGTCAGCTTGCACCCCCTGAACGTGGCGTCGAACAGGGAGCACCGGCTGAACAGGCAGTTGAGGAAGCGCGCGTCCTCGTGGGTGGAGACGTTGAGCCGCACGTTCCGGAACGTGCACTCCTCGAACGAGGCCCCCTGGTCGACCAGCTCGGTCAGGTCGACGCCCTGGAACAGGACCCGGTGGAAGGTCTCACCGGCGATCTCCGTCCTGTCCCAGTCGTCGGCGTGGATCGTCGTCTCGATCGGGGGCGCGGGCACCCCGTGCTTACGGTCGGCCATGCGAACAAACTAGCGGATCACGCCTTGTTCGCGATGGCCGTGATGAGCGGCTGGACGAGCTTGGCCGCCAGCGGCCCGAACGCCGCCAGGATCAGCACGTACGCCGCCGCCAGGGCCCCGAGGTCGGGATGGGCCCCGGCGCCCACCGCCAGGCCCGCGATGACGATGTTGAACTCGCCGCGCGGGATGAGGGCGATGCCCGCCCGTGCCTGACCGGCCTTGCCGATGCCCGCCCGTCTGGCCGCGTACGCGCCCGTCAGGAGCTTGGTCACCATGCTCACCAGCGCCAGCAGCGCGGCCAGCCCCGCCACCGGCAGGATCTTCGCCGGGTCGGTCTGGAACCCGAAGAAGACGAAGAACACCGCCGCGAACAGGTCGCGCAGCGGCGCGAGCAGCGCCTGCGCGTCGTGCGCGAGCTGCCCCGACAGCGCGATCCCGACCAGGAACGCGCCGACCGCCGCCGAGACCTGCAGCTGCTGGGCCAGCCCGGCCACCAGCAGCGCCAGCCCGACCACCTTCAGCAGCAGCACCTCGGAGTTGGGGCTCGACACGAACGCCTCGATGAAGCGCCCGAAGCGCAGCGCCACGACGAGCACGACGCTCACCGTGCCGAGCGCGATGCCGACCGAGATCGCCCCGCTGACCAGGCTCAGGCCGGCCAGCAACGTGGTGAGGACCGGCAGGTAGACCGCCATGGTCAGGTCCTCGAACACCAGCAGGGACAACACCGTCGGCGTCTCCCTGTTACCGATCCAGCCCAGATCGGACAGCACCTTGGCGGTGATGCCGGAGGAGGTGGCGTAGGTGACGCCCGCCATGGCCACCGCCGCGACCGGCCCCCAGCCCAGCAGCAAGGCGCAGATAGCGCCGGGGGCGGCGTTCAGCACGAGGTCGACGATGCCGGCCCGCGCGTTGCTCGTGAGGCTGGTGACCAGTTCGTCGGCGTTGTACTCCAGACCGAGCGTCAGCAGCAGCAGGACGACGCCCAGCTCCGCGCCGACCGAGATGAACTCCTCGCTGGTCGCCAGCGGCAGCACGCCGCCCGTGCCGAACGCCAGACCGGCGATCAGGTAGAGCGGGATGGGGGAGATGCCGCCGCGCAGCGCGAGCGCGCCCAGAACCCCCAGACCCAGAAGAACAGCACCGAACTCGAGAAAGATGACTGCGGTTTCGTGCACCCGCGGTTACCCGTCAGCCAGGATGCCGGCGACTTCCGCGGTGCTGTCCGCGCTCCCCACCACGACCACGACGTCGCCCTCGCGGAAGACGAAGTCGGGGCCGGGGCTGGCGAACACCTGGCCGCCGCGGACCACGGCGACGATCGAGGCGCTGGTACGGGTCCTGACCCGGGCCTCGCCCATGGTGCGCCCGGCGTAGGGGGAGCCGGACGGGATGGGGAGCTGGACGCTGACCAGGCCCTCGACCTGCTGGTGCAGCTGGTTGAGCCGCTGCACGATGCGGGGGGCGCCGAGGAGCTCGGCCAGGGCGTCGGCCTCCTCGTCGTTCAGCTTGACCGTCTGACAGGCGCGGTCGGGGTCGTCCTTGTCGTAGATCACCAGGTCGCGACGGCCGGTGCGGTGCGAGACGATGCCTACCCGCTGGCCGGCGCGGGTGGTGAAGTCGTGCCGAAGCCCGATCCCCGGCAACGCTGTCTGCTCTACCTCCACCTATCCCACCCATCCCAAAAAATACGCATATTTCTGGACAACACTACCAACGGTCTTCGCCCGCTTGACCTCCTCGTATCCCGCCGTTGCACGCCGTCCGGTGCCCGCCGGCCGCCCGCCGCGTCCCCCGCCCGGCCCGCGCGGGAACGGTCCGCGCGGGAACGGTCCGCGCGGGAACGGGCGGCGCGGGCGGGACGCGGGTGGGAAAATGCCGGGGACGTTGCCGCGGGAGAGGCGAGACGAAGCGATGCCGACCACTTCCCCCATCCGGCTGCTGCTCGTGGAGGACCACGCGATGGTGGCCGAGGCCATCGGCCAGGCGCTCGGCCGGGCGCCGGGCATCGAGGTCGTGGCGCAGGCGGGCACGGTCGCCGCCGCCCTCGCCGAGGCCGCCCACCGCCGGCCCGACGTCGTGGTGCTCGACCGGCGGCTGCCCGACGGCGACGGCGTCGAGGCGATCGGCCGGTTCGCGGCGGTCGCGCCCGCGGCCCGGGTGCTGGTGCTGACCGGGGAGGCCACCGCCTCCGTCGCCGCGCGGGTGGTGGCGGCGGGCGGGGCGGGCCTGCTGGTGAAGTCGTCCAGGCTGGAGGAGCTGGAGTCGGCGGTGCGCGAGGTGGCCGCCGGCGGCGTGGTGTTCACGCCCGGCCTGCTGCCCGGCGTGCTCGACCGGCTGACCGGCCGGGTGCGCAGCCCGGGTGCCGCGCTGACCGCGCGCGAGCGCGAGACGCTGCGGCTGCTGGCCGAAGGGGCGAGCACGGAGGAGATCGGCACGCGGCTCGGCGTGGCCCGCAACACCGCGCGCAACCACGTCCAGCACGTCCTGGAGAAGCTCGGGGCCCGGTCCAAGCTGGAGGCCGTGGCCGTCGCACGCCGGGAAGGGCTGCTCGACTGACGCAGACGCACCAGACGGCGTCCCTCATCCGTACCGGAAGAGGTGGTTCCGCTGCGTCTCGTGATCAGTCCTGTACTGCCCGACAGTAGGAGGATGGGCAGTTTCGCTGCGCCGTACCAGGTGGACACCCAGCTCCCGGAAGAGATGGGCAGCATCACCGCGGCCCGTCAGAGAGCACGTGAGGTGCTGGCCGAGTGCGGCTATCGCGGACGCCGCGAGGACGTCCTGCTCGTGGTCTCCGAGCTGGTGACCAACGCGCTCGTCCACGGCGACGGCCCGCCCGCCTTACGCATCCGCTGCACCCCCTCCCACGTGCGGATCGAGGTGCGCGACCACGGCCCCCGCCTGCCCGTGCCGCGCGAGCCCGGACCGGACAACGGCTGGGGCCTGCGCGTCATCGAGCTGCTGTCCACGAGCTGGGGCGTCTCCCGCCCCGATGGGAACGGAGCCGAGGGCGACGGAGAAGGCGGCAAGGTGGTGTGGTGCGAGCTGGCGCCCCACGTCGTCGCGCTGGCCCAGGAGCGCTCCAGGGCGTGATCGAGTTTCGGTCTTCCGCCGGGCCGTGCGAAGCTGCAGTATGCCCGGTCAAGACAGGCAGTCAGAGGACATCCAGCTGCTCGTCCGCAGCGTCGTCGACTACTCGATCTGTCTCCTCGACCCCGCGGGCCATGTGACCAGCTGGAACGCCGGCGCCGAGCGCATCAAGGGCTACCGGGCCGAGGAGATCATCGGCCGCCACTTCTCGGTGTTCTACCCGCCCGAGGACGTCGCGGCCGGTCGTCCGGAACAACTGCTGGGCCGTGCGGCGGCGGCCGGCCGGGTGGCCGACGAGGGCTGGCGCGTCCGCAAGGACGGCGCCCGCTTCTGGGCGCGCGTGATCATCACCGCCCTGCGCGACGAGCGGGGCCTGCTGCGCGGGTTCGGCAAGGTCACCGGCGACCTGACCGAGCGCCGCCTGGCCGAGCAGGCGATGCGCGACAGCGAGGAGCGCTTCCGCCTGCTGGTCCAGAACGTCGTCGACTACGCCATCTTCATGCTCGACGCCCAGGGCCGGATCGTCAGCTGGAACGCCGGCGCCGAGCGCATCAAGGGCTACCGGGCCGAGGAGATCATCGGCCGCCACTTCTCGGTCTTCTACCCGCCCGAGGACGTCGCGGCCGGCAAGCCCGCCATGGAGCTGGAGGTCGCCGTCGCCGACGGCCGGTGGGAGGAGGAGGGCTGGCGCGTCCGCAAGGACGGCACCAGGTTCTGGGCCAGCGTGGTCATCACCGCCCTGTACGACGAGCGCGGCGAGCTGCGCGGGTTCGGCAAGGTCACCCGCGACCTGACCGAGCGCCGCAACGTGGCCCGCGCCCTCGACGAACGCGGCATGCTGCTGGCCCACCTGGTCCGCGCCCAGGAGGTCGAACGCCGGCGCATCGCCTACGACGTGCACGACGACACGATCCAGTCCATGGTCGCCGTCGGCATGCGCCTGCGCGCGATGGAGAGCGGCCTCGGCGGTGAGCAGGCCGCCGAGGTGCGCGGCATCGGCGAGGCCGTCGAGGCGGCCGTCGCCCGTCTGCGCGACCTGACCTTCGAGCTGCGCCCGCCGGCTCTCGACGAGGAGGGCCTGGTCGAGGGCCTGGCCGGCTACCTGCGGCAGGTGACGGCCGGCACCGGGCTGTCGTTCGAGATCGACCACCGCCTCGACGCCGACCCGCCGCCCGAGGCCGCCGTCACCATCTTCCGGATCTGCCAGGAGGCGATCACGAACGTGCGCAAGCACGCCCGCGCCACCTCGATCAGGCTCTCGCTGGTCTCGCTCGACCGCGGCGTGCACGTACGCGTCGCCGACGACGGCACCGGGCTGCCGCCGGGCGCGGAGGGGCCGCTGCGCCACTTCGGGCTGATCGAGATGCGCGAACGCGCCGAGATCGCGGGCGGCTGGTGGAGCCTGACCGACCGGCCGGGGGCCGGGACCACCGTGGACTTCTGGGTGCCGGCCGTCCCGCACGCCTGACTGTCGCTCACCGGCGGGGGAGCACCTCCAGGGCCTGGCGGGCGATCTCCCACTCCTCGTCCGTGGGCACGACCAGCACCGCCACCTCCGCGCCCGGCGGCGAGACCGCCCGCTCCCCGGCCGGGCCGGCCGCGTTCAGCGCGGGGTCCACGGTGATCCCGAGCCGGTCGAGCCCGGCCAGGGACTCCGCGCGGGTGGCCGCGTCGTGCTCGCCGACGCCGCCGGTGAACACGATCGCGTCCAGGCGGCCCAGCAGGGCGTAGTACGCGCCGACGTACTTGCGGATGCGCCGGGTGTAGACCTCCAGGGCCAGCCGGGCCTCCTCGTCGCCGCGGGCCCGCACCTCGCGCATGTCGAGCGTCCCGGCCAGGGCGCGCAGGCCGCCCTCGTGGCTGAGCGCGCGCTCCACCTCCTCGCCGCCCATGCCGCGCACCCGCGCCAGGTAGCCGGCGATCGCGGGGTCCACGTCGCCGGAACGGGTGCCCATCACCAGCCCCTCCAGCGGGGTCAGCCCCATGGAGGTGTCCACGCTGCGCCCGCCGGACATCGCCGTCGCGCTGGCGCCGTTGCCCAGGTGCAGCACGACGAGGTCGAGGCCGGCCAGGTCGCGGCCGAGGAGGGCGGCGGCGCGGCGGGAGACGTAGGCGCAGGAGGTGCCGTGGAAGCCGTAGCGCCGCACGCCGAGCTCCCGCCAGGCCCGCGGCACCGCGTACGTGTACGCCTGCGGCGGCAGCGTGAGCTGGAACGCCGTGTCGAACACCGCCACCTGCGGCACCCCGGGGAACGCCGCCCGCGCCACCCGGATCCCCGCCAGGTTCACCGGGTTGTGCAGCGGCGCGAGCGGCGCCAGCTCCTCGATCGCGGCGATCACCTCGTCGTCCACGAGCGCCGGGCCGGTGAAGCGGGTGCCGCCGTGCACGACCCGGTGCCCGACGGCGACCGGCTCCAGCCCCGGCCCGGCCCGCTGGAACGCCTCCAGCATCGCGGCCAGCCCCTCGGCGTGCCCGGGGAACCGCTCCTCCCGCACGTACGGCGGCCCGCCGCCGGCGTGGTGCGTCAGCCGCCCGCGCTCCTCGCCGATGCGCTCCACCAGCCCGCGCGCCGGACGCTCGCGGGTGCGCACGTCCACCAGCTCGTACTTGATGGAGGAGGAGCCGGTGTTCAGGACGAGAATTCGGCCGGCCATGTCCACGACCTGATCTCCGCCGGGTCCTCTCCGTGCTCCCTGGTGTGGGCGCGGGCCCGCAGCCGCGCGTCGCTCATCCGCTGACGCAGGTGCGCGGCCTTGGAGCCGAGCCCCGGCACCCGGTCGATGACGTCGATGACCAGGTGGTAGCGGTCGATGTCGTTGAGCATGGCCATGTCGAACGGCGTGGTCGTGGTGCCCTCCTCCTTGTAGCCGCGCACGTGCATGTTGGCGTGCCCGGTGCGGCGGTAGGCGAGCTGGTGGATGAGCGAGGGGTAGCCGTGGAAGTTGAAGATGATCGGCCGGTCCACGGTGAACAGCGTGTCGAACTCGGCGTCCGGCATGCCGTGCGGATGCTCCGACCGCGGCTGCAGCCGCATCAGGTCCACCACGTTGACGACGCGCACCTTCAGCTCCGGCAGGTGCTCGCGCAGCAGCGCCGCGGCGGCCAGCGTCTCCTGGGTCGGCACGTCGCCCGCGCAGGCCAGCACCACGTCCGGCTCGCTGCCCTGGTCGGTGGAGGCCCACGGCAGGATGCCCAGGCCGCGCGTGTTGTGCGCGATCGCCTCCTCCATCGTGAACAGGTCCAGCACCGGCTGCTTGCCCGCCACGATCACGTTGACGTAGTCGCGCGAGCGCAAGCAGTGGTCGGCCACCGACAGCAGGGTGTTGGCGTCCGGCGGCAGGTAGACCCGCACCACCGACGCCTTCTTGTTGACGACCACGTCCAGGAAGCCGGGGTCCTGGTGGCTGAAGCCGTTGTGGTCCTGCCGCCACACGTGCGACGACAGCAGGTACGTCAGCGACGCCACCGGCCGCCGCCACGAGATCTTCTGCGACGACTCCAGCCACTTGGCGTGCTGGTTGAACATGGCGTCGATGATGTGGATGAACGCCTCGTAGCAGTTGAACAGGCCGTGCCGGCCGGTCAGCAGGTAGCCCTCCAACCAGCCCTGGCACAGGTGCTCGCTCAGCACCTCCATCACCCGGCCGCCGGGGGCCAGGTTCTCGTCCGTGGGCAGTAGCTCGGCCTCCCACGCCCGGTCGGTGACCTCGAACACGTCCTGCAGCCGGTTGGAGGCGGTCTCGTCGGGGCCCATCAGCCGGAAGTTGCGCGGGTTGCCGGCGATCACGTCGCGCAGGAACCCGCCGAGCACCCGCGTCGGCTCGGTCAGCTGCGCGGCCGGGGACTTGACCTCGACGGCGTGCCGGCGGAAGTCCGGCAGCCGCAGCGGCTGCAGCAGCTCGCCGCCGTTGGCGTGCGGGTTGGCGCTCATCCGCAGCGGCCCCCGCGGCACCGTCGCCAGCACCTCCTCGACCGGCCTGCCGTCGGAGCCGAACAGCTCCTGCGGCCGGTACGAGCGCATCCACTCCTCCAGCATCGCCAGGTGCGCCGGGTTCTCCCGGACCCCGGCCAGCGGCACCTGGTGGGCCCGCCAGGTGCCCTCGACCGGCTTGCCGTCCACCTCGCGCGGGCCGGTCCAGCCCTTCGGCGTGCGCAGGACGATCATCGGCAGCCGCCGGTCCTGGCCGCCCTTGTACTCGGCCAGCTCGTCGAAGACGGTGTCGAGGGTGGCGGCCATCTCCTCGTGCGAGGGGCCGACCAGGTGGGGGCGGTAGCCGTACCCCTCCATGAGCTTGAGCAGGTCCTGCTCGGGGATGCGGGCCAGCACGGTGGGGTTGGCGATCTTGTAGCCGTTCAGGTGCAGGATGGGGAGCACGACGCCGTCGCGCCGGGGGTCGAGGAACTTGTTGGAGTGCCAGCTCGCGGCCAGCGGGCCGGTCTCGGCCTCGCCGTCGCCGATGACGCAGGCCACCACCAGTCCGGGGTTGTCGAACGCGGCGCCGTAGGCGTGGGCGAGGGAGTAGCCCAGCTCGCCGCCCTCGTGGATGGAGCCGGGCGTCTCGGGCGCGACGTGGCTGGGGATGCCGCCGGGGAAGGAGAACTGGCGGAACAGCCGCCGCATGCCCGCGACGTCCTGCGAGACGTCCGGATATCGCTCGGTGTAGGAGCCCTCCAGCCAGGCGTGCGCCACGGCGGCGGGCCCGCCGTGGCCGGGACCGGCGATGTAGATCATGTCCTGGTCGCGTTCGGAGATCACCCGGTTGAGGTGGGCGAAGCAGAAGTTGAGCCCCGGGGTGGTGCCCCAATGGCCTAGCAGGCGCGGCTTGATGTGCTCGGGGCGCAGCGGCTCGGTCAGCAACGGGTTGTCCAGCAGGTAGATCTGCCCGACGGACAGGTAGTTGGCCGCCCGCCAGTACGCGTCTATGTGGTCCATGCCCCTGCCCATTCCTCCGCAGGCGGTGCTGAATCCCCGGGCTGCCGATAATGTGCCGTCACATGGCGCTGCGCAGTTCCCGCTGGTACTCCGGTGACGACAGGAACTCCTACATCCACCGGGCCTGGATGCGCCGCGGCCTGCCGCGCGAGGCGTTCGAGGGCGAGCGGCCGCACATCGCGATCGCCAACAGCGCCTCCGACCTCGCGCCGTGCAACTCCCACCTCGACGAGGTCGCCCGCAGCGTCATGGACGGCGTGTGGGCGGCCGGCGGCGTGCCGCTCGACCTGCCCGTCCTGTCGCTGGGCGAGACGAACGTGCGCCCCACCGCCATGCTCTGGCGCAACCTGGCCGCCATGGCCGCGGAGGAGCTGCTGCGGGCCAACCCGATCGACGGCGTGGTGCTGCTCGGCGGCTGCGACAAGACCGTCCCCGCGCTGCTCATGGCCGCCGCCTCGGTCGACCTGCCGGCGCTCGTCGTGCCCGGCGGGCCCATGCTGACCGGGCACTTCCGCGGCGTGCCGCTCGGCTGCGGCACCGACGTGTGGCGGCTCAGCGAGGAGGTGCGGGCCGGCACGCTCTCCCGCGAGGCGTTCCTCGCCTCGGAGTCGTCCATGATCCGCAGCCGCGGCCACTGCAACACGATGGGCACCGCCTCCACCATGGCCTGCATGGCCGAGGCGCTCGGCATGACCCTGCCCGGCACGGCCGGCACCCCGGCCCCCGACAGCCGCCTGCTGGAACGCGCGCACGACAGCGGCCGGCTGGCCGTCGAGCTGGTACGCGCGGGCCGCCGCCCCAGCCACGTCATGACCAGGGCCTCCTTCCTCAACGCCATCGTGACGCTGGCCGCGATCGGCGGCTCCACCAACGCGGTCGTGCACCTGCTGGCCATCGCCGGGCGGCTCGGCGTCGAGCTGAGCCTCGACGACTTCGACCGGGCCGGCTCGGGCGTGCCGCTGCTGGCCGACCTCCAGCCCGCCGGCCGTCACCTGATGGACGACCTGTTCCGGGCGGGCGGCCTGGCCGCCCTGCTGCGGGAGGTCGAGGACCTGCTCGACCCCGCGGCGATCACCGTCACCGGCAGGCCGCTGGTCGAGCACCTGGCCGGCGCGGAGATCTGGGACGACACCGTGATCCGGCGGCGCTCCGACCCGCTGCTGCCCGACGCGGGCATCGCCGTGCTGCGCGGCAACCTCGCGCCCGACGGCGCCGTGATCAAGCCCGCGGCCGCCTCGCCGGAGCTGCTGCGCCACCGCGGCAGGGCGATCGTCTTCGACGGCGTCGAGGACGCCCGCGCCCGGCTCGACTCGCCCGGCCTCGATGTGGATGAGACCTCGGTGCTGGTGCTGCGCGGCTGCGGCCCCAGGGGCTACCCGGGCATGCCGGAGGTCGGCAACCTGCCGCTGCCGCGCAAGCTGCTGGCCAGGGGCGTGCGCGACATGGTGCGGGTCAGCGACGCCCGGATGAGCGGCACCGCGTACGGCACGGTCGTCCTGCACGCCTCGCCCGAGGCGGCGGCAGGCGGCCCGTTGTCGCGGGTGCGCACCGGCGACCCGATCGTGCTGGACGTGGCCGCCAGGAGGCTCGACGTCGACGTCCCGGAGGCCGAGCTGGCCGCCAGGGAGCCGGTCGTGACCGGTCACGCCCGGCCGGCCCGCGGCTGGGAGCGCCTGTACGTCGACCACGTCACCCAGGCACACCTCGGCGCTGACCTCGACTTCCTGACGGGCTCCTCCGGCGACGCGCCCGGCCGGGAGTCCCACTGAAAGCAAAGAGTGCCCGGCGCCGTGCGCGGAATCTTCCCCGTGGGGTACGGGGTTCCCTGACGGGAGCCCGGCTCAGCGGATCTCCCGCGAGTGCGGGACGATGTGATCAGGTTTGACGACGTATGAGGAGGAAGCGGTGAACGGCGACATCAGCCAGAGCCAGGAGTGGGCGGCTCTGGGCAAGCATCACGAGGAGCTGGCGGGAAAGCAGCTTCGTGAGCTGTTCGCGGAGGACCCGGGCAGGGCCGGGCGGATGACGGTGAGCGCCGGGGACCTCTACCTCGACTACGCCAAGCACCGCGCCACCCAGGAGACGATCGACCTGCTGGTGGCCCTGGCCGAGCGGGCGGGCCTGCGCGAGCGCATCGCCGCGATGTTCGGCGGCGAGCACATCAACGTGAGCGAGGACCGCGCCGTCCTGCACGTCGCGCTGCGCATGCGGGAGAACGCCAAGCTGGTCGTCGACGGCCAGGACGTCGTGGCCGACGTGCACGCGGTGCTGGACAAGATGAGCGCCTTCGCCGACCGCGTCAGGTCCAAGGAGTGGAAGGGCGCCACCGGCCAGCCGATCAGGACCGTGGTCAACATCGGCATCGGCGGCTCCGACCTCGGCCCGGCCATGGCCTACGAGGCGCTGCGCGACTACGTGGACGCCGGCGTCGAGGCCAGGTTCGTCTCCAACATCGACCCCGCCGACATCCTGGGCAACCTGCGCGACCTCGACCCGGCCACCACGCTGTTCGTGGTCGCCTCCAAGACCTTCACCACGCTGGAGACGCTGACCAACGCCAGGGTCGCCCGGTCCTGGCTGGTCGAGGCGCTCGGCGAGGACGCGGTCGCCAAGCACTTCGTGGCCGTCTCCACCAACGCCGGGAAGGTCGCCGAGTTCGGCATCGACACCGACAACATGTTCGGCTTCTGGGACTGGGTGGGCGGCCGCTACTCCTTCGACGGCGCCATCGGCCTGTCGCTGATGATCGCCGTCGGGCCGGAGCGGTTCCGCGAGATGTTGTCCGGCTTCCACAGCATGGACCAGCACTTCCGCACCGCGCCCTTCAACGCCAACATGCCGGTCCTGATGGCCCTGCTCGGCATCTGGTACACCGACTTCTTCGGCGCCGAGACCCGCGCCGTGCTGCCCTACAGCCAGCGGCTGCACCGCTTCCCGGCCTACCTCCAGCAGCTCACCATGGAGTCCAACGGCAAGTCGGTGCGCGCCGACGGCAGCCCGGTGACCGTCCCCACCGGCGAGATCTTCTGGGGCGAGCCGGGCACCAACGGCCAGCACGCCTTCTACCAGCTCCTGCACCAGGGCACCCGGCTCGTCCCGGCCGACTTCATCGGCTTCGCCGAGCCGTTCGAGGACCGCGAGGGCATGCACGACCAGCTCACCGCCAACCTGCTGGCCCAGACCAGCGCGCTGGCCTTCGGCAAGACCGCCGAGGAGATCGCGGGCGAGGGCACGCCACCGGAGATCGTGCCGCACAAGGTGATGCCGGGCAACCGGCCCACCTCGACGATCCTGGCGACCAAGCTCACGCCGTCCACGCTGGGCCAGCTCGTCGCGCTCTACGAGCACATCGTGTTCGTCGAGGGCACGATCTGGGGCGTCGACTCCTTCGACCAGTGGGGCGTCGAGCTGGGCAAGAAGATGGCGCTCGACGTGGCGCCCGCGCTCACCTCCGACGAGCCGCCGCAGACCTTCCCCGACTCCTCGACCGAACAACTCGTGCGCAGGTACCGCGAGCTGCGCGGAAGGCGGGCCTAGAGATGGGGCGGGCGGGCGCGCTGGTCCTGTTCGGCGTCACGGGCGACCTCGCGCGCAAGATGCTGCTCCCGGCGCTCTACCACCTGACCGCCGACGGCAGGCTCGACCTGCCGATCATCGGCGTCGCCAAGACCGACATGGACCTCGACGCGCTGCGCGAGCACGCCCGCGAGGCGTGCGGCGGCGTCCAGGACGCGGCGTTCGAGAAGCTGGCCGGCAACCTGCGGCTGGTGGCGGGCGACTACCGCGACCCCGGGACGTTCGCGAAGTTGCGGCAGGAGGTCGAGGGCAAGGGGTTCCTCGTCCACTACCTGGCGGTGCCGCCCGCCCTGTTCTCGGTCGTCGCCGAGGGGCTGGCCGGCGCCGGGCTGAACCACGAGGCCAGGCTCGTGGTGGAGAAGCCGTTCGGGCACGACCTCGACTCCGCGCGCAGGCTCAACGACGAGCTGCTGAAGTACTTCGACGAGGACCACCTGCGGCGGGTCGACCACTTCCTGGGCAAGGAGCCGGTCGAGGACCTCATGGTGTTCCGGTTCGCCAACATGCTGCTGGAACCCCTGTGGAACCGGAACTACGTGCGCAGCGTGCAGATCACCATGGCCGAGGACTTCGACGTCGCCGACCGCGGCGGCTTCTACGACGCCAACGGCACGGTCCGCGACGTGGTCCAGAACCACCTGCTGCAACTGCTGGCCATCCTGGCGATGGACCCGCCGCCGTCCATGGACGCCCGCGCCCAGCTCGACGAGAAGTGGCGGGTGCTGCGCGCGGTCCAGGCCGTCGACCCGGCCCACGTCGTGCGCGGCCAGTACGACGGCTACCTCGACACCCCCGGCGTCCGGCCCGGCTCCACCACCGAGACGTTCGTCGCCATGCGGCTCTACATCGACAGCTGGCGGTGGGCGGGCGTGCCCTGGTGCATCCGTTCCGGCAAGGCGCTGCCCACCACCGACCTGGAGATCGTGGCCGAGCTGCGCAAGCCGCCGGTGACGATGTTCCGCGGCGGCGACGTGCCGCCGGGGCCCAACCTCATCAGGTTCCGGCTGCAGCCCGACGCCGGGGTGACCTTCGACGTGCTGGCCAAGGAGCCGGGCCGGCAGCGGACGATCCCGGTGCCGGTGAGCGTCGACTTCACCAAGGTGCTCGGGCCGATGGAGGCCGCCTACGAGCGCATCCTGACCGACGCCGTCAGCGGCGATCCGCGGCGGTTCGCCCGGTTCGACCTGGTGGAGGAGTCGTGGCGGATCGTGGGCCGGCTGCTCGACCTGCCCGACCAGCCGCTGCCGTACCAGAAGGGCACCTGGGGGCCGGAACCGGCGGAGAGGATCCCGCCGGGCGGCTGGCACGAGATCTCCACCACGTTCGACTAGCGGCCGATCCGGGTGAACGATGGGCCCATGGACATCAAGGAGCTGTTGGAGCAGTCGAAGGACGCCGTCACCGTCAGGCGCGTCTTCGGTGAGCCGATCCACCACGGCGACGTCCTGGTCATCCCCGTCGCCCGGGTCGCCCAGGGCGGCGGGGCCGGTCAGGGGCAGGGCCGGGACGAGAAGGGCGAGGAGATCGGCAGCGGCGGCGGTGGCGGCTTCGGCTACAGCGCCACCCCCGCCGGGGTGTTCGTCGTCAAGGACGGCGACGTGCAGTGGCGTCCGGCCGTCGACGTCAACCGGATCGTGCTCGGCGGCCAGATCGTCGGCCTCGCCCTGGTGCTGACGATCCGGACCATCTTCAAGAAGTGGCGTCGCGGGAAGTAACCGGGGCACATCATCTGACGTGCTCATCGATCTGCTCGACGCGGGGCTGCCCGGCCACGAGGCGCTGCTGCCCGGCTCCAACCTGCCGGTGCGGGTCGCCCCGCTGGGCGGCGGCACGTCGCTGGTCCGCTTCCCGCCCCGGTGGAGCCGTCCCGGCCGCGGCCACTACCTGGCGGGGGAGGAGTTCGTGCTGCTGGAGGGCGAGCTTCGGGTGTCGGGGGTGGCGTACCTGCCGGGGGAGCACGCCTGGCTGCCCGCCGGCGCCCTGCGCCACTCCGGCGCGGCGCCGGCGGGGGCGCTGGTGTGCACGTTCTTCGCCGGTGAGCCGACCTGGGTGTCCAGCGACCTGGACGAGCCCGACGGGCCCAGCCTGCGCACCCCGCTGGCGAGCGTCGTCGTCCCCGAAGGCGGGCTGCCGCTCACGTCGCACTCCGTCCTGCTGGACACGCCCGTCCCGCTCGACCACCCGGCCGAGATGATCACGGTGCCGAGCTGGACGTGGGAGCGGTCCACCTTGATCCCCGAGGGCCGGGTGCTCGTAAGGTGGACGCCATGATGACCTCTTTGACGCAGTTCGTGGGGTTCGGCGCCCTGGTGATGGTCGGGGCGATGTCGCCCGGCCCCGACTTCGCGGTCGTGGTGCGCCGCTCGGCGGTGTCCGGCCGGTGGCACGGCATGGCCGCGGCGGCCGGGATCGCCATGGGCGTGGCCGTCTGGGTGATGGCCGCCGGCACTGGCGTGGCCGCGCTGCTGGCGGCCTCGGCCACGGCCTTCACCGTGGTCAAGGTCGTCGGCGCCGCCTACCTGCTCTACCTGGGGGTCAAGGCGCTGCGCGCGGCCCTGCGCAAGGGCGGCCCGCTCGACCTCGGCCTGCCCGCCCCCGCCGACCGCGGCCCGTGGGCGGCCTTCGCCGAAGGGCTGCTGACCAACGTGCTCAACCCCAAGGCCGCGCTGTTCTTCGTGGCCCTGGTGCCGCACTTCGTGAGCGAGGGGGCCGCGTTCGGCGACACGCTGCTGCTGTCGGCGGTCGCGCTGGCCGGCACGATGGTCTGGTTCCTCACGGTGGCGAACGTGGTGAGCACGCTGCGCCGGGTGTTCGCCCGGCCCGGCGTGCGCAAGGCCGTGGACGGGCTGACCGGCGCCGCGCTCATCGGCCTCGGCGTCAACCTGGCCGTCGCCGGCCGCCCCTGAGCGGCCCCTCGACGGCCCGGCCACGAGCGCTGCGCGAGCCCGTCAGGAGACGGCCCGGCCTGAGCGGTGCGCCGGCGTCAGGAGACGGCCCGGCCATGAGCGGTGCGCCGGCGTCAGGAGACGGCGACGCCGAGCAGGTGCCCGAGGCCGAAGGTGACGGCGGCGGCGGCCGCGCCCAGCCCGAGCTGGCGCAGGCCGCCCAGCCACCACGGCCGCGCGGTCATCACGGCCACCGCCGCGCCGAACCCGAACAGCGCCACCATGCTCAGCGCCAGCGCCAGGAACAACCCCGACGCCCCGAACAGGAACGGCGCCAGCGGCACCAGCGCCCCCGCCGCGAAGGCGAGGAACGACGAGCCGGCCGCCAGGTAGGGCGAGGGCAGGTCGTCGGGGTCGACGCCCAGCTCCTCGCGCACGTGCACGCGCAACGCCTGCTCGGGATCGGCCGACAGCCCTTCGGCGACCCGGCGGGCCAGGTCGGCGTCCAGGCCGCGGGACCGGTACAGGGCGGCCAGCTCGGCCCGCTCGCCGTCGGGGTTGCGGGCCAGCTCGCGCCGCTCCACGGCGATCTCGGCGCGCATCAGCTCGGTCTGGGACCGCACCGACGTGTACTCGCCCGCCGCCATCGAGCACGCCCCCGCGACCAGGCCGGCGAACCCGGCGAGCACCGCGCCGCGCCCGGCGCCCGCGGCGCCCACGACGCCGGCGATGAGCGCCACGTTGGAGACCAGGCCGTCCATCGCCCCGAACACCGCCGGGCGCAACCAGCCGCCGGTGACGTCACGGTGGCTGTGGTGCTTCTCAGGAGAGTAGGGCCGGGCAAGCTCGATCGTCATGACAATCCTCCCCTTAGTGGCAGTTCGTCACGGAATCTAGGCCCTTCCGGCATGATCCGCAACGAAGGGGAGGCTAGCCTGATCTGCGGTTTTCCCGCCGCGTCACCGCGCGTGCACGCGCGACCACAGGCCCGGGGGCGGGAACGCGAACGTCCCCCCGGAACCCGCGGCGCGCGGGAGCCGGAGGGACGCGGACGGGGTCAGGCGTGCGCCGGGCTGACGGGAGCCGGCTCAGCGGGATCGGGGTGAGCGGAACCGGGCTGAGCGGACCGGGCGGCCTTGGGGCCGTTGACGATCGCGTCGCAGTCGGCGATCGCGTCCGCCAGCAGCCTGCGCAGCAGCGCGTCGGGGTCCTTGATGCACGCCTGGACGATGCCGACCACGGCGAGCTGCACCGCGTTGGGCGCCGCGTACCGGCGGAAGCCCTTCTCGGTGATCTTGGCGGCCCGGCTGAAGCGCCTGGCCTGCTCGGCCGCGTGCGGCACCTGCTCCATCGCCCTGCGGCTCAGCTCGCTCAACCGGCCGGACGGCGCGCCGTCGAGCCTGGCCAGCATCTCCTCGGCCGCCAGCACCGACACCGCGAGCGCGAGCTGGCGCTCGGCGGCGGCGACGGGCAGGGCCGTGGTCGCGCAGCGCAGCGCGATGTGGGCGTCGATCCGCAGGTCGTCGCCGGCCAGCCCGATGATGGACGGCACGAGCCCGACCAGTTGGGCGCGGCTCTCGTCGCCGGTGTTGTCGTTGACCAGGCGGGCGAGTGCGGCCAGCAGCGGATGGGTGCAGGCCGGGTGGTCGCTCCACCGCTCGCCGGCCAGGTAGGACGCCAGTTCCATGAAACAGGCGCCGCGCTTCGGGTTGCGATGCCTGCCGCGGGACAGGACCGGCATGTGATCAAGGTGATTGTCCACGGGGTGCTCCATGCTCCACGCGATCGCCGTCCAGCCAGTTTGCGCTGTCGGGCGCGTCAAAGCCAGTGATCGGGCATCTTCCACAGGAATGGTTCCCTCAGGCGATGCGATCATTCCTCAACCGCTATTCATGGTTATGGCACCAAAGAATTTAATTTATGAGGAATTTTCGGCATTTATGACGAAAACCGCGGCCGTGCGGGCCGGTACCGTCAGCGTGCCGGCCGCCGGGTCGTAGGACGACCGCCTGACCACCTCGTCCGCCGACGCCGCCTGCACCGGGTGCAGCGCCACCCGGCGGCCCGGCGGCACTCCCGGCGCCCGCGTGCAGGGCGACGGGGTGGGGTTGAGCACCACGACCACCGCGTCCCACCGCGGGTCCAGCCCCGCGGTGTCCACCCGCATCACGATCACGCCCTCGCCGCCGGCCGCGAACGACAGCCGCCGCCGCACCTCCTCGGCCGTGCCCAGCGCGAACGCCGGCGTCGAGGCCCTGATGCGCAGCAGCTCCCCGAACGCCGCCCGCGCCGCCCCAATGGCCGCGCAGCCGGGACGCAGCGCCGGGTCCGCCAGCAGCGGCCGGGCGTACGGCCAGGCCGCCTCGTTGTCCGCCCGCGGCGGCAGGCCCGCGCCGAACCCGTTGCCCGCCGAGCAGTCCCACAGCAGCCGGTTGAACCAGTCGCCGGAGTCGTAGGAGTTGCGGTCGAGCGACTTCGAGCGCAGCCGCTCGCTGCCCGCGTGCACGAACGCCGCCCCCTGCCCCAGCAGCACCGTGGCCAGCGACAGCACCTGCATGCGCACCCGGTCGGCCATCGGCGTGCCCGCGGGCAGCTTGTAGGCCAGCGCGTCGAACAGCGTCTCGTTGTCGTGCGCGTCCACGTACGACACGACGTCGTCCGGGCGGGCGGCGTAACCGGCGGCGGCGCCGTTGTGCACGACCTCCCGGCCCGCGCGGCCCGAGGGCAGCACGTAGTCGCGCAGGCCGCCGGTCAGGCCCAGCATGACCAGCTCGGTGCAGTGGCGCAGGCGCTCGCGCTGCTGCTCCTCCGAGCCGTTGACGGGCGCGCCGTTGGGCGCGCCGGCCAGGCCGGAGCCGTACCCCTGCACGCGCGGGTCGGCGTCGAACGGGCCGCCGCCGCGCACCGCGTCCCGCAGCCGGTCGTCGAACGTGCCGATGCCGGTGCCGGCCATGTTGGCCTGCGTGGCCTGCTCGAACCTGGCGTCGCCGGCCACCTCGCCGAAGCTCCAGCCCTCGCCGTACAGGATGATCGAGCGGCCGTCCACGCCGTCGCGCTCGGGGGTGAGCGCGTCGAGCGCGGCGCGCACGGCCAGGATGTTGGCCTTCGGGTGGTGGCCCATGAGGTCGAAGCGGAAGCCGTCCACCTTGTACTGCCTGGCCCAGGTGCGCACCGAGTCGACCACGAGCCGGCCCATCATGGCGTGCTCGGGCGCGGTGTTGGCACAGCAGGTGGAGGTGGCCAGGGAGCCGTCCTCCAGCAGACGGTGGTAGTAGCCGGGCACGATCGGGTCCAGCACGTCCGCCGAGTGGGTGTGGTTGTAGACCACGTCCATGACCACGCGCAGCCCGGCCTCGTTGAGCGCGGCGACCATGGCGCGGAACTCCCTGATCCGCTCGTCCGGGTCGGTCGCGTACGAGCCCTCCGGGACGGTGTAGTGCAGCGGGTCGTAGCCCCAGTTGTAGGAGTCGCGGTCCGCGGTGAGCGCCACGATCTCCTGCTGCCGTTCGGAGTCGGGCGGCAGGGCGGCCAGGTCGCAGCCGGGCTCGGTCCGGTCCGACCGGCGCTCGGGGATCGTGGCCACGTCGAACACCGGCAGCAGGTGCACGTGGGTGAGGCCGTCCGCGGCCAGCGCGCGCAGCTCGCGCATGCCGTCGCCGTCGTGGCCGAAGGCCGCGTACGTGCCGCGCAGCTCCTCGGGCACGGTGGCGTCGGAGGCGGAGAAGTCGCGTACGTGCAGCTCGTAGACGACCGCGCGGTCCAGCGGGACGGGGGCGGGCTTGGCCAGGCGGTCCCAGCCGGGCGGCTTGAGCGCGGGGTCGTCCAGGCTCACCAGCCTGCTGCGGACCCCGTCGGGCGCGGTGGCCAGGCTGTAGGGGTCGGTGACCTCCCTCGTGACGACGCGGCCCGCGGCGGGGGAGTAGACGGTGACGCGGTAGGTGTAGTCCTTGCCGTACCAGGTGGGCAGGCCGCGGATCGACCACACGCCGGTCTCCTCGTCCAGCCGCATCGCGTGCAGGCGGCCGCCGAGCGCCAGCTCCACCCGCCGTGCGGTGGGCGCCCAGAGGGCCAGCCGGGGCAGCAGCCGTCCCGACGGCCCGAGCCCGGCGCGCACGGCCCCGGCGTAGACGTCGTCGAGCACGCCCGGGATCTGCACGCCGGTCGCCGCGGCCAGCGCGCCGGAGCCGTCGTGGGCCACGGCCACCACCTGACCGCGCAGCGCCTCCTTCACCCGCCCGGCGTCCTCGGGGCGCAGCTTGAGCGCGGTGCCGCCGGCCAGGTGCGGCCACGCCCGCCGCCGGACGTCGTCCAGCGCGCCCGGCGTGAGCGGGACGGTCGCGGCATGGCCGGTCAGCCGGCCGTCGTGGCAGCCGATGCCGCCCGCCGGGGCGCAGGCCAGCGCGTGCGTCAGCGACGGATCCACCGTCCAGACGACCGTCTCCCTGTCGATCCAGTGGGCCCGCGCCTCGCCGTCGCCGATCGCGGTCACGTAGATCATGGTGCCCGCCCGGCGGCGGCCCATGCGAGGACGCCGCGCCGGGCGGCGGCCCTAGCTCTCGGTGACGTCGGTGCCGTCGGGCATCAGCATGGCCGTGCAGGCGTATGCGACGTCCGCCCGGCCGTGGCCGGCGAAGGAGCACGCCTTGGCGGCGACGTTGCCGCCCGGGCTGAAGGCCATCGGCGACTCCAGCCATCCCCGGGTGCGCTCGCCTGCCGCGAAGAAGCGGGTGGCGTCCTTCCTGTCGGGCTCCGTCCAGGGCTGGAGATAGAAGACGTCGTTCTGCGGCTGCACGCGTGCCCACAGGGTCTGGCAGGTGCGGCTCCAGCGCAGCTCCAGGATCATCCGCCCGGCGGCGACCGTCCGCACGGCGGTGCCGCCCGGGACGGTGACGGCGTCCTTGTCGCAGCCGGTGACGCTCGCGTCCTTCTTGTCGCAGTTCTCGCGGCTCGGGGTCGCGGCGCAGCCCTGGCGTTCCTTGGCGGCCTCCTGGTAGGCGACCGTGCCGGCGAAGGTCACCACCGCCGCCAGCACCGCCGCGAGCACCGCGAACCAGCCGTTGATCCGCGCGGAGCGGATCTGGTCGCCCGGTCCCGATGAATGTTGTTGCGGCAGCGTCGTCGTCATGATGCCTCGCTTCGGTGCCCTCGCTTCAGATGTACGCCCACTTAGCCCCCGATGTGCGGAAATGCGGCTTTCCCCACCGGGCTCTAGCCGTCAGGAGAGGGCCGAAGAACCCGCCCGCGTTCGCGTGACCGTGCCATTACTTTGCGTAATCGGTGACTTTGCGTGATCCTGAACTCATGGACGGATTCCTGGACCCCACCTGCGGAGGCATGACCGAACTACGTGTGCACGGCGTCTCCGGCACCCCGCCGGCGAGCATCCTCAACCATCCCCACCCCCGCCAGATCGCCGGCGACGCCACCACCGGCTTCTACCGCCGCTGGTGGCCCGGCGGCCGGCCCGACGGCGAGCAGGACGACCTGCTCGGCATCCGCCACCGCGAGGCCTACGCCTGGGGCGGCCTCACCTCGGGCGGCAGGACCATCGCCCTCTGGCTGCTCCTGCTGCCGTTCTCCCTGGCCAACCTGTCCTACTTCATGCTTCCCAGGCCCCCGGCCGGCGCCCGCCTGCGGCACGTGGCCGAGGCGGCGCAGCGGCTGTTCGCGCTGCTGCTCACCGGCACCCTCGTGGGCGCGGTCACCCGGGCGAGCGTCGACCTCGTCGGCTGGCAGTGCACCGCGGCCGGCCGGGCCTGCGCCCGCGAGAGCGCGCCCGGCTGGGTCCACTGGATGAGCGAGTTGTGGGGCGCCGAGCCGTCGCGGCGGCTGGCCGTCGCCGCGCTGGCGCCGTTCGCGGTGGTCGTGCTGCTGTGGTGGCTGGCGCGGCGCACCTGGGAGCGCGACGAGCAGACCGGTCTGCCGCCCGACGGCGACTCGCGTCCCGGGCCGTTGCTGGCCCGGCCGCGGTTGTGGCACGGCGGCGCGCCCGTGTGGCGGTTGCGGGCCGTGCACGTCGCCTTCGCGCTGGGGTCGATCGGCCTGGCCGTGTCGGCGCCGTTCGTGGGCGACCCGCGGGGGCTGGCACTGACGGCCGCCAACGCCGCCGTCCAGGTCGCCGCCGCCGTGCTGGCGGCGCTGCCCGGCATCGCCAGGCGGCTGGCGCCGGGCGAGGCGGTCCCGCCCTGGCTCACCCGCGCGTGCCGGGCGCTGCGGGTGGCCGGGCCGCTGGCCTTCGTGGCCACGATCGCCGCCGCCCTGGCCGGGATGTCGCCCGCGCTGCCGGGGCGGCAGCTGCCCGGCATCGGTGTTGGAGCGTTCCAGTTCGCGCTGACGGTCGGTCTCGGGCTGTTCATCCTGGTGGCGACGTTCCTCCTGGCCCGCATGGACCGGCCGGCCGAGACGGGCGACCCGATCGAGCGGCGGGCGATGTGCGGCATGGCGGCCTGGTTCACGCTGATGGTGGCGGCCGGCAGCGCCAACGTGCTCGCCCTCGGCCTGCTGTTCTGGACCGCCACGTTCTTCGGCGTGCCCGCCTCGGTCGCCGAGCCCGGTCCGGTCGACCGCAGGCTCTACCTCGACGACCCGGTCTGGTGGACGGCCGCGCTCGTGCCGCTGCTGGTGATCGGCTTCGTCGCCGTGGCGGCCGAGCTGTGGCTGGCCCGCGGGTCGGCCGCCGCCGCGCTCACCCCGAAGCTGACCCCCTACTACGGCGCCTACGACCGGGACGTGGCCGGCAAGTGGGCGCTGGCCACGCTCACCGACCGCGCCGGGCTCGTGCTGGCCGTGCTCACCGGCATCGGCGTGGCCGGTTCCGGCGCGGTGACCGTGATCTACCGGTTCCACCTGTTCGCCCCGGTGGGCGGGCTGGCCGGGCTGCTGGCCTCGATCGGGAGCTGGGCCATGACGGCGATCGTCGTGGGCCTGGTCCTGCTGGGCCGCCGCACCTACAGCGACACGCGGCTGCGCCGCACGGTCGGCATCCTGTGGGACGTCTCGACCTTCTGGCCCAGGGCCATCCACCCGCTGGCGCCGCCCTGCTACACCGAGCGGGTGATCCCCGAGCTGCTCGCCCGGGTCAAGACCCTGACCAGGACCGCCGGCGACGAGGTGGTGCTGTCCGGGCACAGCCAGGGCAGCGTGCTCACCGCCGCGCTCGTCCTCCAGGTACGGCCCGAACTGCGGCCCCGCGTCCGGCTGCTCACCCACGGCTCGCCGCTGCGCCGCCTGTACGCCGCCTTCTTCCCCGCCTACTTCGGCACCCCCGGCCTGTCGGCGATGCGCGACGCCGTGCGCTGGACGAACCTGTACCGGCTGAGCGACCCCATCGGCGGGCCGGTCTTCCGCCGGGTCGACCCGTTCGGGCCGCGTCCGGCGGGCGAGGGGGAGCAGACCGTCGACCGGTTCTGCTGGGACCCGCTCCAGCCGGGGCCGGGCGAGCCGCTGCCCGAGGCGCGCTGGCACTCCGACTACTGGCTCGACCCCGTCTACGAGGAGACCCTGGCCCGGCTCACCAGGTCAGATGGAGTTCCTCGGGCGCGCGGTGGATGAGCGTGGCGGCCATCACGACGTCCTCGCGGGCCAGCCGGAGGCCGGGCAGCTCGGCCACCAGCAGCTCCAGCGTCACCCGGAGCTGCTCGCGGGCCAGGAACGCGCCGGGGCAGCCGTGCACGCCGTGGCCGAACGCCAGGTGGCGGGCGCGCGGCCGGGTGATGTCGAAGACGTCGGGCCGCTCGTGCACCGCCTCGTCGCGGCCGGCCGAGGCGAAGGAGACGAAGACCGTCGAGCCCTCGTCCAAGGGCGTGCCGCCCAGGCTGAGCGGCCTGGTGACGCGGCGGCGGAAGCCCTGGACGGGCGCCTCGTACCGGGCGGCCTCCTCGATCGCGGCCGGGATCAGCTCGGCCGGGCTCGCGCACAGCAGCTCCCACTGGCGGCGGTCGCGCAGCAGGCGGTGCACGACCGAGCCGAGCAGCGCGGTCGTGGTGAGATGCCCGGCGAGCATGACGTTCTCCACGTTGGAGGCGATCTCGTCGCGCTGGACTGCCGTCGGCTCGCCGGGGCCGGGCGCCAGGCCGCGCACCACCTCGCCGGTCAGGTCGCCGGATCCGCCTGAACGGGCGGCGTGGGCGGCCAGCAGGCGCCGCAGCGCGGCCACGTCGCGGGCGGCGGCGATCTGCTCGTCCTCGGGCATCGGGGTGAACAGCAGGTCCTCGGCCCGGGAGCCGCCCCTGATCGCGATGGGCACGTCGGCCGGGGGAAGGCCCAGCAGGTGGCCGATCACCGCGGCGGGCAGCGGCCTGGCGTAGCGGGACATCCACTCGCCCCCGCCCGCCTCGGCGAACGCGGTGACCAGGCCGGCGGCCGTGGCGGTGACGAACGGCAGGGCGGCGGCCACCCGGGCGGGCGACAGGCCGCGGGTGAGCGGCCTGCGGTAGCGCCGGTGCGCCTCGCCGTCGGTGCTCAGGACCACGGGCGCGCCGCCCGGAACCCTGGCCAGTTCGGCGAAGGCCCGCGGGCTCGGGATCACGTCGGGCCGCAGGGCGCCTTGGGAGGAGAAGTCGTCCGGCCTGGACAGCACCTCGCGCACGTCGTCGTGCCGCGCCACCAGCCAGGCGTCCAGCTCCTCGACGAAGGTGAGCCCGGGGGCGGCGCGGGCGCGGGCGTAGAGCGGGTACGGGTCGCGGTAGAGCGCCTGTCGATCCACGCGTCCCATCGTCCGGCGCGGCCCGGGACGCCACAAGATCTGAAATTTTCTTTTAGTTCACTCCGAAGTCTTGAAACTTATATCCACGAACGATTGAGTTCGGTCGTGCAGACCCTCCGTTTCCTGGCCGCCGCCGCGCTCGTGTTAGGGCCGGTGGCCCTGAGCGCGCCCGCGCAGGCCGACCCCGCCCCGCCCGCCGAGGACGCGCTGAAGGCGTCCTCCTACCCGCCGCCCTCCACGCTGATCAGCCAGGCCACCGCCGGGCAGCCCCGGCTGGAGACGGCCAAGAGGACCCGGCCGGTCGCGCCGGGCCTCTCGCTGACCTCGTTCGACACCTACGACGCGCAGGGCTGGCTGCGCGCCGACGCGCTGACCGCCGACCTCGGCGGCGGCAAGGGCGCGCCCAGGGCCGACTACGTCTTCTCCGGCGAGGTGACCAAGACCGAGCCGCTGTCCGGCCCCGCCGGTCGCTCCCGCGCCGTGGCGGCGGTCAACGGCGACTTCTTCGACATCAACAACTCCGGCGCCGCCCAGGGCATCGGCGTGCAGGACGGCACGCTGGTCCAGTCGCCGGCCGCCGGGCACGACAACGCGGTCGCCGTCACCGGCGAGGGCGTCGGGCGGGTGCTCAAGATGTACTTCGAGGGCACCGCCACCCCCTCCGGCGGCGCGCCGATCGCGCTCACCCAGTTCAACCAGATGGTGCAGAACGGCGGCGTCGGCCTGTTCACGCCGCTGTGGGGCTCCTACAGCCGGGCCCGCGCCGTCGAGGGCGCCGCCACGGTCGCCGAGGTCGTGCTGGTGGACGGCGTGGTCACCGAGGTGCGCAACGCCGCCGGCACCGGGCCCATCCCCGCCGGCACCACGATCCTGCTCGGCCGGGACGCCGGCGCCGCCGCGCTGTCGGCCCTGAAGGCCGGCGACCGCGTGGACGTGAAGTACCAGCCGAAGGCGTCGGACGGCGCCGCCGTCAAGGCGGCCGTCGGCGGCAACTACGTCCTGGTCAAGGACGGCGTCGTGCAGAACAGCGGCGACCCGGCCGCGCACCCGCGCACCGCCGTGGGCTTCTCCGCCGACGGCAGGAAGATGTACCTGCTGACCGTGGACGGCCGCCAGGCCGACAGCCGCGGCGTCACGCTCAACGAGCTGGCCGCCATGATGGTGGACCTGGGCGCGGCCGACGCGCTCAACCTCGACGGCGGCGGCTCCTCCACCCTGCTGGCGCGCGAGCCCGGCTCGGCGCAGGTCCAGGTGGAGAACAGCCCCTCCGACGGCGGCGAGCGCCACGTGCCCAACGGCCTGGCGCTGTACGCGCCCGAGGGCAGCGGCAAGCTCAAGGGCTTCTGGCTGGAGACGGCGAGCGACCCGGCCAAGGCGCCCGGCGTCGGCCCGGTCGCGGGCGGCCGTCCCGACCGCGTCTTCCCGGGCCTCACCAGGCGGCTGACCGCCGCCGGCTACGACGAGACGTACGGCCCCGCGGCCGGCACGCCGTCCTGGCGGGCCAACCCGGCCGTGCACGGCGTGATCAGGAACGGCCGGTTCCACGCCCTGGTGCCCGGCCAGACCACGGTCACCGCCGCGCGCGGCGGCGCCAAGGGCACGATCGACCTGACCGTGCTCCAGCCGCTGCAGCGGCTCGGCGCCACGGCCGACCGGCTCGGCATCGCGGGCGCCGGCGGCAGCGCCGCCTTCGGCGTCGTCGGCTACGACCACAATGGCAACTCCGCGCCCATCGAGCCGGACGACCTCACGCTCGACTACGACCGGAACCTGTTCGAGGTCACCCCGGCCGAGCACGGCTACTTCACCGTCAAGGCCCGGCAGGCCACCGGCTCCGGGCTGATCACCGCCAAGGTCGGCAAGGTCACCACGGCCGTGCCGGTGACGGTCGGCTTCGAGTCCAAGCCGGTCGCCGACTTCGAGGACGCGGCCAAGTGGACCTTCGCCGCCGCCCGCGCCACCGGGTCGCTGTCGGCCGCGCCGGGCCAGAGCGGCGGCGGGCTCAAGCTGTCCTACGACTTCACCACCTCGACCGCCACCCGGGCCGCCTACGCCGGCCCGCCGCAGCAGATCGTGGTGGACGGGCAGCCGCAGGCGTTCGGGTTGTGGATCAACTCCACCGGCAAGGGGGAGTGGCCCAGCCTGGAGTTCTACGACGCGCTCGGCCAGTCGCAGATCCTGCGCGGGCCGTACCTGACGTGGACCGGCTGGCAGTACGTCGAGTTCCCGGTGCCCGCCGGGGTCAACTACCCGCTCAAGCTCCGGCGCTTCTACGTGGCCGAGACCAGGGCCGACGCCAAGTACACCAACGACATCCTGATCGACGGCCTGGTGGCCAAGGTGCCGCCGTCGATCACCGCGCCGGCCGTGCCCAAGGTCGCCGACCCGGTGGTCAAGGCGGACGTGGCCAAGGCGCCCTGGCGGTTCGCGGTCATGTCGGACGCCCAGTTCGTGGCCAGGAACCCCGACAGCGACATCGTCAGGAACGCCCGCCGCACGCTCAAGGAGATCAAGGCCGCCAAGCCCGACTTCCTGCTGATCAACGGCGACCTGGTGGACGAGGCGTCGCCGGAGGACTTCGCGCTGGCGAAGAAGATCCTCGACGAGGAGCTGGGCGGAGAGCTGAAATATCACTACATCCCCGGCAACCATGAGGTCATGGGCGGCAAGATCGACAACTTCAAGGCCGTCTTCGGCGACACCTACGGCACCTTCGACCACAAGGGCACCCGCTTCGTCACCCTGGACACCTCCCGCCTGAACCTGCGCGGCGGCGGCTACGACCAGGTCGCGATGCTCCGCTCCGAGCTCGACAAGGCGGCCAAGGACGCCTCCGTCGGATCGGTCGCCGTGCTGTTCCACGTGCCGCCGCGCGACCCCACGCCGGGCAAGGGCAGCCAGCTCGGCGACCGGAAGGAGGCCGCGCTGGTCGAGGGCTGGCTGGCCGCCTTCCAACGCGACACCGGCAAGGGCGCGGCCTTCATCGGCGGGCACGTGGGCACGTTCAACGCCTCGCGCGTGGACGCGGTGCCGTACTTCATCAACGGCAACTCCGGCAAGAACCCGGCCACCGCCCCCGAGGACGGCGGCTTCACCGGCTGGTCGCTGTGGGGCGTGGACCCCGTGACGCCCGCCGAGGCCGAGCACGTGCGGCGCAACTGGTTCACCGACGCGCCCGACTGGATCGGCACGCAGGTGCGGCCGCACGTGGACGAGCTGACGCTGACCGCGCCCGCGACCGTCGCCGTCGGCGCGCCCGCGCCGGTCACGGCGGCGATCCGGCAGGACGACCGGGCCGTCCCGGCCGCCTACCCGGTCTCGGTCACCTGGTCCGGCTCGCCCAACCTGCACGTCGGCACCCGCCAGACGGCCAAGCCGTGGCACGTGGCGGTGCTCGACCCGGGCACCGGCACGATCACCGCCCTGCGGGCGGGACAGGTGACGGTCGCGGTCACCGTCAGCGGGGTCACCCGCCAGGCGACCGTGGCGCTCACCGCCAAGGCCGCCGCCTGAGGCCCCCGGCCGGGGAGGAAGCGCCCTCCCCGGCCGAAACCCTCTCAGATACCGAAATATCGGGATGAAGGGTTAAGAATCTAGGCAGTCATGGGATTCCCCCTCCTTCCTCCGGATAGCACTCCTGACGTGCGGGGACCTGCCCCCGCGAGGCGCGGGACCGGGGGAAGGACTGGGGGTTCGTCGGTGAACGCATGGACCTTCGAGGGACAACCCGGCGCGCTGGGCGACACGGTCACGCTCGTGGAGGGCGGCTCGTTCTGCGTGTGCCAGTGCGGCGGCGACATCGTCCCCGGCGGCGCGCAGGGCGTCTACCACGCCGACACCCGCCTGCTGTCCCGCTGGATGTTGCGCGTGGACGACCATCCCGTCGAGCCGCTGCAGGTCATCATGGGCGAGCCGTACCACGCCACCTTCCTCGGCAAGGCCCGGCCGCGTCCCGGATGGGCGGAGAGCACGCTGCTCGTCGTGCGCGACCGCTACGTCGGCGGCGGGCTGCGCGAGGACCTCACGCTGCGCAACATGTCCGAGGAGGCCGCGGGCTGCGTCGTGTGCGTGCAGGCCGGCGCCGACCTGGCCGACCTGTTCGAGGTGAAGTCCGAACGCAGCTGGCCCGCCGAGGACGTCGAGATGAACCCCGGCGAGCGCGGCATCGAGGTCTACTCGCCCAGCCGCGCCCGCGGCGCCAGGATCGCCGTCGAACCGCCCGGCACGCCGGTCGTCACCGCGCCGGGCCTGCTCACCTTCGACGTCGTGGTGCCCGCCCGCGGCGAATGGCACGTCACCGTGCTGGTGACGCCGGTCCACGAGGGCGAGGAGTCCTCGGCCCGGTTCCCGGTCGCCCATCCCCCCCACCACGCCGAGCCGGCCCGCCGCCTGGCCGAGTGGACCGCCAGCACCCCCGTCCTGGAGAGCACGAACGCCGCTCTCGTCGAGGCCCTGGCCCGCTCCCGCGAGGACCTGGGCAGCCTGCGCCTGTTCGACCGCGACCATCCCGACGAGCCGCCCGCCATCGCCGCCGGCGCCCCCTGGTTCATGACGCTGTTCGGCCGCGACTCGCTGCTGACCTCCTGGATGGCGCTGCCGCTGGACCAGACGCTCGCCCTCGGCACCCTGCGCAGGCTGGCCCGGCTCCAGGGCGCCAAGGTGGACGCGCTGTCGGAGGAGGAGCCCGGCAAGATCATGCACGAGCTGCGCTTCGGCGTCCAGGACGGCTCCTCGCCGTACGGCGGGCGGGCCTACTACGGCTCGGTGGACGCCACGCCGCTGTTCGTCATGCTGCTCGGCGAGGTGCGCCGCTGGGGCGTGCACCGCGAGGCGGTCGAGGAGCTGCTGCCGCACGCCGACGCCGCCCTGGCCTGGATCGAGGAGTACGCCAGCCGCGACGGCTTCGTCTGGTACCAGCGCAAGACCGACCGCGGCCTGGTCAACCAGGGCTGGAAGGACTCCTTCGACGGCGTCAACTTCGCCGACGGCACCATCGCCCGCCCGCCGATCGCCCTGGCCGAGGTGCAGGGCTACGTCTACGCCGCCTACCTCGCCCGCGCCCACTTCGCCTGCCAGCAGGGCGACGAGGCCGCCGAGCGGCGCTACGTGCAGCGGGCGCGGGCGATCAGGGAGGCGTTCAACGAGCGGTTCTGGCTGCCCGGCCCCGGCTACTACGCCATGGGCCTGGACGGGCGCGGCCGGCCCATCGACGGCCTCGGCTCCAACATGGGCCACTGCCTGTGGGCCGGCATCGCCGACGAGGACAAGGCCCGGCAGGTGGCCCGCCACCTGCTCTCGCCGGAGATGTTCACCGGGTTCGGGGTGCGCACGCTGGCCTCGTCCATGGGGGCCTACAACCCGATGAGCTACCACAACGGCTCGGTGTGGCCGCACGACAGCGCGATCATCGCCGCCGGGCTGATGCGCTACGGCCACGTCGAGGAGGCCCAGCGCATCGCCGTCGGGCTGCTGGAGGCCGCGCACGCCTTCGGGGGGCGGCTGCCGGAGCTGTTCTGCGGGTTCGGCAAGGAGGAGTACGCGCGGCCGGTTCCGTACCCGACGTCGTGCTCGCCGCAGGCGTGGGCCGCCGCCGCGCCCATCCAGCTCCTGCGCACGCTGCTGCGGCTGGACCCGTGGGTGCCGTACGGGAAGCTGTGGCTGGTCCCGGCGCTGCCCGAGGGGTTCGGGGAGGTGACGATCAAGGGCATGCCGGTGGGCGACTCCAGGGTCGGCATCCGCGTCAGGGGCGAGGACGGCACGCCGCTGGTGTCCGGCCTGCCCGACGGCGTCGAGCTGGTCACCGAACCGCGCTGCCCGATCAGCGGCGCCTGCCGCTCCGGCCCCGCCCGCAGGGCGCACGGCCTGCCGGCGCTGTGACGACCGGACCGACACGGGGGAGGTGCTGGAATGACGACGGAGTTCGAGGACGACTGGGAAGGCGCGCTGCGCATCGTGATGGTCGCTCCGCCCTGGGAGGAGGTGCCGCCGCGGGCCTACGGCGGGATCGAGCAGATGCTCGCCGACCTGATCACGGGCCTGTCCGCCCGCGGCCACGAGGTGACGCTGATCGGCGCGGGCAGCACAGGTCTCCCGGCCAAGTTCCTGGTCACCTACCCCGAGGCGCCCTCGGAGCGGATCGGCGAGGGGCTGCCCGAGGTGCTGCACGCCGCCCAGGCCTGGCGGGCGCTGGAAGGGCTGCCCGCCGACATCGTGCACGACCATTCGCTGGCCGGGCCGCTCACCGCCCTCGGCCGGGCGACCCCGACCGTGGTCACCTGTCACGGCGATGCCGGCGGCGAGCTGGGCGAGGTGTACCGGGCGCTGGGCGAGCACGTCAACCTGATCGCCGTCTCCGACGCCCAGCGCGCCGACGCCCCCGACCTCAACTGGATCGCCACCGTGCACAACGCGCTCGACACCGCCTCCTTCCCCTTCCGGGAGCACAAGGAGGACTGGGTGCTGTGGCTGGGCCGCTTCAGCCACAGCAAGGGCCCGCACCTGGCCATCGACGCCGCCCGCGCCGCGGGCCGCCGCATCGTGCTGGCCGGCAAGCTCACCGAGCCGTGCGAGCACGTCTACTTCGACGAGCACGTACGGCCGCGGCTCGGCCCCGGCGTCACCTACCTCGGCGAGGCCGACGCCGGACGCAAGCGCGAGCTGCTGGCCGCCGCCCGCTGCATGGTCTTCCCCATCCAGTGGGAGGAGCCGTTCGGCATGGTGGTGATCGAGGCCATGGCCTGCGGCACGCCCGTCGTCGCCATCGGCCGGGGAGCGGTGCCGGAGATCGTGGTGGACGGCGTGACGGGGTTCGTCCTGCGGGAGGCGGCCGAGCTGCCCGCGGCGATCGAGGCGGCCGGGCGGCTCGACCCGCGGGCCTGCCGCGCCCACGTCGAACGGAATTTCGGCGTGAGCGCGATGGCCGCGGCCTACGAGGCGGTCTACCGCCGCATGCTGGCCGCCCCCCGACCGGCGGGGCTCACCGACGAGCCCGCCGGGCGGTGACCCCGCCGGTCAGCCGGCCGCCGGCACGGTGTACTTCGCGGCCAGCTCCGACACCGCCGCCTCCTTGAGGACGACGGCGCCGCCCACCGCCTGCTTGTCGGGCTTGACGACGTAGGAGGCGCGCGAGGCGGGCCGGTCGAAGACGCTGAAGTCCATCGGCGTGCCGCCCAGCCCGGCCTCCCACGACTTCTGCGACCGGTGGGCCGCGACGATGCCCGCCCGGCTGAGGTCCTTGGCCTGGCACGCCTTGCGCAGCGCGTCGCCGACGATGACCGCCGCGGTCCACCCGGCCGCCACGCCGCTGTCCAGGGGCTGGCCGGCGTACTTGGCCCGGTAGTCGGCGATGAGCTTGGCGTAGGCGGGCAGCGGCGCGCTGATCGGGGCGCCCGCGGTCACGTAGAAGAAGTCCTTCAGCAGCGCCGGCGCGGCCGGGGTGGCCAGGAGCTGCGGGCTGTAGGCCGAGTTGCTGCCGACGAACGGCACGTCCATCCCGGCGGCCACGGCCACGCCGACCAGCGAGGCCGCCTGCCGCGGGCCGACCGAGACCAGCACGGCCCGCACGCCCGCCTTCCTGAACGCCGCCACCTGCGCGGTCATGTCCTGGTCGGTCGCCTTGATCTTCTGCTCGACCAGCGTGAGCCCCAGCTCGCCGGCGGCGTACTTGGACCCGGCGAGGGCGCTCTCGCCGTAGTCGCCCTCGAAGTACAGGTGGCCGATCCGGTCCCCGGCCTTGACGCCCTTCTCCTTCACCAGGAAGTCGACGGCGTTGATCATGTCCACGTCGTAGGTGGTGCCGGTGACCTGGATGGCCTGGCTGCCGAGCAGGCCGGTGGCCCACGCCATGGGCAGGGTGAGGATCTGGTCCGCGGTGATCCGGTCCTTGAGCGCGGTGACCATCGGCGAGCCGATGAACTGCGGGATCGCGGCCGTCTTCGGCGCGACCTCGGCGTAGGCGGCCATCGCCTTCTGCGCGTCGTAACCGTGGTCGCGGACGATGGTCTCGATCTTCCTGCCGCAGACGCCGCCGCCCTGGTTGACCTGCTCGAAGTAGAGCTGCTGCGCCTGGGTGAGGCTCTTGCCCAGCGAGGCGTAGGGGCCGGTCAGGTCGGTGAGCAGGCTGAGCGTGATCGTGTCGGCGGTGACGCCGGGGCCGGTCCTGACGCCGTCGCCGCCGGCGGCGGTGGCGGTCGCCCGGCCGCCGCCGGTGGCCTTGCCGCTGGCGCAGGCGGTGGCCGCCAGCCCCAGCGCCAGCAGCGCGGCCAGGACGGCCGTGCGGTTACGGGACATGTGAGCTCCTGGTCTTCGGGGACGGATCCGGTGACGGTGCAGCGGACGGGCGGCGCCGCCGTGACCGGCCGCGCAGGGCGCGCGGCAGGCCGAGCAGGCCGCCCGGGAGGAAGAGGACGACGGCGACGACGGCGGCGCCGTACAGGATGCGGGCGGCCTCGGCGGGGGACAGGCCGCCGCCGGAGCCGGACGGCGACACCAGGGGGATGGCGTCGCCGTAACGGGTCAGCAGCTGCGGCAGCAGGGAGACGAAGACGGCGCCGAGCACCGCGCCGCCCACCGAGCCCAGGCCGCCGATGACGATCATCGCGAGGTAGTCGAGGGAGAGCAGCATGCCGAAGTAGTCGGGCACGGTCCGCTGGAAGACCAGGGCCAGCAGCACGCCGGCCAGGCCGCCGTACATGGACGACAACACGAAGACGCCGGCCCGGTAGCGGGTGACGGGCACGCCCATCACCCCGGCCGCGATCTCGTGGTCGCGGATCGTGTTCAGCGCCCTGCCGGGCCGCCCGCGCAGCACGCCGCGGGCGAACAGCGCCGCTCCCAGCAGCGCCAGGCCGCCCAGGAACCACAGTCGCTCCAGCGCGCCGAACGGCACGTCCATGACGACCAGCTCCGGCCCGTCGGCGAAGGCGAATCCGAAGATCTCCATCGCCGGCACGGCACGCCCGTTGAACCCGCCCGTGACCGGCCCGGCGTTGAACAGCAGATGCTGCCCGCCGAAGATCAGCGCCAGCGTGGCGATGCCCAGGTAGGCGCCCTTGAGCCGGCCCGCGATCGGGCTGAACAGCCCGCCGGCGACCCCGGCCAGCGCCACCGCCAGCACCGCGGCCACCGGCGCCGGCAGGCCCAGGCCGCCCAGCGACGCGGTGGGCTCGGCGGCCAGGTAGACGTAGGCGTAGGCGCCGACGGCCAGGAAGAACGCGTGGCCCATGGACAGCTGCCCGGTCGCCCCGGTCAGCAGGTTGACGCCGATCGCGCCGATCGCCGCCGCCATCGCGAACAGGCCCGCCTGCAGCCAGAACCCCTCCAGGTAGAAGGGCACGGCGACGAATACGGCCAGAGCCACCAGTGACCCGACGGCCCTAGACACGGGCCCGCTCCCGCGTCCCGAACAGCCCGGCGGGCCGCAGCAGCAGCACGACGACCATGACGAGGAACGGCGCCACGTCGCCGATCCCGCGGCCGAGGAAGGCCAGGTCGTTCTGGTAGCCGGTGGTCAGTGCCTCGGTGACGCCGACGATCAGGCCGCCGGCCAGCGCGCCCGTGGTGGAGTCCAGGCCGCCGAGTATCGCGGCGGGGAAGGCCTTCAGCGCGGCCAGCGAGGAGCCGCGGTCCAGGCCGGGCGTGGGGAAGACGCACAGGAACAGCGCGGCCACCGCGGCCAGCGCCCCGGCCACGGCCCACGCGCTGACCGAGACGCGGCCGAGCCGCACGCCCATGAGCGCGGCCGTCTCGGGGTCCTCGGCGGTGGCCCGCATCGCCACCCCCCATCCGGTGTGCTTGAACGCCAGCAGGAACGCCGCGATCAGCACCCCGGCCACGACCAGCGCGACGACCCGGGTCTCGGCGACCGTGACGGGCCCGAGGCGCAGCACCCGCGAGCCCCACGGGTCGCCCATGGCCAGCACCTCGGTGCCGATCCGCCGGGTGAGCTCGGTGGTCAGCACGATGTCCACGCCGATGGTGACGATGGCCAGCACGCTGTGCGAACCGGCCTTCGAGCGGCGGATGACCAGGAACTCCACCAGCGCCCCGATGACCGCCGCCGCCACGACCCCGGCCAGCAGCGCGGGCCAGAAGCCGAGGTGGGGGTGCAGCCGCGCCACCACGTACCCGCCGGCCAGCAGCAGCGAGGCGTGCGCGAAGTTCACCACCTCGCTCGCCTTGAAGATGACGACGAAGCCCAGCGCGATCAACGCGTAGACGGCCCCCAGCGAGACCCCGTTGACGAGCAGCTCCACAAAGGTGATCACTCGCTCTCCTCCACGCCCAGGTACGCGCCGATGACCGCCGGGTCGTTCTGCACCTCGGCGGGCGGCCCGTCGGCGATGCGGCGGCCGAAGTCCAGGACGGTCACCCGGTCGGCCAGCCGCATGACCATGCCCATGTCGTGCTCGACCAGCAGGACGGACAGGCCAGGCTCTCCCGTACCGACCTGATCAGCCCGGCCATCTCCAGCCGCTCGCCGCCGTTCATCCCGGCGACCGGCTCGTCCAGCAGGAGCAGGCGCGGTTCCATGGCCAGGGCCCTGGCCAGCTCGACCCGCTTCTGCACGCCGTACGGGAGCAGCCCGACCGGCGTGTCCAGCACCGCGGCGAGCCCGGCGAAGGCCGCGATCTCGGCGACCCTGGCGGCGTGGGCGCGCTGCTCGCGGCGCGCGGCCGGCAGGCCGAGCCCGGCGGAGACGAACCCGGCCCGGGTGAGCCGGTGGCGGCCCAGCAGCAGGTTGTCGCGCACCGGCTGGTGCGGGGAGAGCGCGATGTTCTGGAACGTGCGGGCGACGCCGAGCGCGGCGATCCGGTGCGGGCGCAGCGCGGTCAGCTCGCTCCCGCCGAACCTGACGCTGCCCGAGGCGGCCCGGCAGACGCCGGACAGCACGTTGAAGCAGGTGGACTTGCCCGCGCCGTTGGGGCCAATGAGCGCGTGCACGGTGCCGGGCGCGACCGTGAAGCCGACGCCGTCCAGCGCCGTCAGGCCGGCGAAGCGGACGGTCACATCGCGCACCTCCAGGGCGGGCATACCATCCGGTTGGTATGTCGGGGTCACGCGGACCACCTCGACAGCCCGGCCCTGGCCCGCGGGGCCGGGGCGCCGTCGTCCACGCCCAGGTAGCGGCGGCGCACCTCGTCGCCGGCGGCCAGCTCGGCCGCGGGCCCGGCCAGCGCGACCGCGCCGACCTCCAGCACGTACGCGTGGGAGGCCAGCGACAGGGCCGTGGCGACGTTCTGCTCGACGAGCAGGATCGAGGTCCCGGCGGCGTTGATCGCCCTGATCGTGGCGGCGATCGTGGCGGCCGCCCGGGGGGCCAGGCCGAGCGTCGGCTCGTCCAGCAGCAACACCGACGGCTCGGCCATCAGCGCCCGGCCGATGGCCAGCATCTGCTGCTCGCCGCCCGACAGCAGCCCGGCGCGCTGGTGCGCGCGCTCGGCCAGGACGGGGAACAGCTCGCGCACCCGCCGCCGGGCCCGGACGGCGGCCGCGCGCGGCGTGCCCAGGCCGCCGGCCCGCAGGTTCTCCTCCACTGTCATGCGGGCGAACACCCGGCGGCCCTCGGGCACGTGCGTGACGCCGCGCCGCACCACGGCCGCGGTCGGCTGCCCGTCCACCCGCGCCCCGGCCACGGTGACGCCGCCGGCGGCGATCCGGCCCCGGTGGAACCGGAGCGTTCCCGAGACCGCCCGCAGCAACGTCGTCTTCCCGGCGCCGTTCGCGCCCAGCACGGCCACCACCGCCCCGGACGGCACGCTCAGTGACACGCCGTCCAGCGCCCGGACGGGACCGTAGTCCACCACCAGACCGTCCACGCTCAGCTCGGCCATTCGTCTTCCTCACAGGACCCCATGGCGGCCCACCCAAACCGGCGGGCGGGGCCGCCGTCCAGATGCGGCGGCGAAGTCGGGCTCGCTGCCCACCGCGGCCGGGGGCCCGTTGTGCAGCCGCACAACGCGAGGTCACAAAACGCTACAGAGCCTTGTTCTGGAACGGCGGCCGGTGGCAGCCTCGGGGAATGCGTCCCCCTACGGTCGTGGACGAGGACGTCCGCCAGACGTTACGCACCGCAGCCAGGGCACTGCTCGAACGCCTGCCCGAACTGACCGGCGAGCTGGTCGCCAGGACGCGCGGCGGCGACGACGTCTACAGCGCCTGCGTCCCCTACGACGAGCACTGGAAGAGCACCCTCGAAGGCGTGCGCCTGGGCCTGACCGCGATCCTGCAGGAGCCGTCCGAGCGGCGCGACCTGGTCTTCACCCGGTCGATGGCCCAGCGCAGGGCCGAGCAGGGCCTTCCGCTGGAGTCGCTGCTGCGCATGTACCGCCTGGCCGGCCAGGTCACCTGGTCGGCGATCGTGGACCACATGGAACGCGAGCGCCCCGAACGCCTCGACGTCCTGGTCCGCGCCGCCAGCCACGTCTGGCACGCGATCGACCGGCAGTCGCTGGTGGCCTGCGACGTCTACGCCCGGCGCGAGCAGGAGATACTCGGCCGCAGCAAGGAACGCGTCAACGCGCTGCTGGACGCCCTGCTCGACGGCAGCGCCGACGCCGGGGTGGTGCGCGCCGCCGCCGACTCCCTCGGCCTGCCCGAACGCGCCCGCTACGCCGTCGTCACCGTGCGCTTCCCCGGCGGACGGCACCACGACGACGTCCGGCTGCCCGCGACCCTGGGCGCGCTGCGACTGCTGTGGCGCATGCGCACCGGCCACGAGGTCGCCGTCGTCGCGCTCGGCCGGGCCACCCTGGACGACCTGTGCCAGGAGCTGAGCCTCATCGTCAGCGGCGTGGCCGGCGTCAGCCCCGTCGTCACCGGCCTGGACGAGCTGGGCACCGCGCACGAGCTGGCCTCCCTCGCCATGCGCACCTGCGCCGACGGCGGCCCCGAGATCGCCCGCCTGGACGAACGCGTGCCGGCCGTGCTGATGATCAGCCGGCCCGGCGTCACCGGCCACCTCGTCGAAGGCGCGCTCGGCCGGCTGCTCGCCCTCGACCCGGCCGACCGCGACACGCTGCTGACCACCCTGGAGACCTGGCTGGCCTGCGACGGGTCGGCCGCCAGGGCCGCCGGCCGGCTGTTCTGCCACCGCAACACGATCATCAACCGGGTCCGCCGGATCGAGCAGCTCACCGGTCGCTCGCTCACCCGCCCGCGGGACATCGTGGACCTCGCGCTGGCCCTGGACGCGGTCCGCCTGCTGCCCCCGCCCGCCGGGTGAGCGCCGGACGGGCCGTCTCAGGGGGCGACGGACGGCGTCAGGCCGCCCGCGTGCACCAGCGAGATCGTCCGTTCCAGGTCGGGAGTCAGGTAACGGTCGTCGCCCAGCGGCGCGACGTAGCGCCTGAGCTCGTCGTGCAGGGCACGGGTCGCCGTCCCGAGCGGCAGGCCGGCCATCCTCGCCGCGATCAGGTCGATGCCCTGCGCCGCCATCAGGTACTGCACCGCCAGCACGATCTCCAGACGGTCGAGGTTCGCGTGCAGGTCGCGGGCCGAGGCCATCGCCATCGTGTTGTGGTCCTCCTGGCCGTCCTTGACCGGACGCGACAACGTGCCCGCCGGATGGGCCCTGACCTGCATCTCGGGGACCACCGCCGCGGCCACCGACTGCGCCTGCACCATCCCGGAGTTCAGGCCGACGCTCCCGCCGGCCAGGTTCGCCGGCAGGCCGTAGCTCCAGCGGGGCGACAGCAGGCGGCCGGACAACTCCTGCGACAGGACGCCGAGGTCGGTGATCTCGGCGTTCAGGCTGTCGGCGAGATGGCCCATGATCGAGCCGTCCCAGTTGCCGCCCATCACGAACTCGTAGCCGGGGCCGCGCTCCCGCCGGAAGACCAGCGGGTTGGAGGCCGAGGAGTTGGCCTCGCGGGCCAGCGTCCGCCGGGTGGCGGCGAGCACCTGCCGCAGCCCGGCCATGATGTGCGGGGCCGCGCGCACCGAGACCGCGTCCTGCACGCGCGGGGTGTAGTTCGCCGGGTCGAGCCGCCTGCGGCCCTCCTCGGTCATCCAGCCCGAGCCCGCGACCATGGCCCGCAGCCGCGCCGCGACCGCGTCCTCCTCCGGGATGTGCCGCTCGCGGTGCGTGCGCGCGTCCAGCGAGCCGCGCTCGGCCCTGATGGCCTCCATGAACAGCGCGAAGGCCCCCTCCGCCTGGTCGGCGAGCACGGTGGCCCGGTGCACGGCGTGCATCAGCGTGGCGGCCAGCACCGTGCTGCCGCTGACGATCGGCAGCGCCTCCCCGGCCTGGAAGGTGAAGCTCGCCGGCAGCCCGGCCCTGGGCAACATCCGTGAGGCCGGCCCGGTCTCGCCCCGGTAGTGCACCGGCGCGTCCTCGCCCAGCGCGGCCAGCCCGGCCGCCGCCTGCGGCTGCAGGTCGCCGGTGCCGAGCGAGCCGATCTGCGGCATCACCGGCACGACCCCGGCGTTCACCAGGGACAGCAGCCGCTGCGGCACCTCGGGCCGGACGCCCATCTTCCCCCTGGCCATCTGGTTGGCCTTGAGGACCAGGGCCAGCCTGACCACGTCGTCGGGGAAGGCCGGGCCGACGCCCGCCGCGTGCGAGCGCAGCACGTTGCGCTGGAACTGCTCGGCCTCCTCCGGCGAGAGCGGGCGGTCCTTCAGCGGGCCGAGCGCCTGGTTCCAGCCGTACACCCGCTGGCCGCTCAGGGCCGCCAGCGCCCCCGCCCGCGACTGCGCCATGCGGGCCCGCGCGGCCTCCGACACCCGCGCCAGCACCGGACGGCCCGCCAGGATCGCGAAGGCGTCCCGCAGCGCGAACCGGCCGCCGTCCAGCACCAGGTTGAGCACCGGCGCCCGCGCGAGCGCCGGGGCCGCGACCGGCGCTGAACCCGGTGCCGAACCCGGTGCCGCGCCCGGAGGCGGGGCCGGGACGGCGACGGCCCGCTCCGGCACGCACACCGCCGCGAGCAGGCCGACACCGGCGGCCATTCGTCCTACTTTGCTGATCGACACGGCCCCCGGCCCCTTCACGACGAAGATCCACTCCGTTCGGTTATAACCGGCCGGACGGACGGCGCCGGACACGGCTCCGCACCGGGGGACGAGTGCTGACCGGCCCTAGGGCAGGCGCTTACCTCCCGTCCTGGACGCCACCGCGATGTGCGGCCGCCCGGTGATCGGATGCGGCCCCACATGGGCCAGGACGCCGAAGACCTCCTCGATGAAGGCCGGGGTCAGCACCTCCAGCGGCGGCCCCTGCCCGGCGACCCGGCCCTCGCGCAGCACGACGATCCGGTCGGCGTAGGCGGCGGCCTGGTCCAGGTCGTGCAGGGCGGCCAGCAGCGTCAGGCCGAGCGAGCGGATCAGGTCCAGCAGCAGGAGCTGGGAGCCGACGTCCAGGTGGTTGCCCGGTTCGTCCAGGATCAGCAGCGGCGCCTCCTGGGCCAGCGCGCGGGCCAGCAGCACGCGCTGCCGCTCGCCGCCGGACAGCGTGGTCATCAGCCGGTCGGCCGCCCAGTCCATGCCGACCCGCTCCAGGGCCGTGGCGACCACCGCCCGGTCGCCCGCGCTCTCCCGGTCCAGCGCCCGCTTGTGGCTGTGCCGCCCGGCCGCGACGACCTCGGCCACCGAGAACCCCTCTCCGGCCGGGTTGTGCTGCGGCAGGACCGCCCGCCGCCGCGCGGCGTGCCGCGGCCGCATCCGCCACAGGTCGTCGCCGTCCAGCCGGACGACGCCGCCCGACGGGCGCAGCGACCGGTAGACCGTGCGCAGCAGCGTGGACTTGCCGCTGCCGTTCGGCCCGACCAGCGCCACGAACTCGCCGGGCCCGGCGCTCAGCGTGACGTCGGTGACGATGGGCCGCGCGTCGATGCTCGCGCTGACGCCCGCGAGGTCAAGCCGCATCGCCGCCGCCTCCCGCCCGCCGCCTGCGCAGCAGCCACAGGAAGAACGGCACGCCGAGCCCCGTGGTGAAGATGCCCACCGGCAGCTCGTTCGGCCGGTCGGCGATCCGCGCCGCCAGGTCGACCAGGACCAGGAACACCGCCCCGGCCAGCAGCGAGACCGGCAGCACCCGGCGATGGTCGGCCCCGACCACGAACCGGACCATGTGCGGGACCATCAGCCCGATGAACCCGATGCCGCCGACCACGCTGACCACCGTCGCCGTCAGCAGCGACCCGGCCGCCAGCAGCCCGATCCGCAGCGCGGCGACCGGCACGCCGATCGCCACCGCGGACTCCTCGCCGGCCAGCAGCGCGTTGAGCGCCCGCGCCTGCGAGGACAGCCAGGCCACGCAGCACACGACGAGCAGCGCGGGCACCCCCAGGTCCGCCCACGACGCCCCGGCGACGCTGCCCATCAGCCAGAACATCATGCCCTGCAGCTCGGTCGGGTTGAGCTGGAGCTGCACGAACGTGGTGGCCGCCGAGCACAGGTAGCCGACGGCCACGCCGGTCAGCACCAGCCACGAGTCCAGCAGCCTGCCGGAACGCTGGGACAGGACGTACACCACCAGCGCCGACAGCAGCGCGGCGGCGAAGGCGGCCCCCGTGACGCCGAGCGCGCCGGTCAGCCCGGCCAGCGCCCCGCCCCCGAGCGCGGGCACCAGCACCGCCCCCAGCGACGCCGCCGACGACACACCCAGCACGTACGGGTCGGCGAGCGGGTTGCGGACCAGCGCCTGCAACGCGACCCCGGCCACCGACAACGCGGCCCCGGCCAGCGCCGCCAGCAGCGCCCGGGGCGTGCGGATCTCCCACACGACCTGCGCCAGCAGCGGATCGGCCTGCTCGCCCCGCCCGGTCAGGTACGCCCACACCACCCCCCACACCTGGTCCGGCGGCAGGTTCACCGACCCGGCGGAGATGCCGATCACCAGGGCCACGACCAGCGCGGCCCCGAGTCCGGCCAGCAGGAACCCGGTCGCCCGCCCGGACACCGCGTGCGGCCGCCGCGGCGGGACGGGGACGGTGCGGCGCGGCGGCGCGGTCAGCGTGTCAGCCACCGGGATGCACCACCTTGGAGATCTTCTCCACGGCCCAGGCGTTCAGCGGCCCGAGATAGACGCCGTCGGAGACGACCGTGAAGGTCCTGGACCTGGCCGCGGCCCAGTGGGGGTAGGCGGCGAACAGCTTCGCCGCCGCCTCCTCGCCCTTCTCCTCGGGCGTGAACAGCCCGACGACCAGCACGTCCACCTCGGCGGTGGCGAGCTGCTCGCGGTTGAGGGTGCGCGTCATGTCGGCGGTCTGGCCGGCGAAGGCGTTGACCCCGCCGGCCGCCCTGATGACGTCGTCGTAGATGCCGCCGGTCATCACGGCGGGCAGCCCGTTGGCGTTCATCATGGCCATGCCGGGATAGGCGATCAGCACCTTCCTGGGCGGCAGCGCCGCGACGCGGGCCCGTACCGACTCCACCCGCGCCCGCAGCCGCCCGATCAGGTCGAACGCCTCGCGCTGCACGTCGAACACCCGCCCGAGCAGGCTGAGGAACTCCAGCGAGGAGTTGATCGACTGGTTGCGGTAGGCGCGCTTCTCCTGCTCGGTGGCCGCCGGCTTGCCCATCGCGCAGTTGACCGGGTTGACCAGCGAGGTGATGCCGGCCGCGGCGAGCTGCTCGCGGGTGGCGAAACCGCGGGCGGGGTCGAACCCGCCGGACCAGGTGGAGACCACCAGGTCCGGCTTGAGCTTGAGCACCTGCTCGGCGGGCACATCGAAGTTCTTGTTCATGGTCAGCCCGCCGGTCGGCAGCGCCTTGATCCGGGCCGTCATGGACGGGTCGTCGGAGACGCCGTAGCTCTGGGCGTTGGCCAGGATGCTGCGCTCCAGCCCGAGCAGCAGGAAGCTCTCCACCTCGCCGACGCTGGTGCCGTTCAGGATCAGGACGCGCTGCGGCGGCCGGCGGAAGGTGACCCGCGTGCCGCAGTTGTCGAAGGTGAGGGGGTAGACGGTCCGGCCGGCGGCCGCCGGCGCGACGGTGGCCGCCTCCGTGGCGGCGCCGGTCGCCGTGGGCGCGCCGCAGGCGGCGGCCAGCAGCACGAGCGCGAGCGCCGCGGCCCGGCGGGTACGGGAAGGTCTCATGGGTGATGTCCTCTGAGTCGAGTCCGGAGGCGCGCACGCCGGACCGGCCCCACGGCGGGGGCGGGCACGGCGACGAGCCGGGATTGTCGTCGGAGGAACCGCGGCGGACGGGCGCGCGAAGGACCGCGGGCGCGCCTAGGCGGGCAGGCCCACGACCGTCGGACGGACCGGCCCTCGCGGCTCCGGTCCACCCGCGGGCGGCCCCCGCAGCACCAGCACGTGCCGCAGGAACACCCGCACGCGCGCCGTGACGTCGTCGCGCCCGCCCACCGGTGTGCGCGCCGGCGCGGCCCACCCGGCCACGACGAGGAACAGCACCAGCAGCGGGCGCAGCACCCACCCGGCCAGCTCGCGGACCAGGGCGCACAGCCCCGACTCCACCCAGCGCAGCCAGACCGACGTCAGCAGCACGCTCGCCGCGTGCACGAGCAGCATCCCGAAGCCCGGGGCGCCCGTGTCGTGCGCGTGAACCACGTCCACGGGGGTGGCGGCCGGTGCGGGATGGTCGCAGCTCAGGGAGAGCAGAAGGTGCAGGACGACCTGCGAGGCGCCCGTCGCGGGCACGATGGCGGGCAGCGTGCGCTCACGCCCGGTCAGCGCCAGGGCCGGCGCGAGGACCAGCAGGAACCCCGCCAGCAGCGCCCCGGGGTCGAAGCAGCCGCCGCCCGCCAGGTGGGCGAGCGCGGCCAGCGCGGCACACGTGCCGGCGAAGCTCGCCGCACGCAGCCACCGCACCAACGACCATGGACCCATCGAGGCCAGATCCTCCCACACGCCCGGCTCGCCCGTCCCTCACGGGGTGCGGGGCTGGGGGAGGGGTGGGCGCGGGCTGGGGCGGGGTGCTCACCGGTGGGGTGGAGTGGGTGGGCGCGGGCTGGGGGCCGGGTGCTCATCGGTGGGGTGTGCGGCGTGGCCGGGGCGGCGTACGCTCCGGTTGTGACCCTCCGGTTGACCGCTCCGCCGCCCGACGACCGCTCGACGACGAGGGCTCCGTGAGGAGCCGCACATGACCGGCCTCGGCCCGCGCGCCGTCCTCGTCCCCGACCTGGGCGAAGACCTGGCCCGCGCGGTGGGCGAGCTGGAGAGGCTGCTGCTGGTGCTGCGCGCCGCCGAGTCCGTGGGCTCGCCGCTGCCCGGCCCGCTCGCCGGCGGGATCGCGCTGACCGCGCTGCGCCGGCTCTGGCGCGCGATCGGCCCCACGCAGGGCAGGCGCGCCGCCGCCGCCCGCCTGGCCGGTCGCCTGTACGCTCCCGGCGGCCGGGTCGAGCACGTGCCGCTGCGCCTGGTCGACGTCGACCCGCTCGACGTGGCCACCCTGTCGGCGGCCGCGGTGGCGCTCGGCCTCGGCGCGGTCGGCAAGGGCGTGGTCCGCCAGGCCCTCGACGCCGTGTGCACCGGCCTGCCCGCCACCGAGCTGGTGGCCTCCGCCGCCCGGTTCACCGGGCTGCTCGACCTGGCCGACACCGCCGACTCCATCGTGCTGCGCGAACGGCTGGCCGCCGCCGGGCCGGGCGCCGACGTCGTCCTGACGCCGGAGGCCGAGCGCGCCTACCAGGCCACCGCCGGCCGCCTCAACACCATGTGGCCCGCCACCGGCACCGCCGCCTCTCCTTGAACCGCGCGGCTCACGGCGTCTGGGGAGCGGCGGTGGCCCGGTCGTGCGTGAAGGGCCTGGGCAGGCGCAGGCGGGCGCGCAGCGGCAGGCCCGACGGGATGAACGCCTCGGCTTGGAGCGCCGCGACGCCGATCCTGGGCAGGTCGCGGGCGTTCGGGTAGACGACGAAGCGCGGCTCCCAGATCGGCCGGAACTTGGCGTTGAACCGGTACAGCGACTCGATCTGGAACCAGTGGGACAGGAAGACCAGCACCGACCGCCAGGCCCGCAGCACGGGCCCCGCGCCGAGCCGGTCGCCGCGGGCCAGCGCCGAACGGAACATCGCGAAGTTGAGCGACACCTGCGTGATCCCCAGCGACGGCGCGGCCTGCAGCGTCTCGGCGATCAGCAGCTCGTTCAGGCCCGGGTCGGCGTCGCGGTCGCGGCGCATCAGGTCCAGCGAGACGCCCCGGCTGCCCCACGGCACGAAGTGCAGCACGGCCTTCAGGTCGCCGTCCTTGCAGGCGGTGGCCACCAGGCACTCGGCGTCGGCGGGGTCGCCGAAGCGGCCGAGCGCCATCGAGTAGCCGCGCTCGGTCTGGGTGCCGCGCCACAGCCCGGCGGCCCAGCGGATGCCCTCCTTCTCCTCCTCGGGCACGTCGCGGGCGCGGCGCACCCGGCAGACGTACCCCGCGCGGCGGGTGCGGTTGACCATCTGCCGCACGTTGCGCATCGCGCGGCCCTCCAGCGTGAAGCCGTCGACCTCGACGATCGCCTCGTCGCCGATCTCCAGCGCGGACAGCCCGGCGACCTTCGTCCAGACCTCGCCGCCCGTCTCGCCGCAGCCGATGACGGCGGGCACCCAGGCGTGCCGCCGCGCCTCGGCCATGAACGCGACGATCGCGGCCGGCCACGCCTCGCGGTCGCCGATCGGGTCGCCGCTGGCCAGCATCACGCCGGAGACCACCCGGTAGGCCACGGCCGCCTTGCCCGACGGCGAGAAGATCACGCTCTTGTCCCGGCGCAGCGCGAAGTAGCCCAGCGAGTCACGCTCGCCGTGGACGTCCAGCAGGGCGCGCAGACGGCGTTCGTCGTCGGCGGTCAGCTCGGCGGCCGGCCGTTCCGGACGCAGCGCCAGGTAGAGCGTCGTCACGGCGGTCAGCGCGCCCAGCCCGACGAGGGAGAAGTAGACCAGGTCGGAGACGCGTTCCACGGTGAACGTGACCGGTCCCTCGATGCCCGCCAGCCCCAGCGCCACGTGCTCCAGCCGCTCGGCCACGCCCGGACGTCCCACCAGCGCGCCCGGCCGGACGCTCACGATCAGGTAGCCGAGCGCCAGGTCGATCGCGCCGAGCACGAGCAGGTTCCACAACGCCCGCCAGCGCGAGCGCGGGTCGGGCAGCGCCGTGAACTCCCGCCTGCCGGCCACCAGCACGGCCAGCAGCACGACGCTGATCGCGGCGGTCACCGGCCGCAGGTGCAGCACGGCCATGACGGCGCTCACCGGCAGCAGCACCACCACCGCCCGCCAGGCCCGCACCTTCCCCCGGCGCAGCGCGTGCGCGATCATCACCAGCATGATGCCGACCACCAGCGACGTCGCCCGCGCCACGGTCGTCACCGTCCCGGGCAGCAGATCCGACCACTGGCCCATCCGCGTGTGCTCCAGCCGCGGCGCCACGGCCTTGGCGATGTCCAGCAGGCCGATGACCAGCGACGCGTAACCCGCCAGCGCGGGGATCCAAGGACGCTTCACAAACACCGATTGAAGCTCCTGCCGGTTAATCTCGCCGTTAACCACGCGCTTACGCCGGCCGGGATATTCCTGCTGTTCATGGGACTGACCTCGATCGCGCTGCTGGTGACCGCCGCGGCGCTCGCGGTGGCCGGGCTCGCGGCCACCGTCTGGGTGTGGCCGCGGCTGGCCGGGCGGGGCCTGCCGCCGGTGCTGGGCCGGGCCGGCCTGCTGGCGGGCTGCCAGGCGCTCACCGTGGCGGCGCTCGCGCTGCTGGTCAACTACTACTTCGGCTTCTACGCCTCCTGGGCGGACCTGCTCGGCGCCGACACCGGCGCCGGCCAGATCACCGTCGCCGGGGCCGCGGCCGGGCTGCGGGTGCTGGACAGCCGGGCGGTCCCGGGCGGGCGGATCGAGGAGGTCGTCCTGCCGGGCGCGACCACGCGGCTGAGCGAGGAGGCGTACGTGTTCCTGCCCTCGGCCTACTTCAAGGACCCCCGGCGCAGGTTCCCCGCGATCCTCGCCCTGACCGGCTACCCCGGCGACCCGCGCAACCTCATGACCCGCCTCGACCTGCCCGGACGCCTGGCCCACGCCATCGGCCTGCACCAGGTCGAGCCGGCCGTCCTGGTCATGATGCGGCCGAGCGTGGTGCTGCCGCGCGACACCGAGTGCGTGGACGTGCCGGGCGGCCCGCAGGCGCTGACGTACTTCGCCACCGACGTCCGGCAGGCCGTGACCGCGCACTACCGGGCGGCGGCCGGCCGCGACTCCTGGGGCGTGCTCGGCGGCTCGACCGGCGGCTACTGCGCGCTGAAGCTGGCGATGAGCCGCCCCGACGCGTTCTCCGCCGCCGTCTCCCTGTCGGGCTACTACAAGACGATCGTGGACGGCACCACCGGCGACCTGTTCCACGGCGACAAGGCGCTCGCCGACCGCAACGACCTGATGTGGCGCCTGGCCCGGCTGCCCGCGCCGCCCGTGTCCGTGCTCGTCACCAGCAGCAGGAAGGGCGAGTCCGACTACCTGCCGACCGAGCGCTTCCTGAGCGCCGTCAAGCCGCCCATGCGGGCCTCGTCGCTGATCCTGCCCAGCGGCGGCCACAACTTCAACACCTGGAACCGGGAGCTGCCGCAGGCGCTGCCGTGGCTGGTCCAGCAGCTCGCCGTGCCCGCCGCGGCCCCCTAGACGGGCACCGGATCGGGGCGGGGTGGTTCGTCCGCGCGCCCACGGGGGAGTAGATCTCTCCGTGACCGACGTGTACGCCACCGCCGCAGACCTCGACCTCGCCCCGGCCGGGTTCGTCCGGGCCATCGAGGAGCTGCCGCTGGTCGACCACCACGTCCACGGCGTGGTGCCGCGCGACCTGTCGCGCACCGCGTTCGAGGAGCTGATCACCGAGTCCGACCGGCCGGTGCCGGAGTGGATGACGCAGTTCGACTCCCAGACCGGGTACGCCATCCTGCGCCACTGCGCGCCCGTCCTCGGCCTCGAACCGCACTGCACGCCGGAGGAGTACCTGGCCAGGCGGGCCCGGCTGGGCGCCGGCGAGGTGAACCGGCTGCTGCTCGGCGCCGCGAACGTGGCCCACTACCTGGTCGAGACCGGCTACCGGGGCGAGGAGCTGGTGGGCCCGTCCGGCATGGCCGAGCTCACCGGCGCGCCCGCCGACGAGGTGGTGCGGCTGGAGACGGTGGCCGAGCAGGTCGCGGCCGGCGGCTGCGACGCCTCCTCCTTCGCCGACGCGTTCGCCCGGCAGCTGTGGGAGCGCACCGGCGGCGCGCGCGCTCTCAAGAGCGTCGCCGCCTACCGCCACGGCCTCGACCTGGACCCCGAGCCGCCGAGCCGGGCCGAGGTCACCGAGGCGGCCGGGCGCTGGCTCGGGTCCGGCGGCGGTAAGCTGACGGAGCCGGTGCTGCTGCGGCACGTGATCTGGGCCGGGATCGAGCGAGGGTTGCCGATCCAGTTCCACACCGGCCTCGGCGATCCCGACCTCGACCTGCGCCGGGCCGATCCGCTGCTGCTGCGCGGCCTCGTCGAGCGCGCCGAGCCGACCGGGGTGCCGCTGGTGCTGCTGCACTGCTACCCCTTCCAGCGGCACGCGGGGTTCCTCGCGCAGGCCTATCCCAACGTCTACTTCGACGTGGGGCTCGGCGTGACCTACACCGGGGCCCGCAGCGTGGCGCTGGTGGCCGAGAGCCTGGAGCTGGCGCCGTTCGCCAAGATCCTGTTCTCGTCGGACGGGTGGGGGCCGGCCGAGCTGCACCACCTCGGCGCGGTGTTGTGGCGGCGGGCGATGGCGCGGGTGCTCGGCCGGCTCGTGCTGGACGGCGAGTGGTCGGCCGGGCAGGCGATGCGGGTGGCGGCGATGGTCGGGGCGGACAACGCGCGACGCGTCTACGGACTGGGAACACGGGAGGAGAGCACGGGGTGAACGACTTCGGGGGCCGTACGATCAACAGGCCCGTCGACGGAGCCGTCATCGGGACCGGCGGCGTGGACGGCGCCGCCTACGCGGCGCTGCGGGAGGGCCTGCTGCGGGAACTGCCCGCGGCGCAGGCGCTGCGCCGCGAGCTGCATGCGTCCCCCTGCCTGTCGGGCCAGGAGGGCCCGACGCGGGACCGGCTGCTCGACGCGCTGCCCGCCGGGGACGTCGAGCACGTCGCCGGCACGGGCGCGGTCCTGCGCGTCGGCGGACCCGGCCCGGCGGTCGGCGTACGCGGCGAGCTCGACGCCCTGCCGCTGACCGAGCGCACCGGCGTCGAATGGGCCGCCCCCGAGGGCGCGATGCACGCCTGCGGCCACGACGTGCACATGGCGGCCGTGGTGGCCCTGGCCCGGACCCTCGACCGGCTCGGCGCCGACCCGCCCCTGCTGGTCGTGCTGCAACCGCGCGAGGAGGGCTTCCCCTCCGGCGCCTCCGACGTCGTGGGATCGGGCGCGCTGCACCGCCACCGGGTCGGCGCCATGATCGGCGCGCACGTGCAGCCCCTGCTGGCCGACGGCACGGTCGCCTCCGTGCCGGGCGCGGTCAACGCCTCCTCCGACGAGTTCAGGGTGGTCGTCAGGGGAGCGGAGGGCCACGCCGCCTACCCCCACCTCACCAGGGACCCGGTGGTGGCCATGGCGCAGGTCATCGTCACCGCCCAGCAGGTCGTCAGCCGGGTCGCCGACCCGATGACGCCCACCGTCGTCACCTTCGGCACGGTCAACGCCGGCACCGCGCCCAACGCCGTCCCTGGCGAGGCCGTGGCCAGGGGGACCCTCCGGGCGATGTCCGAGAACTGGCGCCAGGAGCTGCACGAACGTTTCACCCAGGTGGTCGAGGACGTCGCCAGGGCGTGCGGCTGCACGGCCGAGGTGACGATCCTGCCTGGGGAGCCGGTGCTGGTCAACGACACCGGGCTGGCCGTACGCGCCGGCGGGCTGCTGCGCGGCCACGGCTGGACGGTGGACGGCGGGCTGCGCTCGTGCGGTGCCGACGACTTCTCCCACTACGCCTCGGTGGCGCCGTCGCTGATGATGTTCGTCGGCGTGGACACCGCCGCCGGCCTGCACACCCCCGAGTTCCTGCCCGGCGACGCGGCCGTGGGCGCGGTGGCCGAGAGCCTGCTGGCCGGCTACCTCGCGGCCGCCTCCGCGCTGCCCGGCCGCGCCGGGGCGAACGGGATCCTGTTCTCCAGGAACGCCTGAGGCCGGGGCCGCCGCCGGTGCCATTCCTCCAACAACCACGGCAGGGAAGTCCAAGCACCACCAGACGGGGCATCGCTGACGGAACCACCATCAAGCCCTACTGTCGGAAGGGATGGATCTCGAAACCTTCGCCCCCGGTTCGGGCCGTCTCGAACCCCGCGCGGCACTCCGCTCCGACGCCCCCGCCCTCGACCTCGACGGCCTGTGGCGCTTCCGCCTCTCACCCGTGGCCGACGTGCCCGACGACTTCGCCCGGCCCGGCTTCGACGACTCCGCCTGGGACGAGCTGCCGGTGCCGGCCCACTGGCCCCTGCACGGCCACGGCGCCCCCGCCTACACCAACGTCTCCTACCCCTTCCCCGTGGACCCGCCGCACGTCCCGGACGAGAACCCGACCGGCGACTACCGGCGCGCCTTCGACCTGCCGGACGGCTGGCGCGGCGGCAGGCTGCGCTTCGAAGGCGTCGACTCCTTCGCCCGGGTCTGGCTGAACGGCCACGAGCTGGGCTTCTCCACCGGCAGCAGGCTGCCCGTCGAGTTCGACGCCGGGCGGTGGCTGCGTCCGGGACGCAACGTGCTGGCCGTGCGCGTGCACCAGTGGTCGGCCGCCAGCTACCTGGAGGACCAGGACATGTGGTGGCTGCCCGGCATCTTCCGCGGCGTCACCCTCACGACGTCGGCCGCCGACGTGTTCGTGCACGCCGCCCACGACGGCCGGCTGTCCTTCGAGGCCGCCGAGGGCCTGCTGAGCATCCCCGAGCTCGGCGTGCGCGACCTGGAACCCGGCGTCGAGATCACCGTCGAGGCCGAGCCGTGGACCGCCGAGACGCCCCGCCTGTACGAGGCCGTCCTCACCACCCCGCACGAGACCGTACGGCTGCGCGTCGGCTTCCGCACCGTCTCCGTCGAGGACGGCGTGCTCCTGGCCAACGGCCGCCCGCTGCTGCTCAAGGGCGTCAACCGGCACGAGTTCCATCCCGACCACGGCCGCGCGGTCCCGTACGAGACCATGCGCGAGGACGTGCTGCTCATGAAGCGGCACAACGTCAACGCCGTCAGGACCAGCCACTACCCGCCGCACCCCGATTTCCTGGACCTGTGCGACGAGCTGGGCCTGTGGGTCGTCGACGAATGCGACCTGGAGACGCACGGCTTCGGCCAGGTCGGCTGGCGGCGCAACCCCACCGACGACCCGCGCTGGGCCGACGCCCTGCTCGACCGCATGCGCCGCATGGTCGAACGGGACAAGAACCACCCCAGCGTCATCATGTGGTCGCTCGGCAACGAGGCGGGCGTCGGCTGCAACCTCGCCGTCATGGCCGCCTGGACGCGCGAGCGCGACCCGTCCAGGCCGCTGCACTACGAGGGTGACCGGTCGTGCGCCCACACCGACGTCTACTCGCGCATGTACGCCACCCACGCCGAGGTCGAGGCCATCGGCCGCGGCGAGGAGGACCCGCTCGACGACCCCGCCCTGGACGCGCGGCGGCGCGCGATGCCGTTCCTGCAGTGCGAGTACGCCCACGCCATGGGCAACGGGCCCGGCGGCCTGGCCGAGTACCAGGAGCTGTTCGAACGGTTCCCGAGGCTGGCCGGCGGGTTCGTGTGGGAGTGGATCGACCACGGCCTGACCCATCCCCGCCACGAGTACGCCTACGGCGGCGACTACGGCGAATCCGTCCATGACGGGAACTTCGTCATCGACGGCCTGGTGTTCCCCGACCGCACGCCCTCACCCGGCCTGCTGGACCTGAAGAAGGTGTTCGAGCCGGTGCGGTTCGCGTTCGGCGACGGCGTCGTGCGGGTGGTCAACCGGCACGACTTCCGCGACCTGGCCCACCTCGACTTCGAGGCCGTCGTCGAGGACGACGGGCTCGAAGTCGCGCGGTTCCCGCTGGCGGTGCCGCCGTCCGGCGGCGAGGTGAAGCTGCCCGCCCTGCCCCCGCCGCCGGACGGCGCCGGGGAACGTTGGCTCACCGCCCGCGCCACCGTGACCGGCGACCAGCCATGGGCCCTCGCGGGCCACGAGATCGCCTGGTCCCAGACCCGCCTGCCGAGCCCCGCCGTGCCCGCGGCCGCCGGTGCGGGAGTCCGGCCGCGGACGTCCGGCGGGCGGCTGCGGCTGGGCGGCGGCGAGTTCGACCCGCGCACCGGCCGCCTGCTGCGCCTGTTCGGCCTCGACGTCGAAGGCCCGCGCCTGGACCTCTACCGCGCCCCCACCGACAACGACCGCTACGGCGGCCTGGGCCGCAGGTGGCGTGAGCTCGGCCTGCACCGCCTCACCCACCGCGTGGACGGCGTGCGGACCGGTGACGGACTCACCGTCGAGACCAGGGTCGCCCCCGCCGCCACCGACCTCGGCATGCGCGTCGCCTGGACGTGGACCGCGCCCTCCGGCGACGCCCTGGAACTGACCGTGGACGTCGAGCCCGAGGGCGAGTGGCGCGACCCCATCCCGCGCCTGGGCGTGCATCTGGCGCTGCCCGGCGAACTCACCCACGTCACCTGGTACGGCCGGGGGCCGGGGGAGGCCTACCCCGACACCGGCATGGCCGCCCGCGTCGGCCGCTGGAGCGCCACGATCGACGACCTCCAGACGCCCTACGTCTACCCGCAGGAGAACGGCCGCCGCGCCGACGTGCGTTGGGCCGAGCTCGGCGGGCCGGCCGGGACGCCCGGGTTCCGGGTCGCGGGCGAGCCGGCGTTCGGGCTGACCGCGCGCCGGTGGAGCACCGCCGAGCTGGAGGCCGCCCGCCACCGTCCGGACCTGGTGCCCGGCGACCGGGTGCACCTCCACCTGGATCTCGCCCAGCAGGGCATCGGCACCGCCACCTGCGGCCCCGGCGCCCTGCCCCGCTACGACCTGCACGCCGCCCCGGCCACCCTGCGCCTGCGCTTCACCCGGGCCTGACCCGCAGGGCGCCGGCCGGGGTCCCGCGACCCCGGCCGGCCCCGCCCTCCAGGACGGGCGCCCTACAGCGGGATCCACTCCGTGGACGTCGTGATCTCCTCCAGCACCGACGGGATCGGCTCGACGCCGAGCCCCGGCCCCGTGGGCACCTCCAGATGGCCGTCCACCAGCTCGAACGGCTCGGTCACGTCGGTCGCGAAGTAGCGGCGCGACCCCGAGGTGTCGCCCGGCAGCGTGAACCCGGGCAGCGCCGCCAGCGCCACGTTGGCGGCCCGGCCGAGGCCGGTCTCCAGCATGCCGCCGCACCACACCGCGATGCCGTTGGCCCGGCACAGGTCGTGGATGCGCCGCGCCTCCAGGTAGCCGCCGATGCGGCCCGGCTTGATGTTGATGATCGAGCACGAGCCGAGCGCGATGGCGGCCGCCGCGTGCTCGGCCGACTCGATGGACTCGTCCAGGCAGATCGGGGTGCGCAGCTGGCGGGCCAGCGTGGCGTGCTGGACGAGGTCGTCGTTGGCCAGCGGCTGCTCGATCAGCAGCAGGTCGAACGCGTCGAGCCGGGCCAGCCGGCGGGCGTCGGCCAGCGAGTACGCCGCGTTCGCGTCCACCTGGAGCAGCAGGTCGTCGCCGAAGCGCTCGCGCACCGCGCGCACCGGCTCGACGTCCCAGCCGGGCTCGATCTTCAGCTTGATGCGGACGTACCCCTCCTCGACGTAGCCCGCCACGGCGTCGAGGAGCTGCGGGATCGAGTCCATGATGCCCACCGACACCCCGCACGGCACCCGGTCGCGGGCCGCGCCCAGGAAATGGCCGAACGACTCGCCGGCGGCCCGCAGCTGCGCGTCCAGCACGGCGGTCTCCAGCGCGGCCTTGGCCATGCGGTGGCCCTTGATCGGTTCGAGGGCGCGGCCGACGCCGTACGCGTCCACGGCCGGCGGCAGGGCGGGCAGCAGGAACCGGCGGATCACCTCGGCGGCGCCGTCGACGTACTCGCTGGAGTAGAGCGGCTCGGACATGGCCACGCACTCGCCCCACCCCTCGGCGTCGGGGGTCACCACCCTGACCAGCAGGACGTCCCGGGCGGTCTCGGTGCCGAACGACGTGCGGAACGGCGCCACCAACGGCATCGCGATCCGGCGCAGCTCTACTCCTGTGATCTTCACACTCTCTCCAACTCGGTCGGCGCGCAGGTGCTCCCTGGCGACCGTACGACATGCGGCGACATCAGGGTTCGTGCCGGGCCACCAAAGGCCGGCGGTTCTTCGTCGCCGAGCCCCACAGCCCCCCGGGAGCCTCAGACGACGATGCCGGGGGTGCGGGCGATGCGGATCCGGCACGGCGTGTCCTCGCTGAGCCGCACCGCCTCCAGCGGCACCGTCACCTCCGGCGTGCGGTACCGGCCGCCGGAGAACGCCGCCGCCAGGCGGGCCCGTACGGACTCGGCCGGCATCTGCCCGTCGATGGAGCTGGTGCCGTCGCGCCCGATCTCGGCCACGCACGCGCCCGGCTGCGTGGCCAGCGCCAGACCGGCGACCGTCGCCCCGGCGAGGGCGGAGACGTCGCGCCTGGTCCAGCCGTAGTGCCACATGCCGGCCGCCACCACGGGCGCGGCCGGGCAGGCGGGCTCGGTGATCACCACGTCGAGCCCCTGGAGCAGCGCGGCGGCGATCTGTTCGGCGCCCCTGAGCGCCCCGGACCCGATCCGCAGGCCGGGCAGCTCGGGCAGCGGGCCGCCGAGCGTGTAGATCAGCTTGATGCCGGTGGCGCAGGGGCCCGGACCGCTGTCGTGCCAGCCACAGGCCACGACGCCGACCGACGGGGCGGCGCCCAGCGTGCCGATCCGCAGCATATGGAAATGACTACCCTCTGCGGCCCCCGATCACACACCGTCAACCCTTCGGTGGACGGATCGGGGCTGGTCAGCGCATGCTCCGGGCGTCGAGGGCGCGCAGCACCCGGGAGACCACCTGGGGGTCGGCCCGCGGGTCGCGGCGGGCGTCCAGCACCGCCTGCCGGGCGGCCGACATCATCTCCTCCTGCACCCGCCGCACCAGCCGGGCCCGCCGCGCCCGCTGCTCGAACGCCTCGCGCCGCTCGTCGTCGGCGGCCTCGGGGCTGATCCGCAGCCCGAGGTCCATCATGCGCCGGCCCAGCAGCTCGACCACCTCCTCGGGCAGGTCCTCGGCCTCGTCGATCTCCCGCAGCCGCCGCTTGGCCGCGTGGGCGGCCCGGATCGCCAGGCGCTTCTCCAGGTCGCGCTCGGCCGCCGTGTCGGCCTTGACGCCGAGCCGCGCCACCAGCCACGGCAGCGTCAGCCCCTGCACCACCAGCGTCACCAGGATGACCGCGAACGCGATGAACACGATCACCGGCCGCTGCGGGAACGGCCGCCCGTCGTGGATGCGCAGCGGGATGGCCAGCGCCAGCGCCACGGACGCCACGCCGCGCATGCCCGCCCACCACATGACGACGGTCTCGCGCCAGCTCATCGGCACCTCGGTGTCCTCGCGCCGCCCCTTCTTGGCCAGCCACGCGGCCGGCAGCAGCCACAGCAGCCGCACCACCACGACGACGGCCACCACGGCGGCGCTCCACCACAGCACCTCGGCGAACCGGCCGTGGACCGTGCCGAACACCGTGTGCAGCTCCAGCCCGATCAGCCCGAACGCGATCCCGGTCACCAGCGTGTCCACCACCTGCCAGAACGTGGACGAGGCGAACCTGCCGAACACGTCGTCGGCGTCCCACATGCGGTCGCTGAGGTAGAAGGCGGTGGTCAGCACGGCCAGCACGCCGGACCCGCGCAGCTCGTCGGCCACCGCGTAGCTCACGAACGGCACCACCAGCGACAGGCCCACCTGCAGCGTCGCGTCGCCCAGCAGCGCCATCAGCTTCCCGGCCGCCCAGCCCAGCGCGAACCCCGCCGCCACCGCCACCCCGGCCGACAACGCGAACTCGCCCAGCGCCCCCGGCCAGGAGAACACGCCGGTGACGACCGCCGCGACCGCCACGTGGTAGAGCACGATCGCGGTCACGTCGTTGAACAGGCCCTCGCCCTCCAGCAGCGACACCATGCGCCGCGGCAGGCCCAGCCGCCCGGCCACCGCCGTGGCCGCCACCGGGTCGGGCGGCGCGACCAGCGCGCCCAGCGCCACCGCCGCCGCCAGCGGCAGGCCGGGGACGAGCGCGTGCGCCGTGGCCGCCACGGCCGCCGTCGTCACGAACACCAGCGCCACCGCGAGCAGGAAGATCGGCTGCCAGTTCGCCGCGAACTGCCGCCAGGACGTACGCCGCACCGCCGCGTACAACAGCGGCGGCAGCAGCAGCGGCAGCACGATGCCCGGCGGGATGTCCACGTTCGGCACGAACGGCAGCACCGCCAGCAGGATGCCCAGCAGCGTCATCAGCACCGGCGCGGGCAGCCCCAGCCGCTCACCCAGCGGAACCGTGACCAGCGCGCCCAGCAGCACCAGCATGAGCAGCACGAACTGATCCACGACGCCCCCCGGTGATCGTCGTCACCCAGCGTAAGCGCAGGCCGCCTCAGCGGTCGAGGACGTGCAGGGTGTGCGGCCGCGTGCCCAGCGGCACCGGCTCGGCGGCCGTGCAGGCCACCACGTCGGCCACCCGGGCGCCGAACAGGTCGGGCACGTAGATGGCCGGTTCCAGGCAGACCGTCATCCCGGGGGCGAACACCGCGTCCTCGCCGGCCCGCGGCCCCTCGTCGTGGCCCAGGCCCACGCCGCGGCCCACGTGCGGGGCGGCGAAGCGGCCGTACCCGCTGGCGTCGATGACCTCGTGCACCGTCCTGGCCAGCTCCGCGAACGGGACCGACGGCCGCAGCGCCGCCAGCGCCGCGCGGTGGGCGGCCAGCACCACCGAGTACATCGCCTCGTAGTCCTCCGGCGGCTCGGCGACGGCGAACACCCGGCCCGCCTCGGCGCAGTAGCCGTCCCAGCGGCCGCACACCGACACCAGCAGCGCGTCGCCCGGGTTGATCACCCGCCCGCCGGGCACGTGCTCGGGCCGCGCGGTGTGCTCGCCCGCCGACACGCGCAGCGAGATCACCTCCTCGCAGCCCGACTCCAGGGCCAGCAGCCGCAGCCGGCGCGCCATCGCCCGCTCGGTCGCGCCGAACCAGGCCAGCTCGGCCGCCTGCGCCAGCACCGCCTCCGCCGCCGCAACCGCCCGCCCGAGCGCCGCCAGCTCGGCGGGGTCCTTGCGCAGCCGCAGCGGCGCCAGCACCGCGGAGGCGGGCACCAGCTCGGCGGCGATCGCCAGCCGGAACAGCTCGCTCGCCCGCATCTCCGGGTCCACCCCCACCCGGCGCGCGGAGGCGGGCACCAGGCCCGCCGGGTCGCGGGTCTCGACGATCGCCTCGGCCGTCACCACGAGGAACACGCCCGGCCCGGCGCCGCCGTCCGGCGAGCCGTCCTCCGGCAGGACGCCCTCAGGGGAGGTGGCCCCGGGGGAGGCGCTCAGGAACCGGAAGTCGGGCGAGGGCCGCAACACCAGCACGTCGATGCCCTCCTGGGCCATCGCCCGCCGCACGGCCGCCACCCGCGCGGCGTGGCTCCGGCTCACGCCGGCTCGTGCAGCCAGCAGGCGACCGGCCCGAAGTCCGGCTCCTTCTCGCGGCACACCTCCATCACCAGCGGGCAGCGCGGGTTGAACCGGCAGCCGCCCGGCGGGTTCGCCGGATCGGGCACGTCCCCGGCCAGCTCGGCGGGCAGCACGCCCATGCCGTCCGGCTTGGGGATGGCCCCCAGCAACGCCCTGGTGTACGGATGTTTCGGGTCGTCCCACACCTCGGCCGTCGCGCCCACCTCGACGATCTTGCCGAGGTACATGACGGCGATCCGGTCGGCGATCAGCCGCACCACCGACAGGTCGTGGCTGATGAACAGCAGCCCGGCCCCGGAGTCCACCGCGAGGTCGCGCATCAGCCGGGCCACCTGGGCCTGGGCGGAGGCGTCCAGCGCGGAGATCGGCTCGTCGCCGATGAGCAGCCGGGGCCGTGCCGCCAGCGCCCTGGCGATCGCGATGCGCTGCCGCTGGCCGCCGGAGAACTCGTGGGGGTGCCGTCCGGCGAACTCGCGCGGCAGGCCCACCCGCTCCAGCAAGTCGGCCGGGTCGGTACGGGTGTCGTCCGCGGTGCGCAGGCCGTCGGCGATCTGGTCGCCCACCCGGCGCCGCGGGTTCAGCGACGCGTACGGGTCCTGGAACACCATCTGGATGCCCGTGAGCTTCCTGCGCCGCAGGCCGAGCGGCGTGACCTGCTGCCCCTCGAACGCGATCGACCCGTGGGTGACCGGGTTCAGCCCGCAGACCGCCCGCGCCAGGGTGGACTTGCCGCACCCCGACTCGCCGACCAGGCCCACGACCTCGCCGGCCCGTACGGTCAGGCTGGCCCCCGCCACCGCCCGCACCACCGGACGCCCGGGGGAGCGGTGCTCGACGACCAGGTCCTCGATGTCCAGCATCAGCCCTCCACGTCCGGAGCAGAATCAGGCACAGAATCAGGGAGCGAGTCCAGCAGCGCGCGGGTGTAGGGGTGCTCGGGGTCGCGCAGCACCCGCCCGCGCGGCCCGGTCTCCACGACCAGGCCCTCCTTCATCACGCTCACCTCGTCCGCGACCGCCGACATGACGCCCAGGTCGTGTGTGACCAGCAGGACCGCCAGGCCCAGCTCGTCGCAGAGCCCGCGCAGCAGCCGCAGCACGCCCGCCTGCACGGTCACGTCCAGCGCCGTGGTCGGCTCGTCGGCGATCAGCACCTTGGGGGAGCAGGCCAGCGCGACGGCGATCGCGATGCGCTGCCGCATGCCGCCGGAGAACTGGTGCGGGAAACGCCCGTACGCCTCCTCGGCGCCCGGGATGCGCACCTTGCCCAGCAGCTCGACCGCCCGCGCCTTCGCCTCGGCCTTGCCCAGGCCCAGGTGGTGGCGCATGTGCTCGGTGAGCTGCCGGCCGATCGTGAGCATCGGGTGCAGGCTGGTCGCCGGGTCCTGGAAGACCATGGCGACCTCGCCGCCGCGCACCTGGTTGAGCTCCTTGGGCGGCAGCGTGAGCAGGTCCCGCTCGCCGAGCCCGATCCGGCCCGAGACACGCGCGCCGTGCGGCAGCAGCCCCAGCACGGCCAGGCCGGTCATCGTCTTGCCCGACCCGCTCTCGCCGGCCAGGCCGTGCACGCGCCCGGCGGCCAGCTTCAGGTCGACGCCGCGCAGGATCTCCTTGCCGTGGATCGACACCTTCAGGCCGGTGATGTCCAGCGTCACAACGCACGCTCCTTGATCGCGCGGGCCGTCCGCGGGTCGAGCGCGTCCCGCAGCGTGTCGCCGAGGAAGTTGAACGCCAGCACCACGGTCAGGATCGCCAGGCCGGGGAACGTCGCCACCCACCAGCTGTCGAAGACCTCCACGCCGGAGGCCACCATCGCGCCCCACTCGGGGGACGGCGGCTTGGCGCCCAGGCCCAGGAACGACAGGCCGGACAGCAGCAGCAGCGCCGTGCCGATGTCGAGCGTGGCCAGCACCAGGATCGGGCCGGTCACGTTCGGCAGCACGTCCACCCGCAGCGAGCGCCACACCGAGAAGCCCAGCAGCCGCCCGCTCAGCACGAACTCCCGCTCGCGCACGCCCAGCACCAGCCCGCGGGTGACGCGGGCGTAGGCGGGCCAGGCCACCACCAGCACGGCCAGCACCGCGTTGCCCAGGCTCGCGCCCAGCGCCGCGGCCACCACCATGGCCAGGATCACCGTCGGGAACGCGAACACCAGGTCCGCGATCCGCATGATCGTCTCGCCGACCCACTTGCCGAAGTACCCGGCGCACGCCCCCAGCAGGCCGCCGACCAGCACCGACAGCACGACCAGCAGCAACGTCAGCGGGATCGACACCCGCGCGCCGTACATGACGCGGCTCAGGATGTCGCGTCCGAGCTGGTCGGTGCCGAACCAGTGGCCGGGCCCCGGGGGCGCCAGCCGCGGCAGGTCCTGGGCCAGCGGGTCGTGCGGCGCCAGCCACGGCGCGGCCAGCGCGATCACCAGCCAGGCCACGGCCAGGACGGCGCCCGCGACGGCCAGCGGCTGCCGCCACGCCTCGGGCAGCCTGCCCAGCAGCCCCTTGCCTCTCATTGCAGCCTCACTCGGGGATCGATGACGCCGTACAGCACGTCCACGATCAGGTTGATGACCAGGTAGACCACGCCCACGACCAGGCCGACGCCCATCACGGCGGGCAGGTCGAGGCTGGTGGCGCTCTTGTAGGCGTACTGGCCGACGCCGGGCCAGGCGAAGATCGCCTCGACCAGGACGGTGCCGGACAGCAGGCTGCCGAAGGCCAGACCGGCCACGGTGATGATCGGGACCAGCGCCGAACGCAGCACGTACCTGAACAGGATCACCCGGCCCGGCAGCCCCTTGGCGCGGGCCGCCCGGACGTAGTCCTGGCCCAGCACCTCCAGCACCGCGGAACGGGTGAAACGGGTCAGCAGGCCGATCGTGTACAGCGCCAGCACCAGCGCGGGCGTGATCAGATGGCCGACGGCGGAGGTGAAGATGTCCCACCGGCCCGCCAGCAGCGCGTCGACCGTCTGCAGCCCGGTCACCGCCGGCGCCGAGCCGAGCGCCGCGTCCACGCGGCCGCTGCCCGGCGTGATCTGCAACCGGAAGAAGAACACGTAGAACGCCACCAGCGCCAGCCAGAACGTCGGCACCGAGATGCCGACCAGGCTGACCAGCCGCAGCACGTGGTCGGACAGCCGGTCCCTGCGCAGCGCGGCGACCACGCCGAAGGCCACGCCCAGCACCAGCGAGATCAGGATCGCCGCGCCCGCCAGCTCCAGCGTCGCCGGGACGAACTCGGCCAGGTCCTGGCTGACCGGGCGGTGGCTCTGCTGGCTCATGCCCAGGTCACCCTGGACCAGGCCCTGCAGATAGATCGCGTACTGCTGCCACAGCGGCTTGTCCAGGCCGTGCTCGGACCGCCACTGCGCCACGATGGCCGGGTCGCCCAGCGCCCGCTGGCCCAGGTTGGCGGCCACGGGGTCGCCGGGCACCAGGTTCGTCAGCAGGAACGTGACGAGCGTGATGCCCCAGGCCAGCAGCACGGCGATGAGGATGCGCCGGATGAGGAAGCGCGCCAGCGGGTGCACCCCCCGCCGCCGCGTGCCCGCGGCGGCCGCCTCGACCGGGGAGCCGGCGCCGGGGCGCGGCGGTGAGCCCGCCGCGCCCAGGTTGTCGGACACCTGCCGGTCTCCTTACTTCGCGCCGAGGTCGGCGACGTCCACGGTCCAGACCGGGTGGTACTCCAGACCCGTCACGGACCCGGCCGACACGATGTTCTGGCTCGGCTGGATCAGCGGCACGAACGGACCGGAGGTGTTGAGCTTGGTCTGCAGGTCGGCGTAGGCCGTCTTGCGCGCCTCGTCGCCGATCGCGGTCGCGGCCTTGTCAGCGGCGGCCTCGATCTCCTTGGCCGCGCCTTCCTTCCAGCCGGCCCGCAGGCCCACGGTCTTGCCGGGCGCGAAGGCCAGGTAGTCGCTCGGGTCCGGGTAGTCCGGGCCCCAGTACCACAGGCCCATCTCCTCCTTGCCGTTGCGGTAGTTGTCCAGCGCGGTCGTCACCGGCGCGGGCTGGAGGTCCACCGTGATGCCGACCTCCTTGAGGTTGGCCTGGATGCGCTCGGCCAGCGGCTGGAACGACAGGCCGTTGACGGTCAGCTCGCTCGGGAACTCCAGCTTGACGGTCGGGTTCGACACGCCGCTGGCCGCCAGGGCCGCCTTGGCGCCCTCGACGTCCCGCTTGGGCGCCTGCTCCGGCGGCAGCGCGCCGAGCAGCTGCGACGGGATCACGCCCGGCGCCTGCGCCGAGCCCTCGCCGGCCAGCTCCAGCAGGCCCGCGTAGTCCACGCCCTTGCGCACGGCCTCGACGAACTTGGCGTTCGGCGTGGTCTTGCTGACGCCCGAGTCCTGGTTGGCCAGCAGGAAGATGACGTTCGCCGAGGCGGTCTTCTTCACCTGCAGGGTGGAGGGCATGTTGGTGACCTGGTCACCGGACAGGTTCAGCGCCACCTGGCTGTCACCGCGCTGCACGTTGAGCTTCTGCGTCGCGGCCTCGACGTTGCGGATGACGACCTTGTCGTAGGCCGGCTTGGTGCCGTAGTACTTGGGGTTCGCCTTGAGCGTGACCTGGCTGCTCACGTTGAACGACTCGATCGTGTACGGGCCGGACCCCGCCGAGGAGGCGTTCAGGTACTGCTCGGCCTTGTCCTGGGCGTCGGCCGTCGCGCCGTGCTCCTTGGCGACCTTGCTGTTGAGGATGCCCAGCGCCGGGTTCGGCAGGATGTAGGGCAGCGCCGGGTTCGGCGCCTTCGACGTCAGCGTGATCGTCGAGTCGTCGGTCTTGGCCACCTCGACGCCGTCCAGCAGGAACGACGGGGTGCCCTTCATGTCACGCACGCGGTTGAGCGAGAACACCACGTCGTCGGCGGTGATCGGCGAGCCGTCGGCGAAGGTGGGGCCCTTCTTGAGCTTGAGCGTCAGCGTCTTGCCGTCCTCGCTCAGCTCGTAGGACTCGGCCAGCGCCGGGACCGGCTTGGTCACGTCGGAACCGTCGAAGGTCAGCAGCGTCTCGTAGACGGCCTTGCCGACGATGAGCCCGGTCGGCTCGTAGGTGCGGCCGGGGTCGGCCGTCTTGAGGTCGAACGACGTGTCGATGACGAGCGTCTTCCCACCGCCACCGGAGGCCGCCGGGGTCTGCGAGGTGCCGCCGCTTCCGCAGGCGGCGAGGGCGAGCGCACCGGCGAGCAGCACTGCCGCCGTCTGCGAGCGGGTCGCCATGGGGTCCTCCAAATTGGACGTTCGGGAGAAGGATGTCGAGGATTGTCCGGCAGAACGTCCAGGTCATGTGCGGTCCGCGAGACGGATATAAATGGTCGAGGTGTAATGATGAGTGATATTTCCAGAAATGGTGCCAGCGGCAGCGGTCAGCCTGGACGGATCGGCATCGGTCTCGAGCTGGACGACGTCCACATGAAGATCCTTGAGGTCCTGCGCGAGAACGGCAGGATCTCGGTCGCCGCGCTGGCCGAACGGGTGGGCATCTCCCGCGCGAACGCCTACACGCGCTTCGAGGCGCTGCGCGCCGACGGCGCGATCAAGCGCTTCACCGCGGAGATCGACCACGTGCGCGCCGGGCTCGGCATCACCGCGCTGATCTTCGTGACCGTGCGCCAGCAGATGTGGAAGCAGTTCAGGGCCGAACTGGCCCGGATGCCCGAGGTCGAGTACTGCGCGATCACCACCGGCCAGCACGACGCCATGATCCAGGTACGGGTCTCGGACGTGGCCGCCGTGCACACCATGGTGACCGACCGCCTGGCCAACATCCCGGCGGTCAAGGCCACCGAAACCGTGTTCATCCTGGACGAAGTGCTCAGGCGGCCGTACGTGCTGCCGTCCGACCGGGACGCCTCCCGTCCCGCGCGCCGCACGCCCCAGGAGACGCAAGGGGACGTGCCGCTCGGCAAGATGCGCTTCGTCGGCGCGGCCGAGGGACGCGCCGCCCTCCGCAAGGACGGCTAGCCACCGCCCTGCCGCAAGAAGGGCCGGCCGCCTCGGCGCAGGGTGGCGGGGCGGCCGGGTGGCCGGGTGGGCGGTGCGTCGTCCGCTTCCGGCCGATCGGCCCCCGGCCTTACGGCTTCCCGTCGAAGGGCCGGTCAGGAGGCCGGGACCTCGGCGCACACGCTGACGTGCAGCGTGTCGTCGCCGTCGAACCGGAACTCCTCGACCAGCCGCAGCAGCCCGTCCTCACCCTGCTCGACGCGGCTGCTGCTCTGGCCGCCCGCCTTGCCGCCCGCCTTGAGCGCGTGGGCGTAGGAGATGGAGACGTCGGCGCCGTCGCGCGTCCCGACGAAGCGGCCGTGGGTCACGGTGTCGCCCGTGTAGCTGCCCCAGACCACGCCGTCGGCCTCCCAGTACTGGAACTCCGTCGGGCTGTCGGGGTCCACCGCACTCGCCGTCGAGCTCACCATCACGAATTTACGGCCGTTGAGATTCACGCCGTCCATAGTCACCATTTTTCTGGATCATCACCGACCGGCTGGACGTTTGGTCAGAACACCCGGTCATGATCAACGATCCGTCCAGCGGCGGCGCCGCCCCGGACCCCTGCGCGAGCAGGTTCTCGACCTCCCTGGGCCGCCCCCGGCTGTGTCCTCCGCCGACCTCTCTGCGGCCGACACGCTTGCCGCGACTTTACCTGCCGGTAGCTGACACCAGCGTTGCATAGTGTGATAGTCATGTAACACTGTGTATTCGAGAAGATTTGGGAGATCTTCATGTGGGCGTACACGCTCTCGATCGTGGCGGCCGTGGGCGTGGTGGCGCTCACCGCGCTGGTGTTCCGGCTCACGAAGAAGGGCAGCGAGGATGCCGAGCCCGACGGGGTCTCGGCCGGTCACGCCGGGTCGATGTTGTCGGCCCTGTTCCTGCTGGTGTTCGCGATCGCGATCATCGTGCCGTGGACCACGGCCGACGCCGCCCGCCAGAACGCCCAGGCCGAGAGCCAGGCCGCGATCGACGCCTACTGGGCCGCGGCCGACCTGCCCGGCACCGCTCAGCAGACGGTCCGCACCGCGCTGCGCGACTACGTCACCTTCGTGGTCAGAGACGAGTGGCCGCTGATGGCCGAGGGCCGGATGGACCCGGTCGGCGCCGCCCGGCTCGACGCCATGCGCAGCCGGGTGAGCGCCGTCGCCGCCAAGACCGACGACGACAAGGACGCCCGCGACGCCGTGCTCGAACGCGTCGCCGCGATCGCCGCCGCCCGTTCCCAGCGCTCGATGGACGCCGCCGCCACCCCGCCCCAGGGGCTGCTGTTCCTGACCGTGCTCACCGGCCTGCTGGTCGTCGTCTTCCCCTACCTGGCCGGCGCGCGGCCACGCGGCCTCGCGGTCCTGCCGCTGCTCGCGATGGCCGCGATGCTCGGCTTCGGCACCTATCTGACCTGGGACATCTCCCACGCCTTCGCCGGGCCGCTGGCGGTCGGGCCCCAGGCGTTCCAGGGCGCGCTGCAGGAGTTCTCCCGCATCGCCGGGGGAATGTGACCGTGGGCGTCAGGCGCGCGCCGCTGCTGCTGGCCGCCGCTCTGCTCGCCGCGAGCGCGGCCGGCCCGGCGGCGGCCGACCTGCAATCCCCGGCCTCCGGCACCGTGCGCGTACGTCCGTCGCAGCTCCCGAGCCCGGGGATCACGATCCACGGCGGGCGGGGGCACGACGGCCGTACCGGGCCGGTGGTGTCGGTGCCGGGCGCGCAGATCCGGGAGGACGGTCCGGGGCCGCGCGTGTCGGTGCCGGGCGCGCAGATCTGGGACGACCCTGAGCCGCGGGCGCCGGCGCCGACTTCGGAGGCGATCCGGCCCGGCGGGCGGGCGCCGCGAACCGGCGTCCCCGCGCCGCGCGTGTCGATCGGTCCCGGCTCGGTGTGCGTGTACGGGCCGAGCGGCAGCGTCGAGGTGGGCGACTGCGACGTCCGCCCGTCCCCGCCGCCGTCCCCGCCTCCGCCGCCTCGCTCGTCGCCACGGCCGACACCGCGCCCCACGCCTCCGCCCACTCCGCCGCCGCCCACGCCGAGGCCGGTGCACCATCCGACGCCCCGGCCGGTGCGCGTGGCGCCTCCGGTGCGGGTGCCCGTCCAGGAAGTCACGCCGACGCCCAAGCCCACCCCGAGGGTCGCGGTGCGCAAGCGGGTCAAGCAGGTCCAGGCGCCGCTCCGGCGCAAGAACCCACTCGGCACGGTCCTGGTCATGGTGGTCCTGGTGACAGCGATCGCCTCCACGACCGCCGTCGCCTTCAGACCCCGCTGACGCCTCCCTCCCGGCGGGGTCGGGGCTCGACGGCGGTGGCCGGTGCGCGGCCTGATGGCGGGGTCCGGGCTCGACGGCGGTCGCCTCCACGACCGCGGTCGCGTTCAGGCCCCGCTGACGTCTCCCTCTCGGCGGGTCCGGGCTCGACGGCGGTGGCCGGTGCGCGCCGGGATGCGAGGATGGCGGGCGTGTCCGAGGGTGACGAGAAACTGCTGACAGGTGGCGGCCCTGACGGGGAGCGGGTCGCCGGGGGCGGCCGTCCCGGCGAAGGCTCGCTCAGCGGGGGTGGGTGTGCCGAGGAGTTGCTGGCCGGTGGCGGTGTCAACCTGGTGGTGCGGATCGGTGCCACCGTGCGGCGGCCGATCGGCCCCTGGACGCCGGCCGTGCACGCGCTGCTCGCCCACCTGGCCGCCCGCGGCTTCACGGGCGCGCCGGCCGGGCACGGGATCGACGCTCAGGGCCGGGAGGTGCTCGACTTCGTCCCCGGCGAGGTGCCCGGTGATCCGTTGCCCGCCTACGCCCGTTCCGACCAGGCCCTCGGCGACGTCGCTCGACTGCTGCGCCGCTATCACGACGCCACCGAGGGCTTCCGGTCCACCACCGGGGCCGCCTGGTACTTCCCGCCGCGCGAACCCGCCGAGGTCATCTGCCATGGGGACGTAGCGCCGTACAACTGCGTGTTCCGCGACGGGCGGCCGGTGGCCCTGATCGACTTCGACACGGCCCACCCGGGGCCGCGTGTGTGGGACGTCGCCTACGCCGCGTACCGGTTCGTCCCGCTGAGCGATCCCCGCCACGACGGGGCCGACCCGGTGCAGGAGCAGGCACGCAGGCTGCGACTGTTCGCCGACGCCTACGGCCTGGCCGAAGGTGACCGTTCGGCGCTGCCCGCCACCGCCGCCGATCGGCTGGCGCACCTCGTACGGCACATGCACGAGCGCGCGGCGGCGGGGGACCAGGCCTTCGCCACGCACATCGCCCGCGGCGACGATGTGTTGTACGGCGCCGACCGCGAGCACATCCTGCGCCACCGCGCTCTGTTCGCCACGGCGCTGACGGAGCCGCCACCCGCCTGATCCGGTGGGGTGTCGCCGCCGGACCGGCCGGGCGTCGTTTGCAGGAACGGCCCCGGCGTCGCTGCCTGAGGGGCCGTGTGTCGCCACTGGACCGGCCAGGTATCGCCGGCGGACCGGCTGGGCGTCGCTGCCGGAAGGGGTGGGTGGCGCCACAGGACCGGCCGGGCGCTGCTGCGGGTCGGCTGGGTGCCGCTGCTGGGACGGCCGGGTGGGAAGAGCGGGCGGGTGCGTGGGGTTGCACTCGACCGTGGAGACGACCGAGGTTGTGGTGATCGGGGCCGGGCAGGCGGGGCTGTCCAGCGCGTACTTCCTGCGGCGATTCGGGATCGGGACGACCGTGCTCGACGCGGCCGCGGGGCCCGGGGGCGCGTGGCGGCACCGGTCGCCGTCGCTGACCATGGACAAGGTGCACGGGATCTTCGACCTGCCCGGCGTGTCGGACGGGGTGGTGGCGGCCGGTGACCGGCCGGCGGCGGAGGTCGTCCCGGAGTACTACGGAGACTACGAGCGGCGAGTGGGCCTGGAGGTCCTGCGGCCGGTCAAGGTGACGGCCGTCCGGGAGGGTGAGGACGGGCGGCTGGTCGTGGCGGCGGACACGGGGGAGTGGGCGGCCAGGGCCGTGGTCAACGCGACCGGCACCTGGACCCGTCCGTACTGGCCGTACTACCCGGGCGCCGGCGACTTCCTGGGCGAGCAGCTTCACTACGCGGGTTATCGCGGGCCGGCGGCGTTCGCCGGTCGGCGGGTGGTCGTGGTCGGGGGCGGGGCGTCGGCGATGCACGTGTTGTCGGAGGTCGCCGGGGTCGCCGCCGGCACCGTCTGGGTCACCCGGCGTCCGCCTGTCTTCAGGGGCGACGACTTCGGCGAGGACGCCCGGCGCGAGGCCGTCGCCCTGGTGGAGGCGCGGGTGCGGGCCGGGTTGCCGCCGCAGAGCGTGGTCAGCGTCACCGGGCTCGGCTACAGCGTCGTCGTGCGGGAGGCGATGGCCAAGGGGGCGCTGGAGCGGCTGCCGATGTTCCGCCGCCTCACCCCGTACGGCGTGGAGTGGGCGGACGGGCGGCAGACCGCGGCGGACGTCGTCGTGTGGGCCACCGGCTTCCGGTCGGCGCTCGACCACCTCGCGCCGCTGCGCCTTCGGGAGCCGGGCGGCGGCATCAAGGTGGACGGGACGCGGGTCGTCCGGGAGCCGCGGCTGCAACTCGTCGGCTACGGGCCTTCGGCCAGCACGGTCGGCGCCAACCGCGCGGGCCGCACCGCCGCCCGCAACATCCGCACCCTCCTGACCCCACGCCCAGCCCTCCCGGCTGCCTGACTTCGCGCCCGGCCGTTTGCGCGGCGCGACCCATGCCTGATCCATTTCGGGGCCTGATCTGGCGCCCGGTTGTCCTGGCCGCTTGACCTTCGCGTCTGGCTCTTCCCGCGGCGCGATCCATGCCCGGCCCATCCCAAGGCCTGGCGGGTTCCGGCTGCCTGACCCTTCCCCTGGGCTCGCCCATGACCGACCCTTCTCAGAGCCTGACTTGCGTGTTCGGTGCTGTGCGCCGCCTGACTTTGCGCTGGTTTGCCCGGACTTCGCGCAGCTTGGCGCGGTGGGTCAGTTCTCGGCGACGCCGAAGGCGGTCCAGCCGAGGTCGGGGAAGCCCGCCGCCTTGGCGACGGCGGCCGAGGCGGTGTTGCTGACCGCGTGCATGTACGTCGGCACCGCGCCCTCGTCCAGCACCCGCCGCGCCGCCTGCGCCACCAGCCGTCTGGCCAGGCCGCGCCCCCGGGCCTCGGGCGCGGTCACCACCGACAGCTCCCGGCCGAACCGGTCGTGCCGCTTGATGCCCACCCCGGCCAGGTGCTCGCCGGTCTCGGGGTCCACGGCCACCAGCACCTCGCCGCCGAACACGTGCAGCCATCCGGGGACGGCCTCGTCCGTCGCCGGGACCCACTCGCCGGCGTCGGGCAGGGGCGCGGGGTCGGTGGTCCACCGAAAGACGGCGTCGAACCAGCCGCGATCCTCATATCCGATCAGCCCGGGGATCTCCCGGAGCGTCCGCGCGGCTCGTACCCGGGCGACGTGCTCGGGCGGCACCGACAACACCGCCCCCTCCGGGGTGCCGACGCCGACGGCCGGGTGCACGCGACCGTCCCAGGCGGGCAGCGTACGCAGCGGCGAGCCCGTGACGTCGAGGTTTCCCGTGGGCGGCCAGGCCCCGAGCCATTCGCGCAGATGATCGGTGAGAGCCACGGACCTACTATAGGAAGTAGGAAAAATACCGATTGCGACAGGGGGTCGGTTACTCCAGCGAAGGGACTCGACACGGCCTGTTACCTTCGGCTAGCGTCCTGACATAAGGATCTTTATCCGGTCAGGAGGCCCCACATGGCTGTTCCCGGTTACACGGAGATCCGGGAACTCGGTCACGGAGGAACCGGCCGCGTCATGCTCGCCGTCCGTGACTCCGACGGCTTACCGGTCGCGATCAAGCACCTGTCCGAGTCTCTGCGCGCCGACGGCGAGTTCGCCGCCCGCTTCCGCGCCGAGGCACGGGTCATCAGCGAGATCGACAGCCCCCATACCGCCCGCCTGCTGGACTACGTCGAGGCCGGGGGCACGTCCGCGATCGTGATGGAACTGGTCGACGGCGTCACGCTGCGCCGCCTGATCGCCGCCGAGGGCGGCACCGGCGTGGAGGCCGCGCTCACCCTGCTGAAGGGGGCCCTGCTCGGCCTCGCCGAGGCGCACCGGCGCGGGGTGGCCCACCGCGACTTCAAGCCCGAGAACGTCATCGTCACCCCGGACGGCGACAGCAAGCTGGTCGACTTCGGCGTCGCGACCCGGTTCGGCGAGACCGGCGCCCTGGCCGGCACCCCCGCCTACATGTCCCCCGAGCAGTGGGAGGACGCCCCCGCCGGCCCGGCCTGCGACGTGTACGCCGCCGCCCTGGTGTTCTACGAATGCCTCACCGGCCGCCGCCCGTTCACCGCCGCGAACCTGGCCGCCCTGGCCTTCCAGCATCAGCACATGCCGCCCCCGCTGGAGCATGTGGACGGACGCCTGCGCGGGCTCGTCGAGCACGGCCTGGCCAAGGACCCCGCCCACCGGCCGGCCTCGGCCGAGGCGTTCCTGGCCGAGCTGGAGGAGGTGGCACGCGGGACGTACGGCGCGGGATGGGAGCTGCGCGGGCGGTCCGGCCTGGCCGTGCTGGCGATGCCGTTCGCCGCGTTGCTGCCGTCGGCCGGGACCGGCGGAGGGATGGGCGAGGGCCTCGGCGGCGGGATCATCGGGAGGAGCGGTGCGGAGAACGGCGTCGCCACGGGCACCAGCGTGGTGCGCAGCTCGTTGGGACCGCCGGCCAAGCTGGCGGTGACCGGCGGGCTGGTGCTGGCGACGGCGGCGGCGGTGGCGTCGACGTTCGTGATCTGGAGCGGCTCGCCCTCGCCCGGCAGCGGCATCGCGATGCCGCCGGAGTCCACGGAGAGCTCGTTCACGACGCCGCCCGTCTCACCCGATCCGGAGCTGCCCGGGCCGAGCGAGTCAGGGACGGTCCCGCCGTCCTCGACGGCCACGGCCGGGCCCAGCGGAGATCCGACCGCGGCGACCGTGCCGACGGTGCCCGGCGTGCCGACCGCGGGGCCCGCGTCGTCCGCGCCTCCGGCGCCGCCCGTCACGAGGGCCCCCAGCAGCCGCCCGCCGAGGCCGACCAACGGGCCGTCGGAGTCGGGGCCGCCCAGGTCCGGGCCGCCTTCTGTGCCCCCGAAGTCGGAGCCGCCTTCGGGGGCGCCGTCCACGCGGCCGTCGCCGACGTCCACCCGGCAGTCCGCCACCGGCGGCCCGGTTCCCAGACCGCCCGCCACGAGCGCCCCCGCCCCGGAGCCCTCCGCCAAGCCGCCCGCCAAGGGCCACGAACCGCTCCTGTCGGTCTCGGTCGGGTTGTCGCTCGGCGGCTCGCTGCTCGGCCGCGGCGGGGGCGGGCTGCTGGACGCCGACCTCGACGTCGGCCTGGGCTCCAGCCTGCTCGGCATGCTCGTGGTGCCCGGATCTGCCCTGCTCGGAGGCCGTATCGCGGTCAGACGCGCACGAAAATCACGTAGTCAGGAAAAGTCATGAGTTGCGGGGAATGAGGCTTGATCCCCTACTATCAGCGTCGGAAAGAGGGCGTCCCGGACTCTGATTAGCTCCTGACCGGAACCTGCCCTGCGGCTCAGGCTAAGGAGGACAGTGGCGGTCGCCCCCTCCGCTGTGGGCCACGTGGCGCGGGCCGTGCTCGCCGTACTCGTCGCCATGGTCGCCACGGTCGCCGGGCCGCCGATGACGGCGGGCAACGCCTCGGCCGGGCGCGCGGCTCCCAAACCCTCGGTGAAGCAGCTCAAGAAGGAGCTGGCCGCGCTGAGCAAGGAGTCGGACCGGCTCATCGAGGAGTACTACAACAGCCGCCGCGCCCAGCAGCAGGCCGAGAAGACGGAGAAGAGCGCGCGCGAGCGGCTGGCCGCCGCCCAGGAGGTCTACGACCGGGAGTCCCTCCAGCTCAGGACGCTGGCCGTGGCCCAGTACATCGGCGGCGAACCCAACCAGATCGCCCTGTTCACCGGCAGCCAGAACCCGGACGCGCTGCTGAGCCGCCTGGCGCTGAGCCGCCACCTGATCGACGTCCAGGACGCCCGGCTGCGCGGCTACGCCAAGGTCAGAGACGAACGCCTCAAGGCCGAGCAGGAGGCCGCCGCCCGCGCCGAGGAGCTCGGCACCGCGGTGGCCGACCTGGAGGGGCGCAAGAAGAAGGCCGAGAAGCTGATCGTGAAGATCAGGGACCGGATCGACAAGCTCTACACGGCCCCGGGCGTGCGGCGTCCGGACGGCACGTGGGTGCCGCAGCTCCCGGACGGCTCCGAGAACATCACCCCCCGCATGCGCCTGGTCAAGACGCTGATCAAGGAGCGGTTCGTGGTGCCGTACGGGATCGGCTGCTACCGGACGATCCAGGACGGCGGCGAGCACCCGCTCGGCCGCGCCTGCGACTTCATGCTCAGCCACGGCGGCGCGATGCCGTCGGCGGCCGAGGTCAAGCGCGGCTACGAGATCGCCGAGTGGGCCATCAAGAACTCCCGGCGCCTCGGGATCATGTACATCATCTACCGCCAGCGCATCTGGCACGCCAGAACGGGTACCTGGCGGACGATGTCGAACCGCGGCGGCACGACGGCCAACCACTTCGACCATCCGCACATCTCGGTCTACTAGCGCGTCTCCGGGCGTACCCGTCCGCGCGGCTTCAGGCGGATGGAGGGCAGCGCCGGGGCGGGCAGCGGTTCGCCGTCGAAGCCCTCGACCGCGCCGAAGCCCTCGCCCTCCGCCCACTCCTTGCGGAAGGCGGCGATCTCCTCGTGGGAGCGCCCCACGAAGTTCCACCACATGACGATCTCCTCGCCGAACGGCTCGCCGCCGATCAGCAGCACCCGCCCGCGGCCCGACAGCGGCAACGTGCCGGCGCCCGGCGGCAGGTAGCGCAGCGCCCCCGGCACGGCCTGCTCGACCTCGCCGTCGAGCAGCAGCAGCCCGTGCTCGAAGGCGGGGTCGATCGGCACCTCGCCGGTGCCGTTGACCGTCACCTCGGCGCCCACCAGCGGAGTGTAGGTGGTGGCGGGGGAGGTCACGCCGCCGAGCGTGCCCATGATCACGGTGGCGTCGAAGCCCGGGCCGGACAACACGGGCAGGGTGGCATGGTGCTCGAAGGCGGGGGCCGTGCGCCGGTGGGCCTCCGGCAGGGCCACCCAGAGCTGCACGCCATGCAGCGTCGTGCCGGGCGACTCCTCCGAGTGGGAGATGCCGCGCCCGGCCGTCATCAGGTTGAGCCGGCCGGGACGCACCGTGCTCAGGCTGCCGACGCTGTCGCGGTGGAGCACCTCGCCCGCCACCAGCCAGGTCACCGTCTGCAGGCCGGTGTGCGGGTGGGGCGGCACGCGCATCAGCGCCGGCTCCGGGCCGTAGGCGTCGACGAAGCACCAGGCGCCGATCATCCGCCGGTGCACGCCGGGCAGCGTTCTGCTCACCCGCATCGCGCGCGGGCCGCCCAGCGGCACCTCGCGTCCGGTCAGCACCTCGCTCCGGTCGCCGCCGTCGGCGGCGCAGCGGAGTTCGCTGGGGTCACGTTCCATGTTGCTCACCCCACGACTGTAGGGGGCCGTACGGCCCCCCACACCCGGCGTCTCCCGGACGTGATGGCTGTCCGGGGTTTTCCGATCGGCCGTCCATGGACGTGGTGGCTGTCGCGGGGTCTTCGGCCGGCTGTCCATGGACGTGGTGGCTGTCCCGGGGCCTCCGACCGGCCGTCTACGGATGGGACGGTTATCCCAGGGTCTCCCACCAGCCGTCCACGGACGGGGCGGCGGTTACGTCGACGCCCTCGCCCGGGCGGGGCACCACGATCTCGACGTCGCGCGCCTTCGCCTCCCGCCACAGCCGGTCCACCGGCTCGGCCCACGGGTGCAGCGCCAGCGTGAACGTCGCCCAGTGGACCGGCAGCAGCAGCTTGCCGCCGAGGTCCAGGTGGGCGTTGACGGCCTCCTCCGGGTTCATGTGGATGTCGGGCCAGGCCGGGCTGTAGGCGCCGATCGGCATCAGCGTCAGGTCGAACGGCCCGTGCGCGGCCCCGATGCCCCGGTAGCCCTGGAAGTATCCTGAGTCGCCGGCGTAGAACACCCGCTTGTTCGCCCCGGCCACCACCCACGAGCCCCACAGGGTGTCGTTCCTGGTGAAGGCCCGCCCCGAGAAGTGCCGGGCGGCGGTGGCGACGAAGCGCAGGCCCGCCACCTCGGCCTCTTCGTCCCAGTCGAGCTCGATGATCCGGTACAGCGGCACGCCCCATCGTTCCAGGTGCGCCCCGATGCCCAGCGGGACCAGGAACGGAGCCTTCTGGGTGCGCGTGAGCGAGCGCACGGTGGCCATGTCGAGGTGGTCGTAGTGGTCGTGCGAGATCGCGATCGCGTCCACCTGCGGCAGGTCGCCGATGTCCACCGGCAGGGGGTGGTGCCGCTTGGGGCCGACGAGCTGGGACGGCGAGACCCGGTTGCTCCACACCGGGTCGAACAGCACCCGCTTGCCCTCGATCTCCACCAGGGTGGAGGCGTGGCCGTACCAGACCGCGCGCAGGCCGTCGGCCGGCGGCGGGCCGGACGGCGGCAGGCGCAGCGGGATGGGCCCGGCGGGATGCCGCTGCTCCTTGTTCCTGGCCATCTCGGCCAGCAGGCCCACCGGCGGCGTGGTCATCAAGGCGGTCGGCTCGGACATGGGGTTGACGAACGTGTCGCCCCTGAACTGCGGCGAGCGCCGCATCCTGCTCACCCGGTCCGGCCCCGACGTCAAAGGCCGCACGCCCAGCTCGGCCGGTATCCCGCGCAACGCCCACCCGGCCGCGGCGGCGAGCGCGCCGCCCGCGAGGATCCGCCGTGCGGTCCGCATTCCTGCCATTGCCCACACTCCCCTGGAGATGATGTCCATCCCGCCCAACCGGGCGGGATTCCCCGGTGTTCCCGTTCTACGATATATCGCGATAGTTCATACCGTCTTGATCGCTCCGCCGTCGATGACGTAGTCGGCGCCGTTCACGCTCCCGGCGTGCGGCGAGGCCAGGTACGTCACCAAGGAGGCGACTTCTTCCGGTTCGACGAACCTACCGGTCGTCATTCCGGTGGCCGACGGCAGCCCCGCGAGCAACTGCTCGTGCTCCATGCCGAGCGAGGCCGCCAGGGCGGCGCCGTACCCGTCGGGGGCCTCCCACAGCGAGGTGCGCGCGGCGCCGGGGGAGACGGTGGCGACCCGCACGCCACGCGGGCCGAACTCCTCGGCCAGGGCCTTGCCGAACGCCGTCAGCGCGGCCTTGGCGGTGGTGTACACGACCGGCCCCATGTGCGGCACGCGGGCGCCGTTGGACGAGACGTTGATCACGGTGCCGCCCCGCCGCAACAGGCTGGGCATCGCGGCTCTGGTGGCCCGCACGGCGCTGAGGAAGTTCAGGTCGTACGACTGGCGCCAGGCGTCGTCGTCGAAGCCGAGGAAGCCGTTGACCTGCCCTTCGCCGCTGTCGCCGCCGCCCACGTTGTTGACCAGGAGGTCGATCTCGCCGAGCTCGGCCAGCGCGCGTTCGACCAGCTCGGCCGGGCCCGCCGCGGTGGACAGGTCGGCGGTCACGGTGATCGCGCCGGTGCGCTCGAGCTCGGGGGAGATCGTGCGGGCTGCGGCCACGACGCGCATGCCTTCAGCCGTCAGCGCCTCGACGATCGCCAGCCCCAGCCCCCTGCTCGCCCCGGTGACGACGGCGGTCTTGCCGGTGAGTCGCATGTCCATGTGAATCGCCCTTCTTGCATCAGCGGTGATGCGACGACTCTAGAACTTGCAACACTGATGACGCAACTTCGATTCGAAGGGGAACTGTGCTGTACCCTCTGAGGTGTGAGTGGGACTACGCGGGCCCTGCGGTCCGACGCAGAGCGGACCGTCCAGGCGATCCTGGAGGCCGCCGAACGGGTGCTCAGCAGGAACCCGGCGGCCAGCATGGAGCAGATCGCCGAGGCGGCCGGCGTGGCGCGCACGACCGTCCACCGGCGCTTCGCCTCCCGGGAGTCGCTGGTGGAGGCGATGACCGAATGGGCCACCCGGCAGTTCGCCGCCGCCGTGGACGCCGCCCGTCCCGAGCAGGCACCGCCGCTGGTCGCGCTCTACCAGGTGACGGCGAACGTGCTGCGAGTGAAGATCGACTGGGGGTTCGCGATGAGCCGCGGGCCGTCGGCGGGAGCCGAAGTGGCCCGGGTGCACTCCGAGGTCGAGGCGAGGTGTGAGCGGTTGTTCCAGCAGGCGCGGGCGGCCGGGGTGCTGCGGGAGGACGTGGAGCCGGAGTGGGCCCGGCGGGTGTACTACGCGCTGATCCACGAGGCGGCGCAGAGCCGCGACGGCGAGCCGGAGGCGCTGGCGGGCCGGCTGGTGGACACCTTGTTGCGCGGCGTGGGCCCAGGCTCCGGCCTGCCCTCCACTCCGCTTGCCGCGCCGAGCCCTCCCTCTGGGGCGCCCGCCCCTGCGAGTTCTCCCTCTGTGGCGCCTGCCGCTGGGAGTTCTCCGTCTGCGGCGCCCACCGCTGGGAGTTCTCCTCTGTAGCGCCCGCCTCCGCGAGTTCTCCGTCTGGGGCGTCTGCCTCCGCGAGTTCTCTCTCTGCGGCGCCTGCCTCCGTGAGTCCTCCGCCCGCTTCCGCAAGTCCTTCGGAGTAGGAGGTTCGCGGCTCTCGGGCTTGCGGGTCCCGCCTTCTGTCAGGGGTTGCGGGTCAGGGCGTCGCGGCGCTCGTCCGGGCGGCGTTCCGGGTGGGGCCACGGGTTCGGACGGCAGCGGCCCAGCGACTTCGACTGCTGGACCATCACCGGAGCCGGCAGGCCCGGCCCGGGGCAGGCGCGGTGGCCGTGTCCCAGGCTGTGGCCGACCTCGTGGCTGATGAGGTAGTCGCGGTAGGCGGCCAGGTCACCCTCGTACTGCGGGACGCCGTCGGCCCAGCGGAGCGCGTTGATGACCGAGCGCGTCCCGTTCCAGCACGACAACGTGCCGCCGGTGCGCAACGGCAGGCACTGGCGGACGGTCAGCCCGGGGCTGGACAGCGCCACCCGTACCCGTACCGGGCCGTGGTCGACGCGCTGGAAGCGGGCCCAGCCGCGCGGGTCGTTGAGGGTCCGGTGCACGGCGGCCGCGAACACGGTCCCGTCGATCGGCAGGCCGCGTTCGACCTCCACCAGGTACCGCACCACCTCGCCCTCTCCCGGCCGGGCGGGCGCGCCGCCGGGCACCACGGCGTACGAGCCGGAGGCGGCGTACGGGACCTTGACGTGCGCGGCGGGGAGCGGGATCGGCGCGGGGACCGAGGGGCGCGGCGGAGGGGTGACGGCGGGAGCGGCCCGTTCTGTGGGGCTCTGGGGGCCTTCCGCCGGTTCCGGGGCGGTGGCGCATCCGGCGGCCAGCAGCAGCACGATCAGCAGCGCGAACAGCGGCAACGCGGCCTCCCCACGAGATCACGGTGGGGAGAAATCCACCATATCCGCGCAGTACAACCTGGATCAGGCCGGGGTCTCGCTAATGCCGACTTGCCGCCAATGCCCAGCAGCCGGACGCGGCAGGACCGCCGCTGGCCGCCCTTTGAGCTGGTTCAGCCTGCTGTCTGGACGCGGTACGGCTGGCCTTCGTCGTGAGGCGTGCCTGCACTTTGGGTGGGGAGTGGTTTCGCTGGGCCGCTCTTCTCGTGGTTCGGTCTGCAGTCTGGATGCGGCATGGCTCCGCCGGCGGCTGTCGTTCCTGGGCCGGCCTGCCGTTTGGGGGCGGTGTCGTCCTGCTGGAACGCTCTGGAGCGGCGGCCGATGGGTGCCTTTCCTTCAGCGCGGGACATTCGTCCGGTTGGGCCTCACCGGACTCCACGGGCCGGCCTGGCCGGCGCGCGGCCCGCGCCGGCCAGGCCGGTCGGTCAGGCGGTGCGGGGTGCGTAGGGGGTGAGGTCGATGGGGGGTTGTTCGTCGAGGGCGAGCTTGGCGACGAGTTCGCCGGTGAACGGGCCCGCCGTCAGCCCGTACGCGCTCAGCCCCGTCGCCACCACCACCCGCGGCGTGAGCCGCCCGATGAGCGCTGGGCCGGGGGCGTTGACCGGCCGCAGGCCGACCCTGGTCTCCGACACCGTCGCCCCGAACAGGCCGGGCGCCACCCGCAACCCCGCCGCGATCACCTCTTCGAGACCACCCATCGTGACCCGGGGCGCGAACCCGACGTCCTCCACGGTCGCGCCGATCACGACCCGCGATCCGGGGAACCCCAGCAGGTACGGCCCGCTCCTGGGCAGCACGATCGGCCAGAACGCGGTGTCCACGCCGTCGAGGGTGGCGTGCAGGATCTGTCCGCGCCGGGGGAACACCGGCAGTTCCACCCCGAGCGGACGGCACACCTCGCCCGTCCACGCCCCGGCCGCCACGATCACGACGTCCGCCTCCAGCGGCACGCCTTCGCCGGCGGGCACGCGTTCGGCCACGGAAGGGGCGACGGGTTCGGCCGGTGGGACGGGCACGTCCGGCTCCACGGGCGGGACGGGCGCGGGGACCGGGGCCGGTCCCTCGGGGGAGCCGTCCGGAGGGCCGCCGAAGGGGGCGTCGCCCGCTGCGCCGACCGGTCCCTCGGCGGACGCCTCAAGGGGGCTCTCGGTCAGGTCGCCGGTGGCGGACGGCGGGTAGTCCGGCGCGAGGGGAGCGGCCTGGCGCCAGGAGGTCGTCCGGCCGCTCACCGCGCCGGCTCCCGGCCCCGGCTGGGCCCACTGCGGCCCGCTCCCCGCCGGGATGTCCTCGTCGGCGGCGTGCAGGCGCACCTGCCCGTCAGGGGTGAGGACGGCGCTGCCGTGCAGCACCTCGGCGCCCCGGGCGACGGCGGCCCGCAGCAGCGCGTCGCGCACGGCGCTGCCGTCCACCCGGGCGGCGCCCGGCACGAGGAGCGCGCTGAGGTCGTCGGACAGCGGCGGGAACAGGTCGGACGGCGTCAGCACGTCGGTGACCTCGCCCATCTCGGGCGCGTCGGCGTAGCGGCGGCGCAGCAGGGCCCGCACCGGTTCGAGGTCGACCGGGTCCTCCGCCACCAGCAGGGCGCCGACCTTGGCGTAGCCGATGTCCTCGCCCAGGGCCTCGACCAGCCTCGGGTAGTGGCGGGCGCCCTCGCTGGTCAGCCGGTACCAGGAGTCGTCCTCCGGATGGTCCACCCAGGGGCACACGATGCCCGCGCCCGCCTGGGTCGCCTGGCCCTGGGAGCCGCTGTCCACCACGGTCACGGCCACGCCGCGGCCGCTCAGGTAGTAGGCCGCGCTCGCCCCGACGATCCCGCTGCCGATCACCACAACACGCATGCACCCATGATCGCAGGCGCGGGCGATCTCGGACGATGACCGGATCGTGCGCTTACCATCCGGATACTCCCTCACGCCCATCCCGGGAGCTACGGGCCCACCCGCCGTAACGGACCACCCGCCGTAACGGGACGACCCACCGCAACGGCACCACCCACCGCTACAGGACCGCCTGCTCTGGTGACGGGACCGCCCGCTGCTACAGGACCGCCCGCTCTCGTGACGGGACCGCCGCCACTGCGGGCGCGGGCAGGGGCGGTGCGGGGAGGATCGGTGCGGGCGTGGGACGGCACGGGCGCGGCCGTACGTGGGTCAGCCCACGCCCCACCCGTGCGTCTGCATGAGGACGGAGGCCACCCGCGCGAACCGGTCGCCGTCGAGAACCGCGCCCTCGCGGCGGATGTCGTCCTCGTCCAGGACGAAGACCCGGTCGAGCCGCAGGTACGACACCCGCCCGTCGCGACCCCACGCGCCGATCTCCAGCCAGTCGGAGCCGTCGTCGCCCTTGCTCGACAACATCATGCCGAGAAGCCTGCGCCCGGTACGGCCCACGATCAGCAGCGGCCGGTCCTTGCCCCGCGACGGATCCTCCTCGTACGGCACCCACGCCCACACGATCTCTCCGGGATCGGCCAGGCCGTCGAGGTCGGGGGAGTAGGCCAGAGTGACGGGACCGTTGAGCGAGTGGACCTCGCGTACGACGCCCCGGGCGGGCCGGGGGTCCTCACCTGCATCATGCATTGGGGGAGCTTACGGTGGCAGGCGACCCGAAATCCACCCGTCCGTGGGGAGCGGAGGAGGCCAGCAGGCGGCGTAGGACCGCCGGGGTGTGGCCGACGTGGCGGCGGATCGTACGGGTCAGGTGGGCCTGGTCGGCGAAGCCGAGGTCGGCGGCGAGCGCGGCCAGGCCGGTCTCGCCGTTCTCCAGCCGGTCGAGCGCCCGGCTCACCCGCACCCGGTTGCGGTAGTGGGTCAGCGAGACGCCCAGCTCGCGGGTGAAGGCCCTGCTGAGCCGGTAGGGGGAGACGGCCAGGAACTCCGCCAGCGGCAACAGCCCGGCGGCCGCCGGATGGTCGGCCGAGATCGCCTCGCGGGCGGCGTCGGCGATGGCCGCGGTGGAGCGGACGGGGGACGGGGCAGGCCGGCGCGCTCCGGCCGCCCCTTCTGCGGCGGCCGGGGTGGCGGGCCCGGCCAGCTGGGTGAGGGTGGCGCCGGTCAGCGACAGCAGGGATTCGACCAGGGCGAAGTCGGGGTCTCCCGCGCGGGCGGCGGCCAGCAGGCGGCGGTGCGCGAGCTCGAAGCGGGCGTCGACGTAGACCGTCGAGCGGGCGAGGCGGGTGGTGTCGCCGGCGAGTGTGCGCCAGAGGGAGGGGGACAGGGACAGGGAGGTGCAGACGTCGCCGCCCGCCGGGTGCGCGAAGCGTTCCTCCTCGCCGGGCGCGCCGAGGTAGGCCATCGTCGAGTCGACGGCGGCCTGGCGGCCGTCGGTCATGCGGCGGAACGCGCCACGGTGGACCAGCACCATGCGGTGGGCCCGGCCCACCTCGGGCCGCGACCAGCCGCGGTGGTCGTCGACGCAGGTCACCAGGTCGAGGGTGAAGCCCTTCCCACGGGCCAGCAGCTTGGAGGATCGCACCCGCCGAACGCTACGCCCCACCACCGACAATCTCCCCGCCGGCCACGGCCCGAGCCTCCCGTGCCCCCTTCGGCCTCCGGGGTTACAGCGTCGGAGGGGGATCGCGGCGGAGGCACGGGCCGGCGCGGTGAGGCCCAAAGCGGAGGCATGGGGCGGCGGGCGGAAGCGGTGAGGTGTGCGGCGGAGGCATGGGGCGGCGGGCGTAGGACGGGGGCGCGGCGAGGGGTGGGTTCAGGGGTAGGGCCGGGGCGGCGGTGGGGTGCAAGGATGTTCAAGACCTCCGACGGGGGTCAGCGGCAGGGTGGGGGCATGACAACAGTGATGTCCTCCATAGTTTTCGACTGTGCCGACCCCGTCGCCCTGGCGGCCTTCTACGCCAAGGCGACCGGCTGGCAGGTCGGCGACTCCGACCCCGGCTACGCCACCGTCACCGGCGGCCCCGTGCCGCTGGCCTTCCATCGGATCGACGGCTACCGGGGGCCGGGCTGGCCCAACGACGGCAAGCACGTGCACCTCGACCTGACCGTCCCGGACGTCGAGGAGGCCAGGCGGGCGCTGGTCGCCCTGGGCGCCACCCTGCCCGGCCACCAGCCGGGCGGCGACGACTGGACGGTGCTGCTCGACCCCGAGGGCCACCCGTTCTGCGTGATGCCCGGCTAAGCAAGGTCACCACAGCGCGGCCAGTGCGCGGCCAGTGCGCGGCCAGTGCGCGGCCAGTGCGCGGCCAGAGCGCGGCTAGAGCTCGGTGAAGAACGACCTGACGTCCTCGGCCAGCAGGTCGGGGGCCTGCAGGGCGGCGTAGTGGCCGCCGCGCGGCGGCTCCGACCAGCGCACCACGTTGTGGGAGCGCTCGGCGTAGCGGCGGACCGTGCTGTCGCCGGGGAAGACGGCCACGGCCGTCGGCGTCCTGCCGGGCTCGGCGGGCGGCCCCCAGTCGCCGCCGCTCTCGCGGTACAGGCGCGCGGAGGAGCCGGCGGTGCCGGTCAGCCAGGTGATGGTGACGTTGGTCAGGACGTCGTCGGGGGCGACGCCGCCGGGGTCCTGGCCCCAGCTCGCGAAGGCGTCCAGGTGCCAGGCGAGCTGGCCGGCCGGCGAGTCGGCCAGGGCGTAGGCGAGGGTCTGCGGCCTGGTGCTCTGGATGGCGGCGTACCCGGAGAACTCGCGGTGCCAGCGCTCGATCCGCCGCGCGCGTTCGGTCTCGGCCTCGGTCAGGCCGGACAGGTCGTCGGAGACGAACGCCGTGAGCGCGTTCAGGTGCACGCCCGTCACCCGGTCGGGGGCCATCCGGGCCAGGGCGGGCGAGACGAGCGAGCCGAAGTCGCCGCCCTGCAGGCCGTACCGGTCGTAGCCGAGGCGGTCCATGAGCTCGATCCAGGCGGCGGCGACCCGGCGCACACCCCAGCCGGTCTCGGTGGTGGGGCCGGAGAAGGCGAACCCGGGCACGGACGGGATGACGAGGTGGAAATCGCGGCCGAGCGCCTCGGCCACCCGGGAGAAGTCGGCGAACGTGCTCGGCCAGCCGTGCGTCAGCAGCAGCGGCAGCGCGCCCGGACGCGGCGAGCGCACGTGGGCGAAGTGCACGCGCTGGCCGTCGATCTCGGTGGTGTACTGCGGCAGCTCGTTGAGCCGCGCCTCGTGCGCCCGCCAGTCGTAGCCGTCCAGCCAGTACGCGGCCAGCTCGCGCACGGCCTCGGGCGGCACGCCGTACGACCAGCCGACCCCCTCCAGGGCGTCCGGCCAGCGCGTACGGTCCAGCCGCGCCCGCAGGTCGTCGAGCGCGGACTGCGGGATGTCGATGACGAATCGGTTCATGCCGCCCACGCTAGGCAGCATTGCGGCCAGGATCGGGCCACAATGGACCCGTGCTCGACACCTCGGCGCGGCTCCTGCGCCTGCTCTCGCTCCTGCAGACCCGGCGCGAGTGGCCCGGCGCGGAGCTGTCGCAACGGCTCGGCGTGGCCCCGCGCACGCTGCGCCGCGACATCGACCGGCTGCGCAGCCTCGGCTACCCGGTGGGCTCCACGCCGGGGGTGGCCGGCGGCTACCGGCTCGGCCCGGGCGCCGAGCTGCCGCCGCTGCTGCTCGACGACGAGGAGGCCGTCGCGGTCGCGGTCGGCCTGCGCACGGCCGCCGGCGGCACGGTCACCGGCATCGAGGAGACCTCGCTGCGCGCCCTGGCCAAGCTGGAACAGGTGCTGCCCGCCCGCCTGCGGCAGCGCGTCAACGCCCTGCAGACGCACACCGTGCGCGTCGGCGGCCAGGGCCCGACGGTCGACCCCGAGCTGCTGACCCGCATCACCGCCGCCTGCCGCGACCGCGAGCAGCTGCGCTTCGACTACACCGATCACGAGGGCGCCGTCACGCTGCGCAGGGCCGAGCCGCACAGCCTGGTCAGCAAGGGCAGCCGCTGGTACCTGGTCGGCTGGGACGTCGACCGCCGCGACTGGCGCACGTACCGGGCCGACCGGATCGAGGTGCGCACGCCCAACGGCCCGCGCTTCGCCCCGCGCGAGCCGCCGGAGGCCGACGTCGCCGCCTGGGTGCGGCACCGGCTCGGCCACCAGATGTGGCCGGTCCAGGCCCGCTTCCTGATCCACGCCCCGGCCGGACGGCTGGCCGGCCGCATCGGCGGCGAGGTCGAGCCGGTGGACGAGACCGCCTGCGTGCTCACCATGCGCGGCGACGACCTGCGCCTGATGGCCGTGGCCGTGGCCTTCCTCGACCTCGATTTCGAGGTGCTCGAACCGGCCGAGCTGAAGGAACATCTGCACGCGCTGGGACGGCGGCTGCTCGCTTCCAGAATATGATTCGGTGATGGCGACGTCAGCGTTCTTCACGCGCAAGGAGGGCGAGTTCGTGCCCGCCCCGCACGCGCGCAGCCCCTGGTCCCCCGACATGCTCCACGGCCGTCTGCTCGGCGGCCTGGCGGCGAGCGCCCTGGAGGAGCGGCACGGCGAGCCCGGCCTGCACTTCGCCAGGCTGACCGTCGACCTGTTCCGCAACAGTCCCATGCTGCCGGTCACGGTGGAGACCACCCTGGTCAGGGACGGACGGCGGATCCGGGTCGCCGACGCCGTGCTCTCCACCGAACAGGGCGTGATCGGCCGGGCCTCGGCCGTGCTGCTCCGGCAGGGCGAGCAGCCCGCCGGCCGGCTGCCGCACACGCCCGCCTGGGACGAGCCGCCGCCCGCCGGCGACCCGGCCGAGGGGCAGGGCTGGAAGCCGCCGTTCGACCTGTGGCGGCTGACCGATTGGGGACAGGGCGGCCGCGACCGGGTCTGGCTGCGGGAGACCTGCCCGCTGGTGGACGACGAGCCGCTGACGCCGCTCACCCGCGCCGCCCTGGCCGCCGACTTCGCCAGCCCGCTGGCCAACGTCGGCTCGGCGGGCGTCAGCTTCATCAACGCCGACTACACGCTGACGCTCGCCCGGCTGCCCGAGGGCGAGCTGATCGGCGTCGAGGCCACCGGCCACCTCAGCGCCGACGGCGTCGCGACCGGCCAGGTCACCCTGCACGACGCGGCCGGCCCGATCGGGTTCTGCGTGGTCACGGCGGTGGCCAACCCGGTCGCGCTGACCGGCCGCTGAACGGGCGCTGACCGGCCGCCGGGCCCCGGCGGGCGGTCAGGCGGGGTGCTCGGCGCGGTCGCCCGACCAGTCGGTGTGGAAGGCGCCCTCCCGGTCCACCCGGTGGTAGGTGTGCGCGCCGAAGTAGTCGCGCAACCCCTGCACCAGCGCGGCCGGCAGGCGGTCGCGGCGCAGCCCGTCGTAGTAGGCCAGCGCGGAGGAGAAGCCCGGCGTCGGCACGCCGATCCGCACGGCCGTGGTCACCACGCGCCGCCACGCCTCCTGCGCGGCGTTCAGCGCGGCGGCGAAGGTCGGGTCGGCCAGCAGCGTCGGAAGCTGCCGGTCGGCGTCGTAGGCGGCGCGGATGCGGTCGAGGAATTTGGCCCTGATGATGCAGCCGCCGCGCCAGATGGTGGCCATGGCGCCCGGGTCGACGTCCCAGCCGTACTCCTTGGAGGCGGCGGCGATCTGGTCGAACCCCTGCGCGTAGGCGACGATCTTGGACGCGTAGAGGGCCTGGCGCACGTCCTCGATCAGCTCGCGGCCGCCGACGCCGGACAGCTTGGGGCCCTCCAGCGAGGCGGCGGCGGCGCGCTGCTCGGGGTGGCCCGACAGCGCGCGGGCGAAGACCGCCTCGGCGATGCCGGTCACCGGCACGCCCAGGTCGAGGGCGCTCTGCACGGTCCACCGGCCGGTGCCCTTCTGCTCGGCCTGGTCCACCACGACGTCCACGAACGGCTTGCCCGTGGCCGCGTCGACCTGCTCCAGCACCTCGGCGGTGATCTCGATCAGGTACGAGTCCAGGTCGCCCCGGTTCCACTCCCTGAACACCTCGGCCAGCTCGGCCGGCGTCGCCCCCAGGGCCTGGCGCAGCAGGTCGTAGGACTCGGCGATGAGCTGCATGTCCGAGTACTCGATGCCGTTGTGGACCATCTTCACGAAGTGCCCGGCGCCGTCGGGGCCGACGTGCACCGCGCACGGCACCCCGTCCACCTTGGCGGAGATGTCCTGCAGGATCGGGCCCAGCGCCTCCCACGACTCCTTCGAGCCGCCCGGCATGATGCTCGGGCCGAGCAGCGCGCCCTCCTCGCCGCCGGAGATGCCGGTGCCGACGAAATGGATGCCGCGCTCGCGCAGCGCCGCCTCACGCCGCCGGGTGTCCTGGAAATGCGCGTTGCCACCGTCGACGATCATGTCGCCCGGCTCCATCAGCTCCGCCAGCTGGTCGATCACCGCGTCGGTGCCGGGACCGGCCTTCACCATGATGATCGCCCGGCGTGGCCGCTTCAGCGACGCCACGAAAGCGGCCAGCTCCTCGGCCGGCACGAACGTGCCCTCCCCGCCGAACTCCCTGATCAGCTGCTGGGTGCGGGCCGTCGTGCGGTTGTGCACGGCGACGGCGTACCCGTGCCTGGCCAGGTTCCTGGCCAGGTTGCGCCCCATGGTGGCCAGGCCGGTGACGCCGATGTCTGCCAAGTCCATCTCAATGCTCCTCTGTGGGGGATACGCACGATCAAGCTGGGAGGTTCGGCGAGATATTCCCCCCCTCGCTCAGGACGGGGAGCGCACGCCGAGCTCGTCCAGCCTGTCGAGCATGTCCGCCGGATCGGCGTACACGCGGAAGGCCCCGGCACGTTCGAGCTCGTCCCTGCCATATCCACCGGACAGCAGCCCGATGCCGAGCGCGCCCGCCCGGCGGGCGGCCAGCAGATCCCAGACGCTGTCGCCCACCACCATCGCATGCAGCGGGTCCACCTGGACGAGCGCCGCACCGGCCAGGAACAGATCCGGGTCCGGCTTGGCCCGCCGCACCTGGTCGCGGGTGACCATCGGGGTGTCCTCCGGCAGGCCGAGCATGCCCAGCGCGAGCCGGGCCGTACGGGAGTAGCCGCTGGTGGCGATGGCCCACGGCACGCCGCGCGCGGTCAGCTCACCGAGCAGCTCGGCCGCCCCCGGCAGCGGCCGGACCGACGCCACCTGCTGCTCGTACGCCTCGGCGTGGGTGACCTGCAACTCGTCGATCTGCTCCTGGGTCAGCTTCAGGCCGGTCTCGCGCAGCAGCGCGCTGACGAACAGGCCGCCGCTCATGCCGATGCGCCGGTGGATGCGCCACACCGACAGGTCGATCCCCATCCCGGACAGCGCCTGCCGCCAGGCGATGACGTGCTGGTAGACGCTGTCGATCAGGGTGCCGTCGAGGTCGAACAGGAACGCGGGCGTGGGGGCCTGCGGGAAGTCGTTCATGACGTCCATGACACCATGGGGGGCATGCGGATCATCATCGCGGGTGGGCACGGCAAGATCGCGCTGCGGCTGGCCGAGCGGCTCAGGTCCGGCGCCGTCGGCCTGGTGCGCAACCCCGCGCACGTGGCCGACGTCGAGGCCACCGGGGCCGCGGCCGTGCTGTGCGACCTGGAGAAGGCCACCGCCGACGAGGTGACGGAGATCCTGCGCGACGCCGACGCGGTGATCTTCGCGGCCGGCGCCGGCCCGGGCAGCGGCGCGGCCCGCAAGGACACCGTCGACCGGGCCGCGTCCGTCCTGATGGCCGACGCCGCCGAGCGGGCGGGGGTGCGGCGGTTCATCCAGATCTCCTCCATGGGCGCGGGCCGCCCGCCCGCGCCGGGCAGTGACGCGGTCTGGGCCGCCTACATCGAGGCCAAGACCGCCGCCGAGGACGACCTGCGCGCCCGCGACGGCCTGGCCTGGACGATCCTGCGCCCCGGCCGCCTGACCGACGAGCCCGGCACGGGCCTGGTCCGGCTGGCCCCGCAGGTGCCGCCCGGCTCGGTGCCGCGTGACGACGTGGCCGCCGTCGTCATGGCGCTGCTGGAGAACCCGGGCACCGCGCATCGCACGCTGGAGCTCGTCTCGGGCGACACCCCCGTCATCGACCTCATAGCCACCGAGTAATGCGTCCCCTTTGCCGATTGCTGGCTATGACTTGCGGCTTCTTCGGCTAGATGTCCCCCTGATGCACTAGGGGGAGATCAAATGTCCGACATGCCGTTCAGGTCGTTCTTCGGGGGAGATCCGTTCAGGGGGTTCGAGGAGCTCACCGGGCGGGTGTTCGGCGGGATGGAAGGCTGGCCGCCGTCCCGTCCCAGCGTGCAGCGGGTCGACGTGGGCAAGCTGCTCAGCGCCTCGGCCAGGGAGGTGCTCAGCCGGGCCCTGGAGGTCGCCGGCCAGCGCGGCGCGCAGGACATGGACGTCCTGGACATCCTCGACGCGCTGACCGAGTCCGACGCCACCCGCCCGCTGATGCAGGCGGCGGGCGTCGACCTCGGCAGGCTGCGCGACCGCATCGACGCCCTGACCGGACCCGGCACCGGAACTGAGCCGCCCACCACGCTCACCCCGGCGGCCAAACGCGCCGTCCTGGACGCCCAGCGCATCTCCCGCGCCCTCCAGTCCTCCTACATCGGCCCCGAGCACCTGCTGCTCGCCGTGGCCGCCAACCCCGACTCCGGCGCCGCCCGCCTGCTCCAGGAGCAGGGCGTCTCGGCCAACGAGCTGCAGCAGGCCATCATGTCCGGCGTGTCCCGCCAGCAGCACGGCGACGGACGGCGGTCCACCGACACGCCCGCGCTCGACGAGTACGGCCGCGACCTGACCGAGGAGGCCAGGCAGGGCAGGATCGACCCGGTCGTCGGCCGCGAGGACGAGATCGAGCAGGCCATCGAGGTGCTCTCGCGGCGCACCAAGAACAACCCGTGCCTGATCGGCGAGCCCGGCGTCGGCAAGACCGCCATCGTCGAGGGCATCGCCCAGCGCATCGTCAACGGCAGCGTGCCCGACACGCTGAAGGACCGCCGCGTCGTCGCGCTCGACCTGACCGGCATGGTCGCCGGGTCGAAGTACCGGGGCGAGTTCGAGGAGCGCATCAAGAAGGTCATCGACGAGGTGCGCGCGCACGCCGACGAGACCATCGTCTTCATCGACGAGGTGCACACCCTGGTCGGCGCCGGCTCGGCCGAGGGCGGCATGGACGCGGCCAACATCCTCAAGCCCGCCCTGGCCCGCGGCGAGCTGCACGTCATCGCCGCCACCACGATCGACGAGTACCGCAAGAACATCGAGAAGGACGCCGCGCTCGAACGCCGCTTCCAGCCGATCCTGGTCAGCGAGCCCACCGTCGAGCAGACGGTCGAGATCCTGGCCGGGCTGCGCGACGCGTACGAGGCCCACCACCAGGTCCGCATCACCGACGAGGCCCTGGACGCCGCCGCCAACCTCTCGGCCCGCTACATCACCGACCGCTTCCTGCCCGACAAGGCCATCGACCTGATGGACCAGTCCGCCGCCCGCGTCCGGCTGCGCTCGCGCACCCCCGGCAGCGACGTCCGCGAGCTGGAGGAACGCCTGGAGTCGCTGCGCCGCGACAAGGACCAGGCGGTCACCTCCGACGACTTCGACCGGGCCAAGGAGCTCACCGTCCAGATCGACAAGCTCCGTCCCGAGCTGGACCGGGCGCGGCAGGGCCACGACACCGTCCCGCAGGTCATGGTGGAGGACATCGCCGAGGTCGTCTCCCGGCGTACCGGCATTCCCGTCACCCAGCTCACCGAGCAGGAGCGCGAACGGCTGATGCGGCTGGAGGAGCACCTGCACGAGCGGGTCATCGGCCAGGACGAGGCGGTCGTCGCCATCGCCGAGGCGGTGCGCAGGGCCAGGGCGGGCCTGTCGGACCCCAACCGGCCCATCGGCAGCTTCCTGTTCCTCGGCCCGACCGGCGTCGGCAAGACCGAGCTGGCCAGGGCGCTGGCCGCCGCGCTGTTCGGCGGCGAGGACCACATGGTGCGCATCGACATGAGCGAGTTCCAGGAGCGGCACACCGTCTCCCGCCTGATCGGCGCGCCCCCCGGGTACGTCGGCTACGAGGAGGCCGGCCAGCTCACCGAGGCCGTCCGCCGCCGCCCGCACGGCGTCGTCCTGCTCGACGAGATCGAGAAGGCCCACCCCGACGTCATGAACATCCTGCTCCAGATGCTCGACGACGGCCGCCTGACCGACGGCCAGGGCCGCACGGTGGACTTCACCAACACCATCGTCATCATGACCAGCAACATCGGCGCCCAGCTCATCCTGGACGCCGAGGGCGACACCCCGCGCCTGCAGGACGAGCTCATGGACCTGCTGCGCCACTCCCTGCGCCCGGAACTGCTCAACCGCATCGACGAGGTGATCGTCTTCAAGCGGCTGGAACGCGAGCAGCTGCGCCAGATCGTGGACCTGCTGCTGGACCGCACCCGGCAGCGGCTGCGCGGCCAGGGCGTCACCCTGGAGGTCAGCGACGAGGCCAAGGACTGGCTGGCCCGGCGCGGCTACCAGCCCGAGTTCGGCGCCCGCCCGCTGCGCCGCACCGTGCAGCGGGAACTGGACAACCGCCTGTCCACGATGCTGCTGACCGGCGAGGTGGCCGAGGGCGGCAAGGTCACCGTGGACGTCGAGGACGACCGGCTCCGGCTCAGGGCCCACAACCCCGAGCCGGTCGGCTGACCGGTCAGCGCCGCGGCAGCCGGGCGCGCTCGCGGCACTCCTCCAGGGTGAGGGCCGCCAGCGCCTCCCGGACGACGGGCACGCACACCGGAGCCATCGACAGGCTGGACACCCCGAGCCCCACCAGCAGCGGCGCGACCGCGGGGTCGCCGGCGGCCTCGCCGCACACCCCGACCGGCTTGCCCGCCCGCAGCCCGGCCTCGGCGCACATGCCGACCAGCCGCAGCAGGGCGGGCTGGGCCGGGTCGAGCAGGTCGGACAGGCCGGGATGCTGCCGGTCGGCGGCGAAGGTGTACTGGGCCAGGTCGTTGGTGCCGACGCTGAGGAAGTCCACCTCGGCCAGCAGCTCGTCGGCCTGGAGTGCGGCGGCGGGCACCTCGACCATCACGCCCGCGCGGGCGAGGCCGCGGGCGCGCACGCGGCGGGCGAAGTCGGCCGCCTCGCGCGCGGTGGTCACCATCGGGGCCATCACCCGCACGTCGGCGCCCGTGGCGCGGGCGGCCTCGGCGATGGCGTCGAGCTGGGCGTCCAGGACGCCGGGCAGCACGCGGTCGACGCGCAGGCCGCGCACGCCCAGCGCCGGGTTGGGCTCGGCCGGCAGGCCGAGGAAGGGCAGCGGCTTGTCGGTGCCGGCGTCGAGCGTGCGCACGGTCACCGGCCCGCCCCCGGCGAACACCTCCGCGTAGGCGGCGACCTGCTCCTCGTGGGAGGGCGGCAGCCTGCGGTCGAGGAACAGGAACTCGGTGCGGAACAGGCCCACGCCCTCCGCGCCCGGCCGCAGGTCCGCGGCCGAGCCGATGTTGTGCAGCAGCCTCACCGGGTGGCCGTCGGCGGTCCTGCCGGGCCCGGCGCCGGCGGCCAGCCGCTCCCGGTCGCGCCGGTCGGACTCCCGTACGCCCTCCGCCTCCGCGCCGGTGAGGCCGACCGTGACCTCGCCGGTGACGCCGTCCACGCCGATCACCGTCCCGTCGGGGACGTCCATGACCCCGGCGCAGGCCACCACGGCGGGCAGGCCGCGGCCGCGGGCCAGGATCGCCGTGTGGCTGGTGGGCCCGCCGCGCTCGGTCACCAGCGCCAGCACCCGCGGGCCCAGGCCGGCGGTGTCGGCGGGCGCCAGGTCCGCGGCCACCAGCACGAACGGATGGCCGGGGTCGGGCACGCCCGGCATGGGCAGGCCCAGGGCGGCGGCCACCGCGCGGGACCTGAGGTCGTCGAGGTCGGCGGCCCGCTCGGCGAGGTAGCCGCCGAGCGCGGCCAGGGCCTCCCGGTGCGCGGAGAAGGCGGCGTCCAGGGCGTGGGGGGCGTCCAGGCCGTCGTCGCGCACGTGCGCCTCGGCCTGCTCGCGCAGCTGCGGGTCGGCGGCCATCATGGCCAGCGCCTCCAGGATCTCGGCCCCTTCGGCGCCGGCGTGGGCGGCGCGGCGTTCCAGGTCGGCGGCGAGGGCGTCGAGGGCCTTCGCGACGGCGGCCGCCTCGGCGCCGGGGTCGGTGACCCGGCGGGGCGCGGGCAGCACGGGCGGCGCCGCCATCCGCACCACGGGCCCGGCGGTGCGGCCCTGGCTGACCCCCACGCCCTTCAACGTCGCCTCAGGCATCGAGCGCCTCACCGGCCGCAGTTTCAGCCGCGCCGGACTCGGGGACGGCGTCGAGGTCGCGGGAGAGCAGGGCGGCCAGCGCGTCGAGCGCCTCCTCGGCCCCCGCGCCCTCGGCCTCCAGCGTCACCACCGTGCCCCGCACCGCGCCCAGCGACAACACCCCCAGCATGCTGCCGGCCGGCACGGATTTCTCGCCCAGCCGCACCCGCACCGGCACCCCGAGCCGGGCCGCCTCCCGCACGAACACCTTCGCCGGACGCGCGTGCAGGCCGCCGGCAGAGGCCACGGCCACCGTTCGACTCGCCATCGCCACCCTCCTTCAGGGTTCTATCGTCACCTTGATCGCCTTGCCCGTGCTGACGAGGTCGATCCCGTCGAGCACCCGGGGCAGCGGCAGCCGGTGGGTGATCAGGTCGGACACCACGACGGCGCCCTCGGCCACCAGGCGCAGGGCCTCGGCGTTGTGCGCGGGGCTGGAGCCGTTCGCGCCCACGATGGTCAGCTCCCGGTAGTGGACCAGGTTGGCGTCGAGGGCGATGACCGGGTCGTCCTTCGGCAGCCCGCCGAAGAAGCTCACGCGGCCCTGCCGGGCGGCCATCCGGACCGCCTGCTCCTGGGCCGCGCCGGAGGCCGCCGCGGTGATCACGACGTCGGCGCCGCGGCCGCCGGTCAGCTTGAGCACCTGCCCGACGGCGTCGGAGTCGATCATCGCGTCCGGACGCACCAGCTCGGCCGCCATGGCCAGCCGGTCGGCGTTGACGTCCACCAGGAAGACCCGGGACGCGCCGCGCGCCCGCGCCAGCCGTACGTGCAGGCAGCCGATCGGGCCCGCGCCCATCACCACGACGTCGTCGCCCGGCCCCACCCCGGCCAGCGACTGGCCGTTGAGCACGCAGGCCAGCGGCTCGGCCACCGACGCCTCGGCGAACCCGACGCCGTCCGGAACGGTGTTGACCCCGTTCACCGCCAGCACCTTGGCCGGGACGACCACGTACTCGGCGAAGCCGCCGTCGTAGTGGTAGCCCATCGACTCCTGGCGCGGGCAGACGGTCAGGCGGCCCCGGCGGCACTCCGGGCACGTCCCGCACGGGATGGCGGCGATCACTTGCACCCGCGCCCCGGTGCCCACGACCTCGCCGGCGATCTCGTGGCCCATCACGCGCGGCGGCCTGATGTGGTGGTGACCGTACCGGAAGATCTTGGCGTCGGTGCCGCAGGTCGAGCAGTTGCGCACCCGGATCTTCAGCTCGCCCGGCCCGGCCTGCGGCTCCGGCGCGTCCTCGATCCTGAGGTCGCCCGGGGCGTGGAACCTGGCTACCTTCACGTCAGCTCCTTCAGCACCTGGCCCGGCTCCGTCGCCTCGCGCAACGTCCTGGCCCGTTCGGGGTCGAGCAGGATCTCGGCCAGCGCCGCCAGCAGCGGCACGTGCCCGTCGCCGGCCGCGGCGATGCCCACGCACAGCGTGACGCGCTCGCCGTCCCAGTCGATCCCGCCGGGGAAGCGCACGACGCAGATCGCGTCGCGCGTGACGTCCCGCTTGGCGGCGGCCGTGCCGTGCGGGACGGCCACCCCCTCGCCGACGTAGGTGGAGATCGTGCGCTCGCGTTCGAGCATCGCCTCGACGTACGGCTCCGCGACCGCCCCCACCTCCACCAGCACCCGCCCGCACCGGCGGACGGCCTCCTCCCGCGAGGCCGCGCTCTCGTGCAGCAGGATCGCCCGCGCGTCGAGCAGGTCCTCACGCATCGACGGCGCCGCCGTTCCTGATGGTGTTCACCAGCGCGGTCACCGCCGGGTCGCCGAGGAAGACCTGGAAGGACACCAGCGCCTTGCCCGGCGCGGCGGCCCTGGCCCTGGCGGCCAGCCCGGAGTGGCACACGACGACGTCGGCGTCGGCGGGGATGGAGTTCACCGGGGTGTGCTCGACGGTGACGCCGCTCTCCTTGAGCTGCTTGCGGAGCTGGGAGGCGAGCATGACGCTGCTGCCCATGCCCGCGTCGCAGGCCACGACGATCTTGTGGATGTCCTTGCTGTCGATGCCGGCCACGGCTCACGCCTCCTTGCTGAGGGGTTCGGTCCTGACGGGTTCGGTCCTGAGGGGGCGGGTGCTGGCGGGCTCGGGCGCCGGCGGGTCCGCGACGGCGTCCTGCGGGCCGGGGGCGTCGGGCTCCGGCTCCTTCTCGCCCCGGCCGAAGCCCAGCAGCACGGCGGCGACGGCGAACGAGACGGCCGTGGCCACCGCGATCCCGGCGATCGAGCCGAGCCAGCCGCCGCGCGGCGTCACCGCGAGGTAGGCGAAGATGCTGCCGGGGGACGGCGTGGCGACCAGGCCCGCGCCGGTGATCATGAAGGTGAACACGCCGGCCGCCCCGCCCGCGATGACGGCCAGGATGAGCCGCGGCTTCATCAGCACGTACGGGAAGTAGATCTCGTGGATGCCGCCGAAGAAGTGGATGATCATCGCGGCGGGCGTGCTCGGCCGCAGCGGACGCGGCCCGAACAGCAGGTACGCCACCAGCAGCCCGAGCCCGGGGCCGGGGTTCGACTCCAGCATGAACAGGATCGACCTGCCCTGCCGCACCGCCTCGGCCACCCCCAGCGGCCCGAGCACGCCGTGATTGACCGCGTTGTTCAGGAACAGCACCTTGGCCGGCTCGATCAGCACCGAGGCCACCGGCAGCAGGTTGTTGGTGATCAGCCACTCGACCGCCTGGCCCGCCGCGTCGGTGACGACCCGGACGACCGGCCCGATGCCCAGCACCCCGGCCACGGCCATCGCGGCGCCCACGATGCCGGCGGTGAAGTTGTCCACCAGCATCTCGAACCCGGCCCGGGTCCGCTGCTCAGTGAACTTGTCCACATATTTCAGGATCACTGCGGCGAGCGGGCCGACGATCATCGCGCCCAGGAACATCGGGATGTCCGAGCCCACGACCACGCCCATCGCCGCCACCGCGCCGACGACCGCGCCGCGCTGCCCGTGGACCATGCGGCCGCCGGTGTAGGCGATGAGGATGGGCAGCAGGGACTTGATGACCGGGTCGACCAGCGCGGCCAGCTCCTTGTCCGGCAGCCAGCCGGTGGGGATGAACAACGCGGTGATCAGGCCCCAGGCGATGAACGCGCCGATGTTCGGCATGATCATCCCGGCCAGATGGCCGCCTAGACGCTGGATGGTGGCCTTGACTCCGGTGCCGTAGACCGGAGGGGTGTAACTGTCGGCCATGGACGTGCTCCTTCGGGGGGATGAGCAGTGGATCAGCCGTGCGGTGCGGGGGCGACCGGCTCCGGGACGGGCGGCGCGTGCGGGACGGTGAGCGGGCGGGCCGGGTCGGGGGCTCCCGTGCGCACCCCGGCGCGGTCGATGTCGGCGGGGCCGGGCATCCTGCTGCCGGGCAGCCGGACCGCCGCCGCGCCCCAGGCCAGCGCCTCGGCCAGGGCGGGGACGCCGTGCCCGCCCGCGGCCAGGAACCCGGCCAGCATGGCGTCGCCGGCCCCGACGGAGCTGCGCGGCCCGGTGACCGCGGCCTCGCCGTACCAGACGCCGTCGTCCTGGACGAGGACGGCGCCGTCGGCCCCGAGGCTGGCCAGCACCGTGCGGGCGCCCGCGGCGCGCAGCCCGGCCGCCGCCTCGACCACGTCGCCGACCCGGCACAACGGCCGGCCGGTCACCGCGGCCAGCTCGTCGAGGTTCGGCTTGACCAGCGCCGGACCGGCCTCCAGCGCCCGGGCCAGGGCCGGGCCGCTGGTGTCCACGGCGACGCGCAGGTCCGCGGCGGCGAAGCGGCGGCACAGCCGGGCGTAGACGTCGGCGGGCGCCCCGGGCGGCAGGCTGCCCGAGGCCACCACCCAGTCCGCCTCCCGCGCCGCGGCCAGCACGGTCTCGGCGATCGTGTCCAGCTCGGCCGCCGACAACGCGGGCCCCGGCTCGTTGATCTTGGTGACGGTGCCGTCGGGCTCGGCGAGCGCGACGTTGGAGCGGGTCGTGCCCGCCACGGGGACGGTGACCATGTCCAGGCCCTCGGCGGCCAGCAGGCGGACGAGCTGCGCGCCCTCGTCCCCGGCGAAGGGCAGCACGGCGCGGGCGGCGACGCCGTTGGCCAGCAGCGCCCGCGAGACGTTGACGCCCTTGCCGCCCGGGTCGAGCCGGGCCCGCGCGGCCCGGATCACCGCGCCCCTGGCCAGGGCGGCGATCTCGATCGTGCGGTCGAGGCTCGGGTTGAGCGTCAACGTGAGGATCACGCCCGGATCACCTCCGGCCCGGCCGCGGCGACGTCGGCGGCCAGCGCCGGGTCGATCCCGGCGTCGGTGATCACCACGTCGATCTCGCCCAGCTCGGCGAACGTGGCCAGGTAGGTGTTGCCGAACTTGGTGTGGTCGGCCAGCAGCACGCTGCGCTGCGCGGCCCGGACCATGGCCCGCTTGATCGCCGCCTCGGCCGGGTCGGGCGTGGTCAGGCCCCGGTCGGGCGAGCAGCCGTTGGCGCCCATGAACGCGACGTCGACGTTGAGGTGGGCCAGCGGGCGCAGCGCCCAGTCGTCGACCGTGGCCAGCGTCTTGCCGCGCAGCCGCCCGCCCAGCACGATCACCTGGAGGTTGGCCCGCGAGGCCAGGACGGTGGCCAGCGGCGGCGAGTTGACGATCACGGTGAGCTCGCGGTCGGCGGGCAGCGCCTGGACCAGGCGGCCGGTGGTGGTGCCGGCGTCGATGATGACCGAGCCGTCCTCGGGCAGCTCGGCCAGGGCCGCCTTGGCGATGCGCTCCTTCTCCGCGGTCATCACCTCGTCGCGGGCGGCCAGCGCGGGCTCGAACCCCAGGCGTTCCACGGGGATCGCGCCGCCGTGCACCCGGCGCAGCACGCCCGCTCGCTCCAGCGCGGTCAGGTCGCGGCGGATCGTCTCGGTGGTCACGTCGAGCTCGGCGGCCAGCCGCACCACGTCGACGCGGCCCGCGTCCCGCGCTCTGCGGAGGATCTCCTGCTGCCGCTCCTCGGCGTACATGATGTTGGTTCACCGCCGTTTCTGTTTGGTTTCTCCTGTGTTTATACCCGCTTTCGTTGGACGGTCAAGGGGTGGACGACACAATCTGGTAGTTATAGGCGGGTGCGAATGAAGCCCCTGGCCGCCGCGGCGGCGGTCGTCCCCGTCGTGGCCCTGGCCACGCCCGCCCACGCCGCCGTCGCCCGCCCGATCCAGGTGCCCCCGGGCACCACGGCGGCCTGGGTGGTGTTCGACAGGAAGGCGGGCAGGATCGTCGCCGTCCGGAACGCCCACCGCAAGTTCCGCTCGGCGTCGGTCGTCAAGATCCTCATCGCGATCGACTACCTGGAGCGGCGTAAGAGCGTGCCGCCGGCCGACGCCCGGCTGCTGAAGATCATGCTGCGCTCCAGCGACGACGACGCCGCCTCGGCGTTCTGGGACCGCGACGGCAAGGGGCAGATCATCGTCCGGACCGCCCGCCCGCTCGGCCTGTCCGACACCACCCCGCCGCCCGCGTCCAAGCCCGGCTTCTGGGGCTACACCTCGCTCAGCGCGTACGACGTCGTCCGGACCTACCGCTACCTGCTCGACACCGCCGACGCCCGGGTGCGCGACATCATCCTCGGCCACCTGCGCGCCGCCACGCCGTGCGGCACCGACGGCTTCGACCAGACCTTCGGCATCCCGCGCGCGGTGCCGAGGCCGTGGGCGGTCAAGCAGGGCTGGTCGGGCTTCGGCACGACGCCGCCCGGCACGTGCGACCCCAAGGCCCTGGCCGCGCCCGTCTCGTGGATCGCGCAGCGCGCCACCGGCTCGGGCGTGCCCGACTACGGCCGGCCCGTGCTGCACACGACGGGCCTGGCCGGCGCCGGCGACCGCCTGGTCATGGCGGTGCTCACCGCGCACCCGGCGGGCAGCGCGTGGAGCGGCTCGGTCAAACGCGTCACCGACCTGACCGCGGCCCTCCACCGCTCGGTGTCGTAGCCGCGGCGGGACGGGTCAGGAGCCGGTCCGGAGTTGCTGTTCCAGGCGGACCTTCTTCGGGACGCACATGCGCCACGCCTCCAGCACCAGCTCGCGCATCTCCGCCACGTCGAGGGCGTCCATGCGGGCGACCACCCAGTTGAAGCGCAGGTCGGACTCGCCCGGCATGAGGAACTTGTCCGGCTCGGCCGCGACCAGGGCCTCGCGTTCCTCCTTGGGGAACCCGAAGCCCATCAGCGTCTCGTCCCGCGAGAACGCCACATAGACGATCTTTCCCACGCGGAACTTGACCCGGTCCCGGATCAGGTGCTCGGACGAGCGCGGAAGGGTGCGCGCGAAGCGCCGGACGTCCTCGACGGTGATCACACAGCCACGTTAGCGGTTGCCCTCCGCGGCCGAGATGTCGGCGAGCGCGGAGTCCGGGTCGCGCTCCACCGCCAGGTCGCCCAGGCTCACGATGCCGACGGGACGGCCGTCCTCGACGACCGGAAGGCGGCGCACGGCGTGCGAGCGCATGATCTGCACGGCCTGGTCGATGCTCGTGTCGGGCCCGACCGCCTCGACCGACGGGCTGCACGCCTCCCTGACCGGCGTCTCCGGCCCCCGCTCGTCGGCCACCACCCGGATCGTGATGTCCCGGTCGGTGACGATGCCCTTCATGCGCCCGTTCTCGTTGACGATCACCGCGCCCGCGTCGTTGTCGCGCATGAGTGCCGCGGCGGCCGACACCGGCTGGTCGCACTCGACCGTCGCCGGGTGCGAAGTCATCACGTCTGCCACGGTCTCTGCCATGGGATCCTCCTGATTGCTCACGTCCCGGCCGCTTACTACCCGGGCCGGGGGAGCGCTCACAGGGCTTTGTCGGATCCCGGCGTCCGGCCATGCGTGTCCGGTACGTCCGTGGAGGAGCCCTTTACCGGGCCTCAGAGCGTCTTCGCCGCCAGGCGGATCTCCTCCAGCAGGATCGCCAGGTCGTCCTCGGTGGTGTCGGGATGCAGGAAGCAGGCCCGCAGCGCGTCCCGGCCGCCGAGGCGGGTGCCGGTGAGGAAGGCGTTGCCGCGCGCCTGGACCGCGCCCGGCAGGGCCCGGTTGAGCGCGTCGAGCCCGCCGGGTTCGCCGGGTTCGCCCGTTGCGGGCGTGTGGCGGAAGGCCGTGATGGAGGTGGCGACCGGCGCGAGCAGCTCGAAGTCCGGGGCCTGCTCGACCATGGCGGCCAGCGTGCGCGCCAGGCCGCCGGTGTGCTCGACCAGGCGCGTGACGCCCTCCCTGCCCAGGTACGACAGCGTCGCCCAGGTCTTCAGCGCCCGGAACGGGCGGGTCTGCTCGGGCCCGTACTCGGCGAACCAGCCCAGGTCGTCGGCGTTGTCGTCGATCAGGTACGACGGCACCAGGCTGAAGGCGGCCCGCGCGGCAGCCGGGTCGCGCAGCAGCGCGCAGCCGCAGCCGACCGGGACGCCGAGCCACTTGTGCGGGTCGAGGGCCAGCGAGTCGGCCCGGTCCAGCCCCGCGTAGGCGGGCGCCGAACGCGCGTCGAGCACGCCGAGCGCGCCGTAGGCGCCGTCCACGTGGAACCAGAGCCCGTGCTCGGCGGCCACGTCGGCGATGGCGTCGAGCGGATCGACCGCGCCGGAGTTGACGGTGCCCGCGCTGCCCGCCACGCAGAACGGCCGCAGGCCGGCCGCCAGGTCGTCGGCGATCATCGTGCGCAGCGCGCCGACGTCCATGCGGAAGGTGGCGTCCACCGGCACCTTGCGGACGTTCCGGGCGCCGAGGCCGAGCAGCTGGGCCGCCTTGAGCAGGCAGCTGTGGCCCTCCTCGGTGACGTACATGATCATGGGCGGGCGGCCGTGCAGGCCCTCCTCGCGGGCGTCCCAGCCGTCGGCGAGCGCGGCCTGCTGCCGGGCCGTGGCCAGGCAGACGATCGTGGCCATCGACGCGCCGCTGGTCAGCAGGCCGCCGCCGGGCGGGTGCGGGAAGCCGACCAGCTCGGCCAGCCAGCGCACCACCGTGCGCTCCAGCAGCGGGCCCGCGTGGTCGCCGCCCGCGCAGCTCGGGTTGAGCGCGGCGGCCAGCGGCTCGACCACCACCCCCGCGGGGGAGGGCGGCGAGTTCACCCAGCCGAAGAAGCGCGGGTGCCCGTTGCCCATCGGGTACGGCAGCACATGGGCGCTCACGTCGTCGAGCAGCGCGTCGAGCGGACGCCCGGCGTCGGGCAGCGGCAGCTCGCCCAGCCAGGCGCGCTCGGCGGCGGGCACCGGCCGCCACACCGGCCCGGCCGGGACGCCCTCCAGATGGGCGGCCGCGATCTCGGCCGCCCTGACGCCGGCGCGGCGCAGCTCATCCATGCGGGGAATCCCTCCAGGTCTCGTGGTGGCCGCCGCCACCCAGCTCCATGGCCAGGTAGAAGACGCAGTCGGCGGTCCCGTCGTTGGCGAAGGCGTGACGGTGGTCGCCGGGGTAGGCGGCCGAGTCGCCGGCCGCCAGCTCGTACGGCCGGTCGTCGATCGTCAGGCGCAGCGTGCCGCGCTCGACGGCGAGGTACTCGCGCGAGCCCTTGGCGTGCGGGGCGAACTCGCCCGCGTCCACGCCGGGGCCGATCGTGGTCCGCATGAACTCGAACTCCACCTCGGCCAGCACCGGCGACAACACCCGCCGTTCCCAGCCCGACGGGTCGCGCAGCACCCGCTGCCGGTCGTGCCGCAGCACGCGCACGTCCTCGCGGGCCGGTTCGTCGAGGAGCCGGGAGATCGACGTGCCGAGGGCCGTGGCCAGGCGGTCGAGCACCAGCACGGTCGGCGACTTGGCGCCGCGCTCGACGTCGGAGACCATGCTCCGGCTGATGCCGCTCAGCTCGGCCAGGCGCTCGACGGACAACCCGCGCCCGCGCCGCTCGGCGCGGATGCGCCCGCCCAGCTCGGCCAGGGACAGCCCGCTGGACAGCACGCCTTCACCTTGCATTCCTCCACTATAGCGGAGAAACGTCCTCTTTAGCGGCCTTGGTCTGCTCATAGGCTGCCAGCACCTGCTTGCGGCGTTTGGCCGGCAGGCGGTCGATGTACAGGTAGCCGTCGAGATGGTCGGTCTCGTGCTGGAGGCAGCGGGCCAGCAGGCCGGTGCCCTCGACGGTGACCGGCCGCCCCTCGGCGTCGAAGCCGTGGACGGTGGCGTGGTCGGGCCGGGGGAGCGGGGCGAACTGGCCGGGGACCGACAGGCAGCCCTCGTCGTCGGGATCGAGGCGGCGCTCGCCGAGGCCGGGCAGCTCCAGGGACGGGTTGACCACGACGCCCTTGTGGCCGACGCCCTCGGCGTCGGGGCAGTCGTAGACGAACACGCGCAGCGGCACGCCGATCTGGTTGGCGGCCAGGCCCACGCCCTCGGCCGCGTACATGCTCGCGAACATGTCGTCGACCAGCGCCGCCAGCTCGCCGTCGAACCGGGTGACCGGCTCGCACGGATTGTGCAGCACCGGATCGCCCACGTGCACGATCGGCCGGACCTCTCCCACGACCACGCCTTCCTTTTGCCGGGACATTGCCGCGACCAGTCTATGAGCGACGCCGGACGCGCGATGCCGTCTCAAATAGAAAGACACTTTCTCTCGATAGATGAGACTCGCGCTAGGGTCGGAGCACACATCGTCGTGAAGGAGTCTTTCGATGGACGCCGTCTACACCCATGGGCACCACGAGTCCGTCCTGCGCTCGCACCGGTGGCGCACCGCGGAGAACTCGGCCGCGTACCTGCTGCCGCACCTCAAGCCCGCGATGAAGGTCCTCGACGTGGGCAGCGGGCCCGGCACGATCACCGCGGACCTGGCCGCGCTGGTGGCCCACGTGACGGCGTCGGAGGTCACCGAGGACGCCCTGGCGCTGGCCAGGGCCGAGATCGGCGCGCGCGGGCTGGGCAACGTGGACTTCGCCGTCGCCGACGCGCACGCGCTTGACTTCCCCGACGACACCTTCTGCCTGGTCCACGCCCACCAGGTGCTGCAGCACGTGGGCGACCCGGTGCGGGCGCTGCGCGAGATGCGCCGGGTGACCAAGCCCGGCGGGTACGTCGCGGCCAGGGACAGCGACTACTCGGCCTTCGCCTGGTACCCGCGCCTGCCCGCGCTGGACGACTGGATGGCCCTCTACCAGCGCCTCGCCCGCGCGAACGGCGGCGAACCGGACGCCGGGCGGCGCCTGCTGTCCTGGGCCCGCGCCGCCGGCTTCCAGGAGATCACCGCCACCTCCTCCACCTGGTGCTTCGCCACCCCCGACGACCGCGCGTGGTGGGGCGGCATGTGGGCCGACCGCGTCCGGCGGTCGGCCCTGGCCGAGCAGGCGCTCGCCACGGGCGCGGCCACCGGGTCCGACCTGGAGCGCATGGCCGAAGGCTGGCTGGAATGGGCCGCCGCCGACGACGCCTGGCTCTCGATCCTGCACGGCGAGATCCTCTGCCGCCCCTGACCCGCCGGACGGGCGACGGGCCGCTCCTGACCTGCCGAGCGTGTGGCGTGGTTCAGAGGCCGAGGGTGCGGGTGCGCTGCCACTGGGGGTCGCGGTAGAGCACCTGGTCGGTGCCCAGCAGCTCGTCGGGGGCCGACAACATGGCGATCTCGCCCGCCGCCTGGAGCTGGAGCAGCAGGTCGCGCACCCGAGGCCCCACCGGCAGCCGCCCGGCCGGCAGCCCGAACCCGGCCCGCACCGTGTCGGCGATCTCCGACAGGCGGAACGGCCCGTCGAGCCCCGCCACGATGCCGCGCACCACGGTCATCGTGATCAGCTCCTCGGCCTCGGTGTGGGCGAGCTGCCAGGTGAGCTGCTCCTTGCGGCCCCCGGTCGCCGCGCAGACCGTGCACCCGCGCGTCAGGTCGGGGGTCAGCTGCTCCACCGCCGAGCCGAGACAGGCCGAGCACCGGCCGTTCTCGGCGGCGTGCAGCTCGGCCGCCATCCGCCCGGCCAGCACCGCGCCGCAGTCGCAGCCGAAGCCGTCGCCCAGGATGCCGCTCTGCGGGGAGATCGTATGCTTCGTCATCAAGCCGACTCTACCGGCCCCGGCCGCCGCCCCCGCGGGCCCGCAGCCGTCTCCCCGCAGTCCTGTCCCCCCGGCCGCGTCCCCTCAGCCCTGTTTCCCTGGCAGCCGCGTCCCCCAGCCGTGGCCCGTCAGGTGCGGATGTCGGCGAGGCCGCGCAGGCGGCGCAGGGCCTTGCGGGCCGCGGCCGTGACGCGCTCGTCCGGGTGGTGGTCGATGACGACCCGCAGCACCCGTCCCGTCCACGGGTGGTCGCCGAAGGCGAGGATCGCGATCGTGCCCGCCTGTTCCTCCGCGTCCATCCCCATGGCGATCGAGTCGATCACCTCGCCCGCCTCGCCGCCGCCGAACTCCAGCAGCGCCGCCGCCATGTCCACCAGCACCCAGGCGATCTCGTCGGGGGTGGGCCGCCGGTCCTCCCGGCCCGTCCTGGCCGCGACCACCGCGCCCAGCCGGGGCTCCTCCAGCAGCCCGCGCAGCGCCCGGCGGCCCTCCTCGCCGAGGCTCGACTCCAGCAGCTCCACGCCGACCGCCCGGCTCAGCGGGCTCACCCCCGCCAGCGCCCCGGCGATCTCGGCGGCGGCCCGCTCGCGGTCGCGGCCGGCCAGCCAGCCCGCCAGCTCCTCGCTCCGCTCGGCCTCGGGGTAGGAGCGCAGGCCGTGCAGCAGCGTGGCGGCGTCGGCGCCGGCCAGCGTCCCCATGACGGGGATCTCCTGCCCGGCGGTCTCGGCGATGATCAGCCGCGCCACCCACAGCCCGAGCCAGCTCAGCGTGTACGGCTCCGCCTGCCGCACCAGCCCCAGGTCGGTCAGCGCCTGAGGCGCCCGCCCGGCGACCGGCTCCCTGGACAGGAACATGCGGATGAGCTCCAGCAGCAGCCGCTCGTCGGCGGCCAGCCGCGCCCGGCACACCCGCGCCCACGCCTCCAGCACCCGCGCGTCGCCGGCCCGCTCGTCGCCCTGCTCCTCTCCCTGCTCGTCGCCCTGCCCGGCCTGCGAGGCGTCGCCCTGCCCGGCCTGCAGGGCGTCGGGGTCGGCCTGCGGGGCGTCGGGCGGGCCGGCCTGCGGGGTGTCGGGCGGGTCGAGCAGGGCCTTCAGCTCGCCCGCGAGTGGCGCGGCGCGGACCGCGGAGGCCAGGGTGGCGGCGTCGGGCAGCCGGATCGGCGGTTGCAGCGGCAGCGCGTCGTCGTCGTAGGACCTCACGGAGCCCATCCTGTCCTCATCGTCGGCCGGGTCGGAATCGTCCCGCCGGATCGCGAAACGCCGGAAACTGGACGCGGTCCAGCGTACTCACGTCGCCCTCCGGCCACGAGGGGAAGATCACGTCCGGGAAAACGGCGGGCGGGCGGCGGCGGGGTGGACTAAAGTGCTGCGAAATGTCGGGAGAAGGGAGGCACTGAGATGTTTGGCAGTGTAAGTGTGGTTTTCATTTCTCGGAGGAACTGTGCTTTTCCGTCCCGCGGCCGAGGCTGACCTCGACCGCCTGCTCGGCTGCGTCGTCGACGAATCCATCAGCTGGGCCCATCCCGACCGGCTGCTCTCCTTCCTGGAGAGCCGCAACTACCGCTACGACCGCATCTGGCTCGCCGAGGAGAACGGCGAGATCCTGGCCCGCGCCGTCTGGTGGGGCTTCGCCGGCGAGGAGCGACCGCTCGCCCTCGACTGCGTCTACGTCCACCCCTCGGTCGAGGACCGGGTGGGGCTGGCCGGTGAGCTGCTGCGCCACGCGCACGCCGCGTTCGGCCGCACGCCGGAGTACCACGTCTTCGTCTCCAACGGCTGGCGTGAGGACCCGAAGGCGTCGGCGGCCATCGCCTGGCGCTGGGAGGCCGCCGGCCGTGCCGGGCTGACCGAGGAGCTGGAACGCCTGCGCTACGCCTGGACGCCCGGCTCGCCCGTGCCCGAGCCGTCCGACCGGCTGGTCTTCCGCGGCGATGACGACGACGAGGTCTTCGTGGACGCCTTCCGCCAGGTCGCCGAGGGCACCCTCGACTTCCACACCCGCCAGGCCCTGATGACCATGGACCCCGTGGAGCAGGCCCGCGAGGACGTCCGCGACAACCGCTCGATGCGGGGCGATCGGTCCTGGTGGCGGCTGGCCTACGACAAGAGCGGCGACCTGGTCGGCGTCGCGCTGCCCTCGGCCAACGACGCCGGGCCCGTGGTCGGCTACCTCGGCGTGGTGCCCGCGCACCGGGGCCGCGGCTACGTCGACGAGCTGCTCGGCGAGATCACCCGCTTCCACGCCGAACGCGGCGTGCCGGGGATCATGGCCGACACCGACGCGGGCAACGTCCCGATGGCGCGGGCGTTCGAACGCGCCGGGTACGAGAACGTCTCGGTCCGGCTCGTCCTGTCGGCCGACCCCGGCGCCGCCTGACCACCCGTCCCGTCCCTGACCGGCCGCACCCGTCAGGGGCGGGACGCCAGGCGCACCCGTCAGGGGCGGGACGCCAGGCGCACCCGTCAGGGGCGGGACGCCAGGCGCGCGCGCACGGCCAGGTCGTGCAGGGCGTCGCCCGCGGTGGCCCGCTCGGGCAGCGCCGAGCCCTCGCGCGCCGCCTCCAGCGCGGCCGTCATCCGCGCCACGTCGTCGGCCACGCCCGCCACCTGCGGCGCCGCGCCGTGCTCCGCCTCCCGCTTGGCCGCCACCAGCTCCGGCAGGTACGGCGGCCCGTACGGCAGCAGCCGGGTCAGGTCGGCCTCCAGCTCCCCGGTGCGCATGAGGTGGGTGCCCGTCGCCAGCACGCGGAAGGTGTACAGCAGCGGCTTCAGCTCGCCCGTACGCCCGAACAACCGCCACTGCGTACGCGCGAACCCCAGGTAGTGGTGGGCGTGGTGCCGCGTCACGCACCCGGCCGCCAGCGCAACCAGCTCCTCGTGCACCGGCGATGAGGCCACCACCAGCGGCGACAGGAGCTGTTCGAGCACGTAACCGTTGCGGCCGAGCAGCAGCCGGCAGAACTTGACCAGGTCGTGGGTGACCAGGTCCACCTCGACGCCCTCGCGCGTCCACGTCCGGTCCAGCGTCTGCGGCCCGGTGCGCAGCCCGGCCACCTCCTCGACCGGCAGCACGTGCACGCCACGCAGGTCCACGTCGGAGTCCACGGACGGGAAGCCGTACAGGTGGGCGCCGCTCACGGTGGCGAACGCCACCGGGTACGGCTGCTCACCGGGGATCTCCGGCAGCCACGACGGTAACCAGGACGGCAGCGCGTTCACAGGTGCTCCTTCCGCACGCCCACCAGGAAGTCCTCCACGCGTTCACGGTCCGGACGCTCCGGCAGGACGCAGGGCGCGGCGGCCAGCTCCGCCGCCAGCCCGGCCCGCCAGGCGTCCACCTCCGCCCACGGGACCTCGCCGCGCCGGACCGCCAGCAGCCGTTCGCGGTGCGCCCCGACATCGACCAGCGGCTCGCCGTGCCGCATCAGGTGCAGGCCGCTGAGCAGCAGCCGCAGCATGTGCATGGCCTGCTTCCACCTGGGCGCGGCCGGGTCGAGACGCCGGAACTGGTCGACGGCGTACCCGGCGAAGGTCTGCCGCGCCCGCCGCGACACGAACGCCCCGCGCAACTCCAGCAGCCGCCGCCCGGCCGGGGTGGCCACCTCCACGATCGGCGACCACAGGCACTCCAGCACCGTCGGGTTGGCCTCCAGCGCCAGCACGCAGAAGCGTTCCACCTCCCACGAGAACTGCTCGGGCAGCGGCCCGTCGCGGTGCGTGGGCGGCTTGGCCAGCCGCCAGAAGTCCGCGGTGGGGGCCACGAACACGCCGCGCCGGTCGGTGTCGGACGCCGCGGTCTCCAGCCCGTACGCCCGTGAGCCCGTCACGACGGACAGGATGAGATCGTCATTCATCCGGACACCCTCCCACGGGGCTTGCGTTCGGGGGCCGGCGGCTGGTCTGATCGAAAAGTGGGCGGCTATGACGAGGCTTACCGGCGGAGCATCCAGCGCCCGGAGGAGTTCTGGGCGCAGGCGGCGCGCGACATCGACTGGGACGTCGCGCCCGCCGTCGTCAGCGACGGGAAGCGGTGGTTCCCCGACGGACGGCTCAACACCTGCCACAACGCGCTCGACCGGCACGTCGCGGCCGGCCGCGGCGAGCAGGCGGCGCTGATCCACGACAGCCCGGTCACCGGCGCCGTCCGCACGATCACCTACGCCGAGCTGCTCGACGAGGTGGCGCGGACGGCGGGCATGCTGAAGGCGCTCGGCGTGACGGCCGGCGACACCGTCGTGATCTACATGCCGATGGTGCCCGAGGCGGTCGTCGCGATGCTGGCCTGCGCCCGGCTCGGCGCGGTGCACTCGGTGGTGTTCGGCGGCTTCGCGGCCAGGGAACTGGCCCTGCGCATCGAGCACGCCGAGCCCAAGGTCGTGCTCTCGGCCTCCTGCGGCATCGAGCCGGCCCGGGTCGTGGCCTACAAGCCGCTGCTCGACGCCGCCCTCGACCAGGCCGCCCACCGGCCCGCCCACTGCGTGATCCTGCAGCGCCCGCAGGGCCCGGCCGAGCTCACGCCCGGCCGCGACCTCGACTGGCACGAGGCCGTGCGCGCCGCCGGGCCCGCCGGGTGCGTCAGCGTGGCCGCCACCGACCCGCTCTACGTGCTCTACACCTCCGGCACCACCGGCCTGCCCAAGGGCGTGGTGCGCGACAACGGCGGCCACGCGGTCGCGCTGCGCTGGAGCATGACCAACGTCTACGGCGCCGCCCCCGGCGAGGTCTTCTGGGCCGCCTCCGACGTCGGCTGGGTCGTCGGCCACTCCTACATCGTCTACGCGCCGCTGCTGACCGGCTGCACCACCGTGCTGTACGAGGGCAAGCCCGTCGGCACGCCCGACCCCGGCGCGTTCTGGCGGGTGACCGCCCAGCACGGCGTGCGCACGCTGTTCACCGCGCCCACGGCGATCAGGGCCATCAGGAAGGACGATCCCACCGGCAGTTTCGCGAAGAAGTGGGACCTGTCCGGGCTGCGGCACCTCTTCCTCGCCGGTGAGCGCCTCGACCCCGACACCTACCACTGGGCCAGCGACCTGCTCGGCGTCCCCGTCATCGACCACTGGTGGCAGACCGAGACCGGCTGGCCGGTCGCGGCCAACTGCGTCGGCATCGAGACCCTGCCGATCAAGCCGGGCTCGCCGACGAAACCCGTCCCCGGCTACGACGTGCGCGTGCTCGACGCCGAGGGCCGCGAGTGCCCGCCCGGCGTGGAGGGCGCGGTCACCGTCCGGCTGCCGTTGCCGCCCGGCTGCCTGCCCACCCTCTACCGGGACGAGGAGCGCTTCCAGGCCTCCTACCTGTCCCGCTACCCCGGCCACTACCTGACCGGCGACGGCGGCCACATCGACGCCGACGGCTACCTCTACGTCATGGGCCGCATCGACGACGTGATCAACGTGGCCGGCCACCGCCTGTCCACGGGCGCGATGGAGGAGGTGATCGCCGCCCATCCCGACGTCGCCGAGTGCGCGGTGATCGGGGTGGCCGACGCGCTGAAGGGCCAGCTCCCGGTCGGGTTCGTGGTGCTCAAGTCCGGCTCCGGCCGCGACCCGGCCGACGTCGAGCGCGAGCTGACCGCCCTGGTGCGCGAGCGCGTCGGGCCGGTCGCCGCCTTCCGCCGGGCCGTGGTGGTCGCCCGGCTGCCCAAGACGCGCTCGGGCAAGATCCTGCGCGCCACGATGCGCGACATCGCCGACGGCCGGCCGTACGCCACGCCGTCCACCATCGAGGACCCCGGCGTGCTGCCGGAGATCGCCGACGCGGTGAAAGGCCCATAGCGGAGCGGGCATCCGGGCAGCGCCGGGGCCCCTCCCGGCGCATGATGGGACCTCCCGGTCCCGGAGAGAAGGCTGATGATCGAGACCCCGAGTTACGCCGACGCCCTGAGGGTGCTCGGCTGCAAGGAGGGCAGGCTCGTCAAGGTGGTCGGCTTCGCCGCGGCCGCCGCCCGCACGGGGTGGGCGCTGGCCGGGGGCGGGCTGCTCACCATGGGCCTGGCCGACCTGCGTTCCGACGTCGTGCGCTACGGCGAGGAGGTCATCCGCAGGATGCCCGAGCTGAAGGGCGGCGTGGACCGTTACACCCGCACCCAGCGCCTGGCCGCCGCGCACGCGGTGATCGTCGTGTCGGCCTGGTTCGAGGCGCTCGGGGAGGCCAAGCTGCCCTTCACCCTGGAGCAGCTCGACCGGGCCGACAAGATCTCCCACGGCGTGCCCACCCCCGAGCGCTTCGCCCGCCTGGTGGCCGGTCTCCTCATGGAACGCCTGCCCACCCCCGAGCCGCACGTGCCCTTCGCCGAGACCCGCCAGGCCGTCGAACGCGCCCACCTGCGCATGTCGGAGGCGATGGCCGGGTTCGTCGGCGGCCTCAGCGTGTGGGACGAGCTGCCCGTCGACGACCAGCTCCTGTTACCCCGCATGCTGGCCGAGGGCCCGCCCGCGCACGCGCTGCGCATCTACGACGAGGACTTCCGCTCGTTGTCCCTGGACAGCCACGAGTTCGGCGTGCGCAGCCTGGTCGCCGACCGCCAGACGCCGGGCACCGGCCTGTCGCGGGTGGCCTGGCTGCTGGCCGAGCTGGCCCCGCCGCGGGTCGGCGACCGTCCCATGATCCACCGGGTCAGGATGGCCGCGAACGCGCTCGACCGTCCCCTGCTGGCCGCCGGGAAGCTGCCCGAGGACGTCTCGCTCCCGCTGCTCGGCGAGGGCTACCTCAGTCCGCGCTGCCGGGTGGCCGAGCTGACCCGCGAGTCCGACCCCTCCTCCGTCAGCTGGTGGCGGGACCAGCGCCTGCTGCCCGACGCCGAGGCGTTCCTCGTCGGCCACCTCACCTCGCTGCGCGCCACCCAGGCGCCGCTGCTGGTGCTCGGCGAGCCCGGCTCGGGCAAGTCCAAGCTGACCGAGGTGCTCGGCGCCCGGCTGGCCAGGTCGGAGTTCCTGCCGATCCGGGTGGAGCTGCCGCGCGTCTCGCCGCGCGCGCCGGTCGCCGAGCAGATCGAGCAGGCCGTCGCCGCCGTGCTGGAGGAGGAGGTCGCCTACGCCGACCTGGTCGCCGCGGGCGACGGCGCGCTGCCGGTGATCCTGCTCGACGGCTTCGACGAGCTGCTGCAGGGCGGCGTCAACCGCTACGACTATCTCGGGCATCTCCAGGAGTTCCAGCGCCGCGAGGCCGCGCTGGGGCGGCCCGTCGTGGTGATCGTGACCAGCCGGACCGTGGTGGCCGACCGCATCAGGTTCCCCGACGGGCTGCTGGCGCTGCAGCTCCAGCCGTTCGAGGACGACCAGGTGCGCCAGTGGCTCGACATCTGGGACCAGGCCAACCGCGCCCTGCTGGCCCGGCGCGACCTGAAGCCCCTGCCCGCGGCGACCGCGCTGGCCCAGGGCGAGATGGCCCGGCAGCCGCTGCTCCTGCTGCTGCTCGCGCTCTACGACGCCGGCGGCAACGCCCTGCAGCGCGAGCACCGCCCGATCGGCCGCGCCCGCCTGTACGAGGTGCTGCTGCGCGACTTCACCGAACGCGAGACCGCCACCCCGCAGCGGGTGCTGATCGACAGCGAGCTCGTCCTGCTCGGCACGGTCGCCCTGTCCATGCTCGCCCGCGGCCGGCAGGTCATCACCGAGGAGGACCTCGCCCGCGACCTGCCCGCCCTGTGCGAAGGCGGCCAGGACGAGCCCTACGAGCCCGGCGAGCCGCGCCCGCCCGTCGACTGGGCCCGCCGGGCCACCGAGCGCTTCTTCTTCATCCGCCGGGACGGCCACTCCTTCCTCCACTCCACCTTCGGCGAGTTCCTGACGGCCTGGCTGACCGTGTACGCGCTGCGCGACCTCGACCGGCGCCGCCGCCTGGCCGGGGACGAGCCGCTGGCCCTGGCCCAGAGCGTGGACGACGACCTGCTCTACGCGGTCACGTCGTTCTCCTGCCTGGCCGAGCGCGGCCCGACGGTCGGGTTCATCCTGGAGCTGCTGGACGAGGTGCCGGCGGCCGTCCGCGCCCGGTGCGTGACCCACCTGGCCGGGCTGCTGCGCCGGTCCCTGTACGAGCGCCGCCGCCGCTGCTTCACCGGCTTCGAGCCGGTACGCCATCCCGTCACCCGCCGCCTGGCCGCCTACTCGGCCAACCTGGCGCTGCTCATCGTGGCCGCCTCGCCGGAGCCGGTGGCCGTCTCGCACATCCTGGGCGGCCCTGACCCGCTGGGCCGCTGGGCGTCCTTCAGCCACCTGTGGAAGGGCCAGCTCGGGCACGAGGGCTGGACGGGCCTGGTCAACGCCCTGTCGGCGCATCGCGTCGCCGGGCGGGGCCAGGAGGAGGTGATCCTCGGCGGCGGCGAGGGCACGGCGATGGGTGACGCGATCGCCGCCGCCGCCACCGGTCACGCGCCCCGCCACCGCAGGCTGCTCGACCTGCTGATGCTGGCCGTGGGGGAGGGGCGCGCGCTGCGCTTCCACGACCGGGTGGCCGTCCTGCGGGAGCTGGTGGAGACGGCGGCCGTGCGGTCCCCGGCGGTGCACCGGGCGCTGGGCGCGTTGTGGCGCGAGGACGGCGCCGACCACGCCGAGCTGCGCCCGCTGCTCGGCCTGGTGCTGGCCGACCCGACCGAACGCGTGGCGACCTGGGAGCAACTGGTCAAGGCGGGCGTGCCGGAGGAGGAACTCTGGCAGATCCGCCAGGGCGGCGACTGATCCATCGAAGCGGCTTCATCGACGGCGGCGCGCCTGATGTCAGGGCGCGGACGGGTCCACCGGGAGCTCCACGGTGATCGTCAGGCCGCCCTCGTCGCGCGGCCTGGCGGTGACCGTGCCACCGTGGGCCTCGGCGATGACCCGCACGATCGACAGGCCGAGCCCGCTGCCCCGCTCCGAGCGCAGCCGGTCGCCGTGCAGCCGCCGGAACGGCTGGAAGATCGTCTCGATCTCGTACGGCGGCACGTGCAGCCCGGTGTTGGCCACCACCAGCTCGACCTGCTCGGCCCGCCGCCGCGTCGTCACCCACACCTCGCCCTTGGGCTGGTTGTGCCGGATCGCGTTCTCCACCAGGTTCTGCACCAGCCGCTCGACCAGCACCGCCTCGCCCGTCGTCGGCGCCGAGTCCAGCAGCCGGTGGATCGTCACCTCCCGCTCGGCCGCCTCCTCGCCGGCCTGGTCGAGCACGTGCTCGGCGACGTCGGTCAGGTCGAAGGGCCGCCGGTCCAGCACCGCCTGCTCGCCCTCGGCCAGCGCCAGCAGGCCGTCGATGAGGCGTTCGTGCCGGGCGTTGACCAGCAGCAGCGACTCGCCGAGCCGCTTGACGTCGTCGGTGGCGTCGGGGCGGCGCACCGCGACGTCCACCAGGGTGCGGTTGATCGTCAGCGGGGTGCGCAGCTCGTGCGAGGCGTTGGCGACGAACCGGCGCTGCCCGTCGAAGGAGCGGGCCAGCCGGTCGAGCATGGTGTCGTAGATCTCGGTGAGTTCCTTGACCTCGTCGCGCGGGCCCTCGTAGGCGATGCGCTCGGTCAGGTCGTGGCTCTGGGCGACCCGGCGGGCGGTCTCGGTCACCGTCTTGACCGGCCGCAGCACCCAGCCCGCCGCCCGCCAGCCGACCCCGAACGCGCCGGCCGTGGCGGCCAGCACGATGAGCCCGCCCACCGTGCGCACGCCGCTCAGCGTCTCGCGCTGGTAGGCCGCGCGCACCCGCATCGCGTTGCGGTAGGCGGCCTCGTAGGAGTCGCCGTAGGAGTACTCCCGGGGGAAGTCGGGCCTGATCAGGTCCGCCCGGTGCTCCAGCTGCGACCGGACGACGAAGTACACCCCGGTCACCGTCAGGGCGCCGAGGAAGAAGAACACCCCGGCGCAGGCCAGGGCGAAACGCATGCGCACGGTCATGGGATGCGGTACCCCGATCCGGGGACGGTCTCGATCACCTGCGGCTCGCCGAGCTTCTTGCGCAGCTTCATCATCGTGGTCCGCACGGTGTTGGTGAACGGGTCGATGTGCTCGTCCCAGACCTTCTCCAGCAGGTCCTCGGCCGAGACCACCGCGCCCTGGGCGCGCAGCAGCTCGGCCAGCACGCCGAACTCCTTGCGGGCCAGCGGCACGTACACGCCGTCGCGGAACACCTGCCGGTGCGCCCAGTCCAGCCGCACGCCCGCCCGCTCCAGCATCGGCGGGTCGGCCCGGCGGGCGCGCCGCCCGAGCGCGTGCACCCGCGCCACCAGCTCCTCGAACGCGAACGGCTTGGGCAGGTAGTCGTCGGCCCCCAGCGACAATCCCGACACCCGCGAGCGCACGTCGCCGGAGGCGGTCAGCATGAGCACCCTGACCAGCCGATCCTGCTCCACCACCGTCCGGCACACCTCGTCGCCGTGCACCCCCGGCAGGTCCCTGTCGAGGATCAGCACGTCGTAGTCGTGCACGCCGAGCCGTTCCAGCGCCGCCTCCCCGTCATAGGCGACGTCGACGGCGAGCGCCTCGCCCCGTAACCCCTCGGCGATCGAGTCGGCGAGCATGCGCTCGTCCTCGGCGATCAGAACCCGCACCTGTAGCCCCCAAAAGATCTTAAATGCCGCAAGTCTGGATCAGACCGCATAACGCGGGCGTAACCAGTTCCGGTGACGCTCAGGTTATCGGCGTCCCGCTGGACTGCCTCCCTGACGACCGGGACCGGCCCGGTCGGCCACGGGGGAGAGATCATGGCAGCCACCCTGGCCGGGACGCGTCCGCTCGCGCCCGCCGCGCGCCGCCCGCGCGGCCACGGGCTGTTCGCCTGCGCGCTGGCGCTGGCCGCCGCACTGCGCGTGCTGGTCATGCTCGGGTACGACACGGCGCAGCTGTACTGGTACGACTCCTTCACGTACCTGGACACCGCCGTGCACCTGCGGCCGCAGGCGGCCTTCCACCCCGCCGGGTACTCCTGGTTCCTGTGGGCCCTGCGGCCCTTCCACAGCGTGGAGCTGGTCGCCGGGGTGCAGCACGCCATGGGGCTCGGGGTCGGCGTGATGATCTACGCGTTGCTGCGCCGCCGTTCGCTGCCCGGCTGGGGGGCCGCCCTGGCGACCGTGCCGGTGCTGTTCGACCCGTCCTTCGTCCGGCTGGAGCACGCCGTGCTGTCGGACCTCCAGGTCATCTTCCTGATCACCACCGCGCTGGTGGTGCTGATGTGGCGCCGGGCCCCCTCGGGCGCGCCGCGCGGCCTGCCCGCGGTGCCGTCGGCGCGGGCCGCGGCGGTGGCCGGGCTGCTGCTCGCGCTGGCCGGGCTGACCAGGACCGCCGCCGTGCCGCTGCTCGCCCTCGCGGCCGGCTGGCTGGTGCTGCGCCGCGCGCCCTGGCGGCGGGTGGCCGCGCTGGTGCTGGCCGGCGCCCTGCCGCTGGCGGCCTACGCCGGCTGGTACGCCCAGCACCACGGCCGGTTCGCCCTCAGCGGCTCCGACGGCGTCGCCCTGTGGGCCAGGACCATGACCTTCGCCGACTGCTCGATCATCCAGCCGCCGCCCGCCGAGGCTCCGCTCTGCCCGAACGGCACCGTCGCCGACGCCGCCTCGGAGTACGTCTGGGCCCCCGGCGCCTCGCTCAACCGGCTGCCGGGCGACCGGTTCGCCCACAACGACCTGGCCAGGTCCTTCGCGCTGCGTGCCATCGCCGCCCAGCCGCTGGACTACCTGCGCGAGGTGGCCCGCGACACCTCACTCGCCTTCACCTGGTCGCCGGTGCCCCACCCCCGGCGGATGAACCCGTCCACCACCTTCCCCCGCGGCTCCTGGCCGCTGCCCGAGCAGCAGCCCCTCGTCGCGAAGGTGCGCTCGGAGTACGACCCCGGCATCCGCGGCATGAGCTCCGTCGAGCCGTACGCCTCGATCCTGGCCGCCTACCCCTACCCCTGGTTCCTGCACGGCACGGTCTTCGGCGTGCTGCTCCTGGCCGGCGGCCTCGGCTCGGCCGGACGCCGCCGCGCCGCCCTGCTGCCGTGGGCCATGGCGGCGTTCCTGCTGGTGGCCCCGGTGGCCGCCCTCGACTTCGACCACCGGTACGTCCTGCCCGCCATCCCCTTCGCCTGCGTGTCCGCCGCTCTGGCCGTCGCCGGGGCCGTCGCGGGGGCGGGACCACGGACCTGGGGGTTTCCGGTCCTGACCTTTCAGAGGCTGACATCCTTGCGAAAAAATACGTAATATCCACTGCATCACGAGCGTTGGGGGCGCCAAGGTGCCGGGACAGAGCGTGGGTGTGGTCGTCGATCCGGAGGTTCCTCCGGAGGTCGCGGGGATGCTGCGGGCCAACGCTCGGCTGCTGTCCAGGATCCGGTCGGGCTGGGTGCCGCCGGCCGACGCGCGCCCGGGCCGGTGCCGGAACGTCTCCAGCCTCGCCCTGCTGGCCGCCACGCCCGGGGTGGTCGCGCTCATGGCCGTGCTGCTGGCCCTGTCCCACCCGGCCGCCGGGTTCACGTTGCTGGGCACGTTCGTCTTCATCGTCCTGGTCAAGATCGCGTCGATCAGCGAGCTGCCCGAGCACGACGTGTCGCGCGACCGCGCGGTGTACGAGCGGGCCCGCCCGTACCGGGACCGCTACCTGCTGCCCGAGGACTTCGACCAGGCCGCCGCGGACGTGCTGACCAGGGCGCAGCGGGCCATCGGTTCGGTGCTGCGCTCGCACGTCAACGCCGAGGGGCTGCTCGACGACGCCCGCAACGCGCTCATGCTGCCCGCCCAGGAGTGGGAGATCGCCCGCCTGCTGGCCAAGCTGTCGGCCTTACGCGCCGAGCACGCCGCCCTGGTGTCCAGGGGCGTCGCCCCCGAGGTGGCCGCCGTGATCGAGCCGCTGGACAGGGCCCTGGCCACCAGCGAGGCCGCCATGATCGCCCGTGTCGAGGCCCTGGAACGTTACGCCGGGCACGTCGCCGAGGCCGAACGCGCCTTCCACGCCCGCGGCCAGATCGAGGAGCTGCGCGCCCGCCTGCCGCGCTACGAGGAGCTGCTGGCCGAGACCGGCGCCGACGCGCTGGCCGTCCCGGAGATCGACCGGCTCGCCGAGGACGCCGACCACCTGGAGCAGGTGTTGCGGCGCAGCGTGCGGTCGGCGCACGAGGCGTTCCGGTACCTGGAGAGCTGACATGCCGGTGGCCGGGCGGAACCGCCCTCGCAGGAGGTGAATCCCCATCCGATCCGACATCATGGCCGACGTGATCGTCGATCCCGGCGTGCCGCCGGCCGACGCGCGCCTGCTCAGGGACAACCGGCGGCTGCTGCTCAGGACGCGCAGGGGCTGGGTCCCGGAGGGGCCGGGCCTGCCCACCGCGCCGTACTGGCGGCTCGGCGCGGTCTGCGGGGCGACCGTCTGCCTCGGCCTGCTGCTGGGCGCCGGAGGGCTCGGCCGCTCGCTGGGGCCGCTGTTGCTCGTGCTGCTCGCCATCCCGCTGATGATCGTGACGTTCGTCCGCACCGAGACGCCGGAGGGGGAGGAGGCCGAGCACGAGCGGCGGGTGCACGCCCAGGCCGTCCGGCACGAGGGCCGGTACGTGCTCCTCGACGACCTCGACGAGTCCTCGCGCAGGCTGCTGCGCCGCGCCCAGCGGGCGGTCGCCACGGTGTCGCAGTCGCGGGTCAACCTCGAAGGGCTGCTGGACGACGTGCGCAACGCGGTGATGCTGCCCGCCCAGGAGTGGGAGATCGCCCGCCTGCTGGCCAAGCTGTCCGGCCTGCGCGCCCGGCACCGGCAGACCCTGTCGGGGGAGAGCGCGCCCGAGGTGGCGGCCGTGGCCGAACCCCTCACCAGGGCGCTGGACAGCAGCGAGCAGGCCGTCGTGGCCCGGGTGGAGGCCCTGGAGCGGTACGCCGCCAACGTGGCCGAGGCCGAACGCGCCTACCGGGCCCGCCAGCAGATCGCCGAGCTGCGCGCCCGGCTGCACGAGTACGAGGAGCTCGTCGCCGAGACCGGCGCGGGCGAGGCCGCGATGGACGAGCTGACCCGCCTGACCGAGGACGCCGACCGCCTGGACCAGGCGCTGAGGCGGAGCGTCAGCTCCGCCCACGAGGCCTTCCGCTACCTGGAGCCGGGCCCTCCCGAACCCTGACCGCCCTGGACTCCGAAGCCCTGACCGGCCTGACCGGCCTGACCGGCCTGACCGGCCTGACCGGCCTGACCGTGCGGCGCGGGGGAGCCGGCGGCGTGCGGCGGGTGGGTTCCGCCGTGGGCGGCCTCCAGGAGCAGGTCGCACAGGGCGTCGGCGGCGTCGAGGCGGCCCAGCTTGGCCGCCGCCTGCCCCATCGCCGCGCGCAGCCCAGGATCGGCCAGCATCGGCATCAGCTCGGCCAGCAGCTGCTCGGCCGTCGGCCGCGGCTCCAGCAACGCCCGCGCGGCCCCCGCCGAGACCAGGTAGCCGGCGTTCTTGCGCTGTTCGTCGCCGCCGGTCGGGATCAGCGGGATCAGCAGCGACGGCTTGCCGATCGCGGTCAGCTCCGACACCGTGCCCGCGCCGCTGCGCGAGATCACCACGTCGGCCGCGGCGAACAGGTCGGGCAGCTCGGCCCCCACGTACGGCACCGGGTGGTAACGGTCGGCCAGGCCGGGCGGCACCTCGACCGCCCGCATCTGGTCGATCCAGGCCGGCCCGCACTGGTGGACGACCTGCGCGTGCGGCAGCAACCGCGGCAGGATCTCGGCGATCAGCGTGTTGATCTGCTTGCTGCCCTGCGCCCCGCCGGTCACGTAGATCAGCGGCACCTCGAACGTCAGCCCGAACAGGTCGTAGGCCGCCGCCCGGTTGCCCTGCAGCAGCTCCGGCCGCACCGGGTTGCCGGTCACCACGGCCTTCGCCCGCGCCGACGGCGGCAGGTACTCCAGCGACGACTCGTGCGACAGCGCGATCCGGGTCGCCAGCCGGGCCAGGATGCGGTTGGCCAGGCCCACCACGGTCGTCTGCTCGTGCATGACCAGCGGGCGGCGGATCAGCTTGGCCGCCACGCCGATCGGCACCGCCACGTACCCGCCGGTGGACAGCACCACGTCGGGCAGGTAGCGGGCGGCGTGCCCCACCGCCTGGAACACCCCGACGGGGATGCGGAACACGTCGGCGATGTTGGTGCCGAGCTCCTTGAGGTTCGGACGGCGGCGCAGCTTGCCCGTGGTGATCGCCTTGAACGGGATGCCGTGCTCGGCCGTGATCCGGGCCTCCAGGCCGTTCTCCGTGCCCACCCACAGCACGTCGTGCGGCACCTGACGTCGCTGGACGGCCGACAGGGTCGTCAGGGCCGGATAGGTGTGACCGCCGGTGCCGCCGCCGGTGATCAGCAGTCGCAGGGTTCGTGACATGCGATCAGACTATGGCCGCGCGGCGGAAGCCCGTGTGCCCGGTCCGGCCGCCGGGCGTGTTCGACGGGCGCGCGGCGGCCCGGTGACGGCCGCCCGGATCTGCCCCGCCCGGCCGGGGCAGATCCGGCTTCGCCCGAAAAGCCGCAGACCGGTAGCGTTTTCCCATGCGACTAGGCGTGCTGGACATCGGCTCGAACACCGTCCATTTACTCGTCGTCGACGCCCACCGGGGCGCGCGGCCCATGCCCGCCTACTCCCACAAGGAAGAGCTGCGCCTGACCCAGTACCTGGGTGCGGACAACAGGCTCGCCCCCGAGGGCATCGAACGGCTCGGCGCGTTCGTCGAGGAGGCGGTGCGCCTGGCCGAGGACAAGGGGGTGGAGGACCTGCTCGCCTTCGCCACCTCCGCCGTGCGCGAGTCGGCCAACGGCGAGCAGGTGCTCGCCGAGATCGACAAGCGCTGCGGCGTGCACATCGCGGTGCTGTCCGGGCGCGACGAGGCCCGGCTGACGTTCCTCGCGGTGCGCCGGTGGTTCGGGTGGTCGTCCGGGCGGCTGCTGGCCTTCGACATCGGCGGCGGCTCGCTGGAGATCGCCGCAGGGGTGGACGAGGAGCCCGACGTCGCGGTGTCGCTGCCGCTCGGCGCCGGGCGGCTGACGCGCGACTGGTTCACCGGCGACCCGCCCTCCGCCGAGGAGGTGCGCAAGCTGCGCAAGCACGTCCGTACGGAGATCGCCCGCACGGTCGGCGACGTGGCCAGGTACGGCGAGCCCGACCGCGCCGTGGCCACCTCCAAGACCTTCAAGCAGCTCGCCAGGATCGCCGGCGCGGCGGCCTCCAGCGAGGGCCCGTACGTCTCGCGCGCCCTCTCCCGCGCCGACATGGCGTCCTGGGCGGCCAGGCTGACCGGCATGAGCTCCGCCGAGCGGGCCGAGCTGTCCGGGGTGTCGGAGGGCCGGGCCGCGCAGCTGGCGGCCGGGGCGCTGGTGGCCGACGCGGCCATGGACCTGTTCGAGGTGGAGCGGCTGGAGGTGTGCCCGTGGGCGCTGCGCGAGGGCGTGATACTGCGCCGGCTCGACCTCCTGCCCGGACGGCTGGACCAGTCGACGGGGATTGCCGAGTAAGGCCGATATATCCCAAAAAATTGGCATAATTCGCTGGTGAGCGGGCACTTTTCGCCCAATGTTGACAGTCCTCGGTACGATCGGCTCCCTGGTGATCGTCTTCGTCCTCATCGTCCTGGCCGTCCTGGTCATCGCGGTGGTCGCGATGCTGGCGATGGCCGCGCTGGCCGGAACGATGGTGGACTGGCACACGTTGTGGCGGCGGCTGACCCGCCGAGGGGCACGGTTGACACTGAAACTCAGCGCCCCCGAGGCGCCCGCGCGGCTGCGGGCGAAGCTGAGCGGCGGCACGCCCCTGGTGAGCCGCCGTCTCCGGCTCGCGCCCGTGATCCGCGGGGGCGACCGGCGTCCCGACGTGAGCCGTCCCGGCCGGAGCGCCCGCGTTCGCAGGCCCTCCGGCCTCACCACCACCGCCGTCTCCGGCAACGACCAGTGAGGAACGAACAGTGAAAGGGCCGGGGGGGGGGGGGGGGGGGCGGCCCCCCCCGGGGGGGGGGGGGCCGGGCGGGGGGGGGGGGGGCCGCCCCCCCCCCGCCCCCCCCCGTCCCCGCAACCCACCTGTGCGAACCCAACTTTAAAGGGCCGGGCCCGCGGAAGCCGGGGCGCCCCGGCCCCGGTGTGCGGGTCACCTGGCGATGAGATGCTGTCCCGCCGCCCCAGGGGCGAAGCGCAGCTTCTTCTCCAGGCAGACCATCGCCCCGTTCTCGCGCACGTTGGTGAACCGGATGTCGTCGGCGAGCGCGCGCATGATCTGCAGTCCGCGGCCGTGCTCGGCCCCCGGGCCGGGTTCCATCACCTTGTTCGGATCGAAACCGCCCCCCGTGTCGACGACCTTGATGACGCACAGGTCGTCGCACACGCAGGCGCTGACGGTGTAGTCGTCGCTGGGCGCCGCGTGCTTGACCACGTTCGCGCACGCCTCGGTCAGCATCAACTCGATGTCGTCGCGAATCTGGGCCTCGACGCCGAGCGAGCGCAGCGTGCCGTCCAGCATCTGCCTGATCAGCGGGACGCTCGCCGCATCCCTGGGCAGTCGGAGCGCTATCGTCGCCTCCACTGCGTCTCCTCCCGTCTGGATGCGTGCGAGCCTTCTGCCCCGGATTCCGCGCGCCAATCGTCCGTCCGCCGGTGAAGTGCCCCAGGGGTCGCTACTGCTCCACGAGCCGCAGCGCCACCTCCATGCACGCCTTGTCGATCTCCTCCTCGGTCAGCCCCTCGCCGGCCATCGACAGCCACTTGCCCGCGTGCAGCGCGAACAGCGCCAGCGAGCGGCTGATGCGCTCGGTGGGCGTGGCGCCGGCGTCGCTCATCTCGGCGGTGAGCTCCATCATCGTGTCGCGCATCTTGGCGAGCTGGGGATGGTTGCGCATCGCCGTCTGGTTGCTCTCCAGGAAGCGGGCGACGGCCAGGTAGCGGGGCTGGCGCAGCCGTTCGGCGTAGCGCTCGAGCAGCTCGCGGCGGGTCTCGGGGGTCTTCGGCGCGTTCCTGGCCCACTCCAGCAGCTCCTGCAGCTCGGCGACCCGGAGGTCGACGAGGCTGCCGATGATGTCCTCCTTGGTCTTGAAGTGGTAGTACAGCGCGGCCTTGGTCACGCCCAGCTCTTCGGCGATCTCGCGCAGCGAGGTCGCCTCGTAGCCCTGCTCCGTGAAGAGTTTCAGCGCGATCTCCTGGATCCGCGCCCGCGTGTCTTCCCGCACTTTGCACCTTGATTTCGACTTGACGGTCGGCAAGTAAGTATCTAGCTTATTCTAAGCTTGCCGGTCGGCAAGTAAGCAAGATCAAAGCTGGGGGTGTGCAGTGGCGGAGGCAGTCGGACGGCGCCGCGAGGTCATGGTCGTCCTGCCGGGCCTGATGCTGGCCATGGTGCTGGCCATGCTGGACAACATGATCGTGGGCACGGCCATGCCGCGCATCGTGGGCGAGTTAGGCGGCCTGACCCATCTGTCCTGGGTGGTGACCGCCTACGTCCTGGGCACGACCGTCTCGACGCCGATCTGGGGCAAGATCGGCGACCTGTACGGCCGCAAGACCATCTTCCTCACCTCGGTCGTCATCTTCATGATCGGCTCCGCGCTGTGCGGCATGGCCGGCTCCGCCATGCTCGGCGGCCCCGCCGACGGCATGACCGAGCTGATCGCCTTCCGCGCGATCCAGGGCCTCGGCGCCGGCGGCCTCATGGTCAACGTCATGGCCATCATCGGCGACCTGGTGCCGCCCCGCGAGCGCGGCCAGTACCAGGGCATCATGGCCGGCGTCATGTCGCTGGCGATGATCGCCGGCCCGCTGGTCGGCGGCTTCATCACCGACCACCTCGACTGGCGCTGGGCCTTCTACGTGAACCTGCCGGTCGGCGCGGTCGCGCTGGTGCTGCTCGTGCTCAACCTCCACCTGCCGCGCACGCACAACAAGGTGCGCATCGACTGGGCGGGCGCGGTCCTGCTGTCGGTCAGCATCACCGCGATGGTGCTCATCACCACCTGGGGCGGCAACGAGTACACCTGGGGCTCCTGGCAGATCCTCACCCTGATCGCGGTCGCCGTGGTCTTCCTGGCCGGCTTCATCGTGGTCGAGCGCCGCGTGGCCGAGCCCATCATGCCGCTGCAGCTGTTCCGCAACCGGAACTTCACCCTGATCTCGGGCATCGGCTTCCTGCTCGGCTTCGCCATGTTCGGCGCGATCAACTTCCTGCCGCTGTTCCAGCAGACCGTCCAGGGCGCCACGGCCACGAACTCCGGCCTGCTGCTGCTGCCCATGATGGCCTCGGCCATGGTCGTGTCGCTGTTCGTCGGCAAGGCGATCACCAGCACCGGCAAGTACAAGGTCTACCCGATCGTCGGCGGCGTCGGCATGGCCGCCGGCATGTGGCTGCTGTCCACGATGGGCGTCGACACGGCCTCCTGGCAGACCGGCCTCTACATCGCCGTGCTCGGTCTCGGCATGGGCTTCCTCATGCAGACCACCATGCTCATCGCGCAGAACAGCGTCGAGCAGAAGGACCTCGGCGTCTCCAGCAGCGCCACCACGTTCTTCCGGTCGATCGGCGGCTCGTTCGGCGTCTCGCTGTTCGGCGCGATCTTCAACAACCACTACCTGTCGGAGCTGACCGGCCGCTTCGGCGCCCAGGCGGCCGAGCGCATGACCTCGGGCGGCGGCGCCAGGATGGACCCCAAGCAGCTCGAACAGCTCCCCGCGCAGATGCGCACCGGGATCCTGGAGTCGCTGGCGACCTCGATCTCCGGCGTGTTCTGGTGGGCCATCGCCTTCGCCGTCGTGGTGCCGCTGCTGGCGGCCTTCATCAAGGAGATCCCGCTGCGCGGCGGCGCTCCCGCGGAGGCGGCCCCGCAGGAGGCGGTCAGCCCGGCGGCAGGCTGAACAGCCGGTCGATCGCCGTCAGCAGGAACAGGCTGCGCAGATAGGGCGTCAGCGCCACCACCCGCACCTCGGCGCCGGCGTCGGCGGCCCTCAGCTGGAGGCGGACGAGCCCGGCCAGGCCGGAGGAGTCGACGAAGGTCAGCCGGGACAGGTCGACGTCGATCGCGGTGCAGCCCGCCGGGATGGGGAGGTCGCCCAGCCGGCTGACGGACTCGTAGTCGAGGTCGCCGCTGAGGGCGAGCGCGACGGTAGCCGCGCCGGTGGTGGCGACCTCGATGTGCAGCGGCTTCCTGTCGACCACCAGGCCAGCCTAGCCACCCCGGGAAAAATGGGAGGCGCCGGGGTGGCGAAGTGTGCACAATCCTCCCCATGCACATCTTGAGCCGTCCCCGGGTCGACGACGCCGCGGCCATCCACGAGCTGGTCGCGGCCTACGACACCGACGTCATCGGGTCGCCCGACATGACGCTCGACGACATCGCCGACGAGCTGGCCGAGCCGGGCTTCGACCTCGACAGGGACGGCTGGCTGGCCCGCGACGAGACCGGCCGCCTGACCGGCTGGGCCTGGGCCTGCCGGGTGGGCGACAGCGACCTGGTCAACATCGAGGTCATCACCCGCCCCGGCCTGGACGGTCCGGACGGCCTGGACGACCTGCGGCAGGAGCTGTGGCGCGCGGTCACCGCCCGCGCCCGCGAGCTCGGCGCCGAGCGCGGCCACGACGGCGTCACCCTCGACATCGGCATCTACCGCGTCGACCAGGACAAGCAGTCCTACGCCAAGGAGCAGGGCTTCGAGCCCGGCACCAGCTTCCACCGCATGCGCGCCGACCACACGCCCCCGGTCGAGCCGCCCGCCCCGCCGCCCGGCCTCACCCTGCACTCGGGCGAGGACGAGGAGACCCGCCGCGCCGCGCACGCGGTGCACCAGATCGGCTTCGCCGAGCACTTCGGCTTCGTCTCCGTCGACTACGACCACTGGTACGAGCGCCGCCAGGCCATGAGCGTCACCGACTGGAGCCAGCTCACCCTGGCCAGGATCGACGGGGAGCCCGCCGGCGTGCTGATCGGCAGCAACCAGTTCGTCCCCGACGAAGACTGCGGCTACGTCGCCACGCTCGCCGTGCACCCGCGCTTCCGCGGCCGGGGCCTGGGCCGCTTCCTGCTCCGGCACGCCTTCGCCGCCGACGCCGCCAGGGGCCGCAAGGGCACGATCCTGCACGTGGACAGCAACAACACCACCCCCGCGCTGGGCCTGTACGAGTCGGCGGGCATGCGCCGGGTGCTGGCCATCGACGTCTGGCGGCGCCGCCTCTGACGCCGTCCCGTCACCGGTTCCCGCTAGACGCGGTGGCGGGCCAGGTGCTCCAGCACCGACTGGTTGGCCTCCCAGCCGTCGGGGAACTTCACCGGCACCCCCAGCTGCACCGGCTCGGCCGAGGGGTGGGCGTCCAGCAGCTCGGCGATGCCCGCCCGCGCCACCATCACGCAGGCGTGCCGGTGGCGCGAGGCCAGCACGCACAGCCGCCCCGACTCCAGGTGGAAGGCGGTGGCGTCGCGCCGGCCCGACAGCGGGTGCAGCACGATCGTCACGTCGTACTCGCGGCCCTGGAGACGGTTGGCGGTGTCCACGGTGATCTCCGGCGGCAGCCCGGCGTTCCTGATCGCGGCCACCTGGTCGCGGTGGGCCGCCCCGACCGCGATCCGGTCCGCGGTCACCGGCCGCTCGCCCTGCTCGGAGGCGGCCACGGCGCCGCGCTGCAGCAGTCGCGCCGCCAGCAGCGCCACGGCCTGCACGGCCTCGCCGTCGGTGCGCACGGTGTGCCGCTCGGGCAGCTCCAGCAGCGCCCACCCCGACCGGGCGGCCTCCTCCAGCGCGCGGTCGTGCACGGTGCCCATGCCGCCGGCGGTCAGTTCCAGCCGCCGGTCGCCCGCCGAGGTGCCCGACCGGAACCCGGTGAACGGGTAGAACGCCTTCGACACCACCGGCGCGGCCGAGGCCGGCAGCCGCCAGGACACCGGCAGCCGGTGCACCGGCAGCTCCGGGTTGTGCCGCAGCAGCACCGCCACCGCGCTCTGCAACGGGTCCCACGACAACCCCGACCAGCGGTCGCCGTCGACGATCGAGAACGGGTCGAGCTGCCCGGGGTCGCCGACGAACAGCGCCCGCTCGAACAGCCCCGCGATGCGCAGCAGCTTGTCCGAGCGCATCTGGTACGCCTCGTCCACGATGGCCCACGGCCACACCCGGCCGGAGATCCACGCCCACTTGTCGGCCGTGGCGATGACGATGTCGGGGTCGCCGAGGTCCTGGATCCTGGTGCCGACGGTGACGCCGGCCAGCTCCAGCATGCGCGGGTGGGGCACGTAGCCGCCGGCCGACAGCCGCCCGACCTTCAGGTGCGGGTGCTTGTCGGAGATGCGGGCCACCAGGTCGTCGACCTGCTCGTTCGTCTGGGCGACGATCATCAGCGGCTCGCCGGTGGCGGCGATGTGCGCGGCGGCCCGCACGACCAGCGTGGACTTGCCGGCGCCGGGCGGGGAGTCGACCACGACGCCGCGGTTCCTGGGCAGGTCGGCCAGGACGTTCGCGATCACCTGCTCCGGGCTCTCGCTCACGACCATTCCTCCTGGGCGTCCTCGTCGTCGGGGATGTACTCCTGCGGCGGCCCGCCGTGCGTCCACGGCGTGGCCTCGGCCTCGGGCAGCGCCGGCGAGCCCTGGAAGTCGTCGGTCAGCGAGGTGTAGCAGACCCGCTCGCCGATCTCCGGCACGGCGCCGGGGGCGGGCGTCTTCCCCCGGCCCATGCCCTTGGTGATCTTCAGGGTGACCAGCCCGTTGTGGGCCTCCACCAGCTCGGCGCCCTGGCCGCGGCGCTGCGGGGTGCCGAGCGAGGCGCCGGGCGGCAGGCGTACCGGGTCGTCGGTCTTGAGCACCACCAGCGGACGCAGCTTGCGCGAGCGGCCCTCGCCCTCGACGTTGTCGGGGACGGTCTCGACCACCTCGCCGGCGAACGCCTCGCCGGTCAGCCGGTACTCGGCCATCACCAGCGGGTCGTCGTAGGCGCGCTGCACGTCGTAGGCGGCCTGGGCACGTTCCATGCGGGCCAGCTTGGCCGCGGCGGCCACCGCGCCGTCGCGCCTGGCCTGCGGCGGCGCGCCCTCGGCGATGTGGGCGGCCATGGCGCTGAACGAGCCGCGGTCCTGCTCCCAGCGCTGGGCCACGCTCGCGCCCGGCTCCAGCCCGGCCAGCAGGTCGAGCGCCTGCCACATCAGCCGCCAGGTGGGTTCGAGCTGGGTGCGCAGCGCCTCGGCCACCCGCTCGGGCGACTCGCTGTCGATGGCCGGCGCGAGCACCTCGGCGTCGAAGCCGGGATCGGTCGCGGGCCCGGCGGGCGGCCAGATCAGCGGGTCCTCGGCGTCGTCGGAAGGGCCCTGGGTGATCCAGGACAGCAGCGCGGCCAGGTTGGCGTCCTCCAGCGCGCTCTGCCCGCTGGCCCAGTGGCGGCCCAGCTCCTCGGTGGCGGCCAGCGTCAGCGACGAGCCCGGGAAGGCGGCCCGCTCGGCGAAGTACGTCAGCCACCGGCCCAGCAGCGGCACCTCCGGCGGCACCGGGTAGGGCCCGTCGGGCCTGCGGAAGCGCGTGGAGCGGCCGAGCAGCCTGGTGAAGCCGACGCCCGCCTGGTTCGGCAGGACGAGCTGCGGCGCGTCGAGCGCCCGCTCGTAGGGGTCGGCGTTCTTGCGCTCGACCGTCTCGGTGTCGGCGGTGAACTCCTCGACGTACGGCAGCAGCACCCCGGCCAGCTCGGCGGCCCAGGCGAAGCGCAGCTCACGGTTGCGCGGCTGGGTGACGACGAGCAGGCGCGGCCGGTCGCGGTCGGTGCCGAGCATGGCGGCCAGCGGCGCGGCGGCCTCGCCCGACAGCTTGAGCGGGATGAACACCATCGGCCGCGCGCTGACGTGGCAGTGGCGGACCGTGGCGACGGGCTGGGCGATGCCCTCCCGCAGGGCGCGCAGCCGGGCGAGCGAGGTGAGCAGGCTCAACTGAGGCACTCCCTGCGCAGGCGTTCGGCGTTGCGGAGCAGGCCGGCGATCTCCTCCTGGCCGTCGGCCGGGTCGCGCAGGCCGTCGGCCAGGCCCAGCGCCTCGGCCACCGAGGCGACCCCGCCCAGCTCGTCGCGCACCTGGCGGCCGAGCAGGTCGGAGGCGCCCTCCTGGCGGGCCTCGTCGCGGCAGAAGAAGCACAGGTCGCACGCGGACAGGCAGTCGGGCGCGTAGCGGGCGGTGGTCCTGCGCAGCGCGTCGGCCAGCTCGGCGACCGGGCGGGTGGGCCGGCCGTCCTCGCCGGGCCGCAGGTCGAAGCTGAGGTCGTCGGGCAGCGCCGCGAGCAGCCGGTCCAGGCCGGTCATCCGGGTGAGCTGACGGCGCAGCACGGCGAGCTGCCTGCGCACGTCGACCAGGGTGGCGACCGGCCGGTTGGCGAAGTTCTCGGGGCACACCAGCACCACGTCGTGGGAGACGGTGAGCGGGTCGTGCCCCAGCTCCGCCAGCATCGTGCGCAGCGCCAGCACGTAGACGGCGGCCTGGCGGGCGGCGGCGGCCACCGCGGCCGGCTCGGCCTGCCCGTCGACCACCGCGAACGACTTGATCTCCACCACGTGGAACCGCCCGCCGAGCTGGAAGGCCACCACGTCGGGCTCGAGGAACGCGGTGTGGCCGGCGATCTCCAGGCTGAGCAGCGGGTGGTCGAACAGCGTGCCGGCGTCCTGGTCGCCGCGCGCCGCCCGGTCGAACAGGGCGCGGGTGTGGGTGTGGCGCAGGTGGGCGCCGACGTTCTCCACGTCGTGGTAGGCCACCTCGGCGACCGGCAGGTGCAGCACCTCGCGCAGCAGGCGCAGCAGCTCGGCACAGCCGTCGGCCTTGACCAGCGCCTCGAACGCGTTCCCACGGGTGATCGCGAACGGCGACTGGCCGAACGGCGCGGGGAAGCCCAGATGGCGGGCCGCGGCGTCCTTGTCGACGCCGGCGCCGTCCATGAGGGCCCGGCGGGTGCAGCCGGGGTTGGCGGCCAGGGCCGCGATCGCTCTGGCGTCGTGCGGCTTGGGCGGCGTCGTGCCGCGCAGCGCGTCGAGCCGGTGGGCCGGGCCGTCCTCGCGTCTCAAGCCGCTCACGTCACTGTCTCCTCCTTGATCGTGCCCAGCGTAGCGGCGCCGAAGAGCCTGGCCACGTCACCGAGCTGGGATGTGGCGCGTCGTGCCAGCTCGGCGCGGTCGCGCGTGTCGCGTTCTGCGTGCACCGCCAGCTCGGCCCTGGCCGCCTCGGCGATCCGCCGGCGGTCGGGCGGGCCGAGGTCGGCGGCCGTGGCGCCGGGCACGTTCCTGGCCATCCGCGCCAGTAAGCGCAGGGCCCGCTCGTCGTCGCTGTCGTGCGAGGCCACCGCGATGGCGCAGGTCAGGAAGTCGACGCGGGGGCTGAGCGGGCCGACCACCCGCCGCTCCAGCGGCCAGGTGCTGAGCGTCAGCAGGCCGCGGGCGGGGGAGAGGCGGTCGGTCAGCGCCGCGCACAGGTAGTACGGCCTGCCGTGCGGCGTGGACCGGAACGAGCGCTCCTCGTCGCGGCGCAGGCTGGTGAGCTGGGCGCTGCGGATGGTGCCGGCGAAGAACGCGCCGCTGACCGCCACCACCAGGCGCGGCTGCGCGCAGGCCCCGAGCAGCGCGAGCGCCTGGTGCACCTGCTCGCGCACGGTGACCAGCCGGGGCCCCGCCGTCCTGGCGCGCGGCTGCTCGCCGCTCACCAGGGCGTCCCAGGCCCGCTCGGCGGCGCGCAGCTCGGCGCGCAGGACGCGGGCCGTCGCGCCGTCCCTGACGCGCATGGCCTTGCGCACGCCGGCCCGGAGCCCGTCGATCCGCCGCTCCAGCTCGTCCAGCGGGTCACTCATGGCGCGAGGGTATCAACAGTTCCAGTATTTCCCAGTATTTGCACCGAAATCTACGATGTAAAGGGCCGGGCCAGGAACCACGTGCGGTCCTCGGTGAGGAACCGCTCCAGCCGCAGCCCCTCGGCGGCCAGGGCGTCGGCCAGCTCGTCATCGGTCATGCGGCGCGAGGTGAACGACTGGGTCCAGACCCGGTCGCCGTGCTCGTAGCGCATGGTCGCCGCGAACACGCCGGGGGAGATCTGCTCGACCTCCGCCAGGGTGATCGTGACGTCGCCGTTCTTCCTGCCCGAGCCGGCCCGCCAGGCGTCGTGCCGCTCGGCCGTCATCCACTGGACGAGCACCGCCCCGCCCGGCTTGACGTGCCGCGCGCACGCCGCCAGGAAGGATCGCCTGACCTCCACGTCGACGACGTTGACGAGCTGGGAGGCCAGCGTGACGGTGTCGAAGCGCCGGTCGAGCCGCAGGTCCTGGAGCCGCGCGTGCACGGTCTCGGCCCCGCGCACGTGCGCCAGCATCTCGGCGGACTCGTCCACGGCCACGACCTGTAACCCGGCCTTGACGAGCGCGTGGGTGACCCTGCCGACGCCGGCGCCCAGCTCCAGGACGGACCCGCCCGGCGGGGTCTCCTGGAGGACGACGTCGGCGTCGCGGCCGGGCTGGAGGAGGGTGTAGAACTCGACAGGGGATCCGTCGGGGGTGATGGCGCCTGGGCCTGTTCCGCTGTTCTTCATGACCAAAAAGCTAACCGCCGCGTGAGCCGTCCGTGAGCGGGGGACGATGGCCTCTGTGACCGGTGAGGTACGAGTTCTGATCGGCGTCGGCGTGGGCCTGGCCGCCGTTCCCCCCGTCTACTACCTGACCGAGGCGGGCGCCAGAGCGCTGCGGGCCGGGCAGGCGGCCTTCGCCCCGGCCCCCGCCGGGCCGGGGTTGCTGGCGGCGGCGGCCCTGATCGTCGCGTTGCTGGCCGCCTGGCCCGCCGCGGCGCTGGCCTGCGGGCTGCCGCTGGCGGTGGCGGGCGTGCTGTTCGCCCTCGACCTGCGGGCCGCGATCGGCCTGGCGGGCGCGCTGCCCGGCCTGTGGGAGCCGCCGTGGGCCGAGCCGCCCGGCACCCTCGCCGGGGCCACCGGCCTGTACGCCTACACCGGCGCGTTACTGGTCTTCTCGGCGCTGCTGCCGCGTCGTCTGCGATCTATCCTGAGCAGATGAGCAGACGGGACCCCGACCGGCGCAGGGCGCTGCTCGACGCCGCCGACCGGGCCATCCTGACCGAGGGCCCCGAGGTGTCGATGGCAGCCATCGCCGCCGAGGCCGGCATCACCAAACCCGTCCTCTACCGCCACTTCGGCGACAAGAGCGGCCTGTACCAGGCGCTGGCCGACCGCCACGTGCGCACGGTCATCGCCCAGCTCCGGCCGCAGTTCGCCGGGCCCGGCACCGACCTGCGGGCCCGGGCCCGCGCCGCCATCGGCGTCTATCTCGACCTGATCTCGGCCAACCTCGACCTCTACCGCTTCCTGTTCCACCGGGCCAGCGCCGAGGACACCCGCATCCGCTCCCACATGACCTCGCTCGTGCGCGGCCTGGGCGAGGAGCTGGGCCGGGTGCTGGCCGACGAGCGGGTGGTGGCCGACCCGGTGCGGGCGCAGGTGCTCGGCCACGCGTTCGTCGGCATGGTGCAGACGACGGGCGACTGGTGGCTGGAGCATCCGGAGGTCGACCGCGCGCAGGTGGTCGAGGGGCTGGTCGACGTGATCGCGGCAGCCGTCGCCGGAGGCTGAGAGCCCGGCGGACGGGCGGCCGGGCCAGGTCAGGCCAGGTCAGGTCGGGTCAGGTCGGGTCAGGTCGGGTCAGGTCAGGTCGGGTCAGGTCAGGTCAGCAGGCCGAGCAGGTCCCACTCGTTCTGGCAGGCGCGGCGGCCGAGGGCGGCCAGCTCCACCGAGGAGGCGCCGCCGCGCAGGTGCCGCATGGTCTGCATGACGCAGATGATCCCCCATTTCAGCACCCCGAACGTCTCCCACCAGCGCAGCGCGTCGAGGTCGACGGGCCGGCCGCCGGCCTCCTCGTAGGCGGCGGTTAGCTCGGCGTAGCCGCCGAACCCGCCCACGGGCAGCGGCGAGCCGAACCGCCACGCCTTGACGCACAGCCAGCCCAGGTCCTCCAGCGGGTCGCCGGCGTGGGCCAGCTCCCAGTCGAGCACGGCCCTGACGCCCTCCGGGCCGACGATCAGGTTGCCGTTGCGGAAGTCGCCGTGCACGACGGCCGCCGGGGCGGCGGGCGGCCGGTCGGCCGCCAGCCTGCGCAGGGCCAGCTCGAACACCGGGTGCGGCTGGCCGGTCAGGTCGAGCACGTCGCGCCAGCGGCGCAGCGGGTCAGCAGGCACGGCCTGTGGCGCGGACGCGGTTTCTGGCAGGCACGACAGTGGCATGCGGTGGATGGCCGCCAGCGCCCGCCCGCACTGGGCGGCCAGTTTCGGCCTGGCCTCCCGGTACGCCTCGTCTCGCAGGATCCGGCGCGGGATGGTCTCGCCGGGGATCCGGCTCATCAGGACGTACGGCCCGGCGTACGGCCCGGCGTACGGCCCGGCGTACGGCCCGGCGTGCGACCCGGCGTACGACCCGGCGTACGACCTGGCGTGCGGCCCGGTGGGCTGCTGGGCGGGCGGTTCCGCCGGCGGGTTGGTGGGCGGGCCGGCGGCGACGACGTGCGGGACGGGCACCCCGGCCTCGGCCGCCGCCCGCATCAGCCGCGCCTCCTCGGCCAGCCCCGTGCCCGCCTCCAGGGCGGCCCCCGGCCCGTCGAGCCGGAGCACCAGCTCGTGCCGGTCGCCGCCCGGGACGACCACGTCCAGGGCCCAGGTCTCCCTGGAGGCCCCGCCGGTCAGCCTGACCGCGTACGGGACGGCCGCGTCCGGGCCGTACACCTCGCGGGCGATCGCCTCGACGCGGTTCATCGCGGGCCGAACTCCCAGGCGCCGCCGGCCGCGTACGCGCCCAGGAGCCGGCGGCCGACCGCGTCGATGTGCACCTCGTCGGGGCCGTCGTAGACGCGCGCGGCGCGGGCGTGCCGGTACATGCGGTCCAGCGGCGTGTCGGGGGTCAGGCCGGCCGCGCCGTACACCTGGACGGCCCGGTCGATGACGTTGTGCAGCATGCGCGCCCCCACCACCTTGATCGCGCCGATCTCGACGCGGGCCTGCGAGCCGGCGTCCACGGCCTCGGCGGCCTGGAGCGTGAGCAGGCGGGCGGCCTGGATCTCGGTGTAGGAGTCGAACACGTGCTGCCGCATGAGCTGCTTGGCCGCCAGCGGCTCGCCGAAGGCGGTGCGCTCGTGCAGCCGCCGGCACATCAGGTCGAAGGCCCGCTGCGCCTGCCCGAGCCAGCGCATGCAGTGGAAGATGCGGCCGGGCCCGAGCCGCCGCTGGGCGATGGCGAAGCCGTGCCCGCGCTCGCCCAGCAGGTTCGCGGCCGGCACCCGCACGTCCTCGTAGCGCACCTCGCAGTGCGCGCCGCCGAGGCCGAGCACCGGGGTCTCGCGCACGATCGTGTAGCCGGGCGTGTCCGTCGGCACGAGGATCATGGAGAAGGCCCGGTGGGGCGGCGCGTCCGGCTCGGTCCGGCACATCACGGTCGTGTACGCCGCCACCGACGCGCCCGTCGTGAACCACTTGTGCCCGTTGATCACCCATGCGTCGCCGTCGAGCACGGCGGAGGTGGTGAGCTGGGTGGGGTCGCTGCTGGAGACCGCCGGTTCGGTCATCGCGAAGCTGGGCGAGATGTCGCCGCGCACCAGCGGCTCCAGGTAGCGCTCGCGCTGCCCCGGGGAGGCGTGCTCGTGCAGCATGAGCGAGTCCTGCAGCGTGAACGTGCCGAGGGCGAGCTGCCCGTACTCGCTGCGGCCCTGGACCTCGTTGACGTAGACGTAGTCGAGGAAGGGCAGCCCGCCGCCGCCCAGCTCGCGCGGGTGGCCGAGCGCCCACAGGCCCTCCTTCCTGGCCTCGTCCCGCAGCCCGGCCATGGTGGCGGCGGCCCGCGGCCCGCCCTCGTGCAGCACCTCCTCGGCCGGTTCGACGCGCTCGGTCATGAACGCGCGCACGGCGTCGCGGATCGGCCGGACGTGCTCCGGTACGGCGAAGCTCATGGGGTGATCTCAACCGAAATCCGTTGCGCGGTCAACGGTCGGCGCGCCCGCGCAGCAGCAGCGGCCGAAGTCGAACCGCTCGGCGCAGGCCCGCTCCCACAGGCGGGCGGTCTCGCCGCCGGCGCGGGGGAAGACCAGCCGCGCGATCACCAGCGCGACCACCGCCCGCGCCCCGGCCAGGTAGAGCGCCGAGGCCGCGCTCTGGACGTGCGCGCCCGAGACGAACAGGTCGTCCACCAGCAGCACCCGCGCGCCGTCGACGCGGCCCAGCACCTGGAAGGCCCGCTCGTCCGAACGCCGCCGCGCGAGGTTCTCGGCCGCCTGCGCCGACCCGGCCATCAGTACCGGACGGTGCAGCCCCCGCAGGTCGCCGACCAGGTCCACGATCCGCGGCATCGGGCCGAAGACCTCGATGGGCCGGTCGAGCCGGGTGCTGGGCAGCGTGGTGACCATCGTGAAGGGGCCGCCGGCCAGCCGGGTCAGGCACGCGGAGTGGGCCCGGTGGAAACGCGCCACGGTGGCGGCCAGGAACGGCACCCGCCGCACGCTGCCCGGCGGGTCCCTGCGCCGGGTCACGATCGCGTGCAGCTGGGCGCCGTCGCCGTCGCGCACGCACAGCGAGACGGGCACCACGTGCTCGGTGTGACGGTACAGGCCCTGGGTGGTGACCCCGCAGGTGACGCAGAGCCCGGACGGGCCGCCGGCGCCGGTGTGGCAGATCCGGCAGACGCCGGGGCCGGCGGCCGGGACGTTGCGGAAGATCTGCAGGTACGCCTCGGTCACCGCACGGGCGTCGCCCACGGTCAGAAGACGGTCGTCAGCCGGGTCACATCTACAAGATTGACCGCCTGGCGCGCCAGCTCGTCAATGCCCGCTACGACAGTGACTCCTCCCCGGTAGGCCAGCCGGGGCGTCCAGGGCAGGCCCGGCGCGGCGAAGACGTGCTTGCCCTGGGACAGCGCCATCGCCGCCCGCTCGCCGTCGCCCGCGTCGGCGGCGTAGAGCGCGGCGGCCAGCCCGCTGGTCACCAGCCCGGTCACCGCCCGCGTCCGGGCCGTGGCGGCCGTGCCCGGCCAGAACGGCGAGACCGCCACGATGCCCCCGTCCCGCCCGCCGTCCGGGCCGACCGCGACGGCCCCGGTCATCGGCTGACCGTCGTGCGGGCCGACCACGATCGCGCGGCCGCCGGCCGCCGCCGCAGCTGCGGCGGTGCGCGGCTCGTCGCACACGACGGTCAGGCCGGCCGCGGCCAGCGCACGGGCCGCGGCGCAGGCGCCGGGGGCGTCGCCGGTGACCGCCACCGACCGGTGGTCGCCGGCCTCCAGCCGGCCGCGCACCCACAGGAACGGCTGGAGGTTGTAGGCGTAGGCCAGGTTGCCCGGGTAGCCGTCGTCGAGCACGGTCACCAGCGCGGCGGGACAGGAGGCGATGAGCGCCTCGGCCCGGCCGAGGTCGCCCGGCCGCAGCCGCGCGAGGACCCGCGCGGCGTGCGCCCTGTCGTGCCCGCCGAGCCCGCCGAGGTCGCCGCGGACCAGCCGCAGCGCGCTGCCCGCGGCCTCCACGACCCGCGCGGTGTGGTGCCACGGCCCGGCGGTGGCCCTGGTCAGGGCGAGCACCGCGGCCTGCTCCTCGGTCACCGACATATCACCCACCGTCCGGTTGGGACGACCGTACGCGTGCCCACCGACAGAACCGGCTCCCCATCGTGCCGCCCGCGGCCGCCGGGACCGCGCAGACGCGCCGCGGCACGGGAAAGGGCCCGGCGGCCGCGGGACGTCCGCGGCGGCCGGGCCCTTCGGAGGGGACGGGGTCAGGCCGCGTTCTCCTCGGCCTTGCGGGGCAGGACCTCCAGCTCGAACGCGCCCGACCTGACCGCCTCCAGGAAGTTCTGCCAGTCGCGGCGCGGGATCTCCAGGACGACGTCCGGGGAGGAGTCGTGGATGAGCTCCACGTGGTCGTTGATGCGGCAGGCCTTGACGCGTACGTCGTCGTTCATGCTGCGCTCCCTCGGGTTGACTGCGGCTGAGCGGCCCGGGGAGCCGGGGGCCGGGAGCTGCGCCGGGCGACTTTCCCAGCCGTCCGGGCCGTCCGCGTGACCCCGGAGGGCCGGGCCGCTCGGGAAGCGTGCCATCGTCGCGCGGGGGCCCGCCACCGCCGGTATGGGCGGCTCGGTAGAGACACGCCGATCGCGGGCGGAGGTCTGTCGTCCCGGGGGTGGAGAAAGGTCATCCGTGGGCCGGAGGCCTTGACAGGCAGGGCGGTGATCCCTATGCCTGGGGCTGACGACTGGCCGTGCGCGGGCGTACGGCTGCGCAGCCGAGCTGACGGGAGTGCCGCCGATGGCGCAGCCCCATGACGTGCCCACCGCCGCGCAGCTCGTCGCGGCCGTCCGCGGGTTCCTGCGGGACGACGTGCTGCCCGCGGTCGAGGGGCGGGTGCGCTTCCACACGCGGGTGGCGATCAACGTGCTCGCCATGGTGGAGCGGGAGATCGAGCTGGGCCCGGACCAGGCCGCCGAGCACGCCGCGCGGCTGGCGGCGCTGGGCGTGGCCGACGACGCCGAGCTGGCCGCCGCCGTCCGCGCGGGCCGCTTCGACGGCGACGACGCGCTCACCGCCGCCCTGGTCCAGGCCGTCCGGGCCAAGCTGGAGGTGGCCGATCCCGGCTACCTCCAGCGGCCGTGAGCGTCAGTGGGACCCGGCCAGGTCCAGGTCCTTGACGCCCGGGTCACCCTCGTCGGCGAAGTAGTCGCCGCGCCGGGTGGCGTCCGCGCCGTCGGCCACCTTGGCCGCCCGGAAGATCAGCGTGGCGACCGCGGCCACGACCAGGTTGACGATCAGCGCGAGGAAGCCCGCGTAGATGGTCATCTTGGTGTCCAGGCCCAGGTTCGACAGGCCGAAGGCCGAGCCGCCGAAGTGCTCCTTGCCCTTGGCCGGGTTGGGGATGAGGTAGAGCATCCACATGCCCGCCGCCAGGCCCGCGGCCCAGCCGGCCATCAGGCCGCCCTTGTGGAACCAGCGGGTGTACAGGCCGAGCGCCACCGACGGCAGCGTCTGCAGGATGATCACGCCGCCGATGAGCTGCAGGTCGATCGAGAACTGCGGGTCGAGCAGCAGGATGCACAGCACCGCGCCCACCTTGACCACCAGCGAGACGACCTTGGAGACGTTGGCCTCCTGGGCGTCGGTGGCCTCCTTGTTGATGTACTCGCGGTAGATGTTGCGGGTGAACAGGTTCGCCGCCGCGATCGACATGATCGCCGCCGGCACCAGCGCGCCGATGCCGATGGCCGCGAACGCCACGCCGGCGAACCAGTCGGGGAAGAGCTGGTCGAACAGGTTCGGCACGATCGTGTTCGGGTCGCCGCCGACCGGCTTGGTGCCGGCCGCGATGGCCATGAAGCCCAGCAGCGCGATCAGGCCGAGCACGAAGCTGTAGGCGGGCAGCGCCGACATGTTGCGCTTGATGACGTTGCGGTTCTTGGAGGCCAGCACGCCGGTGAGGCTGTGCGGGTAGAGGAACAGCGCCAGGGCCGAGCCGAAGGCCAGCGTGACGTACTGGAGCTGGTTGGCGCCGTTGAGCAGGATGCCGTCGCCCGGCGCGGGGGTCTTGTCGAACTTGGCCTGCGCCATGTCGAAGATGTTGCCCCAGCCGCCCAGCTTGGCCGGGATGTAGATGACCGCGGCGAGGATCACGATGTAGATCAGCGCGTCCTTGACGAAGGCGATCAGCGCCGGCGCGCGCAGGCCCGACTGGTAGGTGTAGGCCGCCAGGATCGCGAAGGCGATGATGATCGGCAGGTGCCCGGTGATGCCCATCGACTTCAGCACGGCCTCGATGCCGACGAGCTGCAGCGCGATGTACGGCATCGTCGCCACCAGCCCGGTGATGGCGATCAGCAGCGCCAGCGTCGGCGACCCGAACCGGGCCCGGACGAAGTCGGCGGGCGTGACGAACCCGTGCACGTGCGAGACCGACCACATCCGCGCCAGCACCAGGAACACCAGCGGGTAGACCACCACGGTGTAGGGCAGCGCGTAGAAGCCGAGCGCGCCGGAGCTGAACACCAGCGCGGGCACGGCCACGAACGTGTAGGCGGTGTACAGGTCGCCGCCGACCAGGAACCAGGTGACCCACGAGCCGAAGCTGCGGCCGCCGAGGCCCCACTCGTTGAGGCTGGCCAGGTCGGTGGGCCGCCGCCAGCGGGCCGCCACGAAGCCCATGCCGCTGACCAGGATGAACAGCAGCCCGAAGACGACCAGCTCGGTCACGTGCCCGCTCATTTGGTCATCCTGTAGACGATCGTGGTGCAGCCGACGCCGACCACGATGAAGGCGAGCTGCAGCCAGTAGAACAGCGGGAAGCCGAGCAGGCGCGGCTCGTCGGAGTTGAACAGGAACGTCAGCAGCGGCAGCACGATCGGCACGACCAGCAGCCAGTTCCACGGGCTGCGGTCGGTACGCGGCGGCTGCCCGGATTCCCCGGTAGTCATCGGCCCTCCGATTGGGGGATCAGGAGCGGCGTGTTGACCGGCTCCTGACAACGTCGTCAATGGAGGGAGATTAGCTTTCCGGTGGTATTAAACCCAATGTCCGGAACATTACGGTTTGGCCTAAATGTCGAGATGAAATCTCAATATGTGAGACCAAGCCACCCCTCGCCAACGGCACGTTAAGTCGCTCCCGGGCCGCGCGGAACCGGGCGATCGGCGAATGGTCGGCTACTCGCGACGAACGGTCACTTCGTCGGCGATGTCGCGCGTGCCGTACCCCTCGGGGGCGGGCACCTCGGTGATCGGATCGGGGCGGTCGTCGAACTCCAGCCGCAGCGCCCGCGCCATGGTGGCGTGCATCTCGTACAGGCAGACGATGTAGGTCAGCTCCAGGATCTGCTCGTCGGGCAGGTGGGCGCGCAGCACGTCGAACACGTCGTCGTGCACCCGGCCGCCGTCGAGCACCAGGCCGTCGGTGTAGGCCAGCACCGCCCGCTCCAGCTCGCCGAACCGGTCGCTGACCTGCCAGGAGGCCACCGCCCGCACCTTCTCCTCGGGCACGCCGAGCGCCCTGAGCTGCTTGCAGTGCTGGGAGTAGACGAACTGGCTCTGCCGCGCCCAGCCCGCCCTGGTCTGCCCCAGCTCGCGCAGCACCGGGTCCAGCCGCGACTCCCGGTAGATCTGGAAGCCCTTGACGCAGTGGCGGAAGATCTTGGGGGCGAGAGCGAAGACCGTCCACCAGTCGCCCGGCGAGCCGGTCGCGGTCCCCGTGCCGTCGGCCGACAGCAGCCGGTCGTGAAAGAACCGGACGACGGGGTCGGTCACCTCCTCGGGCGGCACCCGCCGCAGCCGCGGCATCAGACGGTCCGGTCGGCGGCGGTCCTGGGCTCGTGCCGGACGTCGCCCGGCTGCCCGACCGGCCGCGTCCACGCGGCGAACTCCACCAGGATCCCGTCGGGATCCTTGAAGTAGATGGACCGGACGAAGACGCCCTCGTGCATCGCGGGCGCCACGCCGAACTCGCTGTCGTCGTGGTTGAGCAGCACGCCCACGTCGATGCCCTTGGCCACCAGCCGCTCGCGGTACTCCTCGATGCGCTCGGGCGGCACGTCGAAGGCGATGTGGTTCATCGAGCCGACCGCCGAGAGCAACTCGCCCCGGTCCGGCAGGTTCCTGGGCGCCGAGACCCCGGGCACGCCCTCGGGCGCGTCGGGGAACCAGAAGAAGGCCAGCGCGTTGCCGCCGCCGCAGTCGAAGAAGAAGTGCTGGCCCCAGCCCAGGGGCAGCTCGATCGTCTTGATCAGCGGCATGCCCAGCACGCCGGAGTAGAAGTCGACGGTCTGCTTCATGTCCGAGCAGACCAGGGCGATGTGGTTGACCCCGCGGAGCTCGAATTCGCTGTTCATGGTAATCAACTACTTATCACAGCGTTCTGCCGGAAAACATGACAGCAGGTGGCGGGTATTCGGGCCACGATCGTGCCCGTGATTGTGGTGGTGGCGGGCGCGACCCGCGGAACGGGACGAGGAATGGCGGTCGCCCTCGGGGCGGCCGGAGCGACGGTCTACTGCGCCGGACGGAGCACGCGCGAGCGCCGTTCGGAGATGAACCGTCCGGAGACGATCGAGGAGACCGCCGAGCTGGTGAGCGCGGCGGGCGGGACGGGCATCGCGGTCCCCGTCGACTTTTTGGACCCGGCGGCGGTGGCCGGCCTGGCCGCCCGCGTCGAGCGGGAACAGGGCCGGCTGGACGTGCTGGTCAACGACGTGTGGGGCGGCGACCGCCTGTGGAAGTGGGAGACCCCCGTCTGGGAGCAGGACCTGGACGACGGGCTGCGCCTGCTCAGGCTGGCCGTCGACACCCACCTCATCAGCGCCCGCCATCTGCTGCCGCTGCTGATCCGGCACGAGGGCGGCCTGGTCGTGGAGGTCACCGACGGCACCTGGGAGTTCCACCGGACCCGCTACCGCGAGAACGTCTACTTCGACCTGGCCAAGCTGTCGGTCAACCGGCTGGCCTTCGCCTGGTCCCACGAGCTGCGCCCGTACGGCGGGACGGCGGTGGCCGTCACGCCCGGGTTCCTGCGCTCGGAGGCGATGCTGGACGGCTTCGGCGTCACCGAGGAGAACTGGCGCGAGGCGAAGGCGGACAGCGCGTGGATGGTCTCCGAGACCCCCGCCTACGTCGGTCGCGGCGTGGCCGCCCTCGCCCAGGACCCCGACCGGAGCAGGTGGTCGGGGTCCTCGGTGACCAGCGGCGAGCTGGCCGAGGCGTACGGCGTCACCGACGTGGACGGCAGCCGGCCGCAGGTGTGGCGCTACATCGCCGAGGTCATGGAGAAGGGCGGCGAAGGCGGCTGGGAGGACTACCGCTGACGCCCGCCGCGCGGCCGGGCAGCCCTTCGCAGCCGGGGGAATCCCGGCCGCGCGGGCGTTCTCGAAGCCGGGGGAATCCCGGCCGCGCGGCCGTTCTCAGCGCCGGTAGAGATCGGCCATGCGGGCGGCGGCGTCGGCGACCTGGGCGCGCAGCTCCTCCGGCGCCAGCACCTCGGCCTCCGGGCCGAACCGCAGCACCTGGGTGAAGGCCACCTGCACCGACTCCACGGCCAGCCGCACGGTCCCGTCCGGCAGGAGCGAGGCCAGCGCGTCGTCCAGGGCGGCCGGGTCGGCGACGTACCGCAGCATGCGCCGGCCGGCCGGGGTCAGCCGCAACGTGATCACGTCCCTGAGCAGGGAACGGCTGAACTCGGCCGCCTGCCCGGCCCAGAACGCGGCCAGGTCGAAGTCCGCGTCCCGCTCGAAACGCGGCTCGCGGGCGCGGACGTCCCCCATGCGGTCCACCCGGAAGATCAGGAACCGTTCGCGCAGGCGGGCCACCAGGTACCAGGCGCCCGCCTTCAGCACCAGCCCGTACGGCTCCAGCTCCCGGGTGCGCTCCTTGTAGACCACGGTGACCGGCAGGTCGTTCCACACCGCCCTGGCCAGCGGGGCCAGCGCCGGGGGCGGCGGCGTGTCGGCGGCGTACCAGCCGGGCGCGTCCAGATGGAAACGCTGCGCGGCCGTGGCCGGCGCGTCGCGCAGCGAGGGGGACAGCGCGGCGGCGGCCTTGAGCCGGGCCGTCGCGGCCACCTCCTGCAACCCCATCTCGCGCAGCGCCGCGGGCACCCCCGACAGGAACAGCGCCTCGGCCTCGGCCCGGTCCAGCCCGGTCAGCCGGGTGCGGTAGCCGTCCAGCAGCCGGTAGCCGCCGCCGCGCCCGCGGTCGGCGTAGACCGGCACGCCCGCCTCCGACAGCGCCAGCACGTCGCGGTGCACCGTGCGCTCGGAGACCTCCAGCTCCCTGGCCAGCTCGGCCGCCGTCATCCCGCCCCTGGCCTGCAACAGCAGGACCAGCGACATCAGCCGCGCGGCGCGCACAGCGGCAGCACCACGGCCGAGGGGCGGGCGGGGGAGTGGAACACCTCGACGTCGGCCGGCACCATCGGGCCGCCGGGCGCGCCCACCGGCTCGCCGGTGCCCGGGTTGCGGGCGATCGTCGGGTACGCGCCGGCCGCCACGTGCACCCGGATCCGGTGGTCGCGGCGGAACCGGTGGCCGATCGGCCACAACTCCACCCGTACCCGGCGCACACCGTCGCCGTTCCCTTCGTCGGCGGTGTGCGGGCCCAGCCGGCGCACGCCCTCGCACAGGTTGAGCGAGCGCCCGTCGGGGTGCACGTCGCAGACCCGGACCACGACGTCCACGTGCGGCGTGCTGGACCGGACGTAGACGTCGGCGTGCACCGGGCCGATCATCTCCACGTCCGCCTCCAGCGCCGCGGAGCTGTAGACCAGCACGTCGCGCCGGGCCTCCAGACGCCGCTGGTCACGCGGCCTGGAGTCGGCCAGCAGCACGGGCCCGCCGATCGCCGGCGTCGGGTGGGCGGGGTGGTAGCGGAACCGGTCGGACCCGTCCTCCTCGGGCTCCCGCGGGTCCAGCCCGCCGCCCGGCCGCAGGTGCCAGCGCTGCTCCCGCACGCCCGGCACCGGCCAGTCGGGGTAGTCGCGCCACTCGCCGGCCCCGGTGACGTACAGCCGCACCGGGTCGGCCCGCAGGCCGGACGGGTCGTCCATGAGGTGGGCGCGGAACCAGGCCAGCGCCTCGGCCATCGAGGGCCGCCCGTGCCGGGAGTCGACGTGGTACCAGGGCCCGATCGTCAGGTACGGCCGCCGCCCGGCCGCCCGCATCGCCGCGTAGTCCTTGAGCTGCCAGGGCAGGAAGACGTCGTACCAGCCGCCGAGCATGGTGACCGCCGCCTCCACCTCGCCGACCTTGAGGGAGAAGTCGCGCTTGTGCCAGTACGGCACCGCCGGGTCGGCGTGGTGGGCCAGCAGGTCGCGGAAGAAGCGCAGCGGCCGGCCCGCCGAGGCCACGTCCAGCTCGGCCACCGGCCGCCCCGACAACACGGCCCGGCGGGTCAGCCTGGGGGCGGTCAGCATCGCGGCCCCGCCGACGAAGCGGCGCCTCATGGTGTCGGTGAGCGTGGTCCAGCTCAGCGTCGACTCCAGTGCGAACGCGCCGCCCACGTAGGCGGCGTCCCTGAACTGGGAGGCGGTGATCTGCGTGGCCATGGCCTTGAGCTCGGGCCCGGCCTCGGCGGCGACGGCCCACTGGGCGTAACCCAGGTAGGAGGGGCCGAACATGGCGAACGAGCCGCCGTACCAGGGCTGCCGGCGCAGCCAGGCGATGGTGGCCAGGCCGTCGTCGTGCTCGTCGCCGAGCGGGTCGAGGCTGCCGCCGGAGCCGAAGCCGCCGCGGCAGCTCTGGATGAGCACGTGGAAGCCGTTCCTGGCGAAGCCGCGGCCGTACATCCAGCCGAACAGGCCGCGCCGCCCGTACGGCGAGCGGATCAGCACCGCCGGGGCCGGCCGCCCATGAGCCGGGGCGTAGTGGTCGGCCAGCAGCGTCACACCGTCGGGCATCGGGACGGGGATGTCCCGCCGCAGCCGCACGCGTCTCATGTCCTAACCAGTAACAGATGTGACGGGACAGGTGGTAGCCGGGGGTTACGGTCGCGTAGGGACAAAGGTCCTTGGCAAACTATCCGGTCATGGGACGAATCACTTCGTATGTCGCCCTAGGGGACAGCTTCACCGAAGGACTTGAGGACCCGGCCGACCACGGGTTCCGCGGCTGGGCCGACCGGCTGGCCGAGCACATCGAGGCCGACCGCCGCCAGGCCGGGGAGCCCGGACTGCGGTACGCCAACCTCGCCGTCCGCGGCCGGCTGATCGAGCAGATCGTGTCGGAGCAGGTGCCGAAGGCGGTCGAGCTCGGCGCCGACCTGGTCTCGCTGTGCGCCGGGGGCAACGACATCCTGCGGCCGGGCAGCGGACCGGCGTCCGTGGCCAGGCGGCTGGAGGCGGGCGTCAGGACGCTCACCGAGGCGGGCAGCCGGGTGCTCATGTTCACCGGCTTCGACCTGCGGCACGTGCCGGTGATGCGGCTGGCCCACTCCAAGATCGAGGTCTACAACCTGCACATCCACGACATCGCCCGCCGCTACGACGCGCTGCTGGTGGACCTGTGGCCGATGCGGGTCCTGCGCGACCCGCGCGCCTGGAACGCCGACCGCCTGCACCTCAGCCCCGACGGCCACCGCCGGGTGGCGCTGCGGGCCGCCGAGGTGCTCGGCGTGCCGGTGGCGGAGGACTGGCGTGAGGCGTACCCGGCCAGGCGGCCGCCGGTCTGGACGGCCGCCCGCCGCGAGGACCTGCGCTGGGCCAGGACCTACCTCGGCCCGTGGATCGGCAGGCGCATCAACCGCCGCTCCTCGGGCGACGGCGTCGCGCCCAAGCGCCCCGACCTCGCCCCGCTGCCGACCGCCGCCCCCTGACCCCCGCCCGGTTCCCGGCCCCTTCTTCCGGCCCGCCGCCGGTCCCGGCCGCCGATCCGGCCGCCGGCCCGGGGTCCCGCCGCACCAGGAACGGCGGGACCCCGGACGGTCAGGGCAGCGCCTTGTCCGGGCGCTCGGAGACGCGCACGCCGTTGACCAGCGTGGCCCCCTGCCGGGCGGCGAAGCGCACATTGAGCTGACCGTCGGTCACCTTCACCGTGTACTGCCTGGCCACCGCCGTGTACGTGCCCGCCTCCAGCGCCAGGTCCAGCGCCGGGATCGCGAGCTGGCCCTCGACGAGCACATCGAAGACCCGCTTGCCCATCTGCGTGCTCTTCACCTCGGCGAAGTCCAGCTCCACCGTGTACGTCCCGGCGGGCACGCCGTCGAACCGGTACTCCAGCATGCCCTCCCTGGCCGTCCGGAACAGCGCCTGGTCGCCGGTGCCCGCGATGGTCCTGGACGTGCTCGCCGTCTTGGACGAGGTCGCCACGTAGCCGTACCCGCCCTGGGTCCAGCGGCGGTCGGGCGACCAGGCGTCGCCGTCGGCGTCGGTCAGCGCCTTCGACCCGCCGACGTCGACGGCCACCTGGAACTTGGGCACCACCACGGTCACCTTGATCTCGATGGCCGGCTGCCGCCCGCTGGCCGACTTGACGACCAGCTTGCCGGTGCGCATCCCGCCGGGCGTCACCCCGGCGGCGGAGAGCGTCACCCGCAGCGTCGCCTTCTGACCCTTGGCCAGCTCGCCCGCCTGCGGCGTGACCGACGCCCAGTCGGCGTCGCTGGTCACCGTGTAGGCGGTGGGGGAGCCCAGGTTCGTCAGCTCCAGCGTGCGCGTCCTGGTCGCCCCGGCGGGCGTCACCGCGGTCAGCTCGGCGGCCGAGGCGCTCACCCGGCCGGTGACCAGAGCGGTGTCGATCCTGGTCAGCGTGCCGGGCGCGACCGTGACCGGCTTGGTGAAGGTGCCGTAGTTCTCCTTGGCCACCACCACGTCGTGGTCGCCCGCCGGGACCTGCCCGAAGAACGACCCGTCCGCGCCGGTCGTGAACGAGGCCGCGTCGCCCAGCTTCACCGACGCCCCGGCCAGCGGCTGGCCGTCGTTGGCGTCGGTGACCACGCCGGTCACCAGGCCGTGCCGGCTCGCGGTGAACGTCACGCCGCGGCCGGTGGCCAGCGCCGCCTCCTCGTAGGAGTAGAGCAGCGCGTCCGTGCCGGCCGCGTTCTCGATGCCGACCGTGGCGCTGGAGCCCTGGTCACGCTCGCTCTCGAGGTCCTTGTACCGGAAGGAGACCGAGCCGTCCTCGCCCAGCAGCGCCGCGAACGACACCCGCTCGCCGGTCGCGCTGTAGAAGGTGACGTTGCGCCACTCCACGACGTACTGGCGGTGCGGGGCGGTGCCTACCACGCCGGTGTAGACGCCCGCCTCGGCGTCCACCTTCAGGTCGTCCCAGTACGGGTAGACCGCGTTGTTCGGCGTGCCCGTGCCCGGCAGGCGGCTGTTGCTGCCCGTGGTGACCCGGTCGGCGGCGAAGGTGACGAACCCGTTCGTGCTGATCCACGCCCTGGACTGCCCGGTGCCGTAGAATGGGACCGCGAACGGCAGCGTCACCTGCACGGCCTCGTCGTCGCCGGTCAGCGCCAGCTTCTCGGTCCCGGCGACGTACGGCTGCGCCGCCGCCCGGCAGGTGTAGCCGAAGCCGTCGCCGCGCAGCGGCAGCTCCACGTCCCTGACCGTGTCGCCGTCCACGGCGACCTGCGCGCTCGCGCCGCTGGAGCAGCGCGAGACCGGCGTGACCGTCAGCGTGTACGTCCCGCGCGGCAGCGTCATCGTGTACCGGCCGGAGGCGTCGGTGACCGCGCTCACCGGCGTGCCGCCGGCGGCCACGGTCGCGCCCGGCTCGGGCACGCCGGCCGTGCTGACCGTGCCCGACAGCGTGCCGGACGGCTGCCGGACGAGCGTCACGTCGCCGGTCGTGACCTGATCGGCGGTCACCGTGGCCGTGGCGCTCCCGCGGTCGTAGCCGAACTTCTCCGCCGTCAGCGCGTACTCGCCGGGCAGCAGGCGCGGGATCGTGTACGTGCCGTCCTGGCCGGTGACCACCGAGCGGGCCAGCGGCCCGGTCACCTTGACCGTCACGCCCGGCACCGGCTCGCCCGCCGCGGTGACCGTGCCGCGCAGCTCGCCCAGCCCCTCGTCCGGCGCGGCCTGGACGGCGGCGTAGGCGTCCAGGCGGCCCTCGCCCCAGACGTTGTTGTCGGCCGCGGTGCCGCCGCAGCTCGTGTCGGCCACGTCGATCGCCGTGCGGTCCAGCAGCGGCCGGGTCGCGGCCACGTCGCCCTGCAGCCGGGGCGCGGCCGACCAGATCAGCGCCACCGTGGCGGCCACGTGCGGTGAGGCCATCGAGGTGCCGGTGTAGGAGTCGTAGTCGTCGTCCGGGACCGAGGAGCGCACGTTCACCGCGGGGGCCGCGATGTTCGGCTTGATCTCGCCGTCCTGGCCCTCGCCCTTGCTCGACCTGGCGTACAGCACGTTGTTGACGTCGAAGCCGCCCGCGCTGTAGCTGATGGCGTACTGGCCGGGCGAGCCGCTGGTGCGGCAGGCCGGGCCCTCGTTGCCGTTGGCGAAGGCGGGGAAGATGCCCGCGGCCACCCACGCCTGGACGGTCTCGACGTACCAGGGGTCGAACCCGTTGCCGCCCCAGGAGTTGTTGACGATGTCCGGCGCGAGGTCGGGACGCGGGTTGGCGCCGTTCAGGTCGGTCGGGGCCAGCACCCACTGGCCGGCGGCCAGCAGCGAGGCGTCGGTGCAGGTGTTGACCTCGCAGCCCTTGGCGGCGATCCAGCGCACGCCGGGCGCCACGCCGATGCCGTTCGCGCCCGCCATCGTGCCCATGACGTGCGTGCCGTGGCCGTTGTTGTCGCACGGCGCCGCCGACGGGCAGACGCGCGCCGGGTCGAACCAGTTGTAGTCGTGGGTGTAGGAGCCGTCGGGGTTCCTGCCCCGGTAGCTCGCGGCCAGGTCGGGGTGGTCGTACTGGACGCCGGAGTCGATCGAGGCGACCACGATGCCCTCGCCCCGGTCGCCCAGCTCGCTCCACACCCGCGGGGCGCCGATCCGGTCGACGTTCCACTCGACCGCGCCGGCCCTGGGCTCGGCCCGGCCGGTCACCGGCTCGGGCAGCGCCACGACGGTGACCGGGTCGATCCGGTCCACCTCGGGCAGCTCGCTGATCGCCGACGCCAGCTTGGCGTCCGCGGTCACCCGTACGGCGTCGACGATCCAGTACGAGGTGTAGTCGGCCTTCTGGGCCTCCAGCAGCTTGACCAGCCCGGCCTGCGAAGCCTTGGCCCGCTCGGTCTTGGCCTGGTAGACCAGCTGCGTCCTGGCCCGTTTGGTGGCGGCCCGGCGGGCGGCGCCGAGGTCGGCGGTGCCCTTCATCCGGACCCAGAAGGTGGCCTTGCCGTCCTCGTCCAGGTCGGCCTGGACGGCCTGGGAGATCTTGCCGGGATCGGGCGCCGCCTGCGCCGGGGCCTGGGGGACGGCCAGGGCGGCGGCGGTGACGATCCCGGTCAGGATCGCACGCCAGGTGAGGGTGTTGCGCACGTGCTCTCCTTCACGACGTTCACGACGGTGAGGAAGAGGTGATCTTTCCGCCTCTGTCGAGAAGGGTGAAGAGATCCTGTCGGGAAAGCAAGGGCGCTGATCCTAACAAGCTCGGATAAGTCCCGAAATGTAATGTGGTCAGCTGAAATGTCGCCACATCGGCCAGGTGGCGGACCACGGCCGCACCGGATCCCGGCACAGCCACACCGGCATGCCCTGCTCCTCGTTGTCGACGTCCGCGCCGTTGTCCACGCGGGCCTTCTGCTCGCAGGAGCCGAACATCGCACGGGCCCGGCCGCCCGCGTTCACCAGGATCGTCACGGTCGCGTCGTCCGGCGGCGGGCCGTACGCCCAGAGCTGGTTGTGGCCGGAGTACACGCGGGTCAGGCCCGCCCGGGCAAGGGCGCCGTACTCGCCGTAGTTGCCCGTCACGACCACCGCGCGGGCCCGCTCGTCCGGCGGCAACGCCCGCAGCACGCCGCCGACGGCCGCGGCGAAGCGCGGCCAGCCGACCGACTCGCGGGCCACCTCGTTGATCGCCGGCACCGGCGTGCCGGCCAGCGCGCCGACCGGCACGAGCGGCAGCGCGAGCACCGCGCAGGCCGCCGCGTTGACCGCGAGGAACGCCCACGCCGCGCGCACCCGCCCGGCCCGCGCCCGCGACACGCTCACGCACCCGGCCGCGAACAGCGCCACGATCAGCCCCGCGGTGTAGTCGAAGCGCCCGCCGCTGACCAGCGTCAGCACCGCCGTCACCGGATAGGCCACGGCCAGCGCCCGCACCCGCCGGTCGCGCCACAGCCGGACGAACCCCAGCGCCGCGACCACCGACACCACCGGCCCGAACAGCGTGAGCTGCATCGGCACGAACATCATCCGCATCTCGGCGCCCTTGTCGGCGCTGAGCGCGGCGGCCATCGACAACTGCGGCCAGTCGTGCGTGGCCTGGTAGACCAGGTTCGGCGCGGCCAGCACGGCGGCGAGCAGCGCGCCGCCCCACAACCACGGGCCGGCCAGCGCCCGCCGCGGCCCGGCGATCAGCAGCCCCGCCGCCAGGCCCAGCACCAGCAGCGCGATGAGGTGCTTGTTGTAGGTGGCCAGCCCGATCACCGCGCCCGCCGCGAGCCACCAGCGCGGCTGCCCGCGCAGCAGCGCCCGGAGCGCGAACAGGATCGCCGCCGTCCACAGCGGCAGGTCGAAGCTGACCGTCAGCAGCGTGTGCGCCGCGATCAGCGTGTACGCCCCGGTCGCCGCGCCCACGGCGGCCATCGTCTGGGCGAGCCGGTCGCCGCCCAGCTCCCTGGCCACCAGCGCCACCAGCACGACCACGGCCGCCGCGGCCAGCGCGGGGAACACCCGCAGCGCCGTCACCGTGTCGCCGAACAGCCCGAGCGCCGCCTTGGCCAGCATCGGCGTCAGCGGGGGCTGGTCGACGTACCCCCAGGCCGGGTGGCCGGCCAGGACCCGGAAGTACAGCTCGTCGCGGTGGTAGCCGTACCAGGGGCTCAGTGCGAGGGCCACGCCGGCGGTCAGGACCGCGGTCACCGTCACCGGACGCCACGCCCAGGGCCGTTCCATGGACGTCGAGGCTAGATCCATTACCCGCCGTTTGTCACTGCCGGAGCGGGTGTCGCGTTGCGCGATCTTGGTCCGGCGGTTAACCTGGGGGCATGCGAAATCGCCCTCAGATCCAGTGGTGGCGCCGCTCCTAGGCGGCGCGTTTTCGCATTCCTCTCAAAGGACGGCCGCCCCGGATGGCGGCCTTTCTCGTGTCCGCCCCCGGGGCCTCATGATGTGACGTGGTAAGGGGCAGCAAGTGGAGAGCAGCGGATATACCACCGCCGGGGGCGTCGGCGTCGAGCGCGAGGCACGCGACGTGTCGGAAGAGGCGCTCGAAGAGATCGTCACCGCGCTCGGCGAGCGGCGCGGCGGCGCCTTCTCGTCGGGCATGGACTACCCGGGCCGCTACAGCCGATGGGCCTTCGGCTACGTCGACCCCTGCCTGGAGCTGGTCGCCAAGGGGCGGGTCATCTCGGCGACCGCGCTCAACGAGCGCGGCAGGGTCGTGCTGCCCGCCGTGGCCTCCTGCCTGCTGGCCGCGGGCAAGCCGGTCAGCGAGCCGACGCCCGACCGCGTCGAGGTGCACGTCCCCGAGTCCGAGGACCTGCTGCCGGAGGAGATGCGCAGCCGCCGGCCCACCGTGTTCACCGCGATCCGCGAGGTCATCGCCGCCTTCGCGGGCGACGACCCCCACCTCGGCCTCTACGGCTCCTTCGGCTACGACCTGGCCTTCCAGTTCGAGCCCATCCGGCAGGAGCTGGCCCGTCCCGACGACCAGCGCGACCTGGTGCTCCACCTGCCCGACCGGATCGTCGTCATCGACCGCCAGCGCGAGACCAGCGTCGAGTACCGCTACGAGTTCACCGTCGACGGCGCCACCACCCGCGGCCTGGAGCGCACCGGCACCTCCGTCCCGCAGGTCGTCCCCGGCGAGCTGCCGAAGGACCCCGTGCGCGGCGAGTACGCCAAGGTCGTGGCCGCCGCCAAGGAGCGGTTCAAGCGCGGCGACCTGTTCGAGGTCGTGCCCGGCCAGATCTTCCACGCCGTCTGCACCGACCCGTCGGCCTTCTACCGCAGCCTGCGCCACAGCAACCCGGCGCCGTACGAGTTCATCATCAGCCTCGGCGACGGCGAGCACCTCGTGGGCGCCTCGCCCGAGATGTACGTCCGGGTCAACGGCGACCGCGTCGAGACCTGCCCCATCTCCGGCACCATCGCCCGCGGCAGCAACCCGGTCGAGGACGCCGAGGCCATCCGCACCCTCCTGAGCAGCGTCAAGGAGGAGTCGGAGCTGACCATGTGCACCGACGTCGACCGCAACGACAAGTCGCGCATCTGCGTCCCCGGCACGGTCAAGGTCATCGGCCGCCGCCAGATCGAGCTCTACTCGCGCCTGATCCACACCGTCGACCACATCGAGGGCCGGCTGCGTCCCGAGTTCGACGCCCTCGACGCCTTCCTCACCCACATGTGGGCCGTCACCGTCACCGGCGCCCCCAAGACGTGGGCCATGCAGTTCATCGAGGACCACGAGGCCACCACCCGCCGCTGGTACGGCGGCGCCATCGGCTTCATCGGCTTCGACGGCTCCATGAACACCGGCCTGACCCTGCGCACCGCCCAGATCAAGAACGGCGTGGCCACCGTCCGGGCCGGGGCGACCCTGCTGTTCGACTCCGACCCCGAGGCCGAGGAGCGCGAGACCGAGCTCAAGGCCAGCGCCCTGCTCGGCGCCCTGGCCGCGGTCAACCAGCCCGGCGCCGTCCCGCCCGCCGTGGTCAGGGAGCAGCCGGGGGCCGGCATGAAGGTGCTGCTCGTCGACCACGAGGACTCCTTCGTCAACACGCTGGCCGACTACTTCCGCCAGGAGGGGGCCGACGTGGTGACGCTGCGCCACGGCTTCCCGGCCCACACCATCGACGACGTCGCGCCCGACCTGGTCGTGCTCTCGCCCGGCCCCGGCTGGCCGTCCGACTTCGGCATGGCCGCGCTCATCGACGAGATCTACGCCCGCGACCTGCCCGTCTTCGGCGTGTGCCTGGGCCTGCAGGCCATGGTCGAGCACGCCGGCGGCTCGCTGGAGCTGCTCGACTACCCCGAGCACGGCAAGCGCGGCCAGGTCAGCCGCCTCGGCGACAGCGCGCTGCTGGCGGGGCTGCCCGAGGAGTTCACCGCGGCCCGCTACCACTCGCTGCACGCCAAGCGGCCCGGCGTGGTCGGCTTCACCCCGACCGCGCTCACGCCCGACGGCAACGTCATGGCCATCGAGGACGTCGAGCGGCGGCGCTTCGCCGTGCAGTTCCACCCCGAGTCGATCCTCACCCAGGAGGGCGGCGCGGGCGCGAAGATCATCGCGAACGTGCTGCGCCTCACCCGGCGCTGACCCGGGCCGGTTCGTCTGGGAAGGGGCAGGGTGTTCCTGTCGTAGGGCAAAACGTCCGCGGGGGCGTGCGGGGCTCCCCTAGAGTCTCCGCATGCTCCCCGTAGCCCTGCCCGACACGGTGCGTGACGCGCTGCTCGCCCCGCTCGTCGACCACCACTGTCACGGGGTTCGCCGGGACGACCTGACCCGGGCCCAGTTCGAGCCGCTGATCAACGCCGGCGGCGCCCCGGCCCCGCCCGGCACCACGCATTTCGACTCGCCGTTCGGCATGAGCCTGCGCCGCTGGTGCGCCCCGCTGCTCGGCCTGGAGCCGCACGCGCCCCCGGCCGTCTACCTCGCCCGGCGGGCCGAGCTGGGCGCCGGCGAGGTCAACCGGCGCCTGCTGGCCGGGGCCGGGGTGGTGGCGTTCCTGGTCGACACCGGCGACGAGGACATCGACCTGCTGTCGGCGGCCGAGATGGGCCGCCACGGCGGAGCCGCCGCCGACGAGATCGTCCGGATCGAGCAGATCGAGCAGGACGTCGCCGAGTCGGCGCAGCTCGCCGTCGACTACCTCGACGGCCTGGCCGACGAGCTGTCGGCCAGGGCCGCCAGGGCGGTCGGGCTCAAGACGGTCATCGCGAGCCGCTGCGGGCTCGACTTCGACCCGGCCAGGCCGAGCACCGGCTCGGTCATCGCCGGCGCCAACCGCCGCCTGGCCGACCCCAAACGGCCGCTGACCGACCCGGTGCTGCTGCGCCACCTGCTGTGGAGCGCGATCGACGTGGCCCGCGAGCGGGGGCTGCCGGTCCAGTTCCAGGCCGGGTTCGGCGGGCGCGGCCCCGACCTGCACCGTACGGACCCGGCCAGGCTCAGCGCCCTCATGGACGCGTTGCAGCCCCTCGGCGTGCCGGTCATCCTGCTCCACTGCTACCCCTACCACCGCACCGCCGCCTACCTGGCGGGCGTCTACCCGCACGTCTACGTCGACGTCGGCCCGGCCCTGCCGCACGCCGCCGCCTCGGCCCGCGTCATGGACGAGCTGCTGGAGCTGGCGCCGTTCCACAAGCAGCTGTTCAGCTCCGGGTGCCGCGGCGTGGCCGAGACCGGCTACCTCGGCGCCCTGTACCACCGGCAGGCGCTGGGCGCGGCCCTGCTGGCCAGGCTGGAGGCGGGGGAGTGGAGCCCGGCCGACGCGGCCAGGATCGCCCACATGATCGGCTCGGGCAACGCCCGCCGGGTGTACCGCCTCTGACGCCCGCGCGCCCGCCGGTGCCCGCCCGCGCGCCCGCCGGTGCCCGCCCGCGCGCCCGCCCGCCCGCGCGTCGCCGGTGGCGGCGGTGCGCGTTGTCTCCGTAACGGAATGCCATTAATTCACGACATTTCCATCACTAATCGGAAATTTACATTTCCGGTAATCAAATTGTGATTTGTCTGTTTGTCAATATTGCTGTGATGATCGTGGACGCCAGCCCCCCTACGCCACACCTGGAGGTGTCGTGTCCTGGCGTCCCTTCGTCCTCACGGCCGCAGCCCTGTCGCTCGCGCTGGCCGTTCCCGGTGTCGCGGCGGCCGACGACCCGCCGCAGCCGCAGGTGGAGTCCCGGGCCGGCACCCGGGCCCCCGCCGAGGTGAGCGGGCTGGCCGAGCCCGCCGCCGCGGCGGACCCCGTCGCCGCTGCCAAGGCGCACCTGGCCGACCCGCGCTACCACCTCGACCCCGCCGACCTGGTGCCGCTGCGCACGGTCGTGAACGGCCAGGACGAGACCGTCAGGTTCGCCCAGCGGTACCGGAACCTGCCCGTCTTCGGCGCACAGTACCTGGTGCGCTTCCGCAGGGACGGCGCCGGCCGCGAGGTGACCGGCGCCGGCGGCCGCTTCCTCACCGAGCTCGACGTGAACACCACGCCCACGGTCACCCCCGCCCTGGCGGCCCGGCTGGCCCGCGCCCGGCTCGTCCGGGACGACCAGGTCCGCGCCAGGGTCAAGGCCACGCCCGGCGAGCTCGTCGTGCTGCCGCGCGGCAAGGGCGTGCTGGCCTGGCACGTCACCCTGACCGGCGCCGACGCGGCCAGGAAGCGGCCCGTCCTGCTGGACGCCTACGTGGACGCCCACTCCGGCCGCCCGCTGTTCGCCCTGGACCGGCTGCGCATGGAGGGCCCGGCGACCGGCAGCGGGCAGACCGCGCACGGCAGGACCGTCCCGCTCAACGTCTACCAGCGGGCCGACGGCGCGTACGAGCTGCGCGACCGCGCCCGCCCGATGTGGAACGGCACCACCGGCGAGATCCTCACCTACGACGCCGCCGGCGCCGACGTGCAGCAGTTCCTCGAGCCCGGCGTGCCGGCGGGCACCGAGCTCGCCAAGTCGCCCACGCCCGCCTTCGGCCCCGAGCACACCGAGAGCGGAGCCGTGGACGCCCAGTGGGGCGCGGGCAAGGTCTACGAGTACTACAAGGGGCTCGGCCGCGACGGGCTCGACGGCAAGGGCGGCACGATGTACTCGGTCGTCAACGTCACCTACTTCGGCAGCCCGTTCGAGAACGCCTTCTGGGACGGCACCAAGATGGTCTACGGCGGCGGCGGCGCCGACCTGCACTCCTTCGCCGCCAGCCTCGACGTCGTCGGCCACGAGATGACCCACGGCGTCATCACCCACAGCGCCGACCTGGTCTACCAGGGCCAGTCGGGCGCGATGAACGAGGGCCTGGCCGACTACTTCGGCAACGCCATCCAGACCGGCGCGCTCGGCATCCCGATGAGCGACCCCGACGCCAGCCTGCTCGGCGAGGACCTGTGCAAGAGCCTGCCGCCCGCCCAATGCGCCACCCGCGACCTCGACGACGACCGCGACGCCGCCGAGGACTACCTCGGCGTCACCACCGCGATCGACGCGGGCGGCGTGCACCTCAACTCCACGATCTTCTCCGGCGCCCTGTGGGACGTCAGGGAGAAGCTCGGCGCCGGGTTCGACAAGATCGTCTACAAGGCGCTGACGGAGTACATGACCCCGCTCGACGACTTCGCCGACGGCCGCCGCGCCGTCGAGTCGGCCGCCCGCGCCGCCCGGCTGCCGGCGCGCGACCGGCTGGCGATCGCGCTGGCCTTCGAGCGGCACGGCATCAGGCCCGGCTGGGAGCGGCTGATCCGCACCGACAGCCGCGTCGTCCTGGACGGCCTCACCGACTCCCTCGACCCGCCCGCCCTGGCCGGTGACCGGTACGCCGTCACCGACAGCACCCCCGACGCGAACGGCCCCACCGTCATCAAAACCGGACGCGTGAGCGGCGGCCCCGCGACCACCGTGTCCGACGACGGCCGCTGGGACTGGACGCCCGCCACCGACGGCAGGCGTGCGGCGTGGGTCGCCCTCGACGCCGCGTCGGGCCGCTTCCAGGTCCGCTCCCGGCCGCTCGACGCCTCGGCGCCCTCCACCGTCCTGCACGAGACCACGGGCTACGTCTACGCCGTCGCGGTCTCGGGCGACGCCGTGGCCTGGTCCGGCGAGGACCCCGCGACCGGCGAGGTCGAGCTGTGGCTCAAGCGCGGGAACGCCGCCCCGGTCAACCTCACCGCCGACAAGGGCGTGGCCGGGTACATGCCGTCGGTCACCGGCGGCCGGCTCGTCTACGTGCGGGTGAGCTTCGGCTCCGGCGGCGGTCACAGCACGCCCGTCGTGCACGACCTGGCGACCGGCAAGGAGGTCGTGGTGCCCGAGGTGCCGCCGGCCGGCGCGATCCCGTCGCTGTCGATCCGCCCGGCGCTGACCGCCGGGCACGTCGTCTGGCTCTACGACGCCGACCGCGACGGCCGGATGGGCGTCATGCGGGCCGCCCTGGACGGCACCGGCCAGACCCCCGTCGTGCCGGACGGGCCGCAGGCGCCGTACGCCACGTGGCTCGACGCGAGCGAGTCGCGGGTGACCGTCGGCGTGCAGCCGGACGGGACCACGCTGGAGAACGCGAACCTGACGAAGATCTACCAGGTTCCGGTCACCGGCGGCGCCCTTGAGCGCTACTCCTGCAACCGCGGGGAGCAGGCGCTGTTCGCCGCCGGCGCGGCGGGCCGCGTCCTGTGGCTGGACGGGACCGCCGGCGACACCGACCTGGTGACCCGCGACCGGCCCGCGCACCGCTGCTGACCTGGCAAGGGCCCCGGCCCGGCGCCCGCCGTTCCTCCGGAGGGGGACGGCGGGCGCCGAGTCGCGCGCAGCCCCGGGAGCTGGTTTGCTTGAGCCCGTCACAAACCACAGAACCCGAGCGGGGGGCTCCCTTATGCGCAGTGTCGAACCCGAGGTCTTCATCGTCGCCCGTCCTGAGCTTGACTACGACGAGCTCGGCCGTTACCTCGCCGAGGTCGGCGGCGAGAGCTGGCTGGAGCGGCTCGACCGCGGCGACCTCGACGCCCAGAACCTCGCCGAGTTCGCCGGCCGCCTCTGCTACCGCTCCTTCGAGCCGGGCCTCAACCCCAACGTGGTGCGCATCAGGGAGAACCAGGACGACTACCTGCGCAACATCCTGGCCAGCGCGCACGGCTCGGTCCTCGAACACGTCAGCTTCAGCTTCGTGCTGCACAACGTCAGCCGCGTCCTGACGCACGAGCTGGTGCGCCACCGGCCCGGCGTGGCCATCTCCCAGGAGTCGCTGCGCTTCGTCCGGCTCGACGAGCTGCCGTTCTGGTTCCCCGAGTGGGCCCAGCAGGACCCTGAGCTGATGAAGCGGGCCACGGCCGTGCTGGAGCAGCTGGAGCAGTTCCAGCTCTGGATGGCCGGGCACTTCGGGCTCGACGAGGAGGGCGTGCCGTTCTCGGAGAAGAAGCACCGCACGTCGTTCATGCGCCGCTTCGCCCCCGAGGGCCTGGCCACCGGCCTCGTCTGGACGGCCAACGTGCGCACGCTGCGGCACACGATCGAGGCCCGCACCGCCGTCGGCGCGGAGGAGGAGATCCGCCTGCTGTTCCAGCGCATCGGCGAGCTCATGCGCAAGGAGGCGCCCGCCCTGTTCGGCGACTACGTCGTCGAGGACGGGGCCTGGGTGCCGGGCTGGCGCAAGGTCTGAGGCGTCAGGCGAGCGCGGGCAGCACGTAGACCTCGGCGCCCGGCGGCAGGGCGCAGTCCAGGCCGCCGAGCCCGCGGGCGTTCTCCCCGCACACGATCATGCTGATGTGCCGGCGGATGCGGCCGTAGTCGTCGCGCAGCCGCTCCTCCAGCAGCGGATGGGTGCGCCGCAGCATGTCGAGCGCCGAGCCGAGCGTGGGCGGGGAGTCGCGGTCGGCGCCGACCGCGAACACCTTCACCTCGGTGCGCCCGCTCACCCACCGCCGCAGCGAGCTGGGCAGCACGAACACGACCATCGTCACGGGCTTGGTGAATGACCTGGCCATCGGTCAGAGCACCGCCGCGCGCACGCTCAGCACGTCGGGCAGGTGGCGGGCGACCTGCGACCAGCTCTCGCCGTCGTCGCGCGAGCAGTGGACCTCGCCGTCGCGGGTGCCGAAGAACAGCCCGGCGGGGGAGGCGGTCATCGCGTCGCGCAGCACGGTGGCGTGCACCGGCCCCTCGGGCAGGCCCTCGCCCAGCTCCTGCCAGGTGGCGCCGGCGTCCTGGCTGCGGCAGACCCGGTAGCGGTGGCCGACCGGGGTGCGGTCGACGTCGGCCGTCAGCGGCAGCACGAAGATCGTGTCGGGGCGGGTGGGGTGGACCACGATGGGGAAGCCGAAGTCGGAGGGCAGCGCGGAGCCGATGTCGTGCCAGCTGCCGCCGAAGTCGTCGCTGCGGTAGACGCCGAAGTGGTGCTGCAGGTAGAGCCGGTCGGGCCGGGCGGGGTCGAGGCAGACCTTGTGCACGCACTGCCCGAACTCGGGGTACTGCTGTCCTTCCGGCAGGAAGGGCGCCCGGATGCCCTGGTTGGCGGCCTCCCACGACATGCCGCCGTCGCGGGTGCGGTAGAAGCCGGCCGCCGAGATCGCGATGCCCATGACCTCGGGGTCGGTGGGATGGGGGACGATCGTGTGCAGGCACAGCCCGCCGCCGCCCGGCTGCCATCGCGGCCGGTGGGGATGGTCCCACAGGCCCTCGACCAGCCGGTAGCTGACGCCGTTGTCCTCCGAGCGGAACAGCGCGGCCGGCTCCACGCCGGCCCACACCACGCCCGGCTCCGACGGCGAGGGCGTGAGCTGCCACACCCGGGTCAGCGTCGCGTCGGTCTTGTCGGGGAAGGCGATGGGCGGCTGGGGGGCCTCGTCCCAGGTCTCGCCGAGATCATCGGAGTACATCACGGACGGACCGAAATGGCCGTACTCGATACCGGCCAGCAACCGGGGTGTGCCTCCCCGGGTGTCGATGGCCACCGAGGGCACCGCGACCGTGGAGAACCGGATCGGCTCGATCTCGAACGGGCCGCCGCCCGCCGAACGGGCGAGGAACAGGCCCTTGCGGGTGCCGATCGCGAGGACTGCGTCACTCATAGCATCGCTCCCATGTTCGCTTGCCGCCATCGTGCCACGCGCGCGGCGGCGGTGCCGAGGACTGGGAGATTTGCCGCACGCCTGCCCCCCGGCCGCCCCCGGACGGCCGGAGCGGCACGGGCATTACCCGACAGGTAATCGTGATACTTCCCTCTAACCGCTAAATTTCCTGACATGGGAGCAGTAGCGATACAAGAAGAGACTTTTGGTGATTTGTTGCGTTCGTGGCGGCAGCGGCGCCGGGTGAGCCAGCTCGACCTGGCCATCGAGGCCGACGTCTCCTCCCGGCACGTCAGCTTCCTGGAGACCGGCCGCGCCCGGCCCAGCCGCGAGATGGTGATGCGGCTGGCCGAGGAGCTGGACGTGCCGCTGCGCCACCGCAACCGGCTGCTGGTCGCCGCCGGGTTCGCGCCGGTCTTCCCCGAGCGTGAGGTGCGCGCCCCGGAGATGGCCGTCGTCCGCCAGGCGCTGGACAAGATCCTGGCCGGGCACGAGCCGTACCCGGCGCTGGTCGTGGACGCGGCGTGGAACCTCGTGGCGGCCAACTCGGCGGCCGCCATGTTCATGGCCGGCGTGCCCGCCGAGCTGCTGGCCGAGCCGGTCAACGTGATGCGGCTGTCGCTGCACCCCGACGCGATGGGCGGCAGGCTGCTGAACCTGGCCGAGGTCCGCGCCTACCTGCTGCACCAGCTCCGCAGGCAGGCCGAGGCGTCGGCGGACGGCCGCCTGGCCGAGCTGCACGACGAGCTGGCCGCCTACACCTACCCCGGCGTCAACCTCAACGTGGCCCACGTGCCGGGACCGGGCGACATCCTGCTGCCGCTGCGCATCGCCGACGGCGACCGCGTCTTGTCGATGTTCACCACCATCGCCACCTTCGGCACGCCGATGGACGTGACCGTCTCGGAGCTGGCCATCGAGACGTTCTGGCCGGCCGACGAGGAGACCGCCGCCGCCTTCCGCCGCGACCCGGCGGCCTCCTGACGCCCCCCGGGAGGGCGTTCTAGCGTTCCCCCGGGACGACGTCGCGGTGGATGCGCGACAGCGGCACGCCGTCGGCCCGCAGCCGGCGCACGGTGCCGTCCACCATGCCGCCCGGGCCGCAGACGTAGACGTCGTGCTCGCACCAGGAGTGGAAACGCCCGGTCACCTCGGGCAGGTGGCCGCGCATCCCGGCGTAGGACGGGTCGCCCGAGACCACCGGCAGCACCTGCAGCCACGGGAAGGACGCCTGCATCGCCAGCAGGTCGGGCAGGTCGTACAGCTCGTCGGCGGTGCGCGCGCCGTGCAGCAGGTGGATCCGCGGCCGGCGGCCCGAGGCGATGACGTGCTCGACGATCGCCTTCAGCGGGGCCAGCCCGGTGCCGCCGGCCACGCACAGCAGGTCGCGGGCGCTGTGCTCGCGCGGCGTCATCGTGCCCATCGGCGGCCCGAGCATGACCGTGTCGCCGATCCTGGTGTGCCTGGTCAGCGCCGTGGACACCCAGCCGCCCGGCACCGAGCGCACGTGCAGCGTGACCGTCTCGTCCGGGCGCGGCGCGTTGGCGATGGAGAACGTGCGCCACACCCGCGGCCAGCGCGCGGTCTGGACGGTGACGTACTGGCCCGCCGTGTACGGCAGCCGCTGCGCGGGCCGCAGCGTGATCACCGCGATGTCGGGACGGCGCAGCTCGTGGTCGACGACCTCGGCCGGCCACCAGGCCGGCGTGACGCCCGCCTGCGACTCGGCCGACTCGATCATCAGGTTCGCCGCCGCCGTGTACGCCGACACCCACGCCGCCTCGATCTCGTCGTTCCACACCTCGGCGGCGAAACGCCGGATCGTGGCCAGCAGGGCGGTGCCGACGGCCGTGTAGTGCTCGGCGAGCACCCCGTACTTGCGATGGTCCCTGCCGAGCTGGCCGAGGTAGGCGGCCAGGCCGTCCGGGCTGTCCAGGCTCCACACGATCCGGGTCAGCGCGCCGAACAGCCGGTCGCGCTGGACGTCCATCGCGGGCGGGAACATCCCCCGCAGGTGCGGGCTCGCGGCGAACAGCCGCCCGTAGAAGTACGCGGTCGCCTTGTCGGCCACGGGCTCGACGAGTGAGAAGCTCTCCTTCACCAGTCGCGGATTCAACGACATGCACTCAACCCCACCCCATTGGACCGGAAATTCGATTCCGGCCGCGTCGGCCACCTCCTGACGGCTCCGGGTCGTGAACGCGCTGCGTGCCCCGGCACATCCGGCGCGCTCGGAAATGAGTCTTACACCACCTCTGATGCGTCACAACCGATTCACCCCAATTGCGATATGGGCTTTTCCGGCGGAGAAAACGAATAAAAGTGATTTTCGTCTTTCGGTTTCCGGTGTTTCCCGCCGGCCGGCGGAGGCGTAGCATCCCGCCATGACAGCCCGCCACCCCCAGACGGGTGGCCCGGAAAGGCGCGCACACCTTCGTGCCGGCCGCCAGCACGGCCATCACCACGGCCATCACCACGGCGACCCGCCCGGCCGCCGGCTCGGGATCTCGAACCAGTGCCGGCCCGGCGCAGGCCCGGCTGACCGCCGGGACGGCCTCCCGCCTGCCCTGACCCGCCCCTGGAGATCCGCATGTCCCGACCGCTCATCGGCATCACCGCCTACCTGGAGGCCGCCCGCTGGGGCGACTGGGTGCGCGAGGCCGTGCTGTCACCGCCGTCCTACGCCAAGGCGATCGAGCGGGCCGGCGGCGCGCCGGTGCTGCTGCCGCCGCTGGACCCCCACCTCGCCGGCGACCACGTCGGCGGCCTGTCCGGCGTCCTGCTGGCCGGCGGCGCCGGCCTCGGAGCCGCGGCCTACGGCGGCGAGCACGACGAGCGCGAGCCCGAGCCGCAGCCCCACCGCGACCGGTACGAGCTGGCCCTGGCCGGGGCCGCCGTCCGGGCCGGCCTGCCGATCCTGGCGATCGCCCGCGGCCTGCACGTCCTCAACGTCGCCCGGGGCGGCACGCTGATCCCGTGGCTGCCCGAGGTGCTCGGCCACGAGCGGCACGGCGCGCCGGGCGCGGTCCACGACATCCAGGTGAGCGTGTCGAGCAGGCTCGGCAAGGCCGTCGGCGACCACGTCGAGGCGGTCGCGCCGCACCACCAGTCCGTGCGCCGCCTGGGCAGCGGCCTGCTCGCGGTGGCCTGGGCCGACGACCAGATCGTCGAGGGCGTCGAGCTCCAGGGCCACCGGTTCTGCGTCGGCGTCCAGTGGCATCCCGAACGCGGCGGGGACAATCGGCTCTTCGATGCGTTCGTCGAGGCGGCCCGCTAGGCTGCGCTCATGCCGCTGCACCCCCAGGCGCGGGACTACGTCGCCCTCTACCCGTCGGACCTCAACACCGACCTGGCCACGCTCGACCTGGCCACGATCCAGGAGATGCGCGCGCACGACGGCTTCGCGGCCCAGCGGGGGCCGCTGACCAAACTCCCGTTCGTCCGCGACGAGCTGGCCGGCGACGTGCCGATCCGCATCTACCGCGCCGACCCCGGCGACGGCCTGCTGCCCGTCGTGGTCTACTTCCACGGCGGCGGCTGGGTCTTCGGCAGCGTCAGGCGCAACGACGCGCTCGGCCGCGACCTGGCCCTGCGCACCGGCGCCGTGGTCGTCTCGGCCGACTACCGGCTGGCCCCGGAACACCCCTTCCCGGCCGCCGCCGACGACGCCTGGACCGTCGTGCGCGACGTCTTCGCCAGGCCCGCCTTCTACCAGAGCAACGGCAGCGTGGCCGTCGTCGGCGACAGCGCGGGCGGCAACCTGGCCGCCGTCGCCGCCTGGCGGGCCGCCGGGTCCGGCATCCGGCTGGCCCACCAGGCGCTGGTCTGCCCGGTGCTCGACACGGCCATGGACACCCCCAGCTACCGCGCCTACGCCAAGGGCTTCGGCCTCGACGCCGCCGAGATGGCCTGGTTCGCCGAGCGCTACGCGGCCGGCGCCGACCCCGCCGACCCGCTGCTGAGCCCGCTGCGCATCGCCGACCTGACCGGCCTGCCGCCGGCCACCGTCCTCACCGCCGAGTACGACGTGCTCCGGGACGAGGGCGAACACTACGCCCGCCGCCTGGCCGACGCCGGCGTGCCGGTGGAGGCGCGCAGGTTCGACGGCGCCGTCCACGGCTTCTTCGGCCTGCCCGGCCTGTTCGACCAGGCGGCCGAGGCCAGGCAGTACATCGCCGACCGCCTGCGGGAGCACCTGTGACCTACACCAAGCTCAAGCTCGACACCCCGGCCGAGGGCGTGCTGCGCGTCACGATCAGCGAGCCCGGCAGGCTCAACGCCGTCGACATGACCGGCCACCGCGAGCTGAGCGAGATCTGGCGCGAGGCCGACCGCGACGACACCGTCCGGTCGATCGTGGTCAGGGGCGAGGGCACGGCGTTCTCGGCCGGCGGCGACCTGTCGATGATCGAGGAGATGACCCGCGACCACGCCACCCGGATGCGCGTGTTCGCCGAGGCCCGCGACATCGTCTACAACGTGCTCAACTGCTCCAAGCCGATCGTCTCGGCCGTCCAGGGCCCGGCCGTGGGCGCCGGGCTCGCCGTGGCGCTGCTGGCCGACGTCTCGGTCGCCGGCCGCACCGCGCGCATCATCGACGGCCACACCCGGCTCGGCGTCGCCGCCGGCGACCACGCCGCGATCATCTGGCCGCTGCTGTGCGGCATGGCCAAGGCCAAGTACCACCTGCTGCTGTGCGAGCCCGTCACCGGCGAGCAGGCCGAGCGCATGGGCCTGGTCAGCCTGTGCGTCGACGACGACCAGGTGCACGACAAGGCCATGGAGATCGCGGTCCGGCTCGCCCAGGGCTCCCAGGAGGCGATCCGGCTGACCAAGTACTCGCTCAACAACTGGCTGCGCCTGGCCGGCCCGTCCTTCGACGCCTCGCTGGCGATGGAGTTCCTCGGCTTCACCGGCCCCGACGTGGTCGAGGGCGTGCGCGCGGTGCGCGAGAAGCGGCCGCCCGCCTTCGGCTGAGCCCGGCGCGTGTGCTTGTCCGGGCCCGGGGTAGGCGCACCTTCATGACGGACAACGATGTGGTCGACCTGCTGGTGCGCCAGCACGAGCAGATCAAGAGCCAGTTCACGGAGGTCGAGAACGCTGCCCCCGAGGACAAAGCAGCGGCTTTCCAGAAGCTGGTGCGCCTGCTGGCCGTCCACGAGACAGCAGAGGAGGAGATCGTCCACCCCTACGCGCGCCGCCACGTCGACGACGGTGACGACCTGGTGGACGAGCGCCTGGCCGAGGAGAACGCGGCCAAGGACATGCTCACCCAGATGGAGCGGGCGGGCGTCGACGACCCGCAGTTCGCGGCCAACCTGGCCACGCTGCGCAAGGCCGTCGTCGAGCACGCCGAGGCCGAGGAACGCGAGGAGTTCCCCAGGCTGAGGCAGGCCGCCGGCGAGAAGGAGCTGCACGCGATGGCGATCGGGGTCAAGGCCGCCGAGGCGATCGCGCCCACGCATCCGCACGCCGGCGTCGAGACCGCGCCGAAGAACCTGCTGGCGGGCCCGCCCGCCGCGATCATGGACAGGGCCCGCGACGTGATCCGCAAGGCGACGGGCAGGGCCTGAGGGCCGTCAGAAACTCCGGGGCAACCCGAGCACCTGTGTCGCGAGGTAGTTGAGCAGAAGCTCCTCCGTCACGGGTGCCACCCTTCCGATACGGGCGTCGGCCAGCAACCTGGCCACCGGGTACTCCAGCGAGTACGCCATGCCGCCGTGCGTCTGGAACGCGGCGTCGGCCGCCTCCCACGCGGCCTGGGAGGCGGTCAGCTTGGCGATGTTGGCCTCGGTGCCGCACGGCAGCCGCCGGTCGAAGGACCAGGCCGCCTTGTACAGCATCAGCCGGGCCAGCTCGATCTTGGCCTTGACCTGCGCCAGCGGGAACGCGATGGCCTGGTTGGCGCCGATCGGGCGGCCGAACACCTCGCGCTCCTTGGCGTAGCCGACCGCCACCCGCAGCGCTACCTCGGCGCCGCCCAGCGCGGAGGCGGCCAGCAGCACCCGCTCGGGGTTGAGGATGTCCCACAACACGGCCGCGCCGCCGTCCACCTCGCCGACCACGCTGGTGGCGGGCACCCGCAGGTCGTCGACGAACACCATGTTGGACGGCGTGGTGTTCGCGCCCATCTTGGGGATCGGCCGGAAGGACAGCTGCCCGGCGGCGACCGCCTCGGGCACGTTCACCAGGAACACGGTCAGCCCGTGGGTGCGCGGCCTGGCCTCGGCCGCCGGGACCGTCCTGGTCACCAGCAACATCCAGGTGGCGCGCTGCACGCCGGTGATCCAGATCTTCTGGCCGTTGAGCACGTAGTCGCCGCCGTCCCGGCGGGCCGAGGTGGTGATCGCCAGCGAGTTGGAGCCGGCGTCCGGCTCGGTCAGGGCGAAGCACGTCTCGACCTCGCCCGTGGCCAGCCGGGGCAGCAGCTCGGCCCGCTGCTCGGCGGTGCCGTGCCGGGCCAGGGTGAGCGCGCCGAAGCCGGGGGTGAGCACGTAGGTGAAGGCCGAGCCGCCCGCCGCGCCCGAGCTCGCCAGCGTCTCGGTGGCCACCGCCAGCTCCAGCAGCCCCTGCCCGCCCCCGCCGTATTCCTCCGGCACGGCCAGGCCCAGCCAGCCGCCCTTGGCCAGGTCGGCCCAGACCTCCTCCGGCCAGCGCTTGTCGCTCTCGCACCGCTGCCAGTAGTCGAGGTCGTAGCGGGCGCAGATCTCGGCGACGCCGCGCTGGACGGCCTGGGCGCTCTCGGGAAGGGTGAAATCCATCACGCCATCGTAGAATCTCGTTCTGTTCAGGGTCGAGGTCTGCGGGCGTGGAAGACGAAGGCCGGGGGCGTGTTGCGCCACACCGTACGTCCGGGCACGACCTCCTCGAACCGCTCGGCCAGCAGCGCCCGGAACCGCCGGGCCGAGCTCAGCGGGATGGCGTGGATGTAGGAGAAGGTGGTGAAGGCGGCGCCGGGGCTCATCACCGACGTCACCGCGTCCAGCAGCTCGTGCTGCAGCCCCGTGGGGAAGGCCGCCCACGGCAGGCCGCTCACCACGACGTCGGCGTGGCTCAGCCCGCGCCCGGCCAGCAGCTCGCCCAGGCGCGCGGCGTCCGCGTGGGCCACGTCCACGGCGGGGAAACGCGCCGCGAGCAGCCCCGCGAGCCGCTCGTTCACCTCGACGGCCAGGTGGTGGCCGCGCCCGGCCAGCCGCTGCTGGATCTCCGCCGTGAACGGGCCCGTGCCAGGACCGAGCTCCACCACGGTCGGCTCGCCACGCTCCGGCACCGGCGCGCAGACGGCCGCGGCCAGCCGGCGCGAACTCGGGGCGACGGCGCCGATCACGGCGGGGGCGCGCAGGAACTGGCCGAGGAACATTGCGGTGTCGTTGGACATGGCCCCGAACGTATCGGGAAGATCACCCTCTGCGCTCCCTCCTCTGGACGAACCTGCGGCCACTAGGAGGAGACGGGGTCCTCCGCACGGAGGATCAGCTATCGGGCGAGGGTGGATAGCGTGAGGCCATGCGTTGGCGTGGTGTGCCGCTCGATGTCCTGCTCGCGGCATCTGGCGTGGGGCTGGACCTGTTGACGACGGCCCACGCGGGCGACACCGCGTACCTGCCGGCGGCGATGAACATCCCCATGGCTTTCCTGGTGGGCCTGCCCATGGGGTTCGTACGGCGGCGGCCGCTGGCCGTCACCCTCTACCTGGCCGCCTTCCTCGTGCTCAGCGACCAGCTCGGCTCCTACACCTCCAACACCGCGCAGATCCTCATCTGCGTCGCGCTCGGCGTGGTCGGCTTCCGCGTCCCGTGGCGGCCCGCCCTGGCCGGCGTGGGCGCCACCGTCCTGGCCACGGCGGTCAACATCGCCGACCCCGGCATCGCGATGACCGGCAACACCTGGATGTACTCGGTGCTGCTGCCCGTCTTCCCCACCGTGCTCGGCGCCTACCTGCGCGGCTCGGCCGAGCGGCTGGAGGAACGCGACGTCACGCCCGACGCGCTGCTGGCCGCCGGCGGCGTGGCCATCACCGTGCTCAGCACCTGGACCTCCTGGCACAGCGGCGCCCTGCCCGTGTGGGTGATCGGCCTGCTGGCCGTGGTCGGCGGGCTGTCGCTCGGCGTCGCCCGGCGCCTGCCCGGCCTGGTCCTGCTGCTGCAGGCCGTGCTGCTGATCGCCGCCGACACCTACCTCAACGACGCCGTCAACACCTGCCTGATCCTCACGCTCATCGCGATCGGCGTGTTCTCCATGCGCGTGGCCTCCTGGGGCTGGACGGGGGCCGCGTACCTCACCGGCTGCCTGCTGGCCGCCATCGCCGTCGTCGGCGAGGGCACCGAGGTCACCCCGCTCCGCGTCGGCGTGCTGATGACGCTGGTCGCCACGCCCATCGCGATCGGCCGCTACCTCGGCATGCGGCAGGCCGCGGCCGCCGCCGAACGCCTGCGCGCCGAGGAGTCGGCCCGGCTGGCGGTCGCCCAGGTGCGCGCCGACCAGCTCGCCGAACGCGAACGCATCGCCCGCGACGTGCACGACATCGTGGCCCACCACGTCGGCGCCATGGTGCTGCGCGCCAGCGCCGCCCGCTACACCGCGCCCGACGGGCCGGTCGCCGACGCGCTGTCCGACATCCGCGAGACCGGCCACCAGGTGCTGCAGGACCTGCGTGACCTGCTCGACCTGCTGCGCGACCCCGACCGCGGCCCCGACCTGCTGGCCAACCCCGCCGACGTGGTCCGCGAGTCCGCCGAACGCATGGCCGCCGCCGGCCTCGTCGTCGATCTCGACCTCGACCCGGCCAGCGACCGCGCCCCGCTCATCGCCCGCGCCTCCGCCGCGCGCATCGTCCAGGAAGGTCTCACCAACGTGCTGAAACACGCCGGGCCCGGCACCCGGGTCCGCGTCACCGTCGCCCCCGCGCAGGAAGGGTTGTCCATCGAGATCCGCAACGGCCGCCCGCCCACCGCCATCGAGCGGCTGCCCTCCTCCGGCCGCGGCCTGGCCGGCATGCGCGAGCGGGTGCGCGCCCTCGGCGGCACCCTCAGCGCCGGCCCCGACGGCGACGGCGGCTGGCTGCTGCTGGCCAGCCTGCCCGCCAGGAACGCCGCGTGATCCGCGTGCTGGTCGCCGACGACCAGGCGCTGGTCCGCGCGGGCGTGCGCATGCTGCTGCAGGCCGCGGGGGACATGGAGGTCGTGGGCGAGGCCGAGGACGGCGCCGAGGCCGTCCGCCTGGCCGAACGCCACGTGCCCGACGTCATCCTCATGGACCTGCGCATGCCCCGCGTCGACGGCCTGGAGGCGACCAGGCGGGTGCTGGCGGCCCGCCCGGCGGCCCGCGTGGTCGTGCTCACCACCTTCGCCGAGGACGCCGACGTGCACGCCGCCCTGCGCGCCGGCGCCGTCGGCTTCCTGGTCAAGGACGACGAGCCGGAACGCATGGTCGACGCCGTGCGCAGGGCCGCCGCGGGGGAGCAGCTGCTGGCCCCCTCGGTGCTGCGCCGGGTCGTGGAACGGTTCCTGGCCGCCGAGGAGCAGGCCGCCGCGCCGCCGCCGTCCGGGCTGACCGAGCGGGAGCTGGAGGTGCTCGCCCTGGTCGGCACCGGCCTGTCCAACGCCGAGATCGCCGAGGAGCTGCACGTCGGCGTCACCACCGTCAAGACGCACATCGCCGCCGCCATGGACAAGCTCGGCCTGCGCAACCGCATCCAGGCCGCCGTGGTCGCCCACCGCACCGGTCTCGTGGACGCCGCCTTCCGGCCGGTCCGTCCGCCACGTGGGGGACCGGGGGGTCATCCCGCAGGCTGACGACCGTATGCGGCCGCCCTCGACACGATATGGGTCCTTCGTTCGCAGAAAGGATCCACATCATGGGGGAGACACAGGTCATGCCGCGTCCCGGCACGACCCGGCAGGTGTCGGCCGGCCTGCTCTACAGCCTGCGCGTCGCCATCATCGCCCAGGCCGCCGCGCTGCTCGTGGCCGCCTCGTTCGCCGGGCAGGCCGTGTCGGCGGGCGGCGGGCCGGTGGCCGAGACGCACGTCATGGCGGGCATGGTCGTCCACCTGGTGGCGCTCGTGCAGATCCTGCTGGCGATCCTGGTCTGGCGGCCCGGCCGCGGCGCCGGCTGGCCGGTGTGGGCCAGCGTCGCGCTGTTCGTCGTCGGCGGGCTCCAGCACGTCACCTGGCTCTGGCTGGGCGCCCACGTGCCCAACGGGGTGCTGCTGTTCGGCCTCATCGGCGCGCTGCTGATCTGGTCGTGGTCGCCGTCGGCGGCGCGGCGCCGCTAAGGTCTGAGGTGTGTATGTGAAGATCTGCGGGTTGAGCGAGCCCGAGCACGTCGAGGCCGCCGTCGAGGCGGGCGCCGACGCCATCGGGTTCGTGCTCACCCGGAGCCCGCGCAGGGTCACGCCGGAGCGGGCGGCCGAGCTGGCCGCCCCGATCCCGGCCCACGTGCTCACCGTGGGCGTCTTCCGGGGCGAGACCCCCGAGGAGGTCCGGGCCGCCGCGCTGGCCTCGGGCGTGCGCGCCGTGCAGCTCCACGGCCACCACCCCCACGCCGACTTCACCGCGCTGAAAGACCTCGGCCGGCCGCTCGTGCGGGCCGTCGACGCCGCCGCCGACCTGCGGTGCGGCGCCTACGACGAAGACCTGCTCATCGTCGACGCCCCGCGCCCCGGCTCGGGGGAGCCCTGGGACTGGGCGGCGGTGCGCGGCCGCCCGTCCGGCCGGTGGATGCTGGCCGGCGGGCTCGACCCGGCCAACGTCGCCGAGGCCGTCGAGGCCGCCGGCCCGTGGGGGGTCGACGTGTCCAGCGGCGTCGAGACCGCGCCGGGCGTCAAGGACTCCGCCCTGATCAGGGCCTTCCTGCGGGCCGCGCGCGGTGGCTGACGAGCTGGCGCGGGCCCTTTCCTTCCTGCACGGCTTCGCCCGCCGCAAGGCGCCCGTCGTGGCGCCGGTCCCCGGCGGGTTCGCGGTGCTCGACGCGCGCTACCCGATGTCGCACGACGACAACAAGCTCGTGGTCTGGAGCGGCGCGCCGGGGCCGGTGCTCGCGGCCGCCGAGGAGCGGCTCGCCGGGCTCGGCCACCGGCTGGTGTGCGTCGACGACGACCGGCTGGGCCAGGAGTTCCGGCCCGCCTTCGCCGCCGCCGGATACAGCCACGAGGCGAACGTCGTCATGGCCTACCGCGGCGCAAGCCCCTCCGCATCCGCCGCTGCCGCCGCCGCCACCGACCGGCTCACGCTGGAGGAGCTGCTGCCCGTGCTGCGCGAGGAGTGGCGCGCGTCGCTGCCGCAGGCGCCGCAGAGCGTGGTCGACGGGCTCGCCGCCCGCGCCGCGGCCCGCGCGTCCGCCGCTGACCTGGTCGAGTTCCACGCCGTACGCGCCCCCGGCGGGGAGATCGCCGCCCACGCCGACCTCTACGTGCACGAGGGCGTCGCCCAGATCGAGAACGTCTACACCCTGGAGCGCCATCGCGGCCAGGGCTTCGCCCGCGCCCTGCTGACCGCGCTGACGGCCGCCACGGCCGGCGCCGAGCTGACGTTCCTGGTCGCCGACGCCGCCGACTGGCCGCGCGAGTTCTACGCCCGCCTCGGCTTCGAGCCGGTCGGCCACACCCACGCCTTCCTGCGCACCTGACCGCCTGGCCCGACCGCCCGGCCCGACCGCCCGGCCTGCCCCCGACCTGACCGCCCGTCCCGACCCGCCTGGCCCGACCGCCCGGACGGGCCTGGTGGTGCGCTCAGGTGCCCAGCCAGCGGGTCAGGGCCACCGCGGCGGGCCCGAGCAGGGCCAGGACGGCTCCCGACAAGGCGTGCACCACCGTGTACGCCAGCAGCGGCGTCCCGTTCCCCGACACCGCGCGCACCCCGCCCAGGACGGTCGTCAGGCCGTGCTGCCCGGTCACCGCGCCCAGCACCAGCGGCGGCGGGACCATCATCAGCTTGGCCCCCATGGCCAGCGAGATCACCACCGGCACGGCGGCCGTGGCGACCGCGCCCAGGGCCACCTGCCAGGCGTGCCGCGCCACCAGCTCCACCGCCGCCGGCCCCGCCGACAGCCCGAGCGCCGCCACGAACACGCCGAGCGCCACCTCGCCCACCACCCGCGCGGCGCCCGCGTCGTACTGCCCGAAGCCGGCCCGTCCCGCCCGTGCCCGGCCGAACACCAGCCCGGCCGCCAGGCAGCCGAGCGACGCCGTCAGGCCGCCCGCCAGGCCCGCCACCAGCCCCGCCACGAGCCCGGCGGCCAGGTAGACGACGTCGGCCCGCCGCCCGGCGTCAGCCCGCGCCCCGAGCCAGGACGCCGCCCGGTCCACGTCCCGCTTCAGCCCGGTCACCCGCACCACGTCACCGGCGCACAACTGCGTGCCGGGCCGGACCGGCAACCGGCACCCCACCCGCGTCACCTCGCACACGTGCAGGTCCTGCACCCCCTGGCCGGACAGCCCGGCGCGCAGCTCGCGCACGGTCGCCGGCGGCCTGCCGCCGAGCATGACGTCGGCCACCTCCAGGTCCAGGTCGAGCTCCCGCCCGCCCGGCACCTCGGGCCCGACCACCGCGCCGGCGTTGACGACGTCCTGCCGCACCCCGACGACCACCACCTCGTCGTCCCGCCGCAGCAGCGTGTCGGGGCCGAACGGGATCGGGCGGCCGTTCCTGCGCAGCCGCTCCACCGAGACCCGGGTGCCCATCGCGATCTCCGCCTGCCCGACCGTCCGGCCCTCGCCGGTGGTGACCTGGTGGGCCCGGCCCAGCACCGCCGGCGGCGGCGTCTCCTCCGCGCCGTCCAGCCGCCGCCACAGCGCCGCGGCCTCCTCCCGGGGGTCGAACCGGAGCGCCGCGGGCGCGGCCCTGACGGTCAGCAGCGCGATGGTGACCAGGGCGAGGAGGTAGGACAGGACGTACGCGGGCCCGAGCGCCTGCTGCGCGACCCCGGCGGCCTGCAGGGCGTCGGCCGCCGTGCCCAACGCCACCGGGCCGGCCGCCGCCCCGGCGACCAGCCCGGCCGTGGTGCCCGGGTCGAGCCCGAGCGCGTCCGCCGCGAGCGCCGCGACCGCCAGTGCCCCGACGACCTCGACGACCGTGAACCACAGGTACCGCAGGTTGCGTCCGGAGAACGCCGCGAAGAAGGCGGGCCCGAGGGTGTAGCCGAGGGTGAAGGCGAAGATCGAGAAGGCGATCACGCGCACCTGCTGGTGGACCTCGACGCCGCCGGTCAGCAGCCCGACGGCGAGGGCGGCGGCCAGCGTCCCGGCCGCGCCGCCGAGGGCCACGCCGCGGAACCTGAGCCTGCCCAGGGCGAACCCGAGGGCCAGGCAGAGGAACAAGGCGATCTCCGGCGCGTCCCGCAGCACGCCGGACTCCCAGGGCCACATCCGATCCCCCCAAGGCAGGCCGGCGACGCGGGGGGATCGATCATCCAGCCTTTTCCCGCCCCCACATGCCGCGAAACGCCACCGACCCCCGTCGGCCCCCGCGTCCGGGCGGGGGCGGGCGGGCGGGGAATGGTCCCTGGTGGGGCGTCTGTGCCGGAGTTCCACGCAGTAGGGTCTCTGCGTGAGCGAAACTTCCGCCGAGGACCGGATCTGGACGGTTCCCAACCTGCTGAGCTTCCTGCGCCTGCTCGGCGTGCCCGTGTTCCTCTGGTTGGTTCTGGGGCCCAGGGCGGACGGGTGGGCCATCGCCATCCTCATCGTGGCCGGGTTCACCGACTGGCTCGACGGCAAGATCGCTCGCGCGTTCAACCAGACCAGCAAGCTCGGCCGGGTGATCGACCCGGCCGCCGACAAGCTGTACGTCTTCGCCACGATCCTGGCGTTGCTGCTGCGCGAGGTCATCCCGTGGTGGCTGGTGGCCGTCATCGTGGCGCGGGAGCTCTTCGTCGCCTGTTCGTTCCCCGTACTTCGCAAACACGGATATAAGGCACTTCAGGTGCATTTCCTGGGCAAGGCCGCCATGTTCAACCTCATGTACGCCTTCCCGCTGCTCTTCCTCGCCTCCCACACCGGGTGGTATGCCGATATAGCGCGAATTGCCGGGTGGGCCTTCGCGCTCTGGGGCACGGGCCTGTATTGGTGGGCAGGGATCCTGTATGTGGTGCAGGTGCGCCAACTCGTAACCGCGACCACGAAGGAGTGATCGGGTGAAGGCGGTCGTCATGGCGGGCGGGGAGGGGACTCGGCTGCGTCCGATGACCGCCAACCAGCCCAAACCTCTGCTCCCGGTGGCCAACCGCCCGATCATGGAACACGTCCTGCGCCTGCTCAAACGGCACGGCATCACCGAGACGGTCGTCACCCTGCAGTTCCTGGCCGCCCTCGTGCGCAACTACTTCGGCGACGGCGACGAGCTGGGCATGAACCTCCAGTACGCCACCGAGGACCTGCCGCTCGGCACCGCGGGCAGCGTCAAGAACGCCGCCGCCCGCCTGCGCGATGACCGCTTCCTGGTCATCTCCGGCGACGCCCTCACAGATATCGACTTATCCGACATGATCCGTTTTCATCGCGAAAATTCGGCTCTTGTCACCATCGGTCTGAAACGCGTTCCCAACCCGCTCGAATTCGGGATCATCATCGTCGACGAGAGCGGACGCGTGCAGCGCTTCCTGGAGAAGCCCACCTGGGGCCAGGTCTTCTCCGACACCGTCAACACCGGCATCTACGTCATGGAGCCCGAGATCCTCGACGCCGTCGCCGACGGCGAACCGGTCGACTGGTCCTCGGACGTCTTCCCCGCCCTCCTGGAACGCGGCGCCCCCATCTACGGCTATGTCGCCGACGGCTACTGGGAGGACGTCGGCACCCACGCCAGCTACCTCAAGGCCCAGGCCGACGCGCTGTCCGGCCGGGTCCGCCTCGACATCGGCGGCTTCGAGCTCTCCCCGGGCGTCTGGGTGGCCGACTCGGCCACGGTCGACCCCGACGCCGTCCTGAAGGGACCGCTGCTGATCGGCGACTACGCCAAGGTGGAGGCGGGCGCCGAGCTGCGCGAGTACACCGTGCTCGGCAACAACGCGGTCGTGCGCGAGGGCGCCTTCCTGCACCGCGCGGTCGTCCACGACAACGTCTACCTCGGTCCCGGCGCCCACCTGCGCGGCTGCGTCATCGGCAAGAGCACCGACGTGATGGGCGGCGCCCGCGTCGAGGAGAACGCCGTCATCGGCGACGAGTGCGTCATCGAGGCCGAGGCGTACGTCTCCAGCGGCGTCAAGGTCTACCCGTTCAAGACCATCGAGGCCGGCGCGGTCGTCAACACCAGCGTCATCTGGGAGTCGCGCGGCCAGCGCAACCTGTTCGGCCCGCGCGGGGTCAGCGGCCTGGTCAACGTCGAGATCACCGCCGAGCTGTGCGTCCGGCTGGCCGGCGCGTACGCCACCACCCTGCGCAAGGGCGCCTACGTCGTCACCTCCCGCGACTGCTCGCTGGCCGCCAGGGCGCTCAAGCGGGCCGTCATCGGCGCCCTGACCGCCGCCGCGATCAACGTCCTGGACCTGGAGGCCGCGCCGCTGCCGGTGGCCCGCTTCCACACCGCGCGCGAGTCGGCCGCCGGCGGCATCGCCCTGCGCACCACGCCCGGCGACCCGCAGAGCGTCGACATCGTCATCATGGACGACCGCGGCGCCGACCTGCCCCCGGCCGCCCAGCGCAAGCTGGAGCGCGTCTTCTCCCGCCAGGAGTACCGGCGGGCCTTCCCCGGCGAGATCGCCGAGCTGCACTACCCGGCCAGGGCCGTCGAGGGCTACACGCACGAGCTGATGCGGGCCATCGGCGTCACCGGCGTCAAGGACATGAAGGTCGTGGTCGACTGCGCCGGCGGCACCTCCTCCCTGGTGATGCCCACGCTGCTCAGCCGCGCCGGCGTCGAGGTGCTCACCGTCAACGCCCGGCTGGACGACGTCTCGCCCACCGAGACGCTGGCCGAGCGCCGCCGCGACCTGCAACGCCTGTCGGAGCTGGTCAGCTCCTCGCGGGCGGCGTTCGGCGTGCGCTTCGACCCGGTCGGCGAACGCATCGCGCTGGTGGACGAGACCGGCCAGCTCATCAGCGAGGAACGCGCCCTGCTGGTCGTGCTGGACCTGGTGGCGGCCGAGCGCCGGGGCGGCCGGGTGGCGCTGCCGGTCACCACCACCCGGGTCGCCGAGCAGGTCTGCCGCTTCCACGGCGTGCAGGTGCAGTGGACCTCGACCGCGCTCGACGCCCTGACCTCCGCCGCCCAGGGCCCCGACATGATCTTCGCGGCCGACGGGCGCGGCGGGTTCGTCGTCCCGGAGTTCAGCCCGGCCATCGACGGCCTGGCGGCGTTCATGCGCCTGCTGGGGCTGGTGGCCCGCACCCGGCTGTCGCTCAGCCAGATCGACGCCAGGATCCCCGAGGTCAAGCTGCTGCGGCGGAGCGTCCCGACCCAGTGGGCGGCCAAGGGCGCGGTGATGCGCTCGGTCATCGAGGCCGCCGAGGCCGAGCCCGACGGCTGGCGCGTGGACACCACCGACGGCGTGCGCGTCGCCCGCGACGACGGGTCGTGGGTGCTGATCCTGCCCGCCGCCGCCGAGCCGGTCACCGACCTGTGGGCCGAGGCCCCCGACATGGACGGCGCGCAGGCGTTGCTCGAACGGTGGGCCCGCGTGGTCGAGCAGGCGGCCGTCTGATCACGTAGAGTAGCGGAAAAGCCTTCGCCCGAGATGTGCGCGCGGAGTGCCGCAAGATCGTAATGTAGAAACGCGCGGCGGCATGGACCACGGGGTGGGGGCGGCGGTAACTTTGTCAGCGTCCGAACCGCAGTCCAGCGCCCCGCCTTGACCTTTGCCGCTGATCAGCGTAAGTTGCGGCATTCGCAAACTTGAAGAGCGAAGGCAGGCGCGTCCCCAGCACCGTCGCCGCGTCTTCGCGGTAGGAGGCCGAGCCGATCGATGCCGAGCGTCTACTGCACGCAGTGCGGGCACGCCAACCCCGAGGATGCCCGTTTCTGTTCCCGCTGTGGGTCACCGCTGACCAGACCCGAGGTCTCCGGGGACACCACGTCGACGATCTCGGTCGCGGGAATCGAGGCGTACGAGGCTGAGACAGGCGACATGCTCCTGGCCGAACGGGCGCTGGTCGAACAGCTCCCGCCCGGCACGGCGTTGCTCACGGTGACCAGAGGGCCCAACCAGGGCAGCCGGTTCCGGCTGGACAAGGACCTCACCACGACCGGGCGCCACCCGGAGAGCGACATCTTCCTCGACGACATCACCGTCTCGCGCCGCCACGTCGAGTTCTACCGCCACCGCGGCGGCCAGTTCTCCGTACGCGACGTGGGCAGCCTCAACGGCACCTACGTCAACCGGGAGCGCATCGAGGAGGTCCCCCTGCACTCCGGAGACGAGGTGCAGATCGGCAAGTTCCGCCTCGTCTTCCTGATGAGGGTCAACGCCGGCGCATGAGCTCACAGGCGGCACGCTCGCACATGAGCATCGGGGAGGTGCTCGCCCTGCTGCAGGGCGAGTTCCCCGACGTCACCGTGTCCAAGATCCGCTTCTTGGAGGGTGAGGGGCTGATCGAGCCCGAGCGCAGCCCCTCGGGCTACCGCAAGTTCACCCATCTCCACGTCGAGCAGTTGCGGTTCATCCTGACCGAGCAGCGCGACCACTACCTGCCGCTGCGGGTGATCAAGGACAGGATGGCCGAGAGCTTCGGCCGTCCGCGCGCGGTGCAGCAGACCCAGGAGATCCGCTACGACCGGGCCCAGCTGCTGGAGGCGGCCGGCATCGACGAGGAGACCCTCGCCGAGCTGGAGGACTACGGCCTGCTCGCCCCCGTGGCCAGGCGCTACGACGAGGAGGCGCTGAAGATCGCGCGCACCGTCGGCGCCCTGGCCCGTTTCGGCCTGCACGCCCGCCACCTGCGCGCGGTCAAGGCCGCCGCCGAGCGGGAGTGCGGGCTGGTCGAGCAGACCGTCGCGCCCATACTCAAGCGGCGCGCGCCCGGCGCCATCGGCGAGGCCGACGAGGCCGCCAGGGAGTTGTCCACCCTCCTGCTCGACCTGCACGCCTCCCTGGTGCGCCTCGGCGTCAGGTCTGTCCTGGGCCGTTGAGGGCACGGAGCTGGAAGGCCGGGGCACATTCCAGGCCTGCCGGGTGTTACGTTGAAATACACAAGCGTGTAGCAGAAACGACCCAGTCAACAGCTGTGCCGGGCGACCGGCCGGTCGAATACGGAGCAGCCCGTGTTGCAGATGGAGGTCGTGGGCGTTCGAGTTGAGATGCCCACAAATCAGCCGATCGTCTTGCTCAAGGAGGCACACGGGGAACGGTTCCTTCCGATCTGGATCGGCATGACCGAGGCGACCGCGATCGCCCTGGCGCAGGCCGAGGAGCCGCCGCCCCGGCCGCTCACGCACGACCTGTTCAGGGACGTGCTGAGCGCGCTCGGCGTCGGGCTGCGCGCGGTCAACATCGTGGCCCTGCGTGACGGCATCTTCTTCGCCGACCTGGTGTTCTCCAACGGCGTGGAGGTCAGCGCCCGGCCCTCCGACTCGATCGCCCTGGCGCTGCGCACCGGCGCGCGCATCTTCGCCAGCGAAGAGGTCGTCCAGGAGGCCGGTGTGATCATCCCTGACGACCAGGAGGACGAGGTGGAGAAGTTCAGGGAGTTCCTTGACACGATCACTCCCGAGGACTTCGGCAGGGCGGGGTAGGTATTTCAGTGCATTTACGCTTCACGACGCGCCGAGCCGGATCGTTGACTGAGCATGGTCACGGTCCTACGGTGCAAGTGAAACCCGTGGTCGCCCTTTACGAACCCCCAGATCAGGCCATGGGATGAGAGAAAGCCGGAGGTCCGCGTGGCGGTCAGCAGCGGCGAGGGAAAGACGGCCGGCCAGGAAGATCCGGTGCGGCGCGAGAGCGCGCGGCAGCGTGCCGGAGAGCAGGGCCTGCTCTTCGACGAGCAGCCTGCGACCGTGCCCGACGACATCGGATACCGCGGGCCCACAGCCTGCTCGGCGGCCGGCATCACCTACAGGCAGCTCGACTACTGGGCGCGCACGGGCCTGGTCGAGCCCACGATAAGAGCCGCGCACGGCTCGGGCTCGCAGCGGCTCTACAGCTTCCGCGACATCCTGGTGCTCAAGGTCGTCAAGCGGCTGCTCGACACCGGGGTGTCGTTGCAGCAGATCCGCACCGCCGTGCAGCATCTGCGTGACCGCGGGGTCGCCGACCTCGCGCAGATCACGCTCATGAGCGACGGTGTCAGCGTCTACGAGTGCACCTCGGCCGACGAGGTGATCGATCTCCTCCAGGGCGGCCAGGGCGTGTTCGGCATCGCGCTCGGCCGGGTCTGGCGAGAGGTCGAGGGCTCCCTCGCGGAGCTGCCGGGGGAACGGGCGGCGGTCGAGGACACCGTCCCGGCCGACCATCCCGCTGACGAGCTCGCCAAGCGGCGTCGCGCACGCCGCACGGGGTGAGCTGAACCGCTGAACACACCGTAGTAATCTAGGACAGAGTAAGGCTGATGACCCCGTGCGGGAGAGTCCCTGGGCTTCGGTCCTGGGGCGCCGAAGGAGCAACCCTCCCCGGAATCTCTCAGGCATCCCGTACCGCTCGGGTGAGGCAACTCTGGAAAGCAGGTGCGCCCGCCAGGCGCACCTCACCGACGGTGCAAGCCCCACGGTGGGGTGAAGCTCTCAGGTCGCGATGACGTCGCGATGACAGAGGGGGAGATCCGGCACTCGCCCGCGCCCTGGCGCCGGTCTCCAAGCCTCGGGAGGCAACCTCCATGACCGACCTGTCCGCTCCGCCGTTCTCGTCCAGGCACATCGGCCCATCGGAGTCCGAGCAGCAGCGCATGCTCGAGGCCGTGGGCTTCGAGTCCGTCGGCGATCTGGTGGCCGTGGCCGTGCCCGAGGCCATCAGGGTCAAGGACCGGCTCAAGCTGCCGGCCGCCGCGAGCGAGACCGAGGCCATCGCCGAGCTGCGCGCGCTGGCCTCCCGCAACCGGGTGCTGACCTCCATGATCGGCCTGGGCTACTACGACACCGTCACGCCCGCCGTCATCCGGCGCAACCTGCTGGAGAACCCGGGCTGGTACACCGCCTACACGCCGTACCAGCCGGAGATCTCGCAGGGGCGCCTGGAGGCGCTGCTGAACTTCCAGACGGTCGTCTCCGACCTGACCGGCCTCGACGTCGCCGGCGCCTCCCTGCTGGACGAGGCCACCGCCGCGGCCGAGGCCATGACGCTGGCCCGCCGGGCCGGCAAGTCCAAGAGCGACGTGTTCGTCGTCGACGCCGACACGCTGCCCCAGACCAAGGCCGTGCTGGCCACCCGCGCCGAGCCGCTCGGCATCACGCTGGTCGAGCACGACCTCGACGGCGAGCTGCCCGAGTGCTTCGGCGTGCTCGTCCAGTACCCGGGCGCCTCGGGCCGCCTGCGCGACTTCCGCGACGTGGCCGCCAGGGCGCACGAGGCGGGCGCGCTCGTCGTGGCCGCCGCCGACCTGCTGGCCCTCACGCTCGTGGCCGCCCCCGGCGAGCTGGGCGCCGACATCGCCGTCGGCTCCTCCCAGCGCTTCGGCGTCTCCTTCGGGTTCGGCGGGCCGCACGCGGCCTACATGTCCGTACGCGAGGGCCTGCAGCGGCAGATGCCCGGCCGCCTGGTCGGCGTGTCGGTCGACGTCGACGGCGACCCCGCCTACCGGCTGGCCCTGCAGACCCGCGAGCAGCACATCCGCCGCGAGAAGGCCACCAGCAACATCTGCACCGCCCAGGTCCTGCTGGCCGTGATCGCCGGCATGTACGCCGTCTACCACGGCCCCGAGGGCCTGCGCCGGATCGCGCACCGCGTGCACCGGCACGCCGTCGCGCTGGCCGGCGGGCTGCGCGAGGCCGGCCTGGAGGTCGTGCACGGCGAGTTCTTCGACACCGTGCTCGTCCGCGTGCCCGGCAGGGCCGCCGAGGTGGTGGCCGCCGCCGCCGAGCGGGGCGTCAACCTGTGGCAGGCCGACGACGACCACGTCTCGATCGCCTGCGACGAGAAGACCGGCGCGGCCGAGCTGGTCAAGGTGTGGGCCGCCTTCGGCGTCGAGCGCGAGGAGGTGGCGCTGGAGGCCGACGCGCTGCCGGACGGGCTGCTGCGCGAGTCGGACTACCTGACCCACCCGGTCTTCCACAGCCACCGCTCCGAGACCGCGATGCTGCGCTACCTGCGCAGGCTCCAGGACAAGGACATCGCGCTCGACCGTTCGATGATCCCGCTCGGCTCGTGCACGATGAAGCTGAACGCGACCACCGAGATGGAGCCGATCACCTGGCCGGAGTTCGCCGGCGTGCACCCGTACGCGCCGGAGGCCCAGACCGAGGGCTACCGGGAGCTCATCGGCACCCTGGAGGGTTGGCTGGCCGAGGTGACCGGCTACGACGCCGTCTCCATCCAGCCGAACGCCGGCTCCCAGGGCGAGTTCGCCGGCCTGCTGGCCATCCGCGCCTACCACCAGGCCAACGGCGACACCGGGCGGGACGTGTGCCTGATCCCGTCCTCGGCCCACGGCACGAACGCGGCCAGCGCCGTCATGGCGGGCATGCGGGTCGTGGTCGTGGCCTGCGACAGCGACGGGAACATCGACCTGGCCGACCTCGACGCCAAGATCGCCAAGCACCGCGACAGGCTCGCCGCGATCATGGTGACGTACCCGTCCACGCACGGCGTGTACGAGGAGTCGATCACCGAGGTGTGCGCCAAGGTGCACGAGGCCGGCGGCCAGGTCTACGTCGACGGCGCCAACCTCAACGCCCTGGTGGGCCTGGCCAAGCCGGGCGAGTTCGGCGCCGACGTGTCCCACCTCAACCTGCACAAGACGTTCTGCATCCCGCACGGCGGCGGCGGCCCCGGCGTCGGCCCGGTCGCGGTCCGCGGCCACCTGGCGGCCTACCTGCCCGGCCACCCGCTGCGCGACGGCAGCCCGGTCGGCCCGGTCTCGGCGGCCCCGTACGGCTCGGCGGGCATCCTGCCGATCTCGTGGGCGTACGTGCGGATGATGGGCTCCGAGGGCCTCACCGCGGCCACCGAGCAGGCCATCCTGTCGGCCAACTACCTGGCCCGGCGGCTGGCCCCGCACTACCCGGTGCTCTACACCGGCCGCGGCGGCCTGGTGGCCCACGAGTGCATCGTGGACCTGCGCCAGATCACCAAGGAGACCGGCGTCACCGTCGACGACGTGGCCAAGCGCCTGATCGACTACGGCTTCCACGCGCCGACCATGTCCTTCCCGGTGGCCGGGACGCTGATGATCGAGCCGACCGAGAGCGAGGACCTGGACGAGCTCGACCGGTTCGTGGACGCCATGATCGCCATTCGCGGTGAGATCGCCAAGGTGGCCTCCGGCGACTACGACAAGACCGACAACCCGCTGCGCAACGCGCCGCACACGGCCGAGTCGGTCACCGCCGACGAGTGGGCCCACCCGTACTCGCGGACCGAGGCGGCCTACCCGCTGGCCTCGCTGCGCGAGGGCAAGTACTGGGTGCCCGTCCGCCGCATCGACCAGGCGTACGGCGACCGCAACCTGGTGTGCTCCTGCCCGCCGCTGGAGGCGTACGAGGACTGATCCGCCCGCGCGGGTCCCCGCCCGGGGGCCCGCGCCGGACCCGGCCCAGTCCGGCACCGTCAAGTGAGCAGACATGATCGCGACGAGCCGTTAGGCTCGGTGCGATCCGTCGCCGGAAGGAGCTCTCTTGACGTTCTCAGAGCTGCAGACCCCGCCCCTCGACACCGCCCGCCGCCTGGCCGAGGGGGGCGACCTGGAGGGTGCGGCGGCGATCCTGACCGAGCTGGTCGCCGACCCCGACAGCCCCGACCGGGCCCAGGCGGCCGTGGGGCTGGCCGTGGTGCTCGACGAGCGCGGCGACACCGAGGCCGCCCGCGCCGCGGCCCGCACCGCGCTGGCCACCGGCCATCCCGAGTACGCCGCCCAGGCCGCCTGCCACCTGGCCCAGGGGTTCGAGCGCGAGGGCCGCGACGACCAGGCCAGGGCCGCCTGGCAGGCGGTGCTCGGCGTCGGCACGCCGGCCTACGTCCCGCTGGCGCACCTCGCGCTGGCCCGGCTGGCCGGCAGCCCCCAGGAGGCCGGCAAGGAGCTGCGCTCCGCCCTCGACGCGAGCCTCGACTCAGGCGACGCCGAGGCCGCCGCGCACGCGGCCCGGCAGCTCGCCGAGACGCTGCTGGAGTACGGCGACCCGGGGGAGGCCGCCGGGCTGCTGCTGGACGCGCTGGAGTTCGCCCCGGCGCGGGAGCTGCCGGGGCTGCGGGTGCTGCTCGGCATCGCGCACCTGGAACTGGCCTGCGCCGAGTTCGCCGAGGCCGTCGAGAGCGGGGCCGACCCCCAGACGGGCGCGCTGGCCATCGAGCTGCTGGCGCGCACGCTGCCGCTGCGCGGGCGCACCGAGGACGCCGGCCAGGTGTGGACCTACGGCCTCGAACACGAGGACCGGACCATGGCCGCCGAGGTCCGGTTGCGTTTCCACCGCGACACCTGAGTGCCGTGAGGGGAAGGCTCAGCCGCGGCGCATGATGGCCACGGCGGCGGCCACGTTGATAGCGACGATCGCCAGCCACGTGATCGTCAGGCCGACCAGCCCCGAGTTGCCCGCCGCGATGGCGGTCAGCGGGATGCCGAGGCCCATCGAGCCCAGCGCGACGGGGATGATGGCGGCGCCGTTGTTCTGCCGCTGCTTCGCCTTGGCCTTGACCGGGGCGAGGCCCTGGCCGCTCAGCTCGGCCTGGACGCGGGCGGCGATGGTGGCGTCGAGCCGTTCGACGAAGGACTCGACGAGCGCGGCCTCGTAGTCGGGGCCGAGGTCGCGGCGGGCGTCGAGGGTGGCCTGCAGGTCGTCCCGGATCGGGCGCATCTCTGACATGAAAGCCATCATCCCGGTTGTCCGGCGCGCCGTCATCAGACCTGGGAGCCAACGGCGGATCCTCCCCAGGTACGGTGCTGCCATGGAGATCATGACTCCGCGGGGGCCGGCGCTGGTGCAGGTCGACGAGGCGGCCGAGGCCCGGCTGCTGCTGGTGCTGACCCACGGCTCGGCCGGGGGAGTGGACGCGCCCGACCTGCTGGCCGTCCGCGACGCCGCGCTCGGGGTGGGCGCGACCGTGGCCAGGGTGTCGCAGGCGTTCCGGGTCGCGGGGGCGCGGGCGCCGGGCTCGGCCGCCCGGCAGGACGAGGCCTGGGAAGCGGTGCTGGGCGAGTTGCGCGCCGGGTGGCCGGGGCTGCCGCTGGTGCAGGGCGGCCGGAGCAACGGCGCCCGGGTGGCCTGCCGTACGGCCTCGGCGGTGGGCGCGGCGGCGGTGGTGGCGCTGGCCTTCCCGCTGCACCCGCCCGGCAAGCCGGAGCGTTCCAGGGCCGAGGAGCTGCGCGGGGCCGGGGTCGACGTGCTGGTGGTCAACGGGGACCGGGATCCGTTCGGAGTGCCGGATCCCGCGGACTGCACCCGGCTGGTGGTGCTGCCGGGCGAGGGCCACGACCTGAAGCGGGACCCCGCCCGGGTGGGCGAGGTCGTGGCCCGGTGGATCGGCGGCTACGCCGCCGTCAGGCGGCGCCCACCAGGGGGTCGGGCCGGTGCGGCGCGATGACGGTGCCGCTGGGCAGCAGCTCCCCGGTGTCCTCGAACAGGACGACGCCGTTGCAGAGAAGGCTCCACCCCTGCTCGGGGTGGCATGCGAGGGTGCGTGCTGCCTCGCGGTCCGGCGCCTCGGCAGACGGACAGGCCGGGTCGTGCGGGCACATCGGCGTGCCTCCGATATCTCGTGGGTGCTCCCGGGAGAGGGACGGGAGCCGCTCGGGTTTGTTGTTCTGGCAAGTGTGCGACGTGTGTCACACGGTCCGACATAGCCCGTTCGGACTGTTACAGGAGGATCCCCCGGTCGTGTGACCTTCGACACAGCGTGCCTTATGCAGGATAACGGGCCAAGCGCGACACGCGCACTACGTTTGCAACCCCTTGAGCAAAGCGTCGAGCCCTCTTTCGAAGTCGACATCCGCTCTTTCGTCCCTCCTGACCCATTCATCGACTTCTGGGTCAGCCCATCCGGATTGCTGGACTTCGACCGCCACGCTGCCGAAGACGAACGCCCGCAGCGCGCGCACGGCCTCCGGGGCGTCGCTCAGGCCGCCGTCGGCCAGTTGCTCGGTCTGCTCCCTGATGGCCACCGTGGTGGCGCCCTTGGGCGGCTTGGTCAGCGCCAGGGCGAGCACGCCCGGATGCTCGCGCAGCAGCTCCCGGCCCGCCCGGCACCACGCCCTGGCCGTCTCCTGCCAGGTGGCCGCCTGCTCCACGTGCACGGTCGTGACGTGCTCGGCCAGCGCGTCCATCAGCGCCTCCTTGCCGCGGGGCAGGTGGTGGTAGATGGCCATGGCCTCCACCTCCAGGGCGTCGCCCAGCCGGCGCATGGTGAGCCGGCGCAGCCCCTGGCTGTCGGCGATGTGGAGTGCGGCCTCGATGATGCGCTCGCGGGAGAGTGGCACGGGAGGTCTCTTTGCGGGCATGGTGATCATCTTACTGGGCGGCCCCGTCCGTCGCCCGGTGTTCGGAGGCGGTGTCGGACGGCGTACCCTTGTGGGTTGAACAGCAAAGACTGCGTGAAGGGCAGGGTCGATGGCGTTTTTCCGTCCGCGGGTGAGCCGGGAGGCCGAGGTTCGCTACCACGCGGACCAGGAGATCTCCAAGGGCTTCCCGCAGCTGCTTGACAAGGCCAGGCAGGCCGAGCAGATCGTGCGCGACCTGCGTGCGGCCGCGGCCGACGAGATCGAGCTGCTGGCCGCGGGCCGGGCGTTCGACGTCGCGCTGACCGAGGCGCTGCGGGCCGCCGAGGCCGGGCAGCGGGCCACGTTCGGCGTGCGCTCGTACGACGACCGCATCGCGCGCCGCAAGGCCAGGGCCACCCCCCGCGGGGCCATGTGGACGGCCGAGGTCGACCGGCTGCGCACGCTGCGCGAGGAGAACCGCATGTGGGGCATCCCGCGCGTGCCCCGGCCGGTGCCCGCCACCGTCTGACCGAAGGCACCCGAAAGCCCCGGCGCAGCGCGCGCCGGGGCTCTTCGTGCGTTCCGGGCCCGTCACCGTCAGGTCCTGACGGCCGGGGCTCGCGTTCCGGGCCCGTCACCGTCAGGTCCTGACGGCCGGGGTCCGCGTTGCTGGGCCGTCGCCGTCAGGGGCTGACGGCGGCGGCCGGGGCGGTGCGGGTCAGCTGGCCCAGTCGAGCAGCGGGCGGGTGTTGCTCGGGTGGCGCAGCTTCGACAGCGACTCCTTCTCCAGCTGGCGGATGCGCTCGCGGGTCAGGCCGAGGTGCTTGCCGATCTCGTCCAGCGTGTGCGGCTTGCCGTCCACCAGGCCGAACCGCAGGGCCATGATCTTCGCCTCGCGCGGCGAGAGGTTGTCGAGCACGCCGCGCAGCTGGTCGCCCAGCAGCTGGCGGTCGACGATCTCCGACGCCTCCGGCGAGTCGACGTCCTCGATGAGGTCGCCGATCGTGGTCTCGCCGTCCTCGCCGATGGTCGCGTTCAGCGAGATCGGCTGGCGGCTGGTGCGCAGCAGCTCCTCGATCTGGTCCGGCGTCTTGTCGAGCTCGACGGCCAGCTCCTCGGGCGTGGGCTCGCGGCCCAGCCTCTGGTGCATGTCCCGCTCGATCCGCGACAGCTTGGAGAGCATCTCCAGCACGTGCACGGGCAGCCGGATCGTCCGGGCGGAGTCGGCGAAGCCGCGCTGGATGGCCTGCCGGATCCACCACATGGCGTAGGTGGAGAACTTGAAGCCCTTGGTGTAGTCGAACTTCTCCACGGCCCTGATCAGCCCCAGGTTGCCCTCCTGGACGACGTCCAGCAGGGACATGCCGCGGTCGGTGTACTTCTTGGCCACCGAGACCACCAGGCGCAGGTTGGCCTCCAGCATGTGGTCCTTGGCCTGCCGGCCGTCCTCGATGACCAGGTGCAGGTCGTCGCGCACGGACGGCGGCACGTCGGGGTCGGTCTCCAGCTTGTACTCGGCGTACAGGCCAGCCTCGATCCGGCGGGCCAGCTCGACCTCCTGGGCGGCGGTGAGCAGGGTACGGCGGCCGATCGACTTCAGGTACGTGTGGACCGAGTCGCCCATCACGGACTGGTTGTCGTCCAGGTCCATGGCCTCGTTCTCGATCTCGGCGTCCTCGGCCGTCAGCTCGAGGTCGTCGGGGGCCACGTCCTCCTCGTGCTCCGGCTTGCCGTCCACCGGGTTTTTTGCCTCGGCGGCCGTGCGGCCGGTAGCCTTTGCCCCGGAAGCCTTCCTCGGCTTGGGGGCGCTCTTGCTCGCGGTCTTCTGGGTGGTCTTTCTGGCGGCGGTCTTGGCCAGCGACGGCTCGTTCTCGGCAGCCAGGCTCACACCGGCCTCCGAGAGCTCGCGCAGGATCGTGCGGCCTTCAGAGGGGCTGATGCCGGCCTCGGCGAACGCGTCGCGCAGCTCCGCCAGAGAAAGGTGACCCTGGGCTCGCCCTCGTTCAATGAGCTGGTCGAGAGTCGCGGGTGGGGTCGCCACGGCGGTTCTGGGCATGAGGACACCTCCTCCGTACGGAGTCGAAGCGATCAGGCAGGTTGTGGTGGGGCGGTGGTCACTCCGCTCGGCGCACCAGTATCAATAACGCCATCCACCGCTATTTGTTCCCGGAGGGCTGAAAAAGGGGCGGAACGCCCACAGGGCGCGCCACCCCCGGAAGGCGGGAACTACTCCGCCACCTCGAAGCTTCCGGTCCCCTCCGGCATGGGCATCGGCTCGGCCTCTTCCATGCGCTTGTCGGTCCAGTAGTCGATGACCTCGCGCGGATCGGGATTGACCTCCGTGGAGACCACGACGCCCTCGGGGTCGCCGGGCGAAGGCGCCGGACGGCCGGTCGGCGACGTCTGCTCGGCCGCCTCGTCGGCTGCCTGGTCGACCTGCTGATCGACCTGCTGGTCGACCACGGCCCGGGTCTCCCTGGCGACGGCGTCGAGCTTGCCCGCCGAGGCGGCCGCCGCGACCGACGCGCCACCGACGACGATCACGCCGACGACCGCCGCGGACGCCCACATCTTGCGGGTCTGGTTCATGAAGGCTCCCTTCCTTCTCCCCGTTATGACGCAGCCGCGCCGCGTCAGGTTCCTGTACGCAGCCGTACGAGATCGGTCTTGCCGTTGGGCAGCAGCGGCAGACGGGGGAGGAGACGCAGGTCGCGGGGCGCGGCGTGGGCGGGCAGCCGGTCGCGGCAGTAGGCGCGCAGCTCGGCCAGCGTGGGCGGCGCGGCGGGGTCGGCCGGCACCACGAACGCCGTGACCGCCTCGCCCCACTCCGGGTCGGGCAGGCCGGCCACGGCGACGTCGGCGACCTCGGGATGCGTGCCGAGCACCGCGCTCACCACGGCGGCCACGACCTTCTCGCCGCCGGTGTTGACGACGTCGTCGGCCCGGCCGAGCACGCGCAGCCGGCCGCCGCTGAGCTCGCCGAGGTCGGAGGTGACGAACCAGTCGCCGTCGAAGCCGGTGCGCCCGGCGAAGCGGTAGCCGGAGAAGAGCACGGGCCCGGCGATCCTGATCAGGCCGTCCTCGCCGATTTTGAGATCTACATCGTAAAGGGGGCGGCCGTCGTAAACGCAGCCGCCGCACGTCTCGCTCATCCCGTACGTGGTGACCACCCGGGCGCCGAGCTCCACGGCCCGCTCGACCAGCCCCGCCCTGGGCGCCGCGCCGCCGAGCAGGATCGTGCGGAACACCGACAGGTCGGCGCCCGTCTCGACCAGCCGGTGGAGCTGCGTCGGCACCAGGGAGACGTGGTGGGCGCCCGAGGACAGCACGGCCCGCACGTCGAAGGAGGGGTGGATGATCGGCTCGCTGCCCGACAGCAGGGCCCGGACCAGCACCTGCAGGCCGGAGACGTGGGAGACGGGCAGGCAGCACAACCACCGGTCGCCCTCGGCGGCCCCGATCCTGCTCAGCGACGCCGACGCCGAGGCGCGCAGGGCGGAGGCCGACAACTGCACGCCCTTGGGCGCGCCGGTGCTTCCGCTGGTGGCGATGACCACCGCCACGTCGCCCGGGACGCCCTCGCCGCCGGGCCGCGGCTCGCCGCCGGCGTGCGTGGGCCGCAGAGCCTGCAGGACCTGGTGCTCGTGACCGGGCTGGAGCGGCAGGACGGCCGGCCCGTCGCCGGAGAGGGCGTCGCGGATCGCGGTGAGAAGGCCGGGGCCGGGAGGCTGCACAATGGCATGCAGCGGACGGTCCGGATGCGACGGGTTCCTCCACATGCTCGTAAGGTTAATGGCGACAGGTCGGACACAGGTGCAGGGTAGGGTCGTGACGCGTTCTCCCGTGGTCTTCCGGATTCCGATGCGGACGCGGTTTCGCGGGCAGACCGTCAGGGAGGGCGTGCTGCTGCACGGCCCGGCGGGCTGGGGCGAGTTCTCCCCGTTCCCCGAGTACGGTCCGCGCGAGTGCGCCCGCTGGCTGGCGTGCGCCCGTGAGGCCGCCTTCGACGGGTGGCCCGAGCCGGTGCGCGACCGCGTCCCGGTCAACGCCACCGTCCCGGCGGTCGACGCCGAGCAGGCCCACGAGCTGGTGCGGCGTTCCGGCTGCGGCACGGCGAAGGTCAAGGTGGCCGAGCGCGGCCAGACGTTCGCCGACGACCTGGCGCGGGTGGAGGCGGTGCGTGACGCCCTGGGGCCGTCCGGGCGGCTGAGGGTCGACGTCAACGGCGCCTGGGAGGTCGACGAGGCCGTCACCCGGCTCAAGCGGCTCGACCGGTTCGGCCTGGAGTACGCCGAGCAGCCGTGCGCGACCCTGGAGGAGCTGGCGGCGGTGCGCAGGGCGGTCGACGTGCCGATCGCGGCCGACGAGTCGATCCGGCGTGCCGAGGACCCGCTGCGGGTCAGGGCGGCCGAGGCGGCCGACATCGCGGTGGTCAAGGTGCAGCCGCTGGGCGGGGTGCGCGCCGCGCTGCGGGTGGTGGAGTCGTGCGGGCTGCCCGCCGTGGTCTCCAGCGCCGTGGAGACGTCCGTGGGGCTGGCCGCGGGGGTCGCGCTGGCGGCGGCGCTGCCGTCGCTGCCGTACGCGTGCGGGCTGGGCACGATGTCGTTGCTGGCCGGCGACGTGGTGGAGGACTCGCTGGTGCCCGTGGACGGATGGCTCCCGGTGCGCCGCCCCTCGGTGAATTTTCAGCATTTGTCGGAATTTGAGATTGAATCTCCCCAGTGGCTCGGCCGGATGCAGGAGGCGTCACTTTGAACCCCGCAACCGCGCTGGCCACGGTGCTCGTCGACGAGCTGGTGCGCTGTGGCCTGACCGACGTGGTGCTCGCCCCCGGCTCCCGCTCGGCCCCCCTCGCCCTGGCGCTGCACGCCGAGTCGCGGGTGCGCCTGCACGTGCGCATCGACGAGCGCTCGGCCTCCTTCCTGGCGCTCGGCCTGGCCAAGCGCTCCGAGCGGCCGGTGGCGCTGATCTGCTCCTCCGGCACGGCCGCGGCCAACTTCCATCCGGCGGTGATCGAGGCCGACGAGTCGGGCGTGCCGCTGCTCGTCCTGACCGCCGACCGTCCGCCCGAGCTGCGCGGCACCGGCGCCAACCAGACGATCGACCAGGTCAAGCTGTACGGCACCGCTGTCCGCTGGTTCGCCGAGGTCGGCGTGCCGGAAGACCGTCCCGGCATGGTCGCCTACTGGCGTTCGCTGGCCTGCCGCGCCTACCAGCGGGCCGCCGGGGCGGCCAACCCCGGCCCCGTGCACCTCAACCTGGCCTTCCGGGAGCCGCTGATCCCCGACGGCGACACGAGCTGGTCCGAACCGCTCGACGGCGGCGCGAACGGCCCCTGGGTGCGGGCCCGCGTCGCGCCCCCGCCCATCGCCCTGCACATCCCGCCCACCAGGCGCGGCGTGCTCGTCGTCGGCGACGGCGCGGCCAACGTCCGGCGTTACGTGGCCGCCGCCGGCATGGCCGGCTGGCCGGTGCTGTCGGAGCCCAACGGCGGCGCCCGCTACGGCGACCACTCCATCTCCAGCTACCACTACCTGCTCGGCACGCCCGAGTTCGCCGACTCCCACCGCCCCGACGTGGTCGTCACGCTGGGCCGGCCGGGGTTGTCGCGGCCGCTGCTGTCGTGGCTGAAGCGCACGGACGAGCACATCGTGGTCGCCCCCGACCTCGACCGCTGGCCCGACCCCACCCGGTCGGCCACCCAGGTCGCGCAGGCCGTGGAGATCCCGGTGGCCTCCGGCGACGACAGCTGGCTGCACGCCTGGCGGCAGGCCGACACGGCCGTCCGGTCGGCCCTCGACGCGGTCCTCGACGTCTCCGGCACCTCCGAGCCGCGCCTGGCCCGCGACCTGGCCGACGCGCTGCCCAACGGCGCGCTGCTGTTCTGCGGCTCCTCGATGCCGATCAGGGACCTCGACCAGTTCATGCGGCCGCGGCGCGGCATCAGGCTGATGGCCAGCCGGGGCGCCTCGGGCATCGACGGGCTGGTGTCCACCGCCATGGGCGCCGCGCTGGCGCACAACGGGCCCTCGTACGCGCTGCTCGGCGACCTGTCGTTCCTGCACGACCAGAACGGGCTGATCCTCGGCCCCCGCGAGCCCAGACCGGACCTGTGCATGGTGGTCGTCAACAACGACGGCGGCGGCATCTTCTCGCTGCTGCCGCAGGCGGCGGTGCGCGACCCGTTCGAGCGGGTCTTCGGCACGCCGCACGGCGTGGACCTGGCCTACGCCGCCGCCGCGAGCGGGACGCCGTACACGCTGCTCGGGGACGTCAGCGAGCTGTCCAAGGCCATGCGCGGCGAGGGGCCGCGGGTGGTGGAGGTGCGCACCGACCGCGAGGAGAACGCGGCCGTGCACGGCCGCCTGCGCGAGGCGGCCCAGGACGCCGTGCGGGAGTTCCTCAGCTCCTGAGCGCCTCCAGCAGGCGGTTGAGCGGGCTGTCGAGGCCGTAGCGGTCGGCCAGGGCCACCAGGGCCTCCGGGTCGCGCGGCTTGTCCGGCAGCGTCAGGTCGGCGGCGGGCAGCGGCGCGTCGGAGGCCACCTGGACCACGGCGGGCGCGGCGTCGAGGTAGTCGCGGGCCGCGGCCAGGCGGTTGCGGCTGCCGGCCGGGAAACCCTCGGTGACCCCGGAGTCGAGCGCCTCCAGCAGCGCGGCGAGCGAGCCGAACCGGGTGATCAGGGCCGCCGCCGTCTTCTCGCCGACGCCGGGCACGCCGGGCAGGCCGTCGCTGGGGTCGCCGCGCAGGGTGGCGAAGTCGGCGTAGGCGCGGCCGGGGACGCCGTACTTGGCGGTGACGAACGCCTCGTCGACGAACTGCAGGTTGCGGATGCCGCGCGCGGTGTACAGGACGCGGACCGGGCGGGAGTCGTCGACGAGCTGGAACAGGTCGCGGTCGCCGGTGACGATCTCGACGGCGCCCCGCGCCTGGTGGGTGAGGGTGCCGATCACGTCGTCGGCCTCGTAGCCGGGCGACTCGGGACGGGCGATGCCCACGGCGTCGAGGACCTGGTTGATCACGGCGATCTGCGGCACCAGCGCCTCGGGCACCTCCTCGACGTCGCCGTGGGCCACCCGGTGCGCCTTGTAGGTGGGGATCGCCGCCACCCGGAAGGCGGGCCGCCAGTCGGCGTCCATGGTGGCGGCCAGCGCCGCCGGTGAATGCTGACGGACCAGCGTGGCGATCATGTCGATGAGCCCGCGCACCGCGTTGACCGGGGAGCCGTCGGGCGCCTTGACCGACTCGGGCACGCCGTAGAAGGCGCGGAAGTAGAGGGACGGTGTGTCCAGAAGCATGAGCACCCGTCTATGGTCGCACTCCCGCCGCCCTCCCGTCCGGCTCCGGGACGGCGACGGCCAGCAGGCACGCGTCGTCCTCGGGGTTGGGGCCGCCGATGTCGGCCAGGAGGCGGTCGAGCCCGGCTTCTAGATCGTGGGCGGACAGGCCGCCGGCGGCCGCCAGCACCAGCTCAAGGCCGACGTCGATGTCGCGGGTGCGCCGCTCGACCAGCCCGTCGGTGAACATCAGCAGCAGGTCGCCGGGGCGCAGCCGGGTGCGGGCCAGCTCGTAGGGCCGCCCGGAGACCGCGCCGAGCAGCACGCCCCGCGGCCTGCCCAGCCGGGCCGCCCGGCCCTCGCGCACCAGGATCGGGTCGAGGTTGCCCGCCTGCCCCCAGGTGAACAGCAGCGTCTTGGCGTCGAGGTGGCCGATGACGGCCGTGGCGGTGGTGTCCTTCAGCTGGTGCAGGACGAGGTCGTTGAGCCACGACAGCAGGCGGTCGGCGGGCCGGCCGGTCATGGTGAGGCCGACGAGGGCGTGGCGCAGGTGGGCCATGTGGGCGATGGCGGGCAGCCCGTGGCCCGACACGTCGCCGATGGCCAGCAGCAGGCGGCCATCGGGGGTGGTGGCGGCCTCGAACCAGTCGCCGCCCAGACTGGCGGTCTTCTCGGCCGGCACGTAGCGGACGGCGATCCTGGCCCCCGGCAGGTCGAGGCAGCCGGTGGGCGCGGGCAGGATGGCCTCGCGCAGCGCCAGCATCACGTTGCGCTCCTCGGCCGCCTGCTCGCGGGCCTCCAGGAGCTGGCGGCGCGACTCCGACATCATGCGCTCGGCCCTGCGGCGGCCGGTGATGTCCTGGATGACGCCGTGCATGCCGACCGGACCGCCGGGCGACATCAGCGGTTCGAGCACGACGCGCAGATCGCGCAGCTCGCCCGTGCCGCGCCTGACGCGGAACTCGGCGTGCACGGGCTCGACGCCCTCCACCACGTGCCACAGCAGCCGGTCGAGCGCGTCGAGGTCGGCGGGCTCGACCATGGCGGCCAGGTCGGGAAGGGACAGCGGCCCCTCCTCACGGTCTCTTCCGAAGATCGCGTAGACCTGGTCGGACCAGATGGCGGCCCCGGTGCGCAGGTTCCATTCGGCCCAGCCCATGTTGCCCAGCCGCTCGGCGTGGGCCAGCCGGACGGCCAGCAGCTCCGCCCCCGCCCCGCGCGCCCGCCCGTGCGGGGCCTCCCTGACCAGCTCTGCCGCGCCTGCGAAGTCGACCATGGCCTCACTCTCAAAGTGCAGTGGAACTGGACAATTGGTCCCACACTACGTGATCAATGTGGAACGGAGTGTAGTCATGGGCTCCCATGTTGTGAGAAGTTTTCGCGGATTTTAGCCCTCGGCGGACAAGCGGCCTGCTGGAGTGGGGGCGCCGGGCGTCCGAGTAGATTTGGCTCGTGACGTCCTCAGACCTGTATCCCGTGTCCCGTCTTGCCGCCGCGCAGGAGGCCACCGCCAAGGCCGGCCTCGACGCCCTGCTGCTCACCCCCGGGCCTGACCTGCGCTATGTCAGCGGCTACGACGCCAAGCCGCTGGAGCGGCTGACCTGCCTCGTGGTGCCCGCCTCGGGGGAGGCGTACATGATGGTGCCCCGCCTTGAGCTGCCGGCCGCGCAGGCCTCGCCCGCCTCCCGGCTCGGGCTGGAGTTCGTGGCCTGGGACGAGACCGACGACCCCTACAGCATCGCCGCCGCCCGGCTGGGCCGGGTGGCCAAGGTGGGGCTGGCCGACCGCATGTGGGCCATGTCGTCGCTGCGCTTCCGCGACGTGCTGCCGGAGGCCGAGCAGGTGCTGGCCGGCACGGTGCTGCGCGACCTGCGCATGCGCAAGTCGCCGGCCGAGGTGGCCGCCCTGCGCGAGGCCGGCGAGGCCATCGACGCGGTCCACCGGCAGGTGCCCGAGCTGCTGCGCGCCGGCCGCACCGAGCGCGAGGTGGGCCGCGACATCGCCGAGGCGATCCTGGCCGCCGGCCACGCCACGGTCGACTTCGTCATCGTCGCCTCCGGGCCCAACGGCGCCAGCCCCCACCACGACGTCTCCGACCGGGTGATCCAGGCCGGCGAGCCGGTCGTGGTCGACATCGGCGGCCAGCTCCACAACGGCTACTGCTCCGACTCCACCCGCACCTACTGCGTGGGCGAGCCGCCCGCCGAGTTCGCCGCCTACTACGAGGTGCTGCGCCGCGCCCAGGACGCCGCCTGCGCCGCGGTGCGGCCGGGCGTGTCGTGCGAGTCGATCGACGCGGCGGCCCGCGAGGTCATCGCCGAGGCCGGCTACGGCGACTACTTCATCCACCGCACCGGCCACGGCATCGGCATCGAGACGCACGAGGAGCCCTACATCGTCTCGGGCAACGACGAGCCGATGGAGGCCGGGTTCGCCTTCTCCGTCGAGCCCGGCATCTACCTGCCCGGTCGCCACGGCGCCCGCATCGAGGACATCGTCGTCTGCACCGAGACCGGCGGCGAGCGGCTGAACAACACGCCGCGCGAGCTGGTGACCGTCCAGCCGTAACGGCATGTTCACCGAGGTCAGGTACGCCACCCGGCCAGGGTCGGCGCGGCCCAACGAGGACCTGGCGGTGGCCGGGCCCTCGTGGGCGGTCGTGCTCGATGGGGCCACGGCGGCGGCCGGGGCCGGCGGCGGCTGCGCCCACGGGGTCGCCTGGCTGGTCGGGCGGCTCGGCGGGGCGCTGGCCGCGGGGCTGGCCGCCGGCGGGCGCTCGTCGCTGGCCGACATCCTGGCCGAGGCCATCTCCGTCACCATGGGCGCACATGCGGGCACGTGCGATCTGGGCGACCCCGACTCGCCGTCCACCACCGTGGCCATGGTGCGCCTGGGCGGGGGAGTGGTGGAGTACCTCGTGCTGGGGGACTCCCCGGTGGTGCTCGCGCGGGCCGACGGCGGGGCCGAGGTCATCGGCGACGATCGGGTGGAGCGGCTGCCGGGCGGGCGGCCGTACTCGCCGGAGCTGGTGCGGCGTCTGCGCAACGCCGAGGGCGGGTTCTGGGTGGCCTCCACCCGTCCCGAGGCCGCCGGTCAGGCGGTCAGCGGGGTCGTGGAGGCGTCCGGGCTGCTGGGCGCCGGGCTGTTCACCGACGGGGTGACCCGGCTGGTGGAGTGGTACGGGTGGAGCTGGGAGTCCGTGCTGGCCGAGCTGGCCGGCGGGGGGCCGGGGGCGGTGATCTCGGCCGTACGGGGGCTGGAGGCCGAACGCGGCGCGGTACGCGGCAAACCCCACGACGACGCCACCGCCCTCTGGGCCGCCTTCCCTTCCCCCTGACGCCGCCCTTCCGTCGGCTGGCGGAGGTGGGAATGGCTTGATGGGGGTATGTGATCATGAAAGAATTCTTCGGCAGGTGCATTCGTCCGGCCGGCTGTTGGGGGGCGTCGCCATGAGCTGTGTACCGTGCGGGTGGCCCTAGGGTGCCCGGCGAGGAGCTGGAGGAGGCGTACCGGCTCGGCCGCACCTGCGCCCTGGCCGCCGAGTGCGGCAGGGACCTGCGGCGTTGCGCCCAGCTGTACGACGGCCTGTTCCCCGGCGCCGCCTTCGACGCCGAGTTCTACCAGACCCTGACCCTCGGCACGGCCTTCAGCGCCCCCTGGGCGGGCGCGGGCGGGCTGAAGGCGGTCAATCGCAGCGCCCTGTGGGTGCTGGCCGTCGGCCGTCTGGTCGACCACACCGCCACCACCCGCGAGCAGGTCGACCGGCTGACGCGCGCGTGCGTGGAGGTCGCCGGCGGCGCGGTGCCGCGGTCGCCGGTCACCCGCTTCCTGGCCGACCTGCGCGACGAGCTGGCCACCGTCGAGGGGTTCGGGCCGGCGCGGCGGCTCTGGCACGACCAGCTCGCCCGGACGCTGGACGGGATGGCCAGGGCCTGGGTGTGGCGGGACACCCGGGCCGCCCCCACGCTGGAGCGCTATCTCGACAACGCCGACAGCCGCGGCTCCTGCTTCGTGGACCTGTCCCACTGGATCTACACCGGCGACGGCTGGACCACAGGTCACCTGGAGGAGCTGCGGACGGTCAGCCGGCAGGTGCAGCGCTACCTGCACCTGCTCGGCGACGTCGCCTCCTACCGCAGGGACCTGAGCTGGGGCGACCTCAACGTGCTGGGGCTCGGGGTCACCGGCGGCGAGGTCACCGCGGCGATGGCCGGCCTGGCCCGCGAGGCGACCGGCCTGATCGAGGCGTTGCGCGGCTGCAGCCCGCGGACGGCCGCCTACCTGGGCCGACGGATCGGCTTCAACGCCGGCTTCACCGGCATTTCGGACCTCGACCCCGTAACCTAACGATCTCGTCGAATAAGCTGACAAGTCTCTTGACCGCCCGTCGCCCGCCAGGCGATTTATGGGACTACCGACGATAAATCGTGACATTTGGTTCGTTGTAAAAGTTTATGTCTTGAGTGGAAAATGTGGCGTTGCTAGGGTGGCTCGATGCCAGGCACGTCGAACGGCCTTCACCACGCGCCTTGACAGATATCACTGACCATGCGCGAAGGCCGGGACGTGCGCGGGACCTGTACGGGCGGTGCTGGATGGAATTCGGTCGCGTCGACCGTTGGCGGCTGCCGACCGCGATCAAGATCTTGATCGCCGGCGGATTCGGCGCGGGCAAGACCACCATGGTCGGCGCCGTCTCCGAGACCCGCCCGCTGCGCACGGAAGAGGCGCTCACCCACGTCGGCACGCACGTCGACGACCTGTCGGGCGTCGAGCGCAAGCTGACCACCACCGTCGCGATGGACTTCGGTCGCATCACCATCCGCGACGACTACATGCTCTACCTGTTCGGCACCCCGGGGCAGGAACGTTTCTGGTTCGTGTGGGACGAGCTGGCCATGGGCGCGCTGGGCGCCGTGGTGCTGGCCGACACCCGCCGCCTGGCCGACTGCTTCCCGGCCGTCGACTACTTCGAGAAGCGCGAGCAGCCGTTCATCATCGCGCTCAACTGCTTCGAGGGCACCCGCCCGTTCACCGTCGGAGAGGTGCGCTCGGCCATCGGGCTGGAACCCGACGTGCCCATCGTGCTGTGCGACGCCCGCCGGCGCGACTCCGGCCGCCAGGTGCTCATCACCCTGGTCGAGCACGCGATGAACCGAGGGGTCGCTCCCGTCGGGACCATGTCGTGACCATCACCGGCTACCTTTGACCGATGGAGGAGATCGACCGCCGGATCGTCACGCTGCTCGCCCACGACGGCCGCATGAGTTTCACCGACCTGGCCAGGGAGACCGGGCTCTCCGTCTCCGCGGTCCACCAGCGCGTACGCCGCCTGGAGAAGCGCGGCGTCGTCCGCGGCTACGCCGCTGTCATCGACCACGACGCGATCGGGCTGTCGCTGACCGCGTTCGTGTCGATCAAGCCGATCGACCCCGCCGCGCCCGACGACGCCCCCGTGCGGCTGGCCCATCTGAGCGCCATCGAGGCCTGCCACAGCGTCGCCGGGGACGAGAGCTACATCCTGAAGGTGCGGGTGGCCTCGCCGGTGGCGCTGGAGGACCTGCTGCAGCAGATCCGCGCCTCGGCCAACGTCTCCACCCGCACCACCGTGGTGCTGAGCACGCCCTACGAGCACCGTGCCCCCGTCGTCGCCCCCGACGTCACGCCCCCCGAGCCCGACGCGTCCGCCTGAAGGCCCACCGGAACGCCTTCCCCCGACAGCCCGACAGCCCCGACGGGCGCCGCCCCCGCAGGGACCGGCGCCCGCGTCCGGTGCACGTACCCGACGAGCGGCACCCGCCCGCCGGCGGCCCGGTCAGCGGGTGACCGGGAGCGCGAAGTGCGAGCGCAGCCGGGCCAGCGCGGACTCCGGAGCGCCCAGGTGTTCCAGCCCCAGCAGCGCCGCCCCCGCCACCGGCGGCAGGTCGGCCACCACGAGCTCGGCCTGCGGCGCCCTGGCCGCGAACGCCGACTCCAGCAGCGGCGTCAGCAGCGGGTCCCGGGCCGCCAGCATGCCGCCGCCGAGCACCACCTCGACCGGCGTCCCCAGCAGGCCGAGCCGGCGCAGGCACACCTCGGCCATCACCGTCACCTCCTCGGCCTGCCGCTGGACCAGCGATCGGGCGACCGCGTCCCCGGCCGCGGCGACGGCCAGCACGCCGGGGGCCAGCTCGTGCAGCCGCCCTTCGTCCACGCGCCCGAAGTGCAGGTCGAGCACCAGCTCCTCGACGGTGGCCGTGCCGAAGTGGGCCGTGACCAGCTCCGCCAGGGCCGTCGGGGCGCCGCGGCCGTCCTCGGCGCGCACGGCGTGCCACAGCGCCTCCTCGGCCACGCCCTGGCCGCCGCCCCAGTCGCCGCTGATCCGGCCGAGCGAGGGGAAGCGGGCGACCTGCCCGCCGGGGGAGACGCCGACCGCGTTGATGCCCGCGCCGCACACCACCGCGACCCCCCACGGGGCCGACGTGCCGGCCCGCAGCAGCGCGAAGGTGTCGTTGCGCACCACCACGTCGGCGAACCCGCGGGCGGCGAACTCGGCGGCCAGCGCCTCCTCCTCCACCGGGAAGTCGGCCCCGGCCAGGCAGGCCGACACGTGGCCGAACGCCTGGGCCGGCAGGCCGCTGCGGGCCGCCGCCTCGGCCACCACGTCCACGGCCGCCGCCACGCCCGCGCTCTGCGGCTCGAAGGGGCCCGCCCGGCCGGTCGCGACCACCTCGCCGTCGTCCGCGACCACCGCGACGTCGGTCTTGCTGTTGCCGCCGTCCACGGCCAGGAGCAGCCGGGAGCCCGCCACTAGCCCACCGTCCAGGGCAGGTGCTCGCGGTTGGCCGCCAGCAGCAGGCCGGTCAGCTCCTCGGCGACGTCGTCCTGGCCGATCAGGGGGTGCGCCAGCAGGGCGTCGCGCACGCGGTCCGCGCCGCCCCGGCGGGCGGCGTCCAGGGCCAGGGTCTCGTACGCCGACACGTGCGCGATCAGCCCGGCGTACAGCGGCTCGACGGGCGGGACCGGCAGCGGCGCGGCGCCGGCGGCGGTGATGGCCGCGGGCACCTCGATGACGGCGTCGTCGTCCAGGAAGGGCAGGGTGCCCTGGTTGCGCACGTTGACGACCTGGGCGTCGCCCCGGTCGCCGAGCAGCGAGGCGATCAGCGCCACCGCCGACTCGGAGTAGAAGGCGCCGCCCCGCCGGTCCAGCAGCTCCGGCTTGGTCACCACCGACGGGTCGCCGTACATCTCCAGCAGCCGCGTCTCCATCTCGGCCACCTCGGCCGCCCGCGACGGCTTGGCGCGCTGCTCGCGCACCACCGCGTCGTGGGCGTAGAAGTAGCGCAGGTAGTACGACGGGATGACGCCGAGCCGCCGGATCAGCTCCACCCGCAGCCCGAGGGACTCGGCGATCTTCTCACCGGCCCGGTCGATGATGTCGGGCAGCACGTCCCGGCCGTCGAGATGGACCGAACGCTCCCAGCTCAGGTGGTTCAGCCCGACGTGTCCCAGCGAGATGCGGCCGGGGTCGACGCCCAGGCCCGCGGCGAAGCGGCGCTGGAAGCCGATCGCGACGTTGCACAGCCCGATGGCCCGGTGGCCGGCGTCGAGCAGCGCCCTGGTGACGATGCCGACCGGGTTGGTGAAGTCGATGATCCAGGCGTCCGGGGCCTGCCGGCGTACGGTCTCGGCCAGCTCCAGCACGACCGGGACCGTGCGCAGCGCCTTGGCCAGGCCGCCCGCGCCGGTCGTCTCCTGGCCCACGCAGCCGCACTCCAGCGGCAGCGTCTCGTCGACGTTCCTGGCCGCCTGCCCGCCCACGCGGAGCTGGAACAGCACGACCTGGGCCCCCGCGACCCCCTCGGCCACCGAGGAGGTGGCCAGCACGCGCGCCGGATGCCCGGCGTGCGCCAGCATGCGCCGCGACATCCCCGACACCAGCTCCAGACGGGACGGATCCGGATCGATGAGGGCGATCTCCGTCACGGGCAGCTCGTCACGCAGCCGCGCGAACCCGTCGACCAGCTCCGGCGTGTACGTCGAGCCGCCCCCGACCACGGCGAGTTTCAACCCTTCACTCCTGTCAAGGTCACGCCCTCGATGAAGACTTTCTGGGCGAGGAAGAACACGATGATCACCGGGGCGGTCACCAGCAGGGTGGCGGCCATGGTGAGGTTCCACTGGACGCTGTGGAACGCCTTGAACGTGGCCAGGCCGAGCGAGAGCGTCCAGCCCTCCTGCTCGACGCCGGCGTACAGCAGCGGGCCGTAGTAGTCGTTCCAGCAGTAGAAGAACTGGAACAGGGCGACGGCGGCGACCGCCGGACGGGCCATCGGCAGGATCACCCGCACCAGCGTCCTGAAGTCCGAGCAGCCGTCCACCTTCGCCGCGTCGATGTACTCGCGCGGGATGGTGATCAGGAACTGGCGGAGCAGGAAGATCGAGAACGCGTCGCCGAACAACATCGGCAGGATCAGCGGCCACAGGCTGTCGGTCAGCCCCAGCCGGGCCCACACCAGGTAGATCGGCACCGCGATGACCTGCGGCGGCAGCATCATGGCGGTGATCACCAGCAGGAACGCCGCCCGCCGCCCGCGGAAGCGGAACCGGGCCAGCGCGTAGGCCACCGGGATCGAGGAGGCCAGCGTGAAGACCGTGCCGAGGCCCGCGTACAGCAGCGTGTTGATCCCCCAGCGCAGCAGCTTCGACTTCTCGAACACCACCACGAAGTTGTCGAAGTTCCACGTGCGCGGCCACAGGTCGCCGGTCAGCGCCTGCTCGTCGGTCATCAGCGCGGTCAGCGTCAGGAACACCACCGGCGCCAGGAACATCAGGGCCAGCACGATCGCCGTCGCGTGCGTGGCGATCCACATCAGCGTGCGCCGCCGCCGCGCCCTGACCCCCTGCCGCCGCGCGGGGGCCGCGGGCGGGGCGGGGGCGGTCATGGTCGCGCTCATATCGCCTCCTCGGCCCGGCGGAACTGCCGCAGCAGGATCAACGTGAAGATCATCGACGTGGCGAACAGCAGCAGCGCCAGCACGCACGCGTAGCCCATCGTCCAGTCGCGGAAGCCCGACTGGAAGAGCCACTGAGGCAGCGTCAGCAGCGACTCGTCCGGGTAGCCGGGGGTGAAGGTGGAGCCGGGGGAGTCGGTCGAGCCCGAGGCCACCCGGGAGGCGATCATCGCCTGGGTGAAGTACTGCAGGGCGTAGATGACGTTGGTGACCAGGGCGAACATCAGCACCGGCGCGATCGTCGGCAGCGTCACGCTGCGGAACTGCCGCCAGGCGCCGGCGCCGTCGATGGCGGCGGCCTCGTACAGGTGCCGGGGGACGTCCAGCAGCGCCGCCATGAAGATCACGGCGAGCTGGCCGCAGCTCCACAGCGACAGCAGCGTCAGGCTCGGCTTGGACCAGGCCGGGTCGCCGAACCAGTCGGGCCCGTGGATGCCGAACAGGGCCAGGAACTTGTTCCACGGCCCGGTGGCCGGGTTCATCAGGAAGACGAAGGTGATCGTCCCGGCCGCCAGCGGGACCAGCGACGGCAGGTAGAAGATCGTCCGCAGGATGCCGACGCCGGCCTTGAGCCGGACCACGAGCTGGGCCAGGGCCAGGGAGAACAGCACCGTGGCCGGCACCATGATCGCCACCAGCCACAGCGTGTTCTTGGCCGACATCGCGACGCGCGGGTCGTGCAGCAGGTAGGCGTAGTTGTCCAGCCCGATGAACTCCGGCGTGCTGGTCATGTCGTAGCGGTAGAAGGAGAAGTACACCGTGGACAGCAGCGGATAGACGAAGAAGATCGACACTCCGGCGATCCACGGCGACAACCACAGCAGGGCGCGCAGGCCCTCGCCGCGCCGCCTCGGCGGCGCGGCGTGGGGGGAGGAGGCCATCGCCGATCAGCCCCCGGACAGCTTCAGCTTGTCGTCGATCTGCTTGTCCACGCCCTTGAGCCCGGCGTCGAGGTCGGTGACCGCGCCCTTCTCCCACTTGACGACGAAGGTCGCCAGCGCCTCCTGGTTGAACACGCTGTTGACGCTCGGCGGCAGCGTCGAGGTCTTGGGGTGGGAGAAGATGTCGAGGAAGGTGGCGAAGTTCGCGTCCTTGGTCAGGTCCGGCGATTCCATCGCGGCCTTGGTCGTGGGCACGTTGCGCAGGGCGTTGGAGAGCGTCACCAGCGAGCTGGTGTCGGTGGTCAGGTACTTGACCAGCTCCCAGGCCTGCTGCGGGTTCTTGGCGCCCTTGGGGACGCCGATGACGGTGCCGGCGGTGAAGCCGCTGCCGTACAGGTCGGGTTTGTCGTCGGCGACCGGCAGGGGAGCGGTGGCGTAGTCGAGCTTCTTGGCGTCGTTGGCGATCATGGCGTTGCGCCATTCGCCGTCCAGGACCATGGCGATCTTGCCCTTGTAGAACGGGTGGTCGGCGCTCCACTCGTCGCCCAGGCTCTTGCGGAACTTCTCCAGCTTGTCGTAGCCGTACCAGTCGATGAGCTCCTTCTGCCAGCGCAGCAGGGCCTTCCACGCCGGGTCGGTGCCGATGGCGGAGGTGCCGTCGGCGTTGTACCAGGTGGCGCCGACCATGGGGGCCAGGTGGCTCGGGCTGTTCTCGTAGTACTGCGTGCTGGGGACGAACCCGGCCACCTTGATGTCGCCGTTCGCGTCCCGCACGGTCAGCTTCTTGGCCAGCTCGGCCAGCTCGGTCAGCGTCTTGGGCGGCTGGTTGCCCTTCATCAGGGCCTTGTTGTAGTAGAGGCCGTACGCGTCGGCCAGCAGGGGCAGCGTGCACTGCCGGCCGCCGAAGCCGGTGTAGGAACGTGCCACCTCGGGCAGCACCGACAGGTCGATGCCGTCCTGCTTGATGACCGGGGTGAGGTCCTGGAACGATCCCGACCTGCACCACTGGGCGACGTTGTCGGTCGTGAAGGAGGCCGCCACGTCCGGCGCGTTGCCGCCCCGGATGGCCTGGGTGATCTGGTCGTCCTGGACGCCCTTGGTGGCCTTGACGGTGATCTGCGGGAACTTGGCGTGGAACCCGGCGATGGCCTCCTCGAACGCCTTGACCTCGGCGTCGGTGGAGAATCCGTGCCAGAGCTGGATGGTGGCCGCCGGGAGGGCCGCGGAGGCCGAGCCCGAGGGTCTGGGCTGGGAGCCGAGCGAGGGCCCGGCCTCCCTGCCGGCGGTGCAGGCGGCGAGCGCGAGGATCGCGACGGCCGCCAGGGGGACGAAGCGCACGGGGGGTGCCTCCTACCGCTGGGGGATCATGAAGGGAGGGTGGAACGGGATGGAGAAAAAGGCTCTAGGAAGGGACGGTCGAGCTGAAGACCTCGTCGCGCACGGTGTCCAGGGCCAGGTCGAGCGCCCCGGCCAGCACCGGGTTGCCCTCCACGTGCGACAGCCGCACGACGGGGCGGGGGATGGTGAGCGCGTGCAGCTCGTGCTCGACCAGCTCGCGCAGCGGCTCGCCGCCCGACAGCACGACGCCGCCGGTCAGCACGATCAGGCCGGGGTCGATGACGGAGGTGATGGCCGCCAGGCCCACCGCCAGGCGGGCAGCGATGTCGCGCAGCCCCGCCTTGGCGTCGTCGGCCTTCTGCCCCGAGCCCTCCGAGACGCGTACCGCCTTGGCGATGGCCTGGCGGAAGTCGGTGCCGTGCACGCCGTAGGAGCGCAGCAGCCGCAGCACGGCCGGGCCGCCGGTGAGCGCCTGGTAGCCGTGGTTGGCGTAGCGGCCGGCCTCGCGGGCGGTCGGCGCGCCCGGGGTCGGCATGTAACCCACCTCGCCCGCGCCGCCGGTCGCGCCCCTGTGCATGCGCCCGCCGAGCACGATGGCCGAGCCGATGCCCTCGTCGGCCCACAGCAGCACGAAGTCGGAGTGCCCGCGGGCCGCGCCGTGCGCCTGCTCGGCCAGGGCGACGAGGTTGACGTTGTTCTCCACGTCCACGGCCGTGCCGAGACCCGCGCTGAGGGTGGGCACGAGGTCGTCGATCTGCCAGCCGGGCACGTCCTTGGCGGCGGCGTAGCCGAGCCGGCCGGTGGCCGGGTCGATCGCCGCCTGCACGCCGATCACGACCCGGCGCAGCTTGTCCGGCGGGTTCGCGCCGGCCAGCGCCGCGCCCAGCCGGTCGACCAGCTCGCCGCCCGGCCGCCGGGGCGTGGGCAGCGTGTACGAGCCCACGACGGTGCCGGTGATGTCGGCGACGCGGGCCTCGATGCGGTCGGGGGTGACGTCGAGGGCGCCCACGTAGGCCGCCGCCGGGTTGATCCGGTAGACCTCGGCGGTACGGCCCGGCAGGCCCTCCCTGATGCCGTCCAGGACCACCAGCCCGGCGTCCTGGAGGCGCGACAGGAGCTGGGAGGCGGTGGGCTTGGACAGGCCCGTCAGCGCGCCCAGCTCCGGACGGGTCAGCGACCCGCGCTCGAGGAGCGCCCGCAGGGCCGCGCGGTCGTTGATCGCGCGCAGCAGGCTGGGCGTTCCCGGAACCGGACCGCTCATCAGGAGGACCCCTTCGACGAAGTTAGGAAACTTTCCTAACTCGAGAACATAGGGAGTTCTCCCATGCTGGTCAAGAGGGCGAAACCAAGCCGTGACCCGGAAGGGGGAAGGGAAGATGGGAGTGCCTCGACAGGCGTGCTAATGTCATCGTTTGTCGCAACAACAAGCAGAATGGCCCGGAGTGTCCCATTAACCACAATAATGGTCAGGCGGCAACTCGTCAAACGGAGCTCGCCAAGGAGCAGTCCTACGTCACCGGTCTGTACGACCGCCTCGACGAGCTGCGCGAGCGCACCCAGCGCCGGCTCAAGGAGGTGCTGGCCACGGGTGCCGTCGGCACGATGCAGAACAGATCCGAGCGCGACTCCTTCGCCGACATGTACGCCGGGCGCCTGGCCCGGCTCTGGGCGGTGGAGCGCGGCCTGGTTTTCGGCCGGCTCGACCACGTCGAGGAGGGCCGCCTCTACATCGGCAAGCTCGGCCTCACCGACGACGAGCAACGCCGCCTGCTCATCGACTGGCGCGCGCCCGTCGCGCAGCCGTTCTACCGCGCCACCCCCGCCGCGCCCATGGGCGTGACCAGGCGCCGCCACCTGCAGACCAGGGAACGCAGCGTCGTCGGCGTCGACGACGACCTGCTCGACCTCGACGCGCTCACCGACGACGACCGCGCCACCCTCAACGGCGAGGCCGCGCTGCTGGCCGCCCTCGACGAGCGCCGCACCGGCCGGATGCGCGACATCGTCGCCACCATCCAGGCCGAGCAGGACCGCGTCATCCGCAGCGACCTCAACGGCGTCCTGGTCGTGCAGGGCGGCCCCGGCACGGGCAAGACCGTCGTGGCCCTGCACCGGGCCGCCTACCTGCTCTACACCCACAGGGAGCGCCTGGAGCGCCGCGGCGTGCTCATCCTCGGCCCCAACCTCACCTTCCTGCGCTACATCGAGCAGGTCCTGCCCTCGCTCGGCGAGACCGACGTGCTGCTGTCCACCGTGGGCGAGCTGTACCCCGGCGTGACCGCCACCCGGCGCGACCGTCCGGAGGTGGCCGCGGTCAAGGGCGACGCGCGGATGGCCCAGGTGATCGAGCGCGCGGTGCGCGAGCGGCAGAAGGTGCCGCGCAAGCCCGTCGAGCTGACGGTGGGGCGGCTGACGCTCACCGTCGACCGCGCCATGCTCGACGCGGCCAAGAACAAGGCCGTGCGCTCGCGCCGCCCGCACAACCAGGCGCGCGCGGTGTTCGTCAGGTCGCTGCTGAACGCGCTGGCCCGGCAGCAGGCCCGCAAGATCGGCAAGGGGCTCATCGACGACGACGAGCTGGCCGACCTGCGCGAGGAACTGCGGACCGAGCCGGTGGTCAAGGCGGCGCTCAACCGGCTGTGGCCGTACCTGACGCCCCAGCGGCTGCTGCTCGGCCTGTACGGGTCACCCGAGCGGCTCGAGGCGGCGGGGGGCGTCCTGAGCCCCGCGGAGAGGGCGCTGCTGCGCCGCGACTCGGCCGAGTGGACCGACGCCGACGTGCCGCTGCTGGACGAGGCCGCCGAGCTGCTCGGCGACATCGACGAGCACGTGCTGCGCGCCTCGGCGATGCAGGCCGAGGAGGAGCTGGCCGCAGCGAGGCAGGCCGAGGAGCACCAGCGCGAGGCCGAGCTGGCCTACGCGCGCGAGGTGCTGGAGCTGACCGGCCTGTCCGACGTCATGGAGGCCGAGCGGCTGGCCGAGCGCCAGCGCGGCGACGGCCCCTACCTCACCACCGCCGAACGCGCCGCCGCCGACCGCACCTGGGCCTACGGGCACGTGATCGTGGACGAGGCGCAGGAGCTGTCGCCGATGGCCTGGCGGGCGGTCATGCGGCGCTGCCCGACGCGGTCGATGACGATCGTCGGCGACATCGCCCAGACCGGCTCGGCGGCGGGGGCGCGCTCGTGGGCGCAGGTGCTCGACCCGTACGTGGCCGGGCGCTGGCGTCAGGAGCGGCTGACGGTCAACTACCGCACGCCGGTGGAGCTCATGGAGGTGGCCGCGCGGGTGCTGGCCACCATCGACCCGGCCCTGCAGGCGCCGACGTCCGTGCGCGAGCTCGGCGCGCGGCCCTGGTCGGCGCCGCTGTCCGCGCTGCCGGAGCTGGCCGGGGCCGAGGTCGCGGAGGGCGGCAAGGTCGCCGTCGTGGTGCCCGACGCGCTGCTGGACACGCTCGGCGCGCGGCTGGTCGCGGCCGTGGAGGGCGCCGCGGTGGTCACTCCCGGCGCCGGACGGGCCGCCGGGGCCGCCGCCCTGGACGCGCCCCTGGCGGTGATGGGCGTGGCCGACGCCAAGGGCCTGGAGTTCGACTCGGTGATCGTGGCCGAGCCGGACCTCATCGCCGCCCAGTCGCCACGCGGGCCGAGCGACCTGTATGTTGCTCTGACCCGTGCCACGCAACGGCTGGGCGTCGTCCACGAAGGGCCGTTGTCGCAGGCGCTGTCGGGCCTGCCGGGCAGGTCCCCGACGTCGGCAAATGGGCTTTGACCCGCTTTGCGATGGCAGGCCGAACATGTCCCACCTGCGGAAACTTGATGTTCCCGCTGATCGGGACACGGTTGACATCTGAGGTGGAGTCGGTAGTTTGCTGCGCAGTCCAGCACGGGACTTGGCCGGTTGGCCGTCTCTGACATCGCCGGATCCTGCGTCCGTGACGGAGCGTGACTTCGTCCACACAGCCAGGTGCAGGGCCGTCGGTCCGTCGAGTCGGGGCACCCCAACCGGTTGGGGGGTTGGACCCGGGACGGGTCCGGGAGCCCAGTAGACAACGGAATTCCGCGCTCGCCGCCGACGAGACGGGTCCGGTCCGAAGGGTTTCCGGGCCCTCTTCCCGCTCTCGTGCGCAGGATCGCGGATCGCGCCGGGTGATCCCGTCCCGAACGGGATCACCCAGCCGGCCGCCTGCGAGCGGCCGTTCTCGATCCCCATTTCCGATCTTCGCGTGCGCCGCCGGCCTGAGCGCGGCCCCGGGGCGGTAGCGTTTTCGCAAGCAGGCGTGCGATTTTGCGAGGAGACCCGGCGTGGTTCAGGACAAGACGAGCGTTCCGCCCGTCCCCGGGCGCGAACCGGCTCCCGAGGCGGAGGCCGCCGACGGCCCCGCGGACACCGTCTCCTCCGCGGGCGAAGGCATCGGCGCCCAGGGCGAGCGCCGGTGGGTCCTGGCCGCGCGGGTCGCCGCCATGGTCGCCGGCGGGCTGCTGCTCTACACCGCCTTCCCGCCGCTCGACTGGTGGCTGTGCGCGCCGATCGGCATCGGGCTGATCGTCGCCGCCCTCTACCGCGCCCGTCCCCGGCGCGCCGCGTGGCTGGGCTATCTGGGCGGCGCCGTGTTCCTGTTCCCGACCCTGGCCTGGGTGCGCACGATCGGCGACGACGTCTGGGTCATGCTGGTGGCCACCGAGAGCGTGTTCTACGCCGTCATGGCCGCCCTGGCGGCCCTGGTGTTCCGGCTGCGGCTGTGGCCGCTGTGGTTCGGCGCGCTGTGGGTGATGATGGAGTGGATCCGCAGCCTGGTGCCCGTCGGCGGCTTCCCGTGGGCGCGGGTGGCCTTCAGCCAGGGCGAGTCGCTGTTCACCTCCTACGCCGCGCTGGGCGGCGCGCCGCTGGTGTCCTTCGCCGTCACGCTGTGCGGCGCCCTGCTGGCCCACGCCGTCCTGGTGCGGCCCGCCGCCCCCGTGGGCAGGGCCGTGGACCACGTCGTGCGCAGGGCCGTCCCGGTGGCCGTGGCGCTGGCCGTGCCGCTGCTCACGCTCGTCCTGCCGAGGCCGGGCGACGAGGGCCGCTCGATCAACGTCGGCATCGTGCAGGGCAACGTCCCGGGGCGCGGCATGCACCCGCTCGGCGACGAGCCGGCCGTCGTCCTGCGCAACCACGCCGAGGAGACCAAGCGGCTGGCCGACGCCGTGCGCGCCGGGGCCCTGCCGAAGCCCGACATCGTCGTCCTGCCCGAGAACTCCACCGACATCGACCCCTACACCAGCGCCTTCGCCCGCCAGGTCATCGACGAGTCGGTCAAGTACGTCGGCGTCCCCACCCTGGTCGGCGCCGTCGTGGCCATCGGCGACGAGCACCGCGCCACGCGCAGCCTGGTGTGGGACCCGGTGAGCGGTCCCGGCGCCTACTACGACAAGCAGCACCTGGTGCCGTTCGGCGAGTACACGCCGTTCAAGGAGATCGTGCTGGCCCTGTGGGAGCGGGCCAACCTGGTCGGCCGGCAGTCGGTCGCGGGCACCAGGCCGGGCGACCTGAAGCTCGGCCCGGTCACCATCGGCGCGGTCAACTGCTACGAGGTGGCCTACGACGACACCGTGCGCGGCACCGTGCGCGCCGGCGGCACCCCGCTGGTGGTGCAGACCAACAACGCCAGCTACGCGCTGTCCAACCTGCCGCCGCAGCAGCTCGCGATGTCCAAGCTGCGGGCCGTCGAGCACAACAGGGCCGTCGTCACGGCCGCCACGACCGGGATCTCCGCATATGTCACGCCTGACGGTAAAGTCTCCTGGCAGACCCGTGAACTTGTCCCTGACATGAACGTGGTCAAGGTGCCCGTACGCACCCAGGAAACGATCGCCACAAAGGTGGGCGACCTTCCTGAATGGGCATTGATGTTGATGGGAGCGGTGGCTGTCGGAGTCGCCGCACGGCGCGGCAGGCGAGGCGACCGAATGGGGAACGGCTCATGATGGAGACTGTCGGCCGGGTGCTCGTCGTCGTCCCGACCTACAACGAGCGCGACAACCTGCCCGCGATCGTCGAGCGGGTGCGCGCCGCCGTGCCGGACGCCCACGTGCTGGTGGCCGACGACAACAGCCCCGACGGCACCGGCGCGGCCGCCGACGCCCTGGCCGAGGCCGACGAGCACGTCCACGTGCTGCACCGGCCGGGCAAGCAGGGGCTCGGCGCGGCCTACATCGCCGGGTTCCGCTGGGGCCTGGGCGAGGGCTACGACGTGCTGGTCGAGATGGACGCCGACGGCTCCCACCAGCCCGAGGAGCTGCCCAAGCTGCTGCAGGCGCTGGCCGACGGCGCCGACCTGGCGATCGGCTCCCGCTACGTGCCCGGCGGCAAGGTGGTCAACTGGCCCCACCGGCGCGAGCTGCTGTCCAAGGGCGCCAACATCTACACCCGGGTGATGCTCGGCCTGCCGGTGCGCGACGCCACCGCCGGTTTCCGCGCCTACCGGGCCGCCACGCTGGAGAAGGTGGGCCTGGCCGGGGTCGAGTCGCAGGGCTACTGCTTCCAGGTCGACCTCACGCTCCGCACGTCCAGGCACGGGCTGCGGGTGGTGGAGGTGCCGATCACGTTCGTCGAGCGCACGGTCGGCAAGAGCAAGATGAACGGCAAGGTCATGTCCGAGGCGTTGTGGCGCATCGGCATGTGGGGCGTCACCGGCCTGCCCCGCCGCCTGCGCCGCACCCGCGGCTGACGGGCGCGTGAGGATCCGCGTCCAGGAACGCGCGCGGCCCGCCGGACGTTGTTCCTGATGTACGTGTGCGCGGAATCGAGGAAACGATGCGGCTGCTGCTGTTGCTGGCCCTGCTGGGCGTCCCGGTGCTGGAGGTCTGGCTGCTGATCCAGGTCGGATCGATGATCGGCGGATGGCCGACCGTCGGCCTGCTGATCGCGGGCAGCCTGCTGGGCGCCTGGCTGGTGCGCCGCGAGGGCCGCCGGGTCTGGCGGCGTCTGCAGGCGGCCCTGTCGGAGGGCCGGGTGCCCGACCGTGAGCTGGCCGACGGCGGCCTGGTGCTGGCCGGCGGCGCCCTGCTGACGATCCCGGGCTTCTTCACCGACCTCGTCGGCTTCGTCTTCGTGCTGCCCTTCACCCGGCCGCTGATGCGGCGGCTGGCGTCGTCGTTCTTCGACCGGCGGATCAAGCGGATGGCGGCGGCCTCGCCGTACGCGAACGTGTTCCCGCCGGCGCCCGGCGTGGACCGGGCCCCGCAGGGCGGCAAGGTCGTGCACGGCGAGGTCATCCACGGCGAGGTCATCCACGGCGATGTCATCCGCCACGAGGTCATCCGCCACGACCGCGACGCCTGAGGGCGCTACCAGCGCCGGTAGACCTCCTCGGCCCAGCCGTACAGGCCGTCGACCGTGACGCTCTCGCCGTCGTCGGCGACGACCGTGCCGCGGTAGTGCCCGAACGCCTGGGCCTCCTGGCTGCGCATGTAGAACGCGCGCCGCACGTCGGCCTCGCGCACGTGCTCGGGGACGAACTCCAGGTCCACGCGCTCGCCCTCGATGCGCCAGGGCGCGCGCCAGTCGGTGGTGTCGTACCGCCAGACCAGCTCCTCGCTGATCTTGTGCAGCCGGCCGTCGAGGATCAGGCCGTTCTCCACGCTGCCGGTGCCGTCGGTCCACTTGCCGCCGATCTGCAGGGCGACGTCGCGGCCGCCGGGCCGTCCGGCGGCCGCCCCCCAGTTCCAGCGGATGTCGCCGGGCCAGCGCCCGCGCCCGAGGTCGAGGGTGGCCAGGGCGTCGGCGGGGTCGAACTCGTAGGTCAGCCCGCCCACGCGCACGGTGCCCTCGGCGGGCCGGCCGACGTCCTTGACCGTGTACTGGAAGCGGCGGGGGCTCCAGGGCACCACGACCGACAGGCTCTCGCGGCCCGGCACCCGGCGCACCAGCACGTCGGCGGTGATCTCGGCGGACTTCAGCCGCAGCCGGGTGCCGTCGGCGGTCTCGTCGACGCTGATGCGGACCGGGCCGGCGCCGATGCGCACGCTGCCCTCGCCGCCGCGCTCGGAGAAGGACACGCCCCTGGCCGGGACGAGCAGGCCCCGGCTGGAGACCTGCTCGCCGGTGCGCCGGTCGAGGAAGAACGCCGACTCGCCGGCCAGGTAGTCGAGGCTGCTGGCGCTGAAGGCGAACACGTGGCCGGGGCTGGTGACGCACCAGTAGTCCCAGCGCATGGTGCGGCCCCAGCCGCGGATGTTGGCGCGGTGCAGCGGGGTGCGGCTCCAGCCGACCGCGCCCGGGTTGAGCCGGCCGTCGGGCAGGCACAGGTCGACCCGGCGGGTGATCTCGCGCTCTGCGACCGCGCGCGGGCTCGTCTTCATCGTGCTCTCCGTCGTGCTCTCCGTCATCGTCCCAGCCCCACGCTGAGGTACTTGTACTCCAGGTAGTCGGCCACCCCGTGGTGGCCGCCCTCGCGCCCGTAGCCGCTGCTCTTGACCCCGCCGAACGGCGCCTGCGGCGGCGCCAGCGGGCCGCCGTTCACGGTGACCATGCCGAACTGCAGCTCCTCGGCCACCCGCAGGGTCCTGGTCAGGTCGTTGGTCCACACGTAGGCGGTCAGGCCGTACGGGGTGGCGTTGGCGCGTTCGACGACCGTGTCGCAGTCGTCGAACTCCAGCACCGGCGCGACCGGCCCGAACGTCTCCTCGCGGCAGACCAGCATGTCCTCGCTCACCCCGCCCAGCACGGTCGCCGGGTAGTACGTGCCCGCCCCCTCCGGACGCCGCCCGCCGGTCAGGACGGCCGCGCCCTTCGCGACGGCGTCCTCGACGTGCCTGCTCACCTTGGCCACGGCCGCCTCGTCGATGAGCGGGCCCAGCTCGGCCGCCCGCGCCTGGCGCACCAGCTCGTCGGTGAAGGCGGCGGCCAGCGAGGAGTGGACGAAGAGGCGGTTGGGCGAGGTGCAGGCCTGCCCGGCGTTGAGGAACTTGCTGCGGGCCACCGCGCGGGCGGCGGCGACCGGGTCGGCGTCGGGGAAGACCAGCACGGGCGCGTGCCCGCCCAGCTCGACGCTGAGCCGCTTGACGTCGTGGGCGCTCTGCCTGATCAGCTCGCGGCCGACCTCGGTGGAGCCGGTGAAGGACACCTTGCGCACTCGCGGGTCGGTCATCACCGCCTGCCCGAACGCGGCCGGGCGGGACGTGGTGACCAGGTTGAACACGCCCGGCGGCAGCCCGGCCGCGACGAACGCCTCGGCCACCGCGATCGCCGACAGCGGGGTCTGCTCGGCCGGCTTCAGCACGACCGTGCAGCCGGCGGCCAGCGCCGGGCCGAGCTTGCGGGTGATCATCGAGACCGGGAAGTTCCACGGGGTGATGCCCGCGACCACGCCGACCGGCTCGGGCAGCAGCCAGATGCGGTTGCCCTCGTGCGCGCCGGGCACGGTCTCGCCGTACAGGCGGCGGGTCTCCTCGGCGGCCCACAGCAGGTGGTCGGCGCCCGAGAGCACCTCGCCGGTCGCCTCGGCGAGCGGCTTGCCCTGCTCGGCCGTCATGATCGCGGCGATCCGGTCCGCCCGCGCGGTCAGCTCGCCGGCGGCGGCCCGCATGAGGCCGGCGCGCTCGTGCGCGGGCATGGCCCGCCAGCCGGGCAGCGCCGCCGCGGCCGCGTCGATCGCCTGCGTGGCCAGCTCGGGGCCGCAGTCGGCGACCTGCGCCAGCGGCTCGCCGGTGGCGGGGGAGCGGACGGTGAAGGTCTGGTCGGCCTCCTGCCATGCGGCTCCGATGAGAGCCCTGCGGGTGTCAGCCATGTGTCTCCTGGATTCCTTCGATGAGGGCCTTCATGGCGGCCATCTCGTGCGCGTGCTGCAGCCTGCCCGCCAGCGGGATGTCGCCCTCGACCAGGGCGTTCCTGATGGCGATGTGCTCGGCGTGCGACTTGGGCAGCCGCCAGGGCACCAGGCGGAAGCCGCGCTGGGCGGTCTCCGTGCGGGCCCACAGGCTCTGCAGCATGCGGTGGGTGAGCTTGCTGTGCTCGGTGTCGCACAGCAGGGAGTGGAAGCGCCGGTTGAGGCGGGCGAAGGCGGCGACGTCCTCGCGGGCGACGGCGGTCTCGCACTCGGCGAGCACGGCGTCGACCTCGGCCAGCCGCGCGCCCTCCAGCGGCACGCCGCCCAGCTCCAGCGCCAGCGCGGTGAGCGCGGCCCGGACGCTGTAGAGCTCGCGCACGTTGGCCACCGTGAGCTCGGCGACCACGGCGCCGACGTGCGGGCGCTCGACCAGCCAGTCCTCGGAGCAGAGCTGCTTGATCGCCTCGCGCACGGGCGTCTCGCTGATGCCCACGGCCTCGGCCACCACCCTCGTGGTGATCTTCGTGCCGGGAGGCGCCTCGCCACTCATGATCAGATGTTTGATGTGCTCCGCCGCAAGATCCGCCTTGGTGCGGAAGGGGGAACGCGATTCGGCCATGGTTGAGGAGCCCTTCAGACCCGCTGGACGGTGAGCGGCTCGATCGCCGCGTGGTCCAGCTCTACACCGATTCCGGGCCCCGTCGGAACGGCGACGAGACCGCGGGAGTCGGGCAGCAGCGGTTCGGTCAGCATGGCGTGGAACACCTCCGGGACGATCACCGGCGGATCGTAGGGGTACTCCAGCCAGTCGCAGTTCGGCAGCGAGGCGCAAAGTTGCAGGTTGCCCGCCACGCCGAGCCCGGTGGCCCAGGCGTGCGGGATGACCTTGCGCTGCCGGGCGGCGGCCATGGCGCCGAAGTCGCGCAGCGCGCCGATCTCCTCGCTCTCGTTCGCGTCGGGCTGAAAGATGTCGAAGCAACCATCCTCCAGCATGCGCACGAGCTGGCCGATGCCCCGGTTGTGCTCGCAGCCCGCGATCGGGATCGGCGAGGCCGCGGTCAGCTCGCACAGGGCGCGGTAGTCGTGCCGGGGCAGCGGCTCCTCCAGCCACGCCACGCCCAGCCCGGCCAGCTCCCTGGCGGTGGTCAGGGCGCGCTCGAAGTCCCAGATCAGGCGGGTGCCGTCGGGGGCGTAGCGCCAGCGGGCGGCCGCCTGGTTGGCGTCCACCATGATCGCCACGTCGGGGCCGACCGCCTCCCGCACGGCGGCGACCTGCCGCACGTCCTCGGCGACGGTGGCTGCGTGCACGCGCAGTTTGATCCCCTGGAAACCTCGTTCGACGGCGGCCAGGGCGTCCTCGGCCCGCTGGGCCGGGTCGCGGAGCTCGCCGAAGCTCGCGTACGCGCGGACAGCTCCCGAGTGCCCGCCCCAGAGCTTGTACAGCGGCTGCCCGCAGGCCTTGCCGACGGCGTCCCACACGGCGACGCCGACGACCCACGGCCGGGGGAAGACGTACTCGGCCACGTACCGCAGCCGGTTGGCGACGTGCGTGGTGTCGAAGGCGTCCAGGCCGACGAGCTGCGGGCGGATCCAGCCGCGGATCGCCTCCAGCAGCATCGGCCCGGTGCCGTGGCCCATGTCGCCGCCGGACACCCCGACGATGCCCTCGTCGGTCTCGACCTCGACGATGACCGCCGACATCGCCCGGTGCGCGCCCTCCGGGGCCCACGACGGCACGAACGGCCGGGGATAGGGCAGCTCGATGACCCGCGCGCGGACGTCTGTGATCCTCATCGGCTCCTCACCCCTTGGTCGCGCCGTCCGCGAGACCCTTGATCAGGTACTTCTGCACCAGCAGCGCGAAGACCACCACGGGCAGCACGGTCAGCACGCCGACCGCGGCCAGCGGCCCCCACATCCCGCCCTTCTCGGTGTCGGCCGCGATCCCGGCGATGGCGACGGGGATGGTGACCGCCCGGTCGTTGGTGAGGATCAGCGCGAACAGCAGTTCCTCCCAGGCCAGGATGATGCAGAAGATCAACGTCGAGACCAGGCCGGTCAGGCTCGTCGGCACGATGATCCGGAAGAACGCCCCGAACCGCGAGCAGCCGTCGATCATCGCCGCCTCCTCCAGCTCCTTGGGCAGCCCGCGGAAGAAGGCCCGCATCAGCCACACCACGTACGGCACCAGGAAGGTCACGTACGCCAGGATCACGGTGATGTACTGGTCGGTCAGCCCGAGCTTCCTGGCCACCAGGAACAGCGGCACCACCAGCGCGATCGGCGGCACCGCGCGCGAGGCCAGGATCAGCCCGCCCACCACGCCCGCGCCGCGCATCCGCAGCCGCGACAGCGCGTACCCGGCCATCGAGCCGGCGACCATGGAGATGGCCGAGGCGCCGGCCGCCACGATGACCGTGTTGACCATGCGGGGCAGGATGCGCGCCTGCTGGAAGTAGCTGACGTAGTTGTCGAGGGTGAACTCGCTCAGCCAGCGCGGCGGCACCGTGAAGATGTCCCTGGGCAGCTTGAACGAGATCGAGACCATGTAGAGCACGGGGAACAGGAAGGCCAGCGTCACCAGGACGGCCCCCGTGACGGCCGCGTACCGTCTCACCATCGGTTCTCCAGACGCCGGGTCACGCGGAACAGGACAAAGGTGATCAGCATCGTCAGGACCAGGACGATCGTCGCCATCGAGGAGGCCGAGCCGAACTCCAGGCTCCGGAACCCCTTCTCGTAGATGTAGAGGTTGATGACGTTGGTCGAGTTGCCCGGCCCGCCCCTGGTCGCGGCCAGCGCGATGTCGAACATCTTGACCGCGCCCAGCCAGCGCACCACGAACGCGGCGGCCATCACCGGCACGAGCAGCGGCAGCGTGATGCGCCGCAGGATCGCCCAGCGGCCGGCGCCGTCGGAGCGGGCGGCCTCGTACACGTCGCCGGGCAGCGCCATGATCCCGGCCGAGGCGATGAGCACCACGAACGGCGTCCAGCGCCAGGTGTCGATGACGATCAGGCTGACCATGGCCAGCGCCGGGTCGCCGATCCACTCGACGGGCCCGACGCCGACCAGGCCGAGGGCGTAGTTGACCACGCCCCACAGCGGGTCGAGCAACATCCGCCACACGCCGCCGGCGACCACCGGGGCCACCACCATCGGGATGAGGAACAGGGCGCGCAGCACGCCCCGCCCCCGCCAGGCGACGTTGAGCAGGAACGCGATGGCGAACCCGAGCACCATCTGCAGCGGCAGCGCGATCACCAGGTAGACGCCGGTGACCCGGAGCGAGTCCAGGAAGCCCGGATCGCGCAGCACGGCCTCGTAGTGCCGCCAGCCGACCCACCCGGACGGCTGGAAGGAGGCCAGGTCGAAGTCGGACACGCTCACCCAGGCCGTGTAGAGGATCGGGTAGAGCAGCATGCCCGCCAGCAGCAGCAGGGCGGGGGCCAGGAAGAGCCAGGCCGTGCCCGGCTCTCCCAGTCGGGCACGCCTCACTGGTTGTAGCCCTTGGACGTCAGCAGGTCGCCGATCTCCTTGGCGGCCTGGTCGATCGCCTGCTGCGCGGTGGCCTGCCCGGACATGGCCCGGCTGGTCTGCAGCGCCAGGATCTGCTGCACGGCGTCGGACTCGGGCAGCCTGGGCCGCCACATCTCACCCTTGGAGACGACCTCGTAGCCGTCCTTGAGCGCCTTGTAGACCGGGACGGCCCACTCGGCCGGCGGCGTGCCGTCGAGGCTGGAGTTGCGGGCGGGGAAGGTGCCGAACGCCTTGCCGGTGAACTGCTCGCCCTCCTTGGAGGTCACCCACTGCAGCCAGGTCCAGGCGGCGGCCGGGTGCGTGGACTTCTTGGAGATGCCCGCCGTCCAGATCCCGCGGTGGGCGCCCGGCGCGGTCGATCCGGCGGGCAGGGTGGTGAGGCCCACCTGCTCGGGGGTCAGGGTGGTGGTCTCCTTGTCCACGGCGGTGCCCTTGTAGACGCTGCCCCACATGAACATGGTCGCCGTCTTGCCCTGCCGGAAAGCCTCCAGCGGCTCGTTGAACTGGTACGTGCTGGCCCCGGGCGGCGCGTACTTGAGCAGGTCCACCTGCGTCTGCAGGGCCTTGACGCCCGCGGGGCCGCCGAAGGCGACCTTCGTGCCGTCCAGGATCTTGCCGCCGTCGGAGTTGAGCACGGTCTGCCACACGGTGGGGGTGAGCGGGTCCTTGGTGAAGTACGTGCCCACGGCCCAGGAGTCGGTTTTGCCGTCGCCGTCGGTGTCCTGGACGAGTTTGGGGGCGTCCTTGAAGTACTGCTCCCAGGTGGTCTCGGCGGTCGGCTCGGCCACGCCGGCCTTCTTGTACAGCGACTTGTTGTAGAACATCAGCAGCAGGTTGGAGCGCACGGGCACGGCGTACTGCTTGCCCTCCCACTCCCCGGCGGCCAGCGGCGAGGGGTTGAAGTCGGCCCAGTCGTAGCCGGGGTCGTTCCACTTGGCCAGCTCGGGGCCCTTGAGGTCGTACAGGGCGCCGGTCTTGGCCAGCTGCGGCAGCCAGGGGTCGTCGGCGAGCACCACGTCGTAGGTGGCGGTGGTGCCGGTCAGCTCCAGCATCGTCTTGGGCAGCTGGTCGTTGTAGGGGATGCCGTCGACGGTGACCTTGATGTTCGGGTGCTTCTTGGCGAACTCCGGCACGAGCTTGTCCTGCCACTGCTTGGCGAAGGCGTCGTTGGCGATCACGCGGATCGACACCGGGGCCTGCGCCGTGCCGAGGCCGCCGCCGTCGGCCGGGACCTCCTGCGACGACGAGCCGCAGGCGGCGACGCTGAGCGCGAGCACGGCCGCGGCCGTGACGAGCCGGGTGTTGGTCAACACGGGTGTCCTCCCGGAGGGGAATGGGGGATTTCAGGCGGAGGGGTCGACGGCGAGCTTGACGACGTCCCGGCCGTCCAGCGGGTGGCCCGAGCCCAGGGCCTCGAGCGCCTCGCGGACCCGGCCGAGCGGCACGCGGTGGCTGACCACGCGCTCGAAGGGGCTGCCGCCGCGTTCCAGGATCGTCAGCGCCTGGTGGTAGCGGCGCTGCATGTCGGGGCCGGCGCCGTAGACGCCGGCGATGGTGAGGTCCCGCTTGAGCAGGTCGCTGTGGGGATTGAAGGGGACGGCGCCGCGGTCGGTGAAGTTGCCCAGCTCGGCCAGCACGCCGCCGTCGGCGACCAGGCCGAGCGCCTCGGTGAACGCCTCGGGCGAGCCCGCGGTGCCGATGACGGCGTCGGCGCCCGCGCGTCCCAGCGCGTCGAACACCGCCCGGCGGCGCCCGGCGGGTCCTTCGCCGAGGCCGACGACGGTGTCCGCGCCGAGCAGCGCGGCCAGTTCCAGGCGGGCGTCCGGCGCGCCGACGGCGACCACCCTGGCCGCCCCGGCGGCGCGGGCGGCGACCACGGCCATCAGGCCGATCGCGCCGACCCCCTGGACCACGACGGTGGAGCCGATCCGGATCGCGGAACGTTCCACGCCGTGCAGGGCCACCGACAGCGGCTCCTGCAGCACGGCGACCTCGGCGGGCAGCTCGGTCCGGTAGAACACCGTGCCCGCGTTCGAGGCGTACAGGTGGGTGGCGAAGCCGCCGGTCAGGTACGGCGGCCGGTCGGCGGGGGAGGCGAACCCGTAGGACGGCCGCCGGTCCGGGCAGCTGCCCGGCCTGCGGCGCACCTGGCACTCGAAGCACCGGCCGCAGCTCAGCGACGGGAAGACGCCGACCCGGTCGCCGACGGCCACCGGCCGGCCCGCGTGGTCGGTCGCGACGCCGTCGCCGAGCGCGGCCAGCCGGCCGACGATCTCGTGCCCGAGCAGCGCGGGGAACCGCACGCTGGCCAGCCGGCCCCGGTAGATGTGGGCGTCCGTGCCGCACATGCCGCACAGCTCGACCTCCAGGACGAACTCTCCCGGACCGGGCTGCGGCAGGCCGTACTCGCGCACCTCCACCGCTCCCGCGACGTCGGTGACGATCGCCGCGCGTGCCGTCGCGTCCATGCACCGCCTCCTGCATTCTGCTTTCTATAGAATGTGGAAGACGCTAGTTCGTCCGGTTTTGTACGGTCAATCCTTGTTACCGGAATGTTTCTGAGGCCACGTCCACGAAGTAGGCCCGCAGCAGCCTGCGTCCTTGCTCGATCATGGCCGGATCGCCCTGCGGCGTCGCGGAGAACGTCAGGTGCAACACCGCCGCCGTGGACTGGATCGCCAGCCGCATCACCCGGTACGGATCCGGCAGCGCCGGCAGCCCCGCCTCCTCCAGTGCGAAGTGGTAGAGCCGCTCGGCCAGCACGTCCCCGCTCTCCCGCACCCGCCCGGCGGGCAGGAACGACGGGCCGCCCGGCCGGGTGTCGGCGAAGTCGACCACGGTGAAGCCCGGCACGCTCCTGCGCATCTCCACCGTCTCGGCCAGCACCAGCTCCGCCGCCCGCGGCCAGGTCAGCGGCGGCTCCTCGGCGACCCTGGCCCGCAGCCGGGCCAGCAGCACCTCCAGGTTGCGCAGCGCCAGCTCGCGCAGCATGCCCGGCTTGCCGTCGAAGAACTGGTAGATCGTGCCGGAGGGCACACCGGCGCTCCTGGCGACGTCGGAGATCGTCAGGGCGTCCAGGCCGACCTCGTCCAGCAGCCGGGCGCAGGCGTCGAGGATGCGTTCGACCCTGTCGATGCTGCGTCGCTGGACCGGTCGCCGCCGGATGCCGGGGTTCTCCACGAACAAGTCTTAACATAACGACCTGTCATGTTCTAACGTGACATCCTCTCACGTTCCCCGTTCCCCCGTTCCCCCCAGGGAGGACCTGCATGGCCCAAACGCGCCTCGCGCCTGACAGACGGGTGTCCGCGGGCTGGATGTCCCTGCTGGCGCTGGCCCAGATGGGGGTCATCATGGCGATGACCGTCGGGAACCAGATCCTGCTCCCCTCCCACGTGGCACGCATCGACCCGCAGCACAAGGAGGCGTCGCTGGCGGTGGTGTTCGCCGTCGCCGCCGTCTGCACGATCGTGGCCAACCCGCTGTTCGGAGCTCTTTCCGACCGCACCCGCGCCCGGATGGGCCGGCGCCGCCCCTGGATCGCGGGCGGCGCGCTGGTCTGCGCCGCGTCGCTGGTCTTCCTGTCCCGCCAGGACTCCCTGGCCGGGCTGGTCGTCGGCTGGGCGGTCGCCCAGCTCGCCTTCACCGCCGCCCTGGCCACCGCCATCGCCACCGTGCCCGACCAGGTGCCGATCAGCCAGCGGGGCAAGGCCTCGGCACTGGCGGGCGTGGGCCAGCTCGCCGGGCCGCTGCTGGGCGGCGTCGTGGTCACCGTCGTGGCGACCGGCTCGCAGGCCGGGTTCCTGGCGATGGCCGTCCTGGTGCTGCTGCTGGTGCTGCCGTTCAGCCTGTTCACCAAGGAACCCGCGAGCGCGCCGGCCGACCTGCCGCCGTTCGGGCCGCGCTCGCTGCTGCGCAGCTTCAAGGTGAGCCCGCGCAGGCACCCCGACTTCGCCTGGGCCTGGCTGAGCCGCTTCCTGATCACCCTCACCCTGGCCATGGCGATCGGCTACCTGCAGTACTACCTGCGCGACGGCGTCGGCTACGAGGCGCTCTTCCCCGGCTCCACCGTCGAGCAGGGCGTCGTGGTGCTGGTCGCGGTCTTCACGCTGAGCAGCGTCGCGCCCACCCTGGTCGCGGGCTGGTTGTCGGACCGGTTCGGCAACCGCCGCACGGCCGTCTTCGTCGGCGGGCTCACGATGGCCGCCTCCGGGCTCGTGCTGACCTTCCTGACCAGCTGGCCCGCCGCGATCGCCGCCAGCGTCCTGCTCGGCGCCGGCTACGGCATGTTCGCCGCCGTGGACCAGGCCATGGTCACCCAGCTCCTGCCCGCCGACGCCGACCGCGGCAAGGACCTGGGGATCGTCAGCCTGGCCAACTCCGCCTCCAGCACGTTCGGGCCGGTCATCGCCGCGCCCCTGGTCACCTCCGCGGGCGGCTACCCGCTCATGTACGCCGTCGCGGCGGCCTTCGCCGCGCTCGGCGCCTGCCTCATCTGGAGAATCCGCAGTGTCCGATGAAACAGTGTCCGATAAAGCAGTGTCCGATAAAGCAGTGCCCGACGGTCCGGCAGTCTTCGACGGCGACGCCTGGTGGCGTGACGCCGTCGTCTACCAGATCTACCCCCGCAGCTTCGCCGACGCCGACGGCGACGGCCAGGGCGACCTGCCCGGCGCGCTGGCCCGCCTGGACCACCTGGCCGACCTGGGCGTGGACGCCGTCTGGCTGAGCCCGTTCTACCCCTCGCCGCTGGCCGACGGCGGTTACGACGTCGCTCACTACACCGACGTGGACCCCCGCTACGGCACGCTGGCCGACTTCGACGCCTACGTGGCCGCGGCCGCCGCCCGCGACATCAAGGTCATCGTCGACATCGTGCCCAACCACTGCTCGGCCGCCCACCCGCGCTTCCGGCAGGCGCTGGCGGCCGGCCCCGGCAGCCCCGAGCGCGAGTGGTTCCTCTTCCGCGACGAGCCCAACAACTGGCAGTCCATGTTCGGCGGCCCGGCCTGGACCCAGACCCCCGACGGCCAGTGGTACCTGCACCTGTTCGACTCCGCCCAGCCCGACTGGAACTGGCGGCACCCCGGTGTCACCGCCATGTTCGAGGACGTGCTGCGGTTCTGGCTGGACCGCGGCGTGTCCGGGTTCCGCATCGACGTGGCCGCCATGCTGTTCAAGGAGGACGGCCTGCCCGACGTCGTCCCCGGCAGCCAGGGCGCGCCGCTGGCGCCCGGACGGTCCGCGGTGCCGTACGAGCACCAGCCCGAGCTGCTGGAGCTGTACCGGTCCTGGCGCAAGATCCTGGCCGCCTACCCCGGGCCGCGCGGCACGGTGGCCGAGATCTGGTTCGCCGACCCCGCCCAGGCCCGGCCCTACCTCACCGGCGACGGCCTGGCCCAGCTGTTCAACTTCCGCCTGATGCCCCTGCCGTGGTCGGCCGCGGAGTTCCGCGCGGTGATCGAGGAGTCGCACCGGCTGGCCCGCGAGACGGGCGGGTCGATCCCCTGGGTGCTGGGCAACCACGACGTGCCGCGGATGGCGACCAGGTTCGGCATCGACCAGGACCTCGTCCGCGCCCCCACCGCCGACGTGCTGCTCGGCAGGGTCGCCGTCGACCACGAGCTCGGCCGCAGGCGGGCCCGCGCCGCGACGCTGCTGCTGCTCGCCCTGCCCGGCGCCGCCTACCTCTACCAGGGCGACGAGCTCGGCCTGCCCGAATACCTCGACATGCCGGCGCAGGCGCGGCAGGACCCGATGTTCGAGCGCACCGGCCGCGCCTTCATCGGCAGGGACGGCTGCCGCGTGCCGCTGCCCTGGTCGGGCACGTCCGCGCCGTACGGGTTCGGTCCGGGCGGCACCTGGCTGCCCCAGCCGGCCGACTGGGCGCACCTCACCGTCGCCGCCCAGCGGGACGACCCCGGCTCCACCCTCAACCTCCACCGCGCCGCCATCGCCCTGCGCCGGGAGCATCCCGCGCTCGGCGACGGCGACCTGACCTGGCTCGACGCCCCGCCCGGCGTGCTGGCCCTCACCCGCGAGCCCGGCTTCACCCTCATGGTCAACTTCGGCCCGGACGCGGTGCCGCTGCCCCCGCACCACGACGTCCTGCTGGCCAGCGGCCCCCTGGACGGCGGCGTCCTGCCTGCCGACACGGCGGTGTGGCTGTCGTGACCGGCGACCCGATCCCGCTGCCGGAGTACCCCCGGCCCCAGCTCGTCCGCGACAGCTACGTCAACCTCAACGGCCGCTGGCAGTACGCGATCAACGACGGCTCGCGGCCCGGGGCCTACGACGGCGACATCCTCGTGCCGTACTCGCCGGAGGCGCCGCTGTCCGGGGTCGGCCGGCAGCTGCTGCCGGGGGAGACGCTGTGGTACCGCCGCACCTTCCGGCCGCCCGCCGGGCCCGCGGGCGGGCGGGTGATCCTGCATTTCGGCGCCGTCGACCAGACCTGCCGGGTGTGGGTCAACGACGTCGAGGTCGGCGGCCACAGCGGCGGCTACCTGCCGTTCTCCTTCGACGTCACCGACGCGCTGACCGAGGGCGTCAACACCCTCGACGTGGCCGTCCAGGACGACAGCGACACCGGCTGCCAGTCACGCGGCAAGCAGCGGCTGCGCCGCGGCGGCATCTGGTACACCGCCCAGTCGGGCATCTGGCAGACCGTCTGGGCCGAGCGCGTGCCCGGCCTGCACGTGGAACGGCTCACGCTGACCCCCGTGCTCGCCGAGGAGTGCGTCGAGGTGACCGTGCACGCCGCGGGCGGCGAGGCCGAGGTCGAGATCCTCGCCGGCGGACGGGTGGCGGGCCGGGCCACCGTCCCCGCCGGGCGGCCGGTGCGCGTCCCGCTGCCCGGCGCGCGCCCGTGGACCCCCGAGGACCCCTTCCTGTACGACGTGACCGTCTCGCTCGGCGAGGACCGCGTCCGCGGCTACGTCGGCATGCGCTCCTTCTCCGTCGGCCCGGACGCCGACGGTGTGCCCCGGCTGCTGCTGAACGGCCGGCCGTACTTCCACGCCGGGATCCTCGACCAGGGCTACTGGCCCGACGGCCTCTACACGCCGCCCTCCGACGAGGCCATGGTCGACGACATCGTCATGATGAAACAGCTCGGCTTCACGATGCTGCGCAAGCACATCAAGATCGAGCCGCTGCGCTGGTACCACCACTGCGACCGGCTCGGCATGCTCGTCTGGCAGGACCTGGTCAACGGCGGCCAGACCTACCGGCCGCTGGTCGTCACCACCCCCGCGCTGCTGCCGCTGCGCCTTGACGACCGCCGCCACCGCCGCTTCGGACGAGCCGACGCCGCCGGGCGGGCCGCGTTCGAGGCCGAGCTGCGCGAGACCGTCGAGCACCTGCGCAACGTGGTCGCGCTGGCGGTCTGGGTGCCGTTCAACGAGGGCTGGGGCCAGTTCGACGCCGCGCGGATCGCCGGCGAGCTGGCCCGGCTGGACCCCACCCGCACGATCGACCACGCCAGCGGCTGGCACGACCAGCGCGCGGGCGACCTGCACAGCCTGCACGTCTACTTCCGCCGTTTCCGGCCGCCCCGCCCGGACGGCCGCGTCCTGGCCCTGACGGAGTACGGTGGCTACAGCCTGGCCGTCGAGGGCCACACCTGGGGCGAGAAGGAGTTCGGCTACCGCCGTTACCGCACCGCCGACGAGCTGGGCGCGGCGTTCGTCCGGCTGCACGAGGAGCAGATCGTCCCGGCCATCCGCAAGGGCCTGAGCGCCACCGTCTACACCCAGCTCTCCGACGTCGAGGACGAGCTGAACGGCCTGCTCACCTACGACCGGGCCGAGCTGAAGCTGCCCGCCGACCTCATCCGCTCCGTCACGAGGAGGCTCGCCTTCCATGACCACCCATGAACGGGAGCTCACCGCCCCCGCCGACCTGTGCCTGCCCGGCGGGCGGCTGAACCCGGCCGCGGTCGGCTGGACCCGCACGCCGCTGCACTGGGCCAACCTGCGCGGCTGGGGACGGCGCAAGCGCTGGGAGTACTGGGGCGTCGTCACCCCCTCCCACATCATCGGCCTGGTGGCCTCCTCGCTGGACTACGCCGGGGTGCACGGCGTCTACGTGCTCGACCGGGCCACCGGCGCGGAGTTCGCCAAGGACGTCGTCGTGCCGCTGGCCCGCGGCGCCGTCTTCCCCGACCGCAGCGGCGCCGGCACGGTGTCCGTGCGCGGCGGCGGGCTGACGATCGACATCCGGCAGGACCCGGCCGCCACCGTCATCCGCGCCGCCGCCCCCGGCGTGCGGATCGACCTGGAGGTGCCGCTGCCGCAGGGCCACGAGTCGCTCGGCGTCGTCGTCCCCTGGGGGCCGAACCGGTTCCAGTACACGGTCAAGGACGTCGGCCGCCCGGCGCGCGGACGCCTGCGCCTGGGCCCGGACGAGTTCGCGATCGACCCCGCGGACTCCTTCGCGGTGCTCGACCACGGCCGGGGAAAGTGGCCGTACGCGGTCACCTGGAACTGGGCGGCCGGCAGCGGGCCAGGCCGGTCCGTCCAGCTCGGCGGCAAGTGGACCGACGGCACCGGCGTCACCGAGAACGCCCTGTTCACCGGCGGCCGGCTGCACAAGATCGGCGACGAGCTGGAGTGGGCCTACGACCGCGGAGACTGGCTGCGCCCCTGGCGGATCACCGGCCCGCGGGTCGAGGTGGAGTTCCGGCCGTTCCACGAGAAGGTGGCCCGTACCCAGCTGGGCGTGGTGGCCAGCGAGACCCACCAGTGCTTCGGCCACTTCTCCGGCCGCGTCCAGGACGACGACGGCGCGTGGGTGGACCTCGACGGCCTCACCGGCTGGGCCGAGGAGGCGCGTCAGCGCTGGTAGCGGGGGCCGGGCACAGCAAAACCCCCGGGCGTCGCCCGGGGGTTTTCACCGTGAGAAGTGGTCAGGCGCTCTTGCGGCGCTGGGCGCGCAAGACCGCGAGCCTCTCGTTGAGCACCTCTTCCAGATCCTCGATGGACCGCCGCTCCAGCAGCATGTCCCAATGAGTCCGTGGGGGCTTGGTCTTCTTCGACTCCGGCTGCTCACCGTCGACCCGCACCGCGGTCGCGCCGCACATGCGGCACTCCCAGGTCGCGGGGATCTCGGCCTCGGCGGCAAGCGGAACCTCGAAGCGATGGCCCTTAGGACAGGTGTAGGACACCTCCTGGCGTGGGGCCAGATCCGTGTTACGGTCGTTCTCGTAGCTGGTTGCCCCGAGCCGGGTGCCACGAAGCGCGCGCTCGCCCATGTCTAAATGCCTCCTACAGGGCCCCCATACGTGGGGGGTCTGTCTCCCACGGTGTCTAACGCTTGGTACCGTGATGGGATTCCCACCCGCGGGGTGATCCAATCGCGCTTGGGGCCTCGGGTATTCGAGCCCGCTCCCACCGGCGCTCCTTCCTCAGGCCGCGGCGGTCGTCCGCGGGGCTCTGAGCAGGCTCGCCGCCAGCCACAACGCGCCGATCATGATGAGCGCCCCGTGCGCGATCCGCACCGGGTACGGGCCGAAGAACTGCGGGATGAACAGCGCCAGACCCAGCGCGAGCGCCGTCCCGGCACCCTTGGGCAGCATCCCCGAACGCCACACCGCCACGGCCGCCATCACCGTGCCGACGCCCAGCAGCGCCAGCCCGGCGGCGAACAGGGTGATCGCCAGCGGGTCGAAACGGAACCGCTCGGCCAGTTCCATCAGCGCGGGCGTGCCGTCGCGCAGGGAACGTTGCGCGATCACGTGCAGGCCGAAGTCCTCGGCCCCGTAGTAGGGGAGTGTCAGGCCGGCGCCGGCCCAGGTCACCGCGGCCGCGCGCAGCGACAGACGGTCGCCGAGCACCTGGTGCAGCCCGAGCGTGCCCAGCCCGAGCAGCACGAACCCGAGCATCGCGGCCAGATGGCCGGTGACCCACGCGGTCGAGGCCATGGCGACGGCGTCGTCACCGGACGGCCGCACCAGCGGGTAGACGAACAGCAGCACGCCGCCGAGGGCGAAGGCGGCGGAGGTGAGGCGGGGGGAGGTCATGGACAACTCCTGGTTGAGGGCATCGCTCTGTTGTGAGAGCAATGCTCTCGTGACAGGGGTTCTGTGTCAAGAGCACTGCTCTCTCTTTGGGGCGATGGCCGCATTCGGGTGTCAGGCCAGCAGCGGCACCAGGGTCCGGTCGCCGAACCTGGTCATCGCGGCCAGCGGCGCGGAGGCCGCCCCCACCAGCAGCGGAAGGCCCGGCCTGCCCTTGTCCCTGGCGATGCGGGGACCCAGGGCGGCCATCAGCGCGGTCAAGCCCGGCAGTGGCCTGATCCACATGGTGATCTCCCGGACCAGGCCGTCGTCGTCCAGTTCGAGCTGGGCCACCTCGTTCAGCGGCTGGCGGCCCACCCGGGCGGTCGCCGTCAGCATGCGGGTGCGGCCGTCGCCGATGTCGCTGCGGTAGCGCAGGTCCGACAGCACGTCGAAGACGGCTTCGAACAGCGCTCCCACCTGCGTCAGGCCCTCGAACCTGGCCCGGTAGCTCAGCGGCGAGTGGAACACCACGCCGTCGGCGAGGGTGGCCTTGAGCGCCTGGACGTCGTGCGCCTCGCCGGCCCGGCGGTACGCGCCGGCGGGTGAGTCCTGAATGTGAACTGTCATGGGTTCACAATATCAACCGACTATCATGGGTGCATGAACAGGTTCGGTGAGATGCACTGCTCCATCGCCCAGGCCGTCGGCGTCATCGGCGAGCCCTGGACGCCGCTGATCCTGCGCGACCTGTTCCTCGGCCTGCGCAGGTTCGACGACCTCGCCGCGGACCTCGGCATCTCGCGCAACCTGCTGGCCCGCCGGCTCGACCATCTCGTCGCCACGGGGGTCGTGGAGAAACGGCCCTACCAGGAGCGTCCGGTGCGTCACGAATACCTGCTGACCGAAGCGGGGCGTGACGTCGTGCCCGCCCTGCTGACGCTCATGGCCTGGGGCGACCGGTGGTCCACCCCGCCCGGCGGGCCGCCCGCGCTGCTCGTCCACTCCTGCGGGCGGGAGTTCACGCCCGTCGTCACCTGTCCCCACTGTGGCGGCGAGGCCACGGCCGAGACCGTGCTGCCGATGCCCGGCCCCGGAGCCGCCCGGGGGCCGGGCACCATGGTGCTCGCCGCCGATCTGTGACGCCACGTGTTTGACGCGCGACCCTTCGTGAGAGGACTCTCATGGCCCGCTCACGGCCGCCCCACGGCGGCCCCGCAGGCTGAGGGAACCGCGACGTCGATCAGGAGGCGTAGATGGATCTCGTGCCACGCTGCTCCGCGGCGGCCGCCGCGCTCGCGTTCGTCCTCGTCGGGGGAGGGACGCTGCTTCCGGCCCACGCGGCGGCCGGGCCGCCTCCGGCGCTCGTCGTGGCCGTCCACGACGACGACGACGATGACGACGACCGCGCGGCCCCCCGGTCCGGGCGGCGCGAACCGGCCAGGAGACCGGCCCACGCCCCGCGCCGGGACGACGACGTCGAGGCCATCCCCGGCCTGGAGGCCCGCGACTCCCGGCCGGCCGAGCCCGTCACCCGCCCGGCGCAGGCTCCGGAGCGGGCTGAGATCCGGCTGGAGAGCGGCGCCCTGACCGGCGGCGGGCACGCCGGCCCGCTGGTGCTGCTGGCCATCCTGGGCACCGGAGCGCTGGTGGGCGCCTCGTACTGGCTCTCGCGCCGGTACGGCCCCTGACGGGCCTCAGATCCCCGCGGGGACCTCGTTGCCGGCCGCCCTGATGGCCTTGGGCAGGTTCGTCAGGGCGAGCAGCACGAAGCCCGCCACGAAGAATATGATCATGGACACGATGGCGATCCGGTAGCTGTTGGTGACCTGCAGCGCGATCGTCACGGTCAGCGATCCGATGAACGCCGAGCCCTTGTCGCTGATCTGCAGCAGGCTGAAGTACTCCGCCTCCCGCCCCTTCGGGATCACCTGCGAGAACAACGACCGCGACAACGCCTGCGTGCCGCCCAGCACGATGGCGATGGCGAAGGCCATCAGGTAGAACTGCAGCGCCTGCCCCTCGCCGACGAACATCGCCACCACCACGATCCCGGTCCACACCACCAGGCTGGCCAGCACCGTGCGCTTGGTGCCGAAACTGCGCGCCAGCCACCCCAGCAGCAGCGCCCCGAAGAACGCCACGAACTGCACCATCAGGATCGCCGTGATCTGTACGGTCTTGTCCAGCTTGAGGGCCTCGGAGGCGAAGGCCGCGCTGTTGCCGATGACCGTCTGCACGCCGTCGTTGTAGACCAGGTAGGCCACCAGGAACAGCAGCGTCAGCGGGTAGCGCCGCAGCTCGGCCAGCGTCCGGCCGAGCTGGCGGAAGCTGCCGCGCACCGAGCGCAGCGCCGTGGTCTCGTGCGCCGCCACGGGACGGTTGCGCAGCCGCAGCAGCGGGATGACCGTGAACGTCGCCCACCACAGGCCGGCCGACATCATGCTGATGCGCACCGCCATGCCCTCGCTCAGCCCGAGGCTGTCGTGCTGCAGGAACAGCGCCAGGTTGAGCAGGAGCAGCAGCCCGCCGCCGAGGTAGCCGATCGCCCAGCCGCGCGAGGAGACCCCGTCGCGCTCCTCGGGGGTGGAGATCTGCGGCAGGAAGGAGTCGTAGACCACCACGGAGGAGCCGTAGGCCAGGTTGGCCACCACGAACAGCACGCCGCCCAGCAGGTACCGGTCGCCCTCGACGAAGTACAGGCCCATGGTGGCCAGCGCGCCGACGTAGGCGAAGCCGCCGAGCAGCTCCCGCTTGCGGCCGGTGTGGTCGGCCAGCGCGCCCACGATGGGCAGGAACACGATCTGCAGGAACACCGCAACGGTCAGCGTCAGCCCGAAGAAGGCCGCGGGCCTGATGTCGGCGCCGAGCACGTCGACGTACCCCAGGCCGGGGTGGCGCAGGACCAGCGCGTCGAACTGGGAGGCGCACGTCTCGGGCGCGAGGCCGGGGAAGTCCTTCGCGCAGGCCGCGGTCCTGGCGACCGGGATCAGGTACGGGCCCAGGAAGACCGAGATGATCGTGGTGTAGAAGGCCGAGTTGGCCCAGTCGTAGAAGTACCAGCCGCGCTGCTCGCGGCGGCGTGCCGCGGGGGAGTCGTCGAGGGCCGCGGGGGGTGCGGTGGAGGCCATGGTGTCGTGTCGCTCCTCTGCGGCCGGGCGGCCGGGGGGGCCTCGCGCGGCCCGGCCACGGGGTGGGGTCATGCCTGACGAAGTGCCCATCTTCGCAGGTCGTGGGTCACGTCCACGTGTCGTGCCCATGACCTTACAGTGATCACCTCAGGAGAGGAAGGTCACCGCCGGGCGGGTCAGGCCGCCAGGCCGCGCGGGTGCCACAGGCCGCGCCGTTCGAGCACCTCGCGCAGGCCGGTGACGTTGTCGGTCATGATCCCGTCGACGCCGAGGTCGAGCAGGTGCTCCATGCGGACGGTGTCGTTGATCGTCCACACGTGCACCTGCATGCCGATGGCGTGGGCCGTGCGGACCAGGCGCCGGGTGGTGACGCGCAGGCCGCGGAAGCCCACCGGCACCTGCGCGCACGGGATCCCGGCGCGCGACAGGCGGGCCAGCAGCCGGCCGTAGCCGGAGGTGGCGGCGGCGGCCCGCAGCGCGGCCACCCCGCGCGGGCCGAGCGCCGAGCACACCTCGCGGCCCATGGCGGCCCTGGCCATGACCAGGCGCTCGTCGGAGAAGGAGGTCAGGCAGACGCGGTCGTAGGCGTCGGTGCGGCGGATCGCCTCGGCCAGCGGCGCGATGGCCGCCGCCTCCTTGACGTCGATGTTGAAGCGCACCTGCGGCCAGGTGCCGAGCAGGTCCTCCAGCAGCGGGATCTCGTGCACGCCGGCGATGCGGGCCTGCCGGACCTCCCGGTAGGGCAGCTCGGAGATGCGGCCCCGCCGGTCGGTCACCCGGTCGAGGGTGTGGTCGTGGAAGGCGAGCAGCACGCCGTCGGCGGTGGCGTGCGCGTCGGTCTCCAGGTAGTCGTAGCCGAGCGCGACCGCGCGTTCGAAGGCCGCCAGGGAGTTCTCGGCGCCCTCCAGCGCGCCGCCGCGGTGGGCGAAGGCCAGCGGCCCCGGATGGTCGAGAAAGGCGAAACGACGGCTGAGCACGACCCGGTGTCCCTTCCGATGGTGGACGGTTCGGTCACGGTTCGGGGAGATTCTCCCACTCCTGGCGGCGCGCCTCGGCCAGCGCGATGGCCGCGGCCACCGACACGTTGAACGAGCCGACCCGCCCGACCTGCGGGATGTAGCAGACGCCGTCGGCGGCCTCCAGCAGGGCGGGGGAGCAGCCGTGGTCCTCGCTGCCGACCACCAGGCACACGTCGCGGCCGAGGTCGGCGCGGTGCAGCGGCACGGCCTCGGCGGTCAGCTCGATGGCCAGCACGGCGTAGCCGTCGTCCTTGGCGGCCTTGACCGCCTCGGTGGCCGGGACCGGCTCGTGCCAGGTGACCAGGCGCTCGGTGCCGAGCGCCGTCTTGCCCGCCTTGGGGTTGGTGGGCGGCGTGGCGTTGCCCGCCAGCCAGATCTGGTCGACGCCGAACGCCGCGGCGCTGCGGAAGATCGAGCCGACGTTGAACGGGCCCGTCACCGACTCCAGGATCAGCGCGAGCCGGTTGTCGGTGTTCCTGCGCCAGGTGCGGTTGAGCCGCTTGACGTCGGTGGGGCGCAGCTGCCTTCTCATCGGGCCACCTTCAATATGCGGTAGGCGGCTCGGGAGGCCTCGCGGGAGGCCTGCCAGCCCTGCTCGCCGAGCCAGCGTTGCAGGGAGTCCGAGCCGAGGTGTTTCTGGACGACCAGGTAGGCGACGCCGTCGGGCGTCAGCCGGGTGAGCCACCTGGTGAGCATCTCGTGCAGAGCCGGCTTGCCAATCCGGATGGCGGGATTGGACCAGATGGCCCGAAATTTCACGTCATCCGGCACTTCATCAATATGAACGGGTCTTACTTTGTAAAGGCCGGCGGCCTGGGCGTTCCGTCCGGTCAGCTCCAGGCTCCGCCGGTTCACGTCGACGGCCCACACCGTCGCCCCGGGCGCCCGCGAGGCCATCGTCAGCGCGATGGGGCCGTAGCCGCAGCCCAGGTCGAGCAGGTCGCCCTCCTGCGGCGGCGGCGGGACCGACTCCAGCAGCGCGCGCGTGCCGACGTCGACCCGGTCGGGTGAGAACACGCCCCGGTCGGTCTCCAGCCGCAGGTACAGGTCGGGCAGGACCAGGTCGACCGAGCCCGGCCTGCTCGCGGTCTCGGGACGTTCGGAGAAGTAGTGGGCCACGTGGGAAAACGTTACGGGATGCGGGTGCCGAACAAGACCGCGGCGCCGGCCACCAGCAGCCCGAGCACGATCGCGGCCACGATGAACCACTGGGTGATCTCCTGGCTGACCAGCTTGAACCCCAGCGAGGTGCCGATCTGCTCGTAGACGTCGCGCAGCTCGCTGCCGGACTCGGCGGCGTAGGCGCGGCCGCTGGTGCCGTCGGAGAGCGACTGGAGTGTCTGCTTGTTGACCGGGACGTTCACGGGCCTGCCGTCGATGTCGACGGTGCCCTCCTGGGTGCCGTACGCGATGGTGGAGACCGGGACGTGGGCCTGCTGGGCGGCCTCGATGGCCTCGGTCACCGACCGGCCGGAGGTGTTGTCGCCGTCGGACAGCAGCACGATCGCGGCGGGCGGCGGGTCGGTGGCGGCCTGCTGGTCGAAGGAGCGCACCGAGTCGAGCGAGTTGAAGACGGCCTCGCCGATCGCGGTGCCGGGCCGGGTGGTCAGGTTGCCGATGGCGGTGACGACGGCCTGGTGGTCGGTGGTGGGGGAGATGACGACGTTGGCCGAGCGGGCGAAGGAGACCACGCCGACGTTGAAGCGGTCGGGCAGCTCCCTGGCGAACGCCTGGGCGGCGGCCTTGGCGGCGCTGATCCGGTTGGGCTGGACGTCGCCGGCGTCCATGGACAGGGAGACGTCGAGGGCGATCATGATGGTGGCGCGGTCGCGGGGGACGCGTACCTGGTCGGCGGGCTTGGCGGCGCCGACCACCAGGAGCGACATCATGACCAGGAACAGCGCGGGGGGCACGTGCCGGCGCCAGCCCGGCCCGGCGGGGGCGACGAGGTTGAGCAGCGCCAGGTTGGTGAAGCGCACGGTGTAGCGGCGGCGGGCGAACTGCGCCACGACGTAGCCGGCCACCAGCAGCGCCACCAGCACGAACAGCCACAACCAGCCGGGCGCGAGAAACGTCATACGGGTCTCCGGTGGGCGAGGTGGCTCATGCGGCGCTGGCGCAGGACGAACTGCGCCACGTCGAACACCCAGTCCCGGTCGGTCCGCAGCACCAGGTGGGCGATCCCGGCGCGGCGCAGGGCCAGCCGGGTGCCCTCGCGCTGCAGGGCGGCGGCTTCTGCATATGCTTGCCGGACTTTGGGAGAAAGGTGCACTTCACGTACGTTCCCGGTCTCGGGATCGGTGAACGCCACCCGGCCGACGTCCGGCAGCTCCAGCTCGCGCGGGTCGATGACCTCCACGGCCAGCACCTGGTGGCGCGCGGCCAGCCGCCTGATCGGGCGTTCCCAGGGGCGTTCGGCGTCGGGGTCGAGCTCGGGGCGGTCGTCGAGGAAGTCGGAGACGACCAGGCGCAGGCCCCTGCGGCGGCGGGTGGCCGCCAGCACGTCGATGCCCTCGGCCAGGTCGGGCGCGTCGGGCACGGCCCGGCCGCGCGGGGCGTCCATGAGGGAATTGAGGAGCCCGTACAGGGCCGGGCGGCCGGTACGGGCGGGCATGCGGTGGATGTACTCCTCGTGCAGCACCAGCGCGCCGAACCGGTCGCCCATGCGGCTGGACAGGAAGCCGATCGCGCCGACGGCGGCCACGACCAGGTCGCGCTTGTCGGTGTCGGCGGTGCCGAAGTCCATGCTCGCCGACAGGTCGGCCAGCGCCCAGGTCTCCAGCTCGCGATCGGCGATCAGGTCGCGGACGTGCGGGACGGTCGTGCGGGCGGTGACGGCCCAGTCCATGCGGCGCACGTCGTCCTCGCCGGGCACGTACAGGCGGCTGTCGCCGGTCTCGCTGCCGGTGCCGGGCAGCAGCCCCTGGTGGGCGCCGTGCAGCAGGCCGTCGAGCCGCCGCGTGACGGTCAGCTCCAGCCGTCGCAGCGCCTGCTCGGCGGTGTTCAACGGTTCTGGTTCCAGACGACCAGGGGCGGCGGCACCGCGTGCAGGATCTGCTTGACGACCTGCTCGGGATCGACGCCGTCGGCCAGGGCGTCGAAGGTCAGCATGAGCCGGTGGGACATGACGTCGACCGCCACGTCGCGCACGTCGTCGGGCAGCAGGTAGTCGCGGCCGCGCAGCAGGGCCAGCGCGCGCCCGGCCGAGACCAGGCCGAGCGTGGCGCGGGGGCTGACGCCGATCTCGATCGTCTCGGCCAGGTCGCCGAGCCCGTAGTCGGCGGGCGCGCGGGTGGACATGACCAGGCGCACCACGTAGTCGGCCACGAGCTGGTGCACCGAGACCTGCTCGGCGGCCTGCTGCAGGGCCAGCAGCCGGGCCGGGTCGAGCACGCGGTCGGGCACGGGCGGCGTGACGCTCATGCGGTGGAGGATCTCCAGCTCCTCGTGCGCGCTGGGGTGCGGCACCCGCACGCGGAACAGGAAACGGTCGCGCTGCACCTCGGGCAGCGGGTAGACGCCCTCGGACTCGATCGGGTTCTGGGTGGCCAGCACGATGAACGGCCTGGGCAGCGGATGGGTGACGCCGGCCAGCGTGACCTGGCGCTCGGCCATCACCTCCAGCAGCGCGGACTGCACCTTGGCGGGGGCCCGGTTGATCTCGTCGGCCAGCAGGAAGTTGACGAACACCGGACCCAGCTCGACGTCGAACTTCTCGTTGGAGGGGTGGAAGACGCGGGTGCCGACGATGTCGCTCGGCACGAGGTCGGGGGTGAACTGGATCCGGGCGAACGTGCCGCCCACGACGGTGGCCAGGGTGGAGGCGGCGAGGGTCTTGGCGACTCCCGGCACACCTTCGAGCAGGCAGTGACCGCGGGCCAGCAGGGCCACGACCAGCCGCTCGACCATGTGCTCCTGTCCCACGATGACACGCCGGACCTCGTCGAGACTTCGGCGCAGCAGTGCCGCGTCGTTTCCGCCTGGCAACTCTTCGGCGACGCTCATGACGCCATTCCACCAAACGCGCCGCGAACGTGCACGACGCCACGTCTGTGCTTTCATGGCAAACGTGGCAAGTCCCCTGCAGTACGGTGATCCGCCCCAGCTGGGGCGCTACGTCGTGCAGGCCCGCCTGCACACGGCTCCGGCCGGGTTCGTCTACCTGGGACAGGGACCCGACGGGCGCGCGGTGTCGCTGGCCGTGCTCACCCGGGGCGCCGCCCTCGACGCGGCGGCGCGCGACCGGTTCCTGACCGCGATCAAGGAGGCGTCGGGGCGGTCCGGCGGGCGCGGGTGGCTGGGGCTCGGCCGGGCGCGCGCCTCGGTGCTCGACGGGACGCCCGAGGTGCTCGACGTGCACGACGGGCCGGCGCCGTGGGTGGCGGTGCCGTACGCGCCGGGGCAGCCGGGGGCCGAACGCTTCCTGGAGCCGGTCATGGTGGGCGGGACGCTCATCGGGCAGGCGCACGGGCCGGACTTCGTGCCGTACTGGCTGACCGACCGCGCGCCCGCGCTGCCGGGGCCGCTGGCGCGGCGGCTGCCGCTGACCGAGACGCGGCGGCGGGTGCTGCTCGCCGCGCTGGCGCTGGCGCTGCTGCTGGTGCTGGTCACGACGATCCTGCTGTTGCTGCTGTTCGGCCGGCGCGACAGCGAGCCGATGCCGCGGCAGCTCCCGCCGACGGTGTTCGTGCCCACGCCGCCGCCCACACCGGCCACGCCGGTGCCGGAGTCCTCGCCGTCGCAGTCGCCGTCGCCGACGCGTACCGGTCCGGGCACGCCGGGGCAGTCGCCGGGCGACGATCTGGGCGAGTCGCCGCTTTAATGCGTTTGAGCCTCACGTTACGTGAGGCTTTAGCGTCCGCGGCATGGAGTTCATCGTTCACGACACGCTCACGGCCATGGCGGACCTGCTCGCCCGGCCGCTCGCCGACCGGCCCGAGGCGCTGCGGGAGATGCTGGCGCCGATCCGGCCGGCGATCCCGGTGCCCGGCGACATCGTCGACATCCACCACCAGGGCGGCGGCTTCCGCGTCGACGCCGAGGACGCCCGTTACCTGCCCGCCGTCCTGGCCATGATCGAGGCCGACGTGCTCGGCCAGGTGCGCAGGGAGCTGGAGCGCGCCTCCCCCGCGCTGAAGGAGGCCAGGCAGGCTTCCTCGCTGCAGGTGATGTTCGTGCTCGGCGACCCGGACAACGAGCACCTGATGAAGGTCAGCGGCGGCTACTACGGGATGGGCGGCTCGCCCGGCTGGCTGTACCTGCTGGGCTGGCCGTCGCAGGAGGTCATCGGCCGGATCGCGCACTGCGCGGTGCACGAGTTCCACCACAACGTGCGCTACACCAACGTCGAGTGGGACCCGCGGAAGGTCACCGTGGGCGAGCACGTGGTGGCCGAGGGGCTGGCCGAGGCGTTCGTCCGGGAGCTGTCCGGGCCGGAGGCCATGGGGCCGTGGTCGCGGATGGTGACGGGGGAGGAGCTGGAACGCGCCCACGAGCTGATCATGGACGCGTTCGACCTGGAGGGCATGCACAACACCCCGGCGTACGTGCTGGGCGACAGCGCCATGCGGCGCTTCGGGCAGGAGCCCCGCGGCATTCCCGACATGGCGGGTTACGCGGTGGGGCTGCGGCTGGTGGACCGGGCCCTGGCCGAGCAGGGCCTGAGCGCCGCCGAGGCCACCCTGCTGCCGGCCGCGCGGCTGCTCGGCCGATCTCAGCCGGGCGAGACGAACCCGGACTCGTAGGCGGCGATCACGGCCTGGGTGCGGTCGCGCGCGCCCAGCTTGGCCAGGACGTTGCCGACGTGCGTCTTGACGGTCTCCTGGCTGACGACCAGCTCGGCGGCGATCTCGGTGTTGGACATGCCCCTGGTCATCAGCCGCAGCACGTCGCCCTCGCGGCCGGTGAGCCGGTCGATGCCCGGCACGTGGGCCTGCGGGCGGCGGCCGGCCAGGGTGCGGATCGCGGCCGGGAACAGCAGCGACTCCCCGGCCGCCACCAGCCTGATCGCCTGGAGCAGGTCGTCCGGTCTGGTGCGTTTGAGCAGGAAGCCGCTCGCGCCGGCGCGCAGGGCGTCGTAGACGTGGTCGTCGTTCTCGAACGTGGTCACGACCAGGACCTTGGGCGGGTCGTCGAGCGCCACGAGCCGGCGGGTGGCCTGGATGCCGTCCATGGCGGGCATGCGGACGTCCATCAGCACGACGTCGGGGCGCTCCCGGCGGACGACCGGCAGGACCGCGGCGCCGTCGCCGGCCTCGCCCACCACGCGCAGGCCGGGCTCGGCGTCGATGATGACGCGCAGCCCGGCGCGGATGAGGTCCTCGTCGTCGGCGATCACGACCTTGAGTGTCATGCCCCCGACCGTAGCGGCACCCCGGGCGGGGAGGGGCGGGGGGCGTCCTTGGGTTGACGGGGGCCTGGGGGCCTGTCCTGGGAGCGAGCTGTCTGGAGGGGGGCAGGGTGTGGGAGTCAGGGGGCCGGGCGCAGGGGGAGGCGGACCGAGACCGTCCAGCCGTCCTCGTCGGGGCCGGCGTGCAGGTCGCCGCGGAGCAGGCGGACGCGTTCGCGCATGCCGGCCACGCCCCGGCCGCCCCGCCCGTGGCTCCCGGCGCGCTTCCCGGCGGGGTTGCTGACCTCCAGCCGCAGGTCGTCGCCCTGGACGGCGGCGGCCAGCCGGACCGTGCCGCCGCCGTGCCGGATCGCGTTGGTCAGCGCCTCCTGCAGGATGCGGTACGCCTCCCTGGAGACGACGGCGGGCACGCCGGACAGGTCGCCCACGTCCTGCCGCACCTCGGCGCCGGAGCCCGTCACCAGCGCCGCGAGGTCGGCCAAGGTCCCCTGCGGCGCCCGCCGCGCCGCCTCACCGTCCTCCCGATGACCCTCGCGGCGCCCCTCCCGCCTGTCCTCGCCCACGTCCTCGCGCCCTTTGTCGCGTGCGTGCTTGCGTGCGTCCTCGCGCCCGTCTTCGCGCAGGACGCCGAGCACGTGGTCGAGGTCCTCCAGTGCGGCGCGGGCCGACTGCTCGATGGCCGCCAGCGCGGTCCTGGCGGTGGCCGGGTCGCGGTCGAGGACGCGGCCGGCCGCGGCGGCCTGCAGGGTGACGACGCTGAGCGCGTGCCCGACCGAGTCGTGCAGCTCGCGGGCCAGCCGGTTGCGTTCGGCCAGCGTACGGGCATGATCTTCGGCGGCGGCCAGCCGTTCGGCGGGGGTGGGGCCGAGCAGCGGGGGAGCCAGGGCGGCCAGCAGCGCGCCCGCGCCCGCCGCGCCCGCCACCAGCAGCGCCAGCGCCCCCACGCCCGCCGCCGCCCACAGCAGGGACGGCCACCCCGGCTCGGCCGTGAGGCCCAGCACCGGCATCGGCTCACCGACGAACGGCAGCGCCATCGTGAACATCGTGAACGGCACCACCGCCAGCGTGAACCCGCTGACCACACCGCCCACCGCCAGATGCAGCGTGAACCACGCGGCAGTGCGCCGCCGCTCCTGCCACGACCGGCGGGCCTGCCGCGGCGGGGTCTCCACCCGGGCCCCGAGCAGCCCCTGGGCGGCGTTCACCTCCAGCGCGCGCACCGGCAGGAACAGCCCGGTCACCGCCACCACTGGCAGCACCGCGACGAACACCCCGACCTGGATCGGCATCAGCAGGTCGGACGACACGCCGCGCCACAACCCGGCGACCAGCACCCCGGCCATCATGTACGGCATCAGCAGCGCCCCGCCCAGGATGAGGCACGCCCAACGACGGGGGAGGTTCCTTCTCACATCCGGGATTGTATGTCGATACTTTTTCGCGCTGGGAGTAATGCGCCTTGAGTGAAATGCGCCCCCAGCGAAAATGGGGCGGAATTAGCCGCCGCCGGGTCTAGCGTTTTTCGCGGAATTAGTTTCGGCAGAAAGGCGACGTCAATGACGGAGACCCAGCGCGCGGCCTGGCCTGACCAGCTCAGTCAGCGCCTGCTGAAGGAACGCATCGTGGTCCTCGGCCAGGAGGTCGACGACGAGATTTGCAACCGGCTCTGCGGTGAGCTGCTTTTGCTGGCCGCCGAAGACCCCAATCGGGACATAACGCTCTACATCAATTCGCCGGGCGGCTCGGTGACGGCCGGCATGGCGCTCTACGACATGATGCAGTTCGTCCCGTGCGACGTGGCGACGGTGGCGATGGGCTTCGCCGCCTCCATGGGCCAGCTGCTGTTGACCGCCGGCGCGCCGGGCAAGCGTTACGCCCTGCCCAACGCCCGCATCGTCATGCACCAGCCGCTGGGCGGCATCGGCGGCTCGGCCAGCGACATCCAGATCCAGGCCGACAACATGCTCTACACCAAGCGCAGGATGGCCGAGATCATCGCTCACCACACCGGCCAGCCGCTGGAGCGCATCCAGGCCGACTCCGACCGCGACCGGTGGTTCACCGCCCAGGAGGCGCTGGAGTACGGGTTCGTCGACCACATCGCCGAAGGGATGAACTGACCATGAGCGGTCGCTACGTGCTGCCCTCCTTCACCGAGCGCACCTCCTACGGGGTACGGGAGATGAACCCGTACAACAAGCTGTTCGAGGACCGGGTGGTGTTCATCGGCGCGCCGATCGACGACACGGTGGCCAACGACGTCATGGCCCAGCTCCTCACGCTGGAGTCGCTCGATCCCGACCAGGACATCAACATGTACATCAACTCGCCGGGCGGGTCGTTCACGGCGATGACGGCCATCTACGACACGATGCAGTTCGTCCGGCCGGAGATCCACACGGTCTGCATCGGGGAGGCGTCCTCGGCGGCGGCCGTCCTGCTCGCGGCGGGCACGCCGGGCAAGCGGGCGGCCCTGCCGCACGCGCGCGTCCTGCTCCACCAGCCGGCCACCGAGGGCGGCCGGGGGCAGTCGAGCGACCTGGAGATCCACGCCAGGGAGATCGTGCGGATGCGTGACCAGCAGGAGGAGATCCTGGCCCGGCACACCGGGCGCGGGGTGCTGGAGATCAGGAAGGACATCGAGCGCGACCGCATCTTCACCGCCGAGCAGGCGCGCAGCTACCGGCTGATCGACGACATCTACGCCTCCAGGAAGCGCGCCCTGGTCCCCGCCCGCTGACCTGCCGGGGCCCGGCCGGGCCCCGGGGTCATCCGTCCCGGCCATCGCGTCCGGCGCGCAGGCGGCGCAGGGCGAGCAGCCCGCCGACGCCGGGGACGAACGCGCTCCAGCGGGCCCCGGGCGTCCCCTGTGCCCTGGGCGTCATGGCCGCCGTGGCGATGACGACCAGGTAGGACATGCCGTGCAGCGGTCCGGCGTAGGTCGTGACCGGCTGGGCGTGCACGGTGAGCAGGTTGGCCAGCAGGATCGCCAGCGTGACGGCCTCGACGGCGGCGGCGATGCGCAGGGTGAGCACGTTCAGGCTCCCGTCTGCTCGCCGGGGCGGACGATCATGAGCACCACGACGACCGCCCACAGCAGGTTGTAGACGCCGGCGAGCATCGCCAGTGTGCGCAGCCGCCGGCCGTCGTCGGGGGCGTCGAGCGCCTGGCGCTGGCGGGGGTGGATCTGGGTGGCCAGCAACGCGCCCGCGACGGCGGTGAGGATCATCGCCACGACGATCCAGGTCTGCCCCATCCGTCCCTGCACGCCTGCCAGCACGATCCCGGCCAGCGGGACGACCAGCCCGAACACGGCGTAGCCGCCGGTGATGCGGTGCAGCACGGCGGCCACGGCGGCGTTGCGCTCCGTGTTGCGTTCCGTGCCGGGGGGTGTGGCGGGGCCGGCGACGCGGCCGGCGACGGGGGCGTAGCGGGGGAACAGGCTCGACGCCACCGCCGAGCCGCCGACGAACACGATGGCCGCCAGCACATGAACGGACAACAGGACATGCTCCATGGATCTCCTCCAACCTTCAGGGTGCCTGAAGCTTAGCGAGACCTTCAGTCCCCCTGAAACTCGGCCGGACGTCTGGAGGCTCCGCCGCAGCGCCACGTTCTCGAACGAGAGGCTCCCGCTGCTACGTCCGGACGGGGGCGGAGCGCACCACCGCGACCACCGCCGAGGCGGGCAGCAGGCCGAACTGCCGTGAATCCGCGCTCCGGCCCGGGTTGTCGCCCAGGACGGCGACCCGCCCCACGGGCACGAGGCCGCCCCCGAGCACGGCGGGCAGCCGCTCCCCCTCGCACGCGGCCAGTCGCTTCACCATCAGCCCGCGGCCCCCGCGCACCACGACGATGTCACCGGTGACGCCCGCGCCCCTGCGCGCGAGCAGTCGCTGACCCGGCCGCAGGGTGGGCACCATGCTGACGCCCTCGACGGTGACCGCCAGGTAGCGCCCGCGCAACCACGCCAGCCCCGCCGCTGTGACCGCCGCTGTGAGCGCCGCCACCAGCAGGTACCTCATCCGACCGCCTCCGCGACGTACCCGCTGGACTGCAGGGTGAACAGCCGGGAGTAGGGGCCGTCGCGTCCCATCAGCTCCCGGTGCCGGCCCTGCTCGACGACCCGTCCCTCGTCCAGGACCACGATGAGGTCGGCGTCGCGCACGGTGTTGAGTCGGTGCGAGATGAGCAGGCTCGTCCGGCCCGCCCGTCCCGCCCGCATCCGGAGGTGGATGTCGTACTCCGCCTCGGGATCGAGCCCGGAGCTCGGCTCGTCCAGGATCATCAGCTCCGGATCGTCCCGCAGCAGGGCGCGGGCGATGGCGATCCGCTGCCACTGCCCGCCCGACAGTTCGACCCCCGCGCTGCCCTCGGCCTCGTCGTCGAAGAACAGCCTGGTCAGCAACGTGTCATAGCCTCTGGGCAGCGCCTCGATGGCGCCGTCGATCCCCGCTCGCGCGGCCGCGGCCCTGATGGCGGATGCCGAGCCGATCAGCGGGAGGTTACCGAGTCCGATGTTCTCGGCGGCCGACAGGTCGTAGGCCATGTGGTCCTGGAACACCGCGCTGATCCTGGCCCGCAGGTCCTGCGGCGCCGCGTCGCGCAGGTCGACGCCGTCCCACAGGATCGTGCCCCTGGTGGGGTCGTAGAACCTGCACAGCAGCTTGACCAGGGTGCTCTTGCCCGCGCCGTTCAGGCCGACGAGGGCGAGGGCGCCGCCGCAGGGGATGAAGAGGTCGACGCCGCGCAGGATCCAGGGGTGGTCGTCGCCGTAACGGAACCACACGTCGCGCAGCTCGATCCCGCGGCGCAGCACGGGCAGCGGGACGGCGGCGACCGGCAGGTCGGGCGGGGTGGAGGTGACGCGGAGGTAGTGGGCGAAGAGCCGCAGGCTCTGCGAGATCTGCGCGATGGTCTGCGCCAGCGTGTTGAGGCCCTGCTGGGTGCCCGCCACGGCGCCCGCGAACATCGCCACGTCACCGACGCTGAGCTCGCCGGCGCTCGCCGCCAGCCCCGTCCACACCAGCCCGCCGCCGGCGACCAGCGCGGCCAGCAGTTCGAGCCCGCCGTGCGAGGCCAGCTGCAGCACGTCCAGGCGGCGCCGGACGCGGTTGACCTGCCTGCGCTCGTCGAGCATGCGGCCGCGCAGGAAGGCTCCCGTCCCGAAGAGCCTGATCTCCTTGGCGGCCTGGGTCCCGGTGAGCAGCTGCCCGTAGAAGAACTGGCGGCGTTCGGCGGGGCTGGTCCGCCACAACATCGCCGCCTGCCGCCTGGCCAGCCCCAGCTGGACGGCGAGCGCGGGCACCAGCGACGCCAGCACGACGGCGGCCATCCAGGCGTTGATCAGGGCCACGGCGCCCAGGAACCCGGCGATGGTGAGCGCGGCCCGGCCCGCCTCGAACACCGATCCGAGCAGCCCGTGGCAACTCGCGGTGGACTGCTGGGCCAGGCGCAGCCGGTCGAGGAACGCCGGGTCCTCGAAGTGCCGCAGCCCCACGAAGCGCTCGGTGGCCCCGAAGAGCCGGTCGGTGGCGCGCAGTCCCACCGACCGGCCCAGCGCGCTGTTGGCGAAGGACGACACCGCGGGCAGCACCCCCGCCGCCAGCCCGCAGGCGGCCAGCCCCAGCGCCGGGCCGAGCACGGGACCGCTGTGCCGGCTCAGCGCGTCGAGCAGGGCCTTGGTCAGCCATGCCGCGGCGATCGGCAGCAGCGCCTGGGCCAGCGTGGTCGCGACGTAGACGATCACCATGGCGGGCGCGCCGCGCCAGGCCAGTTCCGCGGCCCCGGCCAGCGCGCGAGGGGAGGACACCTCAGCCATGCGTGGCGGCGAGCACGTCGTCGAGCGTGTGGCCGGCGGCCAGCACGGTACGGCCGGCGTCCAGGAGGAACACCTGGGGGAACGCCTCGACCTTGAACGCCTCGGCCAGCGGCCCGCCGTCCGGCCCGCCGTGCCGGACCCTGGCGACGGGGTCGAGCAGTTCCCGCAGCGTGCCCGTGTCGTCGGGGAATCCGGCGATCACCGCGACGACCTGCTCGCGTCCCATGGTCGCGGCCAGTTCGGCGAACCCGGGCGCCAGCTTCTTGCACGGGGCGCAGGTGGGCGAGAAGAAGCCGATCAGCGTGCGCTCGGGCAGCGGGGCTCCCGGCTCGAACCCGGCGACCGTCTCACCGGGCTGCACGGCGGGCGGCGGGCCGCCGGCGGGCCGCTCGTACAGGGCGTTGAGCCGTTCGGTGTGCTCGCGGAGCCTGCGGATGACGCCCATCGCGAGCATCGCGTTGGCCACGCACAGCACGGCAAGGATCATGACGGCGGTCCACAGCGCGTACATCATCTGACCTCCTCGTCGAGGGAAAAGGAGGGCCGGACCCCGGTGGCGGAGCCCGGCCCGCGGATCACGGCTTCGACGGGTTCCTAACAGACCGTCCAGCCGTTGCACCTGGTCCCGGTGCTGTAGACGCAGCACCGGCGGCAGTAGCGGCCGTTGATCTCGTCCCAGCAGTTGCTGGCCGCGGCCGTCAGGCGGGGGACGAGCCGGGCGACGAGGCGGTCACACAAGTCGTGCATCATGAGCCCTCCTAGCAGGCCACGTAGCCGTTGCACCTGGTTCCGGACGTGTAGAGGCAGCACCAGCGCTTGTAGCAGGTGCCGTCGACGTGGAGGTAGTCCCAGTAACAGTTCGAGGCTTCAGCCTCGACCCGGGGGACGAGCAGCGCGACCGTGCGGTCGCAGAGCCGGGTGAACACGCTCATCGAACCCTCGCTTCCTGCGGCGAACGAACCTTTCGCCTGCACACTGACCCGGCCGTCTCAGCGGTTTCTCAGTGATTTCGCAGCGATTTCTCAAAGGCGCGAGAGGTGTTCCCCGTGCGGCCCGGCGCGGGCGCGCTTCCTGCCTGGATGGCCGGCGGGCCGCGTGGGGGGCGTGTCGCAGGTCAGGCGGGGGAGGTGGTGTCGCCGGGTCGGCGGGGGCCGGTGAAGGCGGTGCGGATCGCGTCGCCCACCTGCTGGTGGATCGGGTCGGCGTCGGGGCCGAAGAGGCGTTCGTCGACCTTGGTGACGGCCTGGGCGGCCTGCCGCAGGAGGCGTTGTCCCTCGGGGGTGAGTTCGATGGTGGAGGCCGACCCCGCCCGCGCCGTACGGTCGCGCACCAGCCCCGCCTGGACGAGCCCCTTCACCGCCGTGTGCACGCTCTGCACGGAGATGCCCGACATGCGCGCCAGGTCGCTGAACGACGCGCCAGGCACGCCGGCGATGTGTCCCAGCAGCCCCAGACGGCTGATCGTCAGCTCAAGCGGCGCCAGCTCGGCGGACAGCTCCGTCTCGACCCGCCGCGCCAGCGTCAGCACCACGATGGAGGTGCTCGACACGGGCGGTCCGTTCTCGATCGTCACCGGTCCAGTCTCGCCTACCCGGCCACATCGTCCGCCCGCCGGTCACCCGCGCAACGCCGGGTCGCCGACAGGCCGGCCCCCTCCTGGCCGCCTGACTGCTTCACCTGAGGGATGGGTGATTGAAGGGGGGCTGTAGTCTTCTGGGCGTTTCCTGGGGGAGTGGGGGAGCGGCGTGCCGCTGGAGCAGGTTGTGGTGTTGCTGGCGGCCGCGGCCGGCGCCGGATGGGTCGACGCGGTCGTGGGCGGCGGCGGGCTGGTGCAGCTGCCGGCGTTGCTGATGACCGGCATGCCGCCCGTCCAGGCCATGGCGACCAACAAGTTCTCCTCGGTGTTCGGCACGGCCTCGGCCGCCGTGGCGTACGCGCGCTCCACCAAGATCGACCGTCAGGTGGCGTTACCGGGCGCGGCGCTGGCCGTGGTGAGCGCCGGGCTGGGCGCGTGGGCGGCAGCGGCGATCTCGGCCGACGTGCTGCGCCCGGTCGTGATGGTGGTGCTGCTCGGCGTGGCGGCGTTCGTCACGTTGCGTCCTTCGATGGGCGCCCTGCCGCAGCCGCACCTGCGGACCGGCGCCCGCGTGGTGGCGGCGGTGGCCGCGGCGGGCGTGGGCATCGCCTTCTACGACGGCATCATGGGGCCGGGCACCGGCATGTTCCTCATCATCGCCTTCACCACCATCCTCGGCCTGGACTTCGTCTCCGCCTCCGCCTCGGCGAAGATCATCAACGTGGGCACCAACCTCGGGGCGCTGGCGGTGTTCGGGCTCCAGGGCCACGTGCAGTGGGCGCTCGGGCTGGGCATGGCGCTGTGCAACGTGGCCGGCGCCCAGCTCGGCGCCAGGATGGCGATCAGGCGCGGCACGGCGTTCGTCCGGGTCGTGCTGTTGTGCGTGGTGGTGGCGATGGTGATCAGGCTCGGCTGGCAGCAGTTCGGCTGAACCCCGGCCCGCCGCCCGTGCCCGGACGCCTCAAGGGCGCACGGCGGGGGCCGTCAGGGCCACGAAGGCCGCCATCAGCGCCGGTACGGCCAGCGCCCGGGGCAACCCGGCGAGCTGGGCCACCGCCCCGATGATCACCGGCCCCGACAGGAACCCCAGGTACCCGACGGACGCCACCCGCGCCAGCGCCCGCCCGGCGAAGGCCGGGTCCCGGTGCCCCGCGGCCGAGAACACCTGCGGCACGATGCACGACAACCCCGCGCCGAAGCAGCCGAACCCCACCACCCCGGCCACCGGCCCACCGCCGAGCAGCGCCAGGCCGAGCCCCGCCGCCGCCAGCAGCCCGCAGCACCGCACCAGCGCCACCGGGCCGAACCGGGCGGCCAGCCGGTCCCCCGCCAGCCGGCCCGCGGTCATCGCGATCGAGAACGCGGCGTACCCGGCGGCGGCGAACCCCGCCGAGGAGGCCAGGTCCTCGCGCAGGTAGACGGAGCTCCAGTCGGCCGCCGCCCCCTCGCCCACCAGGCAGCAGAAGGCCAGCACGCCGAGGAACAGGATGCCCTTGGGCCGCCCGGACCCCGAGCCGCCGGCCGGCAGGGGAGCGGGCGCCGAGCGCAGCGCCCACCGCCACGCCCACACCGCCAGCACGGCGATCACCGCCCCCACGCAGCCGAACGTCACCGACGGCGGCAGCCCGGCCTGCGCGAACAGCCCGCCCGTCGTGGCCCCGGCGAACCCGCCGATGCTGTAGACGGCGTGGAAGGACGACATCACCGGCCGCCCGTGGGCGCGTTCCACCTCGACGGCGTTGGCGTTCATGGACACGTCCAGGACGCCGTGGACGATCCCGAAGGCCAGCAGCGCGGCGGCCAGCGCGCCCAGGCCCGGCGCGAAGGCGGGCGGCGCCAGCACCACGCCCTGCGACAGGGCCGCCGGGATCATGACCCGGCTGCTGCCGTACCGGTCGACCAGGCGACCGACGGTCGTCATGCCCGCGACCGCGCCCGCCGCGATGGCCAGCAGCGCCAGGCTGAGCCGTCCCGCGTCGAGGCCGAGGCTCTCCTTGATGGCGGGGATGCGGGCCGTCCAGGTGCCGATGGCCAGGCCGGCCAGGAAGAACAGCAGGTAGACGGCCGTCCGTTCGCGTCTCACCCGGCCTCCTTGACGTCCACCCCGGCCGCGACGAGCGCGTCACGCTGCTCGGGCGGCACGCCTTCGTCGGTCACCACGACGTCCAGGCGGGAGATCGGGCAGACCGCGCCGAATGCCGTACGGGAGAACTTGCCCGAGTCGCAGGCCACGATCACCCGCCGGGCGGCGGCGATGGCCGCCCGTTTGACCGCGACCTCGGGCAGGTCGTGCGCGGTCAGGCCGTGCTCGGCCGACAGGCCGCAGCAGCCGATCACCGCGGTGTCGAAGCGCAGCGCCGCGATCGAGCTCTCGGCGAGCGGGCCGGTGAGGTTCAGCTCGCCCTTGCGCACCTCGCCGCCGGGCAGCACCAGGCGCACCCGCGGCGCGGCGGCCAGCAGCGAGACGGCCTGCAACGCCAGCGGCAGCACGGTCAGCCGCCGCCCGGCCAGGGCGCGGGCCACCTCCAGCACGGTGGTGCCCCCGTCCAGGACGACCGCCTCCCCGTCCGCGATCAGCGCCGCGACCTGGACGCCGATGCGCCGCTTGGCCTCCACCGCCTCCCGCTCGCGCACCCCGAACGGCGGCTCCTCGCCGCGCAGCAGCAGGGACAGCGCCCCGCCCCTGACCCGGCGGACCACGCCCTGCTGGGCCAGCTCGTCCAGGTCGCGGCGGATCGTCATCTCCGACACGCCGTGCCGCTCGGCGAGCTCGGTCACCGTGACGCTGTCCTGGGCGCGCAGGGCGTTCATGATGGCGGTCAAACGTTCCATCTGTTCATACAAACACCGAAAATGTGCGCAATACAATGACGGATATGCGCGCCAGCCGTCTGCTCTCCCTCCTCCTGCTGCTGCAGACGCGGGGCCGCATGACCGCGCCCGAACTGGCCGCCGAGCTGGAGGTGTCGATCCGCACGGTCTACCGGGACGTCGAGGCCCTGTCGGCGGCCGGCGTCCCGGTCTACGCCGACCGCGGCCCGGCGGGCGGCTACCAGCTCCTGGACGGCTACCGCACCCGCCTGACCGGGCTGACGGCCGAGGAGGCGTCCTCGCTGTTCCTGGCCGGGCTCCCGGGGCCGGCCGCCGAGCTGGGGCTGGCCGACGTCGCGGCGACCGCGGAGCTGAAGCTGCTGGCCGCGCTGCCGCCCGAGCCGCGCTCGCACGCCTCCCGCATGCGCGAGCGTTTCCTGCTGGACGTGCCCAGCTGGTACCGCTCGGCCGACGATGTGCCGCACCTGAGCGACGTGGCCGAGGCGGTGTGGGACCAGCGGCCGCTGCACATGACCTACCGCCGGTGGGGGCAGCGGGAGGTCGACCGGGTGATCCACCCGTACGGGCTGGTGCTCAAGGGCGGCTCCTGGTACCTGGTCGCCGCCCCGCCCGAGGGCTCACCGCGCACCTACCGGGTCTCGCGCATCCTCACCGTCGAGCAGCTCCCGGGGCGTTTTCGCAGGCCGGAGGGGTTCGAGCTGGCGGCGTTCTGGCGGGCGTACGCCAAGGAGTTCCGCGAGCGCATGTACACCGCCGAGGCCGTCATCAGGCTGGCGCCCGGCCGGGAGGACCTGCTGGCGTACACGATGGGGTCCGACGTGGTCGCCGCGGCGCTGGCCGCGGCCGGCGAGCCGGACCCCGAGGGCTGGCGCACGATCACCGTGCCGGTCGAGTCGCTCACCCACGCGCGCTGGCTGCTGCTGCGCATGGGCGCCGACGTCGAGGTGCTGGAGCCGGCCGAGCTGCGGGCGCTGATGGCCGAGGCGGTGGCCGGCCTCGGCAAGCTGTACCTCTAGATCCACCTGTCCGGATAAATCGCGAGAAATGGGCCACCTTCTCTGTCAGCATGCCCACCATGTACCTTCTGGCTTTCGTCGGCGCGTGCTTCCTGGTGGCCATGGTCCCCGGCGTGAGCACCGCCGTCATCCTGCGTCAGACGATCCGCTCCGGCCGCGGCTCCGGCGTGGCGGCCACGCTGGGCAACGAGACCGGCATCCTGCTGTGGGGGCTGGCCGCCGCGTTCGGGCTGTCGGCGCTGCTGGTGGCCTCGCAGGTCGCCTACGACGTCATGCGCGTCACGGGCGCGATCGTGCTGGTGGTGATGGGCGCGCAGGCGTTGTGGAACGCGCGCCGGGGCACCCCGCCGGTGGAGGGCGAGGCGGTGGCCGGGCTGCGCGGGTCCTACCTGTCGGGGCTCGGCACCTGCCTGGCCAATCCCAAGGCCGCGGTGTTCGCGATGTCGTTCCTGCCGCCGTTCGTGCCGGCCGGGCAGAACGTGCCGCTGACGCTGGTGACCCTCGCCGTCGTGTGGGTGCTGGTGGACACCGTCTGGTACGGCCTGCTCATCTGGACCGTCGCCAGGGCCAGGGACTTCCTGGGCCGCCCGGCCGTCCGGCGCCGCCTGGAGCAGATCTCCGGCGTCGTGCTCATCGGCCTCGGCGTCCGCCTGGTCCTGGACGCGCGATGACCTGCTGAGCGGCGGGAGATCGTGGACTACCGTTAGGGCATGACCAACGACCTGGCGTCCCTGATGAGGCAGGCGCAGGACGACGATCCGCTGCTGGCCCTGCACGCCACCACCGCGCTGCGGCGCGAGATCGAGCGCCTGGAGGCCGTCCAGGTGCGCCGGGCCAGGGTGGCGGGCCTGCCCTGGGCGCAGATCGCCGACGCGATCGGCGTCAGCAAGCAGGCCGTGCACAAGAAGTACGGCCGCCGCTGATCAGGCCTGCGCATCACGCACGCGTCCATCGGGCGGCGAACCAGCCCAGCACGATGTTCCAGGAGTAGCCGCGGCGGATGCGCCCGGCCACGTCCGGGGGCAGGGTGTCCAGGCCGCGGTGTTCGAGCAGCACCTGCGTGCCGTCCCCGACCGCGGTGAAGGCCACCTCGATCTCCATCCGGCCGCCCGGGTTGAGCAGGTCGGCCCAGACCAGGCGGTGGGGCGGCTCCCAGCGCACGATCCGGCCCAGGTCGGCGTGGCCGCCGTCGTCCCACAGCTCGCGCAGGTAGCCGTCCTGGAAGCGGATGGCCACCGCGCGGGCGGGATCGACCCAGCTGTGGCGGCCGCGCACGTACCACTGGTCGATCTCGTCGGTGAACATCCGGAACGCGGTCGCCGGATCGACCGGCACGACGACCGCCGCCCGTACCGCGGTCACCGCCCGCGCTCCACGTGGTCCTTGAACGAGCCGAGCTGCTCGGCCCAGAACGCCTGCACCTGGTCCAGCCACGCCTGCAGCGCCGCGAACGGCTCCTGGCGCAGGGTGTAGAGCCGCAGCCGGGCGTCGTCGCCGCCCGCCTCGGCCCGCACCAGGCCGCCGGCCCGCAACACGCGCAGGTGCCTGCTGAGCGCGGGGGCGCTCATCCGCACCGCCTGGGCCAGCTCGCCGGCCGGGCGCGGGCCCTCGCGCAGCAGGTCGATCACCTTGCGCCGGGTGGGGTCGGCGAGCGCGGCCAGCGTGGCGTCCAGATCGTTAACGTCGTTGTTAATCTTTGCCTGCTTCCGTTATGGTGTTGGTGCTTAACGTCAGCGGCAATTATTGCGGGGAGACGTGCATGACTGTCCAACTGGGTTACTACACCCTGTCGGTCGAGGACCTGGAGCGGGCGGCGGCGTTCTACGGGCCGCTGTTCGGCTGGGAGTTCAGGCGCGAGCACGAGCGCTACCTGCACGTCACCAACACCGACGTGCCGATGGGCCTGCACGCCGCCGGCCGGTCCGCGCAGCCCAACCTCTACTACCACGTCGAGGACATCGACGCCGCCGTCGAGCGGGTGCGCGAGCTCGGCGGCACGACGGGCGAGGTGTACGAGAGCAAGTCCGGCCGCGGCTGCACCTGCACCGACGACCAGGGCACCGAGATCAGCCTGTGGCAGCCCGCCCCCGGCTTCGCGTGACCCTCGCCCGGCCGGCGTCACTGCCTGGGTAGGCTTCGCCGGTGACGACAGACGCGTGGCGCATCACCGGCCAGTCCCAGATAGACAGTTATGTCGGTAGATGGGTTGATCTGGCCGTCCTACTGGTCAACGAACTGGCCGTCACCCAGGTGCGTGGTCGTCCCGCCGGTCCGCCGGCCGACCGGCGCGCCGCCCTCGACGCCGCCTTCGTCCGGCACGGTTGGACGCCCAGCAGGGCGCTGACCATGGCCGACGCCGACCGGCTGGCCGGGGTGGCCGGCGAGCTGCGGCCCGCCTTCACCGCGAGCCCCGCCGCGCCGGCCGCGCTGAACCGGGCCCTGCTGCGCCACGGCGCCGTGCCCAACCTGCACGGCGACCCGCCGGTCCTGGCCTTCCACGGGCCCGCCGCCGGCCTGGTGGAGGCGTGGGCGGCCGACACGGCCACCGCGCTGGCCATGGTCATCGGCGTCGGCCAGGGGATACGGCTGCGCACGTGCGAGGCGGCGGCGTGCGAGCTGGTCTTCTTCGACGTCACCCGCAACGCCTCGCGCCGGTTCTGCGGCCTGTCGTGCCAGAACCGCGCCAAGGCCAGCGCCTACCGGGCCCGCCGCCGTACCTGATCTACAACGTAAAGGCGTCGGGCCAGGACGGTCACCCCGTCAATGCACGGAGAAACCGCCGTCGACGAAGAGCAGCTGGCCGGTGACGAACGCCGAGGCGTCCCCCGCCAGGAACACCGCCGCGCCCGCGAAGTCGCCGGGCACGCCGTTGCGCCCGGTCATGTGCCGGGCGGCCAGCTCCTCGACGCGGCCGGGGACGGCCTGGGCGGGCTCGGTGAGCGGGGTGAGCACGAACCCGGGGATGATCGTGTTGACGCAGACGCCGTGCGCCGACCACGCCTCGGCCTGCGAGCGGGTGAGGCCGGCGACGGCGGCCTTGGCCGCGCCGTAGACGCCGCTGTGGCCGAAGGCGCTGATGGACTGCTGGGAGCCGACGTTGATGATGCGGCCCCGGCCGCGGGCGGCCATGCGGGGGCCGAAGTGCTGGCCGAGCAGGTAGGGGGCGGTCAGGTGCACGGCGATGGTCTGCTCGTAGTCGCCGGGGGTGAGCTCGGCCATGGGCTTGCGGATGTTGTTGCCGGCGGCGTTGACCAGGATGTCGATCTCTCCGGCGGCGGCGCACAGGCGGGCCAGGGCGTCCCGGTCGTGCAGGTCGGCGCTGACGGTGGAGGTGGTGACGCCGTGGGCGCGCAGCCGTTCGGCGGCCCGGTCGAGCTCGGCGGGCCTGCGGGCGGCGAGGACGACCTCGGCTCCGGCCCGGCCGATCGCCTCGGCCATGGCCAGGCCGATGCCGGAGCTGCCGCCGGTGACGAGGGCGCGGCGGCCGTGCAGGGAGAACAGGTCACGCAGATAGTCCGACACGACGGCTCAAGGTAGCAGCAGCCGCGGGAAGGCGGGCGAGCGGCGTCGGTTGCCGGAACGGCGAAGGGGGGCTAGGCTCGTGAGCTCGACAATACGAGAAGCGGCTCCACAGAGCTCCCGTAAAGGAGTATAGCAGGGAATGGCTAATCGTCAAGATGGTCTCGCGCAAGCCCTTGACAGCGAGCAGCGTACGGTCCGGCGGCTGTACGCCCGGCTCGACGCGGCCAGGGAGCGGGCGCAGGCGACGCTGCGCCAGGTGTACGCCGGCGGCGGCGCGCCGGGCACCCGCCAGGCGCGGTTCGAGCGCGAGGTGACCGCCGCCGAGCAGGCGCGGCGGCTGGCCCAGCTCAACGCGGTCGAGCGCGGCCTGTGCTTCGGCCGGATCGACGACTCCGGCGGCGTCAGCACGTACGTCGGCCGGATCGGACTGCGCGACGAGGACCACGAGTCGGTGCTGATCGACTGGCGGGCCCCGGCCGCGCGCCCGTTCTACGTGGCCACCGCCACCGACCCGGGCGGCCTGGTGCGGCGCCGGCATCTGCACCTGAAGGACCGCACGGTGGTCGGCATCGACGACGAGGTGTTCGACCTGGACGGCATGTCCGACGGTGACCGGCGCACTCTGGTGGGCGAGGCGGCGCTGCTGGCGGCGCTGCGGCGGGGCCGTACCGGCCGGATGGGCGACGTGGTGGCCACGATCCAGATCGAGCAGGACCGGGTGATCAGGGCGGGCCTTCAAGGGGCGCTGGTGGTGCAGGGCGGGCCGGGCACCGGCAAGACCGTCGCGGCGCTGCACCGGGCCGCCTACCTGCTCTACACCCACCGCGACACGCTGGAGCGGCGCGGGGTGCTGGTGGTGGGGCCCAACCCGATGTTCCTGCGCTACATCGGGCAGGTGCTGCCGGCGCTGGGGGAGACGCAGGTGGTGATGGCCACGATGGGGGAGCTGTTCCCGGGGGTGCGGGCGGTGGCGGCCGATCCGCCGGCGGCCGCGGTGGTCAAGGGCGACCTGCGGATGGCCGAGGTGGTGGCCGCGGCGGTGGCCGACCGGCAGCGGGTGCCCGCGGGGGATCTGGAGGTGGAGCTCGACGGGCTGCGGCTGCGCGTGCCGCACGCGGTGTGCGTGCGCTTGCGCGAGCGGGCGCGGGCGGTGCGCCTGCCGCACAACATGGCCCGCAAGCTGTACGTCACCGAGCTGCTGAAGGAGCTGGCCAGGGCGGAGGCGCGGGCGCTGGAGGAGTCGCTGCACCTGGAGGAGCTGGCGGCCGACGACCCGGAGCTGGCCGAGCCGCTGGACCTGGAGGGCGACCTGGACGAGACGGACATCGCGCTGGCGGCCGAGCGGCTGTGGGGGGAGGAGCCGGTGCGGCGCGCGGTGGCCGAGCTGTGGCCGGAGCTGACGCCGCAGGAGCTGGTCGCCGATCTGCTGTCCACGCCGGACACGTTGTGGTCGGTGTGCCCGCCGGGCCTGGACTGGACGGCGCTGGTGCGGCCCCGCGAGTCGCCGTGGACGGTCGGCGACGTGCCGCTGTTGGACGAGGCGGCCGAGCTGCTGGGCCACGACGACTCGGCCGAGCGGGTGGCGGCGCGGCGCGCGGGGGAGGAGTGGGCCGAGCAGGAGTTGTACGCGCGCGAGGTGCTGGAGACCACCGGCCTGCTGGAGGGCGGCGTCTTCGACCGGGCCGACGTGCTGGCCGAGCGGCAGGCCGACGACGGCGCGGGGCTGACGACGGCCGAGCGGGCGGCGGCCGACCGCACGTGGGCCTACGGGCACGTGATCGTGGACGAGGCGCAGGAGTTGTCGCCGATGGCCTGGCGGACGGTGCTGCGGCGGGTGCCGGCGCGGTCGCTGACCGTGGTGGGCGACCTGGCCCAGACGGGGTCGGCGGCGGGGGCGCGCTCGTGGGCGCAGGTGCTGGACCCGTACCTGGAGGGGCGCTGGCGGGAGGAGCGGCTGCTGGTCAACTACCGCACGCCGGTGGAGATCATGCGGGTGGCGGCCGACGTGCTGGCGGCGGTGGCGCCGGGGCAGGAGCCGCCGGAGTCGGTGCGGGACGGCGGCGACGAACCCCGCGCGGTGCGGGCGGCGGTCGCGGAGCTGCCGGCGCTGGTGGCGGCGGAGGTGGCCGAGCTGGGCGCGCGGGGCGAGGGCGGCCGGTTGGGGGTCATCACGCCCGACGGGCTGCACGCGTGGGTGGCGGCTCTGTTCCCGGGGTCGGCGGACCTGGACGCGCCGGTGGTGGTGCTGACGGTGACGCAGGCCAAGGGCCTGGAGTTCGACGGGGTGGTGGTGGTCGATCCGGCGGGGATCCTGGAGCAGTCGCCGATGGGCGGCCACGACCTGTACGTGGCGGTGACCCGGGCGACGCGGCGGCTGACGGTGGTCTGTGAGGGCGAGCTGCCGGCGATGTTGTCCCGTCTGAAATCTACAATGTAAAGCCGCTGGGCCGGTGACGTTCATCTGCAATTCACCAGAAAAGCCGCAACGATCGGGAGCGCCCCGGGTGGGTCATTCGTTGTAGAGCTTGTCCGCGACTTCGTGGATGCGGCGGGTGGCGTGGTCGAGGGCGCGCAGGGTCTCGGTGTCGAGGTGGGACATGATGCGCTTGTAGTGTCTGAGGCCCGCGTCGTTGATCTCGGCGATCAGGGTGGCGCCGGCGGGGGTGAGCTCGACCCGGCGCACCCGGCGGTCGTTGGGGTCTTCGTGCCGGCTGACCAGGCCCTGGGCGACCAGGCGGTCGACGATGCCGGTGACGGTGGCGAGGCTGACGCCGAGGGTGTGGGCGAGCTCCTGGCCGGAGGCGGAGCCCTGTGTCGACAGCTGCATGACGACGTGGAGCTGCCGGATGGTGAGGTTGGAGCTGAACAGGGGGGACTGTTGCCGGGTGAACAGTCTTCCCAGGTCGCGCTGTGTCTCGGTGATCCGGCGGATCAGGTCTTCGCGGTCGTCGCTCACGCTCACCTCTCGCTTCCTGAGAAGGTTATCAGGAAAGCTGAGTGAGGCTAAATATTCGTATAAGGCAAAGTGTTAGTCTGGGGCGAACTTTGGAGGGGAGCCTATGACCGCTTTCGCCCGGTTGAGTCTGGTCAACCGCAGTCTTGTGATCTTGGTGGCGGTCGTGATCACCGCGTTCGGCGCGTTCACGATTCCGCAGTTGAAGCAGCAGCTCCTGCCGTCGTTGGCGTTCCCGGGCGCGTTCGTCATCGCGCCCTTCCCCGGCGCCTCGCCGGAGATCGTCGAAGACCAGGTGACGAAGCCGATCGAGGACTCCTTCCAGGGGATCCCCGGCATGGAGCAGATGACCTCCACGTCGAAGGAGGGCATGGCCCAGATCCAGGTGGCCTTCGAGTACGGCACCGACATCGAGGCCTCGCTGAACAAGATGCAGCAGGCCGTCGCCAGGATCACGCTCCCGCAGGGCGTCGACCCGCAGGTGGTGGCGGGCAACACCGACGACATCCCGGTGCTGGTGCTGGCGGTGGGCGACGGCGGCGACGAGCGCGCGATGGCCGACAAGCTGCGCCGGATCATGGTGCCGGAGCTGCAGAGCGTGGAGGGGGTGCGCGAGGCGGCGGTCACCGGCACCCGTGACGAGGTCGTCACGATCGAGCCGGACGTCAAGAAGATGGCGCTGGCCGGGGTGTCGGCGGCGCAGATCCCCGAGGTGCTCAAGGCGAACGGCACGCCGATCCCGGCCGGGTCGCTGACCTCCGACGGCAGGTCGCTGACCGTGCAGGTGGGTTCGCGGGTCGACTCCCTGGAGAAGCTCAAGAACCTCTACCTGACCCCCGCGCAGCCCGCCCAGCAGCAGGCCCAGACGCCGGCCCAGACCCAGGGGCAGGCGCAGGGCCGCCCGCAGGCCGGGCAGCCGGCCCAGACGGGCCGGGCCGCCCTGCCGCAGCAGGTGGCGCGGCCCAAGCCGCTCAAGCCGGTCAAGCTGGGTGACGTCGCCGAGATCACGCGCGGCCTGGCCGACGCCTCGACGATCACCCGTACCGACGGCAAGACCAGCCTCGGCGTGTCGGTGACGATGACGCCCGACGGCAACGCGGTGACGATCTCCCACGAGATCCGCGAGAAGCTGCCGGAGCTGACGCGGTCGCTGGGCGACTCCTCCGACACGCAGGTGTCGGTGGTGTTCGACCAGGCGCCGTACGTGGAGGAGTCGATCGAGAACCTGACCACCGAGGGCCTGCTGGGGCTGGCGTTCGCGGTGCTGGTCATCCTGGTGTTCCTGCTGTCGGTGCGCTCGACGCTGGTGACGGCGGTGTCGATCCCGCTGTCGGTGGTGATCGCGTTGCTGGCGCTGTGGGCGGGTGACTACTCCCTCAACATGCTGACGCTGGGCGCGCTGACGATCGCGGTGGGCCGGGTGGTCGACGACTCGATCGTGGTGCTGGAGAACATCAAGCGCCATCTGGGTTACGGCGAGGCCAAGCTGCAGGCGATCCTGACCGCGGTGCGGGAGGTGTCGGGGGCGGTGACGGCCTCGACGCTGACGACGGTGGCGGTGTTCGCGCCGATCGCGATCGTGGGCGGCATGGTTGGGGAGTTGTTCCGGCCGTTCGCGGTGACGGTGGCGGTGGCGTTGCTGGCCTCGCTGGTGGTGTCGCTGACGGTGGTGCCGGTGCTGGCGTACTGGTTCCTCAAGGCGCCGTCGTTGTCGCCGGAGCAGGCGCGGGCCCAGCGTGAGGAGGCCGAGGCCAAGGAGCTGCGCAGCCCGTTGCAGCGGGCGTACCTGCCGGTGTTGCGGTTCGCCACGCGGTTCAAGCTGGTGACGGTGCTGATCGGCGTGGCGGTGTTCGTCGGGACGATGGGCCTGGCGGGCGGTCTGCGGACGAACTTCCTGGACTCCTCCGGGCAGAACACGATCTCCCTGACGCAGAAGATGCCGGTCGGCACCGATCTGGCCACGACGGACAAGGCGGCCAAGAAGGTCGAGGGCGTGTTGTCGGGGCTGGCCGGTGTGGAGACGTACCAGGTCAACGTGGGTGGCGGCAACGCCATGCAGGGCGGCGTGGGCGGTGGCGCGGACCGGGCGTCGTTCTCGGTGACGGTCAAGGACGGCGCGGAGCCGGCGACGGTGGAGCGGCAGCTCCGCGAGAAGATCACGGGCCTGTCCGGGGTCGGCGAGGTGACGGTCGGCGGCGCCGGCGGTGGCGGGTTCTCCTCCGACACGGTGAGCGTGATCGTGCAGGCGCCCGACGCCGAGTCGCTGCGCACGGCGACCGAGGCGGTCAAGGGCGCGATGGGTCAGGTGAAGGGTCTGCGTGACCTGTCGTCGAACCTGGAGGCCAGCGCGCCGCGCATCGAGGTCGCGGTGGACCGGGAGAAGGCGGCGGCCAAGGGGCTGTCGGAGGGGCAGGTCGGTCAGGCGGTGGCGCAGGCGTTCCGCGGCGCGCCGCTGGGCCAGATCACCCTGGACGGCCGCAGCAGCGACCTGGTGCTGCGCGGCGGCGACGCGCCCGACGACGTCAAGGCGATCGAGGACCTGAAGCTGCCGACGGCGGCGGGGCTGGTGAAGTTGTCGTCGGTGGCCAAGGTGGAGCAGGTGGCCGGTCCGACGCAGGTGACCAGGATCGACGGTGAGCGTTCTGCGACGGTGTCGGGCAAGGTGGAGGCGTCGGACCTGGGCACCGTTACGCAGGAGCTGACGACGAAGATGAAGTCGGTGGCGCTGGGCGCCGGCGCCCGGTACAAGATCGGCGGCGCCTCGGCCGACCAGGCGGACGCGTTCTCCGACCTGGGCATGGCGATGCTGGCGGCGATCGCGATCGTGTTCATGATCATGGTGGCGACGTTCCGGAGCTTCGTCCAGCCGCTGATCCTGCTGGTGTCGATCCCGTTCGCGGCGACCGGCGCGGTGGGTCTGCTGGTGGCGACCGACACGGCGATGGGTGTGCCGGCGCTGATCGGCATGCTGATGCTGATCGGCATCGTGGTGACGAACGCGATCGTGCTGATCGACCTGATCAACCAGTACCGGGATCAGGGGCTGGGCGTGGTCGAGGCGGTGATCGAGGGCGGCCGGCGCAGGTTGCGGCCGATCCTGATGACGGCGGTGGCCACGATCTGCGCGCTGACGCCGATGGCGCTGGGGGTGACCGGGTCGGGCGGGTTCATCTCGCAGCCGCTGGCGATCGTGGTGATCGGCGGTCTGGTGTCCTCGACCCTCCTGACGCTGGTGCTGGTTCCGACGTTGTACACGGTGGTGGAGCGGGTGAAGGAGCGGATGGGGCGCAAGCCGTCCGCGCCCAAGCACGAGGCCAAGGTCCTCACGCCCACGTCGTGAGCGGAGCACCCCGGCGCCGACCTCATGCGGCGCCGGGGCCGGGCGGGCTCACCCCATCCCGCATTTCATAATGCTGACATGAGGCGGTTGTGGGCGCTCGTTGCAGTGGTGGGCCTCCTTGCCATTTTCATCTGGGGAGACCTGGGGGAAATGGTGTCAAAGTGGACTTCCGGCCCTTTGGGATCAAACACGCAATGGGGGCCGTTCACTCTTTTCTGGTGGGGTCGTCTCGGGAAGTGTCTGCAGTTCCTTGGCGGCCTTGTCGCCCTGCTCGATCTGGTGGATCCGGAAAAGGTCAAAGAGGCCGCCCGAAAGGCGTCCGCCCGGGCCCGAAAGCTGCGCAGAACTCTTCACCTGAGCGCGTACCTGTCGGAGCTGATCGCGCTTGAGAACCTGCTGCTCAGCCGTACCGTCTGGCACAATCCCACCGACTGGCGAGGGCTGGAGGCCGACTACATCGATCCGACGCCTCCCCGGCAAGGGTTCGCCGGCGGCCTCGTCCCGCTCGAGGACTACCTGCGCATGAAGGACGACTTCGTCAAGAATCGGCATGAGTATTGCGGCCGTCAATGCCGCTACGGAGAACCGCATGAGTGGATCTGCAGCGACCAGAAGGTGCGGTTGAAGCGGGCCATCCGCGATCTGGTGACGTCCGGCCTGCCTGCCGAGGAACGTCCTGTGCGCGAACTGGCAGAAGAAGAAGTGGCTGCGTTGAATCTTGCCGAGCCCCTTCTGTCGCTGGCCGTGCTGGGAGCGGGTATCGGCGTCTTCACCTGGGGCGTCGCGGAGTTCAGCCACAGCGCGATGTGGGCGGCGATGGGCCTGTTCGGCTCGGCGTCGCTGGCGTTCACCGTGATGACGTCCGGGGAGCTCATGCTGGAGAAAACAGGCGTCTGGCTGAGGTACAAGCCGGCCATCTTTCTCCGCTTACGGTTCGCCCGAGCGCTGGAGGTCATGCGTCCCAGTCGCAAGCTACGCTGGGCCGGATTCGCGATCTTCTTCGTCGGGTTTCACCTCGACCTGCTGGCTTCGTAAGCCACCTGCCCATTCATCAGCTTCGGCGACGCGTCGGCCGCGGAGCAGCCGTCTGTCTGCTTCACCTACCGTCCGGCCGGTCCCCCCAGCAAGGTGCTGAACCTGGCCGCGCAGGCCGGTGACGGCGCCGTGATCGTCAGTTGAGGGTTGCCCGTCGACGACGGCAGTTCCGCCATGCTGGACGCCCACCCCCATGACACGCAAGCTCCGCCGTGAGCGCGTTCCTGCAATGGCTCGACCCCTACATGCTCGCCAGTACGGTCGCCACGTGGTCGTCGTTGCTGGTGCCGGGGCTGCTGGACGCGCTGCTGCTGTGGTGGCTCCTGCACCGCCGAGGAGGCCTTGGGGCATGCCGCTGGCGCAGGTGTGCCTTCTCCTGCCGCTCCTCGTACGCCGCCTCAAGAGGTGACGGTCCGGCAGAAGTAAAAGAGTTATGTGGAAGTTGCTTCCACGGCGTAATGAAAATGCCTGCCGGAGTTTCAGGGAAAGAAATGCGTTTCGGCGGCGGAAATAAATTCCGGGCGGCTGTCTTGACGATTCCCGGTAATGGCGGGTCACGATGGAGGGGCCAGAGGAAGAAGTCCTGTGGGAGGAAACGTGTTCAAGGAAGCATGCGCTGTGAGCGCCCTTGTCGCTGCCGCCCTCGCCCCTTCGATGGCCTCGCAGGCGCTGGGGGAGAAAGTCCACGCCGCCACCGTCACGCCCGCCGCGTCGGCCGCGCCTGCCGACTGTGCCGCGGGTGGCGCCGCCAGTGGCGCGCCCAAGTGCAAATATCTGGAGGAAGGCAACAAGCGCTGCTATTACTGCCGCGACAAGAAGGGCGGCGGGTACAAGAAGCAGTACTGCGAGCAGAAGACCAAGCCGCCCGAGCAGGCGACGGAGCGCGAGTGCAAGACCACCAAGGAGCCGATCACGGGGAGCCCGGACCGTACGTGCAAGACCTGCACGGACGCCAAGACGGGCAAGGTCCTGTCCCGGGAGTGCAACAGCTAGCCGGCGCCGGGCACACGCTTCCGGCGACGGTCCGGCCCTTCGGCCGGCCGGGGCCCGGTAGCAGGGGCCGGTGACCGGGAAGCGGGGGAGGCGGCGCGGTGCGAGGTCGGGACGACCCGCCGCACCGCCCCCCAAGGCCCGCGGCGGTCACTTCTTGAAGGCGTCCTTGACCTTCTTGCCGGCGTCCTTGACCTTCTCGCCCGCCTGCCTCAGGCCGCCTTCGGTCTGGTCGGCGCGGCCTTCGGCCTGAAGGCTCTCGTTGTCGGTGGCGTCGCCGATGTTCTCCTTGGCGCGTCCCTTGAGCTCCTGGGCCTTGTTGCGGATCTTGTCGTCGGTGCTCATGTTCATGCCTTTCTGGTCGGGTCCTCGCGACTTCCTGTACTTACCGGCCAGGACAGGGGGAAACATGGCCTCCGTCCGGCCCGGCGCGCGACGGCGCTGGTCAGCGCCCGTCCGCGGGGGCGGACGTGCCCGCAACGTGGCTGCAGTGGGGCCGCGGGGAAGGGCGTGCGGGCTGGATGCGGTGGCGGTGACGGGGTGTGAATAGACTTGTCCAACGTGACTTCCAAGCCGCGCATCCCGAACGTCCTGGCCGCCCGCTACGCCTCACCCGGGCTGGCCCGCCTGTGGTCTCCCGAGTACAAGATCATCGCTGAGCGGCGGTTGTGGCTGGCGGTGCTGCGGGCGCAGGCCGAGCTCGGGGTGGCGGTGCCCGAGGGCGCGGTCGCCGACTACGAGAAGGTGGTCGAGCAGGTCGACCTGGAGTCGATCGCGGCGCGCGAGCGCGTCACCCGCCACGACGTCAAGGCGCGCATCGAGGAGTTCAACGCGCTGGCCGGGCACGAGCAGGTGCACAAGGGCATGACCTCGCGCGACCTGACCGAGAACGTCGAGCAGCTGCAGATCCGCGACAGCCTGCTGCTGGTCCGCGACCGCGTCGTGGCGCTGCTGGCCCGCCTGGCCTCCCTGGCCGAGGAGCACACGTCCACCGTCATGGCCGGGCGGTCCCACAACGTGGCGGCACAGGCCACGACGCTGGGCAAGCGGTTCGCCTCGGCCGCCGACGAGCTGCTGGCCGGCTACCACCGGCTGGAGGAGCTGATCGGCCGCTACCCGCTGCGCGGCGTCAAGGGCCCCGTCGGCACCTCCCAGGACATGCTCGACCTGCTGGGCGGCCGCCAGGACAGGCTGGCCGAGCTGGAGGAGAAGGTCACCGCGCACCTGGGGTTCTCCCGCCGGCTGACCAGCGTCGGCCAGGTCTACCCGCGATCCCTGGACCTCGAGGTGGTCTCGGCGCTGGTGCAGCTGGCGGCCGCGCCGTCCTCGCTGGCCAGGACGATCCGGCTGATGGCCGGGCACGAGCTGGTCACCGAGGGGTTCAAGGAGGGGCAGGTCGGCTCCTCGGCGATGCCCCACAAGATGAACACCCGCTCCTGCGAGCGCGTCAACGGCCTGACCGTGGTGCTGCGCGGCTACGCCTCCATGGTGGGCGAGCTGGCCGGCGACCAGTGGAACGAGGGTGACGTGTCCTGCTCGGTGGTGCGCCGGGTGGCGCTGCCGGACGCGTTCTTCGCCTTCGACGGGCTGGTGGAGACGATGCTGACCGTGCTGGAGGAGTTCGGCGCGTTCCCGGCGGTGATCTCGGCCGAGCTGGGCCGCTACCTGCCGTTCCTGGGCACGACGAAGATGCTGATGGCCGCCGTGCGCGCCGGCATGGGCCGCGAGCAGGCCCACGAGCTGATCAAGGAGCACGCGGTGGCGGCGGCGCTGGCGATGCGGTCGCGGGGCGCCTCCAACGAGCTGCTGGACCTGCTGGGCGCCGACGAGCGTTTCCCGCTGGACCGCGCCGAGCTGGAGGCGCTGCTGGCCGACCGGGTCTCCTTCACCGGCGCGGCCGCCGCGCAGGTGGCCGAGGTGGTGCGGCAGGTGGGGCAGGTCGTGGCCGAGCACCCGCAGGCCGCCGCGTACCGGCCGGGCGAGATCTTGTGATCCACCGGCTCGGCGACCCGGGCGCGCTGCGCGCCGCGTGCGGCGACGACGACCTGGTCGTGTGGACGGGCCAGGACCTGCGCGGCAGGGCCCGCGCCTGGGCGTTACGGGAGGCGGTGGTGGCCGCCGCCCCGGGCATCGCCCGGCACGATCGGCTGGCGGTGTGGGGTGACCCGGACGACGCGGCCGAGCTGGTCCGGCACGCGCTGGCCGAGCTGGGGCCCACCTTCCGGCCGCTGGGCGAGCGGGAGCTGATGCGGCGGGTGGCGGCGAGGCTGGAGGGTGTGACGGAGAGCGGCGCGTTCTCCTGGATGAGCCTGCCGGGGCCGCCCCGCCCCCGGCCCGGCCAGGCCGGCGCGCCGCCACGGGATGCCGGCCCACTCGACGCCGGCCCCCTGGATGCCGGCCCGGCGGGCGGCGAGGCTACGGGCCGGTCGTCGGCGGTCGGCTGGCCGGGCGGCGAGGCTGCGGGCCCGACGTCGGCGGTCGGCTGGCTGGACGGCGCGGCCGAGCGGGAGATCGCCGCGCTGCTGGCCGGGGACGCGCCCTCGTCGTACGCGGTGCCGGGCGCGGCCGGGGTGCGGCGCTGGGCGGGTGTGCGGGTGGGGCGCGAGCTGGCGGCGGTGGCGGCCGACGCGTGGTCGGCGCCGTCGGTGGGCCTGCTGGCCGGCGTCGCCACGGCGGCCCGCTTCCGCGGGCGGGGGCTGGCCGAGCGGGTGTGCGGCTGGATGTCGTCGCAGCTCGTGGCCACGCACGGCCGCGCGGCGCTGATGGTGGACGACGTCAACGCCGCGGCGATCAAGGTGTACGAGCGGATCGGCTACCGCCGGCGCCTGGTGCTGGCCTGCCACGTCGCCGGCTGAACCCCGCAGGTGGAGGCGCGGTGGGTCAGGTGATGGCGCGGTAGGTCAGGTGGGTGGCCAGGGGCGAGAAGTGCGTCTCGACCGGTTCCCACTGGCGCGGGCGCGCGTGTGCGAACAGGCGGGTGCCCGCGCCGAGCAGCAGCGGCACCAGGTGCAGGCGCAGCTCGTCGAGCAGCCCTTCGTCGGTGGCCTGGCCGATCAGGTCGGCGCCGCCCATGACGACGATGTCGCCGTCCCCGGCCACGGTGCGGGCGTGCTCGACGGCCGCGGCGGGGCCGTCGGTGATGAAGGTGAACAGTTCGGGCCGGCGTACCGCTGGGGGCGGGACGTGGGTGACGACGAACACGGGCGGCGTCTGCGCCTGCTCGCGGGCCGAGCCGTAGCCGAGCGGGTCGCCCCACCCGTAGGGGCCGTCGACCACGTCGAAGGTGCGCCGTCCCATGAGGACGGCGCCGGTGGCGCGGACCGCGCCGCCCAGGACGCGCGCATCGACGTCGGTGGGCTGGCGGGCCCAGGCGTGCAGCAGTTCGCCGCCGGTGCCCAGGCCGTGTTCGAGCCCGGGGTCGGGGCCGGTGACGTAGCCGTCCAGCGATACGGAGATGTCGGCGACGACCTTGCTCAACGGGTCCCTCCCCCTGGCGTTTCCGGTCGGTCACCACGCTGTCATCGGCGCTGGGAAAACCGGGTGAGGTTCGGGCGGTGCTCGTGCAGAGTTGACGGCGTGATGTCCAATTTTGTGCCTGGTATTGAGCTTTCTCGTGCCTTCTACGGCGAAGTCGTCGCGCCGCTCCTTCCCGGGGTGCGGCACAGCGCCGCGCTGATCGGCCCGGGGTCCGAGGTGCTCGCGTTCGACACGGCCCGCTCGGCCGACCACGACTGGGGGCCGCGGGTCCTGCTGTTCGTGCCCGCCGGTCAGGTGGAGGCTGTACGGGAGCGGGTGGCGGCGGGCTTGCCTGACCGGTTCGGCGGTTTTGACACCGTGTTCGAGTACCACGGGGTGCGGCAGCCGGGGGTCGTGGTGGCCGAGCTGGGGGAGTGGCTGGCCGGGCGGCTCGGGTTCGATCCGCGTGCGGGTGTGTCCCTGCTGGACTGGTTGTCCGTGCCGTGGCAGACGCTGGCCGAGGTGACGGGCGGTGAGGTCTTCTGCGACGGGTTGCCGGGTGTGGGGCTGGAGGCGGCCCGGCAGGCGTTGCGCTGGTATCCGCAGGACGTGTGGCGGTACGTGCTGGCCTGTCAGTGGCAGCGTATCGGCCAGGAGGAGCCGTTCCCGGGGCGGTGCGCGGAGGTGGGGGACGAGCTGGGGTCGGCCGTGGTGGCGGCGCGGCTGGCGCGGGAGGTGATGCGGCTGGCGTTGTTGCTGCGGCGCCGCTACCCGCCGTACGCCAAGTGGCTGGGCAGCGCGCTGGCCCGGCTGCCGGGCTCGGCCGAGCTGGGTGAGGCGCTGGGGGCGGCGATGGCGGCGCGGTCGTGGAGCGAGCGGGAGGAGGGCCTGACGGCGGCGTACGGACGGCTGGCGGCGCTGCAGAACCGCATGGCGCTGACCGAACGGCTGGAGGAGGGGGTGCGGGGGTTCTTCGACCGGCCGTTCCGGGTGATCGGCGGGGAGCGGTTCGCGCGGTCGCTGCTGGCGTCGGTGACGGATCCGGCGGTCAGGGGGCTGCCGGTGGCGGGGTGCGTGGACCAGTTGTCGGACACGGTGGAGCTGGTGACCTCGCCCCGCCGGGCGCGCGTGCTGACGGCCGCGGCGCTGGACCTCCCCGCTTAGAAATCTACATTGTAAAGCTGCTGGGTTCGGACAAGATCCATTTTCTCACTCCAAAAACCCTTCAACCACGTCAGAGGCGGCGGGCGTTGGCGTGGATGGCCTGGCGGTAGTACGCGGCCAGGCCGGGGGCGCGGTCGTCGTAGGCAGCGGTGAAGCGGGGGTCGGTGGCGTACAGGTCGCCGAGACCGCGGTGGAGTTCGGGCGTGCAGTCGTAGAACCAGCGGGTGATGTGGGCGCGGTGGCGTTCGGCGATGTCCATGACGTCGGGGTGGTCGGGGGCGAGCCCGCGGGTGCGGGCGGCGTGCATGTCGTCGTCGATGGCGGTGGCTTCGGCGGTGAGCTGGAGCCAGTCGGTCTTGGTGTAGGCGGCGGTGCGGCGGCGGCTTTCGGCGTGGGCGTCGGTGTGGCCCCAGCGGCGTTGGACTTCGGCTTGGTGGTCTTCGGGGGTGAAGTCGCCGAAGACGTCGAAGCGTTCTTCCGGGGTGAGGGGGAGGTGGTGGGTGTGGGCTTGGATGGCGCGTTCGACGTTGGTGATGACCTGGTGGAGGCGCTGGGCTTTGCGGGTGAGGAGTTCGTGTTGGCGGTGGAGGTGGGTGAGGTGGTCGGTGTGGGGGTGGTCGAGGATGTCGGTGATCTGTTCGAGGGGGAAGCCGAGTTCGCGGTAGAGGAGGATTTGCTGGAGGCGGAGGAGGTCGTCGTGGGTGTAGCGGCGGTAGCCGGCGGTGGTGCGTTGGCTGGGGGTGAGGAGGGCGATTTCGTCGTAGTGGTGGAGGGTTCGTACGGTGATGCCGGCCAGTTTGGCGACTCGGCCGATGGAGAGGGTCATGGGTCTGACGTTACGTGAGGGTTGGTGTGTTGGTGGATGAGGAGTTGCTGCCGATTGGGCAGTTTGCGCGGCTTGGTCGGTTGAGTGTGAAGCAGTTGCGGCATTACGACGAGCTCGGGTTGTTGCGTCCGGCGTATGTGGATGCGGTGACGGGTTACCGGTATTACCGGGCTGGTCAGGCGCGGGAGGCGTTGTCGATCGCGTTGTTGCGGTCGTTGGATGTGCCGTTGGCGGTGGTGGGGCAGGTGTTGTCGGGGGAGGTGGGGGCTTTGGAGTCGGTTCGGGTGTCGTTGGAGGTGGAGTTGGCGCGGCGGCGGCGGACGTTGGCGTCGTTGGAGCGGGTGCTGGCTTCGGGGTTGCCGGCGGCTGAGGTGTCTGTGGTGCGGGAGTGCGGGGTGCGGGCGGCGTTCGTGGGTGAGCGGGCGGCGGGGATGGAGGATGTGGGGCGGGCTACGTCTGCGGCGGTGGCGCGGTTGGTGGCGGGGTTGCCGGAGGGGTTCGGGCCCGTGCGGTTGGTGGGGTTGTTTCCGGTGGATGTGGGTGAGGTGGTGGACGTCCGGGTGGCGTTGTTGCTGGAGGACGGGGTGGAGGACGGGGTGGAGGTCGGTGGGGGGTTCGAGGTGGGGGTGTTGCCGGGTGGGGTGTTCGCGCGGGCGACGCATGTGGGGCCTTATGACCAGATCGCGTTGACGGTGCATGCGGTGCTGGCGTGGTGTGCTGAGCGGCGTCTGGTGGTGAGGGGTGCGGTGCGGGAGGTGTATGTGTCGGATCCGGGGTGTACGCCGCCTGGGGAGTTGGTGACGGATGTGCTGGTTCCGGTGGTGGACGGGGTTTCGTGAGGGGGGTGGTCAGGGGCAGCCGTTGGGGGGCTGGACGGCGACGACGATGTCGACGGTGGAGCCTGCGGTGGCGGTGTCGCCGGGTGGGGGGTTCTGGCTGACGATCTGGCCGAGGTGGTTGCACTGGCGGCTGTCGGGGGTGGTGGTCGTGGCGCCTGGGAGGAGGCCGACGGCCAGGAGTGGCCGGCTTGCCAGGATGCCGAGTGTTGCGGTGAGGTCGGGTACGACGACGGGTCCGGGTGCGGCGACGGCCAGGGGTGCGAGGCCGGCGCTGGCGGTGACGACGCCGTTGAGGCCGTTGACGGGGGTGGGGGTGAGGACGGCGGTGCCGGGGCCGGCGGTGCCGTTGCCGGCTTGGCCGTAGGTGTTGTCGCCCCAGTAGCGCAGGGTGCCGGTGGTGTCGATGGCCAGGCTTTCGCCGGTTCCGGCGCTGACGTGGGTGATGCCGGTGAGGGGGAGGTGGACGGGGGTGGGGTGGTCGGTGGTGGTGCCGTCGCCGAGTTGGCCGGTCCAGTTTCTGCCCCAGGTCCAGATGGTGCCGTCGGCGGCGCGGGCGAGGGTGTGGGCGATGCCTGCGGAGATGGTGGTGATGGCGGAGACGTGGCGGTCGACGCGGATGGGGGTGGGGTGGTCGGTGGTGGTGCCGTCGCCGAGTTCGCCGGAGGCGTTGGTTCCCCAGGCCCAGACGGAGCCGTCGTTGCGCAGGGCGGTGCCGAATTCGCCGGTGGCGGAGATCTGGGTGATGCCGTAGGGGGTTTTGACGCGGACGGGGGTGGTGCGCTGGGTGGTGGTGCCGTCGCCGAGCTGGCCGAAGCGGTTGAGTCCCCAGGCGTAGGCTTCGCCGTTGGCTTTGAGAGCGAGGGTGAAGCCGGTGCCGGCGGCGGCTTGGACGATGCCGGTGATGGGGGCTTTTTTGGGGGTGGTGGTGCGGGTGGTGGTGCCGTCGCCGAGCTCGCCGTAGTCGTTGCTGCCCCAGGCCCAGAGTGAGCCGTCGCGGCCGACGGCGAGGTTGTGGCCGGTGCCGCTGCTGATCTGCTTGATCGGGGGGAGGCCGGGTACGGGGCGGGGGATTTGCTGGGTTCCGTTGCCCCAGGTCCATACGGTGCCGTCGGTGTGCAGGGCGTAGCTTTCGAGGTAGACGCCGCTGGTCTGGGTGACGTCGTGGCCGCCGGTGGAGGCCATGGGGATGGGGTGGGTGACGGGGGTGTCGTTGGTGCCGTTGCCGACTTGGCCGAAGAAGTTGTATCCCCATGCGTGGACGATGGGTGCGGTGCCGGTCTGGGTGGTGGGTGTGGGCGGGGCGGTGGCCAGGAGGAGTGCGGCGGCGAGGGCGGCTGTGGTGGGTGGTGTCACGCTGGTCTCTTTTCGGTGGGTGGTCTTTGTGGGGTGGGCGTTCCATCCCGTTCCAGCAGTCCGGATGTTGGGTGTTTTGTCGGTTTCGTGATGAGGTCACGGGCGGTCGGTGACGAGGTCTCTGGTTCGGCGATCAACGACCCGGCAGAGTCGTGGACGTCCCCACCGGAACCCGAAAGGACCCCTGATGAGAACCCTTGCCCTGTTGTCCGCCTCCGCCCTGACGGCGACCCTCCTGGCGGCCCCGGCGCACGCCGCCGTCACCCGGTGGAGCTCCTGTCAGCCCGGCGAGGGCGTCGATCCCCGGCAGGAGTGCGCGACGATCGAGGTGCCGATGGACTACTCCGCCCCCGGCGGTCCGTCGGTCACGCTGGCGGTGTCCAGGATCGAGACGGCTCGTCCCGGCCTCCGCCGCGGCGTGTTGCTGATCATTCCGGGCGGTCCCGGCAGCCCGGGGGTGAACCGGCCGAGCACGTTGGTGAAGAAGCTGCCGAAGGAGGTGCTCGACCGGTTCGACATCGTCGGGTTCGACCCGCGTGGCGTGGGGAGGAGCTCGCCGGTCTCCTGCGGGCTCGCGCCCGCCGACCTGTCGCTGACGCGGCTGAAGCCCTATCCCGACGCCGACGGCGGGATCGCCGGGAACGCGGCCTGGTCGCGCCGGATCGCCGAGGCGTGCGCCCGCAACGGCGGGCCGCTGATCCGGCACATCAGCACCCGCAACCACGCCAGGGACATCGACCGGATCCGGGTGGCGCTCGGCGAGGACAAGATCTCCTACTGGGGCGTCTCCTACGGCACCTACGCGGGCGCCGTGCACGCCACGATGTTCCCCGGCACCACCGATCGGGTGATCCTCGACAGCAACGACGACCCCGATCCGCGCAAGGTGGCGCGTCAGTGGCTGGCCAACTACGCCGTCGGGGTGCAGGACGCCTTCCCCGACTTCGGCGCGTGGGCGGCCGCGCGCGACGGCGAGTACGGCCTGGGCGCCGACGTGGCGGCGGTGCGCCGGACGTTCCTGGAGCTGGCCGCCCGGCTGGACCGCGAGCCGCTCGCCTGGCCGGGGGCGGAGCCGGAGCAGCGGCTGAGCGGCAACCTGCTGCGGGAGACCCTGCTCAACGCGCTGTACTCGCGGGCCAATTACCCGATGCTGGCGGGGCTGTTGAAGGCCGCGCTGAGCGGCGCCGAGCTGCCCGCGCCCAACCAGCCGCCGCAGGCCGTCCTGCAGAACACCGCCGCGCACGCCGGCGCCACGATGTGCAACGACGTGGTGTGGCCGGGCTCGGTCGCCCGGCACGAGCAGCAGGTGCGGCGCAGCCGGGCCGCCTACCCGTTGACGGCGGGCATGCCGGTGAATCTCGGGCCGTGTGCGTCCTGGCCGTGGCGGCCCGCCGAGCCGGCCACGCGGATCGGTTCGCGCGGTCCGGCCAACGTCCTGCTGATCCAGAATCTGCGGGATCCGGCCACGCCCTACAGCGGGGCGCTGAAGATGCGTGAGGCGCTCGGGCAGCGGGCCCGGATGGTCGCCGTGGACTCCAGTGGTCACGGGGTGTATCTGGCCAACGGCAACGCCTGCGGCGATCGTGCCGTCACCGACTTCCTGGTGACGGGCCGCCTGCCCGCGCGTGACCTGAGCTGCTGACCTGAGCTGCCGGCCTGAGCTGCCGGCCTGAGCTGGCGGCTCGGCGGGGCGGTGCGGGTTGTGCCGCCCCCACACCCGCATTTGTCCAGATTCTGACGTATTGTCCACCAGTGCGGCCTTCGCCTGTTAGATTCCGAGTCGTGATCAAGGAGAGGCACGGCAGCGGCCCCGCCACGGGCCGCTGAGGCAGGACGAGGGATGCTCCACCGCCAGGCCAGGGGGCCCGATCATGCGCCGTGCGAGCAGCCCCGCCCGCCGATCGACGTGCCGATCGACGATAGGAGCAATGTGCTGAGAAGAACATCCCTGCTCGCCACCGCCCTCATGACGGTGGCGACGCTGTTAGCCGTCCCCATGGCGGGGACGGCCGGCGCGGCGGTGACCCGGCAGGACGTCACGGATGCCGTCGGCAAACGCGGCATCACCTGGGGGCCGTGCGAGGAGGAACCCACCGTCGAGTGCGGCACGCTGGCCGTGCCCGTCGACTGGTCCGAGCCCGACGGGCCGACCGTCGCCCTGGCGCTGGCCCGCCGCAAGGCCACCGCCCCGTCCGCGCGGATCGGCTCCCTGCTGAGCAACCCCGGCGGCCCCGGCAACTCCGGCGTGAACGACATCCTGCGCCCCTCCGGCTTCAGCCAGGACATCCAGCGGCGCTTCGACATCGTCGGCTACGACCCCCGCGGCGTGGCCCGCAGCCGCTCGGTGACCTGCTCGGCCTCGCTCTACAACCAGATGCCCTACCCGGTCATGACCAGCCAGGCCGACTACCTGACGTGGGTCGCCTTCGACAGGAGGCTGCGCGCCGACTGCCGCAAGCTCACCGGCCCGCTGTACGACCACCTCGACTCGGTCAACGTGGCCCGCGACATGGACGCCATCCGCGCCGCGCTGGGTGAGGACAAACTGACCTCCTACGGCGTCTCCTACGGCACGCTGGCCCAGCAGATGTACGCCGAGCTGTTCCCCAACCGGATCCGCGCCATGGTGCTGGACAGCAACATGGACCACAGCCTGGACGTCAAGGCGTTCCAGGTGAGCGAGGCGGCCACCGTCCAGGACAGCTTCGAGGAGTTCGTGGCCTGGTGCGGGCGCGACAGCGACTGCGTGCTGCGCGGGCGCGACATCCGGGCGTTGTGGAAGGGGCTGCTGGCCAAGGCGGGCAGCGGCCAGCTGCGGTGGCCGGGTGACGGCCGCCCGGTGAGCGCGCACAACCTGCAGTGGCTGGGCGTGGTGCTCAACGAGGCGCCCGCCTGGCGGCTGGAGGCCAAGGTGCTGCTCGCGCTGGCGGGCGGCCCGGTGCCGGAGGACATGCCGGGCCCTCCCGGCAACTGGCCGGTGAACGGCACGTACGCCGAACTGCCCACCGCGATCTTGTGCCAGGACTGGAACCTGTCGCTGCGGGGCTACGCCGAGTACGCCGAGGTGATGCGCGCCTCCAACGCGGTGGCGCCGGACATGCGCTACAACCCGATGCCGATGGGCGACATGCCGATCTGCCAGGGCCATCCGGTCAACAACCCCCAGCACCCGCTGCGGTACAAGGGCAGCACGCCGCTGCTGGTGGCCACCTCCAAGCACGACCCCGACACGCCGTACGCGTGGTCGGCCAACGTGGCCCGCCAGCTCGGCGCCAAGGCCACCCTGCTCACCTACGAGGGCTGGGGGCACGGCGTCTACGGCATGACCACGTGCACCACGGCCGCGATGGACAGCTACCTGATCTCGGGGGCCGTACCCGCCAAGGGCATCAGCTGCCCGGCGGAGGAACCCCAGGGCTGACACAGGGCTTCCACGGGGCTTAACAGGGCTGACCGTGCCGGCCCCCGGCACGGTCAGCCCTACCCCTCGCGCGGCCGGTCAGGCGAGCGCGGCGGCCAGATGCTCGGCGGTGCGGGAACCGGAGGCCGTCAGCAGGTCGGCGGGGTTGCCCTGGAACATCAGGCGGCCGCCGTGTCTGCCGCCGCCCGGCCCGAGATCGATGACCCAGTCGGCCCGTTTCACCACCTCGATGTGGTGTTCGACCACGATGACCGTGTTGCCGGCGTCGACGATGCGGTCGAGCAGGTCGATGAGGGTGGCGACGTCGGACAGGTGCAGGCCGGTGGTGGGCTCGTCCAGGACGTAGACGGCGCCCGTCTTGGTGAGCTCGCCGGCCAGCTTCATGCGCTGGCGTTCACCGCCCGACAACGTGGAGGTGGGCTGGCCCAGGGTGAGGTAGCCCAGGCCGACGTCTACCAGGCTGGTGACGCGGTCGCGGATGGCCGGCTCGGTGAAGAACGCGGCGGCCTGCTCGGCGGTCAGGGCCAGGACGTCGACGATGGTGTGGCCGCGCAGCCGGTGCCGCAGGACCTCGGGGTTGAAGCGGGTGCCGCCGCACATCTCGCACACGGCGGTGACCGGGTCCATGAAGGCCAGGTCGGTGTGGATGACGCCGCGGCCCTCGCAGGCCGGGCAGGCGCCGGTGGAGTTGGAGCTGAACAGGCCCGCCTCGGTGCCGGTGGCGCGGGCGAACAGCCGGCGGATCGGATCCAGGACGCCGATGAAGGAGGCCGGGCTGGAGCGGGCCGAGACGTTGACGGCGCCCTGGTCGACGATGACGGCGCCGGGGTGCTGGGCGGTGAACACCTCCCCGACGAGCGTCGACTTGCCCGACCCGGCCACACCGGTGACGCAGGTCAGGACGCCGGTGGGGATGTCGAGGGTGAGGTGGTCGAGGTTGTGCAGGGCGGCGTCGGTGATGGCCAGGTGGCCGGTGGGGCGCCGCACGGCGGTCTTGAGCGGGGTGCGGGCGCGCAGGTGGCGGCCGGTCAGGGTGCCCGAGCGGGCCAGCCCCTCGACGGACCCCTGGTAGACGACGGTGCCGCCGTGCGGGCCGGCGCCGGGCCCGAGGTCGATGACGTGGTCGGCGACGGCGATGACGTCGGGGTCGTGCTCGACCACCAGCACGGTGTTGCCCTTGTCACGCAGCGCCTGGAGCAGCGTGTTGAGCCGGCCGACGTCGGCGGGATGGAGGCCGGCGCTGGGCTCGTCGAAGACGTAGGTCATGCCGGTGAGGCTGGAGCCGAGATGGCGGACGGTCTTCAGACGCTGCGCCTCACCGCCGGACAGGGTGGTGGTCTCGCGGTCGAGGGTGAGGTAGCCCAGGCCGATCTGCTCGATGCGGCGCAGCGCGGCGGCCGCGGTGTCGGCGACGGGGTTGCCGAGCGCGGCCAGGACGGCGATGAGATCGGTGACCTCCATGGCGGCGTGGTCGGCGATGCTGTGCGGGCCGACCCTGGTGGCCAGCGCGGCCTGGTTGAGGCGGGCGCCCCGGCACTGGGGGCAGGTGCCCTCGGTGACGAAGGCCAGGACGGCCTGGCGGGTCTTGTCGCTCAGGCCCGACAGGTCACGTTTGAGGTAGAGGCGGGTGAAGCGGTCGGCGACGCCTTCGTAGTCGACCTTGTTCAGGGTGCCGTTCTTGCCGCGGACCTCGACGGTGAAGCCGCCGCCGTGCAGCAGCAGGTGGCGCTCCTGTTCGGTGTAGTCGGCGACGGGTTTGGCGGGGTCGAAGGTGCCGGAGCGGGCGTAGATCTGCCACTGCCAGGTGCCGACCCCGAACAGCGGGAAGCGGATGGCGCCGTCGTCGAGGGACCTGCCGGGGTCGAGCAGCGCGTCGAGGTCGAGGCGCACCGCCCGGCCGAGGCCGTCGCAGCCGGGGCACATGCCGTGGGGGTCGTTGAAGGAGTAGGCGTAGGAGTAGCCGGCGCTGGGGGTGCCGTAGCGGGAGAACAGCACGCGCAGGATCGGCAGGATGTCGGTCATGGTGCCGACGGTGGAGCGCGAGCTGCCGCCGACCGGCTTCTGGTCGACGACGATGGCGGCGCCGAGGTTGTCGATGGCCTCGGCCTCGGGTTTCTCGTGTTTGGGCAGCCGGTTGCGGACGAACCAGGAGTAGGTTTCGTTGAGCTGGCGCTGGGACTCCACGGCGACGGTGTCGAAGACGACCGACGACTTGCCCGAGCCCGACACGCCGGTGAAGACGACGAGCCGGTTCTTGGGGATGCGCAGGGACAGGTTCTTGAGGTTGTTCACGCGCGCGCCGGTGATGACGATGCTGTCGTCCATGCTGTCCTCCATGCGGTCACGCTAGCGACAGGCGCCGACAGTTTCGGGGAAGGGGCGAGGTGGCCGAGCAGACGGCGTCCGGGGTCGGGCCGGACCGGGTGGACCTGGTGTACGAGCGGCTGGGCGACCGGGCCGCGCCCCCCGTGTTGCTGATCATGGGAGCGGGCGGTCAGCTGATCAACTGGCCCGACGGGTTGTGCGCCGAACTGACCGGGCACGGCCTGCAACTGATCCGGTTCGACGGCCGAGACTGCGGGCGCTCCACCCACTTCGACGCCGCCGGCCTGCCGGACTTCGCCGCGGCGCTGGCCGGAGACCTGTCCTCGCTGGCGTACACGCTCACCGATCTGGTCGCCGACACCGTGGGGCTGCTGGACGTCCTGGGGCTGGACAGCGTCCACCTGGTGGGCGCGTCGCTGGGCGGCATGATCGCCCAGGCGGTCGCCGTCGCCCACCCCGGCCGGGTCAGGTCACTCACCTCGATCATGTCCACGCACGGCGACCGCATGACACCGCCGCCGCCGCTCCCCGGCGCCGCGCCCGCCGTCCCGGGGCCGCCGCCGACCACCCGCGAGCTGTACGTGGCGCGGATGGTGGCCGGGGCGAGCGCCGGCGGCGTGGCCGCCGACCTGGAGGCGGTGCGGGCCGTGGCCGGGCGGGCCTGGGACCGCGGCTGGTCGCTGGCCGGCATGTTGCGGCAGGCGGCCTCGGTGATCGGATCGGGCGACCGGCGGGAGGGGCTGGCCGGGCTGGCGGTGCCGGCGCTGGTGATCCACGGCGCGGCCGACGCCGTCGCCGACCCCGCCTGCGGGCGGGCCACGGCGCAGGCGATCCCGGGCGCGGAGTTCCTGCTGGTCGAAGGGATGGGACACGGGTTCCCGCCAGGGGTGTGGCGGCAGGTGAGCGCCCGGATCGCCGCGCTCGTCCACCGGGCCGAGCGACACGAACCGTCATGAGGACGGGCGGATCAGACCGCTCTCGTAGGCGAACACCACGACCTGGGCGCGGTGACGCAGCCCGAGCTTGAGCAGCACGCGGCTCAGGTGCGTCTTGACGGTGGCCTCGGCCAGATGCAGGGCGGCGGCGACCTCGGCGTTGGACAGGCCGCGTGCCACCTGGACGAGCACGTCGTGCTCGCGGGCGGTCAGCAGGTCCAGCAGCCGGTGCTGTTCACGGGGGCCGGGGGTGAGCTGGGGGGCGAACCTGTCCAGCAGGCGGCGGGTGACGCGCGGCGACAGCACGGCCTCCCCGGCGGCGACGTTGCGGATCGCGCCGAGCAGGTCGGCGGGCGGGGTGTTCTTGGGCAGGAACCCGGCCGCGCCGGCCTTCAGCCCGGCGAAGGCGTACTCGTCGAGGTCGAAGGTGGTCAGGATGAGCACCTTCGAAGCGGGACAGTCCCGGACGATCCGGCGGGTGGCCTCGATGCCGTCCAGACCGGGCATGCGGACGTCCATGAGCACGACGTCAGGGCGCAGCCGGCGGGCCAGCAGGGCGGCCTGCTCGCCGTCGGCTGCCTCGCCGACGACGTGCAGGTCGGGTTCGGCGTCCAGCACCATGCGGAAGGCCATGCGCAGCAGCGCCTCGTCGTCGGCGATCAGCAGCCGGACGGTCATGGCACCTCCGGGCCGGTCAGATGGGAGCCGGTCAGGTCGAGGCTCATGGCGCGTCCGGGCCGGTCGCGCGGGGGCCACTCCTGTGAGGGCCGGTCGTGTGAGAGCCGGCCAGGTGAGGGCTGGTCGTGTGAGGGCCGGTCAGGTCGAGGACGGCCGCGACGCGCCAGCCGCCGCCGGGTGCCGGGCCGGCGTGCAGGATGCCGTCGTAGGCGGAGACGCGTTCGCGCATCCCGGCCAGCCCCCGCCCGGCCAGCCCCCGCCCGGCCAGCCCCCGCCCGGCGGGCCGCGGGGGCGCCGGGCAGCCGCCGTCGTCGGTGATCTCGATGTCGGCCCGCCGCCGGGTCAGGCGTACCTGGACGTGCGCGCGGGCGCCGGGGGCGTGCCGCAGCGTGTTCGTCAGCGCCTCCTGAGCCAGCCGGTAGAGGGTGAGCTGCGCGGCGGCCGGGACGTCGGCGGGATCGCCGTCGACCCGCAGCCGGGTCGGCAGGCCGGCGGCACGCATCCGGTCAGCCAGCGGGCCGAGATCGGCGATACCGGGCGCCGGCTGCAACGGGGCGATGCCCAACTCCTGCCCCTGCCCGATGCCCTGCCCGGCGACCTGCCCGGCGCCCGGACCCATGGCTTGGTCGGCGCCTCCCTCAACGCCTCCCTCGGCGCGTCTGCCAGCGCCTCCCTCAGCGCCCTGGTCGGTGCTGAGGGAGCGGCGCATGTCGCGCAGCGCCTGGCGGCCGGTGTCGGCGATCTGCGCCATCGCGGCCACAGCCTGACCGGGCGCGCGGTCGTGGACATAGGCGGCGCTGTCGGCCAGCGCCACCATGACCGACAGGTTGTGGGTGACGATGTCGTGCATGTCGCGCGTCATACGGGCGCGTTCCTCGGCGACCGCCAGACGTGCCCGCTGGTCGCGGTCGCGTTCCAGCGAGGCGACGTAGGCCCGCCGGGTTCGCGCCCACAGGCCGGCGGCCAGCGCGGCGGCCGACATCGCGCTCAGCGCCGCCACCGTCAACGGCATCCGGCCCGGCGGCGCCCACCGCGCCGCGGCCGCCACCACCCCGGCCTCCAGCACGAACGCGGCGACCAGCGTCGCCCACCACGGGCGACGGGCCGCCACCGTGTAGAACGCGACCAGCAGCGCCGCGTCGGCCGGAAGCTGCACCCCCATGGCCCACTGCACGGCGGCCGCGCCGCTGATCGCGCACAGCACCAGCAGCGGGGCACGTCGCCGCCACACCAGCGGCGCCACCAGAGCGACCTGCAGCGCCAGCATCGCAGGACCACCCTCGGCCACCCGGCCCGGCCCCAGCGTGACCACGAAGATCACAGCGGCCAGCAGCGCGTCGGCAACCACAGGCGGCACCGAACCGATCACCGAACCGACCGTCGAGCCGACCGTCGGACGGATCTCTGAGCCGACCGTCGAGCCGATCCCCGGGCGGCCCCTCAAGCCCCGCACAAAGCCCCTCACCGAGCGAACCACTGGGCGGCCCGTCGAGCCGATCGTCCAGCCCATCCTCGAGCCGATCGTGGAGCCGATCCTCGAGCGGGGCGTCGCAGTCGGACGGGCGGCCGGAGTCATGCGCCCACCCTAAAGGCCGCGCCCCGGCGCCCCCCATCCTCCGCAAGGAGGAACATCCGGGCCCCTCATCCGAAAGTCGTACCCGCAGGTCAGCCCGTGGCCGCTGGTCCGCCCGCGAGCCCGCCTGCCAGCCTCGGACCACACCCCCCGCCTTCCCTTCCCGTTCGAGGAGAACACCGGCATGCCCGTGAAGACGTACGCGGCCCCTCTGGCCGTCGCCGCCCTGGCCCTCACGCCCGCCACCGTCCCCCTGCACGCGCAACAGCAGCAGGCACGGCAGGCGGTCATGGTCACCCTGCCCGCGCCCGGCGGCCCCCACCCGGTGGGAACCGTCGCCCTGCGCCTGGTCGACCGCTCCCGCCGCGACCCCCTGGTGCGGTCGAAGCCGTATCGCGAGCTGATGGTCAGCCTGTGGTACCCGGCCCAGAGCGGCACGCAGCCGCTCGCCCCCCACATGGCGCCCCTGGCCGCCGCCGACTGGGACCGCCGCTCCGCGCCGCCCATGGGCATCGCCAAGGGCGCCGTCGACTGGGCCGCCACCCGCACCGCCGCCCGCACCGGCGCGCCGGTCGAGCGCGGCGCGGGCCGGCTGCCCGTCGTGCTGTTCGGCTCCGGGGACGGCGGCCCGCGCACGCTGGGCACCACGCTCGTGCAGGACCTGGCCTCGCGCGGCTACCTGGTCGTCACCGTGGACCACACCTACGAGGCCGACCAGGTGGAGTTCCCCGGCGGGCGGGTCGTGCGCGCGCTGCCGCTGCCGGCCAAGCTCACCCCGCGCGTCATCGCGGCGCTGCTGGAGCGGCACGCGCGGGCGCGGCTGGCCGACATGCGGTTCGTGCTGGACCAGGTCACGGCCCTGGGGCAGGGACGGGCCATCCAGGGGCGGGCCGCCGGCGGGGAGATGCCCGCCGGGTTGCGCGGCGCGCCCGACCTGACGCGGGTGGGGGCGCTGGGGCAGTCGCTGGGCGGGTCGGTGGCGGCCCAGCTCGTGCACGACGACCCGCGGGTGGACGCCGGGGTCAACCTCGACGGCGGCTACGTCGGCCCGGTCGCCGCCACCGGCGTGGCCAGGCCGTTCCTGCAGCTGGCGGCCCAGACGCACACCCGGGACAACGAGCCGAGCTGGAAGTCGTTCTGGCGGGCCTCGACCGGGTGGAAGCGGGAGCTGCGGTTCAAGGGCGCCGCGCACGGCTCGTTCACCGACCTGCAGGCGCTGCTGCCGCAGATCGCCGCGGCGCTGCCCAAGGCACAGTCCGAGGCACAGGACGGCAAGCAGGACGGCAAGCAGGACGGCAAGCAGAGTGCCGTGCCGGTCGCCGACTTCGTCGGCACGATCGATCCACAACGGTCGGTGGCGGCCCAGCGCGCCTACGTCGGGGCGTTCTTCGACCTGCACCTGCGGGGCAAGCCCACCCGCCTGTTCCAGGAGCCCGACAGCCGTTTCCCCGAGGTGTCCCGCATCCCCTGACTCCCAGCCCGCTGGGAGGCCCACCCCGGGGCGATAACAATACCGGTATAAGTATCGTGCGGGTGTAGGGTGGGGGCATGGTGCGATCCCCGCTGACCCCCGAGGAGCGGCTGCGCGGCGAGCAGCTCGGCCACGTGCTGCGCCAGGCCCGAGGCGAGCGCAGCATCGTCGAGGTCGCCGCCGCGGCCGGCATGTCCGCCGAGACCCTCCGCAAGATCGAGACGGGGCGCATCGCCACGCCGGCGTTCTTCACCATCGCCTCACTGGCCGACGTCCTGGGCATCTCCCTCGACCGCCTGGCCGTCCGCGTCACCCCCGCCCGCACCTGACCCATCCGGGCCGCGATCAGCCCGGGCCGGGATCAGCCCGTACGGGAGCGGCGCACCTCCTCCAGCACGTCCTGGATGCGGCGCCAGGCGTCCTCGGCCGAGGCAGGGTGGAAGGTGTCACGCTCGTCGGCGGCGAACCCGTGGCTCGCGCCCGGATACACCACCGTCTCCAGCCGCTGCGCGATCGCCCGCTGCTGTGCGCCGTCGATGATCGGGTCGTCGGCGCCGAGCAGCACCACCAGCCGCCCCGGCGCCCGCGCGGCCCGCTCCAGCGTCGGCTCCGGCCGGCTCAGCGGCAGGTCGGTGCCCGTCAGCCAGCCCGGGTACAGCGCCACCGCCGCCGCCAGCCCCAGCTCCCCGGCCACCGAGCACACCACGTGCCCGCCCAGGCTGAACCCGACCGCCGCGGCGGGCCCGGCGCCCACGCGCCGCAGGTGCCCCACCGCGGCACGCGCGTCATCCAGCACCTGCTCCCGGCGCAGCAGCCAGGCCAGCTCCAGCCCCCGTTCCCGGCCGGCCGCATCGGCCGGCAACTCCACCACCCGCCCCGGCGGGCCACCCGTCACCGCGTCCGCGGCGACCGGCACCCCCGCCTCGACCCGAGGAGCCGCCGAAGGCGCGGGGGAGGGCCGCAGCTCGTGCCGGTGGTTGAAGTCCGGCACGACGGCCGCATGCCCCAGCCCGGCCAGCCGGTCGGCCATCCGCCGCGCGTACCCGCTCACCCCGAAGATCTCACCGGCGACCAGCACGCCCACGGGCCGCCGCACCCCCACGGGCAGGGCCGTGTAGGCCGCCATGCCCGCGATGTCCACCCATCCGGTGGTGATCTGTCCGTTCACGCCGCAGACTCAACCAGCTCCCGCCCGCCGCCGGCCAATCACGACCCCGATGGCCGCCATCACGACCCCGATCACCCCAGGTGGCCGGGGCTCTGTCGGGACGGCTTGTCCCGCAGCAGCGGGTGCGACCGCATCGCCACCTCCAGCTCCCCGGGCAGCTCGTCACGGTAACGCCCCAGCGTCGACAGGTCGCTGTGCCCCAGCACCCGCCGCACCGCGTCCATGTCGACCGCGTCGGCCAGCAGGTGCGTGGCCGTGGTGTGCCGCAACCCGTGCGGCGTCACCGAACGCCGCTGATCGGGATCGACGTGCCGCTGCACCCGGTCGATCACCGCCTGCACGTCGCCCCGCGCCAGGCGCCGCCCCCGCCACGACAGCAGCAGGGCCTTGCCGTCCTCGGCGCCGGCCACCTGGCCCCGCCCCCGCGCCAGGTAGGCCTGCAACACCTCGGCCACGTCGTCGGGCAGCGGCACGTCACGCGTACGGCCGCCCTTGCCGAAGATCCGCCAGTAGCGCACCCCGTCGTTGGTGTAGAAGTCCTCCACGTTGGCGCGCACCAGCTCCGACACCCGCGGCCCCACCGTCGACAACAGCAGCACGATCACCGCGTCGCGCAGCTGCATGCGCTGGTCGCGGCGCTTGCCCTCCTGCTCGGGCGCCTCCCGCAACTGCCGCGCCGCGCCGATCAGCCCCTGGGCCTGCTCCCGGGTCAGCGCCCGCCGCTCCGGACGCAGCCCGCCCCGCTGCTTGGCCGTCACCGTCGCCGCCGTCATCGGGTTGATCTGCACCCACCCGGCCAGCGTCGCGTGCTTGAACAACGCCGAGATCGACCGCCGGAACCGGGCCTGCGAGGACGGCGACTGCCCCGCCCCCGACCCGCCCGCCTGCCGCGCGTCGGGCTTGCGCGCGAACGCCAGCAAGATCGCATCGACGTCCTCGCCGGTCAGGTCGTCGAGCACCACGTCGGCGCCGGCCAGCGCCACCAGCGTGGCCACGTCACGCGCGTAGACCTCGGCCGTGGCCGGGGACAGCGCGCCCGTCGACGTCTTGGCCACCACCAGCTCCACGTAGCGGTCAGCCGCCTGTCCCACCGTCAACCTGTCCAGCTCCGCGGGCCGCACCGGCTCCCCTCCTCACATCTCGGCGACGCACCGAACACACCCGCCCGCAGACGATGCCGCCTGCGGGCGCGTGCCGCCTGCAGAGGAGACGGTAGCGGCCGCCACCGACGAAAATCAGATGTCGCGGAAGGTCTCGATCCGCGCGCCCAGCGCGTTCAGCCGCTCGGCCAGGTCCTCGTAGCCGCGGTTGATCACGTACACGTTGCGCAGCACCGACGTGCCCTCGGCGGCCATCATGGCCAGCAGCACCACCACCGCCGGGCGCAGCGCCGGCGGGCACATCATCTCGGCGCTGCGCCACCGCGTGGGCCCCTCCACCAGCACCCGGTGCGGGTCCAGCAGCTTGACCGAGGCGCCCAGCCGGGTCAGCTCGGTCAGGTAGATCGCCCGGTTGTCGTAGACCCAGTCGTGGATCAGCGTCGAGCCCTGCGCCGCGGCCGCGATCGCGGCGAAGAACGGCACGTTGTCGATGTTCAGCCCCGGGAACGGCATCGGGTGGATCTTGTCGATGGGGGAGACCAGCTTGGAGGGCCGCACCGTCAGGTCGACCAGCCGGGTACGGCCGTTGGCCGCCCAGTACTCGCCCGTACGGTCGCAGTCGAGCCCCATCTCCTCCAGAACCGCCAGCTCGATCTCCAGGAACTCCACCGGCACCCGGCAGATCGTCAGCTCCGAACTGGTCACCACCGCGGCCGCCAGCAGGCTCATCGCCTCGACCGGGTCCTCGGAGGGGGAGTAGTCGACGTCCCGCTCGATGGAGGCCAGCCCGTGCACCGTCAGCGTCGTGGTGCCGATGCCCTCCACCCGCACGCCGAGCTGCTCCAGGAAGAAGCACAGGTCCTGCACCATGTAGTTGGAGGAGGCGTTGCGGATGACCGTCACCCCCGGATGCCGGGCCGCGGCCAGCAGCGCGTTCTCCGTCACGGTGTCGCCGCGCTCGGTCAGCACGATCGGCCGCGCCGGGGCGGCGCCGCCGTCCACCTTGGCGTGGTAGAAACCGCCCGTCGCGGTGATGTCCAGCCCGAAGTGCTTCAGCGCCGACATGTGCGGCTGGACGGTACGCGTGCCCAGGTCGCAGCCGCCCGCGTACGGGATCTGGAATTCCCCCGTACGGTGCATCAACGGCCCCAGGAACATGATCACGCTGCGGGTACGGCGCGCCGCCTCGGTGTCCATCGCCTCCAGCTCCAGCCGAGCCGGCGGCACGATCTCCAGGTCGCTGCCCTCGTTGATCCACCGCGCCCGCACCCCGATCGAGGCCAGCACCTCCAGGATCCGGTAGACCTCCTCGATCCGCGCCACCTTGCGCAAGATCGTGCGGCCGTTGTTCAGCAGCGACGCGCACAACAGCGCCACACACGCGTTCTTGGACGTCTTGACGTCGATGCTGCCCGACAGCCGGCGCCCGCCCACCACCCGCAGATGCATCGGACCGGCATACCCCAGGGACACGATCTCGCTGTCGAGCGCCTCCCCGATCCGGGCGATCATCTCAAGACTGATGTTCTGGTTGCCGCGCTCGATCCGGTTGACCGCGCTCTGACTCGTCGCCAGCGCATCGGCCAGCTGAAGCTGCGTCCAACCGCGATGCTGACGCGCATCCCGGATGAGCCGGCCGATCCGCACAAGGTAATCATCTGCCACAACACACGACCATATCTCACATATGAGATGCCGCCGCGACCGCGGGGCCCGACGCGCCGGACAGCTCCCGATGACCCGCCAGATGCGGGGGAGTGGCCTGCGCCCGCGCCTTGCCCACGAACGCCCGGCGCGCCGCCCGGAACCCGTTGCGGTCGTCGAACATGTCCCGGCTCATCTCCGCCAGCTCCTCGGCCCGATAGGCGTCCAGCGGCTTGCGCCGCTCGTCGGCCTCACGCGCCTGCCGCCGCGCCGCCAGCAACGCCTCATACGAGGGGTCCTGGGCCAGCCGGTGCGCGTAGTCCACCACCCGCCGCTCGAACTCCTGCCGCGACCCGCCCACCATCCGATCGGCCAGCCCCAGCTCCACCGCCTCGGCGGCCCCCACCGGCAACGCCCGCCCGGTCAGCTCCGCCGCCGCCTGCGCCCCCACCCGCCGCGGCAGCACGTACGTCCAGAACTCGCTGCCGAACAACCCCATCGTCCGGTAATGCGGATTGAGCACCACCGGCTCCCGCACGATCACCCGGTCGGCGCCCAGCCCCATCATCACCCCGCCCGCCCCCGCGTTCCCCGCGATCGACGTCACCACCAGCTGCGAGGTGCACCGCACGATCTCCCGGCACACCGCGTTGATCGCGTTGATGTTCATCCACGCCTCCAGCTCCGGATGACGTGCCGCCTCGATCACGTTCAGGTGGATGCCGTTGGAGAACACCTCACCGCCCCGCACCACCAGCACCCGCGTGTCCTGCGCCGCCGCGTACCGCAACGCCGCCGCCAGCCGCCGGCACTGGTCGGTGGACATCGCGCCGTTGTAGAAGTCGAAGCTCACCACCCCGACCTCCTCGCCGCGCTCGTAGGTGATCTCGCTGTAGCCGGCCCGCTCACCCACACCCGCCAGCCGCTCACCCAGCACCATCGTCGCCGGCAGCTTCACCCCGCCGGCTTCCGGGCCCGCCGCCGGCCCTGCCCCTGGTGCTGCCTCCAGGCGCAGGTGGCCCACCCACACCGTCCCCTGACCGGTGTGCACCAGCACCGCACCCTCACGCCGGGCCGCCACCGCCCCCGGCGTGCCGGCCAGATCGGGACCCCGGTGCACGTCGAACACCCGTACCGGCAACTCGCACAACCGGGCCCGGCCGCCCGGCGCGCCGTCGGCCGCCCGCACCACCCGCACGATCTCCTCGGCCGGCTGCTCCCAGGAGAACTCCCGGTCGGCGTGCCGCATCGGCCGGCGCAGCCGTCCCGTCACAGCGGGGGAGCGGTAGTCCAGCGGCGTCGGGGTGAACAACGGATCGGCGGCCTTGCCCGCGACCTCCGCCACCAGCTCCACCGCCGCGTCGGCCACCGGCCCGTTGTACAGCGCCGACTTGCGCGGCGGCTCCGAGGGCATCGGGAACGTCCGCCACCCCCAGATGGGGCCGGCGTCCATCTCCTCCACCGCCTGCAGCGCCGTCACACCCCACTCGCGCTCGCCTTCGGCGATCGCCCAGTCCAGCGAGGACGGCCCCCGGTCCCCGGGCGGCCCCGGATGGATGATCACCGTACGGTGCCCGCGCCACAACGCCTCCGGCACCCGCTCCTTCAGGAACGGGCAGATGACCAGGTCCGGCTTGACCAGCTCGGCCGCCTCCACCATGACCCGCTCGGAGATCGCCAGCTCGACGCTCACATCATGGCCGGCCCGCCGCAGCTCCAGCCAGGCACGCTGGGTCAGGCCGTTGAACGAGGAACACAGGAGCAGGATGCGCAACGCGGAACTTCCTTCACCGAGACGTCAAGGGCAGCGGGCAGGGGAGAGGCGTCAACCGATCGCGAGCCGGCGAACACCACCGGCACCGGCGTCAACGGCAGTCCCACAAGGCCCAGGCATCTCTAGATGTTGACACGAATCTTCCACCGATGCTGACAAATCACCGCAGACAGCCCAGCTGAGCAGCCAAATTGCCCCGATATGCCCGAAAAAATGCTGGCGGGGGAGACACCTCAACCCCGATCAGCAAGAGACAACCCACCACAATGGATCACATGGACACCCGCGCCGCCGCCCAGCACTTCGCCGACACCTGGCAACACGGCTGGACCCACCACGACACCACCGCCATCATCGCCCTCTACAGCGACGACGCCACCCACACCAGCATGCCCTTCCGCCCGCCCCACCACGGAAAAGACGCCATCGCCGACTACATCCGCCAATCCTTCACCGGCGAAAGCGACCCCCACGTCACCTTCACCACCCCCATCGTCGACGGCGACCAGGCCGCCATCGAATACCGGGTCCACGCCCTCGACAACGGCCACCCCATCACCCTGGCGGGCTGCGTCTTCGCCCGCTTCAACCCCGACGGCCTGGCCGTACAGACCCGCGACTACTGGCACACCACCCCAGGCCACCGATGAACAGAGAAATCAGCGCCGCCCCATCGGCACCGGCGCCACCACACCCGGCGACACACCAGGCGCCGGCAACGGACGCGCCACCTGCCGCGTCTCCTCCACCTCCGCCACCTCAGCACGCCGCTCGGCGTGCCCACCCCCGCAATACCCGTTCGTCAGGATCAACCGCCCCCGCAGCGGGGTGTACGCCTCCCTGTCCGAAGCAGGCAGAACCCCCTGACACACCGGACATAAAACCGACTGGTTCCCCACGTGCTGCTCCTCTCGCTGAGCGAATGGCAGGAGCTCTACCCTAAATCCACCGAACATGACAAAGACAGTGAATCAACACGCCGTCAAAGCCCCCGTCAGCCACCGCAGAAGCCCCACCACACCGCCACATCACCCCACGAAACCCCAGATCGCACCCGCATTTCCAAAGCGCCCGACAAGATCACAATGAAGGCGGAAACACCCGAAAAAAACTTCTCACCAACCCCACAAGCCACGCCCACGGCACCCACCACAACCCGCCACCGCTCAACCACCCAGCCCCGTTCGCGGGCTACGCTCCGCCCATGGGCAAGTACCTCGCCATCCTCAACGGCACGGCCGACGACACCGACAAGGCGACCCTCACCGAGCAGCAGCAACGTGACTTCATGCACGCATGGGCGGCATGGGCCCGAAAGAACGAGCACGCCCTGATCGACCCCGGAGCGCCACTCTTCCGCAAGAAACTGGTGACGACCCACGGCATCGAGGACTTCACGGACACGAAAACCGGATACGCGATCGTAGAGGCCGAAACACACGAAGACGCGGCACAGCTCTTCAGCGACCACCCTCACATCACACTGATGCCAGGCAACTCCATCGAAGTCCTGGAGTGCCCACCCACCCCGTCCTGAAAAGCGTGCACGCCCGGCACCGCGGGCGGGCGACCAGCCCCCTCACGGGATGAACAACGACCCACTCACCCCCACCGGCTCCCACAGGCCGAGCGCCCGCAACAGATTCCTCGCCAACGCCCGATGCCCGTACTCATTGGGATGGCACCCCGACCCCATCCAATGCTCGCCACCATCCCAGGCCGCATGATGATCCACCAACACATCCGCCTCCAGCGAGCGCACCACCTCGGCATAAGCCGGCAGATCAGCCCAACCCGACTCCGGCGCCCGATTGGGCGTCTGCAGCACCACCTTCGCACCCGCCTCCCGCACCCGGGAGACCACCGCGGCATAGTCACGGGCAAAAGCCGAAAGACCCGCCGCCCCAGCCACACAGTCATTGAGCCCGAACATCAGCACCACCACATCAGGCCGATGACGCAACACCGCGTTCTCCACGTCGAGCTGCGAGACCTTCTGACCACTCACACCCGTGTTGATCACCACATCGGACGGCCGATTCAACTCGAACCGCACCCGCTCGGCGAACAACTGCGTATAGTCACGCCACCCGAACGTGTGCAACGCCCCCTGAGTCACGCTGTCACCCGTGAACAGCCACACCGTGCCCATCCGCCGACCACCCCGCTCACCAACGCCCGAAGACAACATCGCCCGAAGCGTAGACGATCATCCACTGGTCACCATGCGGGGGAGTAGCGCAAGGAACCACCCAGGATGCGCATCATCGGACACCGCCGACAAGTAGCGCGCCGCCGCACCTCGACCTCGTCCAGAAGCGGAGGCGAACCCCGGACATGGGCGGGAGAAGCGGGTAGCTCGTCCCGCCCACACGCAAGGGCCCACCGGCGGGGAGCACGACAACGATCCCGGCTCCGACTCAACAGTCCAACGCATCAGAGCACTGCCGGCTCAACCGCGACGACCCACCACCCTCGACCGGATGCGCGGAGGAGGCCCTCGATCCGGTCTACTTGACATAATGTTCATTATCGAGCAACCAGCCGACGCCACGACCCGGCAAAAACACGCCGCATGAACAGTCACCCGCCGGGCAGATTTCCACCATGCCCAGCCTGACGTCCAGCCAGCTCCTCGCCGCCCCGCCGGCCCTGGCCGCCTCGACGGCCGGCCTCGTCGCGCTCACCGCCGTCATCGTCGCCGCCGTCATCTGGCTGATCATTCTGGCCGTGCGATTCACCAAAAGCCCCCGCAACCGCCCCAACCCCAGCGTCGACCTGGTGGATCAGGCTCGGGAGCTGAAGGCGCTCGGCCAGATCCAGGAAGCCGTCTTCCTGGTACGCGGCGAGACCGGCATGAGCCAGCGTGCCGCCTCCCGCTTCGTGAACCGCCTCTAGCCGGACAAACTGCTCATACCGTACAGAACGTGGATTCTGTGTGGTTTGGGTAATCCGTCCGCAAAAGGGCTGGTCGTGCGGCTCTGGAGATCCCGGTGATTACGCACGGCGGTCGGACGGCTGCTCTATGCTGTCGGGGTGCGGGTGTGTGAATAGGGGGCGTGAAACCCCTCCGGCCTCGGCGGGGCCGCCTTGGTGCAGGGGTCGGCGGCCTCGGCGTGTGTCACCGGCCGCACGGTCCACGGTCCACTCCCCTCTTCCGATGCCGGGCATGTGAGAGCTCGGGAATGGCGGCTTTGTCGTGAATACCCCGGACCCCCTCGGGTGTGTGTCCCTCCCCCATCTGCTCTATGTCGATCACCAGTTGCGCATCACGTGCTGCCCGATGCCGGGTCCGTCGATCATCCGGTTGGTGGGCGAGGTGGACGCGACGAATCAGGTGGCGCTGGCCGAGGCGTTGGGCCGGGCGCGGCGGATCGACGAGTCGCTGGTGGTGGATGTGAGCGGGCTGGATTTTCTGGGGGTGGAGGGGGCGCGGTTGCTGGTGATGTCGTGCCGGGCGGGGCGTACGCAGTTGGTGGGGACGCCGCCGCATGTGTTGCGGCTGTTGCGGGCGATGGGGTGGACGGGTGGTCAGGGGGCGTAGGGGTGGGTGGCGGTGACGGCGGTGACGGGGAGGGGGCCGTAGAGGTGGGGGTAGCCGTTCTCGGTGCGGATGTCGAGGCCGGTGGGGTCGATGTCGAGGACGAGGAGGGGTTGGGTGACGGCGGTGTAGTAGGTGTCGTGCACGGTGCGGAGTTGGGTGTGGTCGTGGCTGAGGTGGATGAAGCCGATGTCGTCGAGGGTGTGGCCGAGGGTGGAGATGCGGTACTCCCCTGCTTGCTGGGCGTGTTCCCAGTCGGTTTGCAGGGCGAGGTGGTGGACGACGGTCATGGTTTCTCTGGTCCCTTCGCCTTTGGCGATCTCATTGTCGAGGAGGGTGGCTTGGTGGCGCATGGGGTTCAGTGGTTGCCGGCGAGGTTGAGGACGATGACGCCGCCGATGATGAGGAGGATGCCGCTGATCTTGGGGAGGGTGAGGGTTTCGCCCATGAGGGTGGCGCCGATGAGGGCGATGGCGGCGGTGCCGGCGCCGGACCAGATGGCGTAGGCGGTGCCCATGTCGAGTTGGAGTTTGAGGGCGCGGGCGAGCAGGACGAAGGAGGTGATGTAGCCGGTGGCGACGGCGATGGTCCAGCCGATGTGAGTGAGGCCGTTGCTGAGTTTGAGTGCGGTGGTGGCGAGGACTTCGGCGGTGATGGCGAGGGCGAGCAGGATCCAGGCCATGGGGTTCCTTCGGGGTGTGGGGTTGGTGGGTTCCGCTTGAAAAGGTAGTCGAATGCGTGTTCCACTGGTTGGGTGGGTTGGGATGCGCTGGCGCTTGTGGAGGCGGTCGATGAGCGGCCGTTGATCGAGCGGCGGGCGGTGGTGCGTGACGGTTTTTATGAGACGCAGGCCCGTACGGTGATCGAGCGGGTGCCGGGGAGTGCGGGCATCGTCGAGCGGTGGGCGGTTTCGCCTTATCGGGGTTGTGTGCATGCGTGTCTGGGGTGTGGGGCGCGGGCGGGTCATCGCAAGCTGGGGTTGGATGCGGGGGCTGATTTCGATTCGCGGATCGTGGTCCGGGCCAATGTGGTGGAGCGGTTGCGGTCGGAGTTGGGGCGGTGGGAGGGTGAGCCGCTGGCGGTGGGGGTGGCGGGTGATGGTTATCAGCCTGCTGAGGAGCGGTATCGGTTGATGCCGGGGGTGGTGGCGGCGCTGGGGGCGGCGGGGGTGCCGTTCACGGTGTATACGCGTAGTGCGCTGGTGTTGCGGGATGCGCGGGTGCTGGCGCGGGCGGGTGCGCGGGTGGCGGTGTCGATCGCGTTCGTGGACGAGCGGATCAGGCGTGCGGTGGAGCCGGGTGCGGTGGGGGCGCAGGCGCGGTTGGAGCTGGTGTCGGCGCTGGTGGAGGCCGGGGTGGAGTGCCGGGTGTTGATGGCTCCGGTGTTGCCGTTGCTCAGTGATGCGGCTGATCAGTTGACGGCGACGGTGCGGCGGATCGCGGGTGCGGGTGCGGTGGCGGTGGAGCCGGTGGTGTTGCGGTTGCCGCCGGGGACGCGGCAGTGGTACATGCGGTGGTTGGCTGGGGCGCATCCGCATCTGGTGGAGCGTTATGAGGAGCTCTACGATCGGGCGGGGTTCCCCTCCCCCGGCTATGAGCAGCGCATTACGGGGCAGATTGCGCAGTTGTGCCGGGTTTATGGGATGCGGTGCGGTGCGCCGGAGCCGGTGGGTCGGGGGCCGCGGGCGGCTCAGTTGTCGCTGGTGTGAGGCCCTGGGGTGGGGGTCAGGGGCGTTGGGTGAGGATCATGCCGGGCCACTCCCCTACGGTGAAGGGCTGGTCGCGGGTGAATCCGCAGCTTTCGTAGTAGGCGACGAGGCGTTGGTCGTCGCCGGCGTAGCAGTCGACGCGGACGAGTCCGAGGTGGCGGTCGCGGGCTTCTTGCAGGGCCCATTGCAGGAGGTGTCGTCCGACGGATCGGCCGGCGTGGCGTTGGTCGATGACGAGGACCTGGATGTAGAGCTCGGGTTCGGTGGCGGGGGTGACGTAGGGCATGGCGTCGCCGACGACGATGCAGCCGGCTGGTTGGTCGTCGATCTCGGCGATGCGCATGCCGCCGCCGGCGAGCCAGTCGGCGGCTTGCTGGGTGCGTCGGGGGTCGCCGGTGAAGGGGCGGGTGCCCCATTGGCCGGTGCGGTTCTGGCTGGCGAGCCATTCCACGGCGCTGTCGAACATGGTGAGGAGGAGGGCGTCGTCGCCGGGGCGGCCTGGTCTGATCTTCACCGGTGACACTGTAAGGGGTGGTGGGCGGTTTGGGTGCTGACGGGGGTGGCGGTGTGGTCCCTCTCCCCCGTCTTTGGGATTGTCTCTGCTCGACGTGCCCGGCTGCGGCTTCGGGAGGGCCGGTATCACGAGTGTCGTGATCAGGTGGAGCGCGGTTGAGGTGATCAGGACGATCGGGGTTCGACGGCAACTCTTGGCTCACCACTGACCGGGCCGGACGCCGGTGCGCACGTCGTCGCCTCCGTGCCCGGTGCGTGCATCCCCGGAGCCCACGTGCTACGCCGGGGATCATCTTGCGCGAACATGCACGCCTCCGCCTATTTGCTGCTAAATATCTGAAACGATTGCCTTTTATTTGTCTTTCGACACTCCTTGCCTTTCGCAGGAAAACTTGTGCGCTATATCGCTTCGCCGAAGGGGTACTTTCGCATTCGCAACCATTAGGGGCAGCTATTGGCCCCGTTCGTTCGAATCTGGCACCTACAGGGGACACACGTGGCTCAACACCAGAGCGGGCGCGCTTCGCACCCCCTCGGCATCACGCGCACAATGGCGTTTGCTCTAGCCGCTACGGCAACCAGCGCACTGACGGCTCTTTCCTTTCCGGCGCCGGCCCTTGCCGGCGTCCACGCGACATCGGTCGCCGGCGTTCACGGCCCCGCGGCTGCCAAGGCCGTGAAAGCGCACAACCGCTCCTTCCCTGTCGGGATGGAAGACGACAACGCTGTCGCGATCGACTCGGCCTTCCAAGGGGACCCCGAGGACGCGGAGAGGCCCCCGACCAAGTTCGTAGGGGTCATCCGGGAGGACAAGGTACTGATCAGGGATCCGCGGACGACGCCACGATGGCACGACCTGTCCTCGCGGCTGCCCAGAAACTTCGGCCGCCTGGTCGACATCACTCTGGCCGCGCCCGACGAGGGCACGACCGTGCACGTCACCGTGCTCAACGCACACTCGCGCATAGCGCAGAGCACGTGCACCGTCTTCCCGCCTCCGGGCACCATGGGGACACGGCCCTGGCCTGCCAACTGCAGCCCCTTCTTCGACATCACGCCGCCCGCCTGAGTCGACCGGGTCTGATCCGCTGACGCCACTTGCCGTGCCCTGAGACCTCCAGGGCACGGCATTCGCGTTGATCGCGACCGCTTTCGGCCCGTGTCGTGCCATTGGCCAGGGGGATTGTGCTGTGTCACCGTCCAGGCACTGAACTTGTGATCATGGTGGATGTCACGTGGGTGCCCGGCATGTTGCCGAGGAAGTCAGGGGACCCAGCCGCCGCTTGACCAGCTACACAGACCTTGGACGGTCGTTCAGGGCACTGGATGGTATGGAACAGTGGGATGAGCCTCTGGCTTGCCTGCCGTCTGAGCGTGTCGCTCAATGAAAGCGGCCAGGTCATCAAAGGGCGAGGCTGATGTTCGGCATGCTCGCTCGGGTCGGCGCGGTGATGACACTCACCACTGTCGCTCTGGCACCGTCACCCGCCAACGCACTCAACCCTTCCTGCTGGCCTGTCTCGGACAACACACAGACCTTTTATCCGCCAGGGCGTGGCGCGGTGAAGGTCGAGGTACACGTGTGCGTGAGCGCGATCTATGTGCAAGGCAGTTACCCACAGCACTTTGGCCTGGCGGACGTCGTCTGGTCCCGTCCGAACGGTGGCCCGCTCAACGCGTTCGACAAGTTCAAGGTCCGCACACGCCTAGAGCAGGACGACAACGTCGAAAGCTGGAAGGACGCCGACCTACGCTCGGTGATCAATTCCAACTCGCGTGGTTCGGTGCCCGTCAACACTCCTGGGTATTACGGGTCTCAGGGGGGTTGGACTTCCGACGTGACCATCGAGTACGACCTCGACAACGACGGCAAGGGCGGGTACACGTGGGACCTCCACGGCTCGCACGAGATTCCCCTCAACGGCGTCGAGTGATCAGCGCCTAGGGCGAGGTGCCAGTCTTTGCGACCGCCATGCTTCTTGCCTGCGTGTCTGACGCTGGGCGCGTTGCTCAGCGAGCAGTGCCGCGTGCTCAGCAGCTCGTCGTTGCACCGGCCACGGAGCGGCGAGCTGCTTTGCCGACAAGGGATGCCGGATCCAACCAGGAAGCCACTGCCTCCTGTGTGTGTGAGCCCACGGGCTGCCGCCTGATCGATGGTCGACGCGTGCTGGATGTCGCTGACGGTTGCGCCGAGGTCGAACGCGATCCGCAGCAGCCAGCGGAGATGTCGCACTGACAGCTTCTGGAGCGGGGCAGCCCCGCCCGCAGTCGCTCGTCCACGGCAAGTCGGTCTCTCTGGGTGACCGGCGTGACGTCGCCCGCCACCCACCAGGCCGGTGTCGTGCGTGTGGCCGGTAGCGCCTCGCGCGCATGGTGGGGAGAGCCGTCACCTACAGGGAGTGACTCGCCCCCCCCGACAGCATCCGACCACTCGACGGGCCGAGCGGTCCGTCGACGACGCACACTAGCGCTCTAAACCACACATATCGCCCGCAACTCACACAGCCCACAATCGTCCACAGCAGCCCGTGAGCACGTCATCGGTCACGGGTCCACCTCGCCCTCCTGCATACGTCTGCGACACACAGGCCCGTACACGCAGGACGACGGGTGTCCACAGCAACGCGATCATCCCCAGCATGCGAACCACGACATGAGCACCGCCACGATCAGCAATGCCGTCTCACCATCTCGTCAAGCGACAGGTGCCTGCCGACCACCGCTTCGAGGCCAACTGCCAGGCGTTGGCTACTCCAGCGGTCGTGGCCGAGCGGCAGGGTTAGCCAGCTCAACAGCTCAATCTGTGCACAGCCGCGTAACGCCCGTCGATGGCCGCAGTTGGCGAGGCATTCTGATGACATGCCATTACCGCGCCTTCGCCGCACTCCCAAGGCTCTCCGGTCGACCCGCTGGCGGGAGCCGCGAATTGGGCGCCCCGTGCAACTGCTGCCCATCAGCGCGGCCATTGCCCTGACGGTCGTACTGGCGGGCGCAGCAGCGGTTGGCCTTGTCGCCCTGGCATTTGCCCAACTCGCCACGGTCGATCTGGCGAACATACGGCCAACCGCGACGGAGATTCTGGAGATCGTCAAGATCTCCCTAGCCGTGGTCGCCGGCATCGGCGGAGTGGTCGCCCTCGTCGTGGCCTACCGAAAGCAACGCATCACCGAAGCTGGAGAGAGTCGCGAGCAGGCCAAGCTGTACAACGAGCGCTTCGCCACTGCCAGCGGCCGCCTCGGTGACGACTCGCCAGCGGTCCGCCTGGCCTGCATATCCGCCTTGGCCGCTCTGGCTGACGATTGGGAAGGGGGCCGGCAGATGTGCATCGACGTGCTGTGCGCCTATCTACGCATGCCCTCAGCCCCTGAACCAGAGGCCAGTCTCGATCCCGCAGCACATCTCGCCTGGCGCGCCATGCGTGAGGTCCGCTTGACTATCTGGCGTCTGATTGCTGCTCGCCTCAAGGTCGACGCTCCCACTCCCTGGCACGGCGCCGACCTCGACTTCACCGGCGTCACCATCGACCACAACATCAACTTCACCAGCACCGCCTTCCCTTCTGGCGTCGTCCGGTTCAGTGGGGCGAAATTCTTGGGGGGCAAGGTCCGCTTCGACAGAGCGAGATCTTCTGGTGGCTCGGTTCTGTTTGGCGGAGCGGAGTTCTCTGGCAGCGAGGTCTTGATCTATCAAGCGAATTTCTCCGGCCACGTCTCCTTCACCCGAACCAAATTCTCCGGCAGCACCGTCCAGTTCGGCCGGGCGGTGTTCTCCGGCGGTTGGGTCGATTTCGATGAGGCGGAATTCTCAGACGGCCACGTCGGCTTCAGCGGGGCAGAGTTCTCCGGCAGCACCGTCCAGTTCCGGAGGGCGAAGTTCTCCGGCGGGACGGTTGAGTTCGATGGGGCGAAATTCGACGGGGGCGCCGTCTACCTCGATCAGGTAGCAGATTGGTCGCATCCTCCGGCCGGCCTGCCGACAAAGAGCGTTCCCGGCCTGGTGCTTGGTCCATCTGCATCGTCAGCGGTGGTACAGGATCCTGATCAAGCCGACAACAGCGGCCCTGCTACTCAGATTCGTTCACCCTGATGTGAGCGGCGGGTGCGGTACCGAACATGGCAGCCGCCAGAGCAATCGAGCGGGTTACTGTGTCGGCGGGCACTGTCGCAGCGGTCGGCGGACTGCTCGCAGCCGTTGGCACCTTCATGGCCTCACGTGGTTCTCTGATCGCAGGGCATGCGGCCATGGGTGCACAACGAAGGTGTCACTGGCCAAAGATCGAGCACATGGTCCCGCTGGCTGAGGCGTGGGATTCGGGAGCCTCCACATGGAGCGATGAGAGCCGCAAGCGCTACGCCAACGGCCTCGACGAGCCAGTCGCGCCGGTGGCCGTCACCGACTCCGTCGATCAGAGCAAGGCCGATCAAGATCCCGCCGAATGGCTCCCGCCTTACCAGGCGCCTACTGCTGATACCTGGCCGAGTGGGTGACAGTGAAACGGCGACGGGGCCTGAGCGTCGAACCGACCGAGAAGGCGGCCATCGCCCAGCTTGCCGACGCCTGCCCGGACACGGAGAGAGCCCCCGCCCCCTCGGTCGCAGCTCAAGGATCGCCGTGGGCTCTCGGTGGTGCTGGTGTCCGCCGGACTACCGGTAGATGCGGACTACCGCGCGCAGTTCTCTTTGAGCCACTCGATCTGGACGACAGTCACGGGCAGCACGGCAACGGGAAGCTCATGTCCTGCCGCGAGGTCGCCGTCTTCGGCGCGGTGAACGCACTTCCAGTTCGCGGCGCCGTCCGCACCAACGTACAGGACTCTGACGTGGTCATAGGTGTCGATCTTGCCGTTGTTGAAGAAGGATCGGACGTTCTTGTACGGGCTGTTGGCCACCGTGGATGACCAATTTTCGCCCCGGCCAATGCCGATCTTCGTGCCTGCGGAGATGACCTTTGTCGAATACACGCAGAAGTCTCCGCTCGCGCAACCGTAGGCCGTGTAACTGGAAAGGCTGTCTGCGCTCGCCGGCGATGTGAACGCCAGCCCTGCCAGAGAGAGGGCGGCGACGGCAGCCGGGACGAGTCTTTTCAGCATGAGGTCTCCTCGTGGGTCGCCTGAGCAAGCACAGGTCGTCAAAGGTCAGCCCGCCGAGCAGGTACCGGCAGGCAGGGCCCCAGTCTTGGTGGCAGAGGGATTGTCCGGAACCCGGATTCGCCACCCGGACAAATTTTGATCGTGATGCAAGTGCGGCGGAGCCAGTTCATCCCATCGGGTCCAGAGCCGTCATCCAGCGCCTGCCCGAGCAGGAGCATGCAGGTCAACGGCCGTCGTTGTACAACGTCGATCGCGCTGTGATCCCAGTGACCCTCATGGGCATGGTCCGAGAACCTTTTGGGTCTCCTCGCCGGAGAGGTTCTGGCCCGCGTGCGCATCGCTGGCCAGGCGGACAAGACGTGGGAGACGGCGCTGAGCCTGCACCTGATGCAGCGGCGCCATACGGCACGAGGCCGCGGCTGGACAACTGCACCCGAGCCTCACTTGCGGCGAGGGCGCCCGGAAGATGCGATGATGGAGATCGCCACTGGTTGTCTCCGCCGAGCACGGCTGGGTCGTGTGGTTGCTCTGTTTCGGGAGCGATTGAGACGGCCTCCGGGCGCGGGGTAGGCGCAGCAAGCCGGAGGCCGTCACCTCCCCTGCGGTCGAGAGGCCCTTACGCGGGTTCTGGGTCCTGAAAATCAAGGCTGAGCCAATCTGAGTTGCCGCCACTTTTCGTGCGCTTCAGTCAGGATGGCTTGATATTCCCGGACGTAGGCATCTAGGCGGTCTTGTCCCAGAGTCTGACCGTTGACGGCTTTTTCGTATCGAATCTTGAATTCCAGATCCCTCAATTTGGTCAGAGTGTCATTTGCTGCAACCCAGGAGTCCTTGTACCCGTACCACCCTGTCCAGGCGCTTCCCACGGTTGCCAGTCCTGCTGAAGCCAGAGCCGGGATGGCGATCCAAGGCGAATCGAATATTTGGTTGATCGCCACAAGGAAGGTGGTCAGCGCGCCTAGCGCCGTGGTAGTCATTGCCTGTTTCCGTGAACCACCGCGGAAGAAGTTACGTGAGCTTCGGAATTGGCCGATTCTCTCGGCGAGCTGAGTCTCGACAAAATCAAGGGCCTCGGATGTATTCACGACCTACCCCCAACTGCTTCGTAAGTACGACATGCTCTGAAACAGATGTGGCGCTTCAGAGCCCAGAGTAGGCGGGGCGCCGACGATCGTCACTGGATACCTGGGGCGCAGGTCGTCGGGGCATCCATGATCCGGTACGTGCCGTCCGTCTCGGCCGTGACCGTCACGCAGTCGGCGACGACCTCGTCCTCCGAGACGGCGTACAGCAGTCCTGCGATCGAGGCGATCGACGTGATCCTGCCGAGCGCCACTTTCGCCGTCGCCCTGCGGCGTTCTGTCTGCTGCGCTCATGCTTCGGCGCCACCGTTGTCACCCAGAACCTTGTCCAGCTCTGCCGGGAACTGGCGCGTCAGCGACGCGACGCGGCCGGCCACCTCCTGGCGGCGGAACTGCTCGAACAGATCGGCGTGGACGGCCATCACCCGTTCGGCTGCCGCCCGGCGTGCTCTCAAGCCCATCGACACCGTCCCAGGCGACCAGGGCAGAGGCAGTGGACAGAAGGTGGGGCGCGAAGTCGTGGGATAGCTGTGCGTGATCGTCATGATCGTGAGCAGCGTCGCCACGGGCGGTTCACACGGTCCGGTCGGAGGCTCGCCGCGAGATCACCCCGGTGATGGAAGCCTGCTTCTGGCGCCCGCTCGGGCGGCGCGCTCGCGCGCCCTCGCTTCGGCCGGGACGTGGCCGGCGGCGGCGAGTGCTTCGGGGCGGGTTCTTGTGATCACTACTGTTCTACGCGAGCCGTACGATCGACACCGACTTCCACAAGGCCGTGTGGTCGCGGGGCTGCCGGGGATGCGCCCTGCTCCCCCGGTCCTTGTCTGTCTGCTGCTCTACCCTTGCCTTCAAAACAGGCAACAGAGGGGTTTGCGTGAAGCCTGACGCCAACGGTTCGCCCGGTGTCTCCCTGGATGCCGTCCTTGAGCGCATCACCTTCGCCAGTGAGGAGACGGGGTACACGATCGCGCGCGTGGCCACCGAGCGGTCGGGGGCGGAGTTGCTGACGGTGGTGGGGCCGTTGCTGGGGGCGCAGGTCGGGGAGTCGTTGCGGTTGCGGGGGCGGTGGACGTCGCATCCGCGGTACGGCAGGCAGTTCGAGGTGTGGTCCTACACCACGGTGTTGCCGGCCACGGTTCAGGGCATCCGGCGTTATCTGGGGTCGGGGCTGATCAAGGGGATCGGGCCGAAGATGGCCGAGCGGATCGTCGATCATTTCGGTACGGGGACGCTGGAGGTGATCGAGCAGGAGCCGCAGCGCCTGGTGGAGGTTCCCGGGCTGGGTCCCAAGCGGACGAAGATGATCGCGGCGGCGTGGGAGGAGCAGAAGATCATCAAGGAGGTGATGATCTTTCTGCAGGGGGTCGGGGTGTCCACGTCGATCGCGGTGCGGATCTTCAAGCAGTACGGGGAGTCGTCGATCTCGGTGGTGCGGGAGCAGCCGTACCGGCTGGCCGACGAGGTGTGGGGCATCGGGTTCAAGACGGCCGACACCATCGCCCAGGCGGTGGGGATTCCGCATGACAGTCCCGAGCGGGTCAAGGCGGGGCTGCGGTACACGTTGTCGCAGGCGGCCGACGACGGCCACTGCTACCTGCCGGCGCCGAACCTGGTGGCCGACGCGGTCAAGATCCTCGACGTGCCGGCCGAGCTGGCCACGCGGTGCATGGAGGAGCTGGCGGCCGAGGAGGGGGTGGTGCGCGAGCAGGTGCCGGCCGGGGACAACAGCGTGCCGGCGGTGTATCTGCCGCCCTTCCACCGGGCCGAGCTGTCGCTGGCCGGCGGGTTGTTGTCGTTGCTGAACAGCGGCCATGACCGGCTGCGGTCCTTCGCCGACGTCGACTGGGAGCGGGCGGAGTCGTGGCTGGCGGCCCAGACGGGCGCCGAGCTGGCGCCTGAGCAGCGTCAGGCGGTACGGCTGGCGCTGACGTGCAAGGTGGCGGTGCTGACGGGCGGGCCGGGGTGCGGCAAGAGTTTCACCGTGCGCTCGATCGTGACGCTGGCCAGGGCCAAGCGGGCCAAGGTGATCCTGGCCGCGCCGACCGGGCGGGCGGCCAAGAGGTTGTCGGAGCTGACCGGGCACGAGGCCACCACGGTCCACCGGTTGTTGCAGCTGAGGCCGGGCGGGGAGGCCACGTTCGACCGCGACAATCCGCTGGACGCCGACCTGGTGGTGGTGGACGAGGCCTCGATGCTGGACCTGCTGCTGGCCAACAAGCTGGTGAAGGCGGTGGCGCCGGGCACGCATCTGCTGCTGGTGGGCGACGTGGACCAGCTTCCCTCGGTGGGGGCCGGGGAGGTGCTGAAGGATCTGCTGGCCGCCGTGGACGTGCCGCGGGTGCGGTTGACGCAGATCTTCCGCCAGGCGCAGGAGTCGGGGGTGGTGACCAACGCCCATCGGGTCAACACCGGGCACCATCCGGTGCTGGCCGGCATGTCGGACTTCTTCCTGTTCCCGTGTGAGGAGCCGGAGGAGATCGCGGCGATGACGGTGGACGTGGTCGCGCGGCGCATCCCGGCCAGGTTCGGGCTGGACGCCCGGCGCGAGGTGCAGGTGCTGGCGCCGATGCACCGTGGCGCGGCCGGGGCTGGGGCGCTCAACATCGCGCTGCAGGAGGCGCTGACCCCGGCCCGCGAGGGCATGCCCGAGCGCCGTTACGGCGGGCGGGTGTTCCGGGTGGGCGACAAGGTCACCCAGTTGCGCAACAACTACGACAAGGGCGCGGCGGGGGTGTTCAACGGCACGGTGGGGATCGTCACCGGCATCCGTCCCGACGACCACAGCCTGACCGTGCGCACCGACGAGGACGAGGAGGTCGACTACGCCTTCGACGAGCTGGACGAGCTGGCCCACGCCTATGCGGTCTCCATCCACCGCAGTCAGGGCAGCGAGTATCCGGCGGTGGTGATCCCGCTGGCCACCAGCGCGTGGATGATGTTGCAGCGCAATCTGCTCTACACCGCGATCACGCGGGCCAAGAGGCTGGTGGTGATCGTGGGGTCGCGGCGGGCGTTGGCCCAGGCCGTACGGACCAAGGGGGCCGGACGGCGGCACACGAGCCTGACCCATCGCCTGGAGCGGCGCTGAACCCCCCGCGGGCACGAGCGTTGATCGTCGCGTTGACGCAGGTTGACCTGGGGTTGACAGCAATTAGTGATGCAAATGTGACCGAACTCTCCTAAATGCTTCTGCGTCATACATGCAGGAGCATTAGAGTCTTTGGGGTGGGTTTGCCGCCCTGGTGGAGAGGACAGTCTTGAACGTTGCGCCCGCTTGGACGAAGTCTGCCGCCGGCCTCGCGCTGCTGGCGGTGGCGGCCCTGACGGCATCCTGCTCGAGCGGGAACGCCGCCTCGCGCGGGCCGGAAGCGCCCGACGCCACCACCGTGGCCACCCCGCAGGCGCCCACCGTGACCATCAGCCCCGCCGAAGGCAGCGCCAAGGTCAGCCCCGACAAGAAGGTCGTGGTCACCGCCGCCGGCGGCGCGCTGGAGCAGGTGACCGTCGAGGGCGGCGGCCAGGCGGTCGAGGGCAGGTTCAACGCCGACAAGACCAAGTGGGTCTCCCGGACGCCGCTGAAGCCCTCCACCAACTACAACGTCGCGGCCAAGGCCGGCGCCACCGCCGCCACGGCCACCTTCACCACGCTCAAGCCCGAGCGGGAGCTGCAGGTCGCCGACGTCACCCCCAACGCCAAGGGCGAGACGGTCGGGGTCGGCGCCCCGATCATCGTCACCTTCAACCAGCCGGTCACCGGCAAGGCGGCCGTCGAGCGCGCGCTGGAGGTGGAGGCCGAGAAGCCCGTCACCGGCGCCTGGCGGTGGATCAACGACACCACCGTCATCTACCGCACCGCCAAGTACTGGCCCGCCCACCAGAAGGTCACCTTCAACGCCCGCATCACCGGCGTCAAGGCCGGCAAGGGCCTGTACGGCGTGAAGGACTACTCCGCCAGCCTCAAGATCGGCGCCAAGGTCATCAGCAAGGTCAACACCAAGACCCACATGATGTACGTCTACAAGGACAACAAGCGCGTGCAGACCATGCGCATCAGCGCCGGCATGGCCACCACCCGCGAGTACACCACGACCTCCGGCGTGCACCTGACGATGGAACGCGGCAACCCGGTGCGCATGATCTCCCCCGGCCGCAAGAAGGGCGACCCCGGCTACTACGACGTGATGATCAACCACGCCGTGCGCATCTCCAACTCCGGCGAGTACGTCCACGCCAAGGACAACGTCTGGGCCCAGGGCGTGCGCAACGTCAGCCACGGCTGCATCAACTCCCGCCCCGACCAGGCCAAGTGGTTCTACGACAACTTCCAGCGCGGCGACGTCGTGGAGATCACCGGGACCAATCGCGAGCTGGAGTGGAACAACGGGTGGGGCTACTGGCAGCTGCCCTTCTCGCAGTGGAAGAAGGGCAGCGCCCTGCACGCCAAGTCCTGACCGCTCCCCCGCTCGCCCTGGCTCCTCCTGCTCCTGAGGGGCCGGCTTCCAGCCGCTCACCGCCGCCGCAAGGCGTGGCGGTGAGCGGCTTTTTTGACGGCCGGACCGCTGTCGTGAACCGTCCTCGCCGGGCCCTGGCCCTCGCCATCAGCGAAAACGTCTCGACGTGTACGAAGGGTTGCCATACGATTACCCACCGTGGGCATTCGTCAGGAACCCTCGAAGGAGAACACGTTGAAGAAGATCCTTCTCGTCCCCGCGATCACCGCCGGGTTCGTCCTCGCCTCGGCCGGCGCCGCGTACGCCTCCCAGTACGTCGCCTACGAAGGCCCCGGCTTCACCGGCCGCTCGGTCGTCCTGGACGCCTGCGGCGTGTCCAACATCCCCTACCACGGCTCCTACAAGTGGTACGGCGACGGCCAGAGCGGCCGCATGTACAACCAGCCCAACGCCTCCGGCGTGATGCACTTCGAACTGGCCTCCAACCGCAACGCCGAGCAGCGCACCCCCGTCGGCTGGAAGAGCATCTTCATCGTGTGCTGACCCGCCGCCCCTGACCGGCCGTCCCCCGGGCACAGGGGGCGGCCGGTTTCGGCATGCGCGCGTACGGGCGGCCGTGGGAGGCACACTTGCCAGTACGACCATCGGCACGCGTGCGGGGGGCGAGATGGGCAGGAGCGCGAGCATCAGCGCGGCCACCAGCGCGGCCCCCGACCCCAGCAGCACGACCAGCACCACCAGTACCAGCACCACCAGCACCAGCACCAGCACCAGCACCACCTCAAGCGCCGCGGCGACCTGCACCTCGGGCGCCGGTGCGAGCAGCGTTGCGGGCGCCAGGGCGAGCACGACGGTCATGGCGCTGATGTCGCTCCTGGTGGCGGCGTTGTCCGGCTGTGGGGTGCCCTCCCTGCCAGGCGCAGGCGAACGGTCGCCTTCCGCCGGCGGTCAGGCATTCTCCGCAGCGGCACCCTCACCAGGATCGTCCCAGGGAGCGGGGCAGGGGCGGGGGCGGGGGCGGGGGGCGGCGAGCAGGGGGTGTGCCGCCACGGCCGGCCGGCTCACCTCCGGCCCCCACCAGCTCACCACCGCCGGCCTGACCCGCCGCTACCTGCTGGCCGTCCCCGACGGCCCCGGCCCCCACCCCGTGCTGCTCAACCTGCACGGCCTCGGCTCCGACGCCGCCGAACAGGCCGTCTACAGCCGCCTGTCCCAGATCGGCCCAAGCCGCGGCTACATCGTCATCACCCCCCAGTCGGCGCCCGGACGGCTGGCCTGGACCCTGCCGCACACCGCCGGCCCCGACGACACCGCCTACCTGGCCGCCCTGCTCGACGAGGTCGAACGCCACCAGTGCGCCCACCCCGGACGCGAGTTCGCCGCCGGCCTGTCCTACGGCGCCGGCCTGGCCGTCTCGCTCGTCTGCGCCCTGGACGGCCGCCTGAGCGGCGTGGCCGCCGTGGCCGGCATCCCCATCGCCCAGCCCTGCGCCCATCCCGTCCCCACCACGATCGTCGCCTTCCACGGCACCGCCGACCGCCTGGTCCCCTACGACGGCGGCCACCCCGAGCCCGGCGGCGAACTGCGGCACCTGGCCGCGCTCATCGTGCTGCCCCCGGTCGAGCAGACCATGGACGCCTGGGCCGCCGCCCAGCGCTGCTCCTCCCCCGTCACCGGCCGCCCCCTGCGCCGCGTCCGGCTGCGCCTGTGGGCGTCCTGCCCGCGGGGGGCCACGCTGCGCCTGTACACGGTGGACGGCGGCGGCCACACCTGGCCCGGCCCCATCGAGGTGCCCCGGCTCGGCGACACCGCCCGCGACCTGGACGCCAGCCGTCTCATCCTGGACGCCTTCGACCGCGCCCCCACCCGCTGACCGGACCCGCTGACCGCACCGGCAGGCTCACCGCCGCACGAGCGGCGGCGGTGAGCCTGCCGGTGCAAGGTCACGGGTTGTGGAAGCCGACCTCAGGGTTGTCCGGGGTCGGGCCGTCGAGCAGGGGCCGCTTGAGGTGGCGAAGGTGCTGGTCGAAGAAGGCGGCGACGTAGGCGCGGGTGAGCGCCAGGCCGCGTCCGGCGGCGATGGTGCCGGGAGCCGGCGGGCCGATCAGGCTCTGCGGGAGGGCCAGGTCGGTGAAACTGCTGTGCTGGGCCTGGGCGACGGTGAGCCAGCGCTTCCAGCCCCGCAGGGCCTGCCAGGCGCTGTCCCAGGTGTCGTCCTTACCGGGGCTGTGGTCGCGCTGGCTGCCCATCAGCAGGAAGGGGCGATCGCCCAGGCCGGTGGCGGGGAGGGTCGCGCTGATGGTGCCGTCGAGGTTGATCCCGGCCCTGACCCGCTTGTCGGCTGCCATGGTGGCGGAGGCGGCCTCGCCGCCGAGTGAGTGGCCGGCCATGCCGACGCGCTTGGGGTCGATCAGGCGGGCGCGTTTCCAGGCCGGGTGGCGGCCGGTCAGCCGGTCCAGGACGAAGGAGACGTCCTTGGCGCGGTTCCTGGCGATGGCGGCCTTGCCGCCCTCGGGGGGCTTGGGCTGGTCGCACAGGGGTGCGCAGGTGAGCAGGCCGAGGCCGGGGAAGACGGTCCCCGACGATTCGTAGGCGTGGTCGAGCGAGGCGACGACGTAGCCGCGGCTGGCCAGGTCCTCGGCCAGGGAGGTCAGGCTGGCCCGCGGCAGGCCGAGGCCGGGTGAGAGCACCACCAGCGGGTGGCGGCCGTTCCTGGGCGGCGTGCCGGTGCGAGCGTGGGTGCGGATGTCGCTGACGGTCTCAGCGGGCAGGCCGGCGCCGGGGGCCTTGCGCCGCAGCAACGACGCGGCCTCCTCCACCGTCATGAAGGGGGCCGGGGCGCCGGTGGCCGAGCGGGCGGGGTAGTACATCGAGACCATCAGCCGGCGCGGCCCCGATCGGGGAACCCACGGGTCCTCACGGCTGGTGTCGACCAGGTAAAGGACGTCGCGGCCGACCGGATCGGGGCCGGTGGGAGGCGGCAGTTCCAGCCGGGCGGGCGCCGGGGAGGCGGTGGCGGCGGGGCTGGAGGGCGTGGCCGTGACGGCGGCCGTGGCGGTCGCAGTGGCGGTCGCAGTGGCGGTCGCCGCGGCGGTGGGCGTGGCGCAGGCCGTGACGGCCAGGGCCAGGCAGGCCATCAGCGGGAGGACCGGCAGGCGCCGGGACACCAGGGAGTTCATCGGATTCCTTTCGCGCAGCGGTCAGACGTCGCGGCGGTGCACGACGAGCACGGCCAGGACGGCGGCGGCCAGCGGCCAGGCCGCGAACACGGCCCAGGAGCCGGCCACCGTGGGCAGAGCGGGATCGTCACGGAGCTGGGGCAGCCCCAGGCAGGTACGCCAGACGTAGAAGGGGACCAGGGCGTACAGGTCGTTGAGCCACTGGTGGACGGTCGGCCGGAAGAACGTCGGCACGATGACCAGCACCGCGCAGACGGACGCGACGGCGGCCGCGGTGTGCCGCAGCAGCGCGCCGACCCCCATGCCGACCAGCCCCGACACCGGCGCCAGGAGCGCGTTGGCGGCCAGCACGCGCAGCACGCCGGGATCGCCGGGCCCGACGGCGAGGCCGAGGCCGGACAGGACGGCCTGGCTGACGCCGAAGCTCGCGGCCGAGACGAGCACGCCGGTGGCGAGCATCACGCCGCCCACGACGGCCAGCTTGGCGGCCACGACGCGGTGCCGGGCCGGGACGGCGGTCAGGGTGGTGCGGATGAGGCCGGTGGCGTACTCGCCGACGATCGTCAGCGCGCCCAGGACGCCCGCCCCGATCATCAGCATGGTGGCCGACAGCCCGCTGAACGCCTCGCTCAGCGGGCTGAACGCGGCCTTCTGCATCGGCGGGAAGGTCGGCCAGTCGCGCAAGGCGTTCAGGCTGCTCTGGGCGGCGAGGGCGACGATGGCCGGTATGCCCAGGCCGAGCAGCCAGCGGGTGGAGCGCAACGACCACAGTTTGATCCACTCGGCGGCCACCAGGTCCCGCCAGCGGGCGGCCGTCATCGCCGCTCACCCGCCACAGCAGCACGGTGGTCGGCGTGGTGGTGGGCGCGGTGGTCGGCGCGGTCGGCGGTCAGCTCCATGAACGCCTGCTCCAGCGAGGCGCGTCGCGTCGCCAGTTCCCGCAGCACGATGCGCCGCTGGAAGGCCAGCTCGCCGATGCGGGCGGCGCTCAGCCCGGTGACGGTCAGGGCGCCGTCGTCCTCCTGCTGCACGCGGCCGCCCGCCTGGGTCAGCACGGCGGCCAGTTCGGCCGGGTCGCCGCAGCGTACGGTCACCGACGCGCCCGCTGTGCCGCGGGCGGCGAACTCGGCCACGCTCTCGTCGGCGATCAGCTCGCCCCGGCCGATGACGACGAGCCGGTCGGCGGTGTGCTCCATCTCGCTCATCAGGTGGCTGGAGACCAGCACGGTGCGCCCTTGCCCGGCCAGGCGGCGGAACAGGCCGCGCACCCAGCGCACGCCCTCGGGGTCCAGGCCGTTGACCGGCTCGTCGAACAGCAGCACCGGCGGGTCACCCAGCAGGGCGGCGGCGATGCCGAGCCGCTGGCGCATGCCCAGGGAGAATCCGCCCACCCGGCGGCGGGCCACGCTCTCCAGGCCCACCTCACGCAGCACCTCGCCCACCCGGCGGCGCGGCAGGCCGTTGCCGCGGGCCAGCGCCGACAGGTGCGCCGCCGCGGTGTGCCCGCCGTGCACGTCGCCGGCGTCCAGCAGCGCGCCGGCGTGCCGCAGGCCGGCGCGATGACGGGCGAACGGACGGCCGCCGATGGTGGCGGTGCCGCTGGTGGGCCTGTTCAGCCCGAGGATCATCCGCATCGTGGTGCTCTTGCCCGCGCCGTTCGGGCCGAGGAACCCGGTGACGCAGCCCGGCCGGACGGTGAAGGTCAGCGCGTTGACGGCCCGCACCGCGCCGTAGCGTTTGGTCAGTTGGTTGACTTCTATCACCCGGCCAACGGTGTCGCAGGCCGGGCAGGCGGGGCATCTGGCCGCGGGCCGATTCGCCTACCGGCGGGGTGGCCCGCGGGCATAGGCCGGCAGGCCGATGCCCGCAGCGGCGGCCGGTGACTACGATCGGCCGGGTGCGCGAACCAACGCCCAGGCCCCCTTTGACGCAGCGGCTGCCGCACGGCGCGCGGACGGCGCTGTCGTGGTGCGCCGTGGTGGCCTGCCTGCCGCTGCTGTACGTCGTGACGCTGGCCGAGGGCCAGAGCCCGCTGCCGGTGGATGCGACGCACCTCGGGTTCGCCGCCGCGATGGCGGTCCCTGCGGTGTGGGCCCGGCGGCGGCCGTGCGCGGTGCTGGCGGTGCTGGCGGCCGAACTGGTCGCGGCGGCGGCCTGGGGGCAGCCCGCCGAGCGGATCTGGCCGCTGCTGCCGGCGGCCGACCTGCTGGTCTGTCTCATCACGGCCACCCGTAGGCGGCGGACCGGGCTGGTCGCGGCGGCCGCCACGCTGATCGTCCAGCAGGCGGTCTGGCACGGGACCCTGCTGGCCCACGGGCTGCGCGTGGCCGCGCCGGGCTTCCTGGCGCTGTCGCTCCTGCTCGGCCTGGGCGTCGTGGTCGCCTGGACGGCCGGCACGACGCTGCGGCAACGACGCGAGTACGGGCAGGCGCTGCGTGCGCAGGCCGAGCTTCAGGCGGTCACGGCCGACCGGCTGCGCATCGCGCGCGAGCTGCACGACATGGTGGCCCACAGCATCGGCGTCATCGCCATCCAGGCCGGCGCGGGCGCCCGGGTGATCGACAGCCGGCCGGAGCAGGCACGCCAGGCGCTCGGCGCGATCGAGGCCGCCGGCCGGCAGACCCTGCAAGGGCTGCGGCACATGCTCGGCGTGCTGCGCGAGCCGCCGGCCGACGGGGAGCCGCAGACGAGCCCATGGGCGGGGCTGGACGACCTCGACCGGCTCGCCGCCACGACCGCGGCCGCCGGCCTCGAGGTGGACGTGCGCCGCCGGGGCAGGCCACGCCGGTTGCCCGAGGCCGTCGACCGGTGCGCTTTTCGCATCGTCCAGGAGTCGCTGACCAACGTCGTCCGCCACGCCGGCGCCCGCCGCTGCCAGGTCGTCCTGGACTACGCGGCCGGCGAACTGCGCATCGATATCACCGACGACGGACCCGGCACCACAGCGGCCGCGACTCCGTCCGGCGGTGGGTCCGGCAGTGGGTCCGGCGGTGGGTACGGCGGTGGGTACGGGATCGCCGGGATGCGCGAGAGAGCCGACCTGCTCGGCGGCCGCCTCAGCGCCGGGCCGGGCCCGCGGGGCGGCTTCCGCGTCACCGCCGTCCTCCCGCTGCCGCACCCCGCCCCGGCACGCGAGGGCGGCCGCAGCGCTCACGTGGAGGCACGGTGACCGTCCGCGTGCTGCTCGCCGACGACCAGCCGCTGATCCGCGCCGGTCTGCGCATGGTGATCGACGGCACCGCCGGCGTCGTCGTCGCCGGGGAGGCCGGGACGGGAGCCCAGGCCGTCCAGCTCACCCGCCGGCTGCGCCCCGACGTCGTCGTGATGGACATCCGCATGCCCGGCATGGACGGCATCGAGGCCACCCGGGCCATCACCGCCGAATCCCCCGACACGCGCGTGATCATGCTCACCACGTTCGACGACGACGCCAACGTCCACGCCGCGCTGCGGGCCGGAGCCAGCGGGTTCCTGGTCAAGGACATGGCGCTGGAGGACATCCTGTCCGCCGTGCACGTGGTCGCGGCCGGCGACGCGCTGATCGCGCCCAGCGTCACCCGCCGCCTCATCGCCGAGTTCGCCGCCCGCCCCGAACCCCGCCCGCTGCCGCGCGAGCCGCTGGGCGTCACCGCGCGCGAACGCGAGGTGCTGACCCTGGCCGGACGCGGCCTGTCCAACGCCGAGATCGCCGCCCGGCTGCACATCAGCCCCGGCACCGCCAAGGCCCACATCGCCAGCCTGCTCACCAAGCTCGGCGCCCGCGACCGGGTCCAGCTCGTCATCGCCGCCTACGACGCCGGCCTGGTCTCCCCGCAGCACCACGATCGATGAGGGCCAGGCCGGCCGGCGCCGCTAGTCTTGTCGCCCATGAGTCAGGTGGGACAGGTGACGGCCCGCGCGCTGCTGCGCAGGCTGGCCGTCGAACAGGCCGAGTGCAGGGTGCCGTCGCTGACGGCGGCGATCGTCCGCGACGGGCGGACGGTGTGGTTCGGCGGCCGCGGCCGCGTCGGCGACGGCCCGCCGACCCCGGCCACCCAGTACCGGCTGGGATCGATCACCAAGTCGATCGTGGCCGTGGCCGTCATGCGGCTGCGCGACGAAGGCAGGCTCGCGCTGACCGACCCGCTGGAGCGTCACGTGCCCGGCACCGCCGCCGGGCAGGCCACCGTCGCCCAGCTGCTGTCCCACACCTCGGGCCTGACCGCCGAACCGCCGACCGACTGGTGGGAGCGCACCCCCGGCCTGGAGCTGCCCGACCTGCTCAAGCGGGTGGGCCCCGACCAGGTCAGACACCGGCCCGGCCGCCTCTTCCACTACTCCAACGTCGGGTTCGCGCTGCTGGGCGAGCTGGTGGCCCGGCTGCGCGGCACCGACTGGCAGCAGGCCGTGCGGCAGGAGGTGCTGGCGCCGCTGGAGATGAACGCCACCACCGCCCGCCCCCGCGCCCCGCACGCCACCGGCTACGCCGTCCACCCGTGGGCCGACACGGTGCTCACCGAGCCCGAGCACGACGCCGTGGCCATGGGGCCGGCCGGGCAGCTGTGGTCCACCCCGCACGACCTGGCCCGCTGGGCCGCCTTCGTCGGCGGCGACACCGGCGGCGTGCTGTCGCCCGACACCCTGGCCGAGATGCGCGAACCGGCCGGCGTGGCCGACGGCGACTCCTGGACCGTCGGCTACGGGCTGGGCCTGCAACTGGCCCGCGTCGGCGGGCGCCGCCTGGCCGGGCACACCGGGTCCATGCCCGGGTTCCTGGCCACCGTGTGGGCCGACCCGGCCGAACGCGTCGGCGTGCTGTTCATGGCCAACACCACCAGCGGCATGACCGGCACCCTGACCACCGACCTGCTCGACATCCTCGACGAGCACGAGCCGCGCCTGCCCGAGGAATGGCAGCCCGCCCCCGCCGACCCCGACCTGCTGGCGCTGACCGGGCTGTGGCACTGGGGGCCCAAGCCGTACGCGCTGCGGCTGCTGCCCGACCGCGGGCTGTCGCTGGCGCCCGTCGACGGCAGCGGCCGCGCCTCCCGCTTCGTGGCCCAGGACGACGGCACCTGGCTCGGGCTGGACGGCTACTACGCCGGCGAGACGCTGCGCGTGGCCGCCGACCACCTCGACCTCAACACGTTCGTCTTCACCCGCGAGCCCTACGACCCGGCCGCGCCGGTACCGGGCGGGGTGACCGGCTGGCACGCCTGACCCCTCCACCCGCCGCACACGGACCGGCCTGCCTGGGCAGCCTCAGCCCGGCGGGCCGGACAGGGCCCTGGCCAAGGTGGCGGCCGGGCCGGGCGGCAGCGCGCCGTGCACCAGCTCCACACGGTGCACCAGGCGCGGCGCCGCCAGCGGCACCCCCGGCCCGGCCGAGGCCGGCAGCAGCGTCAGCCCGTGCCCGGCGGCCACCAGGTTGAGCACGGTGTGCACGTCGTCGCCCTGGTAGACCAGCGCGGCGGTGAACCCGTCACCGGCCAGGTCACGCAGGCGCGGCAACGGGCACAGCGGCGTCTGCAGCCAGCGGGCGTCGACGAGGTCGGCCAGCCGCAACGCCCGGCGTCCCGCCAGCGGATGCCCCGGCGGCAACGCCACCACCAGGTCCTCCTCGCTGACGCCTGCCGTCGTCATCGGCCCCGACTCCGGCAGGCGCAGCGGGTCGCTGGGCGCGGCGATGCCGTCGGCCAGCCCGAGATCGGCCTCGCCCTCGGCCAGCAGCTCGGCCAGCCGGTCCCGGTCACAGGTGCGCACCTCCACCCGCAGGCGCGGCTGGGCGGCGCGCGCCTGGGCCAGCCGTGCGGCCAGCACGGCGTTGACCGCCAGCGGGGTGGCGGCCAGCCGCAGCCGGTGGGCCGGCTGGGCCGCCGCGCGCAGCACGTCGGCGCGCGCCGCCCGCAGGCGCAGCAGCAGCGGCCCCGCGTGCTCCAGCAGCCGCTCACCGGCCGGGGTCGGCGCCACCGGACGGCGGCCGAGCAGCGGCAGCCCCAGATCGGCCTCCAGCGCCGCGACCTGCTGGGAGATCGCCGACTGGGTGTAGCCGAGCTCGTGGGCGGCGGCCGAGAAGGAGCGCAGGCGGGCCACCGTCACGAACGTGCGCAACAGATTCGGGTCCATCAGCAATGCTTATACCAGGTGCAGACATCATCGTTGGCGCTTAAGGACGGGTGGAGGTCACGATGGGAGGCATGAGAATCGCCCTGGTCGCAGACCGCTCACCCAGCGTCCGGTCCCACGCCCGCGTCCCCCGCCTGATCGAGGCGCTGCGCGAACGCGACGGCATCGCTTTGGACCCCTACTGGATCCCCACCACCGAGGCCGACGACCTCGACGGCTTCGACGGCATCTGGATCATGCCCGGCAGCCCGTACGCCAGCGAGGCCGGCGCGGTCCAGGCCGCCCGCACCGCGCGCGAGCGGCGCATCCCCTTCCTGGGCACCTGCGGCGGCTTCCAGCACATGCTGCTGGAGTACGGCCGCAACGTGTGCGGGCTGGACGTCGCCCACGCCGAGAACAGCCCCGGCGGCGAGGCGTTCCTGCTGGAGCCGCTGTCGTGCTCGCTGGCCGGGCACGAGGGACTGGTGCGGCTGACCCCCGGCTCGCGGATCGAGCAGATCATGGGCACCACGTCCATCGTCGAGGCCTACAGCTGCTCCTACGGCCTCAACGACGCCTACCGCGGGACGCTGGCCGAGCACGGGCTCGTCTTCTCCGGCCACGCCGAGGACGGCATGGTGCGGGTGGCCGAGCTGCCCGGCCACCCGTTCTTCGTCGGCACGCTGTTCCAGCCGGAACTGGCCGGCGACGGACGGCGTCCGCACCCGCTGATCGCCGCGTTCGCCGCCGCCGTGCAGCGCCACGCCCAGCCCGCTGTCGCGGCCCGCTGAGGCCCCGGCCCGTACGGCGGGCCTGGGGGTTGGGAGCCGGCGCGTACCGGGCCGGCGCCGGAAGTTGGCGTGTACCGGGCCGGCTCTGGACGTCGGCGCGTACCGGCTCAGCGCTGGAGGCGGCCCGTACCGCCTCAGCGCTGGAGGCGGCCCGTACCGGCCGGCGTTGAAGGCCAGTCCGTACGGCGGGCCAGCAGCGCCAAGAGAGTGGCCGTCACCAGGCCGAGCACCGCGAGCGAGACCCGGTCGGCGGCCGTCTCACCGTTGGCCAGCACTCCGAAGGCGGTGTGCCCGACCAGCGCGCCGCCCGCCAGCGCCAGGCTGTGCCGCTCGCCCCAGCGGTCGGCGGCCGCCCACCGCCGTACCAGCAGCGCGGCCCCCACTGCCAGCAGCGCCGCGGCCCCCATCGGCGCCGCCACCCAGCCGCCCTGGGTGAAGGCAGGATGCCGGGCCCCGCCGAAGGGGAACAGCAGCGCCAAATACCCGAACGCCACGACCCCGGCCCCCACCGCCACCAGCGCCGGAACGGGCACCCCCGCCGATCCCCCGGCCGCCGGCGGGGACCCGGCTGACGGCGGCGGGACGACCCGCAACGCCAGGACGGCCAGCGCCGCCACCGCCAGCAGCAACCCCGCCTGCACCGGCCACGGCGCCAGGTAGCCGGGGTCCATGAAGGCCGCCGTCCAGCGCAGCAGCAGCACACCCAGCACGAACACCACGCCCGCCACCACCAGCCCGGCCCGTCCCAGGTAGGGGCGGTGGCGCAGCGCCGGGAACAGCAGGTCGGCCAGCAGGATCGGCAGCGCCACGCTGAACACCGCGTGGTAGGGGATGTTCAGCTCGGTGTAGGCGCTGTTGAGACCCAGGACGCGCGGCGCCCACCCGGCCGCGCCGTACAGGGTGGGGCTGGTCAGCGCCTGCAGCGCCAGCCCCTCCTCCACGATCCCGTACGCCGCCCCCAGCAGCAGCACCGACCCCCACCCGCGACCGGCACGGCGTACCAGCTCGCGGATCAGGACGGTGCCCGCGCCGTAGATCGGCGTCCACACCAGCAGCAGCCACGCCTGGCGCAGCGGCGGATTGCCCAGCGTGAGCTCGGCGACGACCGGGGTGAGCCCGGCCAGTACGAGCGCGGCCCACCGGCCGCGTGCCTGAAGGGAGACCATGCCCCCACGTTCCCGTCCCGGGCGGGGGTGGCGCTGCTGGCTTGCGGCCGGTCTGTGGCCACCGCGGTCGTGCACCGGTTGCGACTTTGGTTGCCACGGCCGGTGACCGCGGTTGCCGCCCGGCACGGCGCACGCGGGCTACGATCGGCCATGGTGTTCGGGGCGCGCGGCCCGCAGACGGGCGAGCGGAAACAGGCCGGCCAGGCTGGGCGAACATGGCGGACCTGGGGGGCCTGGTGGGCCGGCAGCTCCGGCGACGGCCAAGACGGTGAGCGAGCCGGTGAGAGAGAAGGCGGGCGAGCCGGTGAGAGAGAAGGTGAGAGAGAAGGCGGGCGGTCGCGGCGGGGGCGGGCCGCGGTTGCCGGAGGGGTCGTGCTCGCCCTGGCCGGCGCCGTCTCGGTGGTGTGGGGAGACCTCGCGCCCGGCACCCCCCGCTGGTACCTGTGGGCCGACGCGATCGGCGGAGCGGCGGCGTGCGCGGCGCTGTGGTGGTGCCGCCGCCGTCCGGTGGCCGCCGGGCTGGTCGCCGTCGCGCTGGCGATCCCGGCCGCCGCCGCGTCCGTCGCCGCCGGGATCGCCACGCTGCTCGTCGCGCTCCACCGGCGTCCGCCCGCGGCCGTGGCCGTCGGGGTGGCGTGGGTTGTGGCGTCGCTGACCAGGTTCGCCCTGCGGCCGCCGGGGCTGGCGCCCTACCCGGTGTGGGCGCTGGTCGCGGTGCTGTTCGGCGGGGCGATCACCGGCTGGGGCATCCTGGCCAGGACCCGCCGGCAACTGCTGGCCTCGCTGGCCGAACGCGCCCGCCGCGCCGAAGCCGACCAGCGGCAACGCGCCGAGGAAGCCCGCCGCGCCGAACGCCTGGACATCGCCCGCGAGATGCACGACGTCCTGGCCCACCGGCTGTCGCTGCTGGCCGTGCACGCCGGCGCGCTGCGCTTCAACGCCGCCGCCACGCCCACCGAGGTCGCCGAGGCGGCCGAGGTCATCCGCGCCAGCGCCCACCAGGCCCTGCAGGAGCTGCGCGGCGTCATCGGCGTGCTGCGCCGGCACCCCGGCGACCAGCCCGCCCACGCCCAGTCGCCGGCCGCCGAGCAGCCGCCGGCCGGGCTGGAGCCGCTGGTGACGGAGTCACGGCAGGCCGGGATGCACATCGACCTGCGCGAACACGGCATACGCTTCGCCGACCTGCCCGAGCCGACCCGGCGCACCGCCTACCGCGTCGTGCAGGAGGGCCTGACCAACGCCCGCAAGCACGCCCCCGACCGGCCCGTCACCGTCGAAGTACGCGGCACGGCCGGCCGGGAGCTGACCGTCGAGGTGCGCAACCCGCCGCCCGCCGGGCCACGGGCCGAGCTGGCCGCCACCGGCGCCGGAGCGGGGCTGGCCGGACTGGAGGAACGCGTCACCCTGGCAGGCGGCCGGCTGGAACGCGGACCGGCCGGCGACGGCGGGTTCCGGCTGGCCGCACGGCTACCATGGCCCCGTGGAGGAGTCGCGGAGTGAGCCCGGCCCGATCCGGGTGCTGATCGTCGACGACGACGCGCTCGTCCGCACCGGGCTGACCCTCATGCTCAAGGGCTCCCCCGACCTGCGCGTGGTCGGGTCCGTGGCCGACGGCGGGCAGGTCCAGGCCGCGGTCGGCGAGCACTCCCCCGACGTGGTGCTGATGGACATCCGCATGGCCGGCCTCGACGGCATCGAGGCCACCCGGCGGCTGCGCGCCCGCCCCGGCGCCCCGCAGGTCATCATCCTGACCACCTTCGACGCCGACGAGCACGTCTTCCGGGCCCTGCGCGCCGGAGCCGGCGGCTTCCTGCTCAAGGACACCCCGCCCGAGGGCATCGTCGAAGCCGTCAAACGGGTGGCGGCCGGCGAGCCCAGCCTGTCGCCCAGCGTCACCCGCCGCCTGATCGCCCACCTGATGCCCGAGGAGGATGACCGGCGGCGCGCCGAGGCCCGCCGCGTGCTGTCGGCCCTCAGCGAGCGGGAGCGCGAGGTGGCGCTCGCCGTCGGGCAGGGCAAGCCCAACGCGGTCATCGCCGGCGAGCTGCACATGAGCGTGGGCACCGTCAAGGGCTACATCTCACGCATCCTGACCAAGGCCGGCCTGGACAACCGGGTGCAACTGGCCCTGGTCGTCCACGACGCCACCTAACGGGCCGGCGCCTCCAGCAGGCGTGCCAGCCTGCGCAGCGAATGCCGGGCCAAAGCCGTCACGATCGGACGCCCCGCCGGCCACAACGCCCGGCCCGCCGCGCCCAGCGGCAGCAGCAGCTCCTCGGCCCAGATCACCCGGCTGCCGCCCCGCCACGGCCGCACCCGGATCGCCCCCCGGCCGCGCACCAGCCGCCCGGTGTGCTCCATCAGCACGTACGACGGCGGCTCGAAGGCCACGATCGTCATCGTGTCCAGGAACCCCACCGGCCGCACCCCGGTGTAGGCCTCCACCCGGCGCTCGCCCACCTGCCGCGCCGACGTCATGAACATCCATTCGCGGTGCCGCGGCCAGTCGGTGATCAGCGCGAACACCTCCTCCGGCCGCGCGGCCACCTCCACCGCCGCGCCCGCGTACACCGGTCCCATCCCTGGCCTCCTCGTGTGCCGGCTCATCCCTCAGGACATGAGATACCTGCTCATGATCCGGCAGGACGAACCCGGCACCGGCCGGTGGCCGACGTGAGAAGGTCCCGCCGCCGGGCTGAGGACTGGGGAAGTCAGACCCGGCGGCGGGACCGGCATCGGGTTCACGACCCCGGCGAGGAGCTCCCGCCGCGGCCGGCCGGGCCGTACGCGGTGAGGTACGGCCTTGCACGACCGGCCGGGCGGTACACGGCTGCGCTGCGGACAACGGCCGGCCCCGCGTCATGGGGGTGACCGTCGGGGTGACCGTGGTGACCGCAGCGGCTCGCGGCCCTGACCGGGGACGTGCCCGTGCCCGTCGCGGCCCGAGCCGCGACGCCGCCGCCGGCGAGCCTGACCGTCGGCACCTCGACGACGGCCTCCGGCCCGCTGACGGCTGTGCCTGTCATGCGCTCCTCCTCCCTGCCCGAGCGGGCGACTCTTGCACCGTGACTACCCCATGTCACTCTCCGTGAAGCTCGATCGCCGGGTAAAATCCCCGGTCAGCAGCCCAAACGCAGGGCAGCGATCACTTTGGGTGAGGGAAACGGCGGCGCGGGAGGCGCGTCCCGGCGGAACTGTCGGCGCCTGGTGGCACACTCGGCAGGCATGAGCGATGACGTGCGGCTGCGGCCCGTCCTGGAGACCGACCTGGAGGTGTTCCTGGAGCAGGAGCACGACGAGGAAGCCGTCCGGCGGTCCAGGTTCGTCCCTCGTGAGCGGGCGGCCTTCATGACTCACTGGGCCACTCGGGTCCTGGGCGATCCCACCGTCCTGGTGCGCGCGGTCACGGTCGGGGGTGAGGTGGCCGGGAACGTGGTGTCCTGGTGGGAGGGCGAGCGGCGTTTCGTCGGCTACTGGCTGGGCCGCCCCTTCTGGGGGCGCGGCGTCGGCACCGCGGCGCTGGGGCTGTTCCTGGCGGAGGAGAAGACCAGGCCCCTGTACGCCGACCCCTTCGCGGGCAACACCGGCTCGGTGCGGCTGCTGGAACGCCACGGGTTCCGGCGCGCCGGCACGGTCCGGCACGGCCAGGACGAGCATCTGCTGCTGGTGCTGGGCGACGACCTGTCCGCCTGACCGGTCAGGCGGGGCGGGGGCGGAGTGTAGGGCCGCCGTCAGGCGTGAGGGCGGCGGCGTTCGGGTGGGGCTGGGGTGACCGCTGGGGTCAGCCGCGGCCGCCCGTGAAGGGGGGCTCGCCGTCCTTCAGTGCGCGGAAGCGCAGCGCCGACCACGTCTCGTCCACCGCGACCTGGCCGTTGGGACGCAGCCCGTACTCGCCGACGATGGGCCACAGCGTGTCGCGGTTGATGTCGGACTTGTTGCCCTTGGGGTAGGCCACCCAGACCACGGGCGGTGCGGTGATGTCGTCGCGGTGCTCGTCCAGGATGCGGTGGGCCGTGGCGGCGTCGGAGGCGAAGATCAGCGCGACGTCCGCCTCCTGGACGGACCCGGCCTCGCGGGCGCCCTCGGGCAGCGGCCCCAGGAGCGGCCGATGGGCCGGGTCGGAGAGCCACACGGTGGTCGTCGGCTTGATGAGCAGCTTGTCGGCGACGGTCTTGGCGGCCATGTCATGCCCTCGTGTAGATCAGGTTCAGCACGCCGGTGCTGAAGGTGGTGGAGGTGGTCAGGGTGAGCGGGATCTGCTCGCGCACGTCGTCGAACAGCCGCTTGCCCGAGCCGACCACGATCGGGTGGAGCAGCAGGTTGAGCTCGTCGAGCAGGCCCTCGCGCAGCAGCGAGACCACCAGGGTGGCACTGCCGACGACCGAGATGTTCCCGCCCGGGCGCTCCCGCAACGCCGCCAGGTCGGCCAGGCTCACGACCTCCGTGTTCTGCCACGACGGCGAGGTCAGCGTGGTGGAGACGACGTACTTGGTCGAGGAGTTCATCGCCTCGGCCATCGGCTCCTTCTCGGGGTCCTGGTGGGGCCAGTACCCGGCGAACTCCTCGTAGGTGTGCCGGCCCAGCAGCATGGCGTCGGCGGCCTGCATCTGCGCGCCGACCGACTCGCCCATCTCGTCGTTGAAGTACGGGAAGTGCCAGGTGTCGGGGGCCTCGACGACGCCGTCGAGGGAGATGAACAGGCCCGCGGTGATCTTACGCATGGTTGTCGCTCCTTGAGTTCCTGAGGTGCCTCAACCTTCCCACCGACAAATCAAGTTGTCAAGACGACTTCCGTTGTCCGAAGCGTGCGACGATCTGAGGTCATCGAGGCGGGAGGCGAGGGCGATTCGTGACGACGGGCCGCTGTTTGGGGCAGCGCGGTAGAACCAGCAGGGCTCGGCGCGGGCCGACTCTGTCGGAGGAAAGGGATCTCCGCCCCGGGGTGGGTGGCTATCGAACCCGAGGCTGCTGTGGACGATCTTCCGGCCGGGAACCACCCCTGCGATGGGCGGGGATCCGATCACAGGTCACGGAAGCTGCTCCCGGCCTGGAGTCCGGGCACGGCCCAGAGGCGGGCCCGAGGGCGGCCCCATGCTGCAGGCCACAACGGCTTTGCGAGAACGGGCGGCAGCGGCTTTCTCGGCACGACGAACGGTCTTCTCGCCGCGCCGGAAACCCGCAGCGGAGGGCAGTTCGGCCGCAGGCTACTGAAAGGTTTCCTGGCCATGAGCTGCCGAGAGCGTCCCGACAAACGGCCCCTGAGGGCGGCCTCGCCGGTCGCAAGCCGCTTCCGCCACGGACGGGGTTCCCGTGGGGCCTGCGGGAACGGCTCTACGGGCGGTGAACAGGTCGCCGGTGGCGGGGTGCCGCGGAACGGCTGTGACTTGTCGCGTGGAGCGCCTCTGGAGGCTCGGGTGGGAGCTTCTGGGGGAACTGCTGGTGGCGCTGGGGGGCTAGAGATGGGCGGTGCGGTGTGAGTTGGAGATGGGGCTGAGCGGTGCGGTGGGGGCTAGGGATGGGGATGGGCGGTGGAGGTGGACAGGAGGGTGAGGGCGGCTTGGCGGGCGTGGTCGGCGGCGGCTGCGTCCTCGTGGTGGGCCGCGACGACGGTCGCGCCCTCGACCAGCATCAGCAGTTGCCGTCCCATCACTCCCGGATCGGCGGCCCCGGCGCGTTCGGCGATGCCGGTCAGCAGCTCGAGGTAGCGGTCCAGGTGACGGGCGGTGATGGCCCGTACGGGCTCGGCGTGGTGCTGGGCGGCGGCGTTCAGCAGGGCGCAGCCGCGGAAGGCCGGGTCGGCGTACCACTGCCGCAGGGCGTCGAACACCGCGGCCAGCTGGGCGCGCGGATCCTCGCCCGCGGCCTGGACGCGGCCGGCCAACCAGCGGGCGACCCGGTCGCTGCGTTCCCGGAGCACGGCCTCTACCAGGCCCTCCTTGGTGCCGAAGTGGCGGTAGAGGGTCTCCTTGGAGATGCCGATCGCGGCGCACAGCCCGGCGACGCCGATGCCGTCGAGGCCGCGCTCGTACAGCAGGTCGGTGGCGGCGCTCAGGATGGCGGCGCGGGTGCGGGCGGGATCGATCGTGGAGCCTTTGGCCACGGGCATGGCTTGGATAGTACCGGTCGGTTCGATCGGCTGCTAACGTCTCGGGTCGTACCGATCGGTTCGATCTAGGGGAGTTCACCCGTGTTTGATCCGCTTGCCGCCGACCCGCCGCGCGACCCCGAATTCCCGGCCACCACACCGCAGGTGACGTTCGACAGCGGCGGCGAGCGCCTGCTGGGCGTGCTGCACCTGCCCGCCGGACGCGGCCCGCACCCCGTCGTCGTGCTGCTGCACGGATTCCCCGGCAACGAGCGCAACTTCGACCTCGCCCAGACGCTGCGCCGCGCCGGCTACGCCGCCCTGGTGTTCCACTACCGCGGATCATGGGGTGTGGGCGGCACCTGGTCCTGGGGGCACGTGCTGCAGGACGCCGCCGCCGTCGTCGCCGCGCTGCCCGGCCTGGCCGCCGCCCACCGGCTCGACCCGCGGCGGCTGGCACTGGTCGGCCACAGCATGGGCGGGTTCGCGGCCCTGATGACGGCCGCGGCGGACCCGTCCGTGACCGCCGTCGCCTCCGTCGCCGCGTTCGACCTCGGTGTGGCCGCCGCGCTGTGCCGCGCCGACGCCGAGGTACGGGCCGGGTACGTCAAGGCGTTCGACGGCGAGCTGGCCCCCCTGCGCGGCACCAGCGGGCAGGCGTTGGTCGGCGAGATGGAGGCGAACGGCGACGCCTGGCGGCTGGCCCGGCTCGCGCCCCGGCTGGCCACCCGCCCCGTGCTGCTCGCCGGCACCGGCCACGACGTCGTCACGCCGCACGAAGTGCACCACGATCCGCTGGTCGCCGCCTACCGGGCACACCCCGTCGAACGCCTCGAAGACCACCTGTTGCCCACCGACCACGCCCTGTCGGACCACCGGGTCGCCCTGGCCCGCATGATCCTCGGCTTCCTCGAACGCTCCCTGTGACGGCCGCGCCACGCCCAGGCGGCGGCCCGTCAGGAGGGGCGGGCCACGTACGCGTGCTTGGCGTCGCCGGAGAAGCCGCAGGCGCGGGAGAAGGCGTGGGTCGCAGGCCGGCGCGAGCTCGTCATCGGCATCGCCTTGTAACAGCCGGCCTCCCACGCGGCCTGGAGGGTGGCGGCCATGATCTGCTTGCCCAGCCCGGCGCCCCGCCGTGACGCCTCGACGACGACATTCTCGATCACGGCGTACGGCGAGGCCGACCGGGTGAGGTTGGGGATCGCGTTGAGATAGGTCGTCGCGACGACGGCCCCGTCCAGTTCGAGCACGAAGAGACGCAGTGCCGGGGATGCGAGGATCTGCCGGAAGACCGCCGCGTCGGAGCCGTCCACGACCTCGGGGTCGTCCGGCTGCAACCCCCGGTAGAGGCGGACGATGTGCTCGAAGTCGTCAGGCCGGGCCTCGCGGAACATGCCGGGAGCATGACAACCTGCCGATCACGCCACGGGCCCTCGCCTCAGCGGGGCAGCGCGGCCCGGATCAGCGCCGCGTCCTGGTCGAGCCGGGCGCGCGAGCGGCTGCGCCACTCGGCGCCGACCACCACGCCGTCGCCCGCGAAGCGCGGCACCACGTGCAGGTGGAGATGGAAGACCTCCTGGCCGGCGGCCTCGCCGTCGGCCAGCGACAGCCGCACCCCCTCGCACCGCAACCCCGAGGCCCGCAGCGCGGCCGCCACCCGCCGCGCCGCCCGCCAGATCGGCCCGCCGATCGCGTCACCGGCCTCGGCCAGGCCCGTGACGTGCGCGCGCGGGATCACCAGGACGTGACCGGGCGTGGCCGGACGGCGGTCGAGGATCGCCAGGACGTCGTCGTCGCCGAAGACCACGCTCGCCGCCGCCCGCCCGGCGACGAGCTCGCAGAACACACACGCTTCCATACCGGTCATGATCGGCGGCGGCGGGCGGCTGCCGCATCCGGATTTTCGCGCGGCCCGTCAGCGGCTCACGACGGTCTCGTGTCCGATGCGGGACAACTTGCCGGGGTTGCGCACGGCGTACAGGCCGCTGATGAGGCCGCCGTCCAGGCGGATCGCCACGACGCTGTCGATCTCGCCGTCGAGGTCGACGAGCAGCGCCGGATGGCCGTTGACGTGGGCCGGGCGCAACCGGGCCGGGCCGGAGAGCCTGGCCAGCACCCCGGCCACCGTGACCGCGCCCTCGATCGGCGCGAGCGCCGCCCGCACCACGCCGCCGCCGTCGGTCAGCAGGACGACGTCAGGAGCCAGCAGGTCGAGCAGACGCTGCAGGTCGCCGGTCTCGATCGCGCTCTGGAAGGCCGCCAGCGTCTGACGCGCCTGCTCGGCCGAGACGCTCGTCCGGGGACGGCGTGCGGCCACGTGCCCCCGGGCGCGGTGGGCGATCTGCCGCACCGTCGCCGGGGTCTTGCCGACGGCCTCGCCGATCTCGTCGTACTCCAGGCCGAACACCTCGCGCAGCACGAACACCGCGCGCTCGGTGGGGTGGAGCGTCTCCAGCACCAGCAGCATGGCCATCGAGACGCTCTCGGCCAGCTCGACGTCCTCGGCCACGTCCGGCGAGGTCAGCAGCGGCTCGGGCAGCCACGGCCCGACGTAGGACTCCTTGCGGCGGCGCATCGTGCGCAGCCGCGTCAGCGCCTTCCTCGTCACCATGCGGACCAGGAACGCGCGCCGGTCACGCACGGACTCCAGCTCGACCGACGCCCACCGCAGCCAGGTCTCCTGCAGGATGTCCTCGGCGTCGGCGGCCGAGCCCAGCATCTCGTAGGCGACGGTGAACAGCAGGTTGCGATGCTCGACGAAGGCCCGGGTCGCGCTGTCGGCCTGGTCCGCCCGCTCCGCCGGTTCGGCGCTGGTGTCCATCATCTGCTCCCGCCTGTCGGTTCTCGACCTTGCCACACGCACCAGACGCCGGTCGCCGCCGCCGCGTGACATCCGGGAGCAGTGGCGCCCGTCACATCGCGCGGGCGGTCAGCGGGACTCCGCGGCGGCCTTCAGGTCGCGCAGCCATGCCCGCAGCCCCGCGCCGAGGAGCTCGGTGGCGGTGGCCGCGTCGGCCTCGACCTGACCGCCGGTCCAGGTCTCCTCGGTGTGTACGCGCACACCGCCCTTGACCTGGGTGAACGTCCACAGGTGCACGCCCCGGTCGATGCGCACGCCCGTGCCCGCCGCCGGGCCGCTCCACAGCAGGCAGGCCTCGCGCTTGACGCGCCGGAGGGTGGAGGTGATGTGCATGGTGGTGGCCGGGGTGGTGGCGGTGGCCGGAGCGGGCGTGCTCCACCGCCACGACGAGCCGGGACGTAGCGGGCCGCGGTCGAGGCGCTTGCTGGACAGGACCGGCTGCTGCCAGTCGGGCCACTGCTCCACCCGCGTCTGCAGGCCGAAGACCCTGCTCAGCGGGGCCTTGATCACGATGTCGGCCCGGTAGCGGATGCGGGCGGAGGCGTCGACCCCCTCCCCCTGGCACCGGGCCGCGCCGGCGGTGGCGGTGACGGTGGCGGTGGCGGCCGGGACGTTGCCCGCCAGGACGCCGGCCACGGCGAGCGGGATCAGCATCGAGGCGACGCGGACGTTACTGGACATGGTGTTCCTCTCGTTGAGGGATCGAAGAAGGGGGCCGGCCGGGGAGGCCGTCAGCGCCGTCCGGCCCGCACGACGGCCGCGACGAGCGCGGCGCAGGCGGCGACGATCAGCACGGCGAAGGCGGGATGCATGTCCTTCGACAGGCTCGGCGCGCCGCCGGGCCTGGCCACCCACACGGCCAGCGGCGCCGCGTAGGCCAGGGCGACGAGCACGGCCGCCCACCGGACCAGCCGGTCCTGGGCGTGACGCAGCGCGCCGACCAGCACGACCGTGACCGGAACGATCGCCAGCAGCGCGAACTGGCCGACGATCAGGACGGGGACCGCCCAGGCGGCGACGCTCACCGCCACCGGCGTACGACGACGGGCGGACGGCTGGTACGTGGTCATGACGTTCCCCTTCACCTGGACGGACACGAACGGCTAGATGCTCATGCGTTCGTTAGAAGTTATAACCGCACGGCGAGAGGAGTGTCAACAACGTTCGTGATAGCCTCTAACTAAATCTCCTGGGTATAGCGGCGGAAGGCGGCAACGCATGGCGGACACCGGCACGGCGACCCCGCGCGAGCGCTACCGCGCCCAGGTCCGCGCCGAGATCAAGGAGCGCGCCTGGCAACAGATCGCCACGACGGGAGCCTCCGCGCTGTCCCTCAACGCGATCGCCAAGCAGATGGGCATGAGCGGCCCCGCGCTCTACCGCTACTACGCCAACCGTGACGAGCTGATCACCGAGCTCATCCGCGACGCCTACCGCAGCCTCGCCGACACCCTCCGCTCAGCCGCCGAAAAGGCCGCCGAAGAGGGCAGCGAAGAGGGGGGCGGGGGGCTGGTCGTGCTGGCTCACGCCGTACGTGCCTGGGCCCTGCGCGACCCCCAGCGCTACCTGCTCATCTACGGCACCCCCGTCCCCGGCTACCACGCCCCCGACGACATCACCGCCATCTCCTCCCAGATCATGACCCTCCTGCTCGACGCCGCTTCGACGACCACCCCGCCCCGGCGCCCCGAAACCCCGCTCGACCACCACCTGGCCACCCACCGCGACTGGGCCGGCGACCACCCCGCCCCGCCCGCCGTCCTGCACCGGGCGCTCAGCTTCTGGACCCGGATCCACGGCGTGCTGTCCCTGGAACTGGCCGGCCACTTCGCCGGCATGGGCTTCGACCCCGCCCTGCTCTTCGCCGCCGAGCTGGACGACCTGCCGGCCCGCTGACCCCGCGCACACTGAAGGCCCGGCCCGCCGAAGGCGATGCCGGGCCTGGGACAGCCGCGTTACCGGACGTCCTGGGGCAGGTGGGTCTTGGCGTCGTCGTAGGAGCCCTCACCGGCCGCCCCGGCCTGCCGGTAGACCAGGTACAGCACGCCCGTGGTGAACGTCTGCGAGCTGACCAGCTCCAGCGGGATCGAGCTGTCGCCCTCCTCGAACAGCCGCTCGCCCCTGCGCACCGCGATCGGGTGCACAAGCAGGTGCAGCTCGTCCAGCAGCCCGGCGGACAGCAGCTGCCGCACCACCGAGACCGAGCCGCTCATCGCGATCGGGCCGCCCGGCTCGGCCTTCAGCGCCGTCACGCCCTTGACCAGGTCGCCCTGCAGCAGCTCGGAGTTGCGCCAGGTGAACTCCAGCGGCTGGCGGGAGACCACGATCTTGCGCGCGTCGCCGATCGTGCGGGCGAAGTCGGCGTCCTCGCCGCCGGCCGTCTCACGCTCGGGCCACGCCCCGGCGAAGCTGTCGTACGTCTTGCGCCCCAGCAGCAGCGTGTCGGCCATCTGCGCCGTCACCGCCGCGCCCATCTCGTCGTTGAAGTACGGGAAGTGCCACTCCGCCGGGTCCTGGACGACGCCGTCGAGCGAGATGAACAGGTTCGCGCTGATCTTCCTCATGATGGTTCTCCATGCGTCTCGGGATGTGCCTGAAGTCTGGCCGGGCCGGCTTACGGATCTCTTAAGGTCTTCCTTCCCGGCCGATCCCGGCGACCAGGAGCCCGACCAGGCGGCGGGCGTCGTACCGGGGATCGGCCTCGGCCCCGATGCACAGGTTCCCCACGCCGCGCATGAGCTCGAAGGCGTCCAGGTCGTCGCGGATCTCGCCGGCGGCCGCCGCGGCCTGCAGCAGCTGGGCGCACACCGGCACCAGGCGGTCGAGGAAGTAGGCGTGCAGCGCCTGGAAGCCGGTGTTGTCCGGCTGCAGCACCGCGGCCAGCCCGTGCTTGGTGACCAGGAAGTCGACGAACAGGCCGATCCACTGCCGCAGCGCCGCGTACGGGCTCGCAGCGGCGGCCAGCAGGGCCGGGCCCGCCTGCGCGCAGGACTCCACCTGGTGCCGGTAGACGGCGATGACGAGGTCGGCCCGGGTGGGGAAATGGCGGTAGATCGTGGCGGTGCCGACGCCGGCCTTCGCCGCGATGTCGCGGATCGGCGCCTCCACGCCCGAGGCGACGAACACGGCGGCGGCCGCGCGCAGCAGGTTCTCCTCGTTGCGCCGTGCGTCGGCACGTTTCGGACGCGACTCGGCCACGCCGTTCCCCCCAGGGTCGGATTGCTAAACGGGACACGGTCCCGTATCGTCGAAAACGGGACACGGTCCCACTTGCACCCATCATGCCAGAGCTGCGGCCCGACGGCCAAGCCCTGCCCTCTCCCGCGCCCACCTGCGGCAACTCACCCGGAAGGCACCACCATGCCCGCATCACCCACCCCCGTCGTGTCGGTCAGGCCGGTCGTCCTGCCCGCCCCCGGACGGGGCCAGGACCTCCAGGTCCGCATCTCGGCCCCCGCCACCGGCGACCGGCTGCCCGTCGTCGTCCTGTCCCACGGTTATGGCTGGTCCATGGACGGCTACGCCCCCCTGGCCGACTTCTGGGCCGCCCACGGCTTCGCCGTCGTGCAACCCACCCACCTCGACTCCCGCACCCTCGCCCTCCCCGCCGACGACCCCCGCACCCCCCACATCTGGCGCACCAGGGTCGAAGACCTCAGACGCGTCATCGACGGCCTCGACGTCCTGGAGGCAGCCCTGCCGGGCCTGGCCGGACGCCTGGACCGCGGCCGCGTCGCCGTCGCCGGGCACTCCTGGGGAGCCCACAGCGCCAGCATGCTGCTCGGCGCCCGCGTCCTGGACGCCGACGGCCGCCCCGGGGAGGACCTGTCCGACCCGCGCGTCACGGCCGGCGTGCTGCTCGCCCTGCCCGGCGCCGGCGGCCAGGACCTGTCACCCTTCGCCGCCGAGCACTTCCCCTTCATGAACCCCGCCTTCGCGTTCATGACCACCCCGGCCCTGCTGGTCGCCGGCGACAAGGACGACTCACCCCTGACGACACGCGGACCCGACTGGTTCACCGACGGCTACCACCACAGCCCCGGCGACAAGAGCCTGCTGACGCTGTTCGGCGCCGAGCACACCCTGGGCGGCGTCGCCGGAGACCACGTCGCCGAGACCACCGACGAGCACCCCGAACGCCTGGCCCTGCTGCAGCGGCTCACCACCGCCTACCTCCGCAGCGCCCTGAACCCCGGCGACCCCGCCTGGCCCGCCGCCCGCGCCGCCCTGGAGACGGCCCCCCACCCCCTGGGCCGGATCGACGGCAAGCAGGCCGATCAGCCGGCCGGACGGCGATAGCCGAAGGTCTCGTGCCGGCGGCGGAAGCCCAGCGAACGGTACAGCTCGCGGGCGGCCACATTGCCGGCGTCGTGGTTCACCGTCACCGCCGTCATGCCCAGCGCCCGCATGCGGCGCATCGCGTGCAGCATCGCCGCCCGCGCCAGGCTCCGCCGCCGGAACGCCGGATGGGTGCCGACCGGCTCGAAGTGACCGGTCGCGTTGCGCCCGTCGAGCCAGCCGAGCGCGAAGGCCGCGATCCGGCCGTCCGGCGCCTGGACCACGATCTCGTCGGCCGGGTCGTAGCCGGGCCGCTCCATCACCGCCGAACGGTAGAGCGGCCCGGTCCAGTCGTCGCCGAACGCCGCGTTACGCGCCTCGGCCAGGCCCGGCGCGTCCTCCGGCACGGCGTGCCGCACCTCGAACCCGGCCGGCGCGCCCGGCTCGGGCAGCGGGCCGCACAGGTCGCGCTCGTTGACGTGGTCCCACACCCGGAACCGCGCGAAACCGGCCCGGCCCAGCAGGCCGATCCGGGCGGCGTCGCAGTCCAGGACGTCGGTCAGCACGTACCGCTCGCCCGGGTCCATCAGGCGCGCGGTGGCGCCGGCCGCCTGCTCCAGCATGTCCAGCTCCGCCGGCCCGCCGCGCAGCCGGGGCGCGGCGAAGACGTCGAAGGCGCAGCCGAACCGCAGCAGGATCGCGATCCCGGCCAGACCGCCGGCGTCCTCCCACAACCGGACCAGCTCGGCGGCCGGCCGGCGGTCACGCAGGTTGTCATAGACGCGGTGCGGCAGCTCACCGGCGTGGTCGTAACCGCACCGCCCGGCCTCGGCGATCCACCCCGACACGACCGACCGCAGCCCCGGTAGATCCTCGTGACGAAAGACGCGCGGACGCACGAAGGCCCCCCTTCAGGACTTCAGGAAGTGCAGGACGGCCAGCACCCGGCGGCTGTACCCGCTGGCGTGAGACAGGCCCAGCTTGTCGAACAGCGAGTTGACGTGCTTCTCCACCGCGCTCTGCGACACGTGCAACTGCCCGGCGATCGAGGCATTGGTCATGCCCTGGGCCATGCGCTCCAGCACCTCCCGCTCGCGCGCGGTCAGCCGGGCCAGCGGATCGACCTGCGTGGTACGGGCCAGCAACTGCCGCACCACCTCCGGGTCGAAGGCCGCCCCGCCCGCCGCCACCCGCTCCAGCGCGTCCAGGAAGTCGCCGACCTGCGCCACGCGGTCCTTCAGCAGATAGCCCACGCCCTCGACGTCGGCGCTCATCAGCTCGGCGGCGTACCGCTTCTCCACGTACTGCGACAACACCAGCACCTTGACCTGCGGCCAGCGCCGCCGGATCTCCAGCGCCGCCCGCAGCCCCTCGTCGGTGTGGGTCGGCGGCATGCGCACGTCGACCACCACGACGTCGGGGGCGTGCTCGGCCACCGCCGCCACCAGGGCCTCGCCGTCGCTCACGGCGGCCGGCACCTCGTGGCCCTCCTCGCCCAGCAGGCGGACCAGACCCTCGCGCAGCAGCGTGGAGTCCTCGGCCAGGATCACCCGCACGGCAGCCCCGCCGCCACCGTCGTCGGGCCGCCGGGCGGGCTGACCACCTCGAAGACGCCGTCCAGCGCCGCCACCCGCCGGGCCAGCCCCGACAGGCCGCCTCCCGAGGGGCGCGCGCCGCCCGTGCCGTCGTCGCTCACCCGTACGAGCACCCTGTCGTCCTCCTGCCTGACCTCGACCGTCACCATCGTGGCGGCCGCGTGCTTGGCGGCGTTGGTCACCGCCTCGCTCACCACGAAGTACGCCGCCGTCTCCACCGCCATCGGCGGCCGGCCCGGCAGGTCGCACACCACCTTGACCGGCACACCCGCGCGTTCGGCCACCCCGGCCAGCGCCTCGCCCAGCCCGAGGGAGTCCAGCCCGCTCGGGTAGACCCGCCAGGCCACCTCGCGCAGCTCGGCCAGCGCCTGCTGGGCCTGCTCGTGCGCCTGCTCCAGCAGCTCGGGACGCCCCCGCCGGGACCGCCCGATGAGCATCGACAGCGCCACCAGACGCTGCTGCAGCCCGTCGTGCAGGTCACGCTCGATCCGGCGGCGCTCGGAGTCGACCGCGGCCACGATCCCGGCCCGGCTCTCGGCCAGCTCGGCGATCCGGCGCTCCAGCGCCTCGGTACGGTCGGGCCCCAGCAGCCGCCCGGCCAGCCGCCGCTCCAGCGCGTGCACCCCCACCAGCCCCGACACGGCGATGAACAGCAACACGCAGCCGCCCACCAGGAAGTACAGCACCAGCGGCGGCGTCGGCGTCATCCCGTCGTACGGCTCGCCGCGGGCCCAGGCCCCCAGCAGCAGGATCGCCGTGCGCGCGCCCAGGACCAGCAGCGTCACCACCAGCCCGCCCAGCACCCCGGCCGGGATCCTGGCGGCCAGGTAGCGCGCCGGCCGGGTGTCCCAGCCCGACAGCGCGTCCAGCGCCGCGGTGTCCAGGCGCAGGCGGCGCGCCTCGAAGGCGGCCAGCGCCGCCGCCGTCGCCCGCACCCGCGGCCGGCCCAGGAAGGGCAGGGTGAGCAGCAGGAACAGCGCGCCGGCCACGGCGGTCAGCCCGCCCAGGACCACCGCGCCCAGCACCCTCAGCCCCTCAGCGGCGGTTCGCATGCCTTCCCTTACGCCGTTCCGTCAGCCGTACCGCGACGAAGACCGCGATCGCCAGCGCCACCAGGCCGATCACCACGTAGGTGCCGATCCCCACGTACGCCTCGACCAGCGACCAGTTCTCGCCGAGAAAGTATCCCGCAAGCACGAAGATGGTGTTCCAGATGGCGCTGCCGGCCGTCGTGAGCAGGGTGAACGTCACCAGCGGCATGCGTTCCACCCCCGCCGGCACGGAGATCAGGCTCCGGAAGATGGGGATCATCCGGCCGAAGAACACGGTCTTGCGGCCGTGCCGCAGGAACCACGCCTCGGTCTTCTCGATGTCGGTTACCTTGACCAGCGGCAGCTTGGCGGCGATGGCCAGCGTGCGCCGGCGGCCGAGCAGCGCGCCCACCCCGTACAGGGCCAGCGCCCCGACGACCGAGCCGAGCGTCGTGCACACCAGCACGTCGAGCAGGTCCAGCTCGCCCCTGCTGGCGGTGAAGCCGGACAGGGGCAGGATCACCTCGCTGGGCAGCGGCGGGAACAGGTTCTCCAGCATGATCGCCAGCCCGGCCCCGAAGGCGCCGAGGTTCTCCATCAACGCAATCAACCAATCCGTCATGTCCCCCAGGCTACGAATGATCCGTTATGGCGGTAATGAGGCGGACGGCCGATGTGCTCTGTGGTAAACCACACCCCGATGTACCGTACACTGTACGGCCTATGAGTGCTCTTCCGGATCTGGCGCGACACCCAGCGATCTTCCGTCCCGGCGATCCCCCCAGGTCCGGCCACCTGGTCTTCCTCGACGACCAGGGCGACGGCACGGCCACGGTGATCGAACAGGACGACGACGGACAACCTCGCGCGCGCGAGCGCGCCGTCACCGAGATCCCCGTCGCCGACGCCGTCGCCGTGCTGGCCAGGGCCCGCGCCGACGCCGCCGCCCACCCGGCCACCCGGTTCTGGGGCGCCGTCGCGCTGGTCGCCCTCCAGCTCGTCACCCGCGGCCGCATCCTGCCCGCCGTCTCACCCGACGGCCACGACTCCTGGCGCGCCGGCCCCCTCGACGCCGCTGACGCCCGCCGGGTGCGCGAGCTGGCCGCGGCTATGCCCGCCGCCGCCCGCGCCATCCCCGTGGGCGACCTGCTGCTGCCCGACGCCGAGCCCCTGGTGCGCGCCTTCCTCGACGCCGTGGCCGACGCCATGCCGCGCTCGCCCGGAGCCGTACGCGCCACCGGCACCACCGCCTTCGCCGCCGTCAAGCCCGTCAAGGTGCCCCACCTGCGGCCCTGGGCCGAGGAGGTCTCGGCCGGGCTCGACTCCGGCGTGCGGCTCTCGCTCCGGCTGGAGGCCGACGACCTGGCCCAGGCCGAGTTCCGGGCCGTCGTCCAGGTGCACGGCCTGGCCGATCCCTCGCTCGTCGTGGACGCCGCCGACCTGTGGCAGGGCCGCGACCCCGGCTTCGGCGCCCGCGCCAGGATCGAGGTCACCCTCGCCCTGCGCCGCGCCGCCCGCTCCTGGCCCCGCCTGGAACGGCTGCTGGAGCACGCCGTGCCCGACGAGCTCGCCCTCACCGACGGCGACGTGGCGGACCTGCTGACCGGCGCGGCCGACCGGCTGGCCGCCGCCGGCGTCGAGGTCCACTGGCCGCGCTCCCTGGTCCGCGGCCTGAGCGCCCAGGCCGTCGTCGGCGAACGCGACAGCGCGCCCTCCGACCTGCCCTCCTTCCTCGGCGGCCACCACCTGACCAGCTTCAACTGGCGGCTCGCGCTCGGCGGCGCCCCGCTGACCGCCGCCGAGATGGACCTGCTGGCCGAGTCCCACCGGCCCGTCGTACGGCTGCGCGACCAATGGGTGCTCATCGACCCCGCCCTGGCCCGCAAGGCCCGCCAGCGCGACCTGAAGCCCCTGACCGGCCTGCAGGCGCTCGGCGCGGCCCTGACCGGCACCGTCGAGATCGACGGCGGGGACGAACCCGAACAGATCGCCGTCGAACCCACCGCCTGGCTCGCCGACCTGCGCGACCGGCTCACCGACCCCGAACCCGTGCCGGCGCCGCCCGGCCTGGCCGCCACCCTGCGCGACTACCAGCTCCAAGGGCTGCGCTGGCTGGCCAGGATGACCTCGCTCGGCCTCGGCGGCTGCCTGGCCGACGACATGGGCCTGGGCAAGACCATCACCCTGATCGCGCTGCACCTGCACCGCGCCGGCACCGGCCCCACCCTCGTGGTCTGCCCCGCCTCGCTGCTGGGCAACTGGGAACGCGAGATCACCAGGTTCGCGCCCGGCGTCCCGGTCCGCCGCTACCACGGCAACGCCCGCACCCTGGCCGACGACGGGTTCGTGCTCACCACGTACGGCACCATGCGCCTGGACGCGGCCACCCTGGGCGCCCACCCCTGGGGGCTGCTGGTCGCCGACGAGGCCCAGCACGTCAAGAACCCCGCCTCCAGCACCGCCAAGGCGCTGCGCGAGATCCCCGCCGGCGCCCGCGTCGCCCTCACCGGCACGCCCGTGGAGAACAACCTGTCCGAACTGTGGGCCATCCTCGACTGGACCACCCCCGGCCTGCTCGGCCCCCTGACCCGCTTCAGGGCCCGCTGGGCCAAACCGGTCGAGTCCGGCGACGCCGACACCGCCGCCCGGCTGGCCCGGCTCGTCGGGCCGTTCCTGCTGCGCCGCCGCAAGAGCGACCCCGGCATCGCCCCCGAACTGCCGCCCAAGACCGAGACCGACCGGCCCGTCCCCCTCACCACCGAACAGGCCGCCCTGTACGAGGCCGTCGTCCGCGAGAGCATGACCCAGATCGAGAACGCCAAGGGCATGGCCCGGCGCGGCCTGATCGTCAAACTGCTGACCGGCCTCAAACAGGTCTGCAACCACCCCGCCCACTACCTGCACGAATCGTCCCCCCGCCTGACCGGCCGCTCGGGCAAGCTGGAACTGCTGGACGAGCTCGTCGACACGATCGTCGCCGAGGACGGCGCCGTGCTGGTGTTCACCCAGTACGTCGCCATGGCCAGGCTCCTGGAACGCCACCTGTCCGGCCGCGGCGTCGCCACCCAGCTCCTGCACGGCGGCACCCCGGTCGCCCGCCGCGAGGAGCTGGTCGCCCGCTTCCAGGACGGCCACGTCCCCGTCTTCCTGCTCTCCCTCAAGGCCGCCGGCACCGGCCTGAACCTCACCCGCGCCGACCACGTCATCCACTACGACCGCTGGTGGAACCCCGCCGTGGAGGACCAGGCCACCGACCGCGCCTACCGCATCGGCCAGACCAGGCCCGTCCAGGTGCACCGCCTCATCGCCGAAGGCACGATCGAGGACCGCATCGCCGCCATGCTCGGCGCCAAGCGCTCGCTCGCCGACGCCGTCCTGGCCTCCGGCGAGGCCGCCTTCACCGAGCTGACCGACGCCGAACTCGCCGCACTCGTGGAGCTCAGATGACCGCCGTACGAGGATTCGCCGCCTTCCCCCCGCAACGCGCCGGCGCCCGCTTCGCCACCACCTGGTGGGGCCAGGCGTGGATCAAGGCCCTGGAGGACACCTCGCTCGACCAGACCCTGCTGCGCAAGGGCCGCGCCTACGCCAAGACCGGCCAGGTCGGCCCGATCACCGTCAGCCCCGGCCGGCTGGCCGCCGTCACCGAGCACGAGTACGACACCGTCGTCCGCGTCGAACAGCTCACCGACGCCGCCTGGGAACGTTTCCTCGACCAGGTCGCCGCCAAGGCCGGGCACATCGCCGCCCTGCTCGACCGCGACGTCCCGCACGACCTGGTCGAGGCCGCCGAGGACGCCGCCGTGCCGCTGCTGCCCACCGTCGGCGACCTGGAGCCCGAATGCTCCTGCCCCGACTGGGGACACCCCTGCAAGCACGCCGCCGCCCTGTGCTACCAGGCGTCCTGGCTGCTGGACGGCGACCCGTTCGTCCTGCTGCTGCTGCGCGGACGCGGCGAGCAGGAACTGATCGAGGCCCTGCAGAACCGCGACCTGCCCGTCCCGGCCCCCGCCCGCGCGCCCGGCGACGGCGCCACCGGGCAGGACGCCGGCGGCGGGGTGCCCGCCGCGCAGGCCTTCGCGCTCGGCGAGCCGCCGCTGCCCGAACCGCCACCGCGGGAGGCCGCCTTCACCCCCCTCGCCCTCGACCCCGCACCCGGCGTGGACGTGGCCGCCCTGGCCGTGCTGGCCGCCTCCGCCGCCGGCCGCGCCCGCCAGATCCTGCTGCACGGCCGCCTGGAGCCGCTGACCGAATACCAGGACCGCGTCCGCCTGGCCGCCGAGCACGACCTCGACCGCGGCCTGGACCTGGGCCTGGACGCCGCCGTCCAGGCCTGGCGGTACGGCGGCGCCCCCGGCCTCGACGTGCTGGAAACCCCCTGGACCCCGGCCCGCCAGGACCTGGCCAGAGCCCAGGCGCTGCTGGAGTCCGGCTGGGACGGCGACCCGCCGCCCCAGCTGGAGACCTGGCGCAACCGCTGGACCCTCGGCCCCCGCCAGGTCCGCTACGGCCGCGACGGCCGCTGGTACCCCTTCACCGAGCACGACGGCCACTGGTGGCCCGCCGGGCCGCCGGAGCGCGACCCGTCCACCCTGCTCACCTAACCCCGGCAGGAGAGGTCACAGGGCCGACTCCTCCGCCTCGCCCGCCGCGGCGACCACGGCCAGCAGACGGTCCAGGTCGCCCGGCGTGGCGTGCGGGTTGAGCAGGGTGAGCTTGAGCCGGACCCGCCCCGGACCGGTCCCCGGCAGCTCGGTCCGGCCCACCACCGCCCTGCCCTCCCGCAGCAGCCTGCGCCGCAGCCCCGCGTTCACCTCGTCCGAGCGCGCCGGATCGGCCGGCACGTACCGGAACAGGAACGCCGTCAGCACCGGATCGGCGTGCAGCTCCATCCGCCGATGGGCGCGCACCGCCGCCGCGCCGTGCCGGGCCAGGTCGTGGCAGGCCTCCACCAGGCGGCCCAGCCCCGACCGGCCCAGCGTGCGCAGCGTCACCAGGATCTTGAACGCGTCGGCCCGGCGCGTGGTGCGCAGCGACAACCCCAGCAGGCTCGGGTACCCGGCCTCCTCGTCGTCGGCCGGGTTGAGGTAGGCCGCCCGCCGGGCCAGCGAGGCGTACGTCTCGGCCCGGCGCACCAGGAACACCCCTGCCGCGGCCGGCTGCCAGCCGAGCTTGTGCCAGTCCAGCGACACCGAGTCGGCCAGCGCGAGACCGTCCAGGAGCGGGGCCAGCCGGTCCGACAGCAGCGCGCCACCGCCGTAGGCGGCATCGACGTGCAGCCAGGCGCCGTGCTCGGCGGCCAGCGACGCGCACGCCCGCAACGGGTCGATCGCCCCGGTGTCCGTGGTGCCCGCCGTGGCCACCACCGCCACCGGCAGCTCACCGCGCCCGGCGCTCGCCCGCAGCGCCCCGGCCAGCGCTGCGGCGTCCATCCGCAGCTCCCGGTCGACCGGGACGGCGACGACCGCGTCCTCACCCAGCCCGAGCAGCGCCGCCGCCCGCCGGGTGGAGAAGTGCGCGGCCTCGGAGGCGAAGATCCGCAGCCGCGGGCCCCCGCCCGGCAGTCCCGACAGCTCGGCCCGGACGCCCGCCGACCGGCCCACCGCCAGGTCCCTGGCCAGCATCAGGCCCATCAGGTTGGACTCGGTGCCGCCCGAGGTCAGCACGCCGGCCGCGGCCGCCCCGAACCCTGCCAGCCGGGCCAGCTCCGCCAGCAGCGACGTCTCCAGCGCGGTCGCGGCCGGCGCCTGGTCCCAGGAGTCCAGCGACGGGTTGAGCGCCGAGACCGCCAGATCGGCCGCCACCGCCACCGCCAGCGGCGGGCAGTGCAGGTGCGCCGCGCAGAACGGATCGGCCGGATCAGCGCTCCCGTAGGCCAGCAGCTCGCTCAGCGCCCCCAGCCGCTCGCCCTCCGCCGCGAACGCCCGCGCCACCTCGGCGGCCAGCTCCTGGGGCGTGCGGGCGGGCAGTGGACCGCCACGCCGCCGCGCGCCCTCGGCCAGGGCGGCCAGCACCTCACGCAGCAGCGGCTCCAGCGCGGCCGCCCCGCCCACGCCGCCGGACAGGGCCTGGCCCTTCGTCGCATCGCTCATCCGGCCACTGTGCGGCACCGGCGGCGCCGCGGCCAGCAGGCACCGCGACGCAACGCCTCTGAACGCCCCTGAAGGCAGGCCCCCGCGCTCAGGCCGGCGGCCAGTTCCTGAGCACCGCGTCCAGGGCGTCCAGGGCCCTGGACCAGGAGGCGTCCACCTCGCGGGGATGGCGGCGGAACCCGCCGGCCATCTCCAGGGTCACGTAACCGTGCAGGGTGCTGCTCAGCATGCGCAGGGCGTCGGTCTGGTCGGGCTCGGACAGGTCGTAGCCGCGCAGGACGGCCCGCGTCAACTCCGCGTGCCGGCGGCCCGCGCTGACGTCCAGCGCGTCGGAGTCCAGCTCCAGCTGGGTGGCGGCGTACCGGCCCGGATGTTCCTTGGCGTAGCCGCGGTAGGCCGCGGCGAAGGGCACCAGCGCCTCCTTGCCCGACCGGCCGGCCAGCGCGGCGGCGGCCCGGTCCGCCATCTCGCCCAGGGCCAGCTCGGCCACCCTGACCCGCAGCTCCTGGAGGTCCTTGACGTGCGCGTACAGGGCCGCGGGCTTGACGCCGAAGCCGCGGGCGAGCGCGGAGACGGTCACGTTCTGGAAGCCGACCTCGTCGGCCAGGTCGGCGGCCGCCCTGGTCAGGCGGTCGACGGTCACTCCCGCTCGGGCCACGGCAGCACCCTTTCTTATAGCCTTTAAGTATTTGCATACTACCGTTAAGAAAAGCTAGCCTCCACACTCATGAGACCCCTGACCGAACACGACATCCGCACGTCGTTCATCAACTGCTCCAAAGGCGAGGCCAAACGCGCCGGCCTGCCCAAGGACCTGGCCGACCTGCCCTGGGACGACCTCGACTTCCTCGGCTGGCGCGATCCCGGCGCCCCCGAGCGCGCCTACCTGGTGGCCGAGGCCGACGGCTGCCTGGTCGGCGTCGCCCTGCGGGTCACCTCCGGCGGCTCGCGCTCCTTCACCTCGCGCAGCATGTGCTCCTTCTGCCTGACCACGCACACCAGCGGCGGCGTCGCCCTGATGACCGCCCGCCGCACCGGCGAGGCCGGCCGCCAGGGCAACACCGTCGGGCAGTACCTGTGCGCCGACCTGGCCTGCCCCCTCTACCTGCGGGGAAAGAAGGAGGCGGCGGGCGCCGGCGTGGTGGAGGAGTCGCTGACGCCGGCGGAGAAGGCCGCCCGCACGCACGCCAACGTGCGGGCCTTCCTGGACAAGGTGACCGCCTGATCCCGCTGCTACTCGTCGTCCCAGGCCATCGAGCTCATCCGCCACCCGGCGGGCGTCCGGACGAACTGGGTGGTCTTGCGGCCCGCCCCCGTGAACGCCACGCCGTCCCGGACGCCGGACTTGCGGTAGTCGCTGAACCGCTGGGCGACCGAGCCGAAGATCTCGGTGCGCTCGGCGACCTCCCACTCGCGGAACTCCGTCAGCGTCCCGTCGGTCAGCATCCGCTGCCGGGGCTCGACGAAACCGTCCAGGTCGTGCACCACGGGCTCCGGCCCGGTGTTGTTGACGATCACCGCCTGCGGCACGAACAGCTCCCGGACGGCGCCGACGTCCGGGCGACGCCCGCCGGTGTTGGTGAAGGCGTCCAGGAAGGCCGCCATCAGCCGGTCGAGCTCGGCCTTGACGCCGCCGGCGGGCGCCTCGTCGGCCAGCAGCGACCAGACCTCGCTGTCATGCCGTTCGCCCCGGTGGGGGAAACGCTCGCGCAGCACGCCGTCGCGGGTCATGCCGAGCCGGCGCGCGACCTCGATGCTGCGCGTGTTGCCCGGCGAGACCCACCACTCCACGCGCGCCATGCCGCGCTCGGCGAACGCCCAGTCGATCAGCAGCCGGCAGGCGCGGGTCACCAGCCCCCGGCCCTGACCGGCCGGCTCCAGCCAGCAGCCAATCTCGCACACCCCCGAGACCGCCTCGAACCGGGTGAACATCACGCCGCCGACCAGCGTGCCGGCCAGCCAGATCCCGTAGATGCGGGCGCCGTCGGCCGCCTGGTCGTCGGCGTAGCGCTGCAGGACGGCCGTGGCCGAGGCCAGGTCGATGCTGCGCGCGGCCCACGGGATCCACGGGTCGACCAAGGGGCGGGCGCGGTCGATGTGATCCAGGAACTCCTGGGCCCGCCAGGGCTCCAGCGGGCGCAGCTCGGCCTCGTCGCCGAGCGGAAGAGCGAACACGGACACCGTCCCAAGGTACGTAACGAGCGTTCGGTATGTAAGGTAGCAGCATGCCGCCCGCAGCAGGAGACCGTGAAGCCCGCCGCGACGACGTCTCGCAGGCGGTCTGGCAGGTGCTGGCCGACAAGGGGTTCGGCGGGCTGACGCTGCGCGCCGTCGCCGCCGCCATGGGCGTGTCGACCGGCCTGCTCATGCACTACTTCCCCACCAAGCGGGCCCTGGTCGGGCACGCGCTCGACCTGCTGGAGAAGCGCACGGCCGCCCGTCCCCGCCGCGAGCCCCCGGCCGCCGGCCTGGCCGCGCTCAGGGCCGCGCTGCTCGACATCCTGCCGCTGGGCCCCGCCGACGTCGCCCGCAACCGCATCTGGGTCAGCTCCTGGGACCTGGCCCTGGCCGACGACGACCTCGGCGCCGGCCAGGCCGCCCGCTACACCCGCCTGCGCTCGGCGCTGCGCGCGCACCTGGAGACCGCCCGCGACCTCGGCGAACTGCCCCCGGCGGCCGACCCGGAACGGCTCGCGGCCGGCGCGGTGGCCTTCACGCACGGGCTCGTCGTCCAGGCGTTGTTCGACCCCGCCCGCTTCCCCGAGGACGTCCAGATCGCCCTGCTCGACGACTTCCTCTCCTCGATCGTCTAGGTGGCCACCGAGACGACGTGCCCCGCCGACGCCGGGTCGCCGGCCAGCTTCAGCATGCACTCGGCCAGGTCGGCGCGGGTGGTGGAACGGCCGCCGCGCAGGTTGAGGTCCAGGGCCGTGCGGTAGCGGCCGGTGGGGCCGCCGTCGAGCAGCCGGGAGGGGCGCACGATCGTCCAGTCCAGGCCCGAGGCGCGCAGCAGGCGCTCGGACTCGGCCAGGTCTGTGTAGGAGTTCTTCAGCAGCGGCCGCAGGAGGAGGGGCTTGAGCACGTACCGGGTGAACAGGCCGTCGCCGGCGTCGGCGACCATGCCCGCGGCGCTCACCAGCAGCACCCGCCGCGCCGGGCCCCGCGCCATCGCCTGGAGGATCGAGCGCATGGCGGTCGTGTGCACGGTGGTCGGGCCGCGCCCGCGCGGGCCGAGCGCGATCAGGACGGCGTCCCCGCCCTTGATCGCCGAAGCGACGGCCCCGGGGTCGGCCAGGTCGGCGGTCACGGTCTCGACGCGGTCGCGCAGCCCGTCTGGCAGCCGGGCGGCGTCGCGGACCACGGCGGTGACCTCGTGCCCCAGGTCGAGCGCCTGCCGGACGAGCTCCAGCCCCGTGCGGCCGGTCGCGCCGAAGATGACGAGCCTCATGTCGTGCCCTTCGCGAGAGGGTGGGTGAACACTTACTCACCCTACTCGCCGCAGCCCTCGGACGGCGTCGGCCGGCACGTGCGCCGCCGCCATCGCGATCCTCGGCGCCACGGAGGCCAGAGCCTGGTCCGACCTCCGCCGCCCGGAGCGGCCCTCAGGCCAGGTTGAGCTGCCAGGAGACGCCGAACCGGTCGTTGACCCAGCCGAACCTGGTGCTGAAGCCGTACGAGCCGATCGGCATCAGCGGCCGGCCGCCCTCCGCCAGCGCCGCGTAGAGCCGGTCGATCTCCTCCTCGCTCTCGCACGCGACCCAGATCGACATCGAGGGGGTGAAGCCGAACGCGTGCCGCTCACTGCTGTCGATGCACATGTACTCCTGGCCGGCCAGGGTGAACGTGGCGTGCATGACGGTGCCCTCGGGCCCCGGCCCCTCCGGGCCGTAGTGGGAGACGGCCACCACCTTGGAGTCCTCGAACAGCGAGACGTAGAAGTTCATCGCCTCCTCGGCGTCGCGGTTCTGGAACATCAGGAACGTGGTGGTTTTCTGGCTCATGACTGGTCCTCCGTCGGTAGGTAGAAGGCCGTGGTGGCCGCGACCGCGGCGGCGGCGGCCTCGTGTGGCGCCCCGGCCGCCGCGAAGGCCGCGCCCCACGCCCGGCTGCTGGCCGTGATGTAACGGCGGCCGTCGTCGGTCAGCTCGAAGCCGGCCTTGTCGGGCAGCGGCAGCCCGGAAAGATGCAGCCGCAGGCCCAGGAGCCCGAGGTCCCAGCCCACGCCGACCGCCCCGGGCCCGAACCGGCCCCACATCTCCGGCGGCACCTCGGCGGTGTGGCGCAGCTCGAACCGGGTGCCCCCGCCCTCGGCCGACAGGCGCACCTCGACCTCGGAGAAACCGGGGTCGGGCCCGAACAGCCAGCTCACCCTGAGGTAGGAGGGCGGCTCGCAGGCCAGGATCTCCCCGCCCGCGTTGCCCTCCAGCTGGTACGTGCCCCCCAGCCGCAGGTCGCCGGAGACCGGCATGAACCAGCGGGCTATGCGGTCAGCGTCGGTGCAGGCGTCCCAGACGTCCGCCACCTCCGCGTCGTAGTGGCGGGTCAGGGTCACGGTCTTGCGCTCGCCGTCGGTCAGCTCGCGCCTGATCCGGGATATCTCGTCAAGGCTGTCCATCGTGCTTCTTTCTTCTGCCCCGCGCCAGCTCGGTGGCCAGCGCGTCGAGGCGCTGGTCCCAGAAGCCGCGGAAACGGTCGAGCCAGAGGTCGACCTCCCGCAGCGGCGCGGGCTCCACGGCGTAGAGCCGTCGCGTGCCCTCGGCCCGCACGCTGGCGAACCCGTTGTCGCGCAGCACCTTCAGGTGCTGGGAGACCGCCGGCTGGGAGACGCCGAACTCTCGCTGGATGACTGCGGTGACCTCGCCGGAGCTCTGCTCGCCGCCGGCCAGCAGCTCCAGGATCCGGCGGCGGACCGGATCCCCGAGGACGTCGAACGCGTGCACGACCTCAGTGTTTCAGGATCAGCTTATATAAGTCAAACCTGAGATAGGTGGTGGCGGATGAAGTCCAGCTCCAGCAGCAGCAGGTTCTCGGCCACGTCCTCCTGGGGGGCCATGTGCGTCACGCCGCTCAGCGGCAGCACCGTGTGCGGACGGCCCGCGGCCAGCAGCGCCGCCGACAGGCGCAGCGTGTGGGCGGCGAAGACGTTGTCGTCGGCCAGGCCGTGCACCAGCATCAGCGGACGGCTCAGACCGGGCGCGTCGGCCAGCAGCGAGCAGCGGTCGTAGGCCTCGGGATGCTCGTCGGGATGACCCAGGTAGCGCTCCTGCCAATGGGTGTCGTACAGGCGCGGATCGGTCACCGGGGCGCCCGCCACGGCCACGTGGAAGACGCCGGGATGACGCAGCACCGCCGCCGCCGACAGGTAACCGCCGTAGGACCAGCCGCGGATCGCCACCCGGCCCAGGTCCAGGTCGGGATGGCGGGCGGCGGCGGCCTGCAGCGCGTCGGCCTGGTCCTCCAGCGCGGCGCTCAGCTTGTCGAACCGGACCGCCCGCTCCCAGGCCGGCCCCCGGCCCGGCGTGCCCCGGCCGTCGGTCACCAGCACGGCGAAGCCCTGCTCGGCGAACCACTGCTCGATCGCGAAGCCGTCCAGGCCGCGCAGCACCCGCGCCCCCATCGGCCCCCCATAAGGCGACAACAACACCGGCAACCGCCCCGACCCCGGCACGTGCCCCGAGGGGAACAGGATCGCCGTGCGCAGGTCGCGCTTGCCCAGCGACACCAGCTCCACCCGCGGCCGCAGCACCGGGACCGCGCCGTGGGAGGCGATCGTCCGGCCGCCCACGCTCACCCGCACCCCGTGCTCCTCCAGGGAGCGGCGCACCACGACCGTCGCCCCGCCCGCCCGCGTGCCGGTGTGCACGCCGGGCTCGGCGGTCACCCTGACCAGGCCCTCGGCCCTGGACCAGGTCCACAGGTGCCGTTCGGTGGGCTCCTCGCAGCAGTGGAGGAGCACGGTGTCGCCGTCGACGGCCAGCACCGCCAGCACCTGCAGGCCGGGCGGGGTCACCACGTCCCGGCCCACCATCAGGCGGCGGGTGTCGTCGCGGTCGACCGTCCAGACCAGCTCGCCCGCGGCCGTGCGCGACGGCACGCCGGGCACCAGCTCCAGCCAGGCGTCGTCGGTGTCCTCGCGCACCGGCGTGGTCGCCCCGGTGGCCGGATCGACCTCCAGCACGCGGGTCGTGCGCTGGTCGCGGCTCTGCACCAGCACCAGCAGGCCCTGGACGGTCCACGACACCGCCGCCACGTACTCGAAGGCCGCCCGGTCCCACACCACCCGGGTGCGCCGGCCCTCCAGCGTGACCAGCCACAACGACACGTCGGCGTTGGCCGTGCCGGCCGGCGGGTAGGCCATGGTCCGCGGCGGCCGGCCCGGCTCGGCCGGCTCGGCCAGGCACCACTTCTGCACCGCGGCGTTGTCCACCCGGGCGGCCAGCAGCCGGGTGCCGTCGGGCGCCCACCAGTAGCCGCGGTGACGGCCCATCGACTCGCCCGCCACGTGCTCGGGCAGCCCCCACGTCACGTCGGTGCCGTCGGGGACCAGCAGCGGCCGCTCCCCGACGTGCAGCGCCCCGCCGGAGACGAACGCGACGTGCTCGCCGGTGGGGTCCAGCCGCGGGTCGGAGCCGGTCAGGCCGAGCGCGGCCACCTCGCCGGTCAGCAGGTCGACGGTGTGCAGCGCGCCGTCCGCCGCGTAGACGGCCTTGGTCACGGCCGCGTCGGTGGCGTAGTCCACGATGCCGCGGGCGTGCTCACGGGTGCGCTCCCGGCGGGCGCGCTCGGCCTCCGACAGCCGCGCGCCGGGCACGGGCGCGCCCGGCTCGGCCAGCAGGCGCTCCTCCCCCGTCGCCACGGTGAACGACCACAGCCGGTGCACCGGGTCCTCGCCCGACGACGACCGCAGGAAGATCACCCGCGCGCCGTCCGGGGAGATCGTGAAGTTCCGCGGGACGCCGTAGGTGAAGCGAGCCGTGCGGGCGTGCTGGCGGGGAAGCGTCAGGGGAGGCATGGCGCGATCATAGGCACGGCCCGTCGAGGCGGCGCAAGGCAGGCCACGGTGGCGGCGCGGGCACGCTCCCGCGCCGCCGCGCGAGGTCAGCGGTCCTCGAACCGCACGTCGTCGAACAGCGCCTCGTCGCCGGTCGGAGCGGTGCCCGCGCTGCTGAAGGCGTAGCCGTCCATCGAGGTCACGGCGGCCGTGCGGGGCAGCGTGGCGAGCTGCCGGTCACCGGCGTACAGGGTGGCGGAGGAGGTGGTGGCCTCCAGCCGGATCCTGGTCCAGCCCTCGCCGACCGTCCCGGCGGGGGCCAGGGTCGTCCACTTCTTGGCGGCGGCGTCGTAGCGGCTGACCGCGCCGGCCCTGCTGATGCTCAGGTGGTAGGCCGACGTCGTCCCGCTGGTCACGGTGAACAGGAAGGAGTTGGTCACGCTGACCGGCTTGTAGCGGAACTCCAGGGTCTTGCGCGCGCTCGCGGTCGTGGTGCGGGCCGCCTTGGCCATCAGGGTGGTGGACTTGTCGGACAACGTCAGCGCCCGGTCGGCGCCCACCTCGTACGGCGACACCCACGCCGCCGACAGGCTCTGGTAGCCGCGCGGGCGCAGCCAGATCGGGTCGTTGTCGAAGGTGTCGGTCGTGGAGTAGAGCTCGACCTCGTTGAGCATCGCGCAGCTCGGGCCGATCTCGGCGTCGCAGCCCGGCGTGGCCTCGACGACGATCTTGACGTGCCGGCCGGTGGCGTTCACCGGCTGGTGGCGCAGCGCGTAGTCGGTGCGGCCGGTGACCGTGGCCACCGGGCGGCCCCAGTCCGCGCCGTCCTTGGAGACGTAGACGTCGGCCGAGGCCGGGTGCCCCGGGCGCAGGCTGAGGCCGATCCGGTTGAAGGTCTGCTCGCGGTCCAGGTGCAGGACGTACTCGCCGGGGCCCTGGGAGACGGCGCTGGACCAGTACGCGGTGCTGCCGTCGAAGGCGCCGTCGGGGCGCACCCGGGGCCGCCGGGCGTCGGCCCAGGTCATGTTGGTCTCGACGGTCAGCTCGCCGGCGCGCTGCTTGGCGGCCAGGTCGATCCGGCCCGCGCCGGGGGCCAGGACGTCCAGGTGGCGGCGCTTGACGGCGTACCAGCCGCCGTTCTCGAACCTGCCGCTCGCCGGGCAGGCGGTCTCGTTCAGCGTGCCGTCGGCCTTGACGCCGGGCAGCTTGCAGTTGTCGAACAGCTGGACCAGCCGGTTGGCGCCGACGGCGGCCAGCGCCGTGTACCCGGACGAGCCGTGCGTGTCGTAGACGCCGTCGCGGTTGTGGTAGGTCACGCGCTGCTGCGTCCAGGAGTCGCCGCGGCCGTCGGGGGAGATCGCCAGCCAGTCGTCCGGACGGCCCGCGCTGAGCACCAGCACGCCGTTGGGCATGAGCAGCAGGCGCGGGGCCACGCCGCGCACCGTGCAGCTCTGGCCGGACAGCTGCAGGTCGCGCACCGCCGACCAGGTGCGGCCCTCGTCGGTGGAACGGCTCCAGGCCAGCGTGGAGTAGGTGCCGCCGTCCTTGCGCAGGACCGCCAGCAGGCTGCCGTCGGCGGTCTGCTCGACGGCCGTCTCGTTGTACGTCGCCTCGCCGGCCGGGCGGGCGATGACGCCGCGGCGGGCGAAGGTCCGGCCGCCGTCGGCGCTGGCGTACAGCTCGGCCTGGTTCTTGCCGCCGGTGGCGGTGTAGCGGGCGTAGACGGTCACCAGGACGGTCCCGTCGGCCAGCTGGATCGGCACGCCGTGCGCCACGCCGCCGCCGACCAGCTCGTCGGGGCTGGTGAAGGTGGCCTTGGCGGTGTCCCAGGTCTGGCCGAGGTCGGTGGAGGTGTGCACGTCCAGCTCGTTGGTGTGGGCGTCGACCTTTGACAGGTAGTAGGCGGTGCCGAACAGGCGGCCGTCGTGCAACTGCACCGGCGCCTCGCGCAGCGGCGTGCTGCGCGCCGGGCCGAAGGTCAGGCCGCCGTCGTCGGAGACGGCCATGCCGCTGGTCTGGGCCATGACCGCGTCCACGTTGGTGGACCAGGTGGCGATCAGCTTCTGGCCGGGCGTGCCGTCGGGCCTGACCACGTCGATCGCGGTGAGGTTGGGGAAGCCGGCGTAGTCGCGGCGCTGGGCCGCCGTCGGCTCCTTGGCCGCCGGGCGCGGGCTGGGGTAGACCCAGTCCACGAAGGCGTCGCTGCCCAATCCGGCCAGGTAGCCCTCGCGCGGCCCCGACTCCTGGGCGGTGAGGGCGGGCGTGTCGGGAATCGAGCAGTACGCGGCCGCGTGCGCCGTCCCCTGCAGGACGACGGGAAGGGGGGCCAGCAGGCAGGCGGCGAGCAGCGCTCTGGTGGGCAGCACGGGGGAAGGACTCCTTGCGCAACGAACGATCGACGTCCGTTTTGTCGTTTATTTACGCAAGAAGGCTATATTTGACCAAAAGTGGAGGTGTAAGTTGTAACTTCCTTATGTCCGCTTTGTGATGAAGTGGGGGTCAGTCGTCGAGCCCGCGGGCCGACAACGCCTCGCCCAGCGCGTCCGCGTGCCGCAGGGCGCCCACCACCAGCGGCACCGCGAAGGCCCGCACGCTGCGCTCGACCCCCCGCGCCCGCTGCGCCTCCCTGATCCGCACCGCCAGCGACGCCACCACCGGCACGCTGCGCACGGTGAGCGAGAGCAGCAACGACAGCCGGAACGGGTCCAGCCCCACCAACCTGACCGGCGACAGCACGCGCTCCAGCGCCGCCAGCATGTCGGCCGTCCGCGTGGTGAGCGTCACCAGCCCCGCCAGCGCCACGGCCAGCACCACCCGCAACGTCGAGGACACCGCCGCGTCCAGATCCGCGAACACCAGTTGCAGCACGAACAGCATGACCGCGAACCAGCGCACCGGCCGCACCTGCGCCCACGCCGCCCGTCCCCCCACCCGCGCCGACGCGTACGACGCCGCCACCACGAGCGCCGCCCCCGCCAGCGCCAACGGCGGCCGCAACAACACCAGCGCCGTGCACGACACCGCCAGCCCCGCCAGCTTGACCCCCGGCGGCAGCCGGTGCAGCCACGAGCCGCCCGGCACGTACGCGCCGGTGAGCCCGTTCACGCCATCAGCCTGGTGTAGTGGCCGATCGCCTCGGCCGGCGGGCCGTCGGCGACCACCCGGCCCTCGTCCAGCACCAGCACCCGGTCGAACCCGGCCAGCAGCGGCAGGTCGTGCGTCACCGCCACCACCTGCTGCGGCATCTCCCGCAACAACGCGGCCACCTGCCGCGAATGGCGCAGGTCGAGCAGCGTCGTGGGCTCGTCCATGACCAGGATGTCGGGTTCGAGCACCATGACCGCGCACAGGGCCAGCAACTGCTTCTGGCCGCCGGACAGGTGGTGGGCGGGATGGTCGGCGTGCCCGTCCAGGCCGTGCCGGGCCAGCACCTCGTGCACCCGGCGCTCGACCTCCTCGCGCGGCAGGCCCTTGCGACGCAAGGAGAAGGCGACGTCCTCGGCCACGGTCGGCATGACGATCTGCGCGTCGGGGTCGGTGAACAGGAACCCCACCCGCCGCCTGATCCGCGCCGCCTGACGGCGGGTGTCCAGGCCGAGCACGGTGACCTCGCCCGAGGTGGGCACCGCCAAGCCGTTGATCAGCCGGGCCAGCGTGCTCTTGCCCGAGCCGTTCGCGCCGACCACGCCCACCCGGCGCTCGGTCAGGCTCACGGTGACGCCGCGCAGCACGTCGCGGGCGCCCAGCCGGACGTGCACGTCGGCGAACTCGATCACGCGACCACCTCGAACAGCGCGGCCACGCCCAGCCCGCCGCCCACCGCCGCGGCCGCCAGCCCCAGTGTGCCCGCGGGCGCCCCGGCCCGCACCAGCCTGGAGAAGAGCCTGGTCACCACCACCGCGCCGGTCGCGCCCCACGGATGGCCGAGCGCCAGCGCGCCGCCGCCGGCGCACACCCGCTCGCGGTCGGCCTCCAGCGGGTCGAGGCCGAGCGCGTCGGTGACGGCCAGCACCTGCGCCGCGAACGCCTCCACGATCTCCACCGCAGCCACCCGTCCCATGTCCACCCCCGCACGTGCCAGCACCCGGCGGACCGCGGGCACCGGCCCCCACCCGGGCAGCGCCGGATCACAGCCGACGACGGACCCGGCCAACAGCCGCAACCCCGGCAGGCCGGCCCGCTCGGGCGCCAGCGCCACGGCGGCCGCGCCGTCGCTGACCGGGGAGGAATTACCGGCGGTCACTGTACCGCCCGGCACGAACGCCGCGGGCAACCGGGCCAGCGACGCCGCCCGCAACGCCCTGGGACGCTGGTCCTCCGCCCGGCCGCCGACCGGCACGATCTCCTGGTCGAAGGCGCCCGCCGCGCGGGCGGCCAGCGCCTTGGCGTGGCTGAGGCGGGCGTAGTCGTCCTGGCGGTCGCGGCTGATGCCGTACGCGCCGGCCAGGGCTTCGGCGGCCGGGCCCATGTCGGGGTCGGGATGGCCCTCGGGGGCGAAGGGCGCCCGGTCGTAGGGACGGTCCGCGCCCCGCGGCGTGCGCAGCGGCGCGGTCGAGGCGCTCTCGGCTCCCCCGGCGATCACCAGGTCCATCTCCCCCGCGGCCACCGCCTGCCCGGCCACCAGGATCGCGGCCAGCCCGCTGCCGCACTGCCGGTCGACGGTCAGGCCGGGCACGCCGTGCCCGAGCCCGGCGGCCAGCGCCGAGACCCGGGCCACGTTCCCGCCGGGGCCCATGCAGTTGCCGAGCACCACGTCCTCCACCGACCGGCCGGCCTCGGCGGCCACCGCCTCGATCACGGGAGCGGCCAGCCGGTCGACGGTCACGTCCTTGAAGGCGTGCCCGGCCGTGCCGATCGGCGTACGGCGGGCCGCCACGACGACGGGTCGTCCGCCCACGTCAGACCAGCCGCCGCAGCTCGGGGTCGCCGCCAGCCAGCCGGTCGGCCACCAGCCCGCGCGCCGGCTTGCCCGACCCGGTACGCGGCAGGACGGGGACGGCGTACCAGCGCCGGGGCCGCTGCGCCACGTCCAGCCCGCTGCGCGCGACGGCCTCCAGCAGCGCGCGCGGCGGCGGCGAGACGCCCTCGACCACCGCGGTCACCACCGAGCCGAGCGACGGGTGCGGCGACCCGATCACCACGATGTCCCCCACCCCCGGCACGTTCCGCAACACCGCCTCGACGTCCTCGGGCACCACGGTCGCGCCGCCGGTCTGGATCGCGCCGTCGCCGCGCCCGCGCACCCGCAGCACCTGCCCGGCCCGGTACGGCTCGGCCAGGTCGCCGACCGTCATCCAGCCCGCGCCGTCGCGGCGCAGCGGACCCCGCGCGCCGCCCAGATAGCCTTCGGCCAGCCACGGCGAGCGCGCCCACACCTCGCCCAGCGCGCGCCCCGGCTCGGCCCTGACCTCGATCTCGACCTCGGGAAAGGCCCGCAACCCGCCCCCGTCGGCGTCGAAGGCCACGAACGACAGCTCGGTCGCGCCGTAGTAGGACATCACCCGCACCCCCGCCCGCCCGGCCAGCTCCCGGGCCTGCCCGATCAGCGCCGCGCCGCCGACGACGGCCGTCCGCAGGCGGGGAGCCTGCTCCAGCACCTCGGGCAGCCGGTGGGGCACCAGGTGGATCGCCGTCGCCGCGCGCAGCGACGCCGCCGTGGGCCGCCCGCCCGGCACCACGGCCGTCGCGCCCACGGCCAGCGTGTGCACGGCGGCGAAGGCGTACAGGGAGGAGACCAGCGGGCCGGGCACCAGGACGACGTCGGCCGGCCCGATGCCGGTCAGCTCGGTCAGGTGCGGGAAGGACCGCGTCCAGGACGCGCGGGTGCGCGCGACCGCGCGCGGCCGGCCCGTGCTGCCGGAGGTGAAGCACGCCCACGCCCGGTCGCCGGGACGCGCCTCGGGCACGAGCGGCGCGCCCGGCGCGGACGGCAGCGGCTCCTCGACCCGCAGGTCCGCGCCGGCCGACCCGGCCACGCGCGCCCACCGCTGCGCGCTCCAGGCCGGATCGCCGACCAGCGGCGTCACCCCCGCCAGATCGGCCGCCAGCACCGCGATCAGCAGCTCGACCGGGTCATGCAGGGCGATGGCGGCCAGCGCGCCGCGCCCGCGAAGATGCCGCGCCCCGCCCTGGACGCGCCCGGCCAGCTCACCGTAGGTCAGCGAGCCGCCCGGACCGCGCAGCGCGACCCGGGAAGGGCCGTCGGCGGCGTGCCGCAGGACGTGCTCGGCGACCGGCATCAGCGCACCCGTTCGCGGTGGACGGCCGGAACGGCGTCGGGATAGGCGCGCTGCGTGCCCCTGGCCACCAGGGCGGCCACCACCGCCTTGAGCGCGTCGCCCGGCAGGAATACCGCGCTGAGCGCCAGCGCCTTGGTCAGCGGCAGCCCGGTGACCAGCGCCTGCACCGGAACGCCGACCAGGTAGACCACCCCGATCCCGCCCACCGCGCACGCCACCAGCAGCCGCAGCACGCTCGGCGTCCGGCCCGCCCGCTCCACCAGCAGCCCGGTGACCGCGGCCCCCGGAACCCAGCCGAGCAGGAACCCGGCGGAGGCCGCGGTGAACACGCCGAGCCCGCCGCGCCCGCCCGCCAGCAGCGGCAGCCCGGCCGCGACCAGCACCAGCAGCACGACCACCGCCAGCGCCCCCCGCCGGCTGCCGAGGATGGCCCCGGCCAGCATGACGCCGAGCGTCTGGAGAGTGATCGGCACCGCGTTGCCGAGGACATTGACCGCGCCCGGCGCGCCCAGCACCGCGATCAGCGCGGCGAACACCGCGATCCTGGCCAGGTCACCGGTGGGGAACCGCCGCCGTCTTCCTGCGTTCGTCATGAGGACGATCCCACACCAGAACGGGTCGATCCCGCATGCAGGGTTCCCACAACACCGGTGGCTACGCCTTGTCAGAGGCGCTCATGCAGTGCGCCGTCCGGAACGCGTTGGTGATCTTCGTGTGCCAGGAGTCCAGCTCGCGGGCCGACAGGGTGGCGTTCGGGAAGGTCACCGTGACCCGCCGGGACACCCCGGAGATCGTCGCCGCCATGGAGACGTGGATGCGGTCGGGGATCACCGTCGTGCCGTCGGGATAGTGCACCTCGACGCGGTAGTCGGCCACCGCGCCGCCCTTGGCCTCCAGGCAGGCGCGGGCGCCGTTCTCGACGCGCAGCATCAGGCCCTGGTTGATCTGCCGGCCGCGCATGGGGACCAGGTTGTAGCGCAGGCTGGCCCCGGAGAAGGAGGAGGCGATGAGATGGCCGCCCTGCCAGTCGCCGCTGCCGCCCCAGTTGCCGACGGTGGCCTCGCACCCGCTGCGCGCGGCCGCCTTCCTGGCCAGGTGCGGGGCCAGGGCCCGCGCGGGCCGTCCGGCGCCGTCGGTGGTGTAGGTGCGGGAGCCGTCCTTGTAGGTGTGGTTCCTGGCCAGGTGCCGGATGCAGGCGGCGGCGTCCGTGGTGGGGCCGGCCGCGTGCGCGGGGGCGGTGAGGGTGGCGGCCGCCAGCGCGGCGGCGCACAGGACAGGGGGGAGCCGGGTCATGGGCATGAGAAGGCATTCCTCTCGCGGGGGACGCACGACGGGCCCGCTTCGGCAGGCTGCCTCGCCCTGTCGGCGAGCGCGTCGGCTTTGTCGCGATAGTGATGCCCCGAGGAAGTTGTAGCGGAACGTTGCCACAACGCTACTGTTCGTAGTGATTACAGGTAGGTCGCCCTGTTCAGGGCTCGACGACGGCCCAGCCGTGCGGGGGCAGGGTCAGCGACGAGCCGTCCAGGACGCCGTCGCCGGCGGCCAGGCTCCCGGAGAAGGGCAGGCTGACCTGCGACGGCTCGTCGGAGGTGCTCAGCGCGACGGCCAGCGCGTGGCCGCCGGAGCGGCTCTCGTAGGCGTAGAGCTGGTTGGACAGGACCAGGTCGGTGGTGTGCGCGCGGGCCAGCCACCGGTGCCGGCGGCGCAGCGCCACGAGCCGCCGGTGCAGGTCGAGCACCGGCAGACCGGCCGGCGGCATCTCCAGCGGGGAGGCGGGGAAGGCCGGGCGCACGGCGTCGTCGCCGCCCTCGCGCTCCTCCTTGACGCCGCGCAGGGCGTACTCGTCGCCGGCGTACAGCGAGGGCGTGCCGGCGACCGTCATCAGCACGGCCAGGGCGTGCGGCAGGTGGCGCTCGTCGGCCAGGCGGCTGGCCAGGCGGGTGACGTCGTGGTTGCCGACGAACGTCATCGGCACGAAGGACTCGACGAAGGCGGTGTGGCGCTTGAGCGCCCAGGCCAGCTCGAAGGCGTTGCGGTCGTTGAGCGAGCTCCAGATCGCCTTCCACAGCTCGTACTGGGTGACCGCGTCCACGCCGGTCTCGGCCACGAACGCGGCGTAGTCGCCGTGGATCACCTCCCCCACCACGTACGCCTCCGGCCGCCCGCGGCGCACCTCGGGCAGCACCCGCGCCCAGAACTGCGACGGCACGGCGTAGGCGGCGTCCAGCCGCCAGCCGTCGGCGCCGCGGTCGAGCCAGTGGGCCATCACCGCCGCGACGTGCTCGGCGACGGCCGGCTCGGCGTGGTCGAGCGCGACCAGCGACTGGTGCCCCTCGAAGTCGTCGTGCGCCGGAGCGCCGCCGCCGGCGGGCCAGCGCAGCCGGAACCAGCGCGCGGCCGCCGAGCCCGGCCCCTCGCGCAGGGCCTGCTGGAAGCGCGGGAAGCCCTGGCCCACGTGGTTGAAGACGCCGTCGAGGAGCACCCGCAGCCCGCGCTCGTGCGCGGCCGACACCAGCGCGTCGAAGTCGCCGTCGTCGCCCAGCCGCGGATCGATGCGGAAGTGGTCGAGGGTGTCGTAGCCGTGGGTCTCGGCAGCGAAGATCGGGCCGAGCTGCAGCCCGTCGGCGCCCAGCGCGGCGGCGTGGTCGAGCCACGGCGTCAGGCCCGCGAGCCGGTGGGTGACCCGCGGCACGGCGGCCCGCTCGGCGCCCAGGAAGCCCAGCGGGTAGACGTGCCAGAAGATCGCCTGCTCTGCCCAGGACGGCACGTCAACCCCCCGATGAAGATCCGAAGCTCATTCTAGGCGGGCCCCCGCCGGGAGCCGCCCGCCGGGGCCCCGACCGGCTCACGCGCCGGCCGTGAGGCGCTTGTAGAAGAAGCTGCAGTCGAGCAGGGTGCCGTCGGGGGCGCCGGCGTAGCCGGGCACGACGCCGTAGCGGGTCCAGCCGCCGGTGCGGTAGACGTGCTCGGCGGCGCTGCCGGTCTCGGTGTCGAGCACCAGCAGGCCGGCCCCGGCCGCGACGGCGCCCTCCTCGGCGGCGGCCAGCAGCAGGCGGGACAGGCCGCGCCCGCGCGCCTGGCGGTGCACCAGCAGCTTGACCAGCTCGGCCCGGTGCCGCGAGTTGGGCTTGCGGGCCAGCACCAGGCTGACCGTGCCGGCCAGGAAGCCGCCGGCGTCGCGGCAGGCCCACACCGCCATGCCGCCCTCGGCCACCGCCGCCGCCTGTCCCCGCCACCAGGCCGCGGCCTCCTCCGGGCCGAACGGCTTGAGGAAGCCGACCGAGGCGCCGCCGTCGACGGCGTCGGCCAGCAGCACGCCCAGCTCCTCGACGCTGCCGGCGAACTCCTGCGGGGACATGCGGGTGACGGTGTGCACGAAAGGGCTCCTCACGGCAGGACGACGAGCAGGGCGTAACGGACCGGCGAGGGCCCCGGGCAGCGGAACCGCGACCGCCCCCACAGGCGGAAGCGCAGGCAGTCGCCCGCCTCCAGCCGGTGGACGCGGCCGTCGGCGGTGATCTCCACGACGCCCTCCAGCACCCAGACGTGCTGCTCGAGCCCCGGAACCGGCGGCTCGTCGTAGGCGATGTCGGCGCCCGGCCGCAGCCGCCCCTCGACGACCTCGCTGCGCAGCCCCGGATGCGGCGGCGAGACCGAACGTCGCTCGAAGCCCGAGCTCTCGTCCCGCCACACCGCCTGGGCCGCCGCCCGCACCACCTGTGCAGGCTCCGGCTCCACCTCGGCCAGCAGGCGCGACATCGTGCGCCCGTAGACCGCGCAGAGCTTGTTGAGCAGGGCGGCGGTGGGGCTGATCTCGCCGCGCTCCAGCCGGGACAACGTCGAACGGCTGATGCCGGCGCGCCGCGCCAGCTCGTCGAGCGACCAGTCGCGCTCGACCCGCAGCTCGGCCAGCCGCCCGGCCAGCCGCTCGTCCAAATCCTGTCCCATATTCGGGACGATATCCCAGATGTGGGATCAGTGGCGACCCTTGCGACGGATCCTGATGTCCCGCATGTCCGTCACCGCGATCTGCAGCACCCGGTACGGCACCCCGTACGCCTCCAGCGCCGCGACCGCCCGCCCGGTGGCCTCGGGCTCACCGTCGTCCGGCCCGGCGGGCACCTGGCAGCGGAAGGTGAACGCCGACACGGTGCCGTCGTGGGTGAACGTGCCCGCCTCGGTGAACGCGATGTCGTGCGCCGCCAGCACCGCGGCCCGCCCCTCGTCGTCGATCCCGTCGAACTTCCCGCGGATGGTCACCCGGAACAACGATCAGCCCTCCCGTACGGCATAGGTCAGCAAGGGCTCGCCGAGCAGGCCCTCGGTCACGTCCAGCAGCTCCAGCACGGCCGCGGCGATGGCGTCGGGCCCCTGCCCGGCGGCCACCCGCCTGCCGACCTCGGCGTACACCAGCGAGTGCAGGCCGCCGATCTGCCAGGCGACGGCCCGCGGCAGCGGATCGCCCGGCTCGGCCCCCGTCTCCTCGGCCAGCACGTCGGCGAGCGCGTCGGTCATCTGCCCGGCCAGCTCCTCCAGGCGCGCGCGCAGCGTGGGAGCGGCCAGCATCATCTCCAGCACCTGGCCGAACCCGGCCGTCAGCCCCAGGCTGCGCTCCCGGCCGCGCACCTCCTCGCGCAGGCGGGCCAGCACCGCCCGCGCCGCCGACACGCCCGGCGCGCGCTCGCGCACGATGTCGGCGAGCCGCTGCGGCGAGGCCTCCTCGGGCGGCAGCACGAGATCTTCCTTGGCGGTGAAGTAGTTGTAGAGCGTGTTCACCGACACCTCCGCCGCCGCGGCGATCTCGGCGATCGTGACCTGGTCGAAGCCGCGCTCGACGAACAGCCCGATCGCCACGTCGGAGAGGTGCCGGCGGGTCTTGCGCTTCTTGCGCTCGCGAAGCCCTTCGGTCATGGCAGGACTTTACTGCAAAAATGAAGTGGATTGCAGTTTTGGGGCCGTCACCGCAATTCGACGTGCACGGCGAACCGGTCCCACGCCGCCTGGCGGGTGATGCCGAGAGCCTCGCCGATCCTGGCCCACGTCACGTTGCGGTCGCGCAGGATGCCCACCCAGGCGCGCAGGTCGCGTTCGGCCTGCTCCAGGGTGAGCGCCTGGCGGGGCAGGGAGGCCAGCACGTCCTCGTCGGACATGCCGGACACGTACTTGTCGTCAGGGGCGGGGCCCCAGTGGACGCGCGACCCGCCGTCGCCGGCCGGCGCGGGCTCGCCCTCCCTGCGGAGCTCGGCCTGGACGATCTGCTGGCTCAGGTCGATGCAGACGTCGCAGATGTAGACGCCGGGCCCGGCGACGACCTTCCTGGCCTCCTCGTGCGGCTTGCCGCAGAACGAACACCTCGTCGCCAGCTGCTCGACGGGCGCCGTCTCCCGGATGCTCTGTCTGTGTGTCATCATGCTGTCAGCCTTCCCTTGACGAGGTGCCGTGTCAAGGACATCCTGACGATCGCCGGGGGCGCCGTCGGGGCCGCCGGAGAACGCGCGGCGGGCGTGCGGCAGCAGCGCCCGCACCGCCGGGCCGCCGCCCTCCCGCCAGACCAGGGCGAGCAGGGCGGGCGTGCGCACGTCGTCGATGAGCAGCACGGTGAGCCGGTCGCGGTGGAGCGCGGCCATCGACTCGCTGAGAATCGCCACCCCGAGGCCGCGCACGGCCAGGCCGGCGATGGCGTCGGCGGCGCCGGCCTGCAGCGCGATCGGCGGCCGCAGCCCCTGGGCCGCGCACGCCTCGTCGAACACCGCCCGCAGCCCCGTGCCGCGCGGCATGCACACGATCGCATGCTCGCCCAGGTCGCGCAGGGCGATCCGCCTGCGCCCGGCCAGCGGGTGCTCCGGCGGGACGGCCGCCACCAGCCGCTCGCTGACGATCGTCAACGACTCCAGGCCCTCGGGGACGCCGTTCGCGGCGCCGATGAGCGCCAGGTCGAGCGCCCCGCCACGGACGCCCTCGACCAGCTTGTCGGAGTTGTCCTCCAGCAGGGACAGCTCCACGCCCGGATGGGCCCGGCGGAAGGCGGCCAGCGCGTCGAACAGGGGCGTGATCGTGCAGCCGAGCACCATGCCGACCGTCAGCGTGCCGCGGATGAGGTCGGTCACCTCGCCCACCGCCTGGCCCACCGCGCCGGCGGCGGCCAGCGCGGCGCGGGCGTGCTCGAGCGCCGCCTTGCCCGCGACGGTGAGTGTGGCCACCCGGGCCGACCGGTCGAACAGCTCGGCGCCGAGCTCGCGTTCGAGCTGCCGGATCTGGGCGCTGACCCCCGACTGGCTGATGTGCACCCGCTCGGCCGCACGGGTGAAACTGCGCTCCTCGGCCACCGCGACGAAGTACTCCAGCTGCCTCAGTTCCATAACCTCAGATTGTAGAGGACATAAGAACCATCTGTTGGACTTCTGGCGCGGCAGTCGGCAGGCTGGCACCATGACCACATACGAGAAGGCCATGCGGCCCGAGGACATCACCCGCCTGTTCGTCGAGCGCTCCAACGCCGGCGACGCGGCCGGCGTCGCCGCGCTCTACGAGGAGGACGCCGTGCTGGCCTACCCGCCCGGCAGCCGCACCGTCGGACGGGCCGCCATCCAGGAGCTGTGGGAGAAGGTGCTGGCCGGCCGCCCGCACTTCGAGCCGGAGCAGCCACTGCCGACGCTGGTCAGCGGCGACCTCGCCCTCACCTCGACCCCGCCCAAGGACGGCTCGGGCGCCCGCGCCCAGGTCGTGCGGCGTCAGCCCGACGGGAGCTGGCTGCGCGTCCTCGACCAGCCCGAGTTCGTCCAGCCCGGCGAGCGCGCCTAGACCGGGACGGTGCCGCTGACGGTCGTGCCCTCGCCGGGCACGCCGCGCACCGACAGGCGCCCGCCCAGCTCGGCGAACGCCTCGCGCATCCGGCCGACGCCGCCGCCCGCAGCCGTGGCGGCGAAGCCGCGGCCGTTGTCGCTGATCGTCAGCCGCAGCCCCTGGGGCCCGGCCGTGACGGCGAGCGAGGCGGTGCTCGCGCCGCTGTGGGCCTCGACGTTGGCCAGCGCCTCTTCCGCGACCGCCAGCACGGCCCGCCGCCACGCCGCCGCCACAGGACCGGCGGGCAGCGCCCAGATCTCCACGGCGATCCCCGTGCGCTCGGACCACCGGCCGCACAGGCTCTCCAGCTCACCGGTCAGAGCCGGCCTGGCCTTGTCCATGATGCCCGTCATCGCATCTCCTCCGGACGCCCTTCCCCTTGAACGGGTGGGACTGCCCTGAGCATGACGATCGGGGCGTTGAGCCTGGGTTGAGCCGTCGTTGAGCCCTCACCCGGGCACGATCGTCGAAGCGTAGCACCACGGCCCGCCGGTCACCCGGAAGGCGTGCGGCCGGGCGCGAAGGGATCGAGCCCGGTCAGCTCGGCGCTCGCGGCCCACAGCCGGGCGGCGAGCTCGGGGTCGGCCAGGTGCCCGCGCACCGGTTCGCGCGCCGGCAGGCCGCGCATCCCCAGCACCCTGGGCCCCCACAGCTCCCCGCCGCGTACGGACGGATCCAGCACGGCCCGCACCGCCGGCCACGCCGCGGCCTCCTTGCCCTGCAGCAGCAGCCCGGCGGGCAGGCCGCGCAGCCGCTCGCCGGCGGTGCGTGGCCGGACCGGCCGCGAGGGCGTCAGGGAGTCGAGCGCGCCGCCGGGGTGGGTGACCACGCTCGCCGTGGTGGCGCCCGCGGCGCGCAGGCGGCGGTCCAGCTCGAAGCCGAAGAGCATCTGCGCCAGCTTCGAGCGCGCGTACACCCGTTTGGGCCGGACGTCGCCGAGGCTCTGCAGGTCGTCCAGGTCCAGGGTCTCGGACCTGGCGGTCAGGCTGCCGGTGGTCACGACGCGGGCGGCGGGGGCGGCGGCCAGCAGCGGCGCCAGGTGCGCGACCAGCGCGAAGTGGCCGAGATGGTTGGTGGCGAACATCAGCTCGTGGCCGTCCTTCGTCTCGCGCCGCGGCGGGTGGTCGAGCAGCACGCCGGCGTTGCACACGACGGCGTCCAGGCTCGGCAGCCGCAACGCCGCGACGACGGCCTCGACCGAGGCGAGGTCGGCCAGGTCGAGCGGCACCTGCCGGACCCGCGCGCCCGGGACCCGGCCGCGGATGGAGAGCGCGGCGGTCTCCGCCCTGGCGGGGTCGCGGCTGCCCAGGATCACGGTGGCGCCGGTGCCGGCGAGCTGCTCGGCCACGAAGTAGCCGATGCCGGCGTTGCCGCCGGTGACCAGGAAGTGCCTGCCCTGTGCGGACGGCAGGCGCCGGACGTCCCAAGGCGCGGAGGAGGTGGACACGGGGCGCTCATTTCTGTAGTCGCTATGAATTCAGAATCATTCTAGTTTTTGCTACGATGAGAGCATGACGACAGGACGCCGCGAACGCAAGAAGGCGCAGACCCGCAAGGCCCTGGCCGAGGCCGCGGTGCGGCTGTTCGCCGAGCACGGCTACGACGGCGTCACCGTCGCCCGGGTCGCCGACGAGGCCGACGTCTCCATCGCCACCCTGTTCGCGCACGTGCCCGACGGCAAGGACGCGCTGATCTTCGACGACGGCGACGACCGGCACGTCTGGCTGGCCGCCGCCGTCCGCGAGCGGCCCGCCGGGCAGAGCGTGCTGGCGGCCCTGCGGCGCTGCCTGGCCGAGCGGGGGCCGTTCGCCGGCGACCTGCCGCCCGAGCAGCGGCGCAAACGCGACCTGATCGTGGGCACGCCCGCCCTGCGGGAGTACTCGCGCCGGCTCTGGATCGCCGCTGAGGGCCCGCTGGCCGAGGCGATCGCGGCCGAGACCGGGCGCGATCCCGCCGACATGACCGTGCGCGCGCTGGCCCGCTACGTGCTGGAGATCCCCGAGCTGGCCGGCGCCGAGCCCGACCCGCGCGCCGCCCTCGACGCCGTCTTCGACCTCCTGGAGTCCGGCTGGGCCGAGCGCGCCTGACGGCGTCGCGGCGTTGACGCGGGGGCCTGCTGACAGGGGTCTGTCAAACAGCGGCCAGCCACCTTGTCGGGCAGGTCGCGCGGGCGCACAGTCAAGGCACATCACCGCCCAGGAGGATGGATGAACGGAAGACCTGCCCCCCATCGTCACGCCACGACCGCGGTAAGACGTCTCTTAGCCGCCGGTCTGGCCGTGTTCGCCGCCGCCTTCCTCGTCGCGACCCCCGCCGGGGCCCTGGCGCTGCCGACGGCCAAGGAGTTCGTGTCGAACCTCGACCTCGACTGCTTCAAGACCACGACGTACCAGCCGCCGGCCGTCGCGCTGACGCTGAAGCACATCAACCCGGTGCTCGCCAACCAGGCGCCCGTGCAGGTCACGCTCGGCCCGCGTGAGCAGCTCTGCGTGCCGGTGGCCAAGAACAACGTCATCCCGCCGTCTCCCGCGCTCGACTTCGTCAGGTTCGTCGACCTGTCCTGCTACCGGGTGAGCGGCCCGCAGATCAACCTGCCCCTGTCACTGCGCCACCTCAACCCCGTCCTGCAGGGCCTGCCCGGCCTCAGCGTCACGCTGAGCTCGCCCCAGCAGCTGTGCGTGCCGGTCAGCAAGAACGGCGTCGTCCCGCCGCCGGACGTGCTGAACGTCATCTCGCACATCGACCTGCTGTGCTACGCGCACACGCCGAACCCGTCGATGAACAAGGCGCTGAACCTCACCCAGCTCAACCCCGTCCTGGTCAACCAGATCCCGCCCAGGACCGTGCAGGTGGCCGCCGCCCGCCAGCTCTGCGTCCCGGTGCAGAAGAGCGGCGACCAGATCCCGGCGGACGTGTTCGCCCTGGTCCGCTGGGTCGACCTGGAGAAGTTCGACGTCGTCAGCCCGGCGACCCCCATCGTGGGGCTGACGCTGAAGCACCTGAACCCGGTGCTGGCGAACCTGCCCGCCGAGGAGCTGAGGCTCACCGGCGCCGCGCAGCTCGCCGTGCCCGTCTCCAAGAACGGCGCGGTGCCGCCCTCCTGACGCACCCGGCCGGGCCGGCCCCACCGGCCCGGCCGCCTTCCGCCCCCCGCGGGAACAAAGGATTCCCCAGCTTCGGGTCGTCCGAGAGTGGCGTCCCACTGCAAGCGGTATGACCTGTTTCCGATGAGTCGTGGAGCATCCGGGGGAACGGTGGGAATGTCCTGGCGGGCGGTGGTGACGCTGCTCATCGCCGTGGCGCTGACCGGCGGTTGCGGCGGCGGTGACGGCGGTCAGGACGGCTCCGGGGCGGGCGAGGCCGGGCCCGGCGCGCCCCAGCAGGCCCGGCCCGTCATCACGCCGGACGCCCCGATCGTCCCCGACGACGCCGGCGACCTGCCCGACCCCACCGCGCAGGTGGGAGTGGACTGCCAGCAGGTCCTCAACAACCGGGACTTCGCCGGACCGGCGGCGCAGAAGATCGACCAGGTGGCCGCCGACCCCGGCAGCTCCGACAGCGAGAAGGCGGTGGCCAACGCCTGCGGCGCGGTGATCAAGGCGAACAGCGGGAAATGGGACGAGTCGATCAAGCAGGCCCACACCGCGAACAGTCTCCGCGAGTCCGTCCCCCAGCAGATGCGCACGCAGCTGTTCGCCATGGTCGACCAGGCGGAACTGGAGAGCGCCGCCGCGCTGGGCGACAGTGACAGGGTCCGGCAGATCATCGCCCGCATCGAGCGGGAGGGCGGCCAGGTCCCGGACAAGTACCTCAGGAACGCGTGCGCGGTGGTGTCCGGCACGCAGACCCTTCCGGAGTGCGCGACGATCACCGCCTCGCCAGGATCCTCGCAGCCTTCCTCCCAGCCCTCGTCCGGCACCTCGTCCGAGTCCTCGTCCGGGCCGTCGGAGCCCGCCGGGCCTTCGCCGGGCGAGCCGCCCTCCGAAGCCCCCGGCACCGAGCCGCCCGGCGAGCCTCCGGACACCGGCGGCGAGACCGGGCCGCCCGGCGGCAATCCCGAGCCGCCGCCGGAGGACACCGGCCCGGCGCCGGCCCCGTCGTGACCGCCCCGCCACCCGCCGCCGAACCCCCGGACGACGACGGCGGCACCGGCCAGGACGTGTCCCGCCTGTGGCGGATCCTCGCCCACGTCGTGACGCCGACCACCTTCATCGCCGCCATCATGGTGTACTTCGGGGCGGTCCGCACCAACACCATGTACGCCCGCCTCGGCGTGGACCCGAGCATGCTGGGCCTGTCCCTACAGGACTACGCGCTGCGCAGCGTCACGCTGGCGGCAGAGCCGCTGATCCTCGTGCTGGTGGCGGCCCTGGTCGCGCCCCCGGCGCACGCGTGGCTGACCCGGTCCGCCGAGCGGCATCCCGCCTTCGCCAAGTGGGCGGTCAGGGTCATGGCCGTCCTCGGGGCGGCCGGCGCCGCGCTGGGCATCGGGAGCCTGGCCGGATGGAGACTGATGCCGCCCTACGCCAGCCTCGGCGAATGGAGGTCGTTGCCGCCCTACGCGGGGGTGGCCGGATGGCGGCCGCTGCCGGCCTACGCCATGCCCCTCTGCCTGGGCCTCGGCGTCTTCCTGCTGGTCTACGGCTCCTCCCTGCGGCAACGGCTCGACCCGCGCCGCACGCCCTCCACCACCGATCAGCTCGTCCGGCGCACGCTCTGCATGGCGCTCCTGCTGTTCCTGCTGCTGTGGGCGATCACCCTCTTCGCGCAGTCCCGCGGAGAGCGGGAGGCCAACCGGACGCTGGCCGGCATGCGCAGGCTGCCGAGCACGGTGGTCTACGCCGCCCGGCGCCTGAACCTGGAGGGACCGGGCATCACCGAGACCGCCCTGCCCGACCCCGGCGCGATGTACCGCTTCCGCTACACCGGCCTGCGCCTGCTGATCAACTCCAACCAGCGGTACTTCCTCCTGCCCGCCTGCTACATGTCCGACCCGTCGGCGCGGGCGATCGCCCTGCCCGCCGACGACACGCTGCGCCTGGAGTTCGGCTTGTTCAGGATGCCCTCCGACTGCCCACGCTGACCGGCCGCGGCTCGCGGGTCACACGCCGAGGTGCACGTACGGCGCCCAGAACATCGGGCTGCCGAAGCGGGCGGTGCCGCGCAGCCGGGTGACGGCCCGATGCAGCGCCACCGCGGGCTCGGCGTCGCCGGCGGCGAGGACGGCGTACACGTCCGCGGCCACCTCGGCGGCCGAGGCGTCGTACATCGACCACAGGGTGCCGATCACGTTGCGGTAGCCCGCGAGCTGGAACGCCGCGGCCAGGTGGATGGCCTCGTCGGTGAGCGCGGCGTCGCCCTGCGCGGTCTCGCAGGCCGACAGGAAGGCCAGGTCGCCGCCGTCCACGCCGACCGTGGTCAGGTCGAGCACGGTCAGGTCGGCGTCGTGCAGCGCCAGACGGCTGGCCGAGGGGGCGGCGTCGTCCTGGTCGCCGTGACAGGCGAAGTGGACCCGCCGGTAGGCGGGGATGGCCTCGAGCACCGCGCGCCGGGTGGCGGCCGAGTCCTCCATGACGACCGCCCGCGCGCCCAGCGCGTCGCGGATGGCCCGTACCTCGGCCGGGACCTGGGGCAGGTTCGCGTACTGCCGGTCCGGGCGCGAGGTGGCGGCCAGCGCGGCCACCAGGACCGGCGCGGAGGGCGGCGCCGGCGGCGTGGCCCTGGCGCGCAGCAGGGCCTGCAAGGTGGGGGTGTAGGAGGACACGACGTGGTCGCCCGCCCACGGGCCGCCGTCCCGGTGCCGTCCGGCGGCGTGCAACGGCAGGCCCGCCAGCGGCCCGGTGGGGCACCACCACAGCCGGGGCGGATCGCCGTCCGCCGCCGCGGGCAGGCCGAGCTCGTGCAGCACCGGGCCGGTGACGGCGTCCCACAACCATTCCAGCGTGGTCAGCACGGTCTGGGCGGCGGAGATGCGCGCCGCCATGCCGCCGTGCGCCGCTGCGAGCGTGCGGCGGAACTCCCGGGCCCGCCCGGCGGCCTCCTCGCGGCCCAGGCGCGGCAGCGGCAGCACCCGCAACGCGCCCGGCGTGAGCAGCAACGCGTCGCAGCGCCGCCGGTCCACGTTGACCAGGACGACGGGCCCGCGGTCGGCGGCCGCGCGCAGGGCCGCGAAGTCAGGGGGCCGCAGGAACGACGCGAAGCCCGGCAGCTCCCTGATCCGGTCGCACAGCTCGGTGAAGCGGGCCGTCGCCCGGCGCCGCAGGTCGGCTTCGAACCGCCGGTCAGGACGTCCGATCGAGCCGAGCTCATCCGGTTGCAGCGACCCGCCGGCCGACGGCCTGTCCAGGACGGCGCTCACCTCGTCGAACTCGGCGGCGAGCCCGGGATGACGGGCGCGCAGCTCGCTCCGGTCGCTCCTGGTCTGGAGCAGCTGGGCCCACAACACGCTGCGCCCCTGCTCGAGCAGCTGGACGGCGGCCCTCGGCGACGCCGCGACCAGCGCCGCGGCGGCCGCCTCGGTGGCCAGCCCCGCCGCCTGCCTGAGCTGGTACTCCTGCGAGCCCCGGTCGAGCCCGCGCCAGGCCGCGAGCGGCAGCAGCTCCTGCACGCACACCCGGTACTGCTCCAGGGCCTCGACCGGGTGGCCGTGGTGCAGGTTGTACCCGGCGTAGAGGCGGGTGTTCTCCAGCCGGGCCAGGGAGTCCTCCGAGGTGACGCCGGCCGAGAGGCGGAAGGCGGCCATGGCGCGGTCGCGGTCGCGGCGGCGGTGGCGGCGCTCGTACCTCTCGTTCAGGGCCAGGCCGAGCTGGGAGGCGCGGGCGGCCAGCAGGGGATCGTCGGGCGGGGTCGCCTCCACCGACGCCTCCAGGTGCCCGATCGCGGCGCGCAGGTCGCGCAGCCGGCCCGTACGCCAGAAGGTCAGCAGCCGGCCGTGGCCCACCACGTGCTGCTGACCGGCCCACGACGGGTCGTCCCTGGGCGTGGCGGCCAGCCCTTCCCGGCCCAGGCGGACGATCTCCGCCAGGTCGCCGGGGTCGTCGTCGTAGCGGCTGACGTACAGCAGCGACAGGCCCTTGGCCAGGACGGGCCGGTAGGCGTGGCCGGGCGGGAGCATCGCCAGGGCCTCGCGGCCGGCCGCGATCGCCTCGTCGAGGTCGCCGGGCCGGCCGCGCACGTCGGCGCGGCGGCGCAGCACGCCCGCCTTGTGGTACAACATCGGCGCCCGTTGCGTCAGGTCGGCGGTGGGAGCGGCCAGGGCCCCTTCAATCGTCTCGGCCGCCTCGTCGAGGTCGGCCATGTCGCCGCGGTGGTCGGCCCGCTTCCACAGGCCGCCGCTGAGCGCCTGGAGCGCGGGGCCCATGAGCGGCGAGCGCGGCGGCAGCGCGGCCACCGCGGAACGGGCGAGATCGACGGACCTGTCCAGATCGGCCACCTCGCCGAGCATCGTGTACCGCTGCGACAGCACGATGGCCAGCTGGGTCTGGCAGGGCGGCCGTTGCGGGTGGCCCTCGGGCAGCTCGCCGAGCGCCTGCGTGAGGATCAGCGCGGCCGACTCGACGTCGGCGCGGTCGCCGGTGCGCTGGCCGCGGATGCGCCGCGCCTCGGCCAGGCTGAGCATGGCGTTCGCCCGGACGGATCCGCCCACCGGCAGCCGCAGCGCCTCCTCGCCCGCCGCGATCGCCGCGTCCAGGGCGGCCGCGGACCCGGTCGACTCGGCGCGCGCCGTGAGGGCCTGCGACAGCGCGGTCAGGGCGTAGGCGCGGTTGGGGTGCCCGTCCGGCAGCTCGGGCAGGGCCTGGCGCAGGGCGGAGATCGCCTCGTCGAGCGTGCCGGGGTCGGCGGCCAGCCGGGAGTTCTGGGCCAGGGCCCGGCCCAGCGCCAGTCGGGCGTTGAAGCGCCGCTCGCCGGGCGGCGCCGACCGTGCGGCCCGCCGGGCCAGGTCGAGGGCGGCGCCGGCCCCTGCGCCGGCGGAGTGGGCGGCGCCGTCCTGCAGCACGATGCTGAGCTCCGACTCGAACACGCTGCGGTACGGGTGGTTCGCGGGTGTCGCGTCGAGCGCCGCGCGGTAGGCGTCCACGGCCGCCTTCAGGTGGGCCGGATCGCCGTCCTGGCGGTGCAGGCGCGACATCGTCATGCCCCTGACGTGCTCGACGAGCCTGCGGTCGTCGTGGCCGGGCGGGATGAGCGCGTCCGCCTCCGCGACGAGGGCGAGCGCGTCGTCGAGGACGGCCCGCTCGCCGGTCAGGTCGTGGACGGCGCACCGGACGAGAGCGAGCTGCACCTTCACGTGGGCGGTGACCGGAAGGCCGGTCCGGGCCAGGTCGGCGAGCATGTCCGCGGAGCGGTCGAGGTCCCGGCGGTCGCCGCGCGCCGCGTAGCGGGCGTACAGGGCTCCGGTGAGGGTGAAGCGCAGCAGGTGGAGCCGGTCCTCGTCGTGGCCGGGCGCGGTCAGGGCCCGGTCGGCCTGGGCGATGGCCGCCTCCAGCTCCTCCGGATCGGCGGTGATCGCCCTCATCACCCTGGCCGTGGCCCGGCTCACCTCGTCCTGCAGGTCCTCGCCCGTGCCCAGGTCGGCCTGGTCGCCGGTGACGGAGAAGCGGGCGGTGCCCGTGGCCTGCAACTCCTCACGCAGTTCCTGGTCGCCGGGCCGGTCGTGCAGGAGGGCGCGGACGCGGGCGGCGAGGTCGTCGACATCCTCCAGGCGGGCGCCCTGGCCGATGCGGTTCCACAGCAGGTTGCGCAGCACCTGGTCGGCGAACCGGTCGAGCGCGGACAGCCCCGGGCGCGGGTCGCCGAGGGCCCGGCGCAGGACGGTGATCGCGTCGTCCCGGTCGGCGGGCAGCCGGGTCACGCCGAACCGGGCGTACAGCATCAGGCCGTGCTGGAGCACGGCGAAGCGGCGGGCGGGCAGGTCGGCGGGCAGGCTGTCCGCCAGGGCGGCCCAGCCGGTGAGCAGCTCGTCGAGGTCCTCCGGGCGTTCCAGCAGGGCGAAGCGGTTGCCGAGGATCGTCAACCGGCCGATCTCGTACCGCCGGCGGTGCAGCCCTGTCGCAGGCAGGAGCGCGATCGCGGCGTCCATGGTCTCGATCGCCGTCCGGGCCAGCTCGGGGTCACCGGCCTCCGTCGCCCGCACGCTCAGCACCACCGACAGCCTGTTCAGGTCCGCCGCGCGGTCCAGGTCGGAGTCGTCGTCGGGACGGCCCAGGGCGATCGCCCGGCGGCACAGCTCCAGCGCGTCGGCGAGGTCGCCGGGCCCTCCCCCGCCCATCATGCGGCGTCTGGCGATGGCCAGTCCCAGCTTCGACAGCGCCGCCGCCGAGCCGGGGACGAGCTCGACCGCCTGCCGGTACCGGACGATCGCGGCGTCCACGTCGGCCGGGGCGGCGGTGAGGTCCCACTTCGCGACCAGCGCGTCGGCCGCGGCGATCAGGGCCGCGAGTCGTTCCCGCAGGTCCGCGGGGGGATCCTCCAGGGCGGTCAGGCAGGCGGCGACGGCCCGGTCCAGGTCGTCCCGCGCGCCGGTGCGGCCGTGGCGCATCAGCAGCGCCCTGCCGTACGGCGTGCCGCCCTCCCGGGCGTACAGGTCGACCGCCTGGTCGAGGGCTTCGAGGTCGTCCTCGCGTTCGAAGCGGGCCAGCAGCTCGGCCGGGTCGGGTCCCATGTCCCCTCAGAGCGGCCGGCGGAATCGAGGGATACCGGAGAGTGCCGTCCGTCGTGGACGATGTGGGCATGACCGAGGACGAGGCGCGGGCGTACCTCTGCGCCGAACTTCCCGCCCTGCGGCGCGACGCCGCCGCCGGCGGCTGGACGGCGGCCCTGGCCGACGCGCTGACCGTGCTCGACGAGGGCGGCACGGCCCGCGACGTGCTGGCGCTGCTCGACCCCGCCCCGGCCGACGCCGACGAGGCGCGCGGAGACGCGCAGCCGTACCTGCTGTTCGGCGCGGCCGGGCCAGAGCTGCGCGGCGTGTACGTCTGCCCCGACGGCTGGTGCCCCCGCCGATCGGGCCGCGACGCCGCGAACCGGCCCCCCGTCTGCGACCTGCGGCGGCGGCCCATGCGCTTCACGGAGTCGTGACCGCGGTGCTCGACGGATTGCTCGCCGAGGTGGGCAAGAAGGCCACCGAACGCTGGTTGTCCCCGGCCTGGCCGCTCGGCCTGTGCTTCGCGGCGGCGGCCTGGTGCGCGCTCACGCTCGGCCATTCCGACGCCCTCGACCTGGGCCTGCTCGTCCGGCGCACCCGCGCCGACCTGACCCGGGCCGGCCTCGACCCGGTGGCGCTGGTGACCGTGGGGGTCGTCGCGGTGCTGGCCGCCGCCGGGGCGGCGGGGCTGGCCCGGCTGGCGGTGGGCGCGGTGGAGCGGTTGTGGCTGCTGGAGCGGCGCGGGCGCAGGCTGACCTGGCCGGGGCGGCGGCTCGCGCTGCTGGAGGAGCGGGTGCGGGCCGAGTACCACGGGCTGCGGGTCTCCCTGGTGTGGCCCCGGTTGTGGTCGCTGCTGGAGGAACACCAGCGGGTGCCCGTACGGGAGGCCCGTGCGGCGCTCGACACCGCAGCGCTCACCGTGAGCTGGGGCCTGCTGTACGCGCTCCTCGGCTGCGCCTGGTGGCCGGGCGCCGTGGTCGCGGCGGGCCTGGTGACCGCCGGCTGGGCGGCCGCCCGGCGCCACGCGCACGCGTACGCGGCCCTGGTGGAGAGCCTGGTGGACATCCGCCAGCGTGAGCTGGCCACGGCGCTGGGCGTGGACCTGCCGCACGGCGTGATCACGGCGGAGGAGGCCGGCCAGATCAACGCCCGGCTGCACAAGGGCGGCCCCGACCTCCCGTCCCGCCGCCGATCACCGAGGTAACGAGTTACAAGTTTTGACATCTGTTACCAACCCGCCTAGATCGCTGATGTGAATTTGGGTCAATGGTCGTAGGCGGTCAGTGATCGTTTCACGGGGGCGCCGGTGTTCCAGTTGTGCCAGATCGCGGCGTTGAGGGCGAGGACGCGTTGGCTGACCCGCGCCCAAAGGCCGTCGGTGGTGCGGGCATTGTGGCGTTCGAGGCCGAGCTGGTTCTTCAACGTCCAGATGATTGCTTCGATGCGTTGGCGTAGCCAGCCGGGGAA